>JANYCU010000023.1 GCA_025360125.1 Armatimonadota bacterium | reverse complement strand
CGCTGTTACAAACTATATCGAGGAATACAACAGTTCAAGAGACCACTCGTCACTCGGGAACACTTCCCCAAGACAATTTGAAGGGCTAATCGCCGAACACCTTCAAAAGAGAGTGTCTTAATATGAGGGCTCATCTCAAATTGAATGACCGATGCGACACCTCCCCCGGGGTGAGGAGCGTTGGTTACTCGGTATCTAACAAATTGAAGGGAACGACAAGAAACTGGATATCCAGGTACTTCGCACTTTGCACTTTGCACTTTGCACTTTGCACTTCGCACTTTGCACTTCGCACATCGCACCTCGCACCTCGCGCTTCGCACTTCGCACTCCCGTAGCGTTATAATCCGACTAGCCGCACTATGATTTTTCCGCTTGTCGCCGTCCTTCTCACCCAAAAGCCGAACCAGCCCTTGCTCGACAAGACTTTGGTCGTTTGGGTGAAGCCAGCAAACGTGACCCAGCGAGGGGGAAGCGCGCTCACTATCGACGACGGCCGCGACCACTTCGACGGCATCGTTTTCGGCGAACTGGTGCCCCAACGGTGGATGGCGGGGAGCGATTTTTACCGACGATCGAACCTGCTCCAAGACTCAATCCAACTGGAATCTAGATACGACAAAACAGCGGCCAATAAAGGCTTCATCCAAATCGCCATCACCTACCAAGGAAAGACCGTCACCATCTACCGAAATGGCGTCATCAATGACAGCTATATCTATAGAACCGAGCAGCAGCCGTTCGGAATCGCCAGCCGAATCAATATCGGCCTGCGGCACCCCGCCGCCCAGGACAACGCCCACTTCGCCGGAGCGATTGACGACGCCCGAATTTACGCTCAAGCCCTCACTCCCGACCAAATCACGAGCCTCAAACCAAACAAGCAATCAGTTATCAAACCGTGGGCTTGGTGGAATTTTGAGAACGGATCCGCCAAAGATTTAATGGGCAGGTTTCGCTTCCCCGAATTAAAAAACCAAGCCAAAATCGTTGATGGCGCGCTCATCCTCGATGGCATCAGCGGTGAGTTCACCGCCAGCACCGGGATCACTGTCCCGGTCGAATACGAGACGCCCACCCGACCAAAGACAGTCCCCGCCAACTGGCTGACCTTCCACCTGGCCCACCCCGGCCCCGGCGAAGCGATGCCGGGCGACCCCAATTGCGCCTTTTTTTGGCATGGCCGTTACCACTTGCACTACATCTACAACAGCGGCAATGGGTTCGCGTTCGCCCACGTCAGCAGCACCGACATGGTCCACTGGCGGTGGCACCGAACCACCCTGATGCCCCTGACCACGGGCCACGGAATGTTCAGCGGCACCGGATTCTATACCAAGGAAGGCCGCCCCGCCATCATCTACCATGGCCAAGGCTCGGGCCGAAACCAAATTTCGGTGGCTCTGGATGACAATCTGGATAAATGGTCGAAACCGACGCCCCTTATCCCAACCATCAAACCCGGCCAAGACGCCAGCCGGATCGCGAATTGGGACCCCGATGCATGGATCGATAGCGGTAACTATTACGCCCTTTCGGGCGGAATTCCTGGTAGCGGAAAACCCGCAACCCTCTTCCGGTCCAGCAACCTCAAAAATTGGGATTACCTGGGCGACTTTTTGACTCACGATATGCCCGGGGTTCAGCCGACCGAGGACATTTCTTGCCCCAATTTCTTCCGCATCGGCAACCGATGGATGCTGCTCTGCATCAGCCACACGCTCGGCTGTCGCTACTACTTGGGCGACTGGAAAGCGGAGAAATTCACTCCCGACTTTCACGCCCGAATGAACTGGCACGGGTGGGATTTCTTCGCTCCCGAAAGTGTGCTTACCCCCGACGGACGCCGGGTGATGTGGGCGTGGTGCAACTTTGGCACTCCGCAGACGGGGATCCAGTCTCTTCCTCGCGAGCTTTCGCTACCCGCCGATGGGGTTTTGCGAATTAAGCCGTTGCGTGAACTTGAATCGTTGCGCACCGAACCTCGACACGAGATTTTATTGAACGCTGTTTCGGGCCAGCCAGTGATGCTACGAACGATTCAGGGTGACGCGTTGGAACTTCAGGTGCGCTTCTCGCCAACGGCGGCGAAGGAGTTCGGCCTGCAGGTGCATTGCGACGCGGCGGGGAATTCCGGGTTGCCGATCACCGTCGTTCCCGGTGAGCATGTGCTGCGGGTCGGCAATGTGATCGCCCCTTTCGACCTCAAACCCGGCGAGCCGCTGTCGCTGCGCGTGTTCATCGACAAGAATGTGGTCGAGGTGTTCGCGAATGATCGACAGGCGGTCGTCGCGTCGCACGTTGCCGCGAAGGGAAGTGATCGGATTCAGTTGATCGGTCTTGGGGACGATGCAAAAGTCGACGTGCGGGCCTGGCGAATGAGGTCGATTTATTGATTGGGAGACTGGGCGTCCCCGCCCGGATAGTCTTTGATCGCGAAGCGATTTTTGGAGTGCGCTCGCCTGCGAGCGCTTTGGCCTTCGAAGCCTGCTTCGATGTCTTCCAATTGTTGCGTGGGCAGAGGAAGAGTTGCGGAGTTCCCAGAAGCCTGCGAGGGCTTTGGCCTTCGAAGCCTGCTTCGATGTCTCCTTCTTAAAATCCGACTTTACTTCCCACCCCTCCCATGTAAAATCAAACCGATGAAGACGGACAAGTCGAACGGCTACGAGGCGATCGCTCACGCCTACACCCAAACTCGCTCGGCACACATTGGGGCTGGCACCGTTCGCGAGTGGGCCAAATCGCTGACTCCCGGCACTGCCATCCTCGACATCGGATGCGGGAATGGCGTCCCCATTTTCCGAAACCCTCATTCAGATGGGATTCACGCTCTACGGCGTCGACGCCTCCGAATCTCTGGTCGATGATTTTCGGCATCGGTTCCCGACCGCAACCGTGGAGTGCAACACGGTCGAGGATTCCTGGTTCTTCGACCGCACGTTCGATGCGGTTGTCTCGGTGGGCCTCATGTTCCTCCTCAGCGAGTCGGGGCAACTGAACCTGATCGCCAAAGTCGCCCAGGCGCTGAATTCGGGCGGAAGCTTTCTGTTCACCTCCCCTCGGGACGCTTGCCGCTGGCGAGACGAGATGACGGGCTACGAATCATGCTCGCTGGGGCAGGCGGCGTACGAGAATTTGCTTCGAGCGGATGGCCTTGAACTGGTCGGAACCATGGTCGACGAAGGCGAGAACTATTACTATCTGGCGAAGAAGGCCTGAGCGTGTGCCGTCTCAGCGGCATCCCGAGAGGCTTTGCCGAATCGGGACCACCCGGAAAGACCCCCTCTCACTAAGTGACTCGACGTAACATCAATTTTCATTTGCCCGCAAGTAGATATTATTGAATTCGTCCATGAATCCTTCAGCGGCTTGAGCTACATCTTGTTCAAAACTGTTTGCATGAACCATTATTGGTTTTAGTCGTTCATATGTTATTGCCATTGCAACGATTGGATGCTTAGTTAAGTCCGATCTCATTAAAATTGCATTTTCTTCCACTTTGAGTTCGACCTGCGCCAGACCAACTGTCCCGTTGAAATCTTTGACATCCACTTTGAAATACATCATTGGCGAATCGATCGTTGCCTTGTCTTCATTGTCGCCGACCTTAATTTTGACCGATCTTAACTTTAATTCGAGAATATTCTTGAGACGCTCTTCAGTTCCTTTTGAATCTAAACTCCTGGGGCCAGTAATATAAGCTCCAAGTGAGTAAATTTTCTTTATTCCCTTAAATCGCTCAAGTTCACGGTCGGTTTGTGTCTTTGGTTGCTGAAGCCCGAGCACGGCAAGAGCCAATAAGGTCGCAGTCATATCGAATTCTAGCATGGAATTGACTGGCTTATTCCAGCGTCACTTCGATCCACTCGTCCCTCGTATTTTTCAGTTCAACCGTGGTTGGACCAAGTGCCACTCAAGATAACCCACCCACGAAAGTGGCTTGTTCCCATTCACTCAGTAACCCGTCGAACGTCAAATTTAGTCGGGATTTCGCTTTAGGTCACGAAAAGCTCCATTTGGAAATGTCTTGTCTTTCAAATACACATACAAACGTAAGTTGTCCGTTCGATAATCTTCAGAGTTCATCATTTGAGAAACAAACTTCTTACTCGGACACCAAGCCATCGAAATATTACCAACAACGGCGTTCGTGACTGGGTTAATAATTTCTCCCTGACCGGCCAAAAACCGACTGGTTGCTTTGACGATACCTTTCAAAGCATTTATCTCGATGGTTCCACTGTATTCGTGAACTTCATCCTTAGCCGCATCTCCTTTGGCTGCCTTTTCATCAAGCGAGATTTTCATAATCTCTCCACCAAAGGTGCCGGCCATAGTCACATTCGTAGTCGGACATATGTAACCAAACCCGCCATAAATCATGCTCGAACCGCTAAAACTCCGAAAATCGAGTTGGAAATTATGGATTTGTCCTCGGCCATTTGGCGTTCCAGGGGTAATTAATCCTTCACCTGTCTTAGGTGAACTTTCTGGAGCGTCAGGGTCGAAAAAAGTTGCCGTAATGGCAGTAGTCGAAGATCTCATAACTGGCTTTCTTCCAAACCATCGGCAATAGAACGCACCATTTGCGTTTATGTTGATTTTGTCAACAACAAAACAATATTCATCTTGGATGAAGCTGATCCCGATTCCTCGCTGGACGGCCAACAAATTTCCGTTTGCGTCGGTCCATAAACCCGCGTAATCCTTTACGAAACTAGGTTCAGTCATGGTTAAGGCAATTAGGCTCGACAATATAATCATTTCCGGATTATAACACCGTTCCAACGGCGATGAAACGACTAATCCACTGGCTTCTCCCAGCGTCACTTCGTTCGACGCAGAGGTCGGAGCAAGTGCCACGCAAGATAACCCAGCCCACGAAGCGGCTCGCCACAACGGATTCCCTTAACTTATTTTGATCCAGCTAGAGTCAAACGAAATCAACTCCAAAAGTTCTTGGGTCGAAACGTCCCTGAGATTTTCTGGCGGCGAAATGGCGATCTTGTGTCGTTTTGCTGGGACTTTCTCGTGAATTGTGAATTGCGATCCGTGAGGTTGCCAAGTAAAGTGGTTCGCACCATGTTCATCGGTCCCAACTAAGTTTCCATTCTTATTCCACAACCAATTGTATGCATCAGCTTGATAGAGGATAGTGTCGGTTTCAAATACAGCGGCACTCAACAGGTCGGGTCCCTTTAGCAGCACAACAGTCCTCACGTGGTTAAATTTAGCGCGAACTGAACCGACACGCTCATTCCAGATCGAAAGAATCTTTTCACCGAGCTCAGCTGGTGAAATTTCCTTAACATTTGCATCCCCAAATGAGAACGCAGGACTGTTCCGACCGCTAATAAGTCGTACTGATGGTTGTGTAAAGGGCTTGGTCGCCTTGACTGTTTTTGCACCCCAACAGCAATTCTGAAGTTGGACGTCATCTAAGCCCACATTTGACGGATGCCATTCAGCTCCGATCGCATGCGCAAAGGCCCTCTCCCATTCCTCGCCAATAAAATCAGTGAGTCTCCTTGCGAATCGGGCTGCTACTAGTTGTTGCGCAATTGAGATCAAAATTTGATTGGTGAATTCATTCAGAGGATATGGTGCAGGAACTTTGACAACGCTTCTAAGTCGAGGATTCAACGATGCTTCTCCATCACCATTTCATATTGACCTACTTTCTCAGCTTGATATTCTGGTGCTCCTAATTTCAGGCTATCTATCACCCGATCGAGCACAGCGGCAATCATGGGTACAGCAACCGAATTGCCAGCCTGCCGTCGGGTGTCACCATAGTTACATACGATTTTGAAACTCTCGGGAAAACCTTGGAGGCGCAGCATTTCTCTTTCTGTTAACCTTCTTTCTCCGTCTACCAGCAAGTAATTGTAACTAGCTCCGGCTCTCAATGCACAAGAAAAGGGGTATTTGCTGACATTGCCGCTCTTGTTTTCATGCCAAATGGTTGGCTCCACATCTTTTTCATGCCACGCTTGTCGAGAGTTCCGAATACGGTCAGAAGCCAGATATTTCACGTCCACTTCAGGCTCCAATATCTCCTTCAACGGTCTCATTGGTATACCGCCATGGGGCCATAAGAAATCAGTCGGGTCCTTAAAGCCGACGATCATGACTCGTTCTCTTTTCTGCGGAACACCAAATTCAAGGGCATTAAGAACACGGTATGTGACTTGGTAACCAAGCTCATGAAGTGTTTCGATTATGCGCCCCATTGTCTGGCCATTTTTGTGACCGACGAGCATTTTTACATTCTCCAGAATAAAAGCACGGGGATTATGTTCAGCTATTATTCGAGCAATATCGAAGAATAGAGTGCCGCGTGTATCCTCAAAACCTCTCATGCCACCAATGATGCTAAACGGCTGGCAGGGAAAGCCTGCAAATAAGATATCGTGACTAGGGATAGACTCGGCTTCAATTTTCGTGATATCCCCATCCACGACAAGGCCAAAATTTGACTCATATGCGAGCTGGCACGATTTGTCAATATCAGAGGCAAAAACACATTCCATGCGCACACCCCGATCCTTGGCAATTTGGTTGGCTGCCAGATGAAATCCTCCGATACCGCAAAATAAGTCGATGTACTTGAGCTTCATTTACTACTAGACGAAACGATACCATTTGCAGATTCGTTTTGTTTGCAGATGTACATGATTTGAATAAATTCCCTTCAATTAGGCGAGCCACTTTCGTCCCGCAACGGGATCTTCGTTACACTCCTATGGGCGAGGTTAACATTGTAAAAAAGAGGGAATTTCTGTGGCACTGTTTACGACCGCTGCGCAGCTGAGAGTAAGCAGTGGACAATCTTCAATGCCTGGTAGCACCCCTGAGCTCACACTGTCACTCACTTGACTTGAAATATAGAGAACCTGTTAAGACTCGAAGAACTCACTCATCGAGTGACATTCGACGTCACCTTCGATATCGTTGACGTACCAGTTCGCCGACTCCCAAGGCTCAGCCACCAGGTCTTTTCGAACGGGATTGAAGTGTATGTAACTAATGCAGTGTCGCCTTTCTTTGGAATTAGTAAGGTTTGAATCGTGACCGCCTCCTTCCTCCCACAAGGCACTGGGAATCCATTTGCGGTTCGTTGCGGTTCTGGACGGCCCTTGTTTGATCGCCTGAAGAATTTTCGCCATGTCATAGACCTCGTTCATCGGATGGATTAGTAAATGAACGTGGTCCGGCATAAAGACATAGGCCAGAACGATGAAGTTGTGCGTTTTCGCTGCCTTATTGATGCGTTCGGCAAGAGCCTGACAAATTCGGTCGTCGAGCTAGTATTTGCGACGATATGGAGTCGAAGACGTAAGGAAGTGGGAATCGCCCGAGTAGTTCCATGCTTTTCGCCGTTTGTACTTGATGGGCTTATCCGGCACTCGATTGTTTTACCTGTCTTCTTTCACTACTTTCTCTCGGCTTCGGAGCGATCGTAAACAGTGCCATGCAACACCAGCTCGACGCGGAGCGCGGCCCCATGTCGCTCGTTAGCGACACCTGCGACGCTGGAAGTTAACCGTGATATTCAATCTCCCGGAATTAAGAGGAATCTTTCGATCAACCCCACGGTTACGCGATACAATGCTTCCAATGCGTGCATGGCGAATTTGGTTTCTCGGGTTGGCGGTTGTTGCCGCCGGTTGTTCGTCCGGTAACCAAGAAGCAATCGCCCGGCACGAGGCCGTGCGGCAGTCGAACTTGGCAATGTCAAAGCCCATCGACGCAAACAAGGACAAACTGATTTGCGTGGCGACCGTCGCCACCATCGACGTGGCCAGAATCGGAACCATCCTCGACAAGCACGGCCTTTCGTACGGCAAATTCGAAGAAGGGAAGTCGAGCGGGTTTGTGACTTCGGCGGCCAACGCGGTCCGCGCCCGAGCAGCCATCCGCGACGACGCCAAGAAACGAGGCTATGCTTTGCTAACCAAGGCGGGTCCAACGCCCAACGCGAGTCGCATCACGATGTTCGCTCCGGCAAACAGTCCTTACGCGGCAATCAAAGTCGATGGCAAGTACAAGGCTTTGCTTCTCGCCTGCGCTCGTTTTCATCAGTGGAGCGACACGAAGGTCGTCGGCGACGCGAAAACCGGATTCTCGGTTATTCTCGGTCCGAAATCGGGCGTGCAAGCGGTGATCGATATCCGCGAAGACTCATTGTCGCGAGGCTACGACTACCTTGTGGTCTATCGGAAGTAAAGGTGGCGGCGAAGCTCCCAAATTTCTTTCTCGTACTCACGCCTTCACTTGCACTGGTAAAATACAATTAACAATGAATGAGCCTGAGACTCCACTTCAAGATCAAAATAGTCCGGAAAATGCTGGCGTAGAAAACGATGTGACCGCCGAGCAAGTAGAAAGCGACCTAAACACTCTTGATAACGAAGTTTCGAAGTTAAACGAAGAGAAAGCCCAGATTCACGATCAACTTCTTCGCACCATGGCCGACTTTCAAAACTTCCGAAAGCGAACCCAGCAAGAGCAAGGACTGATTCGCCAATATGCGACCGAATCGCTCATCATGACCCTCCTTCCGGTCATGGACAACTTCGAGCGCACCGTCGCTGCCGCCGAGAAAGGCGCACCGATGGAATCGTTGATTTCTGGCGTACGCGCCACCGAAAAGCAGTTTCGCTTCATCATCGAGGCCCAAGGCATCACCAAGATCAACGCGGTCGGTCAGCCATACGACTCGGACCTGCACGAGGCAATCGGCACGGTGGACTCTCCCGATCACGCTTCCGAAACCGTGCTCGAAGAAGTCGAGCCGGGTTACAAAATGGGCGACAAAGTCATCCGCCACTCGAAAGTCCGTGTCGCGAAGTAATCATGAGCAAAAAAAAGCATTTCGGCACCGACGGCATCCGCGGAGTTGCGAACAAAATTCTGACGCCTGAGCTGGCGATGTCGCTCGGCCGCGCCGCCGGACTCTGGCTGCGCGAATCGGGCGGGGTTCCGCGCATCGTAGTTGGACGAGACACCCGAAAGAGCGGACCAATGCTGGGCATGGCACTTTCGGCTGGGTTTAATTCGGCCGGAGTGGACGTGGTGTCGCTCGGTGTTGCGCCGACGCCAACCGTTTCGTTTGTCGCCCGCACAGGCGATTTCGGCCTCGGTGTCATCATCAGCGCGTCGCACAATCCTTTTCCCGATAACGGAATCAAGCTGGTTGGGCACAATGGGCACAAGCTTTCCGATGAGGTGGAACTCATCATCGAGGGACTCATGTCGGACGAATCGGTTAGACCAACAGGAGGCGACGTCGGCTCCCTCGAGCAAGATCCAACCCTTTTTGAGCCGTATTTGGCATATTTGCAGACCATCATTCCCGGCGGATTGCACGGAATGGCGGTGGCGGTCGATGGAGCCAACGGCGCGGCTTACGGACTTGCACCCGAGATTTTACGACGGCTAGGAGCAGAGACGTTCGTCACGGGCGACAATCCCGACGGAGTCAACATTAACGAATTTGGTGGAGCCACCAAACCGGATACGATTCAAGCCTTGACCCAATCGACGGGTGCGGCCATTGGCGTCGCGTTCGACGGCGATGCCGACCGCGCGGTTTTTTCCGACAATAAAGGTCGTCTCATCAATGGTGATCGAACCATCGGAATGTGGGCCGCTCACGAGCTTGCGATGGGACGCCTCGACCCAAAGAAGGTCGTCGGAACCGTGATGAGCAATGGCGGATTCGAGCATTTTGTCGCCTCGCGTGGCATTGATTTAGTGCGAACTCCGGTAGGAGACAAATACGTTTCGCAGAAGCTCACCGAGTTGGGAGCCCAAATCGGCGGTGAACAAAGCGGACACATCGTCTTTCCGAAGCACGGTCCAACTGGCGACGGCTTAGTCACTATGCTCGAAGTCCTTCGAGTCATGAAGGAGTCGGGCCGAGACGCGGCATCGATCTATGAGGATTACGAATCGTGGCCACAGATTCTCGTGAATATGGAAGTCGCCGACCGATCCACCTGGAACGACGGGGAACTGGTTCAGTCCGCCCTCGAACACGCCACCAAAGACTTGGTCGGACATGGCCGAATCAACGTTCGCGCCAGCGGGACCCAGCCGATTGTGCGGGTCATGGTCGAAGCTGACACTTACGATCTTCGCGACCTTGTTGCCGCAAGCGTGGTCGGCGCAATCACCAAGGAAGCTGGCGGGAAGATTTACAGCCGGGTAGATTTAACCCATGCGCTGGGCGATTAGTGCAATTCACAGATAGGAAATTAACCCATGCTCCTTGCGATTGATGTCGGAAACAGCCATACGGTGTTCGGAATCCACGACGGAAAGGAGTGGCTTGCGACATGGCGACACCAGACCGACGTCGAGACGACCGAGGACGAGTTGGCGGCGTGGTTGATCCAACTGATGTCGGTGGCAGGGATTTCTGGTCCCGTTACGCAGATCGCCTGCGCGAGCGTAGTACCCGGAATCAACCAAATCCTTGGCTTGCTCGGTCAGAAATACTTTGATTGCGAGGTTTTGTTCTTGACGGGTAATTCTAACCATGGCGTGAAAGTTGACTATAACCCGCCAAACGCGGTCGGCGCCGACCGAATCGCGAACGCAATAGCCGCTTTAGCGCAATATCCAGCGCCAATCATCGTCGTCGATTTTGGCACTGCCACGACTTTCGATGTTATCGATAAGGATGGCGTCTATGTCGGCGGAGCAATCTTGGCTGGACCAATCACTTCGATGCAATCGTTGGTGTCACGGACGGCGAAGCTGCCATCCATCGATCTCGTCGCTCCAGAAACCGCGATAGGGAAGCATACGACCCACTCGATCCAATCGGGTGTGATGTTTGGCTATGCGGGAGCCATTGACGCCCTCGTGGGCCGAATATCCAACGAACTAGAGGGAACGCCCAAAGTCATCGCAACGGGAGGGCTTGGAAAAGTGTTTAACGGCCTCTGCGAGTCGATTGAGAGCTATGACGAAATGCTAACTCTCGACGGCATTCGAATGTTTGCAATTCGATAGACCGTTCATTGCTAGCGACATTTCTGATAAGATGTCGTGGGTTCAATGAAGAACAGATTAATTTGCCTCCTTTTCGTCCTTTTTCCGGTTGTTGCCTTTGCCGACGAAGAACCTGGCCACTCCTCCCACGGGTCTGCTTTCGACTCGGGCATGCGCCGTAAGCCGTGGTTGATTCCTGGCGTTGGTGATGCACCGTTTCCGATCACATCCAAGAACAAAGAGGTCCAACAATGGTTCAACCAAGGCAACGCATTGCTGCACTCGTTCTGGTTCGAGGAAGCTGAGCGTTCGTTCCGCTGGTGCCTTAAGCTCGATCCGAACTGTGCAATGGCGTATTGGGGATTAGCGCACTGCGGATTCACTTGGTTCTCTTTGGGTGCACCAACCTATGACGACAAAGACTTTGGCCGATACAAAACTTTCTTACGGGAGGCGGTCAAGCGAAGTAGCAAAGCATCGCCACACGAGCAGATGTATATTGCGGCTCTGCAAGCGTCGGTTGCCAAAGGCGGCTCTGAGACGATGACGGCAAAAATGAAGGAGATTGCCAAGAAGTATCCGGACGATAACGAAGCCAAAGCCTTGGAAGCACTGTACGGAATCGGCAAGACTCCACCAGCTGAGAATGAGAAACTGATTCAGGAGGTTCTCGCGAAGAACCCAATGCATCCAGGAGCTCTGCATGCCAGCATCCACAACTGGGATGACGGCGAATCGGTCAAGGCGATTAAGGCGTGCGAACTGTACGGCAAGGCGGCTCCTGGCATTGGCCATGCGCTGCATATGCCTGGCCATATTTACAGCAAAATCGGAATGTGGAACGAAGCGGCGATCTCGATGGATTCGGCGACGCGCACTGAGCTGAAATACATGAACGATCGGCTCGCGTTGCCGTTCGAAACCTGGAACTACCCCCACAACCGGAACTACCTTTGCTACATCCAAGAGCAGCTTGGAATGGCGGCAGCGTCGGAGAAAGGAGCCCGCGATATGATGGCGGCACCCCGTGACCCCGAACTCAATAGCCTTGAGAAAGGCGGAAGAATAGTTATGGAGGGCATGGCTGCTTTGGTTCGAAATTCGATCAAATTTGAGAAATGGGACCAGATTCTTGCTCCAAATTTCATCAAATGGGACGACAAGATTGAACCGTTAAATGGCCTACGAGCGTTTGCAGAGACGATGGCTCTGACGGGCAAAGGCAAACTGTCCGAGGCTCGAGCACGCCTAAAAACATTAAAGGAATTGGACGCAAAGGCGTCGGCTCAGGACCCGACCGCAAAACCGGGGGATCAGAGCGTTGAATCGGAAGTCGCCGAGGGATTTTTGTTATTAAAGGAAGGAAAAGCTGATGAAGCCCAACGGTCTTTTGTTCGAGCCGAAGTGCAGGAACTGGAAAACCGAAAAGGTGGGAAGTACGCCAACGATCCACCATTTCAGGCCTGGCCAGTTGCCCGGATTCTCGGTGATCATTACCGAGCGAAAGGATTCAATTCCGCCGCCATCGGATTCTATGAAAAGTCCCTGAAAGTCGAACCAAATGACGGTTTCTCACTTTCCGGAATGGCGCAAGCGTATGCGGCTAACGGTGATCAAGTCAATGCCAGTCATTACGCTGGTCGATTGGCCTATGTTTGGTCACACGCGGATCCGAACCTGCGATGGATGGATGAAGTTCGAAAGTTGGGACTGAATATGACGCCAATCGCCGAAACTCCGGCGGTCGAACGTGTGTACGACCCGACAAGTTTGGCGTCATTTGGACCTGGAAACTGGGTGCCATTCGCGGCTCCAAAGCTCGATGTGCTGAACATCAATGGAAAGCCAGTCCACCTGGAGGATTATCGCGGAAAGAACATTGTGCTTGTGTTCTTCCTTGGCGAAGCGTGCGTACACTGTGTTGGACAATTGAATTCCATCAACAACAAGATGAAGGAATTTGAGGATCAAAATACTGTCGTTCTCGGCGTCTGCAGTGCATCACCAAAGTCTCTCAAAGACTCGGTAAAGTTGACCCCAGTGAAGATCAAATTCCTCAGCGATACAAACCACGAAAATGCTCGAAATTTCTCATCGTATGATGACTTCGAGGAAATCGAGCTTCACTCCACGATCTTGATCGATAAGCAAGGGAAAGTGCGATGGAAACGAACGGGCGGCGACCCGTTCATGAATATCGACTTCTTGCTGAAAGAATTAGCCTGCATCAATCAAGGTTGAAGTGACTAAAGGGTGTGGTAACAGATTCCACACCCTTTGGCTTTGTTTGGATGCCTATGATTTTGGACTGGATTTCCAGATAACGGCGACAACATGGCCTATTGGCACCCCTTCTTTCACGTTGCTATGGCAACTATAACATGACTTATCGGGAGCAACCACAGACTTTGCAATGACCCAGGCGGGTTTATTAGCCACCGTCATTTCTTGAGCAAAGTTCTCGTTCTTCTCTTTCGCCAAGGTCGGTTGAAGTTTTTCAATAACGGCAACTGCGTCCTTTCGCATCGTGCTTTCCAATCCTCGCGGCTCGTGGTTTATGACCGAATGGATATCGCCAACCCGGATATGACCAGGGCCAGATATCATTTCAACAAGTTGAGAAGGTTGGCGACCATGGTTCGGTTGCCCAGCCGGATGAGTGACCTTGGAAACAAACATCTCAGGGCTTATCCCAACCACAAATGACATGAAGTCATTGTCTTTTCCAATTTGATCCATGGCTTGATAACCGCCAATTTCATGTTTGATTCCATCCCGGAAATTTGCGACTCTGGTTTCAGCAAATCGTCCATTACGGGGTGCGACAAGCATAAATTTTCGAACTGCCACAAGGTAGTCATCGACTTCCTTTGGATGCTCAAAAACTGGCTTACTCACGCTAGTTGGCGGGGTTGTTGGGCCGGCGGCACTGGGAACCCCAGATTGGCAACCGTAGCAAAGAACCATTCCAGCAGTTCCAAGGGCAAGTGATTTAATGAGAGCCTCTTTCATGTCCTCTTCCGTTATCTTAATGCTTTTGCCCAATTGGCGCTAGTGCGCCGTTTTTCTTACGAGCTAACAATAAGAACACGATCAACACCACGAAAGTTGCCGACATGTCGAGAAAGACGTCCATGAGGCTTCCTTGACGATTCGCCATCATGCTTTGGCGGTACTCGTCTGATATTGCGACGAGCAGTGGCAACGCGACCGCGAAGCCATAAACTGTTTTGCGTGAAGGTATTTGGGGAAACAAGTAGGAAGCGACAAAGTAGGTGAGAGTTCCGTAAAAGGAAAGATGGATTCCTTTGCGAATGATTTTGATCAAAATGTCTAACTGGTCTTGAGTTAAATGTAGGAATCCAAACAGGGAAGTCATATGGTCGGCTCCGCCCGATCCGCCACTAAAGAAAGCGACGGCCCATGTCAACAAAATCGCTCCAATCAGCCGCATGTCGCCTTTTTCAAATCGATTTCCCGACAGGAGGATCGCAGTTCCTATTCCCGCCAGAATCAGTTCCACCGTAATTGAAATCGGCTCAGAACCTCGACCTTCTTTCCGCTCACTCAGCAACCACAGCAAGGCTAACGGAGCGAGCCAAAACATCAAAAGACCAAATGCCCCAGGTTTTTCGCGCAGCGGCTTACAAAGCAGGAAAAAAGAACTGATCGACAGCACTTCAAGGAGAAGTGGCAAAACGAATTGAGACAAATTGCCCCGGAAAAATAACACTCCGAGCAGAACAATGATTGGTGATGCGTATTTTGCTCCTTGCTGCATGAGATACCATTGATATTATGCCGGTACCAGATGCAGCCACTTTTGCCCGAATGCTTGATGCAGCCCAAAAAGGAGACTATGCCTTAGCTTCGATCAACGTCACCTCGAGCACCACATTGAACGCAGCTTTGGCCGCATTTGCAGAAACAAAAACGGACGGAATTGTTCAATTCAGCACAGGTGGATCCGAATTCGCCAGTGGTCCAATCAAGAGCATGTCGGAGGGCGCCATAGCAATGGCCGAATACACGCACCGAGTCGCTAAAGATTTACCTTGCTACGTTGCCATCACGACTGACCACTGCGTGCCCGAAAAGGTTGACAAGTTCGTTAGGCCGCTGATCGCAGAGAGCAAAGACCGAGTTTCCAAAGGAATGGCCCCGTTATTTAACGGTCACATGTTCGACGGATCTGAGCTTGGCCTCAAAGAAAACATGGCCATTTCACAGGACCTACTGAAGGCAATGGCCCCACTTGGCATTATTCTCGAGGTCGAAGCTGGAGTCGTTGGCGGCGAAGAAGATGGAATCGACAATTCCCATGTCGGTCATGAAAAGCTTTATACGACCCCAGATGACATGCTTTATGTGTATGACTGTCTCCACGCAATCGGCCGCTTTACCCTGGCGGCGACGTTTGGCAATGTCCATGGCGTTTACAAGCCCGGAAACGTCAAGCTCGACCCGCTGATCTTAAAGGCTGGAAACGATGCGATGAAAGCCAAGTACGGCAAAATTCTTGACCTCGTGTTCCACGGTGGCAGCGGCAGCTTGCTCTCCGAAATCCATGATGCAGTTTCGTACGGCGTCATCAAGATGAATGTCGATACCGACTGCCAATATCACTACTCGCGGCCAGTGGTCGACCACGTCATGAAGAACTATGATGGGATGCTTCGAATTGACGGGGAAATGGGCGATAAGAAGTCGTATGATCCACGAGCATTTATGAAGAAAGGTGAAGCGGGAATGAAAGCCAGAGTCGTCGAGGCGGCGACCGACCTCAAGAGCATAGGGATTTCGTTAGTTTCGTAAGAACAGTTTGAACGGAGAGGTAATCTGCATGAATTCTATGATCATCAACGAGATCATTGGCAAGAAAGTTGTCATCCACATCGAAAACGCAACCCAGGTTGTTCTCCATCGAGGCGTCCTCGAACAAGCGGATAACCAATTTGTCCGACTGAAAAAAGATACTGAAACGATCTATTTTTCAATGTTCAAAGTGATTGCAATCCACCCTGTTTAACCTGAGTTAAAGATGCCACGGGTCGCATGCGTCCAAATGGATGTGAAATACGGTGACAAAGATTCGAATGTAACTCGGATCACTGAAGAGTTGTGCAAGCAAGCGTCTAACCAGGTCGATATTGTCGTATTTCCCGAATGTTGTATCGCGGGCTATTGTATCGCATCGGCAGATCAACGATCAGAAATTGGAGTTGAACTCAATTCCGTCGAGTTCTTAGTCATTCAATCCACGGTTGATGCAACTGGAGTCACCGCAATTTTTGGATTTGCTGAGTTTACGGGAGGCGAGTACTACAACACCGCTGCCCTTATGCAACCAAACTTGCGACCCCAGTTTTATCGCAAAACACACCTGCCCGAGCTTGGCTACGATCGGCACGTTTTGGTTGGAAATGATCTGCTGGTCTTCGATACCAAATTTGGCAAAATTGGCATCCTTATTTGCTTTGACGTGAGATTCCCTGAAGCAGCTCGGATTTTGGCTCTCAAGGGCGCAGACGCCATTTTTCTTCCTACGAACTGGCCCAAGGGAGCAGACATCAGCGCCGATGTTTTAGCCGTCGCTCGAGCTGCCGAAAACAAAGTCTTTGTCGTGACTTGCAATCGGGTTGGCAACGAACGTGGGTTTCAATTCATCGGAAAAAGTAAAATTATTGATCCGATGGGGCAGGTTTTGGCTAGCGCAGGTCAAGATGAACAAGTTATTGTTGCTGACCTGGACTTTGAGTTAAGTCGCAACAAAAGAAATGTGACAATACCCGGCAAACATGAAACAACTGTATTTGAGAGCCGTAGACCGGAACTATATGGCTCTATTTTAAATCATATAGATCAAAATAAGGAAAAGCAAAGTACAGTAGAAAGTCGCTCGCGAGAAAATTGAACATGAAATTTGGTGGAAAGACTGCAGTAGCATTGGCTTGGGTTGGCTTCCTGGCATTGATAATCGGATGCGGTGGCGGAGGGCCTGGTGGCGGTACAACGTCATCAGCTACATCGGCCACGTCCGCAACATCTGCCACTTCAGCGACATCTGCCACATCCGCAACGTCGGCCACGTCGGCAACATCGGCGACATCCGCAACGTCGGCAACTACTGCGACAACAGGAACGACTGCCGGATCATTGCCGCCAAACGAAATCCTTTATACGATCACCAGCGGTTCAAACAACATTCTGAAAGCCATCAAGGATGACGGGACAAATAATTCGACGCTCGCAACATACGATGCCACAAACATCTCTGCGGTCGCGCCAAATCCAACGAAACCCGACCAATTCGCATTTGCTAGCTTCAACTCGTCAACCAATAAATACAAGATTTATAAAGGTAACTCAACGCTAAGTACGAGTACTGGCACCCTCCTTTCTGCGACAACGTACGACTTCGTCCAGGATATGGAATTTACTCCCGACGGGAACTTTGTGATCTTCGGTGCAGACGCAGGAACCGGGTTCAAGATGTATCGAGTTGCGATTACAGGTGGCTCGGTCCTTGCGCTGGATAATTTCTTCGAATTTTCCGTGAGTCCGATTGTTGGCTCTCACCTCATCGCATACTCGAAACCAGTGCTGTCAACGTCTGAGATTTTCACCTTCGACTACACAACAGGCACTTCAACTCAAATCACGGCTCAAGGCAACAATGTCTTTTCCCCAACTTGGAGCCATGACGGAAACACACTTTTATTCCTCATGTCTCAAACCATTGGGATCGACAGCGACATCTTCAAATGCCCCGCCACCGTTGGTGGTGCAGTGACACGGGTGACCAACACTCCGAGTGTTGGAAAGACTTTCGCCTTCTTCAACGAGGACAGCACTAAAATTGCGGATATTCAATTTAATGGGGCAGGGACACAAACCATTCAGGTCATTACCAATAATGGAACAACGTACACCCAGCTCATTGCCGATGATTCCTTACAGCCGATCCTGTATTGGACAGACTCGAACGGAAGAAGTTTCTCGGCAAATATGCCTCACTATCGGTTTGGACACCACCCGCGATTGCGCCGATAACAAGGCCAATCAAACTTTGAAAGCCTGAAGCAACCGTCTTCAGGCTTTTTTACTTTAAGAAACACATGATCAGAATAGTTGGTGCTGGATTTGCTGGGGTTGAAGCTGCATGGGCGTGCGCATCGCGAGGCGAACCAGTTTTCCTTTATGAAATGCGACCGACCAAAACCAGCCCGGCTCACACTACCAACTACTTTGCTGAGCTGGTTTGTTCGAACTCGCTGAAATCAAACTCTCCGACAAGCCCAGCGGGTCAGTTAAAAAGCGAGATGACAGCCCTTGGTTCGATTATTCTCAAGACTGCTGCCGAACACGCCGTTCCGGGTGGAGAAGCCCTTTGCGTTGATCGAAACGAATTCGGAAAAGCCATGACGGCTGTTATTGAGGACCACCCACTTATTTCGGTATCTCGGGAAGAGGCCACACCTGAAAGCGTCGAAGGATGGCTGGCCGACGGTGATCTCGTCGTTTTGGCATCGGGGCCGCTCACATCGCCAAAGCTATCCGAGTGGCTGGCAGTAAAGTCTGGAAGGGAACACCTCTATTTTTACGATGCAGTCTCGCCGACCGTCGAAGCTTCGTCGCTAGATATGGATATTGTGTTTGCCGAAAGCCGCTACGGAAAGGGCGAGGGCGATGACTACCTCAATTGCCCATTCAACAAGGAAAACTACGAAGCATTCTGTGCAGAATTGGTGGCCGCGGAGCGGGCCCCTTTTCATGCGTTCGAAGCAGGTGGTGTTCGAGGCGAAGTTTCTATCGATCCCGAGTATTCCATTGAGAGTGGGGAAGAACAGCTACTGGAACAGATCAAGTACTTTGCTGGTTGTACTCCGATCGAGGCGATTGCCGAAAAAGGGGCACGATCCCTAGCATTCGGAAATTTTAAGCCAATGGGCCTTACCAATCCCCAAACGGGTAGGCGACCGTGGGCCGCGCTGCAACTTCGCCCAGAAAACAAAGAGAAAACTCTTTACTCGTTGGTGGCGTGCCAAACGCGGTTGAAATTTGGAGAGCAGAAGCGTATTTTTCGCATGGTACCGGGAATGGAGAATGCGGAAATCGTGCGATTCGGAGTGATTCATCGCAATACTTATCTTGAAGCGCCAAAAGCATTGACCGCCAATTTGGAAATGCGGTCGGTACCGAATCTTTTTATTGCTGGTCAGCTAACCGGAGTCGAAGGTTACGTCGAGTCGGCGGCAATGGGCATTTTGGTGGGCCTTCACTGCGTGGCCAAAGTACGAAGTCAAGAACTCCCTCAACCACCGCGTACGACCGCCTACGGGGCCCTTTTGGCGCATTTGCAAGATGATACGCCGCGGGAATTTGCTCCCATGAATATCAACTGGGGCATTTTGCCCGATCCTGACCCAATTCCAAGAGACAAAAGCGTGAAGCGAGCAATGAAGATTGAAGCTGCACAGACGGGTTTGGCGGAGTGGATAGCGGAGCTAGGAAGCTGTCTGCTTTTAGTTGATATACCTTCCATAGCTGAACCGAGGGTCGATGACTATGGTTTCTAGCCACATCCTAGCAAGGCCCAGGAAAACTGCCATTCGGTATACTCTGAGTAGAATGTCCAGCCCAGTTCGAGTCAAAGTCTGGATTGTGTCGTCCCTGATCATCGTTACTTCGACCATAGCTTACTTCTCTCGATCCTACTCGCTTGAGAGTGAGGTGAAGCGATTTTCTGCTTCTGTCGAAGGTGAGAACGAAGAAGTGTCCATAACAAAGGAAGATGCATTTACTCGAAAGCTTGTCGCCAATTCGTCCTATGCCAATTCCGAACTCATTGAGATTGCTCTCAAGGGCACCACTTCAGTCTCCGCCCAAAGCGCGCTATACATGGCCCTTGACGAGCGAGGATATAAGTTCACGACTAGCGCAATTCAAGACTACATGATCTTGAACCCAGTGAGCAATATACGCGGTCGTTTAACTTACGTTCGATTTCTGAGAGATGGCGACCTTTCAATAGTGGAACCGTTTGTTAAGCGAGTCTTGAGCTTGGAACGAACAAAATCCGACGAGAACGCAGTCATTAAGGAAAAGGCTGTTTGTTGGAACCTTGCTATAAAAAAGGTTCCTAGGCTTTCTTCACTTGAGTCTGATCAAACTGTTGGTCCGATTATTCGCAGCTTCCGAAAACCTACCGATCCAAAGGAAACTCAGCGATGAGTTCGTAGCTTCCATCCAACGTGGTGTTATACAAGGTCACCGACTCGGCGTTCCACTGAATATCTTCAGGCACAGCACCCGAGTGCATAAAGTCGCGAAGTTTGTGTCCTAATTTCGTCGAGGCTGGCTTCATTCGAGCCAGCGTGATATGAGGCAGATACTCTTCATCATCCAACGGAAAAACAGAAGCAAGTGACTTATGAATAGCATTTAAATCGCCCTTGAGAGCTTCGACGCCAAGATAAAGGACTCCCGGTCGCTTCGTATCCGGCAAGCCATTAATCTTACCAATCTTGATTCGAACTTCCTTCTGACCTGCAAGCGCATCGGTAGCAAGAGTCTTCACCGCATCGGCATCTTCATCGCCGACGAATAGAACGGTCACATGCCACTTTTCTGGGGTTGTCCAGCGCAATCCCTGCCGATCTAGTCGGTCTTTTACCTTGGGGGTGTACTCGGAAAGCGAGTTGCGAGCAATGGACGATAACGTAATGGCAAAGAATAACCTCATGGATTGGTGCGGATGTCGCGCATCCATTTTGCATGAAAATCGAGGAAAAGTCTGTTCCTACCGCCCGCATGGGCAGCTTTTCCTTTCAATTCTACTAAAACTGATGGAATTGTTTTCGGAAAATAGGGATCGACCAAGAGTTCGGTATCCGCCACTCCGGTCACGGGTCCAACGATAGGATCGTTAGCTAATTTCAAATCTTCGATCGCTTGCTCAGCTGACTTTCCCCAAAAGTCCTCAATGTTCACGGGATCATCGGGCCGATCAAATCGCCACATCCAATACCGACTATCAAGCTGCTTCACTTGAATTGCATCTCCAACTGGGGTTCCTTTCAACATCGGACATGACCAAATCTCAGTGCTCTTCAAATAAGGGGCAAAGGCGACTTCGGCCCATCCGGTGCGAGGGTCCGAGGTCGGCCACGACGTCCACGGTCGATATCCGAGCGACACTTTAAGGTCGCGACGATCGGGCATGACATCATCATAATCTGATATGTAAAGGACAAAACCAGTCCCAATTTGCTTTTGATTTGAAAGGCAAACCGCTCGCTTTGCCGATGCCTTTGCCGCGGCAAAGACCGGAAACAAGATGGCCGCCAGAATCGCAATAATGGCGATGACTACCAGGAGTTCGATCAATGTAAATCCAATTCTTCTCCGGTTCATGCTGCACTTTTCCAATTCTTTCTACGAGTCAGGTTCGAAAAATCCGTGCACTCTTGGTACATTTTAGCAATATGAATCTCGTTTCGGTTACCAGAAGTTCAACTGATAAACAGGGAACCCTCATTCTCATGCACGGACTCGGAAGCGATGAACAAGACATGTTTGGCCTGTCGCAACTTATTGATGATCGTGTTGAGGTCATTTGTCTTCGAGCTCCTATCCAATATGGTCCGGGCTTCGCCTGGTTCGAGATTCAATGGTCCGAAGCGGGGATTTCCGTTGATCCTCAGCAAGTAAAGCAATCCATCGAGAATCTTTGGGGAAATGTCCGCTCTTTCGATTTAACAAATGCCGTGATTGGTGGATTCAGTCAAGGAGCAATGATGGCCCTCGGCACCATTCAGTCGAACCCACAGTCATTCGCGGGGTTGATGATGCTGAGTGGACGAGGGAACGGTTACGGCTGCCCTGGATTTTTGGGTGAGGTATTTCAAGCTCACGGAACCTACGATGAAGTCATTTCGATCGGCGATGCACATGAGCTTCGAAACGATCTTTTGGGTCGACACGAATATCACGAATATCCAATGGGCCACTCAATATGTGATGACGAAATTAATGACTTAAACCAATGGCTGGAGAAGGTTCTAAATCTCAAATGAGTGCTGACTGAAGTATTCTCGGACCTCTTTTGAATTCCATTTGAGGGCCAAATGAATGCAAAATGGAGCCAAGATACAGGTTCCAATTCCGAAGCAAATATTGAGAAATGCGCCGAGCCACCACTTCATCGTTCGCGTTGGCCGCATGTACATCAGGGTCAGGGCAAAGAATATCCAACCATAAACTGCCATCCCAATAAAGAACCATTTCAGCCCTGCTATTTGATCCTCCGGAAGAATGTCCGGATTAGGGGATCCATTTTTTATGAGCAGTACCATGGTAATACATAGTAAAATTAACAGGGCGTACCAAGCAAGGTTGATGAAGCAATAGATTCGATATTGCTTGAGCGCCCGTTCGACCATGGACTATTAAAGCAGAAATCCGAATCATTTCGGTTGCAATAGGCGTCTATGACTCGTTGGAGTTTGATTTATGCTTCGAAAAGTACTACCACTAATTTTACTAGTTGTTGCTTCGGCAATGGCCCAGGCAGACAAGATGTCTGGATTCGTCAAAGGATCGCCTAGCGGCAAAACGTTTACGCTCGGTGCAAAGGGTGGTCCATACACCGTCGATGCAAGCAAAGCTCGAGTGACGCAAAAAGGCAAATTCTACTCAGTTTCTAGCCTCGTAGGTGGTCAGCAAGTGACGGTCGAAGGAACCATGAAAGGTAAGAACATCATGGCAACTGCCGTTATGGCTGGTCCATCGAAAGGTGCAGCTCCTGCTGGAAAACCAACTACAGCTAAACCTGGAATGCCAGCGGGCAAGCCAGGAATGAAGCCAGGCGCTAAACCAGGAATGAAACCTGGAATGAAGCCTGGAATGAAGCCAGGAGCATCAACAGGCGCAAAGCCAGGGCCGAAACCAGGCATGAAGCCCGGAATGAAGCCAGGCGCAAAGCCAGGTTCCAGCGCTAAGGCAAAGGATAACACCAAGGGTAAAGCACCTGCAAAGGGAAAGACTGACTCAAAGACAAAAGCTGGCGACAAGACTAAAGCTGGCGACAAATCAAAGACTGGTAACTAGCCTTCGATCAACAATTAAGAAAGTCCTCACTAAACGTGAGGACTTTTTTTTGCGTGCGCAGACTGAATAATGCGAATCAATCCGAGTGGCAATTCATCAAAAGAGGGAAGTCCTGACTGGGCACCGAGGCTGGTTACTGAGATTGACGCACAGCCGACCGCAAATCGAACGGAATCGTCAAGCTGGCACCCTGAGGCAATGGCAAACGCCAAAGCCCCATTAAAGCAATCCCCAGCTCCAACCGTGTCGACAACTTTGACCTTTGGTGCTCGAATCAAGCCAGATTCGCGCTCATTCTTATAATAAGCACCCATGGACCCCATGGTGATGACGACATTTGCCACGCCACGCGCCATCAATTCGTCGGCAGCTTGGTCTGCATCGACAACTGTTCGAACCTGAAACCCCACCAAATGCTCGGCTTCATGCTCATTCGGTGTCAAATAATCAACCAAAGGATAAATCTCTGCCGGGACCGAAATGGACGGTGCTGGGTTAAAGATCACAACGCCCTGACTGGCCTCGGCTGCAGCCTGAACCGTTTCGAGGGGAATTTCGGCTTGGAGCAACAAGACATAATGGAAGTTCTCGTGAGCCACCTTGAATGCATGTTCTGGACTAAATTGAAGGTTCGCGCCCAAGCATGCGATGATCATGTTTTGTCCTTCTCGGTTGAGAGCTATCAATGCGGTTCCGGTCGGCGCATGACGATTGAACTCAACGTTTTCACAGTGAATTCCTTCCGCTCGCAGAGAATCGATCAGATATTGGCCGTTTCCGTCATTTCCGACACAACTGCAGAATGTCGTTCTTGCCCCTAACCGAGCAGTCGTTACAGCTTGGTTGGCCCCCTTTCCACCAGCAAAGAATTGAACGTCAGATCCTCGAACGCTTTCTCCCGGAACGGGAAACTTGTCAACCCGAGAAACCTGGTCGAGTACACTGCTCCCTACTACAAGGATCGAAACGGGTTCCATTTTTGTAAAGAATACACATGTTGAGCTTGCTGGTCGGATTAATCCTTCAAACTCCTTCATTTTTTCTGCTGGATGAAACGGCAGGTGAAGCCGCGCCAGTTCCTGGCGGGACCCTGATTTATACGATTGACGTCCGGATCATTGGTCGACAAGCCAAAGTGCTGCTTGACACCAAAGCTCGCGCCTTACCATTTAAACTTGAATTGACCGCGACACCGAAATCGATTCTCGAATTTGCCATCAAAGGAATGGGTCGAAAAGGTGAGAGAATTGTTGCAGATCCCGATAATGGAACCGTTGCATTTGTCAAAGTGTTAGAAATCAAGCGAGTCTAGTCAATGCGGAAGGATCTCAAAGAACTTTGGTCATATCGCGAGCTTCTGTTCGTGATGGTTCAACGAGAGCTCAGGATCCGTTACAAAAACTCGGCACTTGGCCTGATTTGGTCGTTTTTGAACCCACTGTTCCAAGTGCTTGTCATGAGTCTGGCCTTTAGCATCTTTCTCAAAGTAGGAGGTAAAAGCCACACCGTTTACATGCTCTCGGCGTACTTGCCGTTCATGTTTTTTCAGACGTGCGTGCTGGATTCGTCGCAGTCAATCCTCCTTCAATTACCGCTGATTAAGAAGATTTACTTTCCCCGCGAAGTCTTACCCCTGGCTTGTGTCCTCGCTAATCTCATTCATCTGTTGATTGGGTTCGTGATCTTCTTTGCGTTGCTCCTCTTTGTGTACATCATGGATCCGCGCATCGTCCCGTTCCAAATCAACACCGTCTTTTTGCCCATTTTGGTCCTGATTTCAGCGATGATGGCCACTGGTGCCTCACTTATTGTTAGTGCGCTCAACACATTCTATGAGGATGTTAAGTACATCGTAACCGTCCTACTCAACTTGCTGTTTTACATGTGCCCAATCCTGTATTACGCTGAGAATGTCGCCAACAACGATACAAATCTCAAGTCAAATTTCTTGCTCTATAAGATTTATAACCTCAATCCGATGGCAGCCCTGACTCACGCATATCGCCGGGTTTTGTTGGCACCAAAGGAAATCGATCTCGGAGCTGGGCTTCACGCTCACTGGATGCCGTTTCCACTCAAATATTTAATCGTATGCGCGGTTTTCTCCTTTTGCCTCATGGTGTTCGGCTACTGGTTCTTTAACCGGTTAAAATGGAAATTTGTGGAGAGACCATGAACACAGAATTTGGAATCTCGATTAAAGACGTTCACAAAGAATTTGCGGTCAATCACACCGGGATTGCATCGCTCAAATCCCTTTTGGTTTTTTGGAAGAAGCGCACGTTGGTCAAACGAGAAGTCCTGAAAGGAATTTCTCTCGATGTGAAACGAGGCGAATGTCTTGCCATCATCGGCAAAAACGGAGCAGGGAAGTCGACCCTCTTATCTCTCTTAGCCCGCATCTATAAGCCCACATCAGGCACGATCAACGTAAATGGCAGGGTTGCGCCGTTGCTCGAACTTGGCGCGGGGTTTCATCCCGATCTGACTGGATATGAGAATGTCTATTTCAATGCGGTTATCCTGGGTTTGACTCGGGAGCAGGTTAAAGAACGCCTGCCGAGCATTATCGAATTTAGCGAGCTCGGCGACGCCATTGGCGCCCCAGTCCGAACCTATTCAAGCGGAATGATGGCCCGCCTCGGATTCTCCATTGCTGTTCACGTTGATGCCGAAATCCTGATTGTTGACGAAGTACTCGCGGTTGGCGATCAACACTTCGAAAAGAAGTGCCTTCAGCGAGTGGGTGAATTTCGTGACAATGGCGGAACCATCCTGCTCGTATCGCACCAACTCAAATCGGTTGAAGAGTTTGCCGACCGTTGTATTTGGCTCCACGATGGCAATGTCCAGATGACAGGCAAACCTGCCGAAGTAGTTGCCGAATACGTTAAAGAGGGTTAATCTCGGATCGACGGGCCAACAAGACCTTCCAAAAGATCTTCGCTTTCTCAGGTTTTATGATTCCCGTCAGAACACGAAGAAAAGCTCCAAATCGATTGAGAATCCAGCACGCCATAGAAGCTAAATTCCCAAAGTGAATCTTAAAGTAAAGCTCCTTTCCGGCATTGTATCTGGCCACCGATTTCCACCGAGAATCAACGCTCGATGAACCCAACTCGTGGATCACTTCGGCTTGGGGTATATAAATGATTTTCCCGTGCGATTCCAGTCGCCGGCAAAGGTCGGTATCTTCGCAATACAGGAAGAAACGCTCATCAAATTTTTCACCGACGAAAGCTCGCACCATCAGGCACGCCCCCATCACTTGGTGAACTTCGGAGACTGAATCCTTTGGTAACCGACGTGTTTGCCAATATCCCATGCCCAACTTTCGAGCTATCGCATCAAGATAAGTCTGTTCGAGAAAGACATTCCACAACGTTAGCTGTCCTGCGACGGACTCTTGAAGTGAACCATCGAGGTTAAGCAATTTGGGACCCGCGGCGACGATTTTTTCGTCGAAAAACTGCTCGACCATCAATTCCAAAGCATTGCCTTGAACATAGGCGTCGGAATTGAGAAACAAATAAAGCGAGCCGTTCGCCTGCGAAATGCCCAGATTATTGGCTCTTCCGAATCCGACATTGCGATCTGATGTGATCAATTTCACGCGGGGAAACTCTTCCCGAACCATTTCCACAGACCCATCCATGGAAGCATTGTCGACGACAATGACTTCGAACTGCTCTAGGTCCAGGCACGATAAACATTTCTGAAGCTTCTCCATTGTGTTGAAGCTGACAATGATGATGCTTAAGATTGACGAAAATTGATCCAACGATGCTACAATAGCAGATTCATGGCATACGGAATCCAAGTCACCAAAGAGGGCTATGAGAAACTCAAAAAAGAGCTTGAGGAGCTTCAGGGCCCAACTCGCATGCGAGTTGCCGATGCAATCCGAGAAGCGAAATCTCATGGCGACCTTCGAGAAAATTCGGCCTATCACGAAGCAAAGCTCAATCAAACTCGACTAGAAAGTCGAATCAGCGAACTCGAGAAAGCCGTTCTTCACGCACGAATTGTTGAAAAGAACGATGTCGAAACAGGCTTTGCTCAACTTGGCTCAATCGTTACCGTTTTCGACATCGAATTTGATGAGGAGATCATCATCACCCTGGTTGGCTCGTTCGAGGCAGATGCCTCAAAGGATTTTGTTTCGATTGGTTCACCCCTCGGCGAAGGACTCGTTGGAAAACCCGTTGGTGAAACAGTTGAGATTATCGCCCCAGCTGGGACGTCCAAATATAAGATCATCAAGATCGTAGGCTGAAATGAAGCGGACACTTTGGCTACTTGGAATTTTGAGTGGAATTCTTTCGGTGTGCGGGTGCGCTCCTACAGATTCATCGTCTGAAATTCTCAATGTCAACAAGGGCCTCAGCACACTCGTTCCCGAATACACCGAACTCAGTAAAGTCCGCCTTCCTAATGGTCGACGATATGTCAGCCTAGGCGATACTGAAGAAAAAGCCGCTGCCGTCTTCCCAAAACCAAGTCGTGGATTTTCTCCTTCTGAAGAAACTGTTCCGGTGCTTCCTCCTGATTTCAAATCGAAAGTATGGGAGACCACGCAAGAAGGTTTTGGCATCATTCTCCACGACGACAAGGTCGTGATGGCGATGCATCAATATGATGGAATCATGGCCGATGAATTCGCAAGCATTCTTGACAATGTGAAAGCCGCCAATGGTATCGATCACTTTCAAGGACTCAACGCTGACAAAGTCGACTATTGGTTCACCCGGTTTGGCAACGACCTCATCGTGATTTCTCGAGTTGCGGGTAGTAAGATGAAGTACCAAGCGACAATAACAATCGGAAACGAACATATCTTCGACACCTTGGGAATTCTCAAAAACATCAAAAAAATCGAATATAGCCCGAATTCACCAAAGACATGACCTCCTGTGCCATTGTCATTCCCGCCCGGATGGGCAGTACTCGCTTTCCGGGAAAGCCGCTCGTCGATTTGTGTGGCAAACCGATGATCCAATGGGTTTATGAGCGATCGGTTGCCTCTCAGGTAACACAAAACGTTCTCATTGCAACCCCTGACCAAGCAATTATCGATGCTTGTGCGAAATTTGGCGCTCCGGCGATTCTAACGCGGTCAGATCACCCAACTGGCACCGACCGGATCGCGGAAGTTGCCGAGAAAGTCGTCGCTGATGTGTATATTAATGTCCAAGGGGATGAACCGCTGATCGATATTGAGACCATTCGCTCAATTTCCTTGCCTTTTTCTGATGAGTCGGTCGTAATGGCCAGTGTTTTCTCGGTTTGTCCTGAAGAAGAGTCCGAAAACCCTGCGGTGGTCAAAGTCGTCACCGACCTCAACTCAAATGCACTTTATTTCAGTCGTCACGCGATCCCTTATCCGCGAAATCCAAGGTCTAGTCCGCTAAAGAAGCATGTTGGGATTTATGCGTACCGCCGTGAAATCTTGCTCGAATATCCGTCTTGGATTCAGACGCCGCTCGAAGTGGCCGAAAGCCTTGAGCAACTCCGATTCCTTGAAAACGGTGTCGGTATTCGTATGGTCGAAGGCAAGGGGTCAGTCATTTCCGTAGACACTCCCGAACAGGCTGACGCTGTCAGAGAATTCTTGACCGCGAATAGCCTCTAGCCCTTCTGGTCTTTTCTCGCCATCGCCATCGCCATCGCCCTGCATCCCGAACTATAATGAAGGTTCCGAAATGCTTGCCGACAAATACGAACTGCCAGGAGATTGGGAAGACCCGGAAGGGTTTCATCAATTTGTCGAGCGCCTTCGTGAGGTCCGGCCGACCGCCAACATTAACAAAGTTCGATTGGCATACTACATCGCCGAAAAAGAGCACGCTGGGCAAATTCGTCAATCAGGCGAACCGTACATCATGCACCCTTTGGCGGTATCGGGAATCCTGGCCGAGCTACAAATGGACGATGACACGATCATCGCCGCTCTCCTCCACGACGTCGTCGAAGATGGTGAAATTGAACTCGAAGCAATCACTGGATACTTTGGTGCCGACGTCGCCCACCTTATTGACGGCGTAACCAAGCTCAAACTCCAACAGCAAGAGAATCTCACATCTCGGCAAAAGAAGGCAGCAGAAACCAATCGAACCGCAGAGACCTTAAGAAAAATGTTGTTGGCGATGGCCAACGACTATCGGGTCATGGTCATCAAACTCGCCGACCGTTTGCACAACATGCAAACGCTGAACTATGTACCGCCCGACAAACAACTCAGAATCGCTTCGGAAACGCTGGATGTATACGCGCCACTGGCCGCCCGTCTAGGAATTTGGCAAATTAAGTGGCAGCTAGAAGACCTTAGTTTTCAATATCTCCATCCACGGGAATTCCAATCTGTGTCAGAGCGAGTATCTGGGTCTAGAAGCCATCGAGAACTTGAAATCGAAGAAGTCATCGTTGCGATTAAGGAAAAAGTTCAGCAAAGGGGCATCAAAATTGTCGAAATCAAAGGTCGCCCCAAGCACCTCTATTCGATTTATAACAAAATGGTCAAGGAGGCCATTCCTTTTGAAGAGATTTACGACCTCTTGGCTCTTCGAATCATCGTCGAAGAAGTCTCAGACTGCTACGTCGTCCTTGGACTTGTCCACGAGATGTTCGTGCCGCTTATGGCCCTGTTTTACGACTACATCGCCAAGCCGAAGTCGAACGGGTACCAGAGCCTCCATACCAAAGTCCTCGGGCCAAGCGGTCAACCGCTCGAAATTCAAATCCGCACCCGCCACATGCACGAAGTCGCAGAATTTGGTGTGGCCGCCCACTGGACGTACAAAGAAGGCAAAGGCTCGGATAAGGAAGTCGGAAACTTCTCAAATCTACGGCAACAGCTATTTGATTGGTCGTCCGATGCCCGAACGTCGTCTGACTTTCTGCGCTCTTTGTCAACTGACCTTTTCGCAGAACAAGTCTTCGTCTTTACGCCAAATGGCGACGTTCTAGATCTCCCGCTCGGATCAACGTCCGTCGACTTTGCGTTCCGAGTTCATACCCAACTGGGTATGAAAATGGTCGGCGCGAAGATCAATGGAATGATCAGCCCGCTCAGCACAAAGGTCGAAAATGGTGATGTTATTGAAGTCATCACCCGGTCAAACGCAACTCCAAGCTGGGATTGGCTCGAGTTCGTACGTTCCGCTCACGCCCGGAGCCGCATCAAATCTCACTTCCGCCGTCTCAACCGTGAGCAAGACGCTACCAGGGGCCGAGAAACCCTTGACAAAGAACTCCGATCGATTGGTCTTGATCCCAAACAGTACATTGGTGAAGATCGAATCGAAAAGCTCGCCAAAGAGTTCGACAGCGTCGAAAATGGACAAGATTTACTGGCAAAAATTGGTTCTGGCCTGATATCGGTTCAAAAAGTCATAAGCAGACTTCGAGGAACCCAAACTGAAGCACCGCAAGGTCAGAAAATTGAAGTTGCCAAGACTCGGGAAGGGAAGCTTCAACTAGCATCCGATGGATTTAAGGGCATTCTCCTCAACCGAGCCAAGTGCTGCAACCCAATCCCCGGGGACGAAATCATTGGCTACGTGACCCGCGGTCGAGGAATCATGATCCACCGCCGAATTTGCCCTCACGCCCTTGAATTTTCAATGAAAGAGCCAGAGAGATTACTCCTCTTCAATTGGCCGCCCGATGAAAGCGTGTACTCGGTCACGATCAAAATAGTTTGCGTCAATCGCCAAGGGCTTCTCATGGAAGTCTCCACCATCTTTGGCGAATCGAAAACGAATGTCTCGGCCGCCAATGTCCGAACTAGCGGTCAGAATACGGCCGAAATCACGGCTACGATTGACGTGAAAGACACCCAAAACTTGGCCGCGATTATGACGAAGATATCGCAATTCAGCGACGTGATGACGGTGCTTAGGCTCGACGGGCGCAGCCTTTGATCGGTTAGAAACCGATCCAGGACTTGATTTTATGAACCGCGGTGTCACGGTTAAGTTGCGCGATAGATAGAGTCAATGGAACGCCCTTTGGGCAAACCTTGACGCAGTTCTGCGCGTTTCCGCAACCAGAAATTCCATCGTCACCGGTCAAGAAGTCGTAACGTTCGCCGTCAAGGTTCTTGCCGACGGGGTGAAGACTAAAGAGCAGTGCTTGACCTAAAGCGGCAGGACCGACGAAAGAAGACTTCTCACTAATTTGAGGACAAGCCTCCATGCAGCAGCCACACGTCATACAGCGGGACAAAGCGTATCGAAGCTGGCGAACATGGTCGTCTTGTGGTTGGGCCATTCCAAGGTCAAATGAGCCGTCAATCGGAACCCATGCCCGAACCTTTTTGAGGTTCTCAAACATCTTGCTTCGATCAACGATCAAGTCGCGGATCAACGGAAACTTCTTCATGGGCTCAAGTTTCACTTCATAGGTGTCGCCGACCAACGTTCCGACTTCTTCGACCAAGGCGGTGCAAGCCTGCCGAATGCCGCCATTGATATTCATGGTGCAACTGCCGCAAACTTCCTCGAGACAAGCCGCTTCCCAGACTGGTGCGCTGACAGTCTTTCCGTCAATGGTAACTGGGTTCTTTTGAATTTCGATCAGAGCCGAGATAACATTGATCTTGTCAACGTAATTCACCTCGAAGGTATCCCATCGCTGTTCTTTTCCGGCGCCATCCTGTCGTAGAACGGTTAGTCGAATTTTGGTTGCTGTCGCGGTCGCACTCATTGCTTCATTTACCATTCTACACAGAATCCTCGGTCGAAATCCTGAGCTCTAATAGTTTGTCCTGACAAGACTTTACAAGGAGCCTCGTGCCGACAATTGGTAAAATCAAACCATGCCGGAAAATTCCATTGTTCTCAATTCGAATAAACCGGAACGAGTCCAAATCTTAGGCTATCCAATCGACCGTGTCACGATCGATCAGACAAAGCAAATCTTTTTGGATTATCTGAAGGAGCCGTTCACGAAAGTAAATCTCGTGTTGACGGCGGATTCCAATGCTTTTGTGAGCGCAGAAACTGACCCTGACTACCAGCGACTTTTTGCCGAAGCAACTCTGATTACGCCAGATTCGGCTGGCCCGGTTTGGGCTCTTGAGCGAATTGGTAAGGCAGTTGAAGGCCGAGTCAGCGGGGTTGACCTGCTCGAAGTTCTCTGTGGTATTTCTGAAGACACAGGCTCAAGCATTTTCTTCCTCGGGTCCGCTCCGGGAATCGCCTTGGCCGCAGTCGATAATTTGAAGCTAAAGCATCCTAAGATGGTTGTCGCGGGAGTACGTGACGGATTCTTCAAGCAATCGGCAGATGAAGAAATTGCGACACAAATTGCCGAAACCAAACCGGACATTCTCGTAGTCGCCATGGGTATGCCTCGACAGGAACTGTTTATTCTGGAGAGCGCAAGCACGATCTGTGCGAAAATTGGGATTGGAGTTGGAGGTTCGCTGGATGTTCATAGTGGAACAGTCAAACGGGCGCCAAAACTGATCCAAAAAATTCGGATGGAGTGGCTCTGGAGATTTATCCTCAACCCTAGAAAGATCGCTAAAGTGAAAAATCTCCCAATTTTCTACTGGAAAGTTCGTCGAATAAAACCTCAATGAAAATCTATACTAAGACTGGCGACCAAGGTGAAACTGGACTACTTGGCGGTGATCGAACCCCAAAAGATTCATTGCGCATCCATGTCATTGGCGAAATTGATGAACTGAACGCATACGTGGCGGTTTGCTTAACCGTAATCGAATGCCAGGAGGATTGTGAAAAGTTAATTCGGATTCAAAATCAACTCTTTGATGTCGGTTCGGAACTGGCTTGCCCTCCTGGAGGAAAGTTTGAGTTGACTTCGGTCACGCCTCAAGATATCGAAATACTCGAACAAGAACTTGACGGAATGGAATCCGAACTCCCTTCGTTGCAGCACTTCATTTTGCCTGGTGGCAGCGTCGCCGCCGTCCATCTTCACTATCTTCGGGCTATTTGTCGTAGGGCAGAACGATCACTTTTGGCACTTCACCGTATAAATCCGCTAAGAAGTGAACTCATAATGTATGTGAACCGTCTATCTGATTGGATCTTTTGCTTTTCAAGGCTCTTAAACCATCGAAAAGGAATTGAAGAACAGAAGTGGTCCAAAGGTACGAAATAAATGACTGCACTCTCGATCGCTCTCATGTTGGCCGGACAACAAGCTCCAGCAATGAAATCGCTGGATATTATCGGCAAATGCCTTTCAAAATACGCTGAGGCCAATACAGGAATTGGCGAATTTGTCATGTCACAAACGGCGGCGGGCAAAAAGGTTTCGATCAAAACCGACTTACAATTTGAGCGTCCAAGCAAAGTGTTTATTCACCAATTTTCAGACACCGTTGACCCACGAGATTGGTTAGTTGTCAGCGATGGAAGTCAATTCGGCTATGACGTGCCTGGCAGCCGTCAAGGTGGCTTACGACGTCGACTTTTTGAGCCAGTAATAAGCCCTCCTGGACCCAATGGCGACCGTCACGTGCAAATGGTACATAACATCTATTTGGCAGCCAAGCGAAGTCTTGGGGACGTTCCAAACCCATTCCTGGAATTCGTTACCCAAGGGTCGGGGGAAAGCCAAAGCCTCAGAGGATATTTGGCTCGGCTTAAGAAGATTGATCCAGAAGCAAAAGAAAAAGAAGGTGCCGACGGCATTTCCGTTTACTCAATCAGCGGCCAAATGTGGTTTGGTGATCAATTAAAAGATGCCGATGGCAAAGTGACGGATCAATATGAATCACTTGGTCGGTATGAAATGCAAATCAGCAAATCCTTTGATCTTGTCAGCATGAAAACGATCGAAAACATGGCAATAACTGATAAGTCCAATAATCTCCCGACTCAGATCAACATTGTTACAACTTGGACAGGGAAGATCCAGCTCAACCAGAAGCCATCTGACGCCATTTTCAAAGTTCAATAACCAACCAACACGAATCAATACTTTTTTGGGTAGATTAAAGAAGAGCAAACTGAATGACAACAATTGGCTTTGGAGAATTAAAGAAAGGGATGCGGGCGAAGATCGCCGAGACTCCTGAACCGAAGGACCAAGTTCTTCGACTCTATGAAATGGGACTTGTCCCAGGAACTGAGTTCAAAGTCGTCAAAATTGCTCCTCTCGGCGACCCTATTGAGATTGATTTGCGCGGATACCGATTGTGTCTCCGCAAGCAGGAAATGGCTGGATTTGAAGTCGAAATCCTCGGCTAAGTCCGCGCCTAAGCGAGTTGCCTTAGTTGGAAATCCGAACGCAGGAAAGACAACACTATTCAACTCGCTTACTGGTTCGAAGCAAAAAATTGCCAATTATCCCGGCGTAACGGTTGAACAGGTCTCGGCTTTTATCGAGCAAGATGGAGTCCGTGCGGAATTTATTGACGTTCCTGGCCTCTATTCTCTCGACGCAGTCTCTGAAGATGAGGCCGTTGCTGTCAGTGTTATTCATGACAAAAGCATCGATTTAATTGTCTGCGTCATTGATGGCTCCAACCTCGAACGAAACCTCTTTATTTACACCCAAATTTGCGCATTGGGGCGTCCGATCATGGTTGCCCTGACAATGGTCGATCGGGTTGAAGCAAAAGGCGAAAAGCTTGATGTCGAAAAACTATCGAAATTTCTCGGTTGCAAAGTTATCCCGCTGGTTGGTCATAAAGAGAAGGGAATAGCCGCCTTGCGAACAGCAATATTTGCTGAATTGGCGAATCCAACCATTTCTGGTCCGGTTATTGATCGAACCGAAGCAATTTTGCCGCTCAAAGATCGTTTGAACCGAATGGGATTTGACCTTTCGGTTGAAGAGCTGAAGGCAAAAATTCAGGAAGGCGAACCAGCCTTCGAACACTACTTTGATCAATTTCCCGAGTTACGTCCCGACTTCCTTTTGGCCAAAGAAGGTCTAGAGCGACATCTCGATCCATCGGCTCGCTATCATTGGACGTCGAAAGTTCAAAAAGAAGTCATATCCCAAATCAAGAAGCCTCGAAGAGCGGTTACCGTAACCGACAAACTTGATCTAATCCTTACCCACCGTGTTTTTGGACTTGGGATTTTCGTTCTCGTAATGTATCTGGTTTTCCTGTGTATCTACACGTTCTCTAAACCTGCGATGGACCTTATTCAAAATGGTTTCAATTCATTGGGGGGCGTTCTCGGCAACTTGCTGCAAGGGGCTCCTGTACTCAGATCATTGGTTGTAGACGGAATTGTTGGAGGAATCGGCAGTGTGCTTGTTTTCTTGCCCCAAATCCTTGTTCTGTTCTTCTGTATAGCTCTTCTTGAAGGTACTGGTTACCTCGCTCGGGCAGCGTTCTTGATGGACCGGCTGCTTGGTTGGTGCGGGCTAAATGGACGGGCCTTTATTCCTCTACTATCGAGCTTTGCTTGTGCAATTCCGGGGATCATGGCGGCACGAGTCATGCCCGACCAAAAAAGTCGTCTCGCAACGATTCTGGTCGCTCCACTGATGAGTTGCTCCGCTCGGCTTCCTGTATATATGCTCCTGATCGGTGCCTTCATCGAGCCTCAATTTGGACCTTTTTGGGCTGGATTCACCTTGTTCGCCATGCATTTCCTCGGGTTTGGCCTCGCTATTCCTGTCGTTTTCTTCATCAATAAAAAAATTCTGAAAGGGAAACGCTTGCCATTCCTTTTGGAGCTACCCCCTTATCAGTTGCCAAAGTGGAAGGACATATTTATCGCGATGTTCACTCGGGGAAAAGTGTTTGTCACGACGGCAGGTACGACAATTTTGGTCATGTCGGTGATCATTTGGGCCGCAGGATACTTCCCTCGATACAACATACCAGCAGGAACTCCGCCAGAAGTTGCGGCTGAAATCCAACTGGAACATTCAGTTTTGGGAACGTTTGGAAAGGGAATAGAGCCTGTCTTCAGGCCGCTGGGTTTCGATTGGCGAATTTCAACCGCCATCTTGAGCGCCTTTCCCGCCAGAGAGACCGTTGTCCCGTCACTTGGAATCTTGTTCTCGTTAGGAAAAGATGACAAGAAACTCGATGAAAAACTGTCCAAGAAGTTGATTGACGCAAAGTGGCCCGACAATAAGCCGCTCTTTACGCCTTGGACAGCCGTCGGGCTAATGGTCTTCTTCGCCCTTTGTGCCCAGTGTTTCTCAACCTTGGCAACCGTTCGTCGAGAGACAAATTCCCGAAAATGGCCTTGGGTCATGTTCATCTACATGACAGTATTCGCATATGTTGGCGCACTCATTGTGCACCTGATCGCTATGTTATTTGGCGCAAGCTAACGACTCACAACGTATTTATGGCTCGATGTAGGCGGCAATTTCGTCCACATCGTCTTCTTCGACGATAAAGTTTGAATGTCGCGGCATTGGCCGGGATATAGCGTCGGCTGCTTTTGCCTTTTCGGCAAGTTGCATTAGTTGGTATCGCTCTTCGGCACCTGGTGAAACTGGCCAAACAGTATTTTCTGCCCAATAGCTTTCCAGAAATTCACTCCATACTCGGTCATAAATTGCCGCAGTTTGGTCGGCGAGGAGCGACCACTTAAAGTCTTCGTCAAGCCTTTTTTGGGCACGCAGTGCCATTTCGCGACTCTTTTTCGGATTATTTAAGGCCTCCCGGATAGCCCAAGCCAAGGAGGATGGATCATTGGCGAAACTGGTGAGCCCGGTTTCTTCGTGGATAACAATTTCCTTGAGTCCTCCCGCATCGGAAGAAACGACCGGGACTCCGGCGGCCATGCCTTCAAGAGCAACGATTCCAAACGGCTCATAGAGACTTGGAAAAACCGCAACGTCTGCACAGCGGTACAACTCGTGAAGAGCTCGATTAGCTTTAAATCCAGCAAAAACTACGCGATCGCCAAGGCCAGCCCAGTCGACAAATTTCTCAAATCGTTCTCGGTGTCCTCCGCCCACAATCAGGAACTTGGTATTCGGCTGGTCGGCCAGAACCACATGCGCAGCGTTTAAAAGCACCTGGATGCCTTTTTCACGGACAAACCGACCAACATAGATAACAATCTTCTCATCTGGCTTGGCATACTGCTTTCGAAGGGTATCGCGCGCTTCGTCGGCCCATTCAAACTGAAACTTTTCGGCATTCACTCCATTGAAAACGACATCGACTTTGTCGAACGGACAGTTGAAGAGCCGGACTGCTTCTCCGTGCATAAATTCCGAGCAGACAATGAGCCGCCACGCCTCGTAAGTAAGCCAAAATTCTTGCTCGGCGATGTATTGGCTCGTGTCGGTAAAAATTCCGCCATGGCGCCCCCATTCGGTTGCGTGCAGGGTGGCAATAATTGGAAGTTTGTATTCGTATTTGAGCGTCCGCGCGGCATCTAACGAGAGCCAGTCATGGGCGTGAAAGACGGTTGGCTGTCCGCCTGGTCGCCAATCTTCGAGGAGTTTTCTCACCCGCCGTTCCGTCGCTAGATTGAGGAGCTGGATCTCGTGGATGAAGTCATTGGGTACTTCGTCGAGGTGGACTCGGTGAACATGAACGCCGCTCGATTCGGTTTCCTCATCTGGCGCAAGCGGGGTTGATTTGGTGATGACGTGGACATCAACTCCCTTCTTTACAAGTTCTTGGCTGAGCTCGTACACGTGTGGACTGATGCCTCCAACAATTCGGGGCGGGTATTCCCAAGAAAGCATCATGACGCGCATGGCGATAGGTTACCGACTAATCAGGGCAAGGGCAAGGGCGGGGGCAAGAAAAGCTATTAGCTGTGAGCCTTTAGCCATCAGAAGGGAAGTGCCAGAGGTTGCTTAATCCTTATGAAACGTCTCGTCTTCCCCTGGCTTCATGCCGTAGATCAGTTTCACGGTCATGGTCTCATTTTCCAAATCGATGTCCTTCACGAAGTGATCGATGAGTGGGATTCGGATTCCGGCGACAAGGACGACCTCGTGAGCGGGATAATCTTCGATAGCCTCAAGCAAACCAAGCACTTCGCCTTCAACCGTGATAACTTTGAGCCCAATTAGGTCTTCCAGTAGGTATTCGTCCTCGTCGAGTTCAACATCGCCTTCGGCTTCAAGGACCTTCCACTGGTACCTTTCCGCTTCGGTCATGGTATTGATGCCCGCAAGCTTAATGAGCGGCCGCCCTTTGTGAATTTTGCTTTCCAGAATCTTGTACGGCACGTTGTCTATAAAAAGGGTTCCGCCAGCATCGAAGCGGGAAGCGAAGTTCGAGATGACTTCGACTTTGAGGTGGCCCTTTAGTCCAAAGGCTCCGGCAATTTTTCCAACAGGAGTGCGTTCAGGGGTACTCATAAACAAAAAACTGGACAGGAGTTGAGATCCTGTCCAGTTTGAACCATGATTGTGACCTTATTCGGTAACGATCTTAACGTAGGCCTTTTCTTTCGATTTCGAAGCGATGGCACTAACGACTTGGCGAATAGCCGAAATAACTCGACCGCTCTTACCAATGACCTTTCCTACATCGTCTTGAGCCACGCGAACGTTAAACGTTCTAGTGTTGCCTTCGAGAACTTCGTCGATCTCAACACTGTTAGGATCAGAGACGATGCTCTTGACAATTTCTTCGACAAAAGGGGAATAGCTCATTATTCTGTTGCAGGTGCTTCTTCAGCTGCTGGTGCTTCTTCGACTACAGGAGTCTCGGCGACGGCTTCTTCGACCACTGGTGCAGCTTCTTCAACTGCTGGGGCGACAGCTTCGACTGCTGCTGGAGCTTCCACAACCACTGGTGCGACAACTGGTTCTTCAACCACGGCAACTGGAGCAGCTTCTTCCTTAACGGCGGCCTTTGCAGGAACAGTTACGGCACTTTGCTTGCTAATAGCGGCTGTTGTGCGGTCCAAGAACTTGTATTTCTTCTTTTGCAGTGGTCTTTCTTCCAAGAACTTTGGCAAAATGCCCATCTTATTCAAAAGGTATGCAGTCGTCTCTGTTGGTTCGGCACCATTTCGGAGCCAGTAAAGAGCACGAGCTTCATCAATTCGGATTTCTTTGGGTTGAGAAATGGGGTTATAAATCCCAATGTTCTCAACGAAGGCGCTGTTGCGGCCAGCTTCGCTCTTGGAAATGACGATTCGGTAGAACGGACGTCCTTTGTTTCCAAGTCTTTGCAGTCTAATTTTAACCATGGTTTTAGATTATCGCTTGCGCTTATTGAGTTTGCTGTATCGCGTCTGCATCTTCGACATTTGCTTCATGCCTCGTCTCATTTCGTACATTTGTTTGATGAGGTGATTGACCTCTTCGACCGATGTACCGCTGCCAGCCGCGATTCGCTTTCTGCGCGAACCGTTTATTATATCTGGATTTATGCGCTCTTTGAAAGTCATTGAGAGGATCATTGCTTCAGTCCGGCCAATTTGCTTGTCATCGACTTGGTCTAAGGCACCCTCGGGAAGGGAAGCAGAGAGGCCAGGAATGAGCTTAACGATATTCTTCATATTGCCCATTTTCTTCATCATTTTGAAGCTCTGGAGCATCATATTGAAGTCCATTTGACCAGTGCCAAAACTCTTTTCTAGACCAGCGGCATCTTCGGCATCGAATGCTTTTTCGACTTTTTCAATTAATCCAAGAACATCGCCCATTCCGAGAATTCTTTGGGCAATTCTGTCGGGATAGAACATCTCAAGGGCATCGACCTGCTCGCCGACGCCGGTAAATCGCACTGGGACATTGGTTGCGCTCCGAACGCTGAGGATGGCGCCGCCACGAGTATCGCCGTCCATTTTGGTGAAAATGGCACCAGTTACTTTGACTCGTTTGTGAAATGCTTCGGCAACGTTTACGGCTTCTTGGCCAGTCGTCGCATCGAGGACGAGGAATGATTCGTGTGGATTGACCGCGTTATAGATGTCTTCGAGTTCGCTCATCAGCGCATCATCGATGGTGGTTCGACCTGCGGTATCAACAATCAATACATCATTGAGGAGGTATCTGCAGCGATCAAGGGCTTCTTTGGCGATTTGTGGCGGTTTGGTGCCGTCCATTTTGGTGAAAACTGGGACTCCGACTTGCTCACCGAGTACTTCAAGCTGCTTGATCGCGGCAGGTCGCTGGATGTCGCAGGCCGCGAGCATTGGTTTTTTGCCTTGCTCGAGAAACCACTTGGCGAGTTTGGCCGTTGTGGTTGTCTTTCCGGAGCCCTGGAGACCACACATGAGAATAACGGTTGGGGGCGCTGATCCCCAGTTCATTTTTGCGGCTTCGCCACCGAGCATCAACTCCAGTTCATCCTTAACAATCTTTATGAGGGTTTGGTCGGCGTTTAGGGAGGAAAAAAGCTCCTCGCCAACTGCTTTTGCCTTGACGCTGGCAATGAATTGCTTTGCAACGGTGAAATTCACGTCGGCTTCGAGGAGGGCGACGCGGACTTCCCGGAGCATCTCGTTGACATCATCTTCATTCAGTCGACCTTTGCCTCGCATCTTGGCGAAAACGCCCGAGAGTCGCCGTGTTAAGTTGTCAAACATTTAATATTAGTGTACCGGGGGTGAAACGTCTAAGAAATATGGAACGAATTAACTAAGGAATCGTTCAAAAATAGCAATGATTGTATTAAACGCAGGAGAGAACAATTCAATGAAGAAAAACACTCTATGGTTCGCCGCGATTGCCACTGGTGTCGCTGCGGTTGCCTACGCATACGTTTCGAATAAGAAACGAGAGACCGTCAAGGGTCTCGATTCGGCTCAAGCCTGGATTTCCGACGCTGAGCAGCATTTGCAGAAGATCAACCTTAAACTCCATACCAATGACCACTCCGTTGCCTAGGTAGGCAACCCCGACAGAAAACATCGAAATAATTCAGACATTAAACCGATTGGTTTAATGTCTTTTTTTGTGAGTTCAGGATGGAAGGGGATCAGTTTCTGTGTCATGCGGCGCTAAGGATGATCTTTCTGATAATCTTTATTATGACGGTTTCGAATGTACATCAATCGATCCTGGCCATCGCGCCTGTGTCTTTAAATAACTTGCGGCGCTGGGAAAACTCCAGTGGATCACTAAATGGCATGCTCAGAATTCGAGGATAGATGTCGCCACCACCAACCGTTTCGACTCTCGCAACCTTAGATGCTCCCGCGTAACCTGGGAAAAGCGTTGCACCCGAAATGTTTAGACGCTGAAGATATCGTAAAACTAAAGGGCTTTCTGAGACTGGTAGTTGAACCTGATGCAAAACGAAAGGATCGTCTTCATTTCGTTCTATTTGGTCGCCAACAGCGGAAACGTATTCATCAAAAGACTGCATTGCCTGAGAAGGTTCCAGTCTCTGAAAGGTAAATAAGCCCTGCTGGGCTTGAATATTTGGGTTTCCTTCGTAAGCTGGCGTGTACATTTTCATACCGGGGCATCTAGAACTGGACCAAATGTCACGTATATCTTGAGAGTTTTCAGGAGGGCGTTCAGGGTAGATCCAAACTGACATGAAGTCATCTTCATCGTGCCTAGAGATGGCTCCCTCAGCGGCAAAATAGGCTGCAACATAAGGATTGCTTGTCCAATCTAGCAACCTAGTATTTGTTCCGTAGTGTTGGGCAGTGGAAAGTATTGGCAGCACTTCGTCCGGTGGCCATGCCGCAGAGTTGGACCTGTCGCGCTCATAAACAAAGTGACTGATTTTTCTTTTTACTGTCTCGTATCCACCTGGAATATGCAGGCCCTGCCGATTTGCATTGTTGCAGAAAAATAGAAGGGTCTCAGCTTCTAGATACACCAACTGCTCGATTCCTGCGCTGGTTCTTGTACCAAGCTGATGCTCTGGGAACGAACGCCAGAACGACGGTTTGAAATCCCATTTGACTGAGCCTTCCCCACGATAGATGGTAGACAACGGAAAGGCTCCGTCAATTGGAGACAAAATCCTAATGAAGTCTAAAGCGGTGGAAACAAGCCACTTCTTGACAAACGGTTCTTGAAAGTTTTCAACCACTTTATTTAATATAAGTTAAATTTCTTAAAATTGATTTCAGACACCATTGGGGCCATATCCAAGAATATCTTCGATCTGTTCCTTGGTCATGGGTTTGTCCGCCGTTCCAGGTCTTCTACCCGCGATTTCGCTCGCAAAGGTTTGGATATCGTGAAGCCGTTGCTCGTAGGTCCTGCCACCAAATAGCCGCGCCCTGTCCTCAAGGGATTTTTGAAGGGCTTCAACCCTGGATTCGCCAGTTTGTTCACATATCCAATCAAGAAGCTTGATTAGCTCTTCATCGTCAATTTTCAAGCTCATATACTTAGTTCTACCCTGGCATTCCAAATAATTCAGTATTTGAACTGAGGATGAACTTAAGAATTCGGTGTTTCAGCCTTGTATAATTCACTATGATGTCGACAGGAAAAGACCAGCAGGAAAGAGCATCTAGCCGACCAGGCACTTCCCTACTCACCAAAGGTTTTTTCGTGGGAAGTCTGATTCTCGTTTTCGTTGGGGCTCAAGGAGTGTCACAGCAGACTCAAAAAGAGCCGACGAAGGAGATGGCGGAGCTGTTTGAATCGAAGGTTCGACCAACTTTGCAAGCTAAATGTTACGCCTGCCATGGCCCCAAGCAGCAAATAGCTGACCTTAGGCTCGATAAACCGATTAGTGAAGCAACCGCAAAATTGGTCGCCGATGCGATTTCTTATAAGGGCGACCTTAAAATGCCGCCGTCGGGCAAGTTGCCCGCCGACGAACTTGGTGCGCTGACCACATGGGCAAAAGCTGGCGGTTTATGGCCGATTTCGAAGCCTATAGCCAAGCCAAAAGGCAACTTCTGGGCGTTTGTTGCACCAAAGTACTCTTCCCTTCCGACTTTAAAGAACAAGTGGTGGGCCATGAACCCGCTCGATGCTTTTATTTTGTCAAAATTAGAGTCAAAAGGGCTGAAACCAGCTCCGGTGGCCGACCGAAGAACTCTTATTCGACGAGCGACGTTGGACCTCACTGGATTGCCACCAACACCGCAAGAGATCAATGTTTTCCTGGCTGACAAAAAGCCAAACGCCTTTGAGCGTGTATTAGACCGTCTGCTTGCTTCAACGGCTTATGGCGAACGTTGGGGCCGTCACTGGCTTGACGTTGCTCGCTACGCCGACTCGAACGGCCTGGATGAGAACCTTGTTTTTGCCAATGCTTGGCGTTATCGCGACTGGGTAATCAACGCAGTCAATGCGGATAAGCCGATCGATCGATTCTTTCAAGAACAACTTGCGGGAGATTTGATGCCTGGCGCTGGCGACGATGGCCTTGTGGCCACCGGATATTTGTCAATCGGCGGAAAAATGCTTGCCGAAGATGATCCCGTCAAGCAGGAAATGGATATTATCGACGAACAAGTTGATACAACGACGAAGTCATTTTTGGGATTGACGGTCGGCTGTGCACGTTGCCACGATCACAAATTCGACCCCATTTCCGCCAAGGATTATTACTCTTTGGCAGGCATCTTTAAGTCGACAAAGACAATGCAGAACTTCCGAGTGGTTGCGGATTGGAACGAGCGCCCTCTGGGATCAAAGCAAGATAAGGAGAAGTTGGCGGCAATCGAGGCTGAGATCAAGTCTAAGAAGGAGACTTCTGACAAGAAAATAAAGGCAGCAAGTGACATCTTGCTTAAGGAGTTGAAACCTCAAACTCCAGAGTATGAAAAGGCGGCGAGAGAATATCTGGCAACCGAAAAGAACCGAATGCCAGTCGTTGTTGCAATTTCAACGCCGAACGGTACTGCTCCGGCAGGCTCGATTGTTCATGAAGCGGAAGATTTCACCACGGGCAACGTCATGAAGGATCTACAAGGGTTCGGAAAAGGCATTGGAGTCTTGGTCAACATCGGCAACTTGCCGAATGTGACGGAATACGACATTTCGGTTCCGACTGCTGGTCCCTATCAACTTGATCTGCGCTATGCCTCGAACGACGCTCGCCCGATTAGGGTTTATGCGAACGGGGCGTTGGTGCTTTCGAATGTGGCTGGGCAAGTTACCGGGGGATTTAATCCCAAGGATCAGAAATGGTTTGCCGAAGGCATTTTCACGCTGAAAGCGGGAATGAATAAGATCAAATTTGAGCGTGAAAATTACTTCCCTCATATCGACAAGTTCCTGCTTATTGCTCGACCAGGGCAACAGCCCACTGAGATCCTGGCCAGTATTGCTGCTGAACATAAGTTGTTCCCAGAAATCGTCAAAGACATTTCTGAACGGATCAAGAACAAAATCGATATCACGATTGAGTTACCAGAGAAACCGAATAACCTCTTCCCTGCTCCCGTAGCAGCCGAAATCAAGAAACTTGACGATGAAATCGAAAGTTTGAGGAAGTCCAAGCCAGCACTACCACTTGCGATGGCAGTCGGCGAAGGTAAGCCAACGAACCTAAAAGTTCACCTGCGCGGAAACTATTTGACGCTGGGAGACGACTGCGTTCGTCGATTCCCTACGGTTATTTCCGAGCCAAATCAGCCTGCTTTGCCTGCCAACGCAAGTGGACGATTAGAGCTTGCCCAATGGCTGACTAGCCCCAAAAACCCTTTAACGGCCCGCGTTTTCGTTAACCGGGTTTGGCGATGGAAATTTGGCCGTGGATTGGTGGGATCGGTTGACAATTTTGGCGCACTAGGCGATCTTCCGACCCATCCGGAGCTACTTGATTGGCTTGCTTTATCGTTCGTGAAAGAGGATGGATGGAGTCTGAAGAAGCTTCAAAAGCGGATTATGCTTACCAACACCTATATGATGAGTGGGCAATACGAGAAGAAAGCGGGCGAACTAGATCCGGATAACCGCTTCTTATGGCGCTTTCCTCGTCAACGGCTTGAAGCTGAACAGATCAGAGATAGCATTCTAGCGGTGTCGGGAACACTTGATCGAACAATGGGTGGCTCTTTGATGAAATTCAAGCCTCGGGAGTACGTAACTAGCACCGAAAGCAAAGATTCTATCGATTACAATGTGACCCGAAGAGCTGTCTACCTGCCCGTCATTCGCGCTGCAGTTTATGATGTTTACACGGCATTTGATTTTGGTGATCCGACCGTGATGAATGGAGATAGGGCGAGTACAACGGTTGCTCCGCAGGCTCTATTTATGTTGAACAGCCAGATCATCATGAACGCGACAAAAGCCCAGGCTGGTGCCTTGCTAAAGCATACTGAGTGGACCGATGAGCAACGGGTTCGTCAGCTCTATTTGACTTGTTATGGTCGCCCTGCAACCGAATCTGAAGTAAAGGTAGCACTCGGATTCCTTGGACGTTTTCTCACGGTTTACACAAAAGCAAAAGATCCCCGGATGAGTGCCTGGCAAAGCCTCTGCAAATCCCTGATTGCCGCAAACGAGTTTATTTATGTGGAATAAGGACTTCATTTCTCGCCGTGACTTGCTGAAAGGAAGTGCCCTTGGGTTCGGAAACCTGGCGTTTCTGAGTCTGCTTGCAGAACAGGGTCTAGCGAATCAAGGAAAGCCAGAGAACCTTAATCCGCTTGCACCAAGACCGCCCCAGTTTCCGGCGAAAGCAAAAAGAGTCATCTTTATATTCCTTCACGGCGGTCCGAGCCAAGTTGATACGTTTGATCATAAGCCGCTTTTAACCCGAGACCATGGCAAGCCGTTCACCGGAGAAATGCCGCGAATTGTTTCTTCGCCGACTGGCAACCTTCTCAAAAGTCCTTGGGAATTCAAGCATTACGGCAAGAGTGGAATCGAAGTCAGCGACCTCTTCCCTCATGTTGGCAGTTGCGTTGACGATCTCTGCTTTATCAATTCGATGTATGGCTCGAATTCGCGGCACGGTGGTGCCCTGTTGGAGCTTCATACTGGAAGCGATACGTTCGTGCGTCCATCGATGGGTTCCTGGGTGACTTATGGCCTGGGTACTGAGAATCAGAATCTTCCTGGCTTCTTGACAATTTGTCCGACGCTAAGCCATGGTGGAGTCAATAACTGGAGTTCTGCTTTCCTTCCGGCCTACACCCAGGGAACACCAATTGGCAATGCCAGCATTGAAGCGGGCAACGCAAAGATTCCGTTCATTCAAAACAGCGAAACCTCGAGTGAGGCGCAAAAGCTCGAAATAGAAATGCTCAAGCAACTGAGCAAAGATCAGTTGGCTCACCTTGGCCCTGACCCTGCTTTGGAAGGCAGAATCAGTTCTTTTGAACTCGCATTTCGAATGCAATTAGCGGCGCCTGAGTTGCAGGAGATCACGGGTGAAACAAAGGCCACCAGAGACTTGTATGGGTTGGATGACCCCAAGACGAAGAACTTTGCTCACCAGTGCTTGCTTGCTCGTCGATTCTCAGAAAAAGGGGTTCGATTCGTTCAGGTAACTCACTCTTATAAGTGGGATCAGCATGGCGAACTCCGAAAAGATCATGCCAGCAACGCCGCTGAAGTCGACAAACCGATAGCTGGATTGCTCAAGGATCTCAAGGCTCGGGGAATGTTGAAGGATACGCTCGTGATTATCAGTGGCGAGTTTGGTCGAACTCCGGTTTCCCAAGGTGACGATGGTCGCGACCATAATCCACACGGATTCACGACGATCCTGGCAGGTGGCGGAGTCAAAGCTGGAATCAAATATGGCGCTACGGACGACTACGGCTTTTTCTCAGTCCAGGATAAGGTTCATATCCACGATCTTCACGCCACGATGCTTCACTTGTTGGGCATCGATCACACGAAGTTGACGTATTTCCACAGTGGAAGGAATTACCGTTTGACAGACGTGCATGGCGAGATAGTGAAAGGGATTATTGCGTAGTGTGCCGTCGTCAGTCATGAAGTTTCCTATTCGCTTCGCTCAATCGACCTGGTTGCTTTGCGAGGGTCTAATCGAATAGCTGACGTACAAAATAAAATTGAGCGAGGGATTGTAACGTAACCATGATTTCTTTGCTCACCGCCTTATTTTTCCAAGCAAGTGTTGGGCAGGCTAAGCTCCCGGCGCATGCTGACCTGAGTGATCGATTTACGGCCCTTGATCTGCCGATTTGTCGACAAAATGGCCCTTGGTGCTGGGCTTATACAACGATCGGAGTGGTTGAGTATGAACTTGGATCGCGCCAAGGACACAAAACTCAACTCTCCCCCGGATATCTGACCTGGGCAGCCCAGGAAACCGATGCGCAAGGCTCGGGTGGATCAAATTTTGGCCGGGCGAATCGAGGTCTCGAACAATTTGGCGCGGTGCGGCTTGATAGCGGTGGGATTCCACCATCTGGTGGTCGGATTCCAGCTCCAGTCGACGAGGTCATCAGTGCAGGAAGGAAATTTGACGACTTGAGTTTTCACTGGATTCGGTTCTGGAATCGCCGGGAAATGCCGGACTCTCAACTGAGTGCGATTAAATCAGACATCGCGCAAGGACATCCGGTCGCGGTTGGAATGCAGTGGCCGAACCACCTCAGTTTCGCACCGAATTCGCGTGTGATGAATGTGCCAGAGCGCACTGACATTTTTGATGGCCATTGCGTCATCTTGGTTGGATATACCGACGATCCGGCGGTACCGGGCGGTGGGTCTTTCCTTTTTCGTAACTCGTGGGGAGCCAGTTGGGGCGACAAAGGCTATGCGAGTATGCCTTATGAACTCCTTCGTTTTTGCATCAACGATGCTTATTCTGTTCGGGTGAATCCCAAGTCTAAATCGGTCGATGGGGCCGCACAGGCGATTCTTGCCGAAGATTTGAAGACTTCTGAGGTGTCTGCGGAGTCAACCGTTAGAACCCAATCGATGAGTCGGTATGGGAATGCATGGGGCGATCATAAGCAACTTCTTTTTCGAGCTTCGACGCCGAACTCCGGGTTTTCAGTTGAAGTTCCGGTAGCTAAATCGAGCGATTATGAAGTTCGCATGGTCATCACGAGGACCGAGCGGTCAGGTGAGTTTACGGTCGGGTTTCCCGACAAGAAAGTGAGTCCGGTCATTGATGGCGCGGGACCGGGGGTCAGTCGGTCACGGCCGATTTCTTTGGGAATGCATCGGTTCAAGGCGGGGCCACAGATTGTGCGATTTACGATTACGGGGAGTTCTTCGGCGTCGACGGGCATGAATCTGGGTTTGTGCGAGATTCAGTTGGTTGAGAAGCGATAGGATTTGGGGAAATTGGACCTTTGAAACACATGCTTAGACTCTCAGCTTTGCAGGGGTCGGCTAAGCATGCGACGTCCGTGAATTGGATTTGTTAAGCCCCCCGGAGGGCATCCGGGGTAATTGAACTCCAATAGCAACCTCCGACTTCGTCTTTGGTTGGGCGTGAAGAACTGCCTGCAGCGGCAGCCCCTCGAAACCTAGACGCAAAAAGTTGCCGAAAGTATTCTGATTCCTGTCGTTCAAACTTAATTCTGAGGGGACGATGAGAAGTTGGCAAGACGATTTTGTCGCCGGAAGAATAAATGCCTTTGGGCAGCACTTCCAAGAAACATATTTAGACTCCCCGCTTCCTTTCAAAAAAGACATGCTAAGGCGCTCAGCTACACAGGTGTCGGCTATGCATGCCTTGTCGGTGGTCTCCAGAAGACCTCTTTCCGGGCTGGAAGCCCAGTCTCCCAAACCGCCTCACGACTTTGAACACTTTTGTTGATCCAACTTCTGCTTTTTCAGACTCAACAGCATAGTCTTTGACAAATGAAAGCAAAAATGTGAGTCTAGAAATCTTGGAATCTTTTGCAGTTGAGGCAGCGATTCTGAGTCGTCCATATACGAGCAATGCCATGGAGCGCAGTGCTTTTTCGCTAGGTTCAATTGATGCTAGCCGGGTATACTGGTCTCTATGTTCCTCGACGAGGCGATTGTCGAATTCTCCTCGGGAAAGGGGGGTTCTGGCGCGGTAGCCTTCCACACAGAAAAACACGTTCCCCGCGGCGGCCCTAACGGAGCCGATGGCGGCAAGGGCGGCGATCTTGTCCTCATTGCTGACCGAGCGAGGCGAACCCTTTACGATTTTAAGCTCCTTGACCACTACGAGGCAGAGAGCGGCGTGCATGGACTTGGCAACAAGCGTGGTCGAAACGGCAAAGATATCGAGATCAAGATTCCAATCGGCACCCTCGTTACCCTCGACGAGACGGGCGAAAAGATTGTCGATTTCACTAAGCACGGTATGAAATTCGTGATCGCCAAAGGTGGCCGGGGCGGCCATGGCAACATGCACTACGTCAACTCGGTACGCCAAGCACCGAACTTTGCCGAAAAGGGTGGGCCAAGCGAGCGAGTTAGAGTCAAACTTGAGTTGAAGCTGTTGGCCGACGTTGGCTTAATTGGAATGCCGAACGCGGGCAAATCGACGCTGATCAGCAACATCTCTGCGGCGAAGCCAAAGATTGCTGACTATCCGTTTACGACCATCGTTCCGAACCTCGGCGTGGTTCAGTTCCGCGAGTATTCGTTCACAGTTGCCGACATGCCGGGCTTGATCGAAGGGGCTAGTGAAGGCATCGGACTCGGGATTCAGTTTCTCAAGCACGTCCAGAGAACTCGCGTCTTGGTTCACGTCATCGACGTCTTTCCGGTCGATGAATCTGATCCGCTTGAGAATTATCGAATTATTGAGAATGAGCTGAAGCAGTATTCGGAAGAAATTTACGTTCGACCTCGACTGATCGCTTTGAATAAGATTGATCTGGTCGATAAGGATCGAGTTAAAGAGTTAACCAAGGCGTTTAAGAAGTTTGGCCACCCTGTTTTTGCTATTTCAGCGGCGACCAGCGTCGGTCTCGATCCATTGCTCGACCAACTCGGACTGATCCTCGATGCCGCTACGACGGAAGAGGAAATTCCAGTAGTGATGCCTGCCCTTCACATGCAAGGTGAAGATTTCTGGGAAGTTATTGAGGAGGAAGATGGCTATCGGGTTCGCGGGAAGCGAGTCGAGCGAATGGTTGCGATGAGCGACCTTGAGAGTCGAGATTCGGTTCGGTACCTTCAGCGACGACTCGAGAAGATCGGCATCTTTACGAAGCTTAAGGAAGCTGGAGTTGAGGAAGGCGATTCGGTTGCGATCGGTGAATTTGAGTTTGAATACAAGGACGAGCGATGAGAATTGGTATCCTTGGCGGCACTTTCGACCCGCCCCACTATGGTCACTTGAAGCTTGCAGAAGCGGCGATTGAAGCGTTGGAACTGGATGAAGTGATTTTGCTTCCGGCGAATATTAATCCGTTCAAGCAAAAGAAGCGGATCACTCCGGCGAAGAATCGTATCGCGATGCTGCAGCTTTTGCAGAAGCGAAACGCCAAGCTTTCATTTTCCGACATGGAGATCACCCGAGGCGGTGTCAGCTATACGGTTGACACCTTGGGCGAACTGCAAATGGTGCATCCGGGCGAATACTGGTTCATCATGGGTGCCGACGCGATCGGCAATTTCATGGAGTGGAAGAACCCTCAGCGTATTCTGCGGCTTTGCCGATTGGCGGTTACTACCAGGCCACCAATGAACAAAGATGATTTGCAATTACAACTTCCCGAAGAGTTTCGGGAGAAAATTGACATTATCGAGATGGCTCCTACTGAAGAGTCCTCGACGACGATAAGGGACAGAATTATTCGCGGACTACCTGTCCAAAACATGACAACCCCCGAAATCGTCACCTACATAAAGAATAATAAGCTGTACCTATGACATCTGCCGAGAAAGTTGAACTGATCAAAGAAGCTGCCGACGATATGAAGGCAGAAAGAATCGAAGTCCTAGACGTGCGAAAGAAAACGTCCGTTGCCGACTTCTTCATCGTGTGTAGCGGTACCTCTGACCGCCACGTGGACTCTATTGCTGACCGGGTCGCCGAGAAGCTTTTGCCGAGCAAAATTAAGCCATTGCGAACCGAGGGCGAGCGAAGCGGATGGATTTTGCAAGATTACGGCGACGTGATTTTCCACGTGATGAAGGAAGAGCAACGCCAGTTTTACGATTTGGAAGCCCTTTGGGAGTCGATTCAGCCTAATCCTGACCTAGAGCTTTGATGAAGTCCGAATAAAAAGGGCTCGTTTTCACGTCATACATTTAAGACCATGGATCCTCAGCAGAAAGTCATCGATCTGAAAGCCGAACTCGTTCGGATCAAGGCGAAGCTTTCTGCTTCTTCAGACAGCGACATTAAAGAAGCTCTTCAATTCAAAATCGAAGCTTTGACCGACCAGATGATGGCCGCGGTGAAGGAAGTTGAGGATGCGGATGAGGCGGCGAAATTGGTCTCTTCTGAAACGGTTGAAGAGATTTCACCTTACGAGCTTGAAAAAGACATTCGTCTCGCTCGGGCGCATATTGCTGGCGACCGAAAGCCAGCGGCCCGAGAAATCCTTGCCCGACTTGAGAAAGCGGCACCGAACAATGTTGACGTGCTTGAGCTGAAAGCCGACATGCTGTTGGCCAACAAGGACGTTAAGAATGCCCTTCCGTTGTTGAAGAAAGCCCATGAGGTCGCGCCAGACAACATCATGGTTGAGAAGAAGCTTGCTGAAGTTGCTTTGCGAGCTTCCACGCTTGGTTCGATTGACGATCAGCTTCGATCTGGGCTTAGTTCGAGCATGATTGCCTCGGGTGATTTGAAGGCATCGGCTACGGCGGCGACGGTTTATAGCGTTTTTATTCCGGGAGCGGGCCACATTTTTGTGGGGATGAACACGAAGGGATTTGTGTATCTATTTATCTGGCTTGGATCGCTGATTCCTTTGGCTTGGATGGTCCATTTGAAGCTTGACGCGATTCACGCGGTCAATGGGACATTGCGGGATTTCAGCCCGTCGATGCCGATCATTGCGCTATTTTTCGTTGCGGCGATGGACTACTTTGTGGCGTTGTTTGAGTGCGCGGCGCTGGGCAAGGCCCCAGGTGGTGGTAAACGAAGGGTTATTGAGCATCCGAAGCCGCCAGTTGACTTGCCGTTTTGAGTTGATTTGAACTCTGGAAAGTAGTTGGACTGATCTCAGTCAATTAGATATTGGACGTCTGGCAGGACTCTTTTCCCAGCTTAAATAGGCTTGGCAGGCGAAGGCAATGACTATTGGTAAGACCAGGGTAACCGTCCACTTTAAATGAATTATTTGTTGGACATGCTGTTTGACGAGCGCTTGATGCTGAATCATGCCCATCGTGTAGAAACCACTGGTACTTGAAATAAGCATTGCCAGGATCCAAAAGAACGGAAAGACCGCCCATGGCTTTCGGCTGCCAAAGCTAAAGAATCCTTGAATACTAGCTGTGAGGAATAGTGGTAAGGCGAGGGGAGTCCGATCTTCAATGCGCGGATCGTTGACCGAGTCGAATCTGGTGTAGATGAAAATTGCAATAATGTAGCACGCAAGGGAAATTGCCATAGCTGGAACTGCATGGCGTTTAAACTCTGCTGATTCCTTGCTCATAGAATGAGAGACGTGTTTTAGCGCGGTGTGTTCAGGTGTCAGTACCCGTTTCTAGCCATTACAGCGAGACAAGTCTCGCAGGCCAAAGATCGAATAAATTCGAGCACTCCACATAATCGCTACGCTCGAGACTTTTTGAGTTCCTCAACGAGTTGCATCTGTGATGCGGTGATAGTGAGGTCGCTGCGGGTGCGTTCGAGGACGGCGCGGAGGGCGTCAACGGCTCGTCGGAGGCCGTTGGTGAGGGAGTCGGGGAAATCGAATGTCACGAGCTCTTCGTAAATGGCATCCATGTATTTAAGAATGCGTTCGGCTTCGTCCATTCTTCCGTTTCTTATCTCATCGAGGGCGAAGCGGCGGACTTCGCTGGCGGCCTCGGCGGCGCCATGCAGATAGGCCATGGTTTGTGATCCCAGCGAGGAGGGGCTGGGGAGTTCGCGGGATTGGACGATGGCCATGACGCAGGCGGCCTCGACCATCTCCTTTTCGGTGTCGTGAAGGTAGCTGAGGCTCAACTCGGGATAGGGCTTCATGAGCTTGCGCACTTCGACCGCGACAGTCATGGCTTCGTCGAGCAGCCTTTGGGACTCGTCGAATTGGTGGCGGTGGATATGGCGGATTGATTTGGCGCTGAGCTGGCCGAGTTTGCGGCAGAGGACGAGGATTTGTTCGCGCGCTTGGTGGAGTTCGGTGGAGCGGGCGCGGAGTTCTTCCCAGCCGGATGTATTCGTCACGATTGTTGGGACGGATTGGAGAGGGAGGACGATTCGGGGTTTGGAGTTGGACATACACGCCAATTTATTTATGCAGCGAGACAAGTCTCGCAGGACAAAGCGCCGATAAATCGACGCACTCCATATAAATCACATCAGTTTCTGGCGGTTGAGGCTCACAAAGCGTTTTTCGCCCAAGATAACGTGATCCTGGACTTTGATGTCGAGTAACTTCCCTGCTTCGACGATTTTTGCGGTGATGGCGATGTCCTCGGCACTGGGTTCTGGGTCACCGCTGGGGTGGTTGTGGGCGACGATGAGTCCGACGGCACCTTCTCGGACGGCTTCTCGGAAGATTTCGCGGAGACCAACGATGCTGGCGTTGGCGGTGCCAATGTGAAGGGTTTTGATGCGCAGGATGACGTTTTTGGCGTCGAGATAGATGGCGACGAAATGCTCTTGGCGCTCGTGGCGGAGGTCGTCTAGCAGGTCGGCAACGTCCTCCGGACCGTCGATTCGTTCGATTTCGGTTTCGCCGCGGCCAACGATTCCGACCTTTTGACCAAGGATGAACATCGCCATGAGGCGCTCGGCCTCTTCCCTTTTCAGGTCGAAGGTCTTTTGGAATTCTTCGAGAGACATGTCAGCGAGTTTGCGAAGTTTTCGACTCGCCAGAAGGAGTTCTCGGGCAACGGCGACCCAGCGGTCGACGTCTTCGTCGGTTTTGCTGACGGCATAAGCCAGAAGCTCGGTTGGCATCGCCGCTTTGAGGCCCTTGGCTCTTAACCCGGTTAGTGTTTCAGAGGCCATGAGATTTATAGCGCAGTGAGCGGGATTTTGGCTTCGGTGTTCGGTTCAGTCCACATATTGTCCTGCTTGAGGAGCTTGATCAGTTCTTCGACGCCTTGCTCTTGGGGGATGCCGTTCTTCACGACTTCCCTGCTCCGGTAGAGTGTGATTTTGCCGCCCGCGGCGCCAACATAGCCGTAGTTGGCGTCGGCCATTTCGCCCGGACCGTTGACGATGCAACCCATTACGGCGATATCGAGACCGACGAGGTGCTTAGTGGCATCGCGGACTTCACGGAGAACGGTTGGGAGGTTAAATTTGGTGCGTCCACAGCTTGGGCAGGCTATGTATTCGACTTTGGTCTTTCTCAGGCCAAGGGATTGAAGGATATCGTAGCAAACCGGGATCTCCATCTTGGGGTCCTCGCTGAGGCTGACCCGGATGGTGTCGCCGATGCCTTCCATGAGGAGAGTTGCGATTCCGGCGGTGCTCTTGATTCTGGCGTAGTCGCCGTCGCCCGCTTCGGTCACGCCTAGGTGCATCGGGTAGGCCATTCCCTCTTCGTCCATTCGCTTAACCATGAGGCGGTTGGCCGCGACCATGATTTGAACTCGACTGGCTTTGCAGGAAATGTTGAGATTTCGGTAGTCGTGCTTTTCGCATAGCCGCAGGTACTCCATTGCACTCTCAATCATTCCGGCTGGTGTGTCGCCATAGGTGACCATAACTCGTTCGGAAAGCGAACCATGGTTCACGCCGATGCGCATCGCCCGGTCGTGCTTTTTGCAGGCATTTAGCACCGGAACGAGGCTGTCCTCGATAGCTTGGAGTTCGATTTTTTGTTCGGCTTCCGAATAAGCCAGTTCTTCTCTGAGGAGGGCAACTTCGTCGCCTTCCCTGCCTCGCATGTCGACATTCTTGCGGCTGCCATGTCGTTTGAAAACGAAAAGGCCGGGATTGATACGGACTTCATCGACATGCTTTGCAGCTTCGACGGCGATGTCGGTGCCTTGGTGGTGGACGTCTGCGGTGAGGGGGACGTATTGGTAGCGCTCGGTGACTTTTGCCCGGATGGCTTCGAGGCATTCGGCTTCGCCGAGGGTTGGCGTTGTGACCCGGACGAGTTCGCAGCCGATTTTATGGAGTTCGATGATCTGTTCGACGCACGCATCGACGTTGCGGGTCTCCTCGGTGATCATCGACTGAACGAGGATGTGGTGGCCGCTGCCGATGGTCATGTTTCCGATGCGGCAAGGTGAAGTCTGACGGCGCGGATAGGTTACGTCAAGATTCATAGATAGTAACTTCATTCTGACATACCTTTTGGAGGTTGAGCGAATGTGGATCATTCGCTTCGCTCAATCGACTCACCCGTTTCCCTCGTACCTCCGTCAACGGCCTCTCTGTCCAGAGAGGCATTCTCTATGCGGAAGTGGCGAACTGCCCTAACTCTGTCGCTGAAAGCTAACAACTGAAACGATTTGGCCCCGATCTTGCGACTAGGGCCTAAGTCAGGTAAAAGGAACATGAGTTTGTGTTTGGAACTCATAGGGGCTAGGAAAATGGATGTCATCAATCGTACGTTTATTGGGGTTCGGGTACCGCCAGAGTTGTTGCCCGTTATCGACGCGGCACTTCTGACTTTGAAACGAAAGCCGGGAATTCTCGACATGCGATGGAATCAGCCCTCGGAGTACTTGCTCAACCTTGTGACGGCGGGTGAATTATCGGTTGCGACGATGTCGCGGCTAGTTCCGCTCGTGGCTCAGGTTGCGTCGGAGTTTGCGCCCTTTAGCCTCACGCTCGAGCGATTTGCGGGTCTGCCCAATATGATTCAGCCACGATTTGCGGTGTTGCAGTTTACGGGCCCAGGCGCGGATACAGCCGTTCAAATTGCGACGAAACTGGATGCTTTGACGAAGCCAGTCACGCCACCGCGAGAGGGCCGACCGTTTCAGCCCCATATGATTATGGGGCGGATCAAAACCGAGAGCGAGCAGTTAAGGGTTTCTTTGGGACGGGCGTTGAAGATGCCGGAGGCTCCGCCGTTTGGAACCTGGGACATTGCTCAGTTGGAGATTTTGATCAGCACGTCGAGTACGTCGGGCGTGGGGTATAAGGTGATCGAGTCGTTTCCGTTGGGCAAGTAGCTGAGGGTTGGGAGTCTTGGGTCGAGGGTCAAGAGTTTAGATGGAATGATTAAGTTTTGCCCTTCGAAGGTCGCTTCGCTCCTCGGACTTTTCAATTTCGTTCATTCAAACCCAGCCCTGCGAGCCTTTTGCCGCTGAGGCGGCAAGCTCTTAGACTAGGCTGAGCCATTTCAGCCCTTCAGGCCTCCGGAATGGCAGTCACGCGACAATGTTTGTTGGCTCAACTGAAAGCCGAAGGCCACACAAGCCATTGGAATAAGAATTCCTGACAAAAATTAACAAACTCCTTGTCTTGAAACAACAACTGGCGTATTGTCTAAATAGACGACGCCGTCTCCGAGCAACATCGGTCTCGACGCCGCCTAACTTTGTTCTAAGGAGGAAATTTAGGTGCAGCGATATTCACCAGATAACATCAGAAACGTCGCCGTGGTAGGCCACGGCAGTTGCGGAAAAACCATGCTCATCGAGCATATGCTCTACACAGCGAATGCTACCGACCGGGTCGGGTCCGTGGAGGCGGGCAACACCCAAAGTGACTTTGATCCATTGGAAATAAGGCGAAAAATCTCGCTGTCATCCAGTGTTTTGCCGCTCGAATGGCACGGCTGCAAGATCAATCTCATTGATGTGCCAGGCTATCCAGATTTCATCGGCGAGCTTCATTGCGTAGCCCGAGCCGTCGAAAGTTTCATTCTGGTCTGCGAAGCCAAACGAGATTTAGATGTGGGCTTCGAACTTGCTTGGGAGATCGCCGAACAATATGGCCTCGCGAGGTGCATTTTCGTCAACAAGCTTGAACGTGACAACGCGGACTACGAAGGATTGATTGAGACATTACATGCCCGCTATGGTCGATCTGTGGTTGGCGTTCAAATTCCAATTGGTCACCAAGCGGCATTTTCCGGCGTCCTCGACCTGCCTCGCATGAAAGTTTATAAAGGCAAGGACCGAGGCGTCGAAATCGAAGACATCCCCAGCGGATACCAAGAAGAAGCCGAATACCGACGCGAAAAGATGATGGATGCAGCGGCCGAAGGCGATGACGAGCTAGCCTTGAAATATTTAGATGGCGAGGAACTTTCAGAGGACGAAGTTGAACACGGCTTGCTGGTCGGGGTCGAGCGAGGACGTGTGGTTCCGCTCACCGTCGGTTCCGCCATGAGTGGAATCGGAGTAGCGACCCTGCTTGATCGAATCATCAAAGAACTTCCATCTCCGGTTGAAGCGCCAAAAGATTCGAACGGAATGTCGGTCCATAAGTCCGGTGCGGAAGCAGTGGCGGCCAATGACGAAAAGGCACCGCTGTCGTCTCTGTGCTTTAAAACAACCGCTGATCCGTTCGTCGGAAAAATCAACTACCTGAGGGTATTCAACGGCGCGATTAGGGTGGATGACATGGTTTCGAATGTCAATAGGGAAAATGACGAACGGCTCCATAACCTGTTTTATCCTCACGGAAAAACGCAGGAGCCAGCTACTCATGTGGGTCCGGGAGATATTTGTGCGGTAGCAAAGCTGACCAACACTCATACCGGGGACACCCTAGCTGGTCCAAAGAGCAAGATGCTTCTCGCACCAATTGAGATGCCCGAACCGGTATATCGGATTGCGATTTCACCGAAAACCAAGGCTGACGAAGACAAACTTCCAACTGCTTTGGAGAAACTCATGGACGAAGATCCGACTTTCCGAGCGTATCGAGATTCGTCGGCTCACCAAGAGATCATCGAAGGCATGGGCGATATCCACTTGGATACCCTGATCGAACGGCTGAAAGCCAAGTTTGGTGTTTCGGTCACCTTGGAGGAAGCGCGAGTTCCTTACAAAGAAACCATTCGGGGTAAATCGAAGGCCCAAGGTCGCCACAAGCGACAGTCGGGCGGTAAGGGTCAGTTTGGCGACTGCTGGATTGAACTTGAACCTTTGGGACGGGGTGAAGGCTTTGTCTTTGAGAACAAAGTGGTTGGCGGTGCGATTCCGAAGAACTTTATTCCCGCGATCGAGAAAGGCATTCGTGAGACGATGGAGCATGGATTCGTTGCCGGGTTCCCTGCAATGGACTTCAAGGTAACGGTTATTGACGGTTCGTACCACGACGTTGACTCGAACGAGATGGCGTTCAAAATGGCGGGAGCCATTGCGATTAAGGCGGCGATGGAATCATCTGATCCGGTGATCCTTGAGCCAATCATTGAAGTAGAGGTCGATGTTTCGGACGAACAAGTTGGAGATGTCGTTGGCGACCTCAATGGCCGTCGTGGTCAATTGCTTGGCATGGATCAAGTTTCCAACGGAAAGTCACGCATCCGCGCAATGGTTCCGATGGCGAATATGACTCGGTATGCGCTTGACCTTAGGTCTATTACCAAGGGTCGGGGTCGATTTAGGCAGCACTTTGCTCACTATGCCGAGCTTCCCTACCCTGAGCAACAGGCCCTGGTTGCGGCTTTTGAAAAGCAGCGACTTGACCACGAAGCTCATCACTAGGGAAAATTGGGTTCGGTCATCGTATTGTCGATGACCGGACTCTATGCGGCTTTTTTCGAGGTTCCCAAATGGGCTTTCGATTCTTCGATTTCCACTCGGGCTCTTTCGACGACTTCACTCATTTGATCGTTCGTGATGTTAATAAGAGGCATGAATTTCTCTGAAGTGAACGCAGATTCGACTCCCTTAATCGGGGGGTACCCCATTTCATAGGCAACCGCGATAGCGGCCGCAATAACGGCGCACATCTCAGGATCGACGGTTGATGCCTCTGGGGTTTCTTGGTTAGCAATCGCATCCTGAATATAAGGAGCGAGCTTCCAGAGGCTTGCCAATTTGACATTTACATCTTTATGAGTGAATTGGCAGACCTGTTGCATTGCATCAACAATACTAATCTTTCTGGTTTGGGCAATCAATATTGCTTGATTCAACTCGTGCGGAGCGTGCTTTTCCATCGCAAGGAATCCAACATCATGAATCAAAGCAGCCATGTATGCGTTGTCTTGCTTTGATCGGTTAATCAGGGCCATGATTTCACGAGCGACGGATGAGGTCACTTTGCAGTGCTCCATGAAGAGCATCTTGTCAAATGCGGGAGCGAGCGATTTTTCTTGAGTGAACTGCTCGTAGCCGAGCGTAACCGCCATTTGCTTCATCCGATTGATACCGATGAGTCCAATTGCTCGATTGATGTTTTCGCAGGTTCCCGATCCGAAAAGTGGCGAACTTGCGACCTTCAAAATCTTGGTGGCTAACCCAGCGTCCTCGCCAATTGTCGTTGCCAGCTCTCGTGACGACACGTCCTCCTGCCCAAACAGCCGTAATAAGTTTAATACGGCAATAGGTAGAACCGGGAGCGATTCGGACCGAGAAAGCTTCATACATAGTCTTTGAAAGTCCACCTTTCAATTGTTGGCAAATCATGACCATTTTCTTGGTACAAATTAGTGACTTTCATGCCAGAGACCTAACGTTGAACTTAGATTCTCCGATGCTCATACAAGATTCATATACCTTCAGAGATTTTGCTTTTGATTTGAAGGTTGAAACCAATTATGCACCTTGAGCGTAATATACTCATGTAATTGAGCGTTTGACTATCATGGCTGACTTCTACCAATTGCTCGGTGTTCCCCGAGGCGCAGACGAAAAAGAGATCAAATCTGCTTATCGAAAGCTAGCGCGCAAGCTTCACCCCGACGTGAATCCGGGTGACAAGGGGGCTGAAGCCAAGTTTAAACAGGTCAGCGAGGCCTACGAAGTGTTGGGAGACTCCGAAAAGCGGAAGCTTTATGACCAATACGGCGAAAATTGGGAGCAAGCCAAGAATTTCCAAGGTGCGGACGCGGATTTCGGAGGAGCCCACATGGGCGGATTTGGATCCATTTTCGAGCAATTTTTTGGCGGTGGCACGCAGCAAGGCGGATTTCGAATTCAAGACATGGAGGCTTCTCAGCCCCGCGACATTGAACGCGAAATTGAATTGACTCTGGAGGAAATCGATGCTGGTTGTACTCGGACTCTGACTTACCAGACGATGGATGCGCAGCAGTCGAGGGGGCAAGTTTCAACGGTTCCTTCAACCAAGAAGGTTTCGGTTACGATTCCCGCTGGGATTGGCGACGGAAAGAAACTACGAGTTCCAAGTAAAGGTCACGCAGGCGTTGGTGGTCGGGCGGGAGACCTGTACGTACTCATTCGATGGGCAAAACACGCTCAGTTCAAAGTTTCTGGTGAAAACCTCGAGGTTGAAGTACCTGTGTCATTTACCACTGCGGCCCTTGGCGGAGAAATTGTGATCCCGACGATTCGAAAAAATGTCACGATGAAGATTCCGGCAGGATCACAATCGGGTCAGGTATTTCGGTTAGCCAACCAGGGCATCTCGAAACTTGGCAATGGAAAAGGCGACTTGCTCGCGCGGCTAAAAATCTTGGTTCCAAAAACGTTGACCTCGGAGCAGAAGGACTTACTTGAGAACTTTGCCAAATTGGAGACGAAATGAGACACGAAAATCAACCTGTATACATGATTGGTGTTGCTGCCCAGCTCTGCCAGGTTCACCCTCAGACGCTTCGGCAGTATGAGCGAATTGGCTTGGTTATTCCTTCGCGAGTTGGGGCGAAGAACCGGCTCTATTCGGAATTTGATATTCTTCGGGTTCGGCGAATTCAGCGGTTGACTCAGGAACTCGGGGTCAATTTGGCGGGCGTTGAGATTATTTTGCGCTTACTGGACGAGATGGAGGAAACCCGAGTCGATATGGAGCGCCAGCTTGGGGAATACATTCAGGAAGCCGAAACCAGAATCACGTCGATGATGGAGAATCGGAATATTTTGCTCAAGAAGGACGAATCGTTGTTGCCTGTTCCGAACATTAAGGTTCGGAAGTCGGAACAGATCTAGGCTGAAGTTTTGTTGCGATAGGGATTAAGAATATTCAATTCTCTAGGCTCAATCGGCTCACTAGATAGTGCGGAAGTATCGTCTTCGTTCAAATGGGAAAGGGATCGGGCTTTTGCTTAAAACGTCACTCCTCAGATAAGTTGATCTACAAAACATTTCCAGAATATTGATATTTTTTCATTTACTCCTATACAATCTGAACTTTTTGCCGTACAATCGGATTGGTATGATTGACAGCCTTTTCCACGTTCGAATACGATGTCGATTTATCGGATCTGCAACAGCCCTTCTATTCTCGGCCATAGCTTTTAGTCAACTCGGAGGTTCTCAACCGATTTCTTACACAACTACTGTTACGAGAGCAGTAAAGTTGGCGACTGAGGAGTACGTTCAGACTGGTCAACCAAATATGGGCGGTCAGCGTCAGCAGATATCTGATCCTGTACAGTCAAGCTTCTTGTATGTCAGTTTCAAGATACATTAAAACCGTTTGGTAGGGTGTCCTTCCAAGGTTTCTGTATCCTAGGTGGGCTCTTTTCGTATTGTAGTGTACGAGCCATTCTTGGAGGTCTACTTCGAGC
>JANYCU010000018.1 GCA_025360125.1 Armatimonadota bacterium | reverse complement strand
TGTGGTTGACGTCGTACTGGTGGTTCCTGTGGTACCTGTTGCTCCAGTTAATCCACCAGTGAGTCCACCGCCTGGGACGCTGTCAGGATCAGGTATGTTGCGCGGACTTGCGTCGGGACGACCATAGAGGGCCGCATTGTCTCCTGGGTCTGTTTCCACCGGATCACCGAAAACGGGCGGGGTTTCTTCGGTGCGCACTCCGGCGTTAATTTCATAAGCTTTTTGAATGAGGGCAAGATCATCGGGCAAGTAAAAGCTGCCGCGATTATCCTGCTGGACGATTGACCAAGCCGGAGTTGCGGGGACTACTGGCGTTTGGGTGTAGTCGCCTGTGCCTTGCAAGATCACCATTCGCCCGATTGACCCGATGATGCTGTTTATTCCATTCGCGGAAGACGAGTACGCCATCATCACGGCGGCAAAGATACAGGTCATCCTTAAGGACAGGCTGTTACGCTTAAACATTCCCATTTTTCAATTCACCCTTAATCACTCGCACCTGGTACTTCTAGCAGGCTGACCAATCCAGTTAATGATCATCATATCAGAGCTTTCTTCAGTTGTAACCTTTTTTTGTAATTTTTTTACTTTTCTGCATTTCACTCTTGACTTTACAAAATCTACTTTTATTCGCTATTGAAAAAGAATTTCTTGATGTTGGGGGGGGGTGAATGCGATCAATCATCCTTGGAATTGGCAAAATGTCTTCCTTACTGGATGTGAAACCGATATAATCCGGTTCAATGGATCAGCACAAAGCAGCGGAGCTTTCGCGCCGGATGATGAAGAAGCAGTTGAAGCTTAGTCTTTCGGTCGCCGCAATCTTCATCAGCATCCTCGTTGGGCTCCCCCTCGTTAACTTGTATCTTCCCGAATTGGCCAAGACTCAAGTCGCGGGATTCACGCTGACGTGGCTGATCTTAGGCGTCCTATTCTTTCCGCTCACCTGGATCCTCTCAAGCTGGTTTGTGAAAGGTACCGAGCGAATTGATGCTGAGATTGTTGCGGAGGAGACCAAATGATTGAGCTCTTATTCGTGATGCTGATCACGTTTGGGACGATTGGCCTTGGCATTTGGGCAACCAAAAAGAGCCAATCGGTTGCTGATTTTTTTGTCGCCGGGCGAAGCGTCAACGTTTTTTGGAACGCTAGTGCGATTTCGGGTGAGTACCTTTCGGCTGCCTCGTTTATGGGCGTTGCCGGCCTCATCATGAAGAATGGCTACGACGCCCTTTGGTACCCGGTTGGATACGCGGCAGGCTATCTGTTTCTGCTCCTCTTTATCGCGGGGCCTTTGCGTCGATTTGGGGCCTACACCATCCCCGATTTTGCCGAAGGGCGATTCCATAGTCCAGCTTTTCGAAAGATCGCGGTCTCATTCGTTTTGTTCATCGGGTTCTTTTACACGATGCCCCAAATGAAGGGAGCTGGCACTGTTGTGCTGGGAATCTTTGCCCCTATTTTTCCCGGTTGGCAATATTGGTATGGCATTGCCATTGTTGGCTCGGTCATCACGTTTAACGTTGCCCTGGGCGGCATGAAAGGCATTACGATTGTCCAGGCGATGCAGTATTGGGTGAAGGTTTTTGCGATCTCGGTTCCCTTCTTTATCGTCTCTGCGTTCTTGGGTTCGTACACCAAGCCCATCTCTAACGCGGTCGCCGAACCAAAAGGCATTCCCCTGATTCCCGGATCGGTTATCTCGATGAAAGGCAAGGCGGTTGCTCCGAACAATGCGCTCGCCCTGAGTTCTGCTGGAGAGACGCTGGTCAAGTTCGAAGAGGATTCCGTTCTTACGGCAATTTCAGTCAATCCGAAGCCCAAACCTGGTGACGTTTTCGATGCTTCGGGCTCGATAAACGCGGTTGGAACCGTTTTAGCCGTCAATGAGAAGAGCAAGAATTTGTCAGTTCCCAAAGACACCTTGCTCGATGTCAAACCGTTCGACGTCCTTTCGAAAGATGGCAAGAAATCAAAGGCTTCGCTCAAGTTTGAATTTGAGAAGCCCGCGAAGATCCGGATTACCGCTCCGTTATCGCAGAACGAGGGTAAGGCATATGCGCCAAACGCACCGGGAAATGAAAAATGGGTGAGCCCGTATGGTCCGCTCACGTCGAAAAACGGATACCCCGTTCTCTATACCTATTCGCTTATCATCGCCCTCGTTTGCGGAACGGCAGGATTGCCTCATATCCTCGTTCGGTTCTATACGAATCCCGACGGAAAATCGGCGAAGCGTACGACGCTTTGGGTTATGGTGATGCTCGGAGGCTTTTACGTGTTTACGCCTATGTGGGGCTCGTTGGGTCGCTTCGCGATGCCGATTTTGTACGCGTCAAACGGCACTGATTCCACGATTATCAAGTTGCCCTCCATGCTGAGTGACCCGACCTTGGGGCATATTTTGGGTGGAATCACAGCGGCGGGAGCCTTCGCGGCGTTTATGTCGACTTTTAGCGGCTTGCTGGTGTCGATGTCCGGAGCGTTTGCCCATGACATCTACGGCAAGATCATCAAGCCTCAGTCATCGGCGGATGACCGTAAGAATGCATTCAAATACGCGGCGGTTGGCGTTGGCGTCATTTCAATGCTGTTGGGGCTGTTAGTTGAGAGCTTTGACATTGCGACGATGGTCGGGTGGGCCTTTGCGATTGGCGCGGCCTCATACTTCCCTCTCCTGTTGCTCGGCTCATGGTGGCGCGGATTGACCGCTAAGGGCGCAGCGACGGGAATGTTGGTTGGCGGTTTGGCTTCGCTGGTGGCGATCGTCACGACGATGATGATTGACAAGAAGTACCTTTCCCTCGAAGTATCGCCGTTGATGCGGTCGCTCATGGAACAGCCCGCGATTTGGGGTGTGCCGCTATCGATTACGCTGATGGTGGTGATCAGTAAGATGACGGCAAAAGCTGTTCCGCACGACGTGGACACAATGATGCTTCGACTGCACGCTCCTGAAGAGCTGGGGCACTCGAAGGATTACATTTCGTAATCAGGGCGAGGCTGGGCTAGGATTCGACTGGATTGTTGCGTTTAAGGGTGCCGATCATTACGAATCCGACCGCGATGAAGACCATGTTCTTGAGGATGTATTGTCCGGTCATGGTAGGAACTCCAAAGCTAGACATGGTCTCGTGGGGGAAGAATAGGAATGGGGTTAGGGTTCCCGCCATGTGCATCATGAGCAGGAGAATGGTTGGTCGGAGATTGCGGGCGAAAGCGAATCCGAACCCGATCGTCATCTCGAAGACCGCGAGAAGTGGGAGCGAGACCTTTGGTTGGAGGAGACCTAAAGTCATGGCGGACAGAGTTCGGCTGGCGATTGCTTCGGCGGGGCTGATCCCAGGGAGAAGCTTTAATGCGCCAAACCAAATAAACACGGTTGCCATTGCGTATCGCAGAATGGTTACTGCGTGTTGGGCCATAAACGTATAGATTGCCTCTTCGATGTCATCGGTCCGATTCCGTGGCTTGGTAACTCTGAGTATCTTCATCCTTTTCCTCGTGTGGAGAGCATTGAACGCTTTGTTTGAGTAGCTTGTTCAGTGGATAGGACTTTCGACGCTGGTACCTATGGGTATGAATTTGACCCGATATACTTTACAATAACGACTCATGCGACGAAAACTCATATCGTTCCTCTGGGTCGCATTGGCCGCAATTGCCACGGGAACGATGTTGGTTTTAGCCCTGCCGCTGGGCGAACAGGCGTGGCTGGCGTGGTTTATGCTGGTTCCATTGCTTTTCGCCACGAGAGACAAGGGATTCTTGGCTGGATTCTTGGGCGGTCTTGGTGCCGTCTTTTGGTGCGGGTTTTTAGCCACCACTGGCGCGCTCTATCATTACAAGACGTTTGAGCCGGAACCAAGCTGGACGTACACTGGTTGCGGACTATTTGCTTTTAGCTTCTCAATCTTTTTTGCGATTTGGTCAGATCGTAAGAATCACGAAAAACCCATTTGGTGGTTTGCTACCCTGGCGGTTTGCCTTGAATCTGTTTTAATGTTGGTGCTGCCAGCGCCGCTGGCGATCACTCAGTATCGGAGCCCAATGATGCTGATCGCAGCATCGTTAGTCGGAATTTGGGGTGTCAGTTTTCTTGTCTGGGTTGTCAACCTTCTGTGCGTCAAGAAGCCTTTTGGATGGATAGTAGCCATAGCAATTGCGCTTTGTTCGACCATGTCGACGTTCATAAAGCCCGCCGAGCCGACCGAAGGAATGGTCGTTGCGGTGTCGCAGATCGGGGACGGGCAGGAGAAAGAACTGGCCGAGAGTCATATCGCGATCTCGGCTGACAAGCCTGCATTTGACGTTTGGCCGGAGTTCGCAGGAGGTTTGTTCATTCGCGGAGACGATACTTCGCAGTTAAAGGAACTTTCATCCACCAGTTCACCAATCATTACAAGCTTACGCGACACGTTTCAACCGCGGCCCCATAATGTCGCCGCGCTATTTGAGGATGGCAAAGAATCTGCTCGATACGCCAAGCGAAAGCTCTTTGGCAAGGAAACCGATATGCATACTGCTGGCACCAAAGCCGTGGCTGTTCCGATGGGATCGGCCCGAGGCTTTGTTGGGCTTAACATTTGCTACGACTCTTGCTTCCCTTACGTGATTCGGGAAACCGCATCTTTAACTGATGTTAAGGTGATTGCCCTGCCGACGATCGATCCAGACTCTCGGCATTATTTCATTGCGGGGATGCACTCAGCTTTTACGCCTTTTCGGGCGGCAGAGAACGGGGTGGCAATGGCTCGGGCCGATGGACACTTTGGGTCAATGATTGTGAATGAGCGAGGACGAATCGTTGCGGAATTGCACGATGAGCAGAAGTCAATCACGGCGAAGGTTTCGGGTCAGCGGGTGTGGACTCTTTACCAAGTGATCGGCGACTTGTTTTGGTATCTTTGCATTGTTGGGGTTATTGGCTTGCCAATTGGATTAGCGATCAAGGCGGCAAAAAAGCGGCGGAATAGGGCAATCGAAGCGGCAAATAAGTTCCCGGCTTGATTCACGGACGCAACAGTGGATTTCGCGGACAAATTTTTAGCGTTCAGGTCCGCCGTCGCCTATCCAAGTCTTCCAAGTTCAACTTTGGCTATGCGGACAAATATTTCGCTTTGCGAAATATTTGGTGGAGGCGAGGGGAATTGAACCCCTTTCCAAAACCGGCTTCCCATCATCACCACGAGCGTCTTCTCTGTACTATTTCTCGATGTAGATCTATGCCGAGACCGCGCGACCTATCATCCAGCTCGATTTTTTTTAGCCTGACTTCCTACGAACAGAAGGTCCTCAAGCGATTCGGATTTGCGTCGCGAACATCTGAACTATCCGACTAAGTCCAGGGTCACGCGCTGTCAATTAAGCAGCGAATGCAAAGTTGTTGTTTGCAGTTATTTTTTTCTCGTTTTTTACGTGGCCAACGAGAATCCACGGCTCGCAACGAAGAGTCACTACGATTCTGTCGAACCCTGACGCCCCCATTTACTTATCTATTATGACGTCGGAATGAGGGCGAAGGTTCGTTAGGTTGAATAGTTTGGAGTTGGGAGTCTGGAGTTAGGAGAAAATACGCCGATTTGCACTTTGTTACTATCGACCGGAGCGAGTGTTCATTCGATCGGCGTAGATGCAGGCGGCGACCACGAACAGTTCTTCGACGGGGAAGAGCATTAGAGCTTCTGCATCTTTGCCCAGGTGAAGCGATCTCACGGCGGCATGTTCATCCTCGGCGGAGTGAGCTTCTAGAGCTTTTACGGCGGCCTTTGAAGTGCGTCCACTTACTGTCAGCAATGAGACCATCAGCTTGTCTCGCTCCATCCCTTGAGTCATCAGTGCTCGGTATGTTGCGCTTTCGACTTTGAAAATGTTGGCAACGCCGAGCAAGCACCGACGCCGAGTAATGACCGAAACGCAGGTTTGGGCGACGGCCAAGATTCTGGGGACGTCTTCGAGGTTGCCGTTGACGCCTAGCGCGTAGGCGACTTCGGCATTGCCTTCGTCATCGTATAGTGCCAGCGATGCTCGGCAAGAGTCGGCTGTTTCGCGTAATTCTAGTTCGGCGGCGGCTTCGGCGGCGGCGATTCGGACACTTGGGTGTTTGTCGAGAAGGGCATGCGAAACGGTCGTTCCAATATCCTCGGCCTCAAGATATCGCAGGGCTTGAAGGGCCGCTCGACGAAGGTCAGGATCGGTCTTATCTTCGGCAGCAATAATCAATTCGTTGATTGCGAGGTCACTTTCTGACGCGCCGGAAACGATCGAAATCGCTTTCGCACTGGCTCGACGGATGAGCGGACGAGGACTCTTGAGTAGTTTGACTAGCTCGGGCAAAGCCGTGTCATCACCCAACTCGCCAAGGGCTTGAACTGTTTCTTCTTCGACGAGGTCAGGGTGAAGCTCAAGCTGGTGAAGTAATTCGGGCACCGCAGCGGTGTCTCCCAACCGTCCAAGGGCGGATGCGGCTTGTCGACGGACACGCGGCGATGGGTCATGGAGGGCGGCTATGAGTTCGGATGATGCCAGTGAAAGGCCCTTGTCTGCCATCCTTTCGATTGCCGACTCACGTTCCATGGCGTCACCGCTTCGGCTAAACCTTTGCATGGCTCGAATTCCTTTCGGGGTGACCCCTTTCAACACTTTAATGGTGTCTCGGATGCTGGTCGCGCCCTCTTCTTTGATCGGTGCAAGGAAGAAGAGCGCAATAAACCGGACGGCGATGGTCACATAGAAGACAAATTGATAGGCAAGGAATGGCCCTTTAAAAAAGGTTCGACCTTGATTCAAAAGAGCGGCACCTACAAGCGGAGCAATTCCGGCAAAGAGCGATTGGATTGCAAGTCCGGCACCAATATACGTCGCTCGGGCTGATGCTTTTGAAGTTGAGAGCAACAAATTGAACTGGCAAATCGCCACTCCGCTCCAGTTCGCACCCATGAGAAAATGGCATGAAATGAGTAGGACAAGGTTGAATGTCGATGCATGATCGCCTGCGGTTGGACGAGCTAGAAGCCATGCGAGCGGGCTGAGGAGCATGCCAAATCCGGTGACCATCAGCAACGGTTTGTTGCCATATTTGTCGGCCAAATAGCCCCACCATTTGGCCATTGTGATGTTGCCGACCGCATGCATGATGCCGCAGAGTTGCAACTGGGTTTGATCAAATTTGAGGGACTCGAACGCGAAGGCCGCCCAGAGGTTCCCTGCCATTGCTTGGCCCCAAATGAAGACAGCAAGGAACATGAGAACCTTTTGGAAGTTTTTATCCCGAAATGGCCCGGCAAATGCTTTTATGCCTTCTTTTAGGTTCTGCTTGACTGGCTCCTCGCGGGGGATATCTTGCATCTTCGAGAAGAAAAACCAGCTCGCAAACGCAAAAATGAGGGCAAGTGAGAAAATGAGCCCGTAACCATAGTTTGCTTGGTGTTGCCGTTTAAGGAAATCAACGAGGACGCCACCGAGCAAGCCAACTGATGCTCCGATTGCCATCATGATCGAGTTTCGATTGGCATAAAACGCTCCGCGCGATGTTTCCGGGACCATTTCGGCTAGCCAATCGCTGTAGATCGGATTGACGATGTTGATAACCGCGGCGGCGAGGGAGACACAGCCGACAATGATGGCCAGCTTTATGTCGGTGCTGAGAAATGTTATGAGCGGCAAGAATGCCAGTGGCAGGTGAAGAAACCGATAGATTGCCGCCGGAATTCGGATAAAGGATTTATAGGATGGATAGCTTCGACCCCAAATTGCCCCAGGAATTTGAATAAGACCCAAGAAGCCTGGAAGAGCAGATATAAGACCTAACCAATGGTCGGCTCTACCGTCAGGAATTTCGGTTTTGATGTAACCAATGATGAAACTACCGCCGATAAGGGTGGCGAAGGCAGTTGCGAAGGCACCGTCTAGGTTGGCAACCCGGAGAGTGCGGAGGTTTTCGAGTCGGTCGGTCTTCGGGGTGTTAAGGGCCTCAGATGTCTCTGACACTTGGCACACCCTCACCTTGGAGATACGGACTCATGAACCTTGTAAGGTTACCGAAAAAATGCCCTCCAAAAGCCTTATTTCTTATGCCAAAAAGGCACAAGGATTCACTAGGTTTCGTATCCTAAAGGAAAGAACCGCGCAATTGCTTGGTTCTTTTAGCCTCGAAATGAGGCAGGTAAGCATTGAGATGAAAGACCGAACCAGGGCATGGAGACGTAAACAATCACGTCGAATCATTACAAAGATCGAGAGTACAAAGACTTGGATTCTTAACACGGTCCAAAAGCGGAAAGCTGATCGTCCCGCCCCGCTTGCGGCGGCTAAGCCTCACAAGCACGGGAAACTGACGCACATTCAAAATGCGAGGTTGCAACTCTATCTCAACCACCAGCTCGCCGACGACTTTGCGGCGTAGTGTTTGGCTGCTAGCTACAAGCTGCAAGCTACAAGAAGAATCCTCGACCTTCATTCAAGATGGTCGGGGATTTTTGTTTATCACGGCGAGGGCGAGGATAGTTAGGAGATCGACCTTGCCAGTTTCGACTGTACGCCGACAGGGATTTCGAACTATCACTTAATTCTTGATCGCCGAAATCAGAAGCGTTTAGAATCGCCTTTGGCGGGGACGCTCGCATTGTTGGCCGGGAACAAAGTTTGGTAGAGTGCCCGTGGAAAGGACAGGTTTGGTTCTTACCCAGGCCTCAGCCGTTTGTTCGCTGAGCTCACAAACGGCTTCACCCTGGGCTGACATGTTATCGACACTTCGTGCCTCCGGACAGCTTTGCACTTAACTAAAGTACCTCTGGTTCAACCAGAAAAAACGGATAAAACTAGATGCCAATGATTGGACGACTATCTACCTATGCTCTAATCCGGGCGGGGACGCCCAGGCTCCCAAAGGACGCCTTTCTTTGGGCGTACAATACGGAGATGGGGATTCGGACAGGGCTGGATGTTCTTGCGGCGAATAAGTTTGCGAATCTCACGGGCAGGGTCGCCGTTATTTGCAACCAGGCGAGCGTCGATCACCGTTTTCGGCATGTGCTAGGCATGCTTAGTGAAGCTCAAGTCGAAGGACATTTCAAGATTGTTGCGGCTTTTGGTCCGCAACACGGATTGGCGGGAACCACTCAGGACAACATGATCGAGTGGAATGGCCAAGGAGCAGAGTCCTTTCGATATCCCGTCCACTCTCTCTATGGCGAGCATCGAGAACCTACCGATGAAATGTTATCTGGGGTTGAGCGTATCGTGGTCGATTTGCCGGATGTCGGCTCGCGTTATTACACCTTCATCTGGACTATGTCGTTGGCGATGAAAGCGGCGGAGCGGCTCGGAATCCCCATGCTCATCCTAGACCGCCCAAACCCAATCGGGTCGAAAGTTGAAGGGACTGTGCTTGATCCCAACTTTGCTTCATTCGTTGGTTTGCACCGTTTGCCATTGCGACACGGAATGACGATTGGGGAAATTGCCTTGTTGTTCCATAACCAGTCTTATCCGGACCTCGTACTCGACGTGATCAAGGTCGAGGGATGGGATCGAGACAGCTATGCTGATTCTCATGGATACCCCTGGGTGATGCCGTCGCCCAATATGCCGACGGTTGACACCGCAGTTGTTTACCCTGGGGGTTGCCTGCTTGAGGGCACAAATCTGAGCGAGGGACGTGGAACCACTCGACCGTTTGAAATGATTGGCGCTCCGTGGCTCAACGGAGAAAAGTTGGCCCACGCCCTAAATGCCAATGAACTAGCCGGGGTCTACTTTCGACCCATTCAATTTGAGCCTACTTTTAATAAATATCATGGGCAGATCTGCAACGGGGTGTTTGTGCACGTGACCGACCGAGACGTTTTCGAGCCTGTTATCAATTATTGTGCTGTGATGATCGAAACGATCATTCAAACTGGTCTCCACGATTCGAGTCATGTTAAGACGGAGCGGTTTGTTGCTGCCGGAAAAGAGACAGACCTTCCGGGCTTTGCGTGGAAGCAGCCGCCCTACGAATACGAGTACGAAAAACTGCCAATCGATATCTTGTTTGGAAATTCGTGGGCGAGGCAGTCCATTGAGCAAGGAGAGGGCCTTGGCGTCATTCGTCAACGAATGGCGGCTGAGATAGCTAAATTCGTATCGCCAGTTTCGCTATATGAAGGTTTGATGAAAGAACCACATTAATAATTTAGCCTTAATGCTGCGACCTTAAGCTCTCCTTGAAGGATCGTCCAACCACTCCGTTGCTGGAGCACATGACGTGCGTTCGCAATCTTAATTGGAATCATCAAGGCTATGAAAAAAGCATTCACGCTCATCGAGCTCCTGGTCGTTATCGCGATCATCGCAATTCTCGCAGCAATTCTGTTCCCTGTTTTTGCTCAAGCAAAAGCAGCGGCGAAGAAGGCTGTCTCTATCAGCAATCAAAAGCAAATCTCACTCGGAATCTTCCTCTACGGCGGTGATTACGACGATATGTATCCACGGAACGACGACTGTCAACCAAATTCTGCCCTGAATTCAGCTTTGAATACGCTGCCATTCAACCCAACGGGTCCGGGCTGTACGTCCGCTCCGTTTTTCTACAGAATGAATCACTTTTCTTGGCAGAAGTGGACCATGCCGTACGTTAAGAACGTTCAGTTGTACTTCAACCCTGGTCGAGGTATCAACAATACTCCTGTTCCTTCATGCCCCGGTGGGAACTGGGCCGCCTGTGGTCAAATCACTGGGAGTTACCTCTTCAACACCTCATTGTCTGGTCAGTTAAACACCTACAACCGGCCATTGACTGCTTCGACACGAGAGCGAAACAGTTGGTTGGGTGGAAGTATGACAGCAGTGCCGAATGTAGCGGAAACGATGGCCCTGATGGAAGACGGCAATGCTCAGATTGGAGTGGTGCCGGTCGCTTTTGGTGCAGATTCAAGTTCATCAAGCGTAACGATCTTCCCACCGGCAGTTCGCGAACTTTGGACTTTTGAACTGGGCAAACAGACCGCGGCTTACCCCGGCAATCAACTTGCAGAGTTGGACGAACAGCGAGTAGCGTTTAACGGAGTCATTATTGGCGCGTGCGACGGGCATGCAAAGTTCTACCCTTACAAGAAATTCCTTTCATTGACGCCTACGGCGGTTGAGTATGGGGTGGGCGTAACGCCAGCGTTTGGTTGGAATGGATCAGTTTCAAATCAAATCACCCGAGGGTTCACTGGTGGAACGGTTGGACTCGGGGTCAATCCTAATGTTGCTATCAACTACCCTCTCTGGGGACTCGGTCAGTAAGAAAAATTAACTGTCATCGAAAAGCTCCTCACCTCTGTGGGGAGCTTTTCGTTTATAATGCACTCACTATGAAGCTCGCGGTATGCATTATTCACAACCGGGACAAGAGTCGTATTATCGACGAACTTGTAAAGGCGGGATTCAAGTCAACCATCATTGGCTCAACCGGAGGCTTTTTGCGTGAAGGTAATACCACCTTTCTCATCGGCGTTCAGGACAGCGAGATTGCGAATTTGAAGCAGGTGATTTCTGTCAATTGCCAAAGTCGAGAGGAAATCCTTAACGTGGCTCCCTTCGAAACCAATCCAACTGCGGCTTTTGCACCTTCTGCAGTCAAGGTTCCCGTGGGTGGCGCCGTGCTCTTTCTGCTGCCCGTCGAGGAGTTCGAGCGTTTTTGAGCCAGATTCTCGGGCTCAATCGAGCAAAGATCATCACTCAAATGCTGGGTGACGAATCAAACGGAGTTTCTTCCGTTCTCCTGTATGGCCCCCGGGGATGCGGAAAGACGCTCCTGGTCCATCAGTTGATCGAGATGTGGCTTGACGTCAAATCCGATGGAACGCATCGAGCAGTCGAGTCGTTCCGGAGAGGGGCGAATCCAGACTTCCATCATATTCGCCCCTCTGGACCAAGCAATATCATTACGGTTGGACAAATTTCACCCGGTGGACCCAAAAAGCCCGACGATCCACTCTCTCTAATTGAATACATTCGAGTTTCTCCACTTTATTCTCGCAACAAGTCGATTTGGATTGAAGACGTCCATCGGCTCAACCAGCACGCATCCAATTCACTCCTCAAGACGCTAGAAGAACCCCCAAGCTACGTAAAGTTGGTTTTGACTTCAAACCAAATCAGCCAAGTTCCGGCTACGATCCTATCGCGGTGCCTGGTCATTAACTGTGAACTTCCGACCAATGAAGAAATGTCAAGGCAATTTGAAGGGACTCCCAATGACCTCCATTTTCTTGCTGAAGGTTCCCCGGGAGTTCTGACAAAGGTGTCGGAGAATATCGATCTTTACCGGGATATTGTCTCGTTCTCTGACCGCTTGGTCGGAGGCAGCCCTCACCATGCGATCGTGCTTTCAGAAGAGTTCAAGAAGCTTTCGGATCGGCTAGATGACGCTGAGAAGCATGGAGTTCGCCTCTCGAACGCCCGTACCCTCGAATTGGTTGGAATTGCTCTAAGCAAGCGACATTCAAACCGAGTTGACGCCATCCACCAAATCACGAAGGCTCACCGTCGGGTAATTTCTAATGCCAGTGCGAACTTAACTCTCGACGCCATGATTGGGAAAATTGTGTTAGAGAACAAAGCGGGAACGAAATCGTAATTCGATGGCGTATGACTAATCTCAGAGAAAACCAGAATGCTTAGTTGGGTAAAAAACCGAAATGGCACCTTTGATCGCTCAATTACTTTTGAGCGATTGATGCGCGATTCATATCGCCAGGCCTACTCAGTTGCCTATCGATTGACGGGCGATTCGTCTGACGCCGAAGATTTAGTGCAAGAGGCTTTTGTCCGAGCCTTTCGATTTTTTCATCGCTACGACGACAAGCTACCTTTCAGTAGTTGGATGTACCGAATTATTGCCAATGCTCACATTGATCTCATTCGCCGCAAGGGCAAAATCAAGACTAGCTCGCTCGATCATTCCGGTAGCGATGGGATGCAAGCTTTTGAAATCGCCGATCATTCCAACGTTCCTGGCAAGGACATGATCAACGATAGTTTTTCCGAATCCGTCCAAGGTGGGCTGAATCAGATGAACCCAGAGTTTCGCCTTGCGGTCGTCTTGGCTGATGTCGAGGGACTTTCTTACGAAGAAGTCGCCGACATCATGGAAACATCAGTTGGAACCGTTCGATCCCGAATCCACCGTGGGCGTGTCCAACTCCGAAACTACTTATTGAAAACTGCACCTGAATCTTATGGGAGGCACGCTGATGTCTTGTAATACTAGTCAATCCAAACTGTCTGCTTATGTTGACGGAGAAATGTCGGGCATGGAAATGCAGGCCATCAGAAGGCATGTCAATCATTGCCCTGATTGTCAAGGTCAAGTTAATGACTTGAAATCGGTCCAAATGGTACTTCGTGGCTTACCTTCGACCCCAGAGGCTCCTGCCAACCTTCCTGACCGCATAACGGCATCCATCAAGACCACTCGGAGAAATTATTTGCGATATGCCATAGTCATGGCAATTCCGCTGTGCGCTGTTGCGGTCATTTTCTACCCTCGTTCAGCACCAATCCGGGCTCAAGATCGAGATCTTGTGATTCATCGCCAATTGGCCAAGGATCAACTTTTTGATGCTGGCACTGACTCAACCTCAGGAGCGTCACTTGTCCATTACGCGAATCTCGAAAGTCGTTAGCCTCTCGATTCTTATTGGAACCATCAGCCTTTCAATTGGCGAGGATGATCGTGCTCAGCGGTATCTCATGCGGTCGTTGGCCGGAGACTACAAGGTCAACGTTGTGGCCATGCTCAAACAGTATCAAGGAAACGAAAAAAGTACGGTCATCGCCAAAATTCAACGTTCCAAGGAGGGCAAGACTCGGCAAACTGTACTGTCGCCGCTACACATGCAGTGCGAATACCTCGATGATGGTACGACGATTCAGACCTATTCTCCAGATGATAGAACCCTGATTGTTCAGCCATCCAATCAATCTGGTCCCGACTTAGCCTTTCGAACTCCGCTGATCGAAAAAAACTACCTGTTGAAGACAGAGGCCTCCAAGAAAATTGCAGGAAGAAATTGTGTTGTAGTCACAGCAAACTCTCGCTACCCTCAAGTACCGAGCATTCGATTCTTTTTCGACGAAAAAACGGGTTTCCCATTGAGCAAGGAAATGATTTCTCCAAATGGGGATTCCAACCAAGAATACGAAGTGGTAAACGTCAGTTTCCCTTCCAAGCTCGATAAGTCCATCTTCAAAATTGAACCTCCGGTCGGTTACGAAACAATTTCTTACGCTGAACCGACAAAAATTGGTTCTACCTCGGAAGCGGCCCAGTTGCTTGGCTTCACTCCAACCATTCCAACCCAGATTCCTTGCGGGTTCCGAATTCAACGGATGACGACAACCAAGAAATCGAAATGGAAGGCGCTTTGCATCAAATTGACCGACGGACTTCAAAGGGTCACGGTGTACGAGTGGATTCCTGAGCCAGGTGAATCAATCAAGACGGGAGAAAACCGAGTCATAAAACTTCACAACGGGGTCAACATCATGATCGTCTCTGACATCGATTCAAACGTCAGAAATATGTTGATCCGATCTTTCTTGGTCTTTGCTGACCGAAATGCCCCCGTTATGCTTACGAGCATAGGAATATAGGGAACCTATTTTCCTCAATTTCCCTTAGAATATTAGAAGAGACAAAAATGAAAACTGTTCGTTCTTGGACTGCATACGCGCTGATTGCTGGCGGCTTCTTTGCTGGTATCGCAACGGTTGTTAGCCTTTCCGGTGGATTCAAACCTGAGTCCGCGATCGCAAAGGGCGCCACCATCGGCCATCTCGTTGGCAATACATCGGCCGAGGAGGCAACTACTCTCCACAACCTCAATAGCTCATTGGTTAATTTGGCTGAATACGTCAAACCTGGAGTAGTGCACATTAAGTCGGTTACGAGCCGAGCTAGCGACTCAAGTGGCAAAATGGTGCCAATCTCTGGAAGTGAAGGGTCAGGCTTCATTTATCGAAAGGATGGATACGTCATTACCAATGACCACGTGGTTAGCGGAGCAACCGAAGTAACCGTTGTTACTAGCGACGGCCGAGAATATAAGGGGACCGTCAAACGAGCCCCTGAATGGGATGTTGCTGTCGTTAAAATCGAAGGGAAAGACTTTCCAACCCTCACGATTGCCGATACCAGGTCGGTCATGCCTGGACAAATGGTCATGGCAATTGGTGCTCCATTTGGTCTCGAAAACTCGGTGACCTTCGGCCACGTTAGTGCGATCAAACGTGAGAATCGGGTGCCAGACTCGGCCATAACGGGTCAAGAAGAGCGATTCTATCCTGACCTCATTCAAACGGATGCGGCCATCAATGTTGGAAATTCCGGTGGTCCATTGGTCAATATCGACGGACAAGTTGTAGGGATGAATAGTTCAATTTATTCCAAAACGGGCGGAAGCAATGGAATCGCCTTTGCGATACCTGGCAACGAAGTCCGCTTTATCGCCGATATTTTGATCCAGAAAGGAAAACTAGTTAGGTCTCAGCTGGGCGTCTATCCGCGAGATTTGAAGCCTTTTGAGAAGACTGAGCGAAAACTGACTGGTGGCGCTTATGTTGAGCAAGTTGAACCCGGCAGTCCAGCTGACAAGGCAGGCATCAAGCAGGGCGATATCATTTCCAAGATTGGTTCAAAAACGATCGAAGGTCAAATCGACCTCCGCAATTCAATGCTTGAACTAGCTCCGAAGACGGACGTTCAAATTGAATATCTACGGGACGGTAATTCCAAGTCTGCAAAAGTCACGCTTGAATTGGCGAAGCCCATCAAGCCGCGGGCACCTGTCACTCCAAATCCATTCGGTGGAAAAGAAGGAGACATTTTCGGTCCAAACGACTTGAAGGACCTCCAAGACAAACTTCGCCAAAAGATGACGCCGAATCAGAAGCAAAATGATGACGAAGAAGTGGCTCCGCTTAAGAGTGGAAAGGCCCGGCTTGGCGTTTCTGTTGAAAACCTAACACCAGAAAACCGAAAGAGAAACAATATTCCGTCAAGTATTCGTGGAGTTTTGGTCGGAAAAATTGATACCGATTCGGTCGCCGGAAGAAATGGAATTAATTCTGGTGATGTTATTGAGGCAATCGGTGGCAAACCAATCGAAAATATGGACCAATTGAGCTCAGAAATGGCTCATTTGAACTGGGGAGACCACGTTAGCATTAAAGTTCACCGCTTCGAAAAGAACTCAGAAATGACGTTTGAGAAGCCAATAACCTTTAAATAGGCTCAATTGAATCTAGGCAAAATTTAACTTTTGCCTAGATTCTGCTCAAATACACCTTGACTTTGCGTGAGATTGTGATATTCTCTAATTCGGCAAAATTGAACCTAGACGTATTGCGCAAGGGGGAAACTCGTTAGCCAATTTAGGAGAAAATATGAAGTTCTACAACCTTAAAACTCGATCTCATGTTGAAGTGCCAGAAGGCGACGTTCGAAAGACCAAAATGGTTCGAAAGACCAAATCTGGCGAACAGACTCGATATGCACTCAAGGCTTCCTACCAAGGAACCACACTCTTCAAATTCGTAAACGAAGCGACATTCACCTCTTCCAACGCGAAAGAAGAATAGTCCGACGTTTTCAATCGACCGAGAGACCAGAAGTGATTCTGGTCTCTCTTTTTTTTTGCCTGGGTATTTCGTCAGATAACTGAACTGATTTTTGGGCAAAGCGTTTAAACTCACATCATGGCTTTAACGGAACGAGAAAAGGGTGCTCACCTGCTACGACGATTCGGGTTGGGTGCTAGCGAATCAGAGTTGAATTACTACATGCAAAATGGTTTGAAGGGAGCCATCGACATGCTTCTCAACTGTGAAACCATTCCCGAAGCATTCGATTTTTCATGGGACATCGTTCAAAACGCCAAGGATCAAATTAAACCCGCCCAAGCGGTAATTGGATACACAGCCCGGATCATGATGACGCGACGGCCTTTGGTTGAAAAGATGACGCTGTTTTGGCACAACCACTTTGCGACCAGCGCCGAAAAAGTGACGAACGGGCCGCTGATGATTCAGCAGAACGAAATCTTGCGCCGAAATTCCTTGGGTAATTTTAAGACCCTCCTTCTCGAAGTCTCTAAAGACCCGGCAATGCTTATCTGGCTCGATGGACAAGACAATATTAAAGGCCACGCAAACGAGAACTTCGCCCGAGAAGTCATGGAGCTATTTACTCTCGGCGTCGGAAACTACACCGAAAAAGACATCCAAGAGGCTGCACGCGCCTTTACTGGCTGGAGTTTTGTCCGAACAAAGGGCAAGCCAGAAAAGGCAAATGCCGAATTCATGTTTAAGCCTGTTTTGCATGATGAAGGAACCAAAACTTTCTTTGGTAAAACGGGGAGCTTCACCGGTGAGCAAATCATCGATTTGCTCTGCGCAAATCCACGTGTGGCCATGTTCATCACCACAAAGATTTGGAACTGGTTTGTGTACCCTAACCCCGATCCCGCAGTTTTGAAGCCCTTTACAGACGACTTTATTCGCTCGGGCCTCGATATTAAGACCTTGATTCGCGCGATCGTAGAGTCGAACGAGTTTTACTCAGAGCGCGCCTACCGAAAGCTCATCAAGAACCCGCTTGACTTCTGCCTTTCTACCACTCGAGCCATGGGGCTCGGTGAAAACATGGCAACTAAGCTAGCACCAACTGCGGCGGACGAAAAGGGCGCACGCGCACGTATAGCCCCGGCGGCAGGCGTTTCTTCTTCAATGAAGAGCCAGGGCATGTGGTTGCTCTACCCACCAGATGTATCGGGCTGGAAACCCGGCGAACCTTGGATCACATCTGCCACGATGGTCGAGCGGATTAGCTGGGCCAACAAACTCATGGGGACTGCTCGCGGGAATATCGGACGATATCCGATATATAGTATTTTGGCCGGAGACCCAACGCCGATGGGAATTACCCAAAAGCTCGCCTCGATGTTTGACGCTCCGTTTCAACAAGCCAAGCTTGCGACTCTGGCTCAAGCTGCGACTCAGAGCCTCAATGGTGAAGAGCTTAGCCAAAAGAACGCCAACACTGTTGCCGCTGATGTATTGCGGTTGATTTTTGGTTCGCCAGAATTTCAGTTCTGTTAGTCTCGGGCTACCAGCTATTAGCCAAGAGCTGTTACCTGGCAAGCCTAACCAGGCACACCCCCTGGAAAGGAGTGGGCTACATTGTGCATAATATAAGCCTATCTAAGCGGGCGTAGCTTAGTGGTAAAGCTCCAGCCTTCCAAGCTGGCCATGTGAGTTCGATTCTCATCGCCCGCTCCAATTTTTTCCTACGACATCAATTTTTGAATCGTTGTTGCGTGGTGGTTCAGTATTTCCTTGGCTATTTCTCGAGTCGTCACTTCATGCTCGTGAGTTGTTTTCGAAACACTTGCGGTGACGGTTTGTAGGGCGGTTGCCTTGTCGGCACATTTGTCTAGCCATCCGATTAAGTCCTTTTCTCTGGAATGTAATTCGTATCCATTGAGTTCGAGAAACGCGATACCCGCCACAAGGGCAACCGCTTTATTCGCGCTGCCGAAGGGTGCTTTGGTCGCGAAATTTCCGAGAAGCCGAGCGGCTTGGTCCAACACGTCTTTGCTTTTTCCATAGGAGTATTGGTAATTCGTGGCTTCCTCTAGCTGAGCGAAACTGAACGGCTCCTGCTTCTTGGCGATTTGGAGGTGAATCCACAAAATATCCTGAACAGTCAAGTAGTGCATGGTTGGAATGCTCTATTTTAGCCGTAGGCTGGACTTGAAAACAAAAAATTCCCCGTTTCCTTTGAAAACGGGGAATTGTGCAGGGCGACTAAAAAATTGGGAGCGGTTTGAACTTTTGACCCAAAACAACCTCGCTATCGCCACCGACCCAGTTATCGAGGGTCGCTGCGTACACTTCTCGGAAGTCGATCTTAAACTTGACGTCGCCGTCTTGAAGGTCGGTTAAATCGGGCTTGCTGCCATGAATTCCACCCTTCACTTTGCCACCGATCAAGAACATTGGCGCAGCCGCACCGTGGTCAGTACCCTGGCTTGCGTTTTCGCTAACCCGTCGTCCGAATTCGGAGAATACGAGGACGACCACTTTATCGGCTTTACCGAGCGCTTCCATTTCTCGTTGGAACGAAAGCACGGCATTTGAGAAGTTCTCAAGGAGCTTTGCGTGGGTATCGAGCTGGCGAGAGTGGGTATCAAAACCACCCGCCGAGAAATAAACAACTCGAGTGGTTGGCGAGGCGCCGATGAGTTGTGAAATCTGCTTGAATCCTTTGCCAAAATTGTCATCGCCATACGTTTGTTTCGGAGTGAATTTGCTCAATTGCTTGCTCAAAATGCTCATCGCATCTAGTGCAGACTTATTGGCTTGCTGAACGACTCGCGTTGGGCTACCTGCCATTGCATCCATTCCTTGAATATCGCGCAATAGCTTTTCGGAATTCGCGTCACCCAACATGTTTTGCACATCGGTCAACGAGGCAAAGCAAGGAATACTTGCGCTTTCTCCAACCAATGCCAGAGGCTTTTCAGTTGAAAGCCCCAGGGCCACAATCGGATTTGGTGGCTGATTCTTCAATGAAATATCAAAATGACGACCAATCCAACCGTGCTTCATTTTGTCGTCAGGGCTGGCGGACTGCCAAATATCCATGCTCTTGAAGTGAGATCGGTTTGGCTTTGGATATCCGACGTTTGTAACAACTGCTACCTTACCTTCCTTGAATAGCGTATGCACGCCCTTCATCGACGGATGGAGTCCGAGGCTCTCGTTGAGCTTGAGAACAACATCTTCCTTGTGTCCAATGGTTGGACGATATTTGTAGTACAGTGAATCAGAATAAGGAACAACTGTATTTAGGCCGTCGTTACCTCCCGATAGTTGACAAACAACGAGGACGGTGTCGCTGGCGGCTTTGCCTCCTTTGGCAATCCGAAGGACGTCTGCTTCGGCAATGGTCGAGAGCCATTTGGGAGCTGCAAGACCAACGGCAATCATGCCACCATGTTTCATTAAGTCGCGTCGGCTAAGAAAATCGCTCATATTAGTTTGAACCTTACACTTTTTTTGAAGATAATGGAATCCTCATGGACACAAACGATGTTAAAAATATAAAGTTCATGCGGAAGGAGTTGTTTAACGTCTGGTCTGTGCCTAAAGCCTCATTGCTCCCAGCAATTTTGCTTGGGATGTTAGTCCTGTTTACCTATTCGACCCTTCAGAATTACGGGCCTCAGAGCACGATTCGGAAATTCCATAGCGCCATTCACAATATCAACCAAGCCGTCGTAAACGGAAACAAAATCCGAAAAGCTGATTGGGAAGTCCTCAGATCCACCGTCGACGAAGATATTGGGGAACTAGGCAACGGACCTTTTCTGCCCAACCGCGATGTATTCAACATTTACAATAGCGTGGCAGAACGATTTCAAGAAGGACGAGCCTACAGCCTTGGTCCCATGGACCGACGTCTGCGCGAAGTCCGAATCGCCGTAATCTATATTAAAGACAAGATGCCGCCGATATCCATGGTGTGGGTGATTGAGAAGCCTTTTGGTGGTCGCGAATGGAAAATCAGCGCACACAAAACACTTTCGGCAATGACCGATCCATAATTGAAGTGAACTAAATGAAGTCGAATCGAGAATCAGGAAAAATTGGCCTTTTGACTGTGGCGGTCGTTGTGATCGTCGGAATGATCTTCGTGTCATTCCTATTTGCGAAGGAGGACCCTGCGTCCGTTGGTTCACAGTTTATGGACGCCTTGGCTCGGCATGATGCAGAAAAACTTACAGAACTCAGTCTTGTTGGAAAAACAGACCCTTCGACAGCCGAGGTCGAAAAGAAGAAGTTGAGGGACCAGTGGAATTTTTGCGTCAATACGGCCGGAGAGCATTATGCTTTCCAGTGGAAGATTACAGGCTCAAACAATGCCACCGACGATCATGCTACTGTCATTGTGCAGATTAATAAGGGCGGCGCAAACGGGTACGACGAAAAATACGAATTGCCGCTCGAGAAAGTCAGCAATAAGTGGCTTATCAGTGTTCCAGGAATCTCGAAAACAATGTTCCCCGGTTTGCCCGAATAATTAGCCTGGGGGCCAGCTCATTTTTCTTCCACCGAAGAGGTGGGCATGTAAGTGGTTCACACTTTGGCCGCCATCCTCGCCTTGGTTGATGACCAGTCTATATCCTGCGGTAAGGCCTTCTTGCTCGCCAATTATCTTGGCCGCATTCAAAATTGCAAGATGATCTCCCTCGGCTGGCAAACCGGCTAAGCCCGTAATTTCTTGTTTGGTAATGATGATCACATGAACTGGGGCCTGTGGCAAAATATCTCTGATCGCGAATACGTGCTCGTCTTCATAGACAAACTCGGCCGGAATTTCCCGTCTTAAGATCTTGGTAAAAATGGAGGGCATGGTTAATTTTAGCTTTCAGCTGTCAGCCTTCAGCTATCGGATTATGTCAGGATCCCAGATATCTGATCTCCGAGTCCTAATTTCTGGTTTTCGGGTTCAATGAAGTGGCGTGATCACGATACATGAGGTTTGGTACGGAGATTCGATTTCAGCAAAAGTCGTCCGAATCCTTCTTTGGCCCCTCAGTTGTGCGTATGGCCTTGGTTGGCAGATTTACGTCTTTGTGTACCGTCTTGGTCTAAAACAGCCCTACAAGGCGAATAACCGCGTCATTTGCATCGGAAACTTCACGGCAGGCGGCACGGGAAAAACACCAACCACAATCTTTGTCGCTCAATGCCTGAGCGAGCTCGGGCTCCCCTTTGCCATCGGTTGTAGCGGATATGGCGCTCCACGCTCAGTGGGAGCCACGGTCGCCCCAGTTGGGTCGCTCAATGCGAGTGAGTGGGGAGATGAACCTGCCGAGCTAAGAGACATATTGCCGGGAGTGCCACTCATTGTCGGCCGAGCCCGAGTCGAAGCGGCAAAGCTGTGCGACGAGCAATTCCCAGGTCATATCCTCCTCATGGATGACGGATTCCAACATATGCCCATTTTCAGAGATTTGGCCATTATTCTGGATCCAGATACTCCCAATCGGATGATGTTCCCGGCGGGACCCTATCGCGAGCCGCGATCTACTGGTCAGAAAAGGGCTGACCTTGTCATCCCAAATGGCGAATATAGTCAATCGTTTTCGAATCTCACGTTCTCGACTCCGGGAGGTGAAAAGGTCCCGGTCATCACCAAGGTTCGCGTTCTGACCGCAATTGGGCGGCCGGACAAATTCCGTCAAGGTCTAGAAAAAGCGGGGATTACAATTCTCGATTTTATTTCCTTGCCAGATCACGACAAAATTGAGGTCGATTTTTCGACCATGGACACCGAGTTCCCTTGGATCGTGACGCGAAAAGATTGGGTCAAGATTCGGCCTCAATCGTCCAATACATTGGTTACATTTGTCATTGCCGACCGCACTGCCATCATCGAACCCGCTGAAGACTTTAAGAAATGGCTCACAATAAAGCTAGGATGAACTTCAAGCCCCTTATCAACAAGCTAGGGCTTGCCCTCATTCGATATGGCAAGAAGAAATTTCAAGTTAAAGATGCTGTGCTTGCTGAAAAACGTGGGATCCGTCTTACGAACGTCCTTTGGTATCTCGATAAGAAGCACCGAGTACAGACGTTGGCAAACCTGACAGTTGCGTTCCCTGAATTGAGTGAAGCCGAGCAATACAAAATGGCGCGCGCCAACTACCGCCACATTGGCTGCCTGGTGGCAGATTTTATGCGATCGCCAACGCTATCGGACGCCGAGGTTGCTATGCCCGAAGAAGGTAGCGAGCATTTAGATCAGTTTTTGAATGCGGGGAAAGGCGTCCTGTTAATTACCGCCCATCTGGGCAATTGGGAGCGCCTTGGCGCTTGGTCTGACAGTCGAAGCGTCCGATTATCGGGCGTGGCTCGCGACGCTAATGATGATCAACTGACGGTAGAAATCACCAAGATTCGGGAAAATCGCAGCCTGAACATTCTCAGCAGCGGCAGCGCGGCTCGAGAAATCTTGACTAACCTAAAGGTGGGCGAAATGATCGTCATCTTGCCCGACCAAAACAACGATGATGCCTACATTCCGTTCTTTGGGCGAATCGCAGGCACGACCATCGGCCCCGCACGCATTCATCTGAAGACGAGGGCTCCGATTGTGCCAATGTGTTTTTTGCGGTCAGGGCCGGGACAATTTCGAGTCGTCTTTCGCGAGCCGCTGGTTGCGCACGAAGGTGAGACTGCCGAGGACCTGATGACGCGGGTGAACGGCGAGATTGAAGCCATGATTCGGCTTGCGCCGGAGCAGTATCTTTGGATGCACGACCGCTGGCGCAATGCCCGAAGAAAAGGGTTGTTGTGAAGATTTTGATTGTGAGGTTTTCGGCAATTGGAGACTGCGTAATGGCGGGGCACGCCGTGAATGATCTGCGGCATCAATATCCTGAGGCGGAAATCACCTGGGTGGTTGAAGATCGATGCGCGGAAATCGTAGCGTCGCCAAAATTAGTCGATCGTCGGTTGGATTTGCCTCGTCGTGAGTGGAAGGTAAAAGGGGATTTCAGGACTCTGTTTGCGCAATATCGGTGGTTGGCTGGTCTGCGTCGCTTTGATTTTGACTATGGTTTTGACTTACAGGGGCATAGCAAAACGGCATGGTGCTTGCGTTTGTCCGGGGCGAAGAAACGGCGGTCAATCGGAGGCACCGATGCCCTGGCCAAGCGGCTGAACCCGATCTTTTCCTCTTCGGGATTTGAAGACAGGAATTCTGTCGATCGAAGCCGCGAAATGGTTGCCAGCGAGTTACCGATTACACCGACCCAGGCGGATTTTCTGCCGGGTATGCCGGAAGGTAGAGTGCCTAAATTGGTGACGATTTGCGTTGGAGCGGGGCATCCTGCCAAGGTAGTCCCGCCGGAAACTCTGTCATTTGTTGGAAGCGAATTGGCCGAACGATCATATGACGTCGTCTATTTGGGTGGCGCAAATGACGATTTTGTTCCTCCCGCTGGAACGAGGAGTTTGGTGGGCAAAACCACTCTCATTGAATCGATCGAATGGATACGTCGTAGTTCGGTTCATATTGCGGGAGATACAGGAACTGGCCATATTGCCGCCGTCGTGGGCACTCCATTGGTTACAATTTGGGGGAACATGCCGCTGAATCGGTTTCGACCCCAAACTAAGCTCGTCACGATTTTAGATCGTGAGGGAGTGCCGGCTTCGGTGAAAGGCTGGGAAATTGAAAATGCCGCCGTGGCGTGGTTGGAGTGGCAAGCATGAGGATTCTGATTTCCAGACTGTCGGCGATGGGTGATGCGGTTTGCACGTTGCCCGTTGCGGTCGCACTAAAGAAGGAATTTCCGGAATCATTGATAACTTGGGTGGTTGATCCTCGATTTGCGGGAGTTGTGGAATGCTGTCCGGCAGTTGACGAGATCATTAAATGCAAACCAAATTTTTCCCTTTCGTCGCTTCCCCGGTTTTCGGCTCCGTTTGATTTAGCGCTTGACATGCAAGGGCTGTCGAAAAGCGCGCTCGTGGTGTGGCGAGCCAAAGCGGCCCGCAAACTTGGTTACCATTGGCAACGCGAGATTGCTCCTCTCTTCTCCCATCCCGTTATGCCTGATCCATCGAGTCTGCACATTGTTGATCAATATCTGGATGTTGCTCGGGCGGCGGGTGCAGAATCTGATGTTGCGGATTTTGGCCTTACGCCCGATGAATCTGACCGAGAGGCGATGAAGGAGCTTTTGAAAGCTTCGGGGATCACGGGTCCTTTTGTCTTGATGAACGCAGGCGCGGGTTGGGCGACGAAGCGATGGAGCCCGGAGCATTTTGCGACTTTGGCGGAGATGCTGGCGGCAAAAGAGGTCTCCTCGGCACTGATAGGAGGAATTGCGGCGGCTGACATCGAAGCTGCTGAACAGGTGATTTCCGCGTGCCCTGTTCCGGTGGTGAATTTATTGGGAAAGACTTCGATCCGGCAATTGGTCGCGTTGATATCCTTGTGTAACGCTCATATTGGCGGGGACACTGGCAGCACACATATTGCCGCCGCGCTTGGAGTTCCGGCGATTGGGCTGTATTCTATTACCAAACCCGCCCGATCTTGCCCGTACGGGCAGATTCACCGATGTCACTACGCCGAGACAGGGTTGAACGATATCTTGCCGGGCGATGTGTATAAAACTTGCTGGGAGGCACTTGGATGAAATTAGAACAATTATTAGCATCACGAGCAAATAAGAAGATCGTTTTCACAAATGGTGTTTTTGATATTTTGCACGCCGGACATGTTGCTTATTTGACCGAGGCAAAATCTCTTGGTGATTATTTAATAGTAGCTCTTAATACTGATTCATCGGTTTCTCGGTTGAAAGGGCCGAGTCGTCCAATCAACACGCTTGAGGATCGAATGGCGGTCATGGCTGCGCTGCGTTGCGTTGATTGCGTGGTTTCGTTCGCGGAGGATACGCCAGAGCGTATCATTGCCGAAATTAAGCCCGACATCCACGTAAAGGGTGGCGACTACACGGTTGAGTCATTGCCTGAATCGAAAATAGTGCAGGGCTATGGGGGCAAGGTGGTCATTTTGCCTTTGCTTTTTGGGCGCTCTTCCACCCGAATCATTGACCAGATGAACCAAGAATGAGCGTTTTTGACCTAACCAAGCGTCGATGGCTTTTTTGCATGACGCACCCGGACGATGAGATTTCGATTTGTGCCTGGATTCGCAGGCTAACCGCCAACGGCAATGAAGTTTATGTGTCTTGGACTCACTCGACTCCTGTCCGCGAGGCGGAGGGTCGAAACGTCGCCAAGCTCCTTGGAGTTGCCCAAGATAATCTGTTCTTTCATGGTGCAACTGATGGCCGGGTCGGCGGCGAGTATAAGGAGCTGATGCCCGTCTTTCAATCGATGATTGAGCACGTTCAGCCAGACGTTATTGCCTGCGGGGCCTTCGAGCAGGGGCATCCCGATCACGACACGACCAACGTTTTGGTGAATTCAGTTTTCGCTGGCGAGGTGCTAGAAATTCCTTTCTATCACAGTTATGCGACCAAGTTGCAAACTATGAATTCGTTTTCTGACCCGACCGGACAGTCTATCCTGTTACTGTCGCCCGAGGAGGTTCAGCTTAAACGTCAGATTGCGAAGCTCTTTGTGAGTCAAAACATCTGGTCGGTGCTACTCTGGTTCGAGATTTGGCACGTCTTGCGGGGTCGCCGATCACATCTATCCAGCCGGGAAATCATGAGAACCCAGGGGCACAAGGTGTTTCGAGTTCCCAACCACCCGCCGGGCCTTGCCAAACGGGTTGAGCAGTGTGAAACTTGGCGAACTTGGTGCGAGCATGTGTTGCCGCATCTCCCCCGCTAGGTACCCTAGAACAATATGTTTCGCAAGCTAATGGAGGGCGTCGATCGCATGATGGGTCGGGGTGTCATCGATGAGGAGTTTTACGATGAACTCGAAGAAGCTCTGCTCCAGGCCGATACCAATATTCAGGTTGCTCACGAAATTCTCGAAGAGCTTCGGCAAGCCGTTCGTGAAGAAAAAATCGTTGATTCTGAGGGAATGCGAGCTCGACTTCAAAAAGCGATTGGAGATCGGTTTCGGTCGCTTGAGCCAGTTGGTTTAGCCGTCGCCGAAGAGGGTCCGACCGTTTACATGTTCGTCGGCGTCAACGGGGTTGGCAAGACCACTTCTATCGCTAAACTTGGGCATTTGCTTGTGACTAAATTTAAGGTTTCGGTTTTGCTGGCCGCGGGAGACACGTTTCGGGCGGCGGCTATCGAGCAGCTTGATACTTGGGCAAAGCGAATTGGCTGTGACATCGTCAAAGCCCAGCCGGGTTCGGATTCAGCGACGGTTTTGTTCGATGCTATCACGGCTGCGAAGGCACGCGGCACTCAGTTTGTTTTGTGTGATACTGCGGGGCGGCAGCACTCGAAAGCGAATTTGATGCTGGAACTCGAGAAAGTGCGAAAGGTTACGAACAAGGCCCTAGGTCGAGATCCAGACGAAGTGCTATTAGTCATTGATGCTAATACTGGGCAGAATGCCATCCGACAAGCCGAGGAGTTTACAAAATCGGCGGGGGTGACGGGGTTGATTTTAACGAAGATCGATGGAACCGCCCGGGGCGGAGCGTTGATTGGGGTTTATGATCGACTAAAGGTGCCGATCAAGTTTATTGGGACGGGCGAGAAGGTGACGGACCTGATCGACTTTAATCCGGATCAGTTTGCGGCGGGATTGTTTGACGACTAGTCCGGAGCTGGGAGGGGTGGCGCGTCAGCTCCGGCCTTAAATCAGCTTTCTAAACTGGTGCTTGCCGACTTTGAGAATCTTTCCGACCAATTCCTCGCGGGGCATGGAGAGTTTGGTTACCTTTTCGCCGTCGAGGGCGACCGCTCCGGCACCGATCAAATCCTTTACTTTGCCGTTGGATGCGCCAAGCCCAAGAGCCACAACCAAACTTGGAATCGAAACCAAGCCATCGAAAATGACGTTTGCGGGAATCTCGGCATCTTCCGCTTCGGTGACGACTTTGCGTTGGCTAAACGTATCCACGAAGAACTGAACGGCCGCGTCGGCCTCCGCATCAGAATGGTACAAAGCGACGATCTCTCGTCCCAACCGCATCTTCGCATCGCGAGGGTTCTTCCCTTCGCTCATCATCTCGGCGACCTCGTTCATCGGCACGTCGGTGCACAGCTCGAACCAGTTAGCGATCGTCTCGTCCGGAATGGACATCGTCTTTCCGAACATGGCGTTCGGGTCATCCGTGATGGAGATGTAATTGCCGAGTGACTGCGACATCTTCTCTTTGCCGTCGGTACCAACCAGAAGTGGGCACAGGACAACCGCCTGCGGTTCTAAGCCGTACTGCTCCATAAGGGTTCGGCCGACGAGGTTGTTGAATTTCTGGTCATTGCCCCCAATTTCGATGTCGCTTTTGATCTCGACCGAATCCATGCCTTGGCAGAGGGGATAGAGAATTTCGTGCATGGCGATTGGCTCGTGGTTCGCGAATCGCTTGGTAAAGTCGTCGCGCTCCATGATTCGCGCCACGGTGTATCGCGAACAGAGACGGATAACATCTTCAAAGCCCATTTTGCCGAGCCAGTCCTTGTTGTAGTAGATCTCGGTTTTTGCTGGATCAAGGATTCGGAAAAACTGCTTCGAAACCGCATCGACATTCGCCTGAACTTCCTCACGGGTCAGTTGTTTTCGAGTCTTGCTCTTGCCGCTTGGGTCACCGATTTGCGCGGTAAAGTCTCCGATGATTAGACAAGCGACATGCCCAAGCTTTTGAAAATCTCGGAGCTTTCGCAAGACGACCGCCCAACCAAGGGTTACGTCTTTTGCGGTCGGGTCAACCCCAAGTTTCACCCGCAGAACGCGTCCGGCTTTAATCCGCTCTAAAATTTCCGATTCGCCGATTATTTCAACCGTTCCGCGTCGGATTATTTGAAGCTGTTCGTCTTGGGTCATAGGTTCAAGTGTACCGGGAACTAACCGCTGGGCATTTCCGGTAAAGTACGGTCATGAAGCTTCGATCTTCCATCTCTATTTTATTCGCGGGATCGGCCATTTTTGCCAGCGCCCAGTTTGGCCCCGGCATGCGCGAAATCCCGAAAGACTATCAAAAGGGATTCAATACAATTAAGGCCAATGACGGTCGCAAATTCTTAGGCGTTCTCGCTGGCCCAGCGTTTGAAGGACGAGGAACAGGTCAGCCCGGCTTTGAAAAGGCGATGGACTACATGGCCGATAACTTCAAACGATTCGGGCTTAAACCGATCATGCCCGATGGTAGCTACTTCCAACTTGTTGACTTTTGGAAAGTAGGAACTGACGTCAATTCGCTCATGGTGAAGACGGACAAGTATTCCGCTCGAACGAACGAGATAGGCGTCTCCATGGCAGGTGACCTCAATGTCACCGGAGACGTGGTTTTTGTCGTTGCCAATGGCACCGTAGCCGCGTTGACTGACGAACAGCAAGCTCAGGTTAAAGGCAAAGTAGTTTTGCTGCTCAACAAGAGTACACGACGACGATTTGAGGGGTCCTTCTCCACTGCAGGAGCCACCGCAGTTATCAGCATTGTCGACAAAGTTTCGGCACCGGGTTGGCAAGGTCGACGCACCAAGCCAGATGCAACAACCGCAACGGCTCGATTGTCGGTTTCTATGGAAACCGCTAAGAAGCTTTTTCCAGCATCCAGCTCAGTGCTCGATGCTTCCCTTCCGGTTGATGGAATTGCGATGATTCCGCTCGGAACATCGGTTACTGCAGGCGCGAAGCAAATGATTGATAAGGCTCGTGTTGGCAACGTGGTTGCGAAGCTCGAAGGTTCCGATCCGACTCTAAGGGACGAATTCATTGGCGTTGGCGCTCACCTCGATCACCTTGGCAAGAACGGCGACGTTTGGTACCCCGGTGCCGATGACGATGGATCCGGTTCAACCGCGCTCTTGCAAGTTGCTAAGGCGTTGACTTCGAACCCGGTCAAGCCAAAGCGAACGGTCATTTTCATGTCGTTCTACGGCGAGGAGATGGGCTTGCTCGGCTCGGGCTACTTCAGCAACAACGCTCCAATCGACCTTACAAAAATGATTGCTGAGCTGCAAATGGATATGGTCGGTCGAAACTCGGTTGGCGCGCAGAACGGCGACCAAAAGCGAATCGACATTGAGTCCGAGAATCTCGATACGATCCGACTAGTTGGATCAAAGCGAATCTCCACCGCCCTCGACAAGATTATTCTTGACCAAAACGAGTCGATCGGATGGAAATTTAAATACGACGCGGAAGATGTCTACACCCGAAGCGACCACTATAACTTCGCTCGAAAGGGAATCCCTATCGCATTCTTCTTCACGGGATTCCATCCTGACTATCACCAGCCAACTGATACAGTCGACAAAATAAACTTCGACAAAATTGCCAACACCGCGAAGCTGGTCTACTTAACCATTCACCAATTGGGCGAATACAAAGGGATGTTGCCACACGACGTTCCTCAAACCGCTGCTGGCGGGCGCGGCGGTACAAACTAAAATGAAAATGCGGTCCGTAACTTTTGAGAGATTGATCCAGAGTTACGGACATCGCACTTTAAACATCGGCCGCTACAAGGCAATTACCTATAAAACTCTTCTTTTTTACCGGGGCATGATATACAGTCATTCTATTTCCCTGCCAGCGGAATTGGTCAACTCGGCTGTCAAATAGAATGAGGGCGGCAAAGAAAACAAGTAATTCTTGGTCCATTACACCTTACTTATTGCTTTCTCCAAAGCACCAAGAGTAGAGCATTTATAAACTATGCCTTTTCTGCGATCAATCAAGAATAGCGATGGTGTGCTATCTACTTGAACGTGTGAGGCGGCTAAATTTGCTTCTTCGAGCTTCTTATTTGCATCCAACTTCCAGAATTTGTTACTAATGGTCAGTTTTTCGCCCCATTTAGCTTCAAGCACATCCAAGTCGGTGCCAGTAAGTTTTAATGCGTCTGAATGAAACTTCTCAAATTCACTCCCACCCAACACTGAAGCGATTTTGGCCAACGCTCTCGCGTGGGGATGCATATTCAACGGAAAGTTTTGGATTGCCAAAGATGCCTTCCCTTTCGAAGAATTTACAATGTCTATAACTCTTGGGCCGAGAAGACGACAGGGAGGACATTCGTAATCAAAAAATTCCACCACATTGAAGGCTGCATTTTCGTCGCCAATTATAAATCTCGAGCTCAGTAGCAGTCTTTGAAATTGCGTTACAGGTAATCGGACTGGCTCCCCAGTATCCATCGAATGTGTCCTCGCTCGAACAACCGGAATCATAGCAATCCCCATTAAGCCAATTACGATCACGGTTATCTCAATTCGCCTGTATTGACCGTCCTTCAAGTGCGCATCTGACACATCTGACTTCTGTCCAGGGAACCTCAATTTAGTGCCTTGCATTCATCCGCCTTGGTAAAAGCATCATGGTAATTTGCAAATTGAATTTGACCTCCAAATCTTAAGGTAAGCCATCGATAGTCTGCTTGAACTGTACCCTCAATTCCGCCATTCCAAAAGTAGCTCTTCCTCTCAGTAAAATACGGGCAAGCATTTTCTTCATATCTCTGCAAGGGTGACGATGACAACTTAAGGTCATAGTAGAAATTGCTTCCCATTGACTCAAAATCTCTTGGCCCAGAACCAACCTCGATCTTAAATAAACTTGGAACAAAACCATATGGCTTCAAGGCAATCGTAAATGATGGAATATTGTTGTCTTGAATCATGTTCCGCCATTCATCAGAATATGAGGAAGTACAAAGCCCTCGCCAATCGCACTCGTCAACCGCATAAGGAATACGGTCTTCATAGTCGCTTGAATATAAATTTGACGAAACAAAAGACTGCCTAAGCGCCGATGTAGAAGATGCTTTAAATGCTGACCTCTTTGCGGAAGTAAATACTGGGAAAAGCAAGGCAGATAATATTCCCATGATAGCAATCACAATCAATAGCTCTATCAGTGTAAAAGCTGTTTTCATTTGTAGTTTTTTTTCGGAAATACCTCTGGCCAATCTTTGACTTCTTCGGCCACTTCAGGAAATGTACTTGTCGCTGCCTCCTGGCGAATTGTTGCGTGACGGCTTGGGTCAAGAGTCCAAAGCAGGCCGTAGGCCCAGCTTTGGGCGTCAGCATCCTTTGAATTCAGAGCCACGGCTTCTACTTTTTGAAAGCACTCCTCCCTATTCTTTGGCGGACATCTTCCCAACGCCATCATTGCGGGCTTCTGAGCTCCAGGGCTTCCAGTTTCCAGAGCTTTGTATAGCAAATAGTAATCATCTGAGGAAAGATTTGGATTTTTTGATGCAGTCGCCTTTGTTAGCACTTTTCCAACTTGCTTCCAAAAATTTTCGTCGACCCCTATGAGGTGTGACATCTTTGCATAAATTTGATCATCAGTGTGCTCTTCCTTGGGCCTAAAAGCATACCAACCGATTAAGCCGCTAGCCGAACACGCTAATAACCCTATCGAAATCTTTCCTATTCGATTCATCGCCAATCTTAGATTAAGGTAGGCGCCCGGCCAAGAACGTGCAGTTTTGCCTCACTGGATCCCATTGCCTAGAGCAACATGCATTACAAGCCAGTTGATCTCCTGCGGTTGTGCAAGCTGTTAAGCAACAATCCTCACACTGGCTTAGCGAGTGCTTTGCACCACATGCTGCATTATCAGCGCATACGGGCCAATTCGGAACGGTCGTTGCAAGTACTACGCTTGCTAAGAAGGTTAAACACGAGCATATTGCAGTCATCCGCAAAAATTTGTTTTTCATTTTATTATTTCCCCCTTGCTTCAAGCCTTTATTCTGGGCTTATTGGCTTCCGGCACGATCAAAGTAGACCGTCCACTCGATTGTAACACAGTTACGGTAAATTTTCAATTATTATTTTCGAAACCCTATTTTTATTGTCTATGTTTCGTTATTTATTGATTTGAACAGCCGAAAATATTCTTACTAATTGGTTGAGTTGGCATATATTCACCTCATTTCGTCGTGTGTAGGATTTCCGCACACAAGGTAGCTTTTCTCCTAAACTTGCTGGCGGCGTCAAGTAGGCAGTTTTTTTGCCTTCTTTGGAACCAAAACCCGGTAATTCACTTCTAACTAAGAGAAAGCAAGGCTAATACGCATTTATAGGACTAAAGTCCTATAAATGCGTATTAGCATAGTACTTATTACCCATAAAGCAACGATTACCAGCCCCGGTGAATCCAATCAGTGATATAAGTTGGGTTGGGTGAATATCTAATGAAATTCAAATTCCTGGCTATCAGTGCTTTAACGCTTGCTCTTTCGACCCTCGCTCACGCTCAGACCGATCCATTTCTTTTTGGATTGCGGGCGAAGTTACCAAACACGGAGCGATTAAGGGATCCTCGGATCGCAACCCTCTTCGAAGTTTGGAAGAACGCCGAAGGTGCGGTCCAATCCAACGGCTACCTAGAAATGGGTTTCCATCTCGGGACATCCAACGACAATATGGTGCTCAACGTTCGTAGCGTGGCCCAAATGTCCGACGCCAATGGCGCTCTCCTCTTTCGCGGAAAAGGGCAGTTGCGCGACGCCACGACGAATACCAGCAGAGATGTTTATGTGGAGTGGTATGGAATCGATCGTCGAAAGCAAAACCAAACGGGCGATGGACCAAACGATGCGTTTGCCATCCACTTCTGGATGCCAGGAACGGATCTAAACGTGACGTCGCGATGGGAATTCCCTGGATTCCATCAGGTCGAAATTTACCGACCGAATGCGTAGTTAAACTAAACAAAAGGGAGCGTCGTGGAATTGATTCCACGATGCTCTTTTTTGTTTTGGTGCAGGCGGGACGCCAGGTTTAAGCTAAGTTTTTGGTCGCCATTGTAATGAGCGGTTAAGATCGCCTTTGGCTCCTCCTTCGCTACTTCGAAGAAAAGAATTCAATGGTCACGAAGTAGCTTCGGCGGACTGGGGGGACGCTCCCATGGTCAGTTAGGTTCAAAGTTTGGAGGAGCGCCCATGGAAAAGACAGTTTCGATCCTTTACCCAGGCATCAAGGACTTGCTTGGGACTTCGTCCAGTTGCAATTCCTTTCAACCTGGGCTTACATCCTATCGAGCCTTCGGCCCTCCGGAGGACCTGGATATGCCAGCAATTGAGGATTCACTCTGCTGGCTGTTCTGAAAAAACTAGATGAGGGGAACGACATTCCCAACGGCGGTGACGCTTATGTTCCGACATTTCAATCGGGGCGAGGACGCCCAGGCTCCCAGGGGAAGCTTGGGAACTTCGTTCCTCCCCACCATATTTCCCTAAAAGCCTTTCTTGGCTAAGAAGTCGACGAGGTCAGCGATACGGCAGCTGTAGCCCCATTCGTTGTCGTACCAAGCGACAACTTTACACATGTCGCCGATGGTAATCGTGTCGACTGAGCTGAAGATTGAGCTGTGGCTGTTGCCGCGAAGGTCTGTCGAGACCAACTCTTCGTCACTGTAGGCGAGGATTCCTTTCATAGCACCCTCGGCATACTCCTTCATAGCCGCATTGATCTCGGCAACCGATGCTTCTTTGGTTAGGTGAGCCGTGAAGTCGACGACCGACACGGTCGGCACGGGTACTCGGAACGCCATACCAGTGAACTTGCCTTGCAACTCAGGAATTACGAGGCCGACTGCGCGGGCAGCGCCCGTTGAGGAAGGAACGATGTTTTGCGATGCTGCGCGAGCGTCGCGAAGGTCTTTCGAAGCGGTGTCTTGCGTTCGTTGAGTATTGGTGAAAGCGTGGACCGTCGTGAGGAGGCCTTTTTCAATTCCAAATCTTTCGTGCAAGATCTTTGCGACCGGGGCTAGCCCGTTGGTCGTACACGAGGCGTTTGAAATGACGTGATGCTTGCCTGGGTCGTACATGTTGTCGTTGACGCCTAATACAACCGTGAGGTCTTCGTTCTTCGCGGGAGCTGAGATAATGACTTTTTTGACGCCGTGCTTGCGGTGATCAGCGGCCTTGGTTGCGTCGGTGAAGAAGCCAGTAGATTCGATGACGACGTCGACGCCTTCGGTATCCCATGGGATCATTCCTGGGTCGCGCTCGGTAAACACTTTGATCTTTTTGCCGTTGACGGTGATGTCTTTGTCGTCATGGCTGACTTGGCCGTTAAAATTGCCGTAGGTCGAGTCATATTTCAGAAGATGTGAATTCGTCTTGGTGTCGGTCAGGTCATTGATCGCAACAACCTCGATGTTGCCGGGATGCCTGTCGAGCATCGTCCGTAGCGAAAGCCTACCGATTCGTCCAAAACCATTAATACCGACACGAATTGCCATGCAATCAGTTTACTGCTTTGGGGAGTCGTGCGTCTCGTCATTCGCGTGGCTAACCACGCCCTCGGGACCAATATGGAATAAGTCGTGTGCAGCAGTCGGCTCTTCATGCGCAATCACTGGCTCTATAATCTCTGGTTCGGGACCAACCTCTGCTTCGCTTGCCTCGACGGTCATTTCATGTTCGGTTGGCAGAGCCTCCGTTTTCTTCGGCTCGTGGAGAATTTTGAGACTGAGGAGCCAGCCGAGAATGACACAGATCGCGCACCCAACGAATGGTGAGTATCGTCCAAAAGAAACTCCGAGGCGAAGCTGAATCCCGAGAGGCTGAAACTTTTCGTAAAGAGTTCCGCCAATTGCCGCTCCGATCATCGCTCCAATGCCCTGAGCCGTCATCACTGCGCCGATGTTGGTCGCCCGCTTCTCAGGATTAATGTCACTAACACTTGCCATCCACGCGGGAATGGTGAGCAAGAACCCGAAACCAAGCGGCAAACCACCCAGAGCCAAGAAAGCAATATGGCGCATAAATGGCAAGAACGCACCGAGACCAATGATGCTTACGCCAATTGTACAGAGCAAAAGTCCAAAATGAACGGCGCGAATCCTGCCAAGTCGCTCGCCGAGACGCGCCATGACTCCGCTCATGGCTGCCATGGCCAGCGCGCCGGGCAAAATCAACATGCCAATTGCCGACTCGCTCATGTTGAACTCCGCGCCCAAAAATAGCTTGAAGATCGGTAACGGAAATCCTACGCCCATGAACGTTACGAACGCCAAAATCAAATATTCCGGAATCTGCTTGAGCGAATCGACAAAATCCTGCAATCCGCTCGAATGTTCGTCGGTCATTGGCTTTGCGGGCGATGCAATCCTTTGACTGGCAATCGCGGCCCCGGCAAACAATATTGCCGCCAAGACGATGCCTGCGTATCGAGTTCCGGTCAAGTCATTGGCAAAGCCGCCTAAAGGGTATGCCAGCGCAATGCCGATCATATAGCAACCATTGAGATAGCTCATGGCTTGCTGGCGCTCACTGTCATCTACGACCGCGTTCATTTGAGCAAACGCCGCAGGCCAAAGCATTGCGACCGCAATTCCATCGAGGGCGCGTAGGAGAATAAACGCTAACGTTTCGATCGGAGCTCCGCCCCAATGGGGCATCGCGATGCTGAGGATCGAGGTGCCTACACTGATCAGCGGACCCGCAATCATCAACTTCCGGGTTCCAAAACGGTCGGCCATATGGCCCGTAATCGACTTAAAGACGGCTTCGAACAGGAGGAATGTCACCATAACCAACGCGATGACGGCAGTTCCAAACTGACGATCTACCGACAGGTATACGGGCATCGTCACGAGATTGAGCATTGCGTAGCCAATCTCGGCAAAGAGAGCGATGATGAGAATATTTCGCACCGGGCGTTTGCGCCAGCACGGGCGCGCAGTAGTTTCGCTCATATCTCCCTCCCTTTCGACAGTCCCTTTATGATACTGCTACGGCGCGAAAATGGTTTTGCACGCGGAGGCTTTTCTGATATGCTGGCGAGAGTATGTTCATCGGTCTCATCGTCGAGCTCCTTCACCATTATCAAGATGGTCGCACCACGAAGGGCATGGTCCTGAGTCGACCCGCCTGCGCCTTTTTGCGTCCAGATTTTACTCAACGTCAATCTAGCAGTGGCTCTCCTCTTTCTAAGACGCCAGGAAACGAGGCATGGTTTGCCAACGATGACTACGGCCACTACCTGCGTCAAGAAGGAAATGAGTACGTCATGGCCGATCTAAAGGGACCAGGGGCAGTTGTTCGGATGTGGTCTGCCAACCCAATGGGGACTCTTCGAATGTACTTTGACGGCGAGTCGACGCCACGCGTAAAGGTCCCGATGCGAGATTGGGTTGCCCAATTGCAAAAGCAAAACTCCGTGCTAAAGAATTTTGCGTTTTGGGCGGGTCCGGGCTGGAACGTCTACTTCCCATTCCTCTACCGAAACAGCCTGAAAATCACGATGGAACCGGGGCCAAAAGACAACGCAAACGGCCTCTACTACCACGTTGGCTATCAAACCTATCGACCTGGCTTGTCCGTTCAAACGTTCGTACCTGCCGAACTCGACGAAAAATACGAGTTGCCGGAACTCGCCGACCAATCAATTTCAGATTCGATAACTCTGAGCCCCAGTCAGAAGCTGTCTTCGGTGAAATTCAGCGGATCGGGACGAATCCAAGACATACATTTAAACTGGAATTACGGGGCCAAAGATTTACACAAAACACTTCGATCCATCTGGGTAACCGGAACGTTCGATGGTGAAACAACGGTCAGTGCTCCCCTGGGAGACTTGCTCGCTGCCCCGTTCGGGCATGGCTCCGTGGACAGCATGGAAGTGCATTTCACCTTCGACATGCCGTTCAAACGCGATGCGGTCTTCACCTTTGAACGAAATACCGCTCAGCAGGGTGATCCCGTTTTGGTTCAGTTCTCGGGCAAAAAAGAATCCTATAGCGACTTGCAGGAAATTAACTACTTCCATGCCGATTTCAGCCGTGATCGGGGCAAGACTCGTCCGATGCGCGACATGCATTGGCTAGACGTGAAAGGTGCCGGATTCTTGGTCGGTGTCAACCTGCTCATGCAAAGCCCGGACCGAGCATGGTGGGGTGAAGGCGACGAGAAGATTTACGTCGATGGTGAATCGTTCCCGTCAACTTTTGGAACCGGAACCGAGGACTTTTTCAATTACGCTTGGGGTTCACCCGTTCCCTACTGGACTCCTTCGGGATCGCAAAACTATACGACAACATCGGCAAATAGTTTTGGTTACTGCAATGTCTCGCGATTCATGCAGATGGATCCGATTCCATTTACAAAATCGCTGAAGTTCGACATGGAAATGTGGCACTGGGCCGACTGCGTCGCAACTTGGGATCGAACGGTTTATTGGTACGGTGCGAAGGGCGCAACGGCTGACCGCCAGACACGACCATCGTGGAAAGACTTGGAACTGCCAGATATGGTCGACATAATTCGGGTTAAAGGGGCCATTGAGGCCGAGGGCCTTAAGTATTCGGCCACCGCTGGCGCCACCGAGATTCAGGGCGGCTTTAGCGAAGTGTCGGGTGATGGCCAAATTTGGTGGCAAGATGCGCCAGTTGGGGCGAAGCTGACGGTTGAGGTTCCGCACGCCGACGGCGAATACGAACTGACGATTAACGCTTGCCGGGCGAGGGACTACGGTATTCATCAGCTTTATTGGAACGGCGAGAAGCTCGGCGAGCCGATCGACTTTTATGACGACTCGCTGCAGTGGAAGCAGGTGAAGTTGGGCAAGGTTCGGATTACGGGCGGCAAGTCGATCTTGACGGCGGAGTGCGTTGGGGCGAATGCGAAAGCAGTCCAACGCCGAATGTTCGGTCTAGACTACTTGCTGCTGAAAAAGCTATAAGACTCCTCGTCACGGCTTGCCGTGCTGCCCATTAACGTGAAGGAAATTGTGTTTGGGTTGAAGTTGCAGAAGCTTTCTCCGCCAAAATACTATCAATCTCGGCTTGATAGGCCATGACTAATTCATCGATCGATCGGTAGGGTTTATCTTTGGCAGTTTTTAAACCAGGCAAACCACATGCTTCCAATTTGTCACGGTTCTTTTGGAGCCACGCAATTTCCGCATCCAATATCATTATGACTCTTTCTCCCGCGCCCTTCTTCAAATCTTGCGCAGTCGGAGTCGGCCGCTCGTATCCGGCGAGAAAAGTGCAAGTGTGACTCACAAGATCAGGAATGTAGTATTCATCCCCGGACTTAACCACCGTGTAGGAAGCCACCTTGTAACGGCTTGGCCCCGTGACCAATACATCTCGAGAGTCCACGCCCCGCATTTCCAAGTGGTACGCAGTAAAATTTCGATACTGGGGAACCACGAGAGTCTGCCAAAACTTCTTGCAGTTTGCTTCGGTGAGTTGAGATTCTTCCCGTTCGCTTTGTCGGATCATGGACCAAAGATAGTCGACCCGATTGTTCAGGACGGCATCACCAACGATGCGGGATCGCTTGTCGATCGAGTCAAGGTTTAGAAACCAGATGACGGCATACAATAGTGCTGTAACGCCAAGGGCGATGGAAATCCTTACTTTCTTCTGACGAAATCGTTGTTCCTTTTTGGCATCCATGGTCCATCACCGTCATCGATAGAATTCTTGATTGAAAACGAGCTTCTCCGAATTTCGTTTGTCCAAAATCTGACCACCAAGCGTTACGCCGATAGATCGCTTATCGCAATACTGACAATCGACCTTGACATCGCTTGAATTGCAGTTTTTGTCGAACAGAATGACCATCTTGTCTTTGTATTTCTCTACCTCCTCATCCCAAAAGCCGACGACATTTCCCATATAGAAGATTCCGCGCATGGTTTCGTTGCCTACGGTGACTCCGCACGGCACTAAATCCCTGTGCCTATCCCAAGTGAAGTGTTCATCGTGATTGTAATCTTGCCAGAAGCGAGTAATTCCTCCTGGCGGAATCGGAAGACCCATTTGATCAATCGGACCGTATTCCACCCGCTCGTCGTTTTCCTGGCGATACATCTGGAGACCCATCCACATTCCTTTCAGGTTCAGTTTGACTGCAGTTGCCTTGGACGCCATTTTCGCTTTGGCAATTGTGGGATAGACAACTGCGGAAACAAGGGCAATTATTGCAATTACCACTAAGACCTCGATGAGTGTGATTCCCCTTCGTTTCATTCGGTATCGAACCTTAAGTTAAACTATAACATGCTCAGCAAATCGAGCATCAACTGCGCCAGCATCAAGTGTCGGTTCGCCTGCATCGATCTTCGCGGTAATCGCGTCAAGGTGAGCTAAGCGATCCGCAGTAAAGAGGTGGTCATAGTTCTCACTGGATTTAGGTTCATCATGCGAAATATTTTGATCAGGGCGAACTGCTGAATCATTGGTTCTATATTTGATGGGATGTCAAAGCTCATGATATTTCCCTCACGCGTTATTCATTTTACGCCAAATTGACCAACCTCGCTGAACTGACTATTGAGCAGGTCGATTTCTCCTCGAAAGCTTCTTTAGATTGATTGCAATTGCAAACATTAAGTAGCAAAAGAGAAAGCTCAATGCAAACGGAATTACGCACATTCCAATCTCAACCAAAAACCCGAAAAGGGCAGGGTTGCTCGGATTCGGCATGCTCGCGAACTCTTCAAAATGGCCGTCGGCAGCCTGCTTTATCGCGGGTAAAGCCTTTCTTAAGGCGTTTGACGATTGCCAAGCTTGGTCCGCCACCGAGTAAGTATCCGTACTCGCCAAAATTAAGTAAGGCATACGGGCTGGCATAATTTTTTGAAGTCTTGTTGGATAGACCCACCGTCCAGTTTCCTCAATTGGAATGCTAAACCCACGGATGTTCTTTGCATCCCTCATGGCCGCAGAAAATGCCTCGATATTTGATCGGTTGTTAGCACCTTTTGGATTCAGACAAGCTGAGAGGAGATCGAATCGATGATTGTACTTTGGCTGCTCGACCTTCGGATAGCTCACTCTATCTTGGATTAGCATCGTGGTGATTGACTGGTAGCGAGCGAGCGATTTGTAAGTTACGATCTTTGTTCCCATCCATCCCACGGCGATCATGGTGAGTCCGACGGCGAGGGCGGGAACGGAGAGTTTTTTCGCTTTTCCGACTCCAAATGCAAAGAGTGCTCCAGCAAGGTAAATTGCCACCGTTCCGATTATTTCTGGATCGAATTTCCAAAATTCCCATATTGGCGAGCCGTCAGGTTTACGGAAAAGAGTAAGGGACCAGTAGAAAAATGCGCCAAAGAACAGCAAGCCCATCGCAGTCCATTGAATTCTATATCCGTTTGATTTGCCATCTCCTAACCTAATTTCTTTGGCAATCTCGGCGACTTCGCCGATGTGCTCGTCTGCGTGCTTACGAGCTTCCTCGACGGTCGCGCCTTTGTTTAGGGCTTCGCTATAAAGGTCGTCGTAGTGGCTGGCGACTTCTTTGATTTGGTCGTCGGAGCCTTTGCGGCGGGTTGCCCGGCGAAGGGCTTCTTCGAACTGGGAGACGGGATTGTTGATCATGCTCGCACGCCTCGTAACCAGTCAAGCCCGTAAACTCTGATGCTGCCCAGAAGGAATCCGAGAAGAGCGAACGAGGAGAAGAGTCCTCCAAAGAAAAGGCAAACACCGCCAGCGAACTTGAATCCTTTCAGCCAAAGAGTCGAGGTACTTGCGGCATTTTCTCGCCAGAGTTTGTAGACTGCTTCGCGGCTTCGAAAATCGGCAAATCGATTGGAAGTTGCCAGAGGATTCGCTCTCCAAGCCATTTGGGCCGTATGAAAGTCATCGGTCCGACTCAAAGTCATAGAGTAAGTTATTGATTTGCCAAGATTATATTTCGTCTGGGTTGGATAAAGATAAGATCCGCTCGACTTCTGATCCTCAATGTAGAAAGGGACGTTACCTTCCTTGACGAGAGCTGGTAAAGCGCTCAATTCCCTTTTCCAAGTCTCCGGCGACTGATCTTGAAGTTTAAGAATGTTTTTGACCTGGGCTTCAATTTTTGCGACTCTTGGCTCAAGTGAGGCCTGATCACTGACAAGGTTAGCTAACTGCTCCTTTGTCATGGAAATCTCCGGATACGCCATTTTATTGAGCATGAGGCCAGTACCAATAACTGAAACACTTACGGCAATCGCTAGAGTGGGCCAAGCGATCCGCTTTGCGACTGAGATTCCAAGGCCAGCAACCAACCCACTGCCAAGGAGAAGTGCGGTTAATGTATTGATACTGCCTGTGTGGGAAAGGAAAAGTGTATTTGCGCCCATAAGGTAACGGATGAAAACCGGGATGAACGCGGCGAAGATGACGAACATGTAGGCTTGAACGCGTAGAGCCTTTTTCATTCGATCTGGACTATTTACAATCTGAAATGCGATCTTGTAAATGCTTCCCATGCGCTTTCGAGCCTTCTTCTCGGCCAACGTTTCATTTGGTTCGGTACTGCATTCTTCTTGATAAAGTCCGTCGAAGTGGCTGACCATCTCGTCGATGGCGGTTTCGTGAGTTTGGGATCGAGATAATCGTCTCACAGCGGTCGCCAGATCGACACGGAAGCGATTGACGGGATTAAACACCGCACACCGTCCATGTCTGCGACAACTTCATCACGGCATTGACTTTCTTCACGAACTTTTCGAATTCCTTTTGGCGCTCGAGAAGGAATTTGCCGCCTTCGTCGGTGATTGAATACACCCGTCGGTTCGGTTTGCCTTCTTGCATTACCCACTCGCCGACAACATAACCCGCTTCTTCGAGCTTGCGCAGGGCGGGGTAAAGCTGAGCCTCACCGTACTTAAACATCTCATCGCTGAGTTCGCGGATGCGCTTTGCGATCTCGTACCCATATCCCGGCTGGTTTTGGAGAACGCCCAAAACCATCGCCTCAACATCACTTCGAAAGTCCATGAAATGATTATATAGCAAATTTTGATATATGTCTATTATATTTTTAAGATACTCAAAACTCTTTTCTCTATAAGAGGCAAAAGAGCGGTTGTAACAACCGGGGTCGCCCAGCTACTAGAATTCTCAAATTGCGATAGATAGAGGACCGGGCGACCTTGGACTTAAGACGTAATCGACCTTTCCGGGGGTCTTCGCCTCATTTTCGCTTGGGCTCAATGACGCTACGACACCCCGGCTACCATCTGTGATCCCTCCGGGATCAAGCATGGGAGTGACCCAAGACACTCACTGCAAAGCCCGGAGCAATGGACGGAATCGTTCTATTTTACAATTGCCATCGAAATGCCGTCACCGATGGGCAATAGGACCACATCGACTCGGTCGTCTTTGAACCGGTCTTGGTTGTATTTGCGGAGAACCAGGGTGTTTTCTTCTTGGTCGGCTGGGTCGATAATTTTTCCGGACCAAAGCACATTGTCGCTCAGGATGAGTCCGCCGGGACGAACGAGCTTGAGGCATCTCTCAAAGTAATTCGGCATGTTTGGTTTATCGGGATCGATGAAGGCAATATCGAACGGTTCGGCGTTGGTTTCGATGAGTTGATCGAGGGTTTCAATTGCGGGGGCGATTCGTAGGTCGATATTCAATCCGTATCCGGCCTCGGCCCAATACCTTTTGCCCACATTGGTAAATTCTTCGCTAATATCGCACGCCACAACTTGGCAATCTTCGCCCATCGCTTGAGCCATCGCCAGAGTGCTGTAACCCGTGAATACACCAATCTCAAGATATCGTTTTGCTCCTACCGCTTTGGCTAGAAATCCCATAAATTGTCCCTGGTCGGGGCTTATTTGGTAGCCCGCTTCCGGCATTGCGGAGGTTTCTTCTCGCAACCGTCGAAGAATGTCATTTTCTTTGAGAGTCACCGATTCGATGTAGGTTTGGAGCTCGGGAGCGACGAAGGATTTGGCCATGACACTTGTTTTACTTTGATTGACGGTCAAATTGCTGTTGACAATTATGTTACTAATTGGTAACATAATCACATGGAAGATTCAGCCGTTTGGAAAGCATTGGCTGATGACACGCGTCGGCAGATGCTGGATAGCCTCCGCCAACGCCCGTCAACCACTGGCGAGTTGTGCGAGAAATTCCCGCATCTCGATCGGTGTACGGTGATGAAACACATCTGCGTTCTGGAGAATTCAAAGCTCATCACGTTTCGGCGTGAGGGACGCAATCGGCTGAACTTCCTCAACCCCGTCGAGCTTCAGAAGGTTCACGAGCGCTGGTTGTCGAGCTACACAGCTCAGGCTTCGCAGCGACTTTTGGACCTAAAGAAGCTTGCCGAGGAGAATGCGCCCGCCATGACAAATCAATCAAACAATCTCGAACTGCATGCCCACAAGTATGCATTTGAAGTCGAAATCAAGGCTCCCGCCCAACGCGTGTGGGACCTCATGTCTGGAAACGACAATTCGTGGTTTCCTACTACCTATCATTCCAGCCCGCATACCAAAGGCTTTGTGAGTGAACGCCGCATTGGCGGACTCTTTTACGAAGATTACGGCAACGGCGACGGCAAGCTGATGGGCACCATCATTCACTATGAGGCCGGATCGAAGATCCATATTCAGGGTTCGGTCGCGCCGGACTGGGGGGGACCTGCGACCCACATTTTGTGCATGCACTTGGTTCCGGGTGACGACAGTTGCACGCTCAAGATCGACGACTCGATTTTTGGGGTCTTTCCTGACGAGATGGCCCAAATGAGAGAAGCGAGTTTTCGAGAGTTGTTTGGAAACCTGTTGAAGCAAGCCGCGGAGAAGTAAGATGCCTACTGGCAACATGACTAAACTCGACACCCACGCAGTGAAATACGCGTTTGATGTCGAGATCAAGGCCACACCCGAAAGGGTGTGGCAACTTTTGACGCACGACATTGCCACCTGGTGGCCAGCTCACTTCCATTCCAGCGAAGAGACCAAGCAGTTCACTATGGAGCCTCGAGTCGGAGGAATGATCTTCGAGGATCAGGGCGACGGAAACGGCGTGTTATGGGGCACGATCCTGCAGTTTGATGCTCCTCGTCGGTTGCAAGTCAAAGGTGCTCTGTTTCCCGACTACGGTGGACCAGGTGACTATCATCTTTCGATCGCCCTGTCGCCAACGGAACATGGTTGTTTACTCAAGGTCGATGACGCCATTTGTGGGTACATCACCGACGAGAACGCCGAGTCGCTGGAGACGGGTTGGAAGGAGCTCTTCGGTGAGCATTTGAAACGCGCCGCCGAAGCCAGCTAGAATTGCTGCAATACTATTGCCGTAAAAAGCGGTCCGCCTACGTTAAGGACAAGACTTTGCTTTGGAGGCTTGGACTTTAACTTAAGCTATCACCATATCTCGGTTCCAAGGCAAGTTCTTCGAGCCCTTTGGACTGCCAGACGTGTCGCTTCGCGATAGTTTCCCATCGGCTGTCGTTCCAAAACTTCAGGAGGTGCACGGCTGAGAAGACTTCGTTTTCGTTCCTCGAGTTTCCACTCTGGGCAGCCTGCTCGACAAATTTTGCTCGGTAGGCTTTCTTTCGGATGGGCATGAGGTTCCAATATATCTCGCCCGCTAAGGCTCCGCCTTTTTTCGTCACCTCGACTAGATGGGCAACCTCGGTTTCCTTGGCTGGTCGACCATATCGTAGGTCTGAACCTAATTGTCTCGCCATGCGCGTGCTCTCTTTGAGTTCGTGTGGATCGACGCCAAGCTCTTTCGCCCCTTTGTTTGGATCGGTGTTTCCTTGGACAACAGGCAGGCTGAACGACGCGGCGGTGGCGATCGTCGCAAGGGACAGGGCGGTTCCCCACAAGATTAGGCGGTTCTTCATCTTGCTGGGCTCATTCCTGATTGCGTGACATTGCCAGCCTAGGCGAATTACTAGCATGACAGCGAGACAGGTCTCGCAGGCCAAAGCTCAAGCAGGCTTGAGCACTCCCAAATGATGCCGAAAATAAAAACGGACCCTCCCGCAAAAGCGGGAGAGTCCGTTGAAAGTGAATCGAACGAGAGAGAGTTCTCAGCGCTTAACGAACTGGAAGCCACGTCGTGCTTTCTTGCGACCGTACTTCTTTCGTTCCTTAACTCGTGAGTCTCGTGTCATATAACCTTGGGCACGAAGGTCCTTTTTGAACTCTTCATCAACCGTGATCAATGCTCGTGAGATGCCAAGTCGGACTGCACCAGCTTGACCGGAGATTCCGCCGCCCTTGGTAGTTGCCACGACATCATACTTTGCTTCGAGACCGAGGTGAACCAATGGGCTCTTGACTAAGATTTCGAGAACAGGTCGACCGAGATATGCTCGGAATTCCTTGCCGTTGATAGTGATGTTGCCTTCGCCTGGCTTGAGCCAAACTCGTGCAATGGCGCACTTACGTCGCCCGGTTCCATAGTTTTGCTTAACTGCCATGCCTTATTTGCCTTCCTTTTTGATGTTGTAAGGTTGAGGATTCTGAGCTTCGTGTGGATGCTCAGTACCTGGATAAACTTTGCACTTCTTGAAGAGTGCCTTGCCGAGCTTGGTCTTGGGGCACATTCCCCAGATTGCTTTCGAGACCAATTTTGCTGGGTCTAGCTCAAGCATTTCACCACGGGCGATGTTCTTAAGTCCGCCTGGCCAACCTGAGTGCCAATAAATGAGTTCGTCCTTCTTGTTGCCCGTGAGTACGGCTTGGGACGCATTGATTACAATCACAAAATCTCCACAATCTTGGTTGTATTCGAAAGTTGGTTTGTTTTTACCACGAAGAAGCTGTGCGACTTGTCCAGCGAGACGGCCCACGGGCATGCCAGCGGCATCCACAATGTACCAATTTCGCTCGATAGAGTCACCCTTGTTGGTGAATGTTCGATTCATTTTCTTTTCCTATTTCCTATTTAAACTTTTATTCTTGATTAAAACTGTTCGATGACTCCCGATTGTCCCGTGGCGTTCTTCCGTAGCGAATCTTCATTAAACAAAGACCCTTTGCCGGAAGTACCACTGGCCATTGGTACTTGAGCCGCTCCTCTGGTTGGAGGAGTCTACTGACCTCTACGACGTCTCGGTATCCGCGCCCTACTTCTAGGATCGCGCCTGACATTCTTCGCATCATTCCGCGGAGAAAAGCAGTACCGACTACGTCCACCCACACCTCATCTCGGACTTGCCGAACCCCAACCGAGAACAACGTTCTGGTGGTGTTCAATACAGTGGACTCCAATTCCTCTGTATAGGCTCTAAAATCGTGTTCACCTGCAAGCGCACAAGCGGCCTGATTCATCAAATCCAAATCCAGTTCCCGACCATAGTGGTAGGCGAACCTTTCTCTCATGGGATCTCGTGATCCAACAAGAATTCGGTATCGATAAAATCGGTCGAGTGCAGAAAACCTTGAATGGAAGTCATCGCGTACTCTTTGGGACTTCATGACGGCTACGTCACTTGGAAGTGCCCGGTTGAGTGCAAATGCCCACCTTTCGGGTGGCATTTTGATGTCGCTATCGAAATGGCAAACTTGCCCTTTCGCGTGCGCTCCTCCGTCGGTTCTACTCGCTCCGGTGATCTCAATTTCTTCGCCCGAGACACGGCGAACAGCTTCTTTCAATGTGCAGTGGACAGTTCTCTGTCCTTTGTTTTGCGCCCATCCTTTAAATTCCGTTCCATCGTAGGCAACGGTAAGTTTGATACGCATCACAAAAAATCCCACCTCTGGGTGGGATAAATCTTAAACGAGTTCGAGTACTGCAGTCTGGGCGGCGTCGCCTCGGCGGTTACCAGTCTTAATGAGACGGGTACATCCACCGTTGCGGTCTTTAAACCGTGGACCGATGTTGTCGAACAAGTGTTGAACGAGGTCTTCACCCGAAAGTTTGTTGAACTGAATTTTGATTTGAGTCGTTTCCAGTGCAGTCTTTCCGGCGGTGACTTTGCCGCTGACGAAGTTGCTTGAGCTGTGACCAACGAGAATTTTTCGTGCTCGTCGGCGTGCTTCGAGGCCATCTTCCATCTTAGTCAACGTGATTAGCTTCTCAACCATTCGCTGGAGTTCTTTTGCTCGACCAAATGTGGTTCGAACATATCCATGTCGAATGAACTGACGAGATAAATTCGTCAGGAGGTGCATCCGCTGATCGGACGGCAGGCCAAGTTTACGGTGGTCTACTTTATGTCGCATCTTATATCCTTAAAAATCGTCGTCGTCATCATCGAGAAGGTCGATTGAACGGTAGCCACCCTTGGATGGTTTCAGCTCAAGGCCGTGCTCTTGTAGCTTGTCTCGAACCTCAAGCAGCGACTTCTTACCGAAGCCACGAATTGCCGTGAGGTCTGCTTCGCTGACGAGAGCGAGAGCACGCAGGTTTAGAATCCCTGCACGTCGAAGACAGTTAAAGGTTCGCTGTGAGAAATCGAGTTCTTCGATCTTTACGTCAGGAACGTTCTTCAGGATCTCGTCTGTGCTTTGCTCTTCGGTTCCAATTTCAGCTTGGAAGCCAGCAGCACCGAGATCAAAGAACAGTCGGAAGTACTTGTCGAGAATGTGAGCCGACTGAGAAAGTGCATCGTTTGGAGCGATGGCGCCACTGGTCTCGATTTCGATTACCAGTCTTTCGTAGTCCGTTCGAGTTCCTACACGAGTAGCTTCGACCAAGTAGTTGACTTTTCGAATAGGCGTAAATTGTGCGCCAACGGGAAGAAGTCCGATAACACCCTTATATCGCTCTTGCTTGTCCGGCAAAAGGTAACCAACTCCCCAGTTCACAAAGAGCTCCATGCTCAAGGTGGCCTTAGGATCGCTGATAGTGGCGATGTAGCATTCAGGGTTAACAACTTCGACGCCTTCTGGGCATACGATATCGGCGCCAGTGACAATACCGGGGCCAGTTGCTTCGAGCTTTAATACAACCTCATCGATTGGTTCATCACTAACAACTTTAACTGCAACATCCTTGAGGTTGAGAATCAGTTGAGTGGTGTCTTCTTTGACTCCTGGAATTGGAGCGAATTCATGAAATACTTTGTCGATTCGGATGGCACTGACAGCAGCTCCTTGGATGGAACTGAGCAGCACTCGGCGAATCGCGTTACCGATCGTTTGACCGTAGCCTCTTTCGAGTGGCTCTAGGACAAACTTTCCGTAGTCGTTCGTTACTTGCAGAGTTGAAATTGCGGGCATTCTGGGTTCGGTTCTCCTAAATTAGACTCGTCGTCGCTTCGGTGGTCGGCAGCCGTTGTGCGGAAGAGGAGTGACGTCAATGACGTGAGTGACTTCAAGACCGCTTGCGGCCAAAGCTCGCATGGCGGTTTCGCGACCAGAACCCGGTCCGCAAATTTGAATTGAAATTTGCTTCAAGCCGTGCTCCTGAGCGAGTCGAGAAGCTTTGTCCGCTGCAACCTGAGCTGCAAACGGAGTGCCCTTTCGGCTTCCCTTAAAGTTTACGTTGCCGGCACTAGCCCAGCTAATCGTGTTGCCGTTCACATCGGCGATAGTAACAATTGTGTTGTTGAAGGACGCGTGAACGTGCGCCACACCGATTGCGATGTTTTTCTTCTCTTTCTGCTTTCCTTTCGTATTGGTTTTTCTTGCCATGGGTGCCTTTGCTCCGGCGCGAAGCCGGAGCCATCAAATCTACTTCTTCGCCTTCTTCTTTCCGGCAACGGTCTTCGCCTTACCCTTTCGAGTTCGCGCGTTGCTTCGAGTACGCTGGCCCCGAGTTGGGAGGCCGCGAGTGTGGCGAATGCCACGGAAACATCGGATTTCCATTAAGCGGCGGATGTTTGTTTGGACTTCCCGTCGCAGGTCGCCCTCTACTTGATAGTCAGCGTCCAAGATTTCACGAATTCGTTGAATTTCGTTTTCATCAAGGTCTTTGATTTTCGTTCGTGGGTCAATCTTTGCTTTTTCAAGCAAATCGATGACGTTATGCTTCCCAATTCCGTACAGCACTGGAAGTGCGTACTGAACCATTTTTTCTCTCGGAAGATCGATACCTGCAATACGTGCCATAAATTCTATTAACCTTGTCGTTGCTTATGCTTTGGGACACTGCAAATCACGCGCACAACACCGTTGCGCTTAATGATCTTGCATTTGTCGCAGATCTTTTTTACACTTGCTCTTACTTTCATGATCTGTTTTTCCTAATTCGCCCGTCTGTAAAGTCAATATAACTTCACAAAGAGTGGGAACGAAAGCACACGCAGAACGTCGCTGACGCAACTGTAAATGATACTCAACGTGTGAATCGTTTTGCAACCCTGAAACGTCGCGTTTCGGATTTGCTTGCCAAACTCCTCGATTTGTCAATCTTTCTTGAGTTGAGCGAAATTAACCAACCCAGTGTACTGGATTGAACGACACATCTCCGAACGAATCGGCAATATGGGGAAAAGAGTCCTCATGAAAGGGCTCAGAGCACTTGCAGGAGGGCATGCTTTCGCAAGGCATCGGTTCCCTCAGCGCTCGTTCAGTTGGGGATTAAGTTGCAAACAAAAAGCTGGTACCTCTTGCGGTAACCAGCTTTTCCTTAACAGAGTGGGGCCTCGCCCTTAATTTCGGTGCCGATACGTGATTCGGCCCATAGTCAAGTCATATGGACTGACTTCAACCTTGACTCGGTCGCCCGGGAGGATTCGAATGTAGTGCATGCGCATCTTGCCACTGACGTGAGCGAGGACTTCGAGGTCGCCTTCATCCAGCTTCACGCGAAATCGCGCATTCGGCAAATTCTCAAGGATTGTGCCATCCAGCTCAATGCCCTGCTCCTTCCCCGATTGATCTCCCGTTTTTTGCTTAAAGTGCCTTCGTCGCGCCATTAGTCTTTAGTTTACCAAGGTTCGGCTCAACTGCAAATCCTCCAGCGTCCATAATTGATCCACAGATGAAGCCAGATGTGATTGTGGTGGGGGCAGGGGCGGCGGGAATATTTGCCGCTTGGCGAGCCGCGTCGCTCGGTGCCAACGTTGTTCTTCTCGAGAAGACCGCACGCATTGGAACCAAGATTCTGATCTCCGGTGGCGGCAAATGCAATATCTGCCACGATGGGCCGATTGAAACCGTACTGGCTCCATTTCGACAAAACGAAGCGAGGTTCATCCGGCCAAGCGTGTATCGATTTCCTTCGACCCAAATAGTTCCTTTGCTTACTGACCGGGGAATCGAGGTCTACACTCGCCCTGACGGACGAATCTTTCCCGTTCACCAGACAGCAAAGGATGTCGTCGCAGTTCTGAAACGACTACTAGATGAAGTTGCAGTTCAGGTTTATTTCAACTCACCTGTCGAAGAGTTGATTGTGGTGAACGAAAAAATAGCGGGAGTTCGAATCGGTCACGCTGAATCCCAAATTCGGCAGGGCGCTGCCTCCGGTTCCCAATATGGAGCGAAGGCGCTACTTTCTGATGCTTTAAACATTACCGACGATCATCGGACCATTGCCGTTGACGAGCTTATGGCAGACCGAATCATCGTTTGCGCCGGTGGCTCGAGCTATCCCAACTCCGGCACCACTGGCGACGGATGGAAGTGGATGCGCACTCTCAGGCATTCGATTGTCAAAACTCGGGCTGCGTTGTCGCCAATCTATCTGGTTGACCCTCAGGTTGGCTGGTCCGGCGTAGCGTTGCGAGACATTGTGCTCAAGGGCAAAGCCGGGAAAGAGGTTGCACGATGGACTGGTGACTTACTATTCACGCACCTAGGAGTCTCAGGACCATGTGTACTCGGAGTCAGCCGCCTCGTCGCGGAGGCATTGGAGACTTCGCCAGTTCGGTTAGAAGTTGACTTACGGCCCAACACCAATGAGGAAACACTAACCGAATATTTTTTGAAAGAGGACCCTAAGATCACCATTTCAAAATTCCTCCAGGAATTTCTGCCGGATAGTTTGATTGCTCCGTTTACCGATGATTGTCAGGTTGACCCTTTGACCCCGTTTGGGCAGCTTGATCGAAAAGCCCGTCATCGGCTTGTGACTCAGATCAAGAGTTGGTTTATCGGTGATGTGCGGCATGTTCCAGTTGAGAAAGGGGAGGTCGTTGCGGGCGGAGTTAGCCTTGACGAAGTTGACCCGAAAACGATGGAGTCGAAGCTGGTGTCAGGACTTTACTTGTGTGGTGAAGTCTTGGACATCGCGGGTCCAGTCGGGGGATATAACCTTCAGGCTGCGTTTGCAACAGGTTTCGTTGCGGGTGAATCAGCGGCGAGTAGTTAGACATTGGTCAACCATCCCTTCCGTCGCTTTGGGAAGGATCAAACTTGGATGCGCCACTGTCCTTTTTGCCCTCCAAAGATTGGAGGGCTGTCAACTAAAGGGCCGTAGGTGAGGTGACTGGGTGGATGATTCTTGGCGACCGACGGGCCTACGCCTCGGTGATGATATACGGCGCCAGCAAACCTTGCATCTCTTTGACCAGCTCGGCTTCGATATAGATGCCGTCCTCCCGATACTCCTCTTTCAACACTCGCCCAAAGTTGTAACATTCTTGGATCAGGCTGGTATGAGAATATGGAATCAGGGCCTTGATGTACCCAAGAAGATCTTGAACCTGACGCTTGATTGCCGCCAGCAAGTCATCCATTCCCTCACCAGTGGTAGCCGAAATGGCAACTGAGTTAGGGAATTCAGCCACGAGCCCTCTCACCAAAGTTGGATCATTTGCTGCATCAATCTTGTTGAAAACCGTAATTGCGGGTTTGTCTTTGGCTCCCAAATAATGCAACGTTTCCAATACTGCGTCTCGTTGAGATTCCCATGAAGGTGCGCTCACGTCAACAAGATGAAGGATAAAATCGCTAAACGTGACCTCCTCAAGCGTTGACTGGAATGCAGCCACAAGATGGGTAGGAAGGTTTCGAATAAATCCAACCGTATCGGTTAAAAACAATGCATAGCCATCGGGTAAATCAATTTTCCGGGTGGTTGGGTCGAGGGTGGCAAATGGCATCGCATCCACCAAAACATCCGTGTCCGCCATTCGATTCATGAGGGTGCTCTTTCCCGCACTGGTATAACCCACAATCGAAGCAAAAGGGAATGGGTGTTTCCGACGGCTAGTGCGCTGCTGGTCTCGCACTCGCTTGACTTCCTTTATTTCGTCTTTCAGCCGGGAAATGCGATCTCGAACCAATCGCTTATCGGATTCCAGTTTGGTTTCACCCGGGCCCCTCATACCGATTCCACCCTTTTGCCGTTCAAACTTGGTGTAGACCGACATCAGCTTGGGCATCATGTAGGTCAGCTGGGCCAACTCGACTTGGAGCATGCCTTCTTTGGTTCTTGCCCGACGGGCAAAGATGTCGAGAATCAGTTGCGTCCGATCAACAACCCGCGTCTCGAACACTTTTTCGAGGTTACGCTGCTGCATGCCGCTGACCTCGCCGTCGATGAGGACGATGTCGGCCTTGAGGTCTTTGGCAACGATCGCGATTTCTTCGACCTTCCCGGACCCGATATACGTACCTTTGTAGGGCCGTTCCAGCCGTTGTCGAACAATCGTAAGTGGCTGGACGCCTGCGGCTTCACAAAGCCCGATAAGCTCTTCCTCGACAACCGTGTCGTCGAGTTCATCCTGGTTAACCACGACTAAAAGCGCGGTTTCAATCGGATCTTCGTTAGAGATGGTTTTGGGGGAACGAGACATTAAAAATTTCCAACGTAAACAACGCCACTGTGGATTGCCTGAACTTCGCTAACGATGCCGTCAACGCACGCTTCAAAGATCGTTTTACCCTTGGCAGCGGTAGCCAAAGACGCGTAACCAAGAACACCTTCTTCACTCATCTCATCCCACATCCTCACTAAGGACGTGGTGACTGGCTCCGATCGAAGTCCGTCATTTCGCAATTTGTCGGTACGAACTTTGTCCGGGTATAGATGCATCATGAGGCTGGTTTCGGCTTCGCATGCGTGCTGAATTCCCTTTGCTGGACCTTCCAATACTTCCTTGATCACGGCTTCGCCAAACGTGTAGTAGCCAGTATGACCGACGGTCAAATTGTTGTTTTTCTCTTTCAAGCTGCGTAATGTAACACCGTTGGGTTCGTTGTTTCCACCATGCCCATTGATGACCAGATACCGATGAAAGCCGTGGTGCATCATCGACTCAATGACCGCCTTCAGAGCCAAAACGTACCCTTCCATCGACGCGGTGCAGGTACCGGCAAAATTCAAATGGTGACCGCTTGCTCCGAGCCAGATACACGGCGTCAAAAGGACCATTTCCGAAACTCGCTTCTCGACCGCGTTTGTCATTGCGGTCGCCAACAATGTATCGGTTAACAGCGGTAAATGCGCCCCGTGTTGCTCTAGCGAACCCGTAGGAATGAGAATGATGGTCTCTCGGCTAAGAGCATCAACTTCTTTCCACGTCATGTCGGCAAGGATCATAGACTCAGTATAGAGTTTGGAGTTAGGAGTTAGGAGCGAGCCAACGGTGTTTCGCGACAAAATCACCTTTGTTTCCGAAAGCTGAGAGCTGAAGCCTGAAAGCTAAATTAGTGCGGATTCAGGTTCTTCATCAGGGATTTCACCTGGCCAAGAAGTTCTTTGTCGTGATGCATGAGTTCGTCGATCTTTTGGTATCCGTGCATGATCGACGTGTGATCTCGATCGCCGAATTGAGAGCCGATATGCTTCCACGAGTCACCTGTGATGCGTCGAGTTAAGAAGATCGCGATATGCCGGGCATGAACTACAGGTGCTTTTCGCGACGGTCCCTTCATTTCGTCGATTGAAATATTAAACTGTTGAGAAACCAGGTCGACGATTTGACCAAAGCCTGGCTTTGAAAAGGCATTGTGGAAGTACTGTTCAACAATTGGCTCGGCAAACTCCTTGGTCAGCGGAGTTTCTTCTAGTGAAGCCATCGCTACCAACTTGGTAATGGCTCCTTCAAGTACTCGCACATTGCCAGGAACGCTTTCGGCGAGGAACATCGCCAAGTCATACGACATTTCAACCTGCAATGCGTTCGCCTTGGACTGGATAATCGCGCACCGTGTTTCGGTATCTGGCATTTGGATATCGGCTACCAAACCCGACTCGAATCGGGAACGAAGCCGCTCGTCCATCTGATAAATATCTTTTGGCGGACGATCCGAGGTCAGAACGATCTGCTTGCCAAGTGAGTGCAAGTAATTAAACGTATGGAAAATCTCTTCTTGCGTCTTATCCTTGCCTGCAACAAATTGAATATCGTCAACAAGCCAGACTTCAACGTGTCGATGTTGACGGCGAAAATGCTCTACTTTGTTGCCTTGAAGGGCATTGATGAACTCCTCGGCAAATTGCTGAGCCGTCATGTAGACAATCGAGATACCCGGCTGAGACGAAATCAATTCGCGGGCGATTGAATGCAGAAGGTGGGTCTTACCAAGTCCGCTGGAGCCGTAAATAAAGAGAGGGTTAAATTTTTGGCCGGGCTCCTTGGCGACAGCTTTGGCTCCGGCGACCGCAAGGCGGTTGCTCTGTCCGACGATAAATTTGTCAAATTGGTATTTGTCGTTCGGAACAAATCGGGTGACTGAATTCTCGGTTGTAGTTGGTGAATAGATTACGGCCTTAGTTGGTGTGTGATCCGATTTTTCTCGAGGCTTAGCGAGGACTTCGAGTTGAACCGATTGGCCCAATTCGTCGCTGAGGTAGCTTTGCAAAATACCGGAGAACCGTTCTCGGACCCATTCTTGCAAAAATCGCCCTGGCGCACATAACTTTACGACTCCATCGTCGAACGAGACTGGGGCCAGCGGCCGAATGAATCGAGCCATAATTGGCTCTTGAACTTCACTCGAGATTCTTCCAAGAACACGTTGCCATGCAGATTCTAGGCGTATTCGGGATTCTGAATCTTCAAAAGAGAGTTGCTCGTTCATTACTAAAAAGGCGGGGTGCCAGGAGAGGCAGTATACACACGAAGTTTTGTTAACAACCAGCACTTTTTTGGACTTTTTTGCACCCTTTTTTGCCCCTCATCCGTCTTGACTTTTCTTACCAGTTGACTCCTCTCTACTGGTTCTCTTGCTTGCCTAGTTCCACCCGGTAGACTAATCTTAATTGGTAGTATGGCAAACTCAAAAATCCTAGGCGTTTTGGGCGGGAGCCACATGTCGGCAAGCAAAGTTGCCGCCTGGGTTGAATCTGCAGATGTGGTGATCGCCGCCGATGGCGGAATGCTAAGAGTTTTAGAATCCGGTTTTGTGCCCGATATTGTCGTCGGTGATTTTGATTCGTTTTCTCTCGACATGGTCGACCCCAAAACTATTGCCATTGTAGATCAAAGTCAGGAAGACACTGACTGCGCAAAATTGTTAACGTACTGCAAGTATCGAGGGCACTCCGAAGTGACACTCATATGTGCCGAAGGAGATCTTTCCGACCATTTTCTTGACACCGTCCACTGTTCGGTAAGGACCGATTTAACTGTCTCTATTGGCCTTGAGCGCGGGCAAGCCCACATCCTTAAGGGCCCATTCACCGGAAGTTTTGCAGCAAATCCTGGTGCGAGGGTTTCATTTCTTCCGCTCGAAACCATTAACCATGCGACGATGTCCGGTGTCCAGTGGGGATTTTCCGATCGAATTCTCTCGGTTCGCGGGTTTACGAGTATTTCCAATCAAGCGACCGAGAGTGAAGTCAAACTTTCGTTCGAAAGTGGCGCTGGATACCTTTTTATTGAGTCCTCCGAGCCAGTCTGGCCAACCCTAAGGGACTAAAGATCATAGGAATTGAATTAGATTTCTTGACGACTTCTTCGTTTTAACGGTAATTTTTACAGGATTTAACCGAATAATACATTTGGGAGTAACCATGATTGACGACACTCAAGTAGCCGACCTTACCGAGAACCACGATGCTGAGCACCACGAGCCCATGAATGAGGCCGTTGTTGAAGCAACATCGGGTGACGAAACGGTCACCAGCCAACCGACCCTCGTGGTCAAACGAAACGGAGCCGAGACTACCGAAATCTTCACCGTTACCAATCCCTGCGTGATTGGTCGATTCGACCCATCCGTTGGACCAATCGATATTGACCTTGGCAACTTGCCCGAAGGCGTTTATGTCAGCCGAAAGCACGCAAAGATCACCGAAGAGGATGGAATCTGGAAGATTCACGATTTGGGTTCATCGAACGGCACTTTCGTTTTGGCGAATGATTTTGAAAAGGTCACCATTGCCGACTTGGCTGATGGAGCCGAAATCGCATTGGGCAACGCTCGATTCGTTTTTCACCTGAGCTAGTCTCAGATCAACTGTACGTCGCGGGAACCTGATTGGACTTCTCCAATTACCGCGGCGTGCTCACCCATTTCGTTGAGTACATCAACGATTCCCTGAGCGGCAAATCGATCGACGATTAGTACCATTCCGATCCCCATGTTGAAGGTGCGGTACATTTCTGCCTCAGAAATATTCCCTGATTCTTGGATCAGCTGAAAAATTGGACTTGGAGTCCACGATCGCTTCTCGATCAAAACGCGGGCACTGGATGGCAGGACTCGCGGGATGTTATCAAAAAAGCCGCCGCCCGTCAAATGAGCAATCGCATGAATCGTTGGCTGAGCTAACAGAGGGTAAACCGAATTGAAATAGCAACGGTGAGGCTTCAACAGTACTGAGCCGATGCTTTCGGCGAGACCTTCTGGCTCGTCGCGAACGCTCAAGCCACCGACTTCAAAAAGGGCTCGGCGAGCGAGAGAAAATCCGTTAGTGTGGAGTCCATTGCTCGCAATTCCAACCACAACGTCACCCGGGGCAACCGTTCTGGGAAGGAGAGCTTCGGTGTCAACGACCCCGACAATCGTGCCGACGATATCAATTTCGCCTTCCACGTAGACTCCGGGCATCTCGGCTGTTTCTCCACCAATGAGGGCGCATCCTACTTCTTGACAGGCTTCAGCCATTCCGCCAACGACCGATTCGAAAATTTCGGCTGACAATTGCGAACTCGCGTAGTAGTCAAGGAAGAAGAGGGGCTTCGCGCCTTGGCAGAGAATGTCGTTGACGCAGTGATTGACGATGTCTTTACCCAGGTTCGAAAAATCGCCCGCCATCGCCGCGACCTTTGTCTTGGTTCCGACGCCGTCGATCGAAGAAACGATCAACGGATTATTCATTCCAGGAAACAATCCTTTGTACAAAGCGCCAAAACTTCCAAGCCCGCCGACTACGTTTTCGTTCTGGGTCGCCTTAATTTTTTCGCCGACTCCACGTAGTGCGCGACTCGCCTCATCGATGTTAACACCCGAGGAAGCATAGGTCATTTCGTTGCTCATCCTTATCAATCTACCCCGGCAGGGGCGGTTTTGGTTCCTCAGAGCGAGGTATCATCTTCCGGTTGGGTCTGTAGCTCAGCGGTAGAGCAGTGGCCTTTTAAGCCATTGGTCGAGGGTTCGAATCCCTCCGGACCCACCAGTTTTTAGCTGTGAGCCATCAGCTTTCAGCCTCCGACCGCTCAAAAGTATTTCGCTTAAGGTTCTTCCGCTAACATTACGCCAGATTGAAACCTTGGGGCCAATTTGCAGGTAGAAATCGAAAAGACCATGCACAAGCCTCCAATTTCTTCTTCGCAAATTAAGGGAATGATTTTCCTGATCCTTTGCGCGATTGTTGTTGGGCTAAGCGTCACGATTCTCCTGCCTTTCCTTTCCGCGATCCTTTGGGGAATGACGCTTTCCGTCCTCACTTATTCCTGGTTCGAGAAGAGCCGCATGCGTTACGAGCTGATGCGCGAGTCAAACCCAACCGGGTTGAGGGCAAAGATCGCGAAAGCTGGCGACTCAATTGCGGCCCTAAAGAGTACGTTCCTTACCCTCGTTGTGATATGCCTTCCGTTTGTCCTCGTTGGTGGATTAGCGGTAGCACAAATCTCACCTGCCCTCAAGGAAATGCAAGGAAGCCAAGGTTACGAAATTACCGACCGAATCGATAAAGCCCTGCATCCGATCATGGAGAAAGTCGGTTTTCACGAGTTCCACGTTCAAGAATGGTGGACGGAGAATTCCCAAGAAGTAGTCAAGTCACTACGACAACCTGCCAGCAACGTTGCCAAGCAAGCCGGAATGACGGTTTTCACGATGATTGTCGCCCTCCTCTCGATGTTCTTTTTTCAGCGAGATGGCAAGTCGCTCAAGAAGCCATTTTTAGAGTTCTCGGGACTGCCTCAAGATGTCGGTGAAGAGATCTGTATCAAGGTTCAGAAAACCATTCGAGCCGTTTTTAGCGGAAGTGTGATGGTGGCGGTGATTCAGGGAGCAATCATGGGAATCACCTACGCAATCCTAGGCGTGCCAAGCTCAGTTTTGCTCGGATTCATTTCGGTCGTGTTGTGCATCGTGCCGCTCCTTGGCGCGCCGATTATTTACATTCCCGTTGGCTTGCTCTTTCTCGCTCAGGGGGATTTGACCAAAGCGGCAATCGTCTTTGGTGTCGGATTCCTCATTGTTAGCCAAATCGATAACGTTTTAAAGCCGTATTTCATCGGCAATCAAGTCAGCCTCCATCCGCTCGCGATTTTCTTTTTTGTTCTGGGCGGTATATCGCTCTTTGGACCGATCGGTTTAATGGTGGGTCCAATGATCCTAACTTTGTTCCTGGCGTTAGTAGATTACACACGGAGTTTGCTAAACTTGCCAGACGAACATGCTACTGAATGATTGGGTGACGAACGCTTCGAACCGGCTTACTGCCGTTAGGGTCGCTTCGCCAAAGCTTGAAGCCCAGGTTTTAGCTGCTCATTCGATGCTGGTGGACCGCACCTGGGTATTGACCCATCCTGAGCATGTTGTTAACGATTTAGCGCTTGAAGGATTACTGCAACGCCGCGAAAGTGGCGAGCCTTTGGCCTACATTCTTGGCTACCGAGAGTTCTTTTCGCGACGTTTTCGTGTGGACTCCAATGTTTTGATTCCACGCCAGGAAACCGAGGTCTTGGTGGAGACTGCTTTGGAGCTTCCTGTTGATCGGCTTAAAGCTCTCGATATCGGCACTGGGTCCGGCTGTATTGCCATTACTCTCAAGCTCGAACGTCCGAACTGGGAAGTCTGGGCGACGGATATTTCCAGTTCGGCGCTGCAGGTCGCCCGGGAGAATGCGGAAACACTTGGAGCAGATATTACGTTTCGGCATTCGAATTTGCTGGAGCAACTGGCTGGCGAGAAGTTCGACCTAATCGTTTCGAATCCGCCGTACATCGGGCGAAATGAAATTATTCCTCGTGAAGTAAGAGAATTTGAACCTGATTCAGCGTTGTTTGCCGACGACAATGGGCTCGCGATTTATCGACAATTAGCGGCAACGATCAAAGACCATTTAACACCTGGTGGAAGGGTCATCCTCGAAATTGGTCAGGAACAGGGCTTGGCGGTTTCCGCGCTCTATCCTGGATCAGAAATCATAAAAGACCTCAGCGGGAACGACCGTGTTGTGATGTGGCGTTTTGCCGACGACCCTTAAAAATTGAATCGCACCTCAATGCTTATATTTTTCCAGTCCGCCGTCGATCCAATGCTGGACCGCAGGATCGCTTCCCTTGCCACTTAGCTTTCGAAGTCCGCGTCGGGCCACCGGGTTGTCCGCATTTCCCAAGGATTTGGCTATATCACATTGCTTCATCCAATCCACAGTTGGAAATAAATCGATTAGTTGCTTCGAAGCCAAACCGCGCTTAGCGGTCGTTGTTTCGGTTTCGGCAAAAGCCCGAAGAACTTCGAAATGAACATTTTTGTCCGGATCACGTTCAAAATCCTTGGCTAGCTTTAAACCATCAGCCTTGCTAACCAGCCGCATACTTTCTAGGAGGCTTGTCAATGATTTGCCTTTGGATTTGGCGGCAACTTCGTAGAGGAAGGCGATTCCATCTGGATTTTTGCTGTTTCCAATGATCTTGGCCACCTCGAATTCTCGAATCAGTCCTTTTCGAAAAGCAGCAATGCCGAAATAAGCAGCTGCAGGATGGCGAGACTCAATGAGCGCCATAGTCAAAGTTCTTCTCATCATGAGATTCTCTTTATCCTTAGATTCGAGTTGGGACAGAAGCATTTCACCAGTCGCTTTGACGACTTGGTCGCTCCTAACTCCCCACAAACGGTAAGCCGCTTCATGTCGAATAGTGAATGGTTCGCCCGATTGAAGTATTTGAATCATCTGAGGTGCGACTTCATTCTTGATCTCAAACAGCTGGTTGGTGAGAGCCCAACCGAGCGTCATCCGAAATTCCCTGTCCTCAAAATTTACTTTTGCGATTTGTTCAAGGGCATCGACCGTTTTGATCGGGGCCAGTCTTCGAAATGTCAATTTTGAGGTCATGACCATCCCTTTGGCAGGTTGGAGAACCAAGTCTCCGCTCGGCTGAATTTCCAAAGTCAGGCCCGAAAGGAAGGTTCTGTCGTTAAATTTTCCTTTCGTTTTTTGAATGTCAGTTGCCATAAACCTGCCGATAGTGAGGAGGAGCCTGTTTCCTACTTGTTTCCAATCGCCACCGAATATAGAAACCTCAAATTCCTTCTTTTGAATCGAAAGATAGCCTTGGAAGATAGCCGTATATAAGCCGCGATCTTTCTCGGTGCAGGTTGTAACATCCGCCTGATAGATCCCTCTCGGCGCCGGAAAGGTTAGGGTTGACTGGCTCAAGTTTTGAGCCAGAACGATGAGCAGGGGAAATGCCATATTTGAGCGAACCTAATAGTCAGAAAGGATTTGAAAGGCATGTAGTTGCAAACCCATGCCATCCGAGCCTAGTCGGCGGCATCCCGGTGACCACCTTGACGCACCAGACTCGACACGGGCCCTTCATCGCTGTCAATCATCCCCGGCCGCTCATTCGGTCGTCCCGGATACGGCTTCGAGCCGTGATAGATCGAGAACCAGTTGATTCGGTTCAACCAATACGGGTCGGCGCGATCCATCGAACTCCAGTCGAGCGAAGCCGACTTGTCGGCCCAGTATTTTTCTTCCTTGGTCATCGCTTTGACTCGACCCGGGTTTGGCTCGTCAAACGGAATGTTGTTCGGTGCGATCTCGTAAGGCGATAAGTCTGGCGTGTCGGTAAAGCAGTCAGTGGCTGGTCGGGCGATCGCATCAAATCGTCCCAGCGGGCCAAATCCGAGCATCATTCCCATCGTTTTATGCAGGCTGACCTGGGTCAAAAACTCGCTACTTACATAGTTTCGCTTCGTATAGGGGCTTACGATTAGGGTGCTGGTTCGGTGACCGTCCACGTGGTCAGGGCCCGACTGAGAATCGTCTTCGGTTATGACAATCGCGGTGTCCTTCCAATACTTGGAGTGGGATACCAATGAGATCAGGCGGCCAAGCGCGTAGTCATTATCCGCCATCATGGCCCGCGGTGTAGGATATGCCTGGCTCGCGCCTTCGCTGTGGTCACAGGGCAACGTCATGATCGAAAGATTTGGTAGGTTGCCTCCAGCCTCGAACGCTCGGAATTCCTTCTCAAAAGTATCCATGCGACTCTGATCGCTTTGGATAAGCGGCCAATAATGATATCCAGGAGCGAGCAGCGGTTTTAGGGACGGAATTTCCGTGGTGGGAATGTACTGAAACTCGTTTCGACCTGACTTGCGGTCTTCCCATGCTTCAAACCAATCCTTCGGTTTCCGGGGTTTGTAGATCGGATGTTCGTCATCGGCCCACTCGCCATAGACCCTGACTTTCAGGCCCTTCTTGAGAGCAGCATCCCAAATTCGGTCGCCGCTGTTAAGTGATAATGCATCGGTCCCATCGTCGGGATAGGTTCGCGAATAGCCAACATAAAAATGCTCAAGATAGTCATTGGCGAATGCTTCGTCGCACCAGTGGTGCCCGTCCGCGCTGTTGGTTCCGCTGGTGTAGGCGTTGTCAAACAGGGTGAAAGCTTGGGCGATTTTTCGGTGATTCGGCATCACTTTTTCGCCAAGGCTGCAAAGGGTCGGGTCGCCGTTTCCAACCGGAAGGTCGCCGTAAATGTCATCGTAGGTGTGATTTTCTTTGATGACATAGATGACGTGTTTAATCGCCCCTTGGTAGACCTTCAAGTTTGGCTTTTGGGTGGATGCGGGATCGTTCCAGCTGTTGTTGATCGCCACTTGGTCGGTCTCGGCTTTGAGGTCTTTTGAAAGGTCGAGGACCGAAACAGTGCCCTGGAAATCATGGGTGTTTCGACGATTCTTGCCTTTCATCGTCTCTCGAACTGAACCATTGCCCTTTGTGTTTAACACGAAGGCTTTTTTACCATCTAGGCTGAGGTGAACCGCGGTCGGATAGTATCCGGCCGAGCGGAAGCCGCCCACTTTTCCGGTAGTCACGTCGATTTCGCAAACTGCATTGTCTCCTCCATCGGCGACGTAAAGCGTGTTGCCAGACTTAGCCAGCGCATTGGGCATCGAACCGATCAATTTGAACTTTGTGGTTTTGATCGGCCAACTTTTGGTTCGCTTTTTCGAACTTAGATCCAAGACATCGACCGAATCGCTCATGGCGCAGGCGACGTAGGCTAAATTTCCGTCGCAAAGTATTTCGGTTGGGTGGACGTTGGTGGTGATTTCGGTGCTTTCGCCGCTGCTGAGGTCAGTGGCGGTTACCGTTCCGGTGAGGATTGAGCCTTGATGGTTGATCGCAACCCGCGATTTACCGCTGGCCATGGTCACATCGTCTTTGCCAGGTGCTTTGCCGCCCCAATTGCTCACCAAGAGCATCTTTTCATCCGAGCTCAGGGAGCAGCCAAATGGCACCATTCCACTCGGAAGAAATTTCGTTGACTGGTTGGTTGCCAAATCAACCGCGACAACGCCATCCCAATCGGCGCAAGCTACAAATAGCTCGGTTCCTGCTTTATTGATGCAGAGTCCGCCGGGGACGGGGTTCCCTTTCTTACCGCGAGCCGTCAGTTCGATCTTCTGACCTTTCTGGAGTAGGTCGCCATCGTAGGTGAATTCTTGGAGATGACCCGCATCCGTAGTAGCGATGAGACGCTTGCCGTCGGGAGTCCAGGCGATGCCATGAAACCCGGAATCAGCGCCAATTCCGACTTCAGAATTAGGAAGTACATGAGTTTCGTCGCACAGAAAGACTTTGTTTTTCGCGGCGACGGCAACTACTTTTCCGCTTGGATGAACGGCAAGATCGGAGAGCCGTTGCTCGTAGGATATTGTTCCCGCGTTAATCGTTTGACCAGAGGAAACAATGAATTTGCCGTTCGGTTGCGGTCCCATTTGGACCCTCGAATTCTGGAAAGACCAATACGAAACACCCGATGCAGCGACGGCGGCAACAGCGCCAACGACGATCCACTTTTTCATGGTTCTAATGTTACGCTTTTAAGAGATTATTGAGTTCAGTGTTTTCCTGATTCTTAATTCATATTCCTTTATTCTTGCCGCCTCGCCTTCCACAAACAATCGGTACTCGTCTGGCCACGGAAAAAGCGATGACTGATCGGAGATTTGAAAGTCGAGGGCCAGTTGCTCGCGAACTTCAGCGCCACGGCCAATATCTGAGAAATTTACGATTGAAGGCGTCCAGTCGCCTATAAAGTTGACGCCAACTTGATCTCCTCTCTGTCCTGAAAAGCCCTTGAGGATCACCGTTTCCCCGGTTTCAAGCCGAACTTCCCAGGCTACGGGCGGTAAAGAATCGTGCAATGCGGCAAGGTCGTTGAAGTCTTTCGCAGCGTCCTGTTTGGATTCCATCACGCTCAATAGGACTCCCAGCAGCATCGAGAAAACCCAGAAGATCGCGTTTCCCCAATAGAAGAAAAGAGTGAATCGGTCAAGCGGAGTTCCCGACAGCACGAGAATTGCAAATGCCACCATTGTGATCACAATCAAAACTGCTGCGCACCACAAAAGGAACTTTTTCCACCGGAAGCGCCCCAGAGCCCGGTTTAGGCCTTGACGATGAACGCCAAACTGCCGCGTAGTCGAAAAGACTCGCTCGATAGTGCCCAGGCATGACCTATCTACTCCGTGAGGCATACCTATTAAACGTTAAATTTGGATATCTGGGTGCAAGGTGAGCTTCAGATTTTAGCTTCATTCTTCGGACCCTTTGATTTCCCTTCCAATAAACATGCCTGGCCAAGAAGTCCAAAAAATTGCATCACGAGGGCAATTGGCAAGCCGAATAGAACCGCAAGTTGGATCCCGCTTTCACCATAATTCACCATGACTATCGGAAAGGTACTGGTGATGACAATCGTTGCAAAAATACCAATCGAGACCCTTTTCAATTTCTTAGAGTGCTGAAAGAACAACAAGACTAAGCTGACGATCGAAGAAACTGGGCCCAAGGCAAACAGGACTAGCAAAATATCCTCGCCATGTCGATGAGAACCCTCAACGAGCTAGGTTCATTCATTTTTTGACCAAAAAAGTCTAAAGCTCTCCTCTGCCGACCGCAAACTGTCAACTTATTTAGCCGCCCATAACATGCCGCGGCGCATCAGTTCTTTGGGAACCTCTGCTTCAAGCACGGAACATTGGTGTCCAAGCGCGTTATAGAACACTCGTCCCTTGCCGTACATCTTGGTGTAAATCTGCGGCATCTTACATGGGTTTTCGGTATGTGGACCTTCTACCCCTGGAGCCGGGAAGTCACACGTCGCCAAAATATTTACACCCGGATCGACATGCAAATAATATTGCTCCGATTCAACCTCGAAATCAGGAAGCCCCGCCGTAATTTCGTGAGAAACCGCCCCATTAATATTGATCCTGTATTTGACGCTATCATTGCCGGGGTGAGCAACCCACTGGCTGCCCGTCATAAACTGCCACTCGGTATTCCCCCGAAACGCATCGCACATTCCGCCGTGGCAACCCGCCATTCCTATGCCGTGCTCGGCAACTGCTTTTCTAACGGGCTCGAATTGCTCGTTGGTGATCTCGCTCATGGTGATGACCGGAACCAGTAAGTTTTGGGCGAAAACGAGATCTTCGTCAGCAAACGAGTCGAGAGTCGGTGAAATCGTAACAGCAAACCCTTCTTGGGTCAGAATCTCTCCGAGGAAATTGGCGACGGATTCAGGCTGGTGACCTTCCCAGCCACCCCAAACGATCAATGCATTCTTTTTGGACATTGAGGGAATTATGATCTGCCTTGCAACTTTTCAGAAAGGGTAACCAGTAAATTAACTAGAAGCCCCGCCGGGGTTCTGAATCATTATGACTTCCTTATCTGTACTGGCTCTGGCCACCGCAATGATGAATTCCCATGCTCAAGCAGTTGAGCCTCGGATGCTTCGTCAGCCGGATATTCACGGCAATACCGTTGTTTTTGTTTATGCAGGAGACCTTTGGGCCTCAACTACCGAGCCCGGTTCAGTGGCTCGACGAATCGCATCCAACGTTGGCGCGCGAACCAGTGCGGCTAACAGCCCTACGACGCGCCCTCATATTTCACCTGATGGCAAGTGGGTTGCGTTTACGGGCAACTTCGATGGTGCCTCCAATATTTATGTCGTATCGATTGATGGTGGCGAACCACGACGAGTGACCTATGCCAATACGACCGATCAGGCCATTGGTTGGACTCCGGACGGGAAAATCGCCTACGCAACTCCAGAAGGAAACCCATACCTTGGCCGCCAAGCTCGGTTGATGCTGGTAGACCCGAAAGGCGGACTGCCGATGGAGACTCCGATTAAGGAGATCGCGGCAGGCTCATTCTATGCCAACGGAACCAAGATTGCGTACAACCGAGTCAACAGTTTCGGATTCAACTGGAGAAAGTACCGCGGTGGAACCCAAGGCCGAGTTTCGATCTACGACTTCAAGACCAATAAATACGAAGAGCTGCCGTCCAAACGCGAGCAAAGCTACTTCCCGATGGTCGTAGGCGAAACCATTTACTACATTTCCGACCGAACCAACGGCTCCCTTAATCTTTTCAAGAACGAAGGTGGAAAGGACATCCAACTTACGAAGAACGCAAACACTGATATTAAGTGGCCAAGTACCGATGGCCAAAACATAGTGTGGGAGCGTGAAGGCTTCCTCTACGAATATTCGATAAAGAACAACACCGAGACGAAACTCAACATCCACATTCCTGGCGAAAACTTAGCAACGCGTCCAACGCTGAAGAACCTTGCCCCATATATGACGGATTTTGCCCTTTCTCCAAGTGGAGTACGGGTGGCCGTCTCTGCCCGAGGCGAAGTCTTCTCCGTTCCCGCAAAATCAGGTGAAACACGAAACATGACGGGAACCAGCGGCGTGCGGGAGCACAACGTTGATTGGACACCCGATGGTAAATGGATATCCTATCTGAGCGACAAGAGTGGTGAGTATGAGCTTTATGTGCAGCCTCAGGCCGGTGGCGAAGCGACGAAATTAACCGACGGTTCTTTCAAGATTAGCCAATACATTTGGTCACCTGACAGCAAGAAGGTTGCTCTCTTTGGCCTCGGCACGGAAATCCACATCTTGGATGTCGATACTAAAAAAATATCCGTCATGGATGACCTCACCAATGGTGGTGGCGGATTTACGTTCTCAAGTGACTCGAAATGGATTGCTTACACCAAGGGTCGAGGAAATGGCTTTAGGGCGTTAATGGTTTATGAGGTTGCAACGGGCAAGAAGTCAAAAGTTACCGAAGGATTTTTTGACGATAACGATGTATGTTTCGATAAGAGCGGGAAATGGCTCTACTTCACTTCTAGTCGAGTCTTTGCCCCAACCTTTGGCAAAAATGAATTTAGCCTTAAGGTTGATGCGACCGAACGACTGTACGCGATTTCGCTGAAGGCCGATACTCCAAATCCATTCCTTGACAAGAACGACGAAGAAGCTGATCCAGCCAAAAAGGAAGAAGAGAAGGCAAAATCTGGGCCAGACATTGATTTCGCAGGAATTGAGAACAGAATCATCGCCCTGCCCATGGGAGTCAGCCAGTATAGTGGTCTCAGTGGCACTGATAACGGATTCTTCTACGTTATGGAGGGTGACCTTTACCAGTACACGATGGGCACAAAGGCACCTGCACTGATTTATGACAACATTGGATCATTCGCTTTCAATGCTTCGAAATCTAAGTTGGCAGTCATGGTTCCTGGCGGAATTCAAGTCGTTACGGTCCAGCCTGGTTTATCGGCCGCGACCCCAGGGCGAGCAGATATTTCCAACCTTGAGGCGATTATTGACCCTCGCGAGGAATGGCACCAAATCTTGGTCGATGCTTGGCGATACCAGCGCGATAATTTTTACGATCCAAATATGAACGGTGTGGATTGGAATGCGGTTCTCAAGCAATATGAGGGCTATCTGCAATGGGCCAATCATCGAACCGATGTCAACTACATTTTGGGAATGATGATTGCTGAGCTCGGGACGGGACACGCTTACGTGCAAGCCCCTGGCGACATTGGTGCTCCGCTACCAAGAACTGCCGTCGGCACCCTGTGTGCTGACTATGAAGTCAAGAATGGAATGGTCGCGTTCAAGCGAATCGTTCGAGGCTCAAATGACTTTGAGCAGTATCAAACTCCTCTGGGATTGCAGGGAATTGATGTGCAAGATGGCGAATATTTGGTCGCGATTGACGGAAAGCCAGTTACGGCCGAGACCAATCCTAGCCAATTCCTGATCGGCAAGGTCGGTAAAACGGTGACATTGAGTATCAATGGCGTACCGTCTTTGACGGGTGCCCGAAAAGTCAGGGTGAAGCCGATTGCTTCAGATATGGCGGCTCGCTACTACGAGTTCATCGAGAACAACCGTAAGACGGTTTTGAAACTGTCTGGTGGACGAATCGGTTATATGCACATCGAAGACACCGCTGGACCTGGTTCAAGTGACTTTGTCCGAGGATTCTATTCTCAAACAGACAAAGAAGCGATGCTGGTCGATGAGCGTTGGAATGGTGGCGGATATATTCAACCTTGGTTCGTCGATACCCTTTCACGAAAGAAGAAGGCAATGATCGAGCCGCGCTACGGCGCTCACCAACCTGAAGCTCCGGTTATCGAAGGTCCAATGGCTCTCATGATCAACCAGTATGCGGGTTCGGGTGGAGACTTCTTCCCCTACATGTTCCGCCAAGCAAAGCGCGGTCCACTGATTGGCAAGCGAACCTGGGGTGGACTTGTTGGAATAAGCGGCGGCTACAACCTCGTCGATGGAGGAAACCTAACGGCTCCATCATTCGCAATCTATAACCCAGAGACCGGCGACATCATCGCCGAGAACCAGGGTATCGATCCAGATATGGACGTCGATATGCGACCAGATTTGGTCGCTCTTGGACAAGATCCTCAGCTCGAAGCTGCGGTGAAGTACCTGATGGATGAACTGGCCAAATTACCACCGAAGAAGGTCTATAAGACCGTTCCGAAGGTTGGCAAAAACGGCAAGATTAATCCTTAATCGTTGGCGCAAATATAGCCGAAGTGAATATCACCTCGGCTATTTTTATTTCTACGCCTACTCCCTCGGCTTCAACCACTTTCGCGAGACCGCCATAATATGCGGCGACGAACCCATGAGGCTCGGTTCATTTTCGGTCTTTCGCAAGTACTCAAACATGGTTCGCATTTTTTCCGACTTCATATGCTCCGCAAGATCGGGAATATGAGCAGCAAATCCCTCAACTGCGAAGAGCTTCGTGTCTTCAAATCCTGCCTCTTCGATTTCGGCGCGGAATTCCGAAGGCTCGTGAAACTTGGTCGTGGTGAAGTAGTTCTGGTGGTACTCGGGGTTTCGGTGCTGACCGTCAATCAAGTCATGATCGACGATGTTTTTGAATTGCTCGTCTTCGATGAATCCAGAGTGATAGCCATCGTGCAGTGACGCAAACTTCGAAATTGCGGCTGCCATCAGTCGACCGCCTGGTTTCAGAACTCGCTTCGCTTCTTCGAGCGACTTCATACGATCCCGCTTATCGGTGAGATGATAGAGTGGCCCGAACATCAAAACGATGTCCAATGATTCATCGCTAAACTTCGTACTTCTGGCGTCGCCAACTGAGATTGAAGCAAGAGAATTGAACTGAACAATACGCTTTGCCAAGTCAATGTGCGATTCCATTGCGTCCACCAAGTGGACTTCATAGCCGTGGTTTGCGAGCCAAAAAGAATAATGCCCCGTTCCGCCACCAAGGTCGAGAATCTTCGCTGGAGGAGGGAATAAATTGCGGGCAATGATATCTTTGGAACGCTCAAACTCGAGTCGTCCATGGGGCGACGTCAAGCGATCATGCTCATTTCCTTCGCCGTAATGGATGGCGACTTCGGGGTTCAAGCTGTCCATTCTCAATTATAGCTTCGGTCACTTGTCTTCGTTAATTAGGATAGTCATCCTGCCAAAAGTACTTAATTTATGATTGTCTTAATCCTATAATGGAAATCATGGAATGGGGAATTGAATCCTGTATGATTGCAATGGATAGTCAATCCTACCAAGAGTGGGTAGATAATCTACTCCGTTCCCCAGAGTGGGAGAACCCTTCCTTAGCCCGACGAGCCCAGAGTCAAAAAATCGTTTGGCCCGGACCGACTTTGGTCAGTTTGTCTGAATTTGAGGAGACAATCCCTACTTTCAAATTCTCTGAGGATGCGGATAATTGGCGCAAAAAAGTTGATGCAATTGCTTCGAAGCAACCGAAACTGAATGACCTTCCTCCAGTATTTGCGCGACATTCAAGCGAAGGCAAGCTCCATCTGCTCGACGGAAGTCACCGCTTGGCCGCGCTCGAGCAACTTGGCTACACCAATATATGGGCTATTGTTTTCGAGGGTTCGTTAGGCAATGAATTTGAATCAAGGTCACTCGATTCAATCGGCCAAAGCGCTGAAGTCAACACTCTCAATCCTTATCCTGAGCTTGCCGAGGAATTTCGGAAGTTTGCCGAGTATTGCGACGGTTCTAGCGAGCTCTACGGATATTTGACCCTGAAGATTGCTGAGGACAACGATTTATTGGCGGTTGCTTCGAAGTACCAGCCCGGACAATTGCCGCCAAATCTACTATTCGGCGCGGTTCACTTGCTGTTATTGAGTGGAAAGCCTAACCCCCTTGTACGCTATTATCCAAGCATGACCATCGATGCCGAAACGCCCGACCACGCATACCCGGCATTCCGAAAGTTTGTTCTCACCCATGAGGAGCAAATCGAAGAAATTATGAGGACCAAATTGGTTCAGACTAACGAAGTCACTCGATCAGCGTTTCTCTATCCGGCGTTCCTAGCCGCTTGTCGATTGGTAGAAGGAAAGCCGCTTGCTCTTATCGAGCTTGGTTGTAGTGCAGGATTTAACCTGTTGTGGGACTACTATCTCTATCAATATGGCGACGACGAGCCGATCGGATCAGCGGGTTCCAGTCTCACCGTTCCGAGTTCGTTTCGCGGAGATAATCGTCCGGATTTTTCTGGCCCGAAGCCCGCCATCAACAGTCGAATAGGCATTGATTTGAATCCGATTGACTTAATGGATAGGAATGAAATTCTGTGGTTACAAGCGTTGATATGGCCCGAGCATTTTGAACGCAAGGCCCGGCTGAACAAAGCCATCCGAATCGCGATGGTGAACCCCGTCGAAATGATAAAGGGCGATGCCATCGAGCTTTTGCCTCAGGTACTTGCAGACGTCCCTGGGACCGACGTTCCCGTCGTTTACCACACGTTCTTTGCCAACCAACTGTCGGAAGATCAGAGGTCACACCTTCTGAAGATCATCGAAGACTTTGGTACGAAACGCGACGTGATTCATATTCACAATTGCATCGAGCCGCATCTTCATGCGACGATTTCTCGCAATGGCGAGCGAACAGATATTCCGTTGGCAAACGTCGATCCCCATGGCCGCTGGATCGAATGGCTGGCCTAGATCGATTGATTGTCGGGCTAAAATGAATTTGCAATGCGGAAGTCTCATTTTATTGGCGGCCTAGTAGCCTGTGCTTGTGCATTGTCCTTCTGGTCGCTACTTCGGTTTCAGCTGCTAAAAATCGAACGTTGGAAGACGACCTAGCTAAGGAGCGAGTCCTTAGCCTTGAAGGGCTCGGCAAAGGAAGAGAACTGGTGAATATTTCCCTTTCTGGATTTCAGTTTGAACTTGGAAAGCCAGTAATGACTCATAAAGCGTCTCTTAATTGCGAGGACATAGGTGCCTTAGGTGGCAACGAAGTTAAGCGGATCAATAGGCGGCTGAGTTGGCTGAATTCTTTTCGGGGACTGTCTCAAATAGAAGGTCAAATGGCGGTTTCTTATGACCTTAAGGAACCAATGTGGGCGGCTCCGTGCCTACTATTTGAGGTTGAGGCTATAAAACTCAAGCAACGAGATGGCTCAATAAAGTTCTTTGCCATTAGACCCGCTACTTGCATTTCCTTAAGTACATTTGACGCCAATCTTTCAAAGATTCTTGATCACAAACCCGGGGTCCATGGCCGAAATGAGTTCATCAACCCTCGCGACATCGACTGGTTTTTCGGAGTGAAGGATTTTTCGACCTACCATCACGACTGAGTCTTTGCAATTCGTTTCAATCTTTTCTTCACGAAGGTGACCAACAATATCATGCCAACGATACTCGTCATCCACACGATTGGGATCCACATGAGTCCGAAGCTATGTTGAAAGTCTTGGAACCAGATACCGCTACCTTTGCTAATCGAAAATCCCTCGCCGCTTACTTTGATATGGCTCCAATTCCCTCCGCTTGACGCACTTTGCAAGCTATCCGGCAGGTCCTTGTCCAGAAATGTTTGCTTGCGTGTCGATCCCTTCTGAGTGACTTCAATATCAACTTGCTTGATTGAGTTGGAATAGTATCGCAAGGCTTCCTTCACGTCGCCAGCAAGCAGGACCCCAGATTCTTCCATAGGTCCATCATCCTTTCGTTCGCCTTTCGCTGTAATCCGGTAGTCGAATGATTCCTGGGTGTCATTGTGCAAGAAGATGGCACTTAGCGCGCTACATGAAAGTAGAGAGAAGCAGAACGCAAGCAAAAGAAACCGCGCAAACCACCTCACAATGCGAGTCTACGGCATTATGCCAAATTTCAGGCAAAAAAAAGACCTCCTTGCGGGGGCCTCGTTCTTTTTTTGTTCTTTAAAAGCGGAGAAGAAGACAGTTTCGACCTAGATATGTCGAGCTTTGCAGTGCAAAGCCGAGTGCTTATCTTTTTAGGAGGTGATCCACCCACACCTTCCGGTACGGGTACCTTGTTACGACTTAGTCCCCCTTACTCCCCTCACCTTCGGCCGCTCCCTCCTTTCGGTTAGGCCACGGACTTCGGGTGAAGACAATTCAGGTGACTTGACGGGCGGTGTGTACAAGACCCGGGAACGTATTCAACGCAGTATAGCTGACCTGCGTTTACTAGCGATTCCGACTTTATGTAGTCGAGTTGCAGACTACAATCTGAACTGAGGGCGTATTTTTGGGATTGGCTCCACCTCGCGGTATTGCTGCCCTTTGTTGCGCCCATTGTAGCATGTGTGTAGCCCCAGGCGTAAGAGCCATGCTGACTTGACGTCATCCACACCTTCCTCCGGCTTACACCGGCGGTCTCCTGTGAGTTCCCGACTTTACTCGCTGGTAACACAGAACGTGGGTTGCGCTCGTTGGCGGACTTAACCGTACACCTCACGGCACGAGCTGACGACAGCCATGCAACATCTGTCTTCACGTCCCCTTGTGGGGGAGGAGCGCCTTTCGACGCTTTACGATCGATGTCAAACCTGGGTAAGGTTCTTCGGTTAGTATCGAATTAAACCACATGCTCCACCGCTTGTGCGGGTCCCCGTCAATTCATTTGAGTTTCAACCTTGCGGCCGTAGTCCCCAGGCGGGATACTTAACGCGTTAGCTACGGTCACGAGAGGGGTCGATACCTCTCACGACTAGTATCCATCGTTTAGGGCGTGGACTACCAGGGTATCTAATCCTGTTTGCTACCCACGCTTTCGCGCCTCAGCGTCAGATAAAGCCCAATAACCTGCCTTCGCCATGGGTGTTCCTCCTGATATCAACGCATTTCACCGCTACACCAGGAATTCCAGTTATCTCTGCTTTCCTCAAGCTCGCCAGTATGTAAAGCAGTTTCCGTGTTGAGCACTGGAGATTTCACTTCACACTTAACGAGCCGCCTACGCGCTCTTTACGCCCAGTAAATCCGGACAACGCTTGCTCCCTACGTCTTACCGCGGCTGCTGGCACGTAGTTAGCCGGAGCTTATTCTTGGGGTACCGTCCTAAGTCTTTCCCCAAAAAAGGACTTTACAACCCTAAGGCCTTCATCGTCCACGCGGCGTCGCTGCATCAGGGTTTCCCCCATTGTGCAAGATTCCCAACTGCTGCCACCCGTAGGTGTGTGGGCCGTGTCGCAGTCCCACTCGTGCGGATCATCCTCTCAGACCCGCTACCCGTCGTCGGCTTGGTGAGCCATTACCTCACCAACTACCTGATAGGCCATGAGACGCTCCTTAAGCGAAAAGCCATTTAATGGAATGGTGATGCCACCACTCCGTCACATCTGGTATTGCTCCGGGTTTCCTCGGTATATCCCAGTCTTAAGGGCACGTTTCTCATGTATTACTACGCCGTTCGCCACTATCCCCGAAAGGATCGTTCGACTTGCATGTTTTAGGCACGCCGCCAGCGTTCGTCCTGAGCCATGATCAAACTCTCCGTAGAAAGTGTTGATCAAATTACCTATCGAAATAGGATTTGATTCTTTTCTTTTTTAACTCATTTGAACGATCTCTAACATGCTATCATTGCTGAAAGCATGGAGATCATGACAGGTTGATTCTTGAGTATTTCGAATTCAACCGTCAAATCTGACTGTTCTTCTTCTTTATTCCGCTTTCAAAGATCTTGCTTCGATTTCTCGTCGCAGGGGATATTGTTCCTCATTTGAACTACGAGAGTCAACCCTAAATTCAAAATAAGTGGAAAAACTCGAATCTTTCCTGAATTTAAGGGCGTCTTGAATCTTTTGCGGGCCTAATTATTTAGCATCACCGCGATGCTAATTGCAGACCAAAAATCAACTCTCCAAGCTTTGTGAATTCTTTGTAGGTTTTTGTTGGCAAGATTCGATTTATCGCGGCGAAATCGCCAAATCGATCCTCACATAATTCCAAAGGGTCGCGACGATTTCTTCCCCTTTTTTGCGATCCCCTTGCAAATCGAGACCGATTTGGTTAATGAACGCGGATCGGAAATTCGGCAAAAGGATATTTTTTGCCTATTTCGATTCGCTCTTTCACAAAATCCTCCCAAGTCTTTGCCAGCGAATTCAGATCATGGGGCGTAATCCCCAAGTCGTCTAGCTGCCGACTTTCGTGTTGGACAAATTCCACAACCGACTTCCAACGATCTCGCCTTTCTGTATGTGGATAACGAAAAGCGGCCACTCCATAGAAGTCCCTGATGAACAGCATTCCCGATTGTTTCCCCTTAAAAAACCAAATCCGCTGTTTGACAAACGGAACCGTTACCCACGCCAATCGATCTCGGTACGAAAGCATAGCCAAGGGTCGAGCATGAATTTCTGATGATCGGTAGGAGACGTATTCATTCTCAAGAGGCACGTATGGCGATGGAGTCTTTTCGAAATGAAGCTTAATCTCGCCCGAGGCCAGAATCGGATCCAAATATTTGTGGAGAAACGCTACGTATTTCGTCGACGGAGGATTATATTGTTCTTCCGAGAGGTTTGCGATCACTTGGTCCCAATCCTTCTTAGCAAAGGCATCCTTTGCTAGCTCAAATTCGGTCCTCGCCCGTTTGAGTTCGTAACCGAAGCCGCACGAAGCACTGATCACAATCACGCCGAGGAAGAGCCAAATCCAATTCCACCGCCGACGCTTCATCAACAAATAGTAACACCGAAGACGAAGGGGTGGTGCCCGTTTTACGGGCGAGGGCGAGGGCAAGGTACAAGGGTTGACAGGTGGCAGAAAGAAATTCTAGCCAGCACAAGCCTTGCCCTAGCGAAGCGCACCGTACCGCTTCAAAGGTTCACAAACTTCAAGCCCGTCGCCTCATACCGCTCACCAGATGGCGGCTTGATCTTTCCTAGTTCCACAAAGTCGTCTGCTGAAAGGCGGATGTTGACTGCCGCCGCATTCTCTTCAAGGTATTGCAATCGCTTTGTTCCTGGAATTGCGACCACGTGCTCACCCTGAGCCAAGACCCAAGCTAAAGCGATTTGACTCGGAGTGCATTGATGACGAGCAGCAACGATCTTCACGTGCCCGACAATGGCCAGATTAGCAGCAAACGCTTCCTCGGCAAACCGAGGATGGCGTCGTCGAAAGTCTTCTGGGGCAAAATCATCCAGCGATTGATAACGTCCGGTCAAGAAGCCTCTCCCGAGTGGAGAATAAGCAACAAAAGAAATTCCCAGTTCGTAGCACGTCGGAACCACATCATGGACATAGTCCTGGGTCCATAACGACAGTTCGCTTTGCACGGCTCCAACCGGATGAACTTTGTTCGCCCGCTTGATCGTTTCTGCTGATGCTTCGCTCAAGCCATAATGCTTAATCTTTCCTTGCTCGATCAACGTCTTGAGGGCTCCAACAGTTTCCTCGATCGGTACAAACGGGTCTACCCGGTGTTGGTAGTAAAGGTCGACGAAATCCACTCCCAGCCGCGACAGACTGTTATCGATGCATTTGAAGATGTATTCGGGAGTCCCGTCAACAATCCAAGGCGAATTTGCTTCGACCTGATCTTGGTGAGACGTAAGGGACCGATCAAATACGTTGCCAAATTTTGTTGCAAGAAACACTTGGTCGCGATACTTCTCAGTGCGGTGGGAAAGGAGCGTTTCATTGTCACCTGCTCCATAAAGGTCCGCCGTATCCCAATGGTTGACACCCAGGGAAATCGCTCGGTCAAGAACTTCAAAATTGGCATCGTCAGAACTCGGACCGTATGCCCAGCTCATGCCCATGCAGCCCAGGCCGATTCGGCCAAAGGATTTCGATCCAATCTGATGTTGTCTCATTGATTACTTATACGATAAATTGCCGTCAGGAGTTTGGAGTTGGAGCTTCTTTCTTGCCCTTGCCCTCGCCCTTCCTTCTCATCTTCGTCTTCTCTCGCTTCTTTCGCTTCCCCGCTGAAAGCTTCTTGGCTCGCAATTTGAGCTATTCTAAATCTCGTGCGAGCACAACGCATTTTCTTCTCGCTTGCAACGTTTGTTGGTTCAGCCATGCTGTTCCTGATCCAACCGATGGCAGCCAAAATGCTGCTGCCCATTTTCGGCGGTTCTCCTGCTGTCTGGACGGCAGCAATGCTCTTCTTCCAGGTCTCGCTTCTTGCTGGCTACGCGTTTGCCCACTTTTCCAACCTGAAACTTGGACCAACGAAACAGAAATACGTTCAGATCGCGGTCCTGATTCTTGCCCTCTTCACATTGCCCGTTTCAAATAAGAGCCTTCTGTTTCATTCATTCGAAGCCAGAGCAACCGAAAGCTCTCAACCAGCTCTCCTCGTCTTCGAGCTATTGCTCTTAACCGTTGGGGCCGGATACTTCATCGTGTCCAGCGGATCGCCAGTACTGCAACGCTGGTTCGCAACCACCAACGACCCGAACGCGAAAGACCCGTATTTCCTTTACGCCCTCAGTAATGTCGGCTCCATGATCGGACTCTTCGCTTACCCCTTCCTTATCGAGCCCCGCTTTGGCCTCGCCGAGCAAGCAGTACTATGGAGAAACGGATTCTTGTTTCTTGTTGTCCTCTTCGGGATATGTACCTTTATGGTGAAGGGGACAACTGCGGATTCCGCTGAAAGCAAATCTGAACCACCGACACCAATCTCTTGGGCACAGCGTCGAAAGTGGATATTCTACGCGGCAGTCCCAAGTTCCCTGTTGCTCGGAGCCACCAGTTATATCTCCAGCAATATCGCTCCGGTTCCCCTCATTTGGGTGGTTCCGCTTGCGATCTACTTGCTCTCCTTTACCCTTGCCTTTGCGTCAAAACCGCTCGTGACTTCGTCGATGCTCGCCAGAGTCTTGCCAATCCTCGTGGTTCCTTTGGTTTTCACTCAATGCATCGAAGCTACCGAGCCACTGGTCCTCCTTGCCTCGTTCCATGTAGTTATCCTTCTTGCGGCGGGCTGGATGTGCCATTCACTACTTGCCGAGCAAAGGCCACCCGCAACTCAGCTGACCGAGTTTTACCTTTGGCTGTCGGTCGGTGGTGCCATCGGTGGGCTCTTTAACTCGTTGATTGCGCCCCATATCTTTGCCACCTACGCTGAGTACCCGCTCGCGATCGTTCTTACTTGCTTGGTTCGACCTCAGCCGAAAGCTCTCGCAAAGGATGGTGTTTGGTTTGCGGTCATCGCTGGCATTTCCATGGTCGCGATGCTCACAATTAAGAACGCGCTTCCGGCTGGACAGCTGAGGGCAGGACTCGCAATCGGAATTCCCCTCGTCGCGGTCTTTGCCGCAATGGATCGAGTCAAAGTATTTGCCGCTGGGCTCGGACTCATTTTCGTTGGAGTTAATTTCTTCCAGATTGCCGCCCCCGGGCAAGTTCTTGCCACTCGCCGTTCTTTCTTCGGTGTTCACCGCGTTTTGAAAAGCAAAGACTATTTATCATTAGTCCATGGCAACACGACGCACGGTCGGCAGTCCTCCATTCCACAATATCAAAACTTACCGTTGACCTATTACTATCCAAACGGACCGATTGGGCAAATCTTCACGCAGGCACCAGTTATGGAACATGTTCAGAAGGTTGGATTGGTGGGCCTTGGCGTTGGTTCACTGGCCGCTTACGGCAAGCCAGGACAAGAATTCACTTACTTCGAAATTGATCCCGAGGTTTTGTATCTCGCTCGCGACTCTGGCTACTTTACGTTTCTCAAGGACGCTAAGGCAAAAATGCGCTATGTGTTGGGCGATGCGCGCTTGACTCTAGGAAGAGAACCGGATCATTCTTACGACTTACTGGTTCTCGACGCCTTTAGCAGCGACGCTATTCCGACTCACCTGCTCACCCTCGAAGCTATCGAAATGTACGCCAAAAAGCTTGCTCCAGGCGGCGTGATTGCCATGCACATCTCAAACCGCTACTTGGAGCTGGCACCTGTGGTTGCATTAACGTGCCGAAAGGCAAATTTATGGGCCTTTGAGCAAACCGATGCGCCTGCAGCCGGATCCGATGAAGAGAAGCTGGGCAAGACCCAATCGAAATGGTTGGTAATCTTGCGCGACCCAGGTGATAAAGACCTTCTATGGAGGCCCACGTTTTGGAACGATATCGACATCCCAGCTAAGGTCAGAGCCTGGACCGATGACTACGTCAACGTCCTTGGTGCCTATCAACCGGAACCGTAACCGCAACTAACCACCAACAATATCAAGTCAATCGGAGCAGGCGACAACGACAAGGGTGACATCACCATCCTGATCGCCAAACGGTGGGTTCACATAGCTAAATTCAAAGAGCCAATCCCTTCTGGGTCGGCTTTTACTTTGTACGAATGGTAACCTCGATTTGCTAGTGACCATTTTTCGACAAATGCTTAGGTCAAAGGGATTTTTCAACCTACTTGTAATCTTACAAGTGGGATTGATGATCGTTGCATCTTCGTCCAGCTTTGTCACTCCGACCAAGATCGGAGTCCATTGTCCTACAGCCAAAGTGCAATTCGTGCAGGAAGTTGTTGCCAACAAGAAGTGCTGTCCGCCGATGGTCATCCTGAGATCGCCAAGACTAGGAGAACCTGGTTTCAAGCAGTGCCTGTGCGCCGAGAAGAAAGCTGGGAAACAAGAAGCGGAGAAAGTAACGCTGGTGGGGCAGGGTGAGCGATTCGATTTTTTACCGCTGACTGCCCAGAGGTTTAATCACGAAAATCTGATCACCGTTGGCTGCAAGTATTCGTATAGAGTCGTCTCACCCGTCGGCTACCCATCTGAACCGTTTATTCCGCCGCCCAATTTCATCTGATAAGCATCCCTTCGACTGCTTCGATACGGACAAGCTTGCCCGTGTTAATGTCCCTTTCAAATGAAATCCATGTCCTTACTTAACAACCAAAAACTCATTCTTTCGTCCCTTGCTGTGCTCGTCGTATCCTCGGCGAATGCTTGCTCGATATGCATCGCTCACGCCATCGGAGCCGGACTCCAAGCCCTCGGAGCCCAAACCCTTCACAAAGGCGGAATCGTGATGGGCATCTCCTATTCGTCATTCAATAAATCTCAGGCTGGGGAACTACCGGGCACGACCGAGAAGCACACTCAAAATCAATACTCGCTTGACCTCATGGCGGGCATCAATGACCAAGTGATGCTCACTGCCACCATTCCCTATGTCACCAAGAGCCTAACAGTCACGGGTGATAGTCCGATCAATACTCGCGGTCTCGGCGACATCGACCTTGGAGCAACCTACCAATTTAAGGCGGGAGTGAAAGATAAAGTCCTTTTTGGAACGCTGATTGATGTCAAGCTTCCGACCGGACGAAATGCCCTGAGTGATGGCAGCGGTCGGATGGACGAACATACTCAACTCGGTACAGGCTCAACTGATCTATCGCTCGGGGTTCTCGCGACTACTGAGGACCACCAAAAGAATCTCTGGTTTGCGGGCCTACGCGGCCGCTGGAACGGTCGTAACGGCACTGGCTACCACTATGGCAACGCAGCTTTCTATAACATCGGTGTCTCGAAAGACCTGAATTCGGCGTCTAGCTTGGTGCTCGAACTCAATGGTCGGTTGGCGGCCCACGATCGAACCGACACCGGAGACCTTGATCCAGACTCCGGCGGGCATTTTGGTTACCTATCGGTTAGTTATCGACGCGAAATGGGACCCCAAACTGGACTGATTGCTTCGTACCAAATCCCAGTGATCCATCGACTCAACGGCACTCAATCCGAATCCGGACTGCTTACCTTTGGCATCTACACCAAGTTCTAACCGAGCAGATTCTTCAGCGTCGGCGTCAATCCATCTGCCCAAATCTTGTAACCATCGAGATTTGGGTGGAGAAAGTCCGGCATGATAGTTGGGCTTAAGACGCCGTATTCATCCAAGAACTTGGCGTTGATATCAAGGAAGATTGCGCCTTTTTGCTGAGCTAATGGTTCAAGCAATCGGTTGGTTGCTTCAACTAATCGTCTTGCTCGGTTGTCTGGGTTCGGGCTTCGAGGGAAAATTGCATGCAAAACGACCTTCGCCTGACCCTGGTGTGAGTGCAGCCAATCAAGAATGCTCGCTACTCCAGCGGTAATTTGCTCCGGGGAATTTCCGCCGATATTGTTCGTGCCGATCATGATGACCATGACCTTTGGCTTCACGCCGTCTAGTTCGCCGTGCTGAAGTCGCCAAAGTACATGCTGCGTTCGGTCGCCACTGAATCCAAGATTGATCGGCTTGTATTTGCCAAACGCTTTATCCCATGTCTCGTGGTTGAACCGCTCGCCCGCTTCGGGTCCGCCTCCCCAACCATGGGTGATTGAGTCGCCGATGAAAGCTAAATCTGAGTCTCCTTTCTTCGCTCGTTCGACCTCTGCTTTATGCCGATTCTGCCACCATTCATCGGGTCGAGGAACAGGAATAGTCGCATCGTTTGATGCTTGAGTCACAACAAGAAAGCTCAATAAGGCAAACATGAAATGGTTTTACCATCTTTCTTTCCCCTCTCCTATTCGGATATGCCAAACAGAAAAAAAAGCCACCATTCAGCGCAAAATAAGGCATGTCCGAATGGGAGAAGGGGAGCTAGAGAATCCTTACTTCGCGGCGGACTGGAAGCCTTCGAGGAAGTTTTCGCCCATCAATTTCTTGACGATGCCAATTTGGTTGACCGCATACTTTCTCGCTCGAGGAGCAATAAATCGGCAATCGATCGGTTCGTAGGCGAACTTGGTTCCGGTTGGAGTCCACGTCGCCAGGGAAGTGCGCAGCCAATCGGTATCGTTTCGCTCAGGAGTATCCATCTTGAAGTGAGCCCCTCGGCTTTCGTCGCGTTGGATCGCGCCATCGACAATCGCTTTCGACTGTTCGATCATATTCACAACCGCGCGTGTAAACGGAACCGCTTGGTTCGCCCAGCCGCTGTCATCGACTAGCCCACATTGCTTGATTCGCACCGTCAATTCGTTCAACTTGACGCGTGCACTTTCGAGGTCTTTTTGAACTCGCCAGATACCGCAGTTGTTCCACATCGTTTCGCCAAGTTCTTGGTGGACCTTGTACGGATTCTCCGTGCCGTTGCTCTTCTTCAGCGAGTCGTATTCTGCTTGTTTTTCGGCTTTCGCTTCCGCTAAAACGGTGCTTGAAAGACCATCAGCTGCAACATCGCCCTTATCCATATACGCGATGACGCTTTGAGCCGAAATCTCACCCGCCACCAAGCAGGCCAACAAAGCATTTGCCCCAAGTCGGTTAGCCCCGTGATACTGATATTCGCACTCACCCGCCGCATACAGACCTGGAATGTTGGTCATCTGGTTCCGTGGACTTTCGGCATCCCATGTGTTGTCGCCATTGGTTTCGTAGTCAACCCAAAGGCCACCCATCGTGTAGTGGACCGCCGGATAGATGCGCATCGGAGTCTCGATCGGATCCTCCCGCATGAACTTCTCGTAAATCTCGAGAACTCCTTCAAGCTTGTCATTGATCTGTTCGCGAGTGTAGGGCCCGCCCCGGGCTTGGTGAAGCTGAGTAATGTCGAGGTAAGCCTGTTGTCGCCCCATGACTCCCTTGCCCATTCGGCAGACGCAATAAATGATGAAACTGACGATGTCCCGGCTGAGAAGGTTTCCGTACTTGGAATCCATCTCTTCGCAGACGTACCAGCGATCTGCCTCGGGAATGTCGACGGCCTTGCGAGCGTCCATTGGATCTCGGGGAACCCAGACTCGTCCGCCTTCACCGCGAACCGATTCGGAAATGAGTCGGCACTTGTCCTCGCCCGGAATCGCGGTAGGGTGAATCTGAACCATCTCGGGGTTACCCATCGTGGCTCCCTGTTGGTAACAAATCGAAACGGCGGCGCCTGTGTTGATGATCGAGTTGGTCGACTTTCCAAAGATAAGTCCGTTTCCGCCCGTAGCCATGACGACTGCATCGGCCGCATACGATTCGATTTCCATGCTGCGCAGATTCTGGGCGGTGATGCCGCGGCAGCGACCTTCCGAATCCTTCACAATGCCAAGGAATTCGTAGCCTTCGTACTTCTCGACGTGGCCGTCGACTTCCCATCGGCGGACTTGCTCGTCCAAGGCGTAAAGCAATTGTTGGCCCGTTGTAGCACCAGCATAAGCGGTTCGGTGCTTCAGGGTTCCGCCAAATCGTCGGAATGAGAGTAGCCCCTCGTTGGTTCGATTAAACGGAACTCCCATGCGATCGAGAAGATAGATGATCGCAGGAGCGCGCTCAGCCATTCGCATGACTGGTGGTTGATGGTTGAGGAAGTCGCCACCCGTAATCGTGTCTTCAAAGTGAAGGTAAGGCGAGTCGCCCTCGCCCCGGAGATTAACCGCTCCGTTGATGCCGCCTTGGGCGCACACCGAGTGTGAGCGTTTCACAGGAACGATGCTAAAAATCTTAACCTTGTTTCCCGCTTCTGCCAGCTTCATTGCTGCCATAAGTCCGGCTAACCCGCCGCCTACCACGACGACTGTCCGTTGTGCTGCCATATCAGTCTTCTATTCTACGCAGTTTGGGCTTGGGTTCGCCAAGGTTGTCGGCGATTGTGTTGACATGATCTCACTGGTTTTGTTGCATGAACGGACTTCAACCATCCCTTCCGTCTCGCCTGTCAGCGGCAAAAGTAGTTAAGGAATGACAGGCGATCCACCTTCCCATGCTTTGGGAAGGATAAGGTCTTACTCGTTCCAAGTCCTGACCCGGAGGGTCAAAGATGGTAGCCAGGGCGTCGCAGCGAGGCACGAGCGGAGACCCCTGGATAGCCACAATTCATTCCGACCCCGGAGGGTGTCGCAGAAGATCTACTTCGACGCTTCCCGAATCGCTCTCGTCATGCCATCAGCATCGATTCCCGACGAACGAAAAACGACCTTGCCGTCCTTGCCAATGACAAAAAAGCTTGGCCACGCCATAATTGCGTATCGGGTTGAGATCGGTCCGGTTGGCGAACCATCGACAAGAGTCCGGGTCGTCATTCCCCATTTCGCTTGAATTTCCTTCACAACTGGTGCATCGCCATCACTATTGATGCCGATGAACTCGACTGGCTGTCCGGCGAACTCCTTCTCCACGCCCTGCATCACCGGAATCGTGCGCTGGCACGAGGGACACCAATTCGCCCAAAACTCAAGCACGACAACCTTGCCACGCAGGGTTGAGAGTTGGAATTTTTTACCATCGGAGTCCTTTGAGACGAAGTCGGGGAATTCGTCGTGCGGCTGAAGGTTCTTCTTCTTGAGAAGAAGATTCCGAGCCTCTTTTGCTCCATCCGTTCCCGGATATTGCTCAACCAAACGGTTGTATACGTCCCATTTAAGATCTAAGATGTCAGGCATCGAAAAGGCCTTGTAAAGGAGCATCGACGAAGTCGTCGCCTTCGAATTGCTTCCTTGAATAAAAGGATCGAACACCTTTGGCAATCGATCTCGAGCTTCAAATTTATTTGAAAAGCCAGCAAGCACCCGAGCCCAGAACAAGCCGAAAACCCGTTGATCATCGGTTGTAACCTTCATCGTCGCAACGTGATCGATGAGCTTATTTTCTCGAACTAGGTTCGGCTTTGATGAGATTAGGGCCAATGTCCAGGCCTTTATTGCCAGGGTCGTTTTGCCTGCCTTCACCGCGATATCCTCAAAGTCTTTGGAAGTTGCTTCATCCGCTGGATAATCCGGCGGGGCTTTTGAAAGCATATAACGATCTCCGGTTACCTCATGCCGAAATAAGTCCTCGGCTTCACGAAATCGTCGTTCTAGTGGTGAACTCTTTAAAATTGGAGATTGCAGCCCAATAACAATCGCCAGCGGAATGATCATGGTCTTATACTCACACTCGGAACCCAGATCACACCATTGAGAACTGTCTTGTTCGTCCCTTTTTTCCAATCTCCGACATGAAGCGCACTCGTCCAGACCTGCTTCTTGCCCAAATTAGAAGTATCGCGGCTGGTGCAATAAGCGAACGTGCTTCGCTCGGGCCAAAAGTCGAAACAATTTCCATCTTCAAAAATGGTCCTCGGTGACTTCCCTTTTTCGAACAACATGATGCCGTTAATATCCCCAGATGACGATGTGTGCGAACCGATGAGCGCCCAGAGTTTTGAGTTGCCATCAGTGCGCCAGGCTCGAAAAATATCCCATTCCGACTTTGTTTCCTTCCCTTTATCGAAGTAACTAAACCCGTCAAATCGCTTCCCTTTGATCGGGTGGTCGTCATGATTGGGGTCAGGAATCGTAAAGTCACCGTCCTCCGGAAAGTCAATATCGGTGTGGTGGGGAGTCTCCACCATTTGATCAACCTTCAGCGTCTCAACGTTGAACCCATACAGGCCCTTGGTTCGATCAAAATCCTCGATTAATTCCGGCATGCCTGGAGCACTGATCCGATCTCGGGACCTTTCAAAGTGAAGGGTCGTTGACTTCTTGACTAGCAAGGGCTTCCAGGGCGACAATTTACTGGTCCAAAGAGCACTTTCGCTTAGCCACAGCAACCGATCGTGCCCAACCCATTGAACTGAAACAGGTTCCTCGGTAGTTTTAAGCAATTTGCGATTTCCTCCTGCCAAATCGGAAACATAGAGTTCGAACTGACTCTTTGCACTTCCCGGCTTATAGAAACGAGCAACGAACACCAGAGATGGCTGGATCGCCGCTAGGGCGATGATTGTGGTAGCTAAAAACATGAAATTCTTCCCCTTTTTGGACGCACAAACACGGGTCTTGTATTGAAAGTTTGACACGACAGAGCGATGTTCAAAAATCTTTTGTCAAAATCGACGAATTTGAATTTATGAATGGCTAAACTACCTTCTGAAATGGATCAGGTTCGAGTTGGACTTATTGGCGTTGGAGGCTTTGCGCGTTACCGCGTGGGCAATCTTTTGAAGGTGAAGGGAGCGACGGTCACTGCGATGGCGGATACGAGCGCGGACAACATCGCGCAAATGAAATCGACCCATCCGGCAACGGCCGGAGCGAATGAATTCACCGACTACAAGGACCTCCTCAAACAAAGCGACGTCGATGCGGTCATGATCATGACTCCGCACACCCAGCACGTATCCCAAATCCTTGATTCGCTCAACGCGGGCAAACACACTTGCGTCGAGAAGCCAATGGTCACCACCGTCGACGATGCCCACAAGGTCATCGCGGCTCGCAACAAAGCGGGCAAAGTCGGAATGGTCAGCTATCAGCGGCACTTTGAAGGCATTTACAAGAAGATCAAATCGATGATCGAGAGCGGAGAGGCGGGCGAAATTCAATTCATTGCGGGTCTCAACTGTCAGGAGTGGAAAGTCGGCACGAAAGGCACTTGGCGCCAAGACCCTGGCCTCAGTGGAGGTGGCCAACTCAACGACACTGGCTCGCACTTTGTCGATATTATTCTCTACACTTCTGGCCTAAAAGCAGAAACGGTTTCGGCCATCGGCGACAACCGAGGAACCCAGGTCGACATCGACTCGGCCCTCGCCATTCGATTTAGCAACGGCGCAGTCGGCACCATTTCGATCATCGGCGATGCCACAAACTGGCACGAGGACATGACGATCATGGGCACTAAGCTAGGCTTCTTTGTTCGAGACGGCAAGCTCACAGTTCGAAATTTGAGCCGGGACAAGGTCGTTTACGAAGAAATTGCGGGCGGCCAGACCCCCGACCAACACTTTATCGATTGCATCACCAAGGGAATCGAGTGTGAATCTCCGTTCGAGTGCGGACTCGAGGTCATTCGTCTCACCGAGGCCGCCTGGAAATCGATGGAGCAAGGCGGAGCACCAGTCAAAGTCTCAAGCTTAGGTTAACAAAAAAGTGTCAAAATGGAATCACATCATGCAGGTTCCGTTTTACGACATTAAGGCCCAATACACGGACCTTGCGAGTGAGCTCGACGCCGTCGTTCATGACGTAATTTCCGGCGGGAATTACGTCTTGGGCCCACACAACAAGGCGTTTGAAGAAGCGTTTGCCAAGCTTCACGGCGTCAAACACGCCATCGCCGTCCATAGCGGGACCGATGCCTTGCGAATCATGATGGACGCCGCGGGAATCGGTCGAGGCGACGAAGTCATCACCACCGCATTTACATTTGTTGCCAGCGTGGAAACAATCGTTCAAACGGGCGCGACTCCAGTCTTTGTGGACATTGATCCCGCCACATTCATGCTCGATGCTTCGAAAATCGAAGCGGCCATTACTTCCAAGACAAAAGCGATCCTTCCTATTCACCTTTTCGGTCAGCTTTTCGACGTAGTTCGAATCAATGAGATCGCCAAGAAGCACGGCTTGATTGTTCTGGAAGATGCGGCGCAAGCCATCGAATCGACCCACAACGGAACTCCGGCGGGCAATTTCGGAATTTCTGCGGGATATAGCTTTTATGTGACCAAGAACCTCGGCGCCGCAGGCGACGGAGGCATGATCACCACTAATGACGATGAAACCGACGAGAAATGTCGCTCGATAAGAGTTCACGGCATGGGCCGTGAGCGGTACTACTATGACCACTTGGGTTACACCGGACGACTCGATGAGATTCAAGCTGCGGTTTTGACCGTCAAAATGACCAAGCTTGGCGAGTGGGGTGCGAAGAAACTCGTTACCGCAAATCGATATTTGTCCGAGCTTGCCGGAATCGACGGTTTGACGTTGCCAATCACGTCGCCGGGCAACAATCACACGTTCCACCAGTTCACGGTGAAAACGTCGCAACGCGATGAACTCCAAGCGCACTTGAGAGATTTAGGCGTTCCGTCGATGATCTATTATCCGGTTCCGATCCATCACCACACGCCGTACGCTTCGTTTACTCCAACTTGGTCGTTGGATGTGACCGAGGAAGTTTCGAAGCAAGTTTTGAGCCTGCCGATCCACCCCCACCTGACTCCGGAGCAAGTCACGCACGTAATTGAGTCAGTAAAGAGCTTCTTTTAGCCACGAAACTTTTGGGAGTGGAGGAACGAAGTTCCCAGGGACCTGTTCGCGCTTTGGCTTGGAGGAACGAAGTTCCCAGAACCTGTTTCGCTGAAATTTAGCAGAGCAGGTTCCGAGCCTGCAAATCCACCCCACTTGACACAGAGCAGGTCAGCCACGTAATCCAATCGGTGAAGAGCTTCGCGTAGGTATGGAGTGCGCGAACCTGTTCGCGCTTTGGCCTGGAGGAACGAAGTTCCCAGAACCTGTTTCGCCGAATATCGAAGTATGTTCATGCCTCAAAAGACGGCAGCCAAGGTTTCCCTGACCCGGAGGGTCAAATAAAGTTGCCATGGTGTCAGTTTTGCGCCGAGGCGCGAAAAAACTGACCCCTGGAGTGCCATCTACATCTCCCCGACCCGGATGGGTCGCAGAAGCGGATAGATTTAGTCAAACTGCGACTCGTCGAATTCGATCTTAGCGAATCGAAGAAGCTCGATATATTCCTCTCGAAATGTTTTGGTCTTGTGGTGTTCCACTTGATTCTCAATGTACTTTCGAACCTGAGGAATTCTCTCTGGACTGACAGAAAAGACTCCTCCTCCCTCCTGCCAAGAAAAACCTGGAATTTCATGTCTTAGCCAATTGTTCGAGGACTTCTTCACTTCCCGAACGATATCCGCCAAGCAATGGGGCGTTTTGAACCCAACAAGTAAGTGCACGTGATCTTCGACACCGCCTACGATCAGTGGTTCTGCGCCAAGCCCCTTGATCGTTCCGCCAAGATATCGATGGGTTTCCTGAATGATGTCAGCGTTGAGAAAGCGATCTCTGTTTTTCGTGCTGTAAACGATGTGTGCCGTCAGGCTGTAATAGGTTGATGGCATTGCTCGAATTCTATCCGCTTCTGCGACCCGCTGGGTCGGGGAGAAGGGACCGACTATCCAGGGGTCTACATTCGTTCCACTCATTCCGACACCCTGGCTACCTTCTTAGACCCTCCGGGTCAGGGTGTGCATCGGCTACTTGGGCTCTCGTATTGGAGAACGTTACAACCCACTTTGAACTCAACTATTGCTTCGAACTCCGCGTCACTTCTTAACCACTGTCATTGAGTCGCCAGAAAAGTGGTACTCACGTGTGTTCTTGAAGTCGCCACGATACTGACCCGTCACGATTATCCGTACCCCATCAACAAGTGGCTCCGTGACAATCGCCAATTTTTGGTCGTCCTGGACTTCACGGATGATCCGAAGTTCTGCTGGCTCACATGAACCCCTGACTTGCTCGAAGTTCTCGGGCCACTTGCCGTGGTTCTTATGGTAGGTCGAAGCGCATCCGGCGATCTCCAAGTTCATTTCAATTAGGCCTATGGGCTCCCTGGACGCCCACCAAACTGAGCCGCCAAGGATCAAAAGGCATATCACGCCGATTATCGCAAACCATTTCAAGGCTCAGCCACCCGCTTGCTTCGTGTACGGAACGCCTTCGCTCACCCAAGCCTCCGGCTTGGCATCCTTCAGATACACGTCCAACCAGTGCCGAAGTCGCTTCGCGTAGTCCAACTGGTCCGGTCGCATCGTGAAGTTATGGTTCTCGCCTGCGTACATCAGCAGCACGCAGTTCTTGCCCATTCGCCGCAACGTGTTATACAAATATTGCGCCTGATGGAAGTCAACCGCACCATCCGCATCCCCTTGAGCTATCAGCAACGGCACCTTACGCTTGGCCGACTGCCACACGGGCGAGTTATCGATGTACGGCTTGGGGTCTTCCCAAAACGGCACCCTCATTCGACCTTGCGAAGTCTCAAAAATGACCTGGTCGGTAATGCCCGCATTCCAGTAAAACGAGTTGTACATACTCGTGAGTTCAGTCAGAGGAGCGCCGCATGCGCCAACCGCAAACCGGTCGCTGACCGTCGTCACGAACGCCGTCTGGTAGGCACCCCATGAGTGACCGATGAGTCCGACCTTCTTCGGGTCAACTCCTACGTTCTTTTTCAAGACCGCATCTACCGCAGGTTCAAGACAATCCACCGCAGATTCTCCCGGACGGTTGCCTTTGTATGCGATATCGGGTATGAATACGAAATAGCCGTTTTGGCTGAAATACTGCTGGTTGTACGCCGACCATTCGACCGGATAAAGATAGGCGTTTCGTTCGTCCGAAAGCCGCTCGTAAATGTACGTCACCATCGGATATTTCTTTTTCGGGTCGTAATCCGCCGGATAAATCAGGGTTCCGTTGAGGTCAACCCCAAACCGACTCTTGTACGAAATAAGGTCGGTATGCCCCCAATTAAAGTCCTTTTGCTGAGGATTCGTTCTCGTCACGGGCTTCGCGGCCGTAAAGGCCTCGTTCGTAACGAAGACATCGGCCGATTTGGCAAATGACTCTAGCGTGAAAATCATCCGATCGGCATTTTTCGCTTTAGTCAATCGGCGAATAAGCACGTCGTCGGAAATCGCCATATTTCCTTCTCCCTTCGCATTCAAAACAAAGACGCCATCCTTTTTTGTTTCGGTGTTAAAGGCATCAAAGTACATTGGGTAGGTCAATTTCGGAGTGTCTTCGTACGGAGTTGTGTTGAGATAGCGATATCGAACCTTATCCTTTCGACCATTTGTCAGCCGTCTCATCGCTCCCGTTTTGGGATTGGCGAGCCAACAATCAAATTGGTCATGAATGATGACTCCTTCATCATTATCGAGCCAGATTGGAGTTGCCGCAGGCGGTTTGACGGGCACGGTGTGGTCATCTAATTCGTTTTCAAAATTGGCAAATCCATCCGGATGCAAGGCTCTTGCCCGTTTCTCGCGCAAATCATAAATCCACCAAAGCTTTTCGGAGTAATACGCGAGGTAGCGCATGGTGGTGCTTGGCACCGCGCCGAATTGGTCGTGATGCACCGCCTCGATGTTCTCTCCAGTTCTGAGGTCCTTGATCCAAATGTCCGAATAATTTAGGCCATTCGTAATCGCATTGGTATATGGCGTTCCATCGGCAATGATCGCCATGTCCATGCCTTTTGACAGGTAAGTCGTGGTATCGAAACTTGGAATCGAGTTGTCTTTGCCAGGCGAGACTTTTTTGAGCGAATTGTCCGATGGATTCCAAACATACAGGATTCCCTTCGACTTATCCGACGCATACGACTTCTTTTGAAGCGGCATCACCCGCGTATCTTTAGTATTCCAAATCTCAACACCAGCTTTGTCCTTCGGATTTCCTGGCTTCGCCTTGTCGGCCCAAGGCTGAATCGTCAAGGCAATCTTCGATCCGTCTTCGGATGGTCCAATGCGCATCCCTTCACTGATCCTCATTCCCGCCGGAAAGCCCGCAATCGTCATCGGATCGAGTACTTGTTGTAGAAAGCTGCCCCCTCCAAATCCGGAAATTCGCCAAATTAGATGGTTATTGCCTTCCTTCTTTTCGTCGGGCTTGGCAATGACCAATGAAAGGACATCGGCCTTCTTGGCCCAACTAAAGGAAGCGACTTCTTCTTTGCCGCTATAAAGAGGTTGCATGACTCCGGTTTGAGTGTCGAAAACCTCGAACGCTTGGTATCCCGTGCCAGAGTTGATGTGAATGCCAATGAGGGTCTCTTTCTCGTTCATTCCGTACGACTGAACGTTCGAAATAATCGTCGGCTCCCCACCCGCGGCGTTAAAGATGAGCAAGTCGTTCCCGCCTGGTCCAGGAGCCGATTTGGGTCGGATCGCCACCATCATTTCCTGATCCTTGAGAAAGCTAAACGAGGCAATATCGTCCATCGTCCGTTCGTCGCCGTTTTCTAAATTACGAATACCAAGCTTCGTTGGGCTTGGCCGCTTCATTTCCGTATTTTTTTCGACCTCAGCCTTGGGGAGCGAATAAATGTACGCCGCATACCTAGAAGTGTCGGAAATTGCGGGTCTTGACGCAATCGGAAGCAACGACTTCTCCGGACCGTCTACATTACGAACAACCGAATACCCATCTGCATCAGTTTTCGTTACCGAATAAATCAGGGACCGACCATCGTTGGAAATGGCAACTTGACCAATCCTTTCCCATTGCTTAAAGTCCTCAACCGTCAGGTTCCTTTTTGGCGCCTGGGTCGTAGCTACACCAGCTGGCTTTGTCTGGTCCTGGGCGAGAATCCCTCCACTACATACGAGGGCAAGAGCAACGACGGCAAACGCTCGAACGCGAAACATGCGCGAAGTTTAACCTACTTTGCTTCACTTGACAACGGATTGTGATTTCAAGCTTCGAACCGCGCATTCGTGAAACGTACTTGCTTCGCTTGGCAGAACGCCGGACGGTGTCCATCCTGGTTTGGCAACGAGGTCCTCGGTCAGATATCGGTAAATGGTGCAAGCAGAAAGGAAAGATCCCTTGAAGTTCGCATGGTTTCCATCGGCTTGCCAGAGGTCAATGCCTCCGAGCTTTGCTCGCGACGCATCCCAGACTTCACAAATTGGAATGATCACCGAGCCTTTAGTTGCCGCCTGAATTTCTCGGTAGACCCCAAGTTGATATTCCGATTCGTCCCAGCCTCGCCGTGGCCATTCGGTGCATAACAGAACCCTGGCCTTCCGGCTCAAGGCAAGGTTTGCAAAGCTAATCGCCTTTGTCTGAGCGTATCGATATTTATGGCTGCTGCTGACGAGCGCCCCTTGCAACACCACCACATCCCAATTATCGGATCGAATGGCTTGGTCAACTTCTGGCCCCGAGTTCTCCAACAACGATACTGATACCGACTTAACATTCGCGTTGCGGGCAACCCTATCACTCAGCAACAGCTGACGAACCATCTCCGGAACGTTATTCACGTAGGTATGGCTGTTACCAACAAATAGAATCTTTGGTACCTTACCAAGCTGGCTTAACATCAGAAGGGCTGCAATCATTGGGTTAGGTGTACGCTATAACCAGGTCCAATGAAGAAAGACCCATTAATTTCCGCACAAATTATCAGGGCGACCAGTCCATTTTGCCCCCTGGAACGAATAAGCAATCGTGGAGTCAATTCAAATCACTGAAGCAATGCCGCTGGAAATCGTTCCCGCGCCATCGCTCACCAAGAAAAAGGCTGACCCGCTCGATTCTCTTTTCGAAGAGCATTTCGACGCGGTCTTTCGATTTCTTTCCCGCCGCCTCAACAATGCCGACGATGCCAAAGATGTAGCCGAGGAGACCTTTGCTGCCGCTGTACTCAAACGGTGCCCTCGCGGAGTGGCGCCAAGAATGTGGCTCTACGGAATCGCTCGCCGCAAATTGGCGGACGCCCTACGAAAGCGTCGCCGACACGAAAACATTGACCCGAATATGGCTGATCCTTCCAATCTCGAAGCATCGCTTGCCCTTCGACGGTCCATCGAGGCGTTGCCTCAACATCAGCGCGAAGCCTTTCTGCTCCAAGCCCTCGAAGACCTTTCGGTGGAGGAGATCGCCCAAGTCATGCGGCGATCTCGGACCAGCGTGAAGGCACTTCTCCAACGAGCGCGGGAAACCCTGCGCCACGATCACAACGACTTTCTCACGGTGCAAGATGCAAGAAAATAACCTTATTCACCTGGCATTTCCAGATTCAGAAATCAGCGATTCACTTCGGCAAGAAGTGCAAAATCGAACCTCGTCACTGCATGCCCGCCATCAAGGCAAAGTCCGCACTCGACGCGCCATTATTGGTTCGATTGCTTCATTTGCGGTGATTGCCAGCGCCGTTGTTGCGGGTCCAAAAGCCTACGCACTATACGGCATGCGGCGCATTGACGGATCAATGAGCGATTGCCAATCCGCCATCATGGAAGGCTTCGAACTAGGTAAGGATGGACAATTTCATCCCGATCGGACCACCATTTATTCCCAAGGAAAATGGCGAATCGAATATCACGGCACGACCCAGATTTACTCCAATCAGACTTTGTGGAACTATGACCCTGAATTGAACCAGGTCATCAAGAAGTTCCGGCCAAATGGGCCATTTTCACACAACTCAAGCGGCTTTTCCGTCATGGCAATGGTTGAAGATGGGACCCGGTTTGGTTGGAAAGACAAAACGACTTTCAGCTCAGGAACCCTGGAAGGAAAGCCCGTTGAAATCCTCACCATCGAGCAATCGACATGGCCAACTCAAGCGATTATTTATGCCGATCCAAACACCCATATGCCGATCAAAATGACTCAGGCTACCAAGCGGAAAGGAATTTGGGAAATCTCAGGCTATTCCACTTTCAAATTCAACTCAAACATCGATGCCAAGCAATTTGAGCCGAAGTTTCCCGCAACGGCGGCAATTGTGGACGTTCAAAACTTAAAGGCTAAATGGGCTGCCAAGCTCGAGAAGCCGATCACCGAATTCCAAACGAGCCATGGCAAAGTTGCCATTCGAGACATCGCCGTGAACGAGCGTGGTCATATTTTCGTGGTCTACACCGATGGTCAAACTGCCGCGCAAGAGAGCGAATACTGGGACACCTATCATCGCACCAACGTCATTCCCCCTGCGCCATTCCGAGTGCAGTTGAAGGCGAACGATACACTAGGAACAACCTACTTTGCGTCTGATGGTGGCCCGGGGATCGGTTTCCAGCCGTACGTTGGCAATGCCAATTCAAAGGTTCCCTCAGAGTATGTAAGTCTCCGTGATGGGCAAATTCCTCATGGAATCTGGTTCATTCCTTCCAAGATCGAACCTTGGAAACCAAAGACAATTACCCTATCGTTTACAACGGATGACAAGGATTTCAAATGGTCGCTAAACCTCGAGAAGCCGACCATTAAGCTCATTCCCGATTGGATGGTGGTCTGCGGCATGGGGCCCCGTAGCGCTAAGGATGTGATCAAAGAAGAGTACAACGTCCATCTGGTGATGGAGATGATTCCGCCCAATGCAAAAGCTGATGACCAGGGCCGGGTACAAATCAAATACAAATACGGTCGTTAGACCATTTCGCTGAGGCAGAGGTCTGCCCCAGGCATTGAAAGCTCCCCACAATAAAAGGGGAGCTTAATTCTTGAGAGCCTTCGTTACTGGAACGTTAGTACTCTCTACCGCTGGCTTGTCCGGCGAGGTCAAAGCCGCCACGACGAGCGTCCAAAAGAGAGCAAAAGCAATCACAAAGACATAAATGAAGCCAAAAACCACCAGCTTCGCAATCGTTTTGAGATAGCCCTGCTGGTAGTTTCGAACCAATGCCATCGGCAGATAGGCCATCACCCATAAAAAGCCAACAACCGACAGAATCTTGGTGACCAAGAAGTGAGGCGGCAAGAGTGAGGTCACCGTAAGCACCATGAAGATGAACGAAAATAGTGAAGCGTGAACACGAGATGCTCCACATAGAATCGCTTGCGCCGAACATACAGTAAGGCAAAGATCCCCGCGATGATTGGCATAAGGATGAAGTTCGTTGTTGGTAATTCACTAACAAACTTATCCCGAATTACTAACATGTTGTTTTGGGTCGGAGTCCCAAATTTCCTCCGAAACAGTGAATCGAGGGCCGAATCGTTCGGGGAAGGTGCCTTGACCGCACTTGGCGCAGTCACATTGAACTTCAGGTCCGTTTTCTGCTCGCCATAGAGTGTTCCTTTCAAAGACATCGCGAGAAAGCAAAAGGCGCTCAGGGTCAGATAAAGTTTCAGTGGCGTGATGTAGCGAATCCGCTTTCCCCCCGTCCATTCCTGAGTCAAAAACCCTGGCTTAGTAAACAAAGGAATCAAGGTGCGCAAGATTTTCGAGTCAAGGTGCAGAAATTCGTCCAAGAACTCGTGCAAGAACTGTCCAAGACCGTGGTTGTGGCTGGTGTTGTGCTGCCCGCAGTTGGGGCAATAGTTAGTGTCGAGGGCTAATCCGCAATTGAGGCATTGAGTTCCTCGTTGTGGACCTTTCTTCGGCCTCGGCTCCTTCATCACAATCAGAATATTAGCTTAAATGAGGCGAAACGAGTTTCTCAACATACTTGGCGATCACATCGTATTCGACATTAACTTTTGAACCAGGCTTTAGGTGACCAAGGTTTGTGTTTTCAATCGTGTGAGGGATCACCCAAACATCAAACTCTTGCCCGTTCGGCTCAACCACGGTCAATGAGATTCCATTCATGGTCACGGAGCCCTTTTCGATAATGTATCGCTCGGCCGGAACCCGGAACCGAAAAACGGTTGAGTTCCCCTCCTCGCGTATCGAAACAATCGAACCCACACCGTCGACGTGACCCTGAACAATGTGTCCGCCAAATCGGTCGCTAGCCAGCATTGCCCTTTCCAAATTGACCGAGTCACCCTCCGCAACATCTTGAAAGGACGACCGAGAAATGGTCTCTTCAGACAATTCGAAGGTTAGCTTGGGGTACACCGAGTTAACCAGGGTGAGGCAAACGCCGTTAACCGCAATCGATTCGCCAATCTGCAAGCCTTTAATATCGAGGTCTCCGGCATCGATCACAAGAACCCCTGCTTCAAAGGTTGTGATTCGGCCAACTGCTTGAATAATGCCCGTGAACATACTGTAGCTTCTAGTAAACCCTGCAACCCAAACGGCAAATGAGCGTAAACTTCATTCAGAGTCCATGCTTTTCGGAAATAAGGGTGAGCAATACCCGCACCTCGTCGCCTACCTCCGAGAAACGGAGCGCCTGGTTATTTTCAAGGACTTTCATCAGCGATGGGGCAAGATCATTGCGGGAGCTTTTGGTTTCCCTCTGTTCTTCCGCGTCGTTTGGCCGATCCTGGGATGGTCAGAAGCAATTGTCATATCGGCTGTACTTGGGTCCATTGCCATAGTTTTAATGAAGACCAAAAAGGCCGAGCTCTACACGCCCGAAATAGAATCTCGCCTTGAAGCCCATCGCCTATTTGGCGCAATGCGCAAGATGCTGACCCTGAATCGCCTTCATCGTGACCTCAGCGAATCGACCCTGACTCTGCTGAATGAGATCTCCCGAACTCGCTTAGAAACCAAGCAGCTTCTCGAATCGCCGTATTGGCGGCAACCCACCTTGCCGGACACTTATTGTCAACTGCGAGACCAGGCAATCACTGCCACCGACCAAGCCATGATGGACGCCGTCCTTCAGTTTCGAGCCACGATCCCAACCGAGATTCATGGGCGTAAACCAGGTGACTATCTGAATGAGGCCCTCGAAACATTTTTGAAGGTCCAAAAGCAGCCCGTTCCGGGTGGCGACATTGGTTTTGATGCTGCATTTAAGATCGCCGATAAGCTTCAGCAGATGCGAATTGAATTGGAACAAATGACGATCAAAGGCGAGAGTGAAGCGATGTTTTCCCCAGCTGACATTCCGGGGGGAATGCTTGACGTGACGATGTCAGAGATTCGGACAATCCGACAAGCCGAAGAAGAACTTAGACAAGGTCTTTGACCGAGTCAACGCACCATTGCCCTGCGGGAACCGCTTGACTGACACCAGTTAAGACCAAGCAGGTGTCCGCTCCGGCCGCCTTTCCGCATGCGATATCTGTATCCATTCGATCTCCAACCATCAGAGTGTCTTTCGGATCTATTTCTAAAGCCTTGAGGGCGTTAATGAGCATGTCGGGAGCAGGTTTTCCGACAACCGTCGCCCGCACTCCGCTGCATGCCTCAAGGGCGGCAACAATTGCTCCCGAACCAGGACGAAATACTCCGTCTTCGACTGGATAGGTTAGGTCAGCATTGCAGGCAATGTACTGCTTCGTTCGCATCACCACCTGCATCGCCGCATCCAGCAAGTCATACGAGAACGCCTCACGGCAAATTCCCGAGATAACCGCCTGGGCTCCGCCAGTATCTAAATTAACTCGACCATCCGGTCCTGCATTAACCACATCAAGCCCCAACTCTCGCAAAGTAAACACTAATCCGGGTTCACCGACGACAAAAACCGACTGAATGCCTTCTTTTTGAGCATAATTTCCGGCGGCCGCTCCACTGGTGATGACTTCGTCGAGCGTGGATTCGATCGCCATTGAAGCCAGCTTTCGAACATATTCGGCCCGAGTCATTCCCGAATTATTAGTAACAAACAAGACGCTCACTCCTCGTTCCCTAATTGCGCGAATCACCTCGGGCGCACCCGGAACGACCTGGCTCCCCCGATACAATGTTCCATCTAAATCAAAGGCATAGCAGGAATAGAAACGCACAGCCAAGTTTATCCGTAGTAACTTTCAATATATTCTGAAATTTCTACAATTTCAGGTATACATAGACAGGAAATGGTTGAGATGAAACAACAAATTCCAATATGGGAGACTCAAAACGAAGAGAAGGGTCTTGCCGTACATGGTCTGTTTTCGCGAATCGCGAAAAACTATGATCTTGCCAACCGAATCCTCAGCTTCAACCGCGACAAGAAATGGCGTGAACTCGCCGTTTCGAAGCTAAATCTCAAACCTGGAGACCGGGCTCTCGACATCTGTTGCGGAACCGGAGACTTTTTCATCCCCCTCCGAAAAGCCATCGACACCGACGGCGAACTAGTCGGACTCGACTTCTGCCAGCCCATGCTGGACCAAGCTTCAGCAAAAGATGAAACATCAAAGCTGGTCCTCGGTGATGCTTGCAATCTCCCCTTCGAAGATGGCTATTTCCACGGAGTGACCGTCGGCTGGGGAATGCGCAACGTGCCCGACATCCAGCGAGCCCATAACGAAGCGTTTCGGGTTCTCGGACCTGAAGGTATGTTCGTCTCGATAGACTGCGCCGAGCCGAAAAGCCAAATTGTCCGCAGTTTTACGGGCATCGGTCGCACCGCCCTGACCGGTATTCTCGGCAGATCGCTCAAAAGCAAGGACGACTACCGCTATCTGAACGAGAGTTCAAAACGATTTAAGACTCGACAAGAATTAGTCCAAATCATGCAAGCCGCGGGGTTCACCGATGTGAATTACCAAGACCTCATGTTCGGAAACATCTGCATCCATTGGGGTACCAAACCATGACCGCTCAATCACTCTCCCTGCTCAAGAATCCCGAAATTCAAGCTCAACTTCTTCGCAAAGTCAGCGAAGAAGTCGCCGAAATCGAACAGATCATTCGCGAAAGCACGAATTCGCGGGTTGACCTCATTCGGCAAGTATCGAAGCAAATCCTTGATGCGGGTGGAAAGCGAATTCGACCTGCCTTCGTCATCCTATCGGGCAAGGTCGTGAATCCAGATGCCGACATGGACCGCCTCCGAAAGCTAGGCGCGTGCATGGAAATTATTCACATGGCGACCCTCGTTCATGACGATGTTATTGACTCTGCCGGAACACGACGAGGCAAGCCGACCGCTGCCGCCGCTTTTGGCAACACGACCGCGATCATGTCGGGCGACGTTTTTCTCGCAAAAGCAATGTCCTTGCTTGCCGCAGACGGCGATGTCGAAGTCTTCCGAACCGTAGCCGATGCGGTTTGCGAAATTGCCGAAGGTGAAGTCATTGAGCTTGAGGCTCGGGGCGACTTTGACCTCGACGAAGAGCATCACCTTGAAATCCTACAGATGAAAACTGCGTCGTTCATTCGATGCTGTTGCGAGCTTGGAGCCATTGTAGCCGGGGCCACAAAAGCCCAGCGAGAATCTCTCGCCCGCTTTGGTCAACACACAGGAATGGCGTTCCAAATCGCCGATGACCTGCTTGATTATCGAGGCGACAAAGCTAAGACCGGAAAGCCAATCGCCACCGACTTCCGAGATGGGCAAGCGACCCTGCCCCTGATCTACCTACGCGACAACCTCAGTGAGGCCGAAAGCCACATCGCCCGACGCCGTTTTGGCGGCTCGGTCAACGAAGACGAAATCCGAATGATCTGCGACTGGATGGATACACGTGGTGCCTTCGCCAAGGCTGAAGCACTGGGTACTGAGCACATTTCAACCGCCCACGACCGCCTGGACGAGCTTGACGAAAGCCTCGCGAGGGACATGCTACACGCCGTCGCAGACTACGTCATCGCGCGTCAGTCCTAAAGTTATACGGTGCTACTTGACATGTAACATCACGAATCTGTGTTGAAATCGTAAGTGCATGAAAGTGATTTGTTCGCTGTGGTAAAGTGAGCAAGAGCTAAATGAGTCGAACAAATCTTGTCCAGCGCCAGTTCCAATTGATAGTTTGTATTCTTACTGTGCTTTTCTTGTGCGCTTGCAACAAAGAAAAGAAAATAGGATCGTTGCCATCAAACAATTCAGAGGTCGGATCGGATGCCATGTATCCAGAAGGTGCGGCAAGCGGAACTACGGCGGCAACGTCTAAAACCCCCGCATGGACATTGGTAACTGAACTGGTAAATCTGTTGGGTCAACCGCGAAATACAGTACTTGACAAAATTGGGGACCCTATCGATACTTTACGCGATGCTGAAGGTTACGAACCCGATGTCAAGCCAGATGCATATGGAATGATGGGTGGACACACTAATGGCAAGCGTTATTCTGTATATCAATTTTACTCTGGCCCAATATTCAAGACTGAAAAACAAGCACCTTTTATTAAGAAACTAGGAGAGACAAAAGCTTCCGATATGACGATTGTTGCTGCTTTTGAAAAAGGGTCCGACACCTTGCGTTACATTTCGGTTGAGTGCGGCAAAGGAAAATACGATCTTGAAAATTCATTCTCCACTGCAGAAAATGTATCTAATTGGCTCTTTCCAAAATCTGTTCCTACTGACTTTAGTGTACAAATCAGGAATGAAGTGATAAGTGACCCTAACAAACCATCAACCTTCGTTCGAGGTTGGTCGGAATCTGCGTTTAAAGGGTTCAATGTGAGATTCTTTGCTATTGATCCCGAGGACTATATGATCCGATCAACGAAACTAAACAGGCAGACACAAAGGATGGAGGAAACCGTAACTCCAAAGGACGGAGTAATCAGATGGAATGAAGCCGTAATCTATCAACTGTATATTGGTGATTGCATTACAGAGCATAACCAAAGAGATCCTGGGGTCCAAATGCCTGCGGGATGCCTTGATCCCAGTAAAATTTCAAAGGTTTGGTAAGAAAGTTCCGGGCCGGGCCTAAATGTCAACTTATACGGGATGCCGAGTAAACTTGATCTTCGATTAATCTCTCGCCTCGGAAGTCCAGCCTTCCATAGCAAAATTCACCCAATTACTACCTTAGCGAGGCTTCTGGTGAAGACAGCGCACGTCCGCTTCTTCCGCAAAAACAGCTTTTTTCCTTCTTGCAAAAATCGCATCTGCAGGAATCTTGACCTGTTTTGGTTAATGGTGCTTAATTAGTCGACGCCGTCCATTGCGGCACTTGCCATGTCTCAATGATGACAATTTTGGCATTGTAGTCATCAACCTGCACGAATTATGGCAGAAAGCGTTTTATGATGCCGCGTTTGGCGAAATAAGATCCATTTCGGTCAAACACGATATTGCTTTCACCATTTTGGCGTCGCTACCAAAACGATGCTATGACTCCGAATGGTAGCGGAGAAAAAACCCAAAGTGCCATCTTGAAGTCTTTGTCAAAAGGTAATAATGCCACGACAAACGGCCCCGGCCCGTAGAGGACGAGCATGTACCAAGCAAACCCATGGAAAAATCCGAGCTTCCGATCCCAGTCGGTTTCAAGCCGCTGATCCTCTAAGTCATCCAAAAGTGCTTGGCGGTCGCGTTTCAACGTATTCACTTACAAGAAATTGGAGCCCGAGGATGCAGCAGCTTTGGCCCTTCTTTCAGCAAACATTTGCATCGTCATGGGCAATGCCATCACGAAGCCAATCATACCCATACACGCGGCCAGGGAAAAGACGACGGCCTGGAAATATTGGGGAGTGTCCCAGATACCAACGTAGTCCTTCTGGAGGCAAGCAGGTCGACCAACCAAGAACCGAAGAACAATACCTATCGCAAGCACCGCATTCCAAATCAACGCCTTTCTAGCTGTCATTAATAATTAGAATACGAGGTGAGATGGAATTCGGATTCATCCTTCGCCCTCGCCCTACCGCCGCATCATCACGATTTCGCCGTACTTCCGGAAGCCCAGCCGTTCGTACCACGGCACCAGCGAATCATTGCATTGCAGCGTAGCAGTACAGCCTCGTGAGGCGGCAATCCCCACCAGAGATCGGACGAGTTCTGAACCGAGACCACTGTGCCGGTTTTCAGGCGAAACCGTAATGTTATAAAGCCCCAATGAATTGCCTGTCTGCACCACCATTGCTCCGGCAATTGAACCCAATTTGCCGGATAACCTTAGTAACTCGCAACGTTCCGCGTGCGCAGTCATTGTTGAAATATCGTTGCAGAATGAGCCGCCTGACGACGAAAAAAATTGACGAGCCAAAAACATGGTGTGGTCATACCGATCGGAAAATCCGGTTACGGTTTCTAAATCCAAGTCAACGCCACCCTCGGGCCGTCTCATAAACAAAAGGCTCAAGGGAGAACCTTCCTTAAATCCCGACCCTCGCATCATTTGGATCACCGAACCAGATTGGTCAGTGGGCATGACGTACGCAGTTCGGGGACCGTTCTGGAATAGGCCCACAATAGAACCTAAGGTTGGGCGAGCGACGATTGCAAAATTCGCCGCCGGGTGATCCAGTTCACTCCGACATCCAATAATCCCCTCGTCTTCGAATCGACAAGACCCAGCGGCCGATCTCGCTAAGGCAAAGTATGTCTCCGCCATATTGAGACAACAAGTTTCCACGATCTCTCGATCGGTTAAAGGACGATGCTCCAAAACAACCCAAACCCAACTCGCCGGTTGGAAATTCCCACTCCGGCACTAAAACCCGACAAGACGTCGGTCCCAATCCAGAGTACCGGATTCTTTGGAGTCAACAATAAACTCACATAGCTCTTACCTGGCTTATCAAGTTTGATCAAATCAAAGCCAGCAGCAATGTCAAATTTCGATGGCATTTCAAGTGTAATTCCCACTCGGACCGTCGGAGAAACGATCTTGAGTGGTGGCGAATATTCCCGATTTGCTACGAGACTCTCCCAGAAATTAGCGACCTCCCGGAGTAGCTTTTCTTGGATAAAAACCCCGCCGTAATGCCCCGAATCGATGGTCAACAGCTTCGAATTCGGCAATGCTTGGACGAGTGCATCGGAGCATTCTGCGGGAATTACCGTGTCATATTTAGCCCGAATAATGAACGTCTTTCCATTCTTTTGCCCCTTCAAGTACGTTGAAGGTTCGACGCTTTGGAGGGCCTCGGTCAACCGTCGCTCATTATATCCTTTGCTCCGCAAGGTCTCTTTTACGGTGACCATGAGCGAAGAGCGCCAGATCAGCTTTGCGAGATCGATACCACCCAAAAGAAATGCTGCGTTCTGAATACGATCGTCAACTGCATAGGAAAGTGATGCGACAATGGCGCCGAGACTCGTTCCATAGATTCCGATGATTGGACCGCATTCCGACCGAGATTGGATAAAGTCGAGAGACCGGCGCACGTCCATCACCGATTGGGTCATGGTTGCTTTCAACTTTTCCGGATCAGGAAGGATCGCCATGGCCCCGGAAACAGCTCCTTTGGGAGTACGGGTCAGATGGTATGGGAGGGTCATAATTGCCGCACCAATTCCCCGTTGGTTGAGTTCAAGCGCAAGAGACCTCTCGACCTTTAAGCCCGGAGCACCCCAGTAGTGCAGGATCAAGACAATGGGCGGCTTTTCGACGTCAACCGGGAGTTGGACATGGAGCTGAACCATGTCGTTTTCAGCGTAATGGGTCGTGAATGCGCTAGGAAATCGAGCCACATAGGCGTCGAAGTCCTCGGTCTGTTCGGTCGAAATCCACTTATCAAACTGAATCTTGGGGACTTCGAATTGGGCCAAGCCGAGCGCGGTTAAGTTGGCAACAATCAGAATTATGAGAATTCGAAGTGCTTTCACGTCAAATGTTCGAACCCATTAGATCCGAAATCTTTCTGGTCGCTCGATTAATATGATACATTCTGGCAATCAGAAAGGCCCGGCCAGATTCCGTCGTACTGTCGATCTTCACTCGCTTGTGGCACTCGATTGCCTTGGTTAAGAGTTCCGTCAACTCCTTATCCCGTCCCTTTCCTTCGACTGCGGGTACGATTTCGTATAAGACTGCGGGCAAAATAGGAGCAGCATCTTTGTCCCCAGCATTGAGAACCGATGTTGCGGTTGCCAAGGCTTCATCAATCTCCCCATTTTGGGCTTCAGCTTGAGCCAATTTGAGCGAGTCATTGATCTTTCGCTCCTGAGTCGCGGCCACAACAACCGCTCGCTTCAGGGCAACCTCGGTGGCTGGCCATTGATTGGTAACTCGGAGAAGGGCCGCATACTTCCATTGGTCAGGCTCGGGCACCGTGTTTTGCTCAATACTCTTCAGCATATCGCTGGCTAAATCGCCAATGAGCTCGTTTCGTCGGTTATCATCGATTTCCTTGGAATCGACTTTGAATTGCAGAGTTGTTTCTGCCGCTTCAAGTCGCTTATAGGCTATTTCAACTCGTAACTCAGAGCGAATCGCAATCAGGTCATTCGGATTTGGGTATTGCCCACATCCAATGAGAACCAGGCCAAATAATGCCAATCGAAACTTTGCCATCAGATGTAAATTGCGTACCGCTCGGCCGGATAAATCGCATCGCGATAGATTTCGCTTCCCGAGAAGGTCAAGACCGCCTTTCCTTTCATTTTCATCTTGTGGAACGGCGTATTTTTGCTCTTACTAAATGACTTATTTCGATCAAAAGTCCACTCCACGTCCGGGTCAATAACCGTGACTTGGGCAACCGGAAGGTCTTCAGGTTTCAAAGTTCCGCCATCAAGATTTAAAATAAAGGCTGGCATGGTACTGAGCTTGCGGATCGTCTCGAGTGGGCTCAATATTCCGCGATGAGTTAGATAAGTCAAGGTTGCGCCTAACGTGGCCTCAATCGTCGAAGCTCCGAATGGCGCTTCGTCAAACGGTACATCGACTTCATGGGAAGCGTGCGGGGAATGGTCGCTGGCGATGCAGTCAATGGTTCCATCTTGCAGTCCTTGCAGGAGCAATTCCACGTCAACTTTGGTTCGCAACGGTGGCTGCATTTTGAATTTTGTGTCGAATTCTCCGATGTCGTCTTCGGTAAAGACGAAGTGCATTGGGCAGACTTCGCAGGTCACTGGCGCGCCGAGCGACTTGATGAGTCGAATGATTTCAACTGCACCCCAAGTGCTGACCCTCATGATATGGACCGGGCACCGAGTGTGGAGGGAGAGTAGACAGTTGCGCATCGTGGCAATTTCTTCGGAGGTTCGAGGAATACCTTGTAGCCCGAGCATGGCGCTTACAGCCCCCTCATTCATTGATCCGCCTTTGCTCAGGTTCGAGTCGTCGCAGTGAGCCATGATTGGCAAGCCGATTTGGTTACAAAAAACCATCGCTCGATTCATGATTTGCGAATTCTGAATTGGAAAGCCTTCGTCGCTGGCCGCCACAATTCCCGCTCTTTTCATTGCCGCGAGATTTGAGAGTTCTTCGCCTTTGAGTCCCTTGGTTATGGCTCCAACTGGGGCAACAAACACGCCGCCTGCTTCGGGTGACGCCGCTCGATCCAAAATAAAATCAACAATTGCCGGGTTGTCGAGCGGAGGGCTAGTGTTGGGCATGCAACAAATCGTTGTGTATCCACCCGCCGCCGCCGCCTGAGTACCCGAGATTATGGTTTCTTTATGTTCGTCCCCTGGCTCGCGCAAGTGAACGTGCATATCGACGAGGCCCGGAGTGATCCAGAAGCCGGTGCAGTCGTAGACTTCGTCAATATCGCTTAAATCTTCAATTTTTCCAATTTCAACCACTTGGTCGTTTTCAATCAGAACACTCCCAATTTCATCCATGTTTTGGGATGGATCGAGAATTCTGCCGTTTCGCAAAAGTGTTTTCATGATTGTTGACCTCCAAAGCACCAGTAGAAAGCCGCCATTCGCACGAAGACTCCGTTCTCAACTTGTTGATTGATCACGGCCGAATCTCCGTCAGCCGTGACATCGTCAATCTCAACCCCTCGATTAATCGGGCCAGGATGCATTACCAGACAGCCGGGATTGGCAAAGCGTAGCGTGTCGGCGTTGATCTGATAGAGGCTGGCGTACTCGCCGATCGAGCTGATCATGCCTTCCGCCATCCTTTCACGTTGAAGGCGTAGGCAAATAATGACATCCGCTCCCGAAATTCCCTCTTCGAGTTCGTCGTAGCACTCGCCGGGCAACATGGATGGATGAGGCGGAAGCAATGTTCTCGGGCCGACCAGCCGAACATTGGCACCAAGTTTATCCAGCAGCCAAGCATTGGAACGAGCAACCCGCGAATGCTCCACATCTCCGACAATCGACACATTCAATCCTTCGAGTGACGTTTTTCGCTCTAATATGGTCAAGGCATCGGCCAAAGCCTGAGTCGGATGTTCATGCTGACCATCCCCGGCGTTCAATACAGGGCCGCCAAAATGCTTTGCAGCCAGCATCGGCGCACCGCTGGATTTATGCCGCATCACCAAGCCGTTGATTCGTTCATGGCGCAGAGTCAAAATCGTATCTTTCAGGGTTTCGCCTTTGGTCATCGAAGAGGCCGATGTTGCGAAATTGCTTGATCGCATACCGAGGTAGAACGCCGCTTGCTCAAAGCTCACTCTCGTTCGCGTTGAGTTCTCAAAAAAAAGAAGTCCGATGACTGTCTTTTTCATTGAAGGAACATCTTCCCCCGCGTTAATTTTGGCTTTAAATTCCGCAGCCAAATCGAGCAGCCCCGTTATTTCATCGTTCGGCATCGTTCGAATCGCGATAAGGTTTCGGTTCACTCTGTTGTCCCTCCGGTTCTCAGTTCGACCAAGTCTTCGCCTTCAAACTCTTTTACTTTAACCAAAACATGGTCTGATCGCTCGGTCGCGATAAATTTCCCACAATAGTCTGGCTGGATTGGCAACTCGCGGTGCCCCCGATCAATCAAAACGCCAAGTCGAACAGAGCTAGGTCGTCCAAATTTCATGAGGCCATCGAGTCCAGCTCGAATCGTTCGGCCCGTAAAAATAAGTTCATCGATAAGGATTACCCGCTTGCCAGAAACCTCAAAGGGAATCTCGGATTCGTCGTCCGATTTGGTCGGACGATCATCGCGAAATGCGCGTGAATCGAGCTTGCCACAAGGCACGGTGACCCCTTCAATTTGGGTCATCAGGAAGGCTAAGCGTTTGGCGATCGGATACCCGCGCTTCATGATTCCAACAACAACTAAGTCTTGCGCACCTTGGTTATCTTCAAGAATCTCATGCGCCATCCGACCCAGTGTTCGTTTGATATCTTCGGCATCAAGGATAACGGCATCCATCCTAGGCTGGATTATGACAGAGAACGCGACAGTCGGACGAACCTATCGCCGCAAGTCCCAAAGAAATAGGCAATTCCCCCGCAAATACACCTAAGGAAGTTTGGCGGGTCTCCCTATTATTTTTACGGGGTCATAGCATCACTGCGTGACGATTGATATGTTTAACAAACGAAAGAAACGCACGGAAGTCGCAAATTTGCGCTTTGAAAAGGGAGGGCAATAGTGGCGAATAAAAATTCATACGTCGGAATTGACATTGGGCACATGAATATCCGAATAGTGCAGGCAGAGAAAACTGCTGCTGGTGTTCGAGTTGCCAAGGTGGCCGAAACCGCAACACCGGTAGATACCATTCGCGATGGCCTCGTCCGAGATCCGGAGCAGGTTGGTCTAGCGATCAAACAGGCCATGAAAGATGCGCACATCCATGCACATTACGCAGTTATTGCCGCTTCTGGTGGAGCCGTATTTGTTCGCTCTGTGCCGTTCCCAAAGATGAACACTCAGATGCTCAGAGAATCTATTCGGTTTGAAGCAAGCCGATATGTCCCCGGCTCCATCGAAGAGTCATACGTCGAAGGTGAAGTGGTTGGCAATCTTGGCGAGAGCCAGATGAACGTATTACTTGCCGCCGCTCCGAAAGATGTTGTCGATGGGCGCATTGCAACTTGCAATGCCGCTGGTCTCGACGTAAAGGTCGTCGAAATCGAAACTTTCGCAACCTATCGAGCTTTGCTTGAATCAGACACCTCAAAACAAGCTTCTTCCAAGACTTACATCCTTGTGGACATTGGCGCCAGCAGCACCACCGTCAGCGTGATTGAGTCGGGCATTTATGTCATGCATCGATCAATGCCGACGGCCGGAAACACTTGGACCGACGGACTTAAATCCGCATTTAAGCTTGAATCGGTTGATGCCGAAGCTGGAAAGCGAGCCCTCGATCTCAGTGAATGTTTGACTGGTGGATCTGAAAGTCCGCCCCTAAAAGTGATCATCACCCAAATCGACGAACTCATTCGAGAATTGCGACGATCCATGAATTACCTTCAAACCCAGAATCATGCATCTGACTCCTCTCGGAGCACCGAGATCGACGGAATGTATCTCTGTGGCGGAGGAGCAAAGTTGAAAGGGCTCGATCAGTACATTCAAGCCAAGCTCGGAATTCCGGTCACGACCATTGGAGTATTTGACAATCCGATCGTTACTCAATTTGGCGGAATCACTGGGTCAGGCGTTGATCTCGCCGTCGCAACCGGATTGGCAATGAGGCCCATGCTCAGCGCAGCTTAAGGAGAAAAACGATGCCATTAATTAACTTAATTGAAACGCAGATTCTATCGAAAAAGCGAGAAGGCAGCCAGCTACGAATTAGTAAGTACACCTTCATCGGAGCTGCATCAATCATTGGGCTTTCCTACTTTGCGCTTATCGCTCAGGGTGTCGGTCTCAATGGCCAACAAAATGAAATCGAGAAGAAGATAAAGAAAATGAAGCCACTTCAGGAGCAGATCGATGCTTTTAAGAAAGAGGAATCAAATCTTGACCCCAAACTGCAAACTCTCGAAAAAGCCAGAGTACTCACGAACCGATGGGCAAATCTGATGGGGCACTTGTCGGTCAATACGCCTAACGACGTGTGGTTGACATCCTTCAGATCAGCCGCCCCAGACCCCGAAAAGCCAATTCACATCACGTTTAACGGCGTGGGACGAACCCAGACGGACGTGGGGCAAATGATGATGAGAACCCAAAACTCATTCGATCTTGAAGGGGTGAGTTTGGTTGGATCCCAAGAAAAGCTTTTCGAAAAGGTTTCTGGAATTGAATTCGAAATGGGTGGCGACATCGTCGACACCGCAGAGAAGAAAAAGAAGGCCATCAACATGGACAAAGAGGAGAAGATATGAAGCTAAACCTAACCCCAAAGAGCTTTTATGCTCTGACCGGAGTTGTTGTTTTTGCTGGTTCTGGACTGATGTGGATGACAAACTCTTCCATTTCGAGCCAGACCTCGCATATCGAAACTCTGAAGAAAGAAGTGCGAGATGAAAAGACAGTTCTGAAAGAGCTTGAGGATTCGAAAAAGAAGGTCGAAGACCTGAAGTTCAAACTCGTCCACCTTGAAGCGGGTGTTCAAGACTTTGCATACATTCCAACGATGTTGAAAGAACTCGAACAATTTGGAAAGAAAAACAACCTCGAAATTACCCAAGTGACGCCCCTGGTCACTCCGGTTACACCCGGAAAGGATAAGGAAGAAGACAAGCGCAAATCGGCTTACCAAGAGCAGAATATCAATGTCAAAGGTCGTGGAACCTACGAGAACTCACTGAAGTTCTTGGAGGCCCTCAAGGTCTTTCCTAAGATCGTCGCGGTACGAACCGTTTCCTTGTCGCCTCACGCTGACAACAACGCGAAGAAGTACGGCAAACCAATCCTCGAACTCGAGCTTGAGTTGAGAGCGTACGCGTTTAAGGACGACAAGAAAGATTCCAAGGAAACCAAGACAGCAGCCGCAACCAAAGTCGGAGGCAAACATGAATCGTGATAAGAAACAGTTAGTCGTAGTCGGAGTTCTCGTCGGCCTCATCCTTTGTGTCGGCGCGTTCCAAGTCATGCGAAAACCCGATGCTGCCCCGGCACCATCTGGTCCAAAAGTTGTCAAGCCAGGCACGGAAGGGGAAAAGGATGCAAAGCCAATAAAGAAATATCCTTTTGATCCATTGCCAGCCAAGGATCCGTTTGAGACGGCTTCGTTCGTCTCGGGCAGCATTCCGCAGCCAGCAGAAAAGCCGAAAGATCCGGTTGTGGCTCATCCCCTCAATAAGCCAGGCAAAGATGCGCTCACAGGGGTAACCAGTGGTGACGGACCAATTCCATTTCCTTTTGAAAAGGGAACAACAACTCCCCTTGCTCCACCAAAACCTGTTTTTGGCTACACCCTTATCGGGATTGTCAACGGAGCTCATCCGATGGCAGTTTTTGATGACGGCAAAGGCAATCAGCAACTCGTCGAAGTCGGCCAAGGAATTGGCCCAAGCGCGACCATTACCAACATTACACGCGATACAGTTCGCGTCAAGTTTAACGCAGAGACATTGACCTTCAATGTCGGAGGAAACCCAAATGCAAAATAAAAAGATACGAGTGGCCCTGAGTGGGCTCTTTGTTGTGGCAACCGCAATGGTTGCTGCTCAAGGTCGTGTTAACGGAATCTCGGTCTCGAAGCAACCAAACGGAGTTGAGGTTCTGATCCAAGGATCAGGATTGAATAGTCCTAAGGCAAATTTCGAAACATCAGATAAAGTTTACACTCTTGAATTCGACGCCCCATTCTCTGGAAAGCAAGAGAAGATTCAGGTGTGGATGAATGGACTTCAAACCGTTCAAACATCAAAACCCGATTCAAAGAGTCCGAAAACCAAGTTTGTTTTCACATTTACGAAGGGTGTCAACGCTTCGATTGTGAAGGTCGACAATGGGTTTAAAGTTTCATTTGAAGCGAGTGACATGAAGCTTGCCACCAAGGCCGCTTCACAGAATCCAGATCGCACACAAAAAGCCGAAGTGGGAACTCACTTTGGGTTGGCTCATAACATGTTCTTGACTGCGTTCCAAACAATTCCGACATCGATGATGTTGGAATTTCAGAATCAGCCAACAGTTGAAAGCAAGCCAACGGTTAACTCGCAAAATACGCTTAAGAGATTGCCAGGCGCAATCACCACGGCACTTCCAAAAGCCACGATTTCATCCATCGTAGCGGCTCAGCCATTTAGTAGCGTCACTCCAACGAAGTCTAAAGAAAAGAAGACTATCGTAAAGTCAACTTCCGAAAAGAAGGTAACGATTGTCAAAGCTACTGTGCCGAAGCCAGCTGACAAGAAATCAGCAGATAAGAAACCAGCGGTTGCGGTCACCAAACCTTTGCCAGAAGTTAAGTCTCCGATAGCTGATGCAATCGCTTCTACCGGAAGTGTCAAGGTTAAAGAAAGCTTGGTGTCTTTGGATTTCGTCAATACCGACGTCGTTCAGATTCTCAAGTCATTAGCCCGACAAACCAACGCGAACATCGTAACGTCACCAGACGTTACAGGCAAGCTTTCGATTAAGGTCGAAAATGTGTCGATCAAGGAGTCGTTGAATCTTGTCACATCGTTGGCTGGTCTTCGATTTGCCCAAATTGGCCGGACTTTCGTCGTCACTTCACCCGCAAAGTTTCTTGAAACAATGCGAAGTGTTCAAGGCGCTCAAGAAGAGATGACTCTTTCGCGAGTTGTTCCGATCTTTAGTGGCCAAGGAAATCAGATCAAGGTAGCAGTTCTCAAATCAGTTTCCTCCGAGAATGCATTTGGTCGATTTGAACTTGTCCTTCCATCCGAAAAGTCAACCGTTAGCGCTTCCCAAAAAGTTGGCGCCCAAGACAAGAAGGATGATGACAAGAACGGCACAAACATCGCAACTCAGACTACTGAAGCTTCGAGCGATGCCTACGTCATGTTAATTGGTTCTCCGGGCCGCCTCGACGAGGTCGAGCAACTGGTTCAGGGAATCGATCGAGATATCTGTCGTGCGCTCGGAGTGAAAGTTCCTTCCACTAATAGCCAAGTACTCACAACGTACTTTGTTCACGGTGGATCGGCATCTGACTTAGTTGATGCATTGGCCGGAAAAGGTAAATCAACAATCGGTAACGTAGAGCTTCGATCGACCCCAACGGGAAGCATTTCTCGACAGGCAATTATTGTCAAAGGTCGGGACGATGAGGTTCAAAATGTTGTGAAGGCTCTTGGCCAACTCGACGGAGAAGAATCTGCCGAGACACGAGAGATTCAAGTTGTTGACTTGCAATACTCTGATCCTCGATCAGTTCGAGAATTTATTGTCGCCCAAGTACCAGGGATAACCTGCGTCATCGCTCCTAGTGGAGTTATGAACTCGCAGACCTATGTACCAGACGCAATGCGAACGCAGAGCGAACAACGTGGTACCAACCAACCTGCCCCTCAAGGAGGCGGTACGCAAGGTGGTAATGGTAGTCAGGGTCAACAACAGCAAGGCAGCCAACAGGCTGGGCAAACGGGTGAGACAAAGGTTTCGAAGGATATGGCTGATTCAGGAATTACCCTGCCATTCGAAAGCTTTGAGAAAACTGCATTTCCGATGCGCCTCATCTTGAAGGGTTCAAAAGCACAAGTACAAAACGCTTTGGACCTCATTCGAACCACCGACGTCGCTCCTAAGCAAGTTGCGCTGGAAATGAGAGTCATGGAACTGAGCCGAGAGGAAATGCTTAAACTCGGTATTGATTGGAAGCTCTTTACGAGCGGTGCGATCAAGACCATCAGTCTCAATAATGCCCAAACGTCACCGTCAAACACGATTGGCGCAACCATACAAGGCAAAGACATCTCGGGAGATGTCGGAGCCAGCCTCGACTCGATCTCGAACGGAACCAACTTGATTTCCCGACCGAACATTCTTTGCAATGACGGACGAGAAAGCGAAGTTTTTGTTGGAGATGCGATTCGATACGTTGAGTCAATCATCAGTAGCCAAAACGGGCCAAGCGTCACAACTGGCGTCGTTCGAGCAGGAGTACGCCTTGTCTGCTTCCCTCGAATCGGTAAAGACGATACGCTCAACCTCGACATTAGAACGGCGATTACCTATCTCAAAGGCTTCAAAACGGTCCCTCAGATTGGTGGTGAATTGCCTCAGACAAGCGAACGAACCGCGCAAAACACGATTACGATGAAGGGCGGCGAAACCTTTGCGATTGGTGGCCTGATGCAGCAACAAGATGTTGTTGAATTGAGCGGCCTACCCATTCTCAAAGACCTCCCGATCGTTGGTCAATTCTTCCGAAGAACGACCAAAGACAAGATTAAAACCGAACTCGTGATCTTCGTGACAGCAAAGGTAGTCGGACCAGATCAGGCAAAGGCTTTGCCGATGAATAAGGACTCAGACATCATGAAACATAAAACTGGATTGCCAGGAGGACGAGGATAACCATGAGAAAATATGGATTAGTCGCGATTCTCGCTGGACTCGTCGTTGGCTGCGGTGGTGCAGGGGACACAAGTCACCTTTCGAGCCTATACCAAGGGTCTTGGACCGGATCATGGAGCAGTTCTGATGCGAATGATGGCGGGGCTGTAACCCTAATCGTCACGGCTGACGGCAGTTTCACCGGAACGATTGCCAACAAATTCACTTCGGGATCGTTGGGGGGCCAAATTGACAAAAATGGCCACCTTACCGGAATCGGAAGTTTTACCGCAGGCGGAAACATGATCATCGGCGGTGCTGTGACCATGAGCAGCGGAAGATTATCGAGCAACTTTAGTTACGTCGTGAACGGAATTCAATACGGCGGAAGCTTTGACTGTGGAGCGGGCGGAGGGTCAACTGGCTCGACCGGATCTACGGGAACTACAGGAGGATAAAAATGTCAAAAGCAAGATTCATGATTGCCGCCCTCGGCACTTTACTCGTTGGCTGTGGAGGTTCAGGACTCAATTCAGGGTTTCCCGATCCACCCCTTGATAAGACATTGTTCCCTGCGGGTCCCGGTGTTGATGGTGGCTCTGTACTTCGAACGTACAAAGCTGGCGACACATGGGAGTTCACCGTTGGTGGAACGATGCTTCGAGAAGATTACGACGAGCAAGCAAAACTGAAGTCGAAAACATCAGGACCAGTCACTGGTCAGATGATTCGACAAGTAAGTGCGGTTACGTTCCAAGGAGCACCTGCCTTGAAGTTCACGGATACGTTGAGCTATAAGATTAACGGTGGCCAGAACAAGGTTGAAATTCTCGAAACCTACGGCATCCAGCAGATTGATGGATCTGTTACGATGGTCGGACGACGCGACAACAACGCAGACTGCGGTGTGGTCACGAAGACATGGTTACCAGCGAGCTTTGCCGCCGGGGCAAACGTTGGTGGTGAAGCAAACTTTACGGGCCTAGGAACTTACTTAGACTCAAGCTTTGTTCCTCACAACTTCAACGATTTCTACGACACATCCACGGCGTTTACGGCAACGAATTCAAATTCGGTGACGTCAACGACGGCCACGCCATTCACCGCGTGGAGAACGGTTTACTCAGATTCATACGTCCACAACTGGGATGTCTTTAATCGATTCTTAAATACCAATGAATTTATTGGTCAAAACTATCGAATGAAGACAGTTGAAGACGTTAGTGCAATCGACGATTGGTGTCCGCTTTGGGGCGCTCCAATTCAGCGAGCGTACCAATCGACTCGAACAGATTGGCTAGTTGATTCTATCGACAACCAAGCTGGCATCGTCAAGATTACGTATCATCTTGAAAAGCGATCTTTGGACCTGAAAATGGTCCTCACGGTCCACTCTCTTCAGTAGAGTTTGGCCCGTTTCTTTCGAGAGCTCTTGGGTTTTCCCAAGGGCTCTTTTTCTTTTTCGCCCGCCATATAAGCAAAGTCTTTGGATCGGTAAGAAATACCTTTGATCGCTTTGAGCGGCAATGCAATAGAAGCTACGGCTGCCTCTGCCGCTACTCCCATTGGAAGCCTCGACTTGACAAACGGCCGCTCGAAAATTTGTGAGAATAGCCAACTAATCAGGATGATCGACGGCAAAGCTACCACGAGCAGGTAGATCATCGTATTTTCCGATCCGAGAATTGTCGCAGGTTTGTTTACATAGAACACTTGTAAAAGCGGATGGTGAAGCAAGTACAGACTGTAGCTAAAAATTCCGATCTTTACGAGCCATTTCATCGAGAAGAATCGCTCAAGCAGGGAGCCTGGCGCAACTGTTGCCGCATACAAAAAAGTGGCCGTAGCCAGTCCAAACGCAATGTCGGAGGAAATCAGAACGGGCGTTGCGGCCGTCGTTTTTCCTTGGCTGATGTTGAAGGTTACAATTCCGATCGTGATAAGGGCTCCAACGAGACTCAGAAAGATTCCGGTTTTGGCCTTTGGACCAATAGTAAGACTCGGTCGATAGGAGAAGTGAGCGGCCATCATTCCGAAAACGAACAGAATCGCAAACCAACTGTAGGTTTTTCCTGCGCCAGGGACGAAGTTGACCGCCAAAATGGTTGGAATCGTTACAGTGACCAGCAGTAGCAAGGGACTTCCCTTTTGCATCAGCAGAATGAGAAACGGAAATAGTAGATAGAGTTGGGCTTCGATTCCGATGCTCCAGAGCACGCCGTTGATCTTATACATCCAATCGGGTGACCAGTTGTGAACCATGAGAATATGGGCCCACAAGCTGTCGTTGGTGATCGGAACATAGTTTCGAAATGGCGCGATGTTGCCATGGGGGATGGTCACGTACTGGCAAACAATGTACGAAATGACCAGACAGGCGTAGTAGGCGGGCAAAATTCGCATAGCCCTCCGCTTGAAGAATTTCCCTAGGCCATAGACTCGCCCGTCCCCTCTCTGGAATAGTCCGTACTGCAGGCTATATCCGCTCAAGACAATGAACGCGGCGACCGCCAAATGACCGTGCCAAAACGGCGCCATCAGCGATTTGAGCAAGGGAGTCGCGATGCTCTTTCCCGTGTCGAGAAACTTCGCATCCACCATCGAACAGAAGTGACCAATGACGACATAGAGGGCGGCGAGGGCACGCATTCCCTCGATGAATTCTAACTTGGTGCTAACTTCGGAGAATTTTCTCCGTCGTTTTGCTCCTTTCGGAGGTAACCCTTTTCGTCGGGCAACGTCAGAAGAAGTAGAAATGGTATTGTCACGAGCTTTCATATGCTTCCTCCTTCTGAGTATTTGTACGGCAATGGCAACCTCTCAGTTTCCCTCAACCTCGCAATTAGTGAGGTGGAGAACCGTTGCTTCTGGTAGTTCTAGCACAGAAACCCGGCAAAAAATGCAGCTTGCCAGCCAGCAAAACGAATTAGATAGCGTTTGGCAAAGAGTATTGTTGCAAAATCGGAGCCAACCGATCGTCGATTTCAGTAAAGATCGCTGCGTTATTATTTTTCTTGGCACCAAAGAGTCCGGCGGATTTTCTGCCCAAGTGACGAATGTCGTCGGTGGAGGCGGGTCAACCGCAACTATTTTTGTGAACGAACAATTTCCCGGCCCACGGCACCAAGCCTCGAAAGGTCAAACTTCACCTTGGGTGATGATTGCTGTTGATCGAACCTATTTGGACCTGAGTACACAATTTCAACGAATCGAAGATAATTCCCTTCCTTCCTTTCAAGTCGGACCAACATCGACCTTTACGCCTGTCCCTTGGGATCCATGTGGTTATGGCTACGGGGGATCTTGGTCCGACCCTTGCGGTTTCGGTTTCGATACTTCGGGCGAATTTCTCGATTGGTGCAATCAGAATCGATTTGATGCTCCTTATCAGACTGGCCAAATCGATTTTCGTCAAAATCGACTTGTATTGATCAGCGCTGGAGATTATGGTATTGGTTTCGGGCTTCAGATTGGCGACATCTTCTTGCAAGGCAGCGAAACGATTGTCCAGGTTCGAAGAAACGGCCAAAGCTCGGCTCCTACTCAGCGAAGCTATGTCCTGCTGTCGATGAGTCGCCAGTCGAAGCGATATAGTGTCGAATACTTAGTCAGTGGTAGTGATTGTTTCGTTGAACAAGGTCGATTCCTTCCGATACAAAGATCAGGTTCATTTGTGTTTCAAAACCAAAAAGAGTGGCAAAAGGTTGAATTCGGTGACGCTAATTTAACACCGCGCTCGATCAATGGTTTTGACTACGGAAAATCAAATCTAGGAGTGATTTACATGGGCGAGTTGGCTCCAAGCATCTCGTATGCGATCGATCGAGTTGCCTATCGAGGTCAAACCGCGATGGTTTACATGCGAAAGTCAGTTTCGACCAATTTGATCCAAGGAAACTCTCCGTACTACTTGTTGCGATTTGACAAGAAGATTCGAGCCATCAAAGTTGTTGAGATGTAATAGGCTATCGTATCAAGAAGCCTTGGACTCGCAAGAATTCCAAGAGTTTCTCGCGTCCTGACAATCCGGAGTCCTGCACTCGCTTTCCGGATTTGGCTGACCATGTTTCTTGGTTAGCCATTCCTTGAGCGTTAAAAAACTCAGCCATCCGAAGGTCATATTCTGAGCTGTCCAGGACGTCGGGATATTCTTCTCGGAACCAGACTTGATCTTGACTCAGCTTTGGTTTGATTGCTGCTCGGGCCGATTCAGATGGCCTGCCGACGCAAAGTCCGAAGAGGCCAAACGTTTTGTCGGGCAAATTGAGGAGTTCTTTCACGCGATTCGGTTCGTTGCGAAGCGCACCGATGTAACAGATTCCGTATCCCAACGCTTCGGCGGCACAGACAAATCGCTCGGCAGCCAAGGCGGCGTCAATCACTGCGACGGTATACATTTCCGCTGTGTCCAGGCCTTCGGTTTCGATGCCAGATGCGTGGGCGTACGCTTCTACTCGGTTCAAATCGGCAAGAAAGACGAGGAAAACAGGTGCTGAGACAACTTGTCGTTGGTGATCGCATGCTTCGGAAAGGGCTTGCCTTTTTGCGGTATCGTTGACGGAAATTACACTCCAGGACTGTAAGTTGCTACTGGTCGCCGCGCTTTGGGCCGCAGCAATGAGCCCCGAAAGGATCTCTTCGGAAATGGGTTCTTCGGTATAGCGTCGAACTGACCGGTGGCTGAGGAAGGGTGAGAGTTCGCCAGGAATATTGGGGGCTTCGGTGCCAAATCTTTGACGCCAGGACTCTTGGGTTGGCTCGTCAAACATCAGTGTTTTTGGCTCGATTCCTTGTTTCGCATTATTTGGGTTTCGATGGCTCGGTCGTGCTCCATCGCCTTTTTGCTCATTACATGCCCAAAGTAATTTCCGACGCCGAATTCCAGAAACATCATGACCAACGCGAAGACGACAAGGCCCCCAATTACAGCGATCAGGAATTTCTTTCCGTTAACCGCAGGTCCTCGATCCATCAATCCGTTATCGTTCATTTCTTATCCTCCAAGCTACCTTCAAACAACTTTCTCAATCGCTCCTTCTCTTCTCTTTCCTTTTCTCTACGACGTACATCGTCGTAATATTCCTGCTTATAAACCTTGGCGGCTCGGGTCTGACTCTTGGCTTGCTTGTTCATCGACGCTCGACCATAAGTCATACCGGGAAGTTGGTTTCGAGCGAAAAAGAAGCCCGCAATACAGCCAGCGACGGCAGCCAAACCGACCAAGGGCTGGCTTGAGCCACCGGAGTACCTTAAGAAGACACCGAGTACGGCCGCAATGCCGATCCATTTTGCCGCAACCGGAACAATCATGAAAACCATCACGATTTGGTTGGGATTTCGCGTGGCCCAAATGGTGACCAGTATGGCTCCTGGAATCAACATTCCGAAGACTGGAGCTTTTAGAATGACTAAGGGAAGGATGCCGACAACCGAACTAAACAGCCAGACAATCGCGAATTTCTTGCTACCCAAGTCGCGCTCGACCATCGAGCCGATCCAGTAGATCCATAGGATTCCGAAGATGAGAAATAAGGAGACGAATCCGATATATGGATAGGTCAGAAGGGTCCAGAATTTTGGAAAGACATTGCCGTCGAACTGGAGAACCTGAGCGGAGAGGTTATTGGCAAATGTTCCAAGGAACGCGCCGACGGCAAGTAAGATGCAGATCGCGACTGAGACTGGCGCAGATTGGCGTCGAAACCACTGAACTGGATCTTGGACAGCCATACATTCATTATGACGTTTGGTCTATCCTCTTCATTAGACTTGAAACAGAAGGCAGTAATACTCTTATCCGGCGGACTTGACTCTGCTACGGTTCTGGCCGACGCCAATAAAACTGGCTTCGAATGCTACGCGATGTCGTTCGACTATGGTCAACGACACAGGGTCGAGCTTTCTCTCGCTGGCGAGCAGGCGACGCAGCAAAATGTGGTCCAGCACATCACGGTCAATGTTGATTTGCGTCAGTTCGGCGGATCTGCGTTGACCGCCGATATTGATGTGCCCAAGGATCGTGACGAAGCGGAAATGGACGCAGAGATTCCGATCACTTACGTACCTGCCCGCAATACCGTTTTCCTCTCGTATGCATTGGCTTGGGCCGAGGTGTTAGGCGCAAATGACATTTACATTGGCGTTAATGCCGTCGACTATTCGGGTTATCCTGACTGTCGTCCAGAATTCATTTCGGCCTTTGAGCATATGGCAAATTTGGCGACAAAACGGGGAGTTACGGGACAGCGAATGTCGATCCATACTCCGTTGATTGCGTTGACGAAGGCTCAGATCATTGCGCTTGGGTTGGAGATGGGCGTTAAGTATGAGATGACGAGCAGTTGCTATGACCCGTCGGACGATGGGCGTCCTTGTCGGCATTGTGATTCTTGTTTGTTGCGGGAGAAGGGGTTTGCCGCCCTTGGAATGATGGATCCGTTGGTCGTGAAATTTGGGAATTAAGAATATTTCGGACTTACAGCCCTCTCGGATTATTGGGATTCACACCCAGCCCTCCGGGCTGGGCTGACATACTGGCGCCCCTGCGGGCCTGTTCCTGCAAATAGGCCAAAAAAATGTAATGAGGTCGAAAGTAAGTTTGACTAACCTAAGATTCAAAACCGTCAATATAGGATCACCCTACAATTACGGGGCTGAAGAAAACATAATCTTAAGGAACTCATGAAACTCCGCATCGCCGAAATATTTCATTCCGTTCAGGGTGAGGGGATTTGGGCGGGGGTGCCATCGACGTTTGTGAGGGTGAGCGGGTGCAATTTGCGCTGCGTTTGGTGCGATACTCCGTACGCATCTTGGTCGCCGGAAGGGCCAACAATAAACATCGAAGAAATCATCGAAAAAGTGGTCTCGGGGAACCTAGATCACGTCGTTTTAACTGGCGGTGAACCGATGCTTTTTGAGCCGATTGTTGATCTTGCAGCGGAGTTGAGAGCCCTTGGGAAAACGATCACGGTCGAGACGGCGGGGACAATTTATCGGGATATGGAATGCGATCTCATGTCGATTAGTCCGAAGCTTGGGCACTCGACACCAGTGGGGGATGCGCAATGGGAAAAACGGCATGAGGAGTTGCGCTTACAGCCAGAAGTGTTACGAAAGTTGGTGAATTCATACAATTCGCAACTAAAGTTTGTGGTTACGGGTTTGGAGTCGGAGATTGCGGAAATCGATTTATTGCTTTCGGAAATTGGGCCAGTTGCGGCTGATCGGATTTTGTTGATGCCTGAAGGACGGGATCAGGCGTCATTGTGGGCGACGGCGAAGAAGTTGGTGCCGGTCGCATTGGAGCGCAATTGGCGATTGGCTCCTCGCTTGCAGATTGACTTGTTCGGAGACACGAGGGGAACTTAGGAGCTTCTTCTCATTTATTTTGCGGCGATAATCGCCGGGTCGGTCTCGGTCTTTGTAAGGACAAAGGGATTGGTAATTGAGCAAACCAGGCAAACTTTTAGCTCATTTCATCGCCTATGGGTATTCGAGAATTGGGAACTTCATTCCTCGGATATATTGCGATCCTACGGATCAATCCTAATATGGGATTCAAAAACGGATTAAGAGTCTTCGACCTTTGTGCACTTCCTTCTCAATCGCTGAGGTTATGCCCACCATAGGGTAAAAAGCCGTTAGCATTATGCGACCTTATTTACTCGCTCTCGCGGGTCTCTTTACGGTTAACATTGCCTTCGCGCAATCCACTGACTTCGCCATTACTGGCGCGAAAGTCGTGGTTGGTGACGGGCAAATCCTCGACGGGGCAACCGTCGTGGTAAAAAACGGAAAGATTGACTCGGTTTCGACATCCGCGGCCCCAGCTGGGCTGACGGTGATTGACGGAAAAGGCAAATTCCTTTATCCTGGCTTCATCGACTCTTATTCGACCCGATTGACCAAATCGGCACCGGAACCTAAAACCGAAGGCAAACCAGATTTGAATCTGTCGGCTCCGCCTTATATGTGGATCGGCAATCGAAAAGGCATTTTTTCGGACTTCGGCGCGGCCGAAAACCTCGACTTTGACAAGGACACAAGCTCGTATGAGAACGGCATTACGACGGCTTTGCTTGCTCCAAACAAAGGATGTGTTCGGGGAAGTTGCGCAATTGTTAACCTGCTCCCTGCGGCGGATAAGGCTCGAGTTCTGAATAACCAATACGGGTTTGGACTTGGGTTCCGAAACGGAGGAGGCGAAGGCTATCCTTCCAACATTCTCGGCGTTTTGGCTTTGATGCGACAAGTGTTGGCCGACGCAAAGTCACTGACAGAAGGGGTCGAGTTGACAAAAGAAAAGACCAAGCCCTCTTGGATGAAATCGCTCGAAGATCTGGCGCCTCTCGTTACGGGCAAACGACCAGGGATTTTTGAAGCCAATATCGATCGAGAGATTGAACGTTCATTTCGATTTGGTACCGAGTTTGGATTCCCGGTGATGATTGCGGGTGGACGAGACGCGTACAAGATGTCTGCTCAGTTACTGGCAAATAAGTCATCCGTCCTGTACTCGGTTGACGGCTTTTTCGAGCCGTCGGTCGATCCAGATAAGTCAACGATTGAATTGGCTGACCAGACTCCGGTGGAGTTCAAGAAGGAACGACATGACAAATGGGCCGAGCAAGTTGCCGGAGCCGGAGTATTGGCCAAGAGTGGAGTTAAATTCGCCCTTACCAGCGGATCTTCGCCCGGTCAATTTCTCGACAACGTGCGAAACCTTATCAAGCATGGCTTAGATAAGGATGCGGCCCTTAAGGCCATGACCAGCAACGCTGCCACCATCCTCGGTGTCAGTGACTCACTCGGAACCATTGAAATGGGCAAACAAGCAAATCTCGTCCTCATGTCGGGAGATTTCGCCGACTCTGCAACTAAAGTCGAACGCGTTTGGATTACGGGTAAAGCGGTTCTGGAACCCAAGAAGGAGGGAGGTAAGTGAGAATTATTGCTCTCGCTTTTGTTGGTCTTTCGACCATCGCCAACGCACAATTTCCCTTTGAGCTTGAGGCTCATCGGAAGCCGAAAACGGTTACCAATGGCAACTGTTTGATTACTCATGCCCGTGTGCTTACTGGTACTAAGGGAACCCTTGAAGACTCGGATATTCTTGTACAAAATGGGAAGATTGCAAAGCTTGGACATGGACTGATAGCTCCTTCGGGAACGGTTACGATTGATGCGAAAGGCAAAGTTATCGCACCGGGGATTATCGACGCTCACTCGCACCGAGCAGCGGATGGCACCAATGAAGGCGCGGAAAGCATTTCGGCGGAAACGAGGATGGGAGATTTGCTCAACTTGTCTTCCCTTTCGGCCTGGCAAGCCCTCGCTAGCGGCCACACTTCGGCATTGATTCTGCATGGCAGTGCGAATGCGGTTGGTGGCCAAAGTGTGGTCATCAAGTACAAGTACGGCAAGACGGGAGAGGAGGCAAAAATTGGCGACGCTCCCCGAATGATCAAGTTTGCCCTTGGGGAAAACGTCACTCGCAAGAGCAGTTCTACGAATACTCGCTTCCCTTCGACCCGAATGGGGGTTGAGTCGCTTTATCGTCACGCCTTTACTGAGGCTCGGCAGTATAAGAAAGACTGGGAAGCCTTTAATTCGGGCAAGAGTTCAGTCAAACCCCGGCGAGACGTCCGACTGGAAACTTTCAAAGACATTCTGGACCGGAAAGTCTGGGTGCAATGCCACAGCTATCGGAGCGATGAGATGTTGATGATGGTCCGGTTGAGCCAAGAATTTGGATTCAAAATTGGCGCGATGCAACATGCTTTAGAGGCTTATAAGATCGCTCCTGAGTTGGCAAGGGCCGGGGTCGGAATTTCGATTTTTGTCGATGAGTGGTCGTTCAAGCAAGAAGGATATGACGCGATTCCTTGGAATGCGGCGATCTGCAAAAAGGCAGGCGTTAACGTTTCGATCAACACGGACGGGTTGAGCGGAACGACCGCCCTCAACGTTGATGCGGCGAAGACGATGCGATTTGGCGGATTTACCGAAGAAGAGGCTTTGCAAACCATCACGATTAACCCGGCGAAGGAGCTTGGCATTGACCACCGAACGGGCAGTATCGAAGTTGGAAAGGATGCCGACCTCGTGATGTGGGATGGTCACCCAATGAGCGTTTATTCGAAGTGCGCGATGACGATGATTGATGGCGACGTCTATTTCGAGCGACGAGATGCGTTTGGAATTGATGCGACATCGACCACGAAGCAGAAGCTTGACCGAAAGGTGAACAAGGCGGAAAATGATCGGATTCCTTCGAGGTCAAATGCATATGCAATCGTGGGAGCTACGGTCCACCCGATTGTTGGTCCAGACATTGTGGGCGGCACGGTTGTCGTTAAAGACGGAAAAATTGTGGCGGTTGGTAAGGACGTTTCGATTCCGGGTGGGACTTCGGTGGTGAACGGAAACGGACTCCACGTCTATCCGGGCTTTATCGATGGTCAATCGTCGATTGGATTGATGGAAATTAGTCCGATTCCGGTGATGAACGACAACCGAGAATTTGGAACGCTTAACGCTGACTTGGACTCGCTGACTAACCTATGGTGCGAAAGTGCTCACTTTGGTCCGGCAAGGTTTAACGGCGTGACAAATGCGTTTTCCGCTCCTACGGGGGGAACGATTTCGGGCCAGGGCGCGATCATCAACATGGATGGGTACACAACCGAAGAGTTTGGCGTGGCCCGGAAGGCTGGGTTGATCGTCAACTTCTCGGCGGGACGTGGTCGGGGCAATTTTGACCTTTGCGACGTGGTTGATACGTCGATTCTGTTCGGCGGAGCTGGAGCAACGGGGCAAATGGACGGCAAGGTTGGCGACGAGAAGTTAACCTTAACGCAGCTTGAGCAATATTACGACTACCTTGGTGGTCGTTTGCCCGTTCAAGATTTTGGACCTCCGCAGGGTGGCGCGGGCTTGAATGATAGAGCGGTTGAAGCTTATTTCGATCAGTCGATCAGTTACATGCGAAACCGAAGGATTGATCCTGCGACGCCGATTGACCTCGGGATGGAAGCGATGATTCCTTATCTTCGGGGTGAGAAGTTGGTTGTGCTTTCAACTCGGAACGCGGCCTCGATTCGCGCGGCCGTTGCCTTTGCCCAAAAGTATCATTTGAAGGCGGCACTGTCGGGTGCATCGGAAGCATGGAAGGAAACGGCTCTTCTGAAGAAGTCGGGAATTCCGGTGATCATTTCTCCGGCGGGCGCGAGCACGCTGGGTGCGAACAATACCGACAATCCGTGGGAGCCGTACGATACTCCTTACGTCAAAGCGGGATTGCTGGCGAAGGCGGGAGTGAAGTTCTGCTTCTCGAGCGGGGGCGGAGCGGAGACGATGATGCTGCCATTTAAGGTTGGCGAGCACTGTGCTTATGGCCTTTCGCGCGAGGACGCGCTGAAGGCTCTGACGATCAATGCGGCGCAAATCTTTGGGGTTGAGGACAAACTCGGTTCGATCGAGGCGGGCAAGATGGGCAACCTGATTGTCACCGACGGCGATCCGCTTGAGCTGACCACGACGATGCGGTACGTGTTCATCAATGGTCAACCGCGAAAGCTGGTGAGCAAACATACGATGCTCCGCGATAAATACATGGAACGGCTGAAGTAGGCTGTTCTCCCTCTCCCGTTTCTTGACGGGAGAGGGGTTTGAGGGCAATCCTGTCCCGGTAGACTGTCATTTATGAGGAATCGAGGGCTATCACCAGGATTGGCCCTTTTTTTCGCCTGCCTTCCGCTTTTCGGATGGTGGATGACGGGCCTTTTCGATATTGACGAGGGCTTTTACGGTGCGGTAGTCGCTGAGATGAACCGTCGCCACGAGTGGATCACTCCGTTTTTTAACGGAGAGCCATGGTTCGAGAAGCCGATTTTGCTGTACTGGCTTGCTAAGCCGTGCATGATGCTTTTTGGTCCGGATTTCGGACCGCGATTGCCGTCGGTCCTATGCACGATTGGGCTATTCGTCGTCTGCGGGTTTTTTGCCCGTCGACGGTATGACACGGAGGCTCAATCTTCGGCAATTTTCTGCCTTGGTTCGAGCGTGTTGGTCCTCGGTCTCGGTCGGCTCATGATGACCGACGCTGCCCTAAACCTTGCCCTGACAACGGCATTTCTTAGCTTTTACGAGTCGCTAGTTGGTGACCGTCGATGGCGAATCCTTACCGCCTTTTGCCTCGGACTCGGAGTCCTTGCCAAGGGTCCAGTTGCGTTGTTACTCTTCGTTTTGGTTGCCGGAATCGCGGTGTGGCGAGACCCCAGTATTCGGGCTCAATTAAAGGGGTATTGGCTGGTCGGGACGGTGGTTTTGGCATCGACGATTGCTTGTTGGTATGTTCCCTGTTACCTTGCCAACGGCGACGTGTTCATTCAGAAATTCTTGATCGAGCAGAATGTCGGTCGATTCTTGGGGGGCGACAAGGCTCACTCTCTCGGGATCATTGGATTGCCACTTTATATTCCGATCGTTCTTTTGGCCATTTGCCCTTGGGGATGGATTGAGCGGAAGGCGTTTTCGCGCGAGAATGTTGACGATTCATTTTCTCGGTTTCTGGCGACATGGGCGATTGTCATATTTGTGTTCTTCTCTTTGAGCGGGGCGAAGCTGGTGCATTATGTTTTGCCAGTAATTCCGCCAATGGCGATGCTTGCGGCGAAGCGCATGAGTCAAGATCCGAAGATTCGTTGGCAGCCAGAAATGATGATGGGGATTAGTATTTTCTTGCTTTTGATTTTGAATCCAGTTCAGAATTTCGCCTTTGTGAAGTCAGGGCAAAATGAAGCGCAAGCCCTGGTGCGAAAGCATCCTGAGATCGAGGCTTTTTATAAGATAGGTCGGCAGGAGAAGGACCTTGGGACGGGGACAACTGATTTGAAGGAGACGGATTTGCCGTCGTTGATCATGTATTTGAATCATACAGTGGTTGAGACGGATGACCTTGAGGCATTGAAGTCCATGCCATTGAGGTCAAGTCCAACAAAGCCAAATGGATTGCGTGACGTGAAGTACCCGATAGCAGCGCGAGTTATCTTCACCCGAAGGTCACGAGTGGCTGGGCTCAATGGCAAAGTTAGTCCGATTGAGGAGACTGAACACTTTGGCGTTTATATGCTTGACCTTTCTAAGTAGCGATCTCACGTTATCAATCCTTGCACTTTATGTCAGCCACCCATAACCCGGCCCTGCATTGGGGTTGAAAACTTTCCCTACCCACTCGGCCGGGGGCTATAACAAGATGCAGGCGGGACGCCTTCGCTCCGGCAGAGTAACATATTCGTGAAATGAGTCAAGGTCCTTTGGCGAATATTGCCAAGCTCGTCGATGCGACGACGCATCGAATTTCTAGTTACGACCGCAGCGGCGGGAATGCGGATAATATTCCGATTCCGGCCGGGACAACGGTTACCCTGGCCGAAATGGACCACCCCGGAATCGTCACCCACATTTGGTGCACGTTCCACCACGACGATCCCGACTCGCGACGAAACTTGATTTTGCGGATGTACTGGGATGACCAGGAGCACGCGAGCGTGGAATCGCCGATTGGTGAATTCTTTGGGCAAGGATGGGGGACGCGATATGTGTACCAAACGCTCCCACTTGCAGCAACCCCAGTTGAAGGACGATCATTAGTTTGTTACTTCCCGATGCCATTTCATAAGAATGCTCGGATTACCTTGGAGAACGATTCCGACGTGGACGTGAAGCATTTTTACTACTACGTTGACTACGAAAATCATCCGTCGCTGCCTGCGGATACCGCTTGTTTTCACGCTTGGTACAACCAAGAATTGACCACTCCGGAGGACGGGACGGGCAAGGAAAACGAGTGGGAAGTGTTTGGCGAGTTTCAGAAAAATCAGTCGGACAAGAACAACTATGTGTTCTGCGATATTTCGGGGAGGGGGCATTACGTTGGGGTGAATTACTTCATCCAGTCGGATACTCCGATTTGGTACGGCGAGGGCGACGACATGTTTTTGGTCGATGGCGAAGCCTGGCCAGGCTCCGCCCACGGAACGGGAACGGAAGATTATTTCAACCAGAGTTGGTGTCCGGACGAGATCTATATGCACCCTTACTTTGGAACGGCGCGGGCTCCGGGCAAAGGCAATGATTCGGCGCGGTACGGCTGGTTGGGACGGACGCACGTCTATCGGTTTCACTTTGACGACCCGATTCGGTTTAAGAAAGGTTTACGGGCGAGCATTGAGCATGGGCATGCGAATTGTTTAGCGCTTGACTTGTCGAGCGTGGCATATTGGTATCAAACGTTGCCGTCGAAGCCGTTTCCGGCTTTGGCTGACCGGGCGGCGCGGAAGCCGAAGCCAGAGTTTGGGACGGTTGATATGCATCGGTTGAGGTGTAAGGCGAGGGGGACGGATTAGGGCGTTTGCCGTTTGCCGTTTGCCGTTGGTCGTTGGTCGTTGGTCGTTGGCTGTTGTCAGTTGGCAGTCGCAGGGATCGGCGATAATCGCCGGGTCGCAAAGCTCCTTGGACGTGGGACTACTCTGACCTTTCCAGGGGTCTTCGTTCCAATTTCGCTAGGGCTCATTGTCACTGCGACCGCCTGGCTATTATCTGTGACCCCTCCGGGGTCAAGTTCCTGATGTTTCAAGTTGATAGGGCAAAGCCGTATGGGTGCAGAATGCGTTTGCAGTTTGCCGTTGGGGGTTGGGAGATTTGGAAGCCTGAACATCATCCACCCCGTCGCGTCAGCCAGGCTACCGTGCACCGTAAATGAGGGAATGGACTAAGAAGCTTCAGGTTGTTGGCCGTTGGCGTTGGGAGTTGGGAATCCTATCCCAATGGCCGTCACTACTCTCCCGGTTCGCTCACGATTTCGATTAAATTCAATCGAAATCGCTCACCGACCTCTCTTTCAAAAAGGCAATTATATACTTAACTAACCAAAATCGTGGCATACTAGATTCATGAAAACACCGGAATCACTACTTGAAGCAACTCGAATGTTCGACTCGGTAGACAAGGCTCACGATTATTTGACTAAGTTAAGATGGTCTGACGGGGTCATTGGATGCCCTGTCTGTGGTTGCTCTGAGAACTATTACCTTGCAACTCAAAAGCGTTGGAAGTGTAAAGGATGTTCGAAGCAATTCAGCGTCAAGGTCGGAACGATATTCGAGTCATCACCAATTGGCCTAGATAAGTGGCTCATTGCCCTGTGGCTCATTGTTAACGCAAAGAACGGTATCAGTTCATGCGAACTAGCTAGAGCCTTAAAAGTGACTCAAAAGACTGCTTGGTTCATGAATCATAGAATCCGACTCGCACTTGAGAACGGAACCATTGAAACCCTGAAGGGAACGGTTGAAGTTGACGAGACATACATCGGCGGTAAGGCAAGCAACATGCACGATGCAGAACGAATGGCAAGAAATGAGAGATATGGTTCGCGCGGATCGGCAGGCAAGGCGGTTGTTTTCGGAATGTTAGAGCGAGGCGGTAAGGTTAAAGCGAAGGTAATCGAGCGAGCAGACCAAAAGAGTGCAACGAAGAACATTCTAAAGCACGTTGACGGTCATGCAAAGCTGTTCACTGACGATCATGGTAGCTATCAGCAAATGGGTTTCTACTACGCTCATAGCGTCATCCATCATGCTACTGAGTACGTTCGAGACAACGTTCATACTAACGGAATCGAGAACTTTTGGAGCCTACTTAAGCGAGGCTTGAAAGGAACCTATGTCAGCGTAGAGCCTTACCACTTGCAACGATATGTTGTCGAGCAGGTATTCCGGTTCAACCACCGCAAAGAGAATGACGGTGGCAGATTCGTAAAGGCTCTTAGTCAAATCGCGGGGTGCCGACTAACGTACAATCAACTTACAGGCAAGGTGTTATCCGCCTGTGGAGCAATGTAATGTCGAAAAGGAATACGTCCCCCCAAGACCCCGACGAGGCCGTAAAAAAGACTCAGGAGTTCAAGACGTTCGAGGACGCGGCAAAGCGGATTCTAAAGATTCCAAAGTCGGAAATAGAAAGACGCGAAGCGGAAGACCGGAAACGGAAATTGAGCAGTTGAACCTATTCGAAAATGATTAACCTTGTACCTAATTGCTGGCTTTGCGTTCGAAAATCACTTGTAAGCCTAACCTGCGGGCAATCTCGTGCGTATAATTACCATATGAGTACAGATGCCGCAACCAGTCTTTACGCCCAGCCAACGTTCTTGGAAGGGTATGGTCGAGCGATTGACCTTGGTGGTTGGATGTCGGAATACAACCAGTCGCTAACTCCTGCCGATGCAGACCTAACAGGATCCGCTCTGGATTGGTTATTGGTACTGCGGGATTTAAACGCAGCGGCAAGACTAGAGTCCGCGAACAATTCTCAACCATCTCTAGAAATGTAAGGCATGAACGGGCGCACAAGTAGGGTCACAAAAGAAAACCAGCGACTAAAAGCCGAAAATGACCTTTTGCGCTCGACGCAAGTATCTGGACCACTGACAAATGTTGACCTGAGAATGCTCAGCGTCAAACAAGAAGTTCATAGCGGAGTTCTCACGTCAGAGGCAATAAATACCCTTGAATCGGCAGTGCCGGGTGCTGCTGACCGCATTCTGACGATGGCCGAAAAGCAACAAGCACATCGAATATCAATCGAAGGGTTGCATCTTAATTCGGACATATCAACCCGGGCAAAAGGTCAGTACTTTGCCTTCATACTTTGTACTTTCGCGATGATCGCCACAGTCGTACTCGGATACATGGGACAAACAATCGTCGGGAGCGTTCTTGGCGGAAGTACCATCGTTTCTCTTGCGGTTGCCTTCATCAAAGGGCGCGATCTTCAAAGAGTCGAGCGCGAGGAAAAGGCAAAAATCAGGGAAGCAGCAAAGGAATTGGCTAAAGCTAGAAAAACTAATTCAACTGAATCGGTTTCCGGTTCAGTCAAGAAGTAGGTATCTAAATCGGTGGCTTGGGCACACGGTTCGGGAAGTCATAGACCAACGATAACAGCATGTGAGTGAACGAAAGCACGTGTTCGGCTGTCTCAGGATCGCAAATCTTCAATTCATGAGTGACCTCGTTTCCAATGTCTTTCATTTCATCAACCCATTCCTTTGACCCTTTCGGTAAAAGTCGTTCCTTGTCAAGAGCCTCAATCTGCTTCTTGAAAGTTCCCTCTGTTCCGCACTGATCAAACGCTACGTGGTTTATGAGAGTCCGAGCAAGAAGAATTGCACCTGTATACGCCCCGGCTTGAATGCTCGCCCTGATCTCGTCATATAGCTTCGCGACTGGTTCTGGAAGATTAGGAACATTGTCACCCGGTTTAGGTCTAGGTGAATAAGGCTGATCTGGTACCACGAGCGTTGGGCGCGAACAATTTGAGCAAATGTAAATATATGCCTCTCGGTCTAAGTTAGACGGGCCTGACATCACTCGATGAGTAGCAACAAATCCTACAATAGAAACGTTGTGCAGTCCGCAATGCCCACATACATATTGGTAGGCAGACAACCCCCGATGGCTCCAAGAACTAATAAATTCCATAGGCTTTCGATACAAAATCCCATCGTCAATCCATCGGATACCAAGTGGATTAGATTCAAGAATTGTGCTTAGATTCAATCTTACCTCCTTTGGTTAGGCTAGTATATAACTGCCTTTCAAAAAGAGGTATCGCGTTGGGGACAGATTTAGAAAGCTGTTAGCTGTAGGGAGTTGGGATATCATCCACCCCGTCGCGTCGGCCAAACAAGTCCCAAGAAGTCGGGATGACTGACGCGCCACGCCTCCCAGCTTCGGAGGGGAGCCAGGCTACTGTGCACCGTAAATGAGGGAATGGACTAGGGCGTTTGCCGCTGGCCATTTGGAAATTGAAGCAGTTATTTTATTCGCTACGCTCAATCGACCTGGTTGCTTCGCAACTCTTCGATTCGCCACAAGGGTCGGATGAATTGTCGACGCTGGCGCTCGTTGGCTTACTTATTAGTTAAGGAATCAGCCCCCTCGTCAGGCGAATAGGGAGTTGGACATTGGTGAATCATCAAACCCGGCACGCAGATCAAGAAATAACTAAGAATTCGGGCTGACCGACGCGCCACCCCTCCCAGCCTCGGAGGGGACCCAGGCTTGAAATGCGGTGAAAATTTCGGACACCTTCATCGCGTCTCTCCGTTTAGACGCGACTCGAATTGTTGTGGGCTGATGTAGCCGAGTGACGAGTGCATTCTTTCTTGGTTGTAGATTTCATGGATATAAGTTTCCAGCGAAG
>JANYCU010000012.1 GCA_025360125.1 Armatimonadota bacterium | reverse complement strand
ATAGTGGTGGGCGATGAGGGGCTCGAACCCCCAACCCTCTCGGTGTAAACGAGATATTATCAGGCTCAAACGACAGTTTTTGAATCTACGGCTGTCTCTCCGCGTTTCTCAAAGTTTCCTCCAATTGAGAGACCAATTCACAGATTCTTAGAAAAGTTCGGGGCGCTGGTTGCCGAATGGCTTCGGAACACCTTTTAGGCAAGAACCTCACCGAGCAGCAGAACCGTCAAAAAAACAAATCCACGACTCTTCAAGCAAAATTTCACGTTGGACAAGCTGAAAGGCATAGCCTTAAAGTAAAACTGGCTGGATTCCCGGACAGTTGCAGATGAACTAGGCAACTCCCAATTCTGCTTTGTTCATGTAGACGGCGACTTCTATGAAACCACAAGTGACGCAATCGATTTTTTTTGCCACGCCTCGTTCAATGCGGGATTATGATCTTCGATGATTGTGAGTGGCAAAATTGTCCTGGAGTTAAGGGGGCCCTGCTCGAGGCCGCCGAGACGTTTGGTTTCCTGGTTCAGCAATCTGGGGAAATGCAGGCCGCTGTTCGCAAGACTTAACTTCACCAGTGCTTTCTATATTTGAGGCAAGGGAGAGGATTGATTGTGCCGTAGCAAATTCCTATTAATTTGGGCCCAGAATTTGTCGAGTCAGCTTGGTACAATATTCCACAATCTCGTCTTAACTCAGATAATCCGTACGTTTTTCACGCCAAGGCACAAAAACTTGAAAACTTATCCACACTCGCGAATACCGAAGCGCCGTGAACACCCTAATGTTTGTCCACGTCTGTCTGATAGGGAACTGATCCAAGGTCCATCAAAGGTGGACCGGTTGCGCCGGGGCCGCGCAGGAGAAAGTGCCTAATGATCATTCTGACCGGCGGGGCTGGATTTGTAGGAAGCAATCTTCTTCGTGAATTAAATTCGCGGGGTGCTGAAGATATCCTGATCATCGACAACATCGAAGGCACTCAAAAGCATAAAAATATTACAGGGGCAAAGTATCGCGATTATGTCAACAAGAGCGCTTTTCTCCTCCAGCTTGGCAAAAGCATTCACGGTTCAGAGGTAGATGTCATCTTTCACCAGGGGGCTTGTACGAATACTCTTGAGACCAACGAGGATTATATGCTCCATAACAATTTTGAATACTCGAAAGCCCTCCTTCATTTTGCAACAGATCACCGAATTCCCTTCATATATGCATCCAGCGCAGCTGTATATGGCAACAGACAAATTGGAATTGAAGATGATGGCCTGGAGTCAAGTCTTAATATTTACGGAGAATCCAAAGTCCTTTTTGACCGGTACGTGAGGTCACTTATACCAAGGATTGAATCCACCGTGGTTGGCTTGCGCTACTTCAATGCATACGGAATTGGAGAGTCCTACAAGGGGAAAATGTCCTCTATGGTCCATCAACTTTACGACCAAGTTCATAAGATTGGTGTTGCCAAGATCTTCGGCGCGTATGGCGAGTTTGGGCCGGGCGAACAGCGAAGGGACTTTGTTTCAGTCAAAAACCTCGTGGACATCAATCTCTTTTTTTACGAAAAGGACTCGATTCAGGAGATAGTCAACGCGGGCACCGGCGTTGACCGAACATGGAACGAACTGGCAAATGTAATAATTGGAGAAGCAGGTGCGGGTCACATCGAATATATGGAATTCCCCAAGGAAATGGAAGGCAAATATCAAACGAATCTAAGGGCGGATACTTCGAAACTTCGAAAGTTGGGCTACGAACAAGATTTCTATACACTTGAGCAAGGCATACACAACTTTGTAATGGCTTTGCGGAAAGATCACAGTTGAAGATACAAATTTATGATCCGAATCTCATGTAATCGCCACGATAGCCGCAGGCGAGATGCCCCTTGAGCGAGTTCGTCCAGCAGTATTCGTAATCGACAAAATCATGAGAACAACATAGATGGCCAGAAAATCATCCCTAAGTTTGCTCACTTCGAAGAATATTCGTCGTATAATCGAACGGTATATTGATGTAGGGGCGTGCCGAAAAGTAGTCGAGTGAATAAAATGAATAATTTTGGAGCAAGCCAAACGAGGTCGGGGCCTTACTCAATTCTGTCGGGGGGTGGAACCGGAACTGGTGGTGATTCCTGTTGCGACGGTTGTACGCCGGGGCAGAAGAGTCCTTTGCCAATGCCCGGCGACGACGGATGCCCGCCTGTGGATTGTGGTGGAAGCAGTTCTTCATCTTCGTCCTCACATCAGTCTTCAGCATCTAGCGAGACATCGTCTTCCCAGCAATCGCAGAGTTCCGGGCAGTCTCAAAGTTCCGGTTTCTCCTTAAGTTCGACCAGCGCGTCGTCAGATACATCAAACTCGTCTGGTTCGTCCGGTTCGTCCGGTTCGTCCGGTTCAAGTTCTTCCGGTTCGCCTAGTTCTTCAAAGTCATCATCATCTTCCTCATCTTCTTCTTGCCTTGTCGGAAATGCCAAGGTTAGGCTCTGGCAAAATGACTGTAAGCTTGCATATGAAATCAGCATCGGAGATTTGCTTGTCGGGCCGTCCGTGACTGGCGATTCAAGACAAAAAGTAGTAGACGTTTTCAGCTCAGTCCAACCATGTCTTCGAGTGGTCCACGAAAAGGGAGAATTTACGTGCTCGGATTCTCATGAACTGATCAATCATTTGGGTGAACAAATGGTCATAAAGGACTTTGATTTGGAAGTGCACATGCTTGTCGATGAGCTAGGAAATGCCATCAGGGTCATTTCGATCGAAGACGCGGGCCATGCTCAAGTTTTCGGATGGACTTGTGAGCCGCAGCATGTCTATTTTGCAAACGGAATTCTCCACCACAACAAGATCCAGCCTATTTCAAGCAGCGCAGCAGCAAATACGGGCTAGGTCTTTAAGGACGAACATAACGTTTTTAGTTTTGTCGTGGATGTTTTGACCAAAAGCAGAAGTAAATATTCCGAATTAATCTTGCGTTGAACTTCGATGTCATTTTCATGTGCCCGGACAATTTGTTGATCTAAAAAACTATGAATGTGGAACCGAAATCTGGCGAAATTGCATCGAAGGATGATGACAAATCGATGGAGCTGAATCTATGGTTTGACCATGGGCTCGGCGATTGTGCAAATTTTGCCCATGTTCTTGAACTCTACAAGCGACGAGGATATCGAATTAACTTACACTGCGCCGACGACAAGGCCGCCGCTTTTTCAGCCCAAGGCGTCGCTCGCATACCAGTCGATCATCCGAATCTCCAATATGTGTACTTCTGCGAGTCTCCCGACCCGTCTATTGAAACGGCGGATCAGTACTGGCTGTACAACAAAGTAGGCATAAACGTAACGGGATCTCCCTTGCCAGCCATAGGAACAAGTGAAGAACTTTGGGAAGAGCTTTATTCCACTAAAATCGATGTGAGCCCGTGGATTATCGATGAGTCGCGAAAATCGGTAGCTGATTTTCTAGAAGATCTTCCAAAACCGATAGTTTTGATTCATTCGATGGGCAACACTTCTCCAGACCAGAAGAACATCCCAGAAGACACCGCAATAGAACTCTATCGACAGTTACTTGATCGAATTGGTGGCACCCTCGTACTTCTTGACTGGGACAACCGGGTAGCTAGGATGGCGAACTGGAGAGTCCGCCACATGGTTGACGACTGGAAGTGGATTGACGTCACAACTCTCCTCGCGCTCTTCCAGCAATGTGACCTCCTTATCAGCGTCGACAGTGGCCCCCTTCATTTGTCTCGGCTGACTGATATACCTGTTGTTGGCCTGTATCCAAGCCTAACTAAGTATCCAGGGCGCGTTTCTCTTCCGAGAGGGCGCACGGTGAACATTGTTCCTCATGGCATAACCCATGAGCTAAACAAGAAAACTAGAATTCTCTTTAATATTGTGGAGAGTCCAGGCTACAACGGGTTTGAACCAAGTTTTATTGCCGATGTTGCCGCCCAGATGTTGAGCGGACCGAGGTATTTGGCATCTGATCAGTTAGGAGCGGACATGCAGCTTCAGCAGTTTGTCCTTGACTGGGAAAGGGGACACGGAAATTCCCTTTCTCAATATATCGACCGACATCTTGGTTTCGACAAACTTATTAAAGAGGTTTTAAAGAGGTTTGACCGACCTGTCATCGTTGAAACTGGGTGCATCCGCGGTGAAGAAGATTGGCGTGGAGCTGGCTATTCAACTTATTTGCTTGGGACCGTTGCGCATCGAACCGGCGGTGAACTCCATTCGGTGGACAACAATTTTGAGAACTGCGCCTTTGCAAGAAGTGCCACTCGTGAACTAAGAGGAGTCAGTATCACGCACGGAGATTCTGTTGATTTCCTCGCCAAATTCAAGTCGAAAATAGATATTCTGCTCATTGACAGTATGGACACCGAAATTCCTGGACATGAGCAGCACGCACTCAATGAGGTCACGGCTGCACTTCATGCTCTCCATGAAAATTCGATAGTTATATTCGATGACACGCCATACAGAGCTAAGAAGTTTACGGGGAAGGGCACGCTTGCCGTGCCATGGTTGCTAGAGAACGGATGGAAGATTCTTCATTCAGGATACCAAACGATTTGTGTAAGGTTGTAGAATGAATGCGATACTGAAGTGAGAAAATTAATCCTAAGGAATTCTCTGTCACCAGGGGATGTAGTAATGCTTACTGCCGCCGTGCGCGATCTGCATTTTACTTTCCCAGACCAATTTCAAACGGATGTGCGAACATCGTGCGGGCAATTATGGGAAAACAACCCATATATTACAGAGCTTGCCGAAGGTGACTCTGATGTCGAGGATATTCAATGCGAATATCCGTTGATCCATCAGAGTAATACCAGCCCTTACCATTTTATTCACGGATTCCGCTTATTCCTTAGCGAGAAGCTGGGCGTAGATATTAAGGCTCACGAGTTTAAAGGAGACATTCACTTGCGAGAGGAAGAGAAAGGTTGGCTCTCCCAAGTCGACGAAATTATGGGAAGGCCGGAAACCAAATTCTGGATCATTGTCAGTGGCGGAAAGTCCGATTTTACTGCCAAGTGGTGGGACCCAGATCGTTGCCAGGAAGTAGTCGATCACTTTAAGGACAGAATTCTTTTTGTTCAAGCAGGATCTGGCGATGAGGGACACACTCATCCTGCTCTTAAAAATGTAATTAATTTGTGTGGAAAAACGGACCTTCGGCAAGCCGTGAGGCTTGTCTATAATTCCGATGGCGTTGTTTGTCCAGTCACGATGTTCATGCACATGGCGGCTGCTGTGGAAACAAAGCCCGGAAGGCCCAAGAATCGTCCATGTGTGGTTGTCGCAGGCGGGCGCGAACCCTCCCAATGGGAAGCATATCCACACCATCAATACCTTCACACCAACGGAAGTTTGGCCTGCTGCGACAACGGTGGCTGTTGGAAAAGTCGAATTACATTCTTGGGCGACGGCTCCGAACAAGATAATAGCCTTTGTCTTAGGCCTGTAAAGACCAACTCTGGACGCATTCTTCCACGATGTTTAGATTTAATCGAGGCTAGACATGTTATTGAGGCCATTGAGTTGTATTTGGCATTTGATAAGCCTCTATTGCAGATGTCGGAGGGAAGATCAAATGGCAACGTTCAGGCTGCCCCAGCTTCGTAATGGCGCGTACTGCGGAGCATAAAACGATAGTCAGGTTGGCATTCTAGTTGAACCTCACACTGGCCGGTTTTCTTGCTACGATGGGCTCAATACTAAGAATCGACCTTCCCTCACACTTTTTGTCATTCAATTGAACGTGTCAATAAAAAAGCCTTGAAAATTATTCTTCGAATTGGTTCATTTTGTAGTACGATAAGTCATCGTGCCATTGAAGGGGGACTTCTGCAAAATTGGATTTGGGACGAACTTGTGAAATATGAAGTACGACTCATCGCCGGGGGCAGTTTTTGGGGGATCAGACCACCCATATCATCCTACGCCTGATCCCTATACTGGTGAGCTTCGCATAGACCCCGAAATAAGTCTAAAAGCCCAGGGATTTGGACTCACCGTTCAATTTTTCTACAGCACCGAAAGCACCTCTGACCTTGAGTTTGGCTTTGGACGATCTGCCACCGCAGCCGCGAACATAGTTTCGCAAGTTGGATATGGCGTTGTTACGCTCGTTCGAGGAGATTTTTCAAATTACGCTTTCACTTTGGTGAGTTCCGTTTCAGGGTTAAACACATATACGCCTGTTAGTGCCCCAGTTTGTGGCTCGACGTTGACCTATGACGGAACGGTGTTCACTGAGCGAATGATCGACGGCTCTGTCGCTCGGTATGTAGACCAAGTTGGCAGCGGTAGTCCAGCAACGCTCAAGGTTGCCAGTGTCTACGACTCGAGCGGCAATGCCCAGACGTTTACTTACGGCTCTGGTGCGGAATTGGGATTGCTGAAGACAATTATGGAGCCCGCAGGAAGGCTTTTGACATTTGCATATGCCGCAAGTTTGCCAACGTCATTGCTTTCGAGTGTTCAAGATTGGGGTGGACGAGTTTGGACAATGCAATATGATTCCGCAAGAAACCTCACCACCTTCATGGTTCCGTCTGGTTGCCAAACGAAATATTCCGTTTCCGGAAATATTGTTACTGCCGTTGAAGACCCGCGAGGTTATCGAACAGATTACAGTTACGATGGAGCAGGAAGGGTGAGCCAGGTGACTGCTGGAAGTGCGGCATGGACTTATTCATATGCAACAGGCCTGACCGTGATTCAATCTCCCAGAAATGCTTTAACTACTCTAATTTACGACGGGATTGGAAATCTGATCAATAGGCAGTTGCCAGAGGGATATACGGTCACGTATACCTACGATCTGCTGCGAAACCGTACGAAAACCATTGTGCCGTACGGGACAATTGAAAGCAGAGTATTTGACAGCTCGGGCAGGGTGCTCGTTTCTGATGATCCGCTTGGAAATCGCACTACCTTCCAGTATGACTCTGTAGGGAATCTCACCACACAGATCGATGCGCTTGGCAACGTATGGACGAGCATTTATGACACCAAGATGAGGCGTGTAGCGTCGGTTGATCCATTAGGGAGGAGGGCAACTGTTTCCTATGACTCCATTGGCCAAGAGCTTGTAGGTCAGGATCCACGTGGATTACTCACTACTTTCCAATACGACTCTTTTGGAAATAGAATTGCCCAATTAGATTCAGATGGTGGTATTTTCACCATGGCTTACGACTCACTCGGAAACATGATAGCGAAAACAAATCCGCTCGGTTATATCACCAGCTACTCCTACGATGTTGGCGGGAATCTAATTTCGGAAATGAATCCTTTCGATGCGGTTGCCACTTTGGTTTACGATTCTTGCCTTCAAGTAGCAAACGTAACACCGATGGGTTTTAGGACCACACTGACCTATGACCGATTTGGCAATATTCTGACCAGCAAAGACCCACTTGGAAGCATCTGGACCTTTGTCTTCGACAGCATGGGCGAAAAGACGGCGACGATTGACCCGCTCGGACGAATTAACACCACTGTTTATAATTACGCAAAACAGAAAGTCGCGAGCCAGGACGCACTCGGTTATTTCACGAGTTACTCATATGACTCCTCGGGAAGGCCAAACGGTGTTCAAAATGCCCTTGGTGACCTAGCTACAACGATCTACAATGCGCGCGATGTAGTTGCAATTCAAGATGCCCTCGGTAACCGAACTACACAAACGTACGACGCCTTGGGCCGAATAGTAGCGAGCACTTCTCCGCTAGGCTTCGTTCAAACAACGGTTTATGACGGGGCCAGTCAGGTAATTGCGAATGTCGATGCACTTGGGTATGCCACAAGTTACACTTACAACCTTTCTGGTGCAAAACTTACCACTCAAGATGGCCTGAATTTTGTTTGGACTACGATTTATCAAGCTAATTTGAATCTTGCGTCGTCCAGTATTAACCCCAAGGGCTTCATCACAAGTTATTTCTATGATGTGGCAGGTCAGACAATTGCCGTTCAAGACGCTCGGGGCTACCTTTCGTCATCGACTTATGACCTGGCTGGGCGGCGCAAGACCTCTCAAAGTGCCCTGAACTTAGTTTCGAGCTACACATATGATGCAGACGGTCGAGTGACAGCGTTTACTAATTCATTGGGCGAAATTTCATCAAAGATTTACGATGCAGCAAACCGACCAATTGCCTTACTGTCTCCTCTTGGTTTCTTGTCGACAACCGTTTACGATGGTGCTGGGCAAACGATTTCAGCGCAAGATGCACTTGGCCTGATGTCGTCATTTGCATATGATGTTCGCGGTAGCAAAATTGCAGTCACTGATGCCAATGGCAATATCACTTCAACGGTTTACACTGCTCTAGGTCGCGCGATGGCAAGTATTGATTCCTTCGGCTTCCGAACGACCACCACGTACGATGCCATTGGCAGGCAAGTGGGGCTGCAAAATGCACTCGGTAATCTCATTACGATGATTTACGATGCGAATAGTAGAGTAACCGCTATTTCCAATGAAATTGGAAGTGTTACATCCTATGGCTACGATGCAAATGGCAGAAGGCTAACGAAGCAACAACACAGTGGCGTCGTGACAAGTTTCATGTACGACCCTGTTGGACAGCAAACTATCATCAAATTTGCAGATGGATCACTCATAACGCATTCATACGATAGCGTCGGCCTTCCAACGTCGGCCATCAATTATACGGGAACAACTACCTATACATATGACCTGAATGGAAATTTAACCGGCAAGACTGACCCGGGTTTGCTGAGTCAGGCTTACACTTACGATGCGGTGAATCAGCGAACGTCGCTCAAGGATCCCGATGGTGGCGTCAGGACATTTTCCTTCGATGCCCTTGGACGAACAACGACATTCGTCGATCCAGGTGGCGTGAAAACCACCTTCCAATACGACCAATATTCTCGTCAGACGACTCTAATCTTTCAGTCTGGAATCATTCGTGCCAAGTCCTACGATGCGAATTCCAGAATAACGAAGATGGAAGACTTCCAACCAAGTGGTTCTGATTGGCAACGACTTACCTACACTTATGATAACATCGGTAATCCGCTTCAAATCTTCGATGGTAATGGCGAACTTACAGTTTACGGTTATGACAATAAGTACAGGCTAATATCGGCATTCTTCTATCAGACAGGCGCATTCTACACCTACAGTTACGATGCGGTGGACAACCGGACGTTTACAAACGAAGATGGCCCGACTACCATCGTATATAATCCAGCGGGCCAAATTATAACCAGCAGGACCATTAATCTAATTTCCACTTATACCTACAGCGGTGATGGAAACAATACGGTGATTCATACGGATGACGTAAGTGACAGAAGAGGATCACCATTTGTTACGATGGTTTACGACCAGGAAAACCGACTGGTTGTCCATATCTTCAATTCGACCCTCACAACTATGACTTACGAACCCGATGGACTAAAGAGAACTGAGCAGCAGGGAGCGGGAATTACCACTCTTGTATGGGATGGAAGCGACTTTTTGCAAGGCAGGAGCTAACAATGCCAACAACCAATTACTACACGATCGACGGCCAGATGATTGGCTACAAAGATGCCAGCGGCCGAAAGGACTTCCTTACCGACAGTCTTGGTTCCGTCACCGCTGAAATTGACCAAACTGGAGCTAACAAAACCTTTGACGGAAGATATAGACCCTATGGCAATTCTCTCTGGTCTTCGGGGTCAAGAGGTTCGTTCGGTTGGATGGGAACTTTGGGATATCGTAGTTCAAATCTCAAAGCATCGACTCATTACGTTAGAGCGCGGCACTATAATGATACCAATGCCTTATGGACATCAATTGATAGCTACTGGCCAGCGGAAAAGGCATATGTATATGTCCAGAGTCGGCCTACCGCTCTTTCAGATCCTACTGGAAATACCATAAAGGTCACTTACGAGTGTCCGTGCGAAGCCTGCAAGGGCGGCAAGGCCGTTAAGGCTCCGCCACCAATATCACTTGACGGCGGGCAAAAGGCTGCGTGCGATGCAGCTGACAAAGTTAAAGCTCACCCGTGGAACTATAATCGAGCCCTAAAATGCATGCAAGGCGAGCTGGGAACCGCCAAGAAAGCCCAAGATATGTATGACTGCATCTTGAACAAGTGTACTTCCACCTCTGCTAAACACAAAGTTGAGATTACCTGCAATTCTTCCTGGTATGGTTGTGGCCGCGGTGCCAACTGCGCATATACAGATCCTCCTGGCTGGGGGCCACTTTGTGTTATACATATTTGCAACGAATCAGTCGACACCATTTGTAAAAAGGGTGGATGGTTTTGCATCGGTCAAGTCTCAGCCACTTGCGTATATCCGGCTTGCGCTTTACACAAGTTATATGCAATAGAAATGACTATTTTACATGAACTAATGCATTGTTGCGGCGAAGGGAATAATCCAGATCATGGTGATGCTTTGGCAGGGTGTATTTTGGATGAATTACCTTATCTTAGGTAATGTTTAACTATGAAATCAATAACTAAGTCTGCTGGAGTGATTTGCTGCATAGTATTGACCGGAATTGCGTTGTGGATCTTGTTGGATCTAAGTTACGTAGTTCCGTTCGTTCTTGGCACAGGGATGGACAGGCCCGATCCTAATCGTCCGGGACATTTGATGTCTGCCTATCATCCGCCTTATGTCTATTTCGTGGAGTTTATAGCGTTCTGTATGTGTGTTGCCGCAGTTGTGACCATGGTTAGGTTGCTAAGAAGGAAACCATAGGGATAAATGCAATTAATATAAATGAGTGTATGGACATCGCTCTCGATCAACCTCATATTGATTGTGATAGCTAAACAAATAGGTGTTTAAGAGATGGTCCTGACCAGTCTCTATTTCTTTACGGTCTAGAGTTGTAGGATGTCTTCCTATTGTTTGTTGGTCGTGTTTGACCAGTAAGCTGGCAACAGTATAGCTTTGGCTTTCGAGTAGCAATCATCCTAACAATTTGGAGATTTACTAGCAGCAACTAGATCACCATTTATATGGTTCCAGGCAAGTTACGTTTGTCCCATTGCACTTCGAAGGGCGTTAATCGCGAGCGCGGCGTAGTAACCTTTGCCTTCTGGTAGTCCGCCAAGAAACAATTCCAGCTCCCTTGGTTCCAGTAATTTCATATTATTCATGTCTCGCCCTATTGCCAATTCGCACAAAGCACTGGAGCAGCCAATAGAACTTGGGCAGCCGTTCGTGTCATACGACGCTTTGAGAATCTTGTCGTCATCGGTTCTCAGCCAAATTTTAACGTAAGGTCCGTCGCCGGGAGTACCCGCTAGGCCAACCCTGTTTGCGCCTGGCAATTCCCCGCGATTTCTTTGATTGACAACGTGATCCTGAACACGATCCGAGAAAGTCATCTAAAATTTCCTAATCACAATTATATTGCGATTTTCGGTCCGAATTGACAAATTGTATCTCACGGCAAACTTTGGTGGGCGACATTTTCACGTGGTCAAACCCTTTGTAGCGCTTCATCGAATATGTTGCAACTCCAAAGCTGGTGAGAGGTGAGTTGACGGTCACCGTAAAACTTGGACAGTTTTTCTTTCAAGTGTGTGTCGCTCTTCGTCACGAGGTCTGCAACTTCAGACCTATCGCGAGTTTCGAAACTCTTCTGTCCAGCGTGATGCACAAAGACATCAAGCGCGATCGTGAGTTTGTAGCCGAGTTTCTTTAGCCGCCACGAATGTTCGAGGTCGTCCGCACCTAAAAACAGCCCTTCATCGAGCAATCCTGACTCGTTAAAGACTTCGCGACGAACCATACAACACATTCCCATGATTAGCTTGGTATCCACGGTTTGATCTTCGTACCGGCGCTTCATTTCTGCCTGTAATTGGTGAATTGGAAATCCACTCTGTAGATAGTGGCCAATGAACTGGGCTCCGCCGATGTTGTCGGAGACTGGGCCAACCGCGCCGGTGGTTTCATCGATGCTACTCGCGAGTCCCTCTAACCAGCCAGGGCTCACTTCAGTATCGGGATTAAGGAGGGTTATGAACTCGCCTTTGCTGGCGCGAATGCCGACATTTGCAGCCGGAGCGTAACCAAGATTCTCGTTACTTGCAATTACTTTAAGCTGTTTAAGCTTTGGAATTGCTTTGATGGTTTCATCCATTGACGCATTGTCCACGATTATAATTTCATCGTTTTCAGTGATTGTCGGCAAAACCGTATTTAAGCATTTGGTTATCCACTCTCTTGAGTTGTAGGTGACGATGACGATCGAGTGCCTTTTGGTAGCTTTGCTCAGGGTTCCTACATCTGGCCCAATCAGAAGCTTTCTCTGCTCTTCTGCGCTAAGGATTGATGGTATTGGCTCATCGATCAGAGCGCGAATACTTTGGAGTTGTTGTTGGCTTTGTGTATGACTAGGATTGAGTTCGATGGCCCGCTCTGTGAAACGAAGGGCGCTGGTTAGGTCGCCGTTCTGAAGTGCATAGACGCCGAGCATAAACGCGGCTTCGGCAACACTTTGCCTCTCAAGCGTTTGGAGGTGCGGGACGGCGAGGTGTGCTTTCTCGTTGGCGAGGAGCATTCTCGATAAAACGAGGCGAGGACCGATTGCGTGGCTGTTCGTTTGGACGAAGAAGTCGAGGCAACCCATTGCGCCATTCGGTTCTTGCAGGCTATCGGCGAGCTTGGCTCTCCTTTCGGCCCAGTCAATGGAGAATCCTTCAACGCGGCTCAGGTCTTCGAGTGCGGTTCGGGCTGTATTGAGGTCACCATATTCGAGGGCGGCGTCGATAAGAGCGATGAGACTGATGGTAGATCTCGGGTTGGATTGGAAAGCATTGGTCCAGTCCCTTCGGGCGCCGATATAGTCGCCAAGCGCCATCTTGATACCTCCGAGATTGTGCAGGCGCTTGAAGGTGAGAATTCCGATATCGATGCTGCTGAAATATTCGCCGGTGTCTTCGGGGACGTCTTCGTAGAGGCGCTTAGCTTCGATGAGATTGCCTTTCGCTGTCTCCGTCATCGCTAGCTGGAAGGTGAGTTCGGGGTCTTCGCCGACCCTTTTGAGTCCTTCTTGAAAAGCATGTTCGGATTCGTCAAGTAGGCCGAGTACACGGTATGAGACTCCCATAAGTGAATATGCTTTGCGAAGGTGCGAATCTTGCCCGCCAGCGAACTGGATGCTCTTCTTCAGCGCCTCGACCGCTTCATGATGACCTCCCGTGTAGTGGTGGGTCATGCCGATGTTGAACCAGACGAATGGGTGCTTGGGGCGATCTTGGAGGTCAAGATTTAACAGATGCCAGTCACGGGTTCGTTTTTTAGCTTGTCCTTTGATGCTGGTGTCGTACCCAGCGTGCAGGACAACGGCGTTAAGGCGCACGATTTCGCCGCCGTGCTTGCGAATAGAACTGAGGATTTGCTCATGAATACGGCCTTCAAATTCAATGCCTGGGAAGTTGCGAATAAGTTTGACGTGGTCCACCTTGGTTCCGGCGTTCGGTCCTTCTTCGACGAATTGGACAGGGACGATAAAGCCGGTGATTTCAGGCCCGGCATTAATCGCGGCGTGAAGAATGGCTTCGCCGCTTTGCAAGGGCAACACGTCGTCAGCATCGAGCCAGAAAATCCAGTCGCCGGTGGCGTGACTGAGGGATTCGTTACGGGCAGCGGCGAAACTATCTGGCCACGTGCTTTCAATGAGTTTGACGCCGTGTTCGCGGGCAATCTCTTTGGTGCGGTCCGTTGATCCCGTATCGACCACGATGATTTCTTTAAAGAACGGCTTGGCACTTTCGAGGCATTGGCTAAGGACGCGCTCTTCATTCTTGACAATCATGCACAGGGAGATGTTGGCTCTTTGCTTAAGTTCTTCCAAATGCAGCTTTATGCGATCTGGTGATCTCGTTTCATCGAATCTGACTAGGCCGTCGTTGAGGTTGAAGCCGGGTAGGTGGGAGGCGTAGCCGCATTCGATATCTGACTGCCACTTTTCACGGTATATGGCTCCGTTTTGGTGAAGCAGACTTTCCATATCACGGATGACCCGTTGCAGGGTGCGCGATCCCCAATGGTGGACGTAGGCTCCTGTGACCATGCGCAAGCGGTATCCGGCGCGGGCGATGCGGTAGCAGAGGTCGGTGTCTTCGAACATTCCGACAGGAAATCGTTCGTCGAAAGCTCCGACTTCATTGAGAGTTGCTCGCCGGATGGCCAAAGCAAAGCCGACGAGGATTTCGACGTCCCTGTCTTCGGTTTGGGTTTCGGCAAGGTCGGCGGCGAAATTGTCAAGGGTGTCGAGACTCGTGTAGGTTGGAGGAATGCGCTGGTGGTAGCCGACATTGTTGGACATTGGTCCAGCGGCTCCAATCGATCCAGATTTGGTCAGCCCTTCAATGAGTTTGATGAGACCGGGTCTGGGGACGATCGTGTCGGAGTTGAGGAAGAGGATGACTTCGCCGGTGGATGTTTCGAATCCCCGGTTGCAGGTTTTGGCGAAGCCCAGGTTTGCCTCGCTTGCGACTAGCACTACGTTCTTTCGTTTGGCTTCTTCAGGTGCGTCATCGGGAGATGCGTCATCGACAACGATGAGTTCGTGAATCAGGTCTTGGCACTTTTCGAGACTGTCAAGGCATTGCTTGATATCCGCTCGTCCACCGTGGAGGGGGATGACGATGCTTAAGGTCGGCCATTTTTTCGGTTTGTCGGGATTGGTATTGGCGACGGGGCGTTCATCCCATATTCCTTTGAGGATTTCGGGAGTCTCAATCCGTTCGGCCATTCCGTAGGCTTGTGGATGCGTCGGGTGGAAATCACGAAGGGTCTTGTCTTGGTCCCACTTGAGCCAGACGTTGTGATACCAATCTGGGACGAGCTCGTGTTTGTGGCTCCAGGTTGTGATCTTGCGGTGGATGCGCTCGTCGGGTCCGGCGTAGCTGAGATGGTGGATGACGCCATGGTCGGGCGCGAGGGTAATCGGCCGGCCACCTTGGAAGTCGCGGATGTAGATATGTTCAACCTGGGTGAGGTCGATGAGGATTGCGGGGGCGAGTTGTTCACGCGGACGGATAACGTACCGAGCGGACTTCCAGTAGGTGTCCATGTAGGCGTGGACCCGTTCTGCAATTTGGGCATCGGCGATCTTGGTTAACGTTTCGAGGAGTTTGGTCTCGATGACTTCGTCTCCATCGGGGATGAGGGCGTAACGGTAGCCTTTAGCTTTGGCTTCTTCGTAGGCGTGGCGGCGGTGGGAAGTTTCGTTATCCCAATCTCCGAGGATGACTTCAGCTCCGGCTTTTTCGGCTTCGTTTACGACTAGTTGCCAGTCGCCGGTTGAGCCATTCCAGGAAGTTCGGGAGACGAAGGCGAGTATTGGGCCGAAAGCCTTTGCCGCCTCGATACATTTGGCAATAAACCACCAATCATCGTGCGCGCAGAGTACAACGCACTTACAAATTTTCTTCAACCACTTCCTCACACACAGAAGAATAGGATATGGCATTCTAGGCAAACAAAGGGACCTATTTTGAAGATTTTCTTAGAAATATTTGCACACAAACAATGTATGCTCCCACCAGGTGAGCCCCTATCGATGGGTTAAGCGTGCCCTTGCCTTTCTAGGTTGAGTATAGAGTTGGCACGAAAAGCTTCCTGTCAACAGCCGTGAAATTTCAATTCGTTGCCCACACGATGTTTCGTACTACTGAGTGATGAACGCTTTCAAATCTTTAACACGCTGCAGCCAACCTTTCAGAAACTTACTCAATCCTGTTCCAGAAGCGATATTTCGGTGAAATTGCTCACGCTGATCGAGAATTTTGGTTGCGAGCAAACTTGCGCCGTGCTTTTGCACATAAACACCTACGGCCGCGAGAGTATTTTGACCTGGCACACCGTCAACAGTTACTCCCAATTCAATTTGAAGCCAATGGATTGCCCGCAAATTGCCACATAGGACTCCGCTATCAAACAGTGCCATTGCTACAGGAAAAGGAACCTTTCCGCACTGAAGGGGCTGCCAATAGTGTTCCCGGTAGCAACCAGCAACCTCGGCCGGAGTAATTTGACCTAACGAATGTAAAGCGAGGCCATGTTGGTGCCGATAGGCGTCGTAATCAAAATGCGTAATTCCGCAGCATGTTGCTCCTCCAGGATCGCCCGGAACATTCTCAAGAACCATTCCTTCATGGTCCAAAATGAATGGCAAAGCTGCCCTGAAATTAGGATCAAGTCCGGCAGCGGCGATTACATCTGATTGTGAAAAGCTAACTTTGGTAGAACTCATAGTTAAAGATCATCATACACGATCGGGGATTAAGGTACTGAATTGGAGAAAATAAAATCTTAATGAAAGAAATCAAATTGATGTGTATAATGCATTTGAAATGAGTCTAAGCACGATTATTCAGCTTCTTAAGTCACTGCTACAAGCAGCCTTCGCTAACCGAAACGATCCCAAGAAATGGGAAGGATGGGTTGACATCCACGGGCATACCGATCCGCCAACGAAAGTCGAATTGGCTGGAAAGTTCTCTGCTGCCAGCGTTGAACTACAAGGTCTTAAGTTCGTTATTGACGTAAACGGAACAAATGTTACGTTAGAAGCGAAACCAAGTATTCTGAACCCTCATAAGGCTGATGTTTATATTGACGGCGTCCTGCATCATGAGGCCGGGGTTGTTGTGGCTCCTAAGAATTCGGCGCAGCATCCCATTCGAGTTGCAGTCGATTTCCGCCCAGTGACTCTCAACGGCGACGACGCTCGCTTTAACTTGCGATTCAACGGCTGAACCAATCATTGTGAAGGCATCTAACGTTCGATTCGGTGCCTTCGCCCTTGAAATAGAAGCGGTGAAATTGGGGAGTAAATGATAAGAGTTCTAAAATTAGGTTTAAGGGGGGACGATGTCCTCCAATGGCAAATGTTTCTTCATCGGGAAGGATTTGAAGCAGGTAATACAAGAGGTGATTTCGGCGCAAACATCGAACCCGCTATCGAATTATTTCAGTGTCGATCAAAGTCCCATCAGGAAGTACATTTTTTGGATCTCGGCACTTGATCGACACAGAATGCTTCTACAGTTCCAGCATTAAATATCGAGTCTGTTTTCAAGGAGAACAAGGCTACTTTCTTGCAGGCCTGTCCAAGAGGATCAAGAGGTCTAAGTTTGAGTAGGAACAGCCTTCTGAGAATCATCTAACTTCAATGACACGTGAATAATATGGCACTTCCCCCTAATCCCCTAACAATGGTCGACATGAAGGAGGGCGAATTCGATCGAACTTCTCGAAAGGACCTTCAGCAAATAATTGAGTCATTTCAAAAAAGCAGTTCGGAAACTCTCGTTGTTCATTTTCACGGCGGACTCGTGAGTGCTGATGTTGCTATCAGGGCCGCAAATGAACTAGATACAGAGTATCGAAAAAGTGGCGCATACCCCCTCTTCTTTATTTGGAAAACAGGCATAGTCGAAGTCGCCGAAACCAGTTGGCTTCAAATAGCTGAGGAAACAATTTTCCAGGTGATAAGAGACCGTGTCTTTGGGTTCGTACATGCAAAGGGTCTTGAGACAATTGGTGCTACCAAGGGAATGCTTCAACCAAAACTCAAACTAACTGACGCGGCTTTGGAACATAGTGCTGAAAATGGCGACTTCGATCGGGCATTCTTGGGAAATATTGACCTCCATAAGTTGGAGCCCTTGACTGCAGCTCAGGAATCACAAATTCAGATGTCATTGAAGTCTGATCCGAGATTGGTCACGGAAGTGCAAAAGGTTGTTCAGGCGGAACATCCCAATGAGCCTCAACACAAGGGGTTCTCGATCCGAGCATCCTCGAAATCCTTAATGTCTCCGGAAGTAATCCATGACTGGTCAGGACCGGATGGCGCAAAAGGAATTCTTTCGATTGCGAAAGCCGCTACTGCAGTCGTTGAAATAATAGGTAACGTTATCGGGCGTTACTTGAAGAAGACAGACCATGGTCTTCACGCCACTATTACTGAAGAAATCTTAAGAAAACTTTATATCGCGAATATTGGCGAAACCGTTTGGGGCGTCATGAAGCAATACTCGGAGGATGCTTTTGGAGCCGATCCTGAAGTCTTCGCTGGCACTGCATTCCTCGAGTCAATTCGTGATCTACCCCCGACAAAACGAATTCTTCTGATTGGTCACAGTGCCGGAGCAATCTTTATTTGCGATATGCTTCGTGCGGCCAAAAAGATGGGGATAACAAGAACTTTCGAAGTCGTATTTTTGGCTCCTGCAGTTAGGATGGATCGCTTTGCCGAGGCACTCACCGAGAATATCAGCCAAATTTCCCATCTTCGTATGTTTACGATGACCGACGACAATGAACGGAGAGACGTACTTGTTCCGCAGGTCGCCGTGTTTTATCCAAGTTCACTGCTCTACTTCATTTCCGGTCTCTTGGAGGACATTGTTGACTGTCCACTCGTCGGAATGCAGAGATTCTATCGAGGTTCAGCTGGAGTCGGAGTTGAGGGAGTAGACGAAGTATGCAAATTCTTTGGTAAAGACGTTGGGCGAGTTGGCTGGTCTGTTAGCGATACCGAAACCCAACATATGACCAATGCATTAGACCATGGCGACTTTGGTCATCCGTCATTTAAACAAAATGGCAAGGCGGTAAGAAATACAACGTTCGACAGTATAAGAGACATCATAGTAGGGTGGAAGTGAATTGCCAGTAACCAATCACCGCGCACTTATCGTCGGGATAAATAACTATCCTGGTCTAGGCCCATTGTTGGGAGCCGAATGGGACGCCGCACGGTTTAAGGACTGGCTCGTAAATCCTCAGGGGGGAAATCTGGCCCCGACAGCAATTAAGAACATCTTCTCGGACCCCAAGGCGAAAACTGCTGCTCAGGCGAAGCCCCTTGAGAGCCAAATCAACAAGTTTGTGCAAAAAATGCAGGATGAAGCCGCACAAATTGGCGGAGATTTTCCTTTAGGAGATCGGCTCTATCTCTTCTTTTCAGGACACGGATTTCACAATCCTGAAAGTCAATCTGGATTTTTTATGGCCAACGCGACTCCACAAGCGACAGGATTTGGCATCCCAGCAAAAGAGCTGTGGGACTATATTTGTCTTGAAGCCTGGTTTCGAGAAGTGGTTTTGGTCTGCGATGCCTGTAGAACCTTCCTACCTTACGGAAAACCCCTCTCTTGCCCGTTTACGCCAAGTAACTCTGGCAGCGGTGTCCGAGGAATTGCAATCCTGGCTACCAATTCGGGAAGTGATGCCCTTGAACTTCCCACCGGACCTGGTGGCCAAGTCCAAGGCGTTCTGACAACCGCAGTTCTACACGGACTTGACGGGTTTGCGGTTCGTAGAAGCAGGGCAAAGAATATTGATGCCGATGATCTTGGCGACTATGTTCGCAATTCAGTGATCGATCAACTCGGCCTCGATTTTGGTCCCGAAGTAGCAATCAGAGGCAGCTTTTTGGTTGTTCCTCAAGTCGAACAACGAAAGTGTATTCTCAACATTTCAACGAAGGCAGGCGCTCCACCTAGCAAAATCAAGCTACTCGATGACAGAGATACGGTTGTCGCGGATTACGATATGACAATTGGTCCGTTTGTCGGTACTTTTGCTGCCGGAATTTATTATTTAGTTGTGACTGGAAGAGAGGATGTCCCAGTAAACGTCTTCCAAGAAAATTGTTCGATGGAGATTCCATGAGTTTAGAACCAATTAAGAAATTTGCGGTGAAAATCAGTGCTGACCCGTTGACGGAAGTATTCGCCATCGGAAACAAGTACCGCCTCTTAGGACGTGGTGTTGGCGGCTTGAACTTGGACTTGCCTCGGGGTCGTTACCTGATCAAATATCGTAAAGGGGCGGACACTCGCCAAGTGCCATTGCATGTGACGAAGACCACGCAGTTACGCTTAGGTCCATCCAGCAAATCCGGACCGGAAAAAGGATGGCTTGATAATTTTTCCGAGGAATTTGCAAAAGCGTTCCTGCAAGTAGCCCAGCCGATGCAATGGCCGGAGCAAGGAACCGGAAATCTAACACTTTTTCTCTCTGACAAGGAATGTGCGCTTAACAAGAATATTAATCTTAGTTTGAGAACGCCGACTGGCAAACGGATTACTTTGTCCGACGCTGAGCAACGAACGAAGAACACTTGGGGAGTACGCCTTAATCTCTCGCCTGGAATCTATATTCTTCGAACAAGTTCGCAACACATAGGAAGCCATGAAATGGCATTGTATGTCGGTAACCGATCCCAAACAATTGTGTCCCTTTCAAATAGATCTATTTCAGCCTTCACTGGCGGACGTCGCGCTATTGATCTCGGTCTCACTTCGATCCAAATTGGTGCGTATGATGGAGCGCAACATGTTGGTCCTGATGAAGCGATGCGACTTTGGGCTACCACTGATTTTATGCGGGATGCAATGGCATTTCGGCGCAATACAATGCCTCCGAAGGAGTTGACTAATGCCCTTTACGATAAATTTGGGTGTCCCCTGATGGGCTTGCTTGGGGCACATTTATTACTGCTTGGCAAGGATATTGACCAAAACCTCTTATCGATTGTGGTTAACAATATGGAGACTTTGATGCCAAATAGTCCAGATGTTGCCGCAATTCGAATGGCTCTCAATCGGCGAACCAACCATAGAGTGAGACCTCCAAAGATATCTGCGCCGCCTATGCTCGAAGCAAGTTGGCAAGAAATCTTGAAAGCGGACCGCAGGTTCCCGGGAACAATTCAAATCTCAGGATTTTCATCTAGGATTGTTCCAATTCTGTCCGCCGCTTCTCCCTGGCTCATTTGGTCTTTTGGAACTAGCATAGGGATTTCTGAGGATGACCTGGCCTTGGCCAAAGGAGAAAGCTTCAACGAATATGTTTCAGTTCTAGCAAAGCGCAAAAAGGGCAAAGTATATGAATATCAGCAAGACAAGCGTGTCGAAGAAATAGCATCCAGATTTATGGTTCCAAAAATTCAGGTAGCTCGAAGACTTAAATCGATGAAGTTTGAACCTGCGCATCGTCCTAAGTCGATCGAATTATAAGGTCCAATCCGCCAAAGTTATTCAATCTTTGATCCAAAAATTTAGAACGTCAAGTTGATCCAAGAACCCAGAATAAGAGATTACGACTGGAGATATTCAGGCTCATTATTGAGTAATTTTGTACCCAAGATTATCCAAAATAGATAGAGTTTTGGTAGGGCCACCCACATGTTCCTCGCTATCGATGGGTCTGACCGCATCTAGGCTACATTTCGAAGTGACTTCCTTATACCGACAGTCTTCACATTCGGTCCGGTGATTTTCCAAAAAAGTGAGCTCTTCGCGGGTCAGTTCTCGAGTACTAGATTCCCGGACGAGGTTTCCAAATACGTAGCAACGCAACCTAAGCATCGATCAGCCTCAATTGAATAGAAAACATGGTTAATACGGGCAAGAAAATATTGGTGACGACAGAAAGTTGATTGCAAAGCCAAGTCAAACTCCCTACTTCTCAATTGTATTCTAGTATATGCAGCCTACGCATGATATATTTCGGTACGACAGTTTGGTTATGAACTTGAAGCAGCACCACTTGCATTGTAAGCCATTCTTCAAAGAAGGACGATCGGCAAAGACTTGAGGGCCAAGAATGCGATGTGTCCGCCACGATCTTGCGCCTCTCCCTGAATTGTGACGTATTGTGAGCCTACAATCGCTTGCGTAGATGCGAGAGAATTTTACTCGCCACGTCAGTTGCATTAGCCTGGGCGACATGGCTAATTGCTATCTCTGCGGAACTCGATTTCGTTCTGCTGACTTCCAACTCCGTCGTAAGGTGCGGACGGGTGGAAGTGAGCATGTCAAGTTCGGTAGGGACCGGGCTGTTTCAGCGCGCACTTCGTATGGCTTTCGCATCGTATGCGGACGATGCGGTCGGAAGATCGACGAGGCAAAGCGACAAGAACTTCTGATCGAAAACTGGAAGTTGATCATGTGGGTGCTGCTCTTGCTTGCTCTAGCGGCTGCTCGGTGGTCTAATCTTGCGTCAATGACCGGAAATTAGCCTCATCATCCAAATAGCTAGACGATGGTCGTGTGAAAACACTCGACATTTCGACAACACGACCTCTTCCACCACGCCGAAGAGCCCCCTTCAACGAAGAACCTGGCTTCTATGAGCCAGCAAACCTTTGGCTATACGGCAATACTCGTCTCCTCTGCTCGCAATTGGTCAAGATTGATGCGGCATTCGGTGCAAGCAGTCACGATGGAAATCAACTCAATGAAATCGAACGCCAAGCTGAGAGCTTGGTACTCGATGGAAAGACTTTGGTCACCGGGATTCACCATACCGGACACCAACGAGCAGCCGTGGTGCCACTTCGATGGGGCGCTCCACGAATACTTGTTATACGAGGCGGCTTCTACAACCACCTTGGTACTAACCTTTCTGAAGAGCCGTTTCTCATGGCAAGGCTTTGGCGCTATGAGTACGACCCAGGTTGCGACCTCATCGTTTCTCGCCAGGAACCACATGCTCCAAAGAGCACACGCACCACTCTCGTCTCGGTCGATCGATTGATCCAGGAGATTGTAGGTCGGCAGGTGCCGGGTCTTCTCTTCAACTGATTCTTGCCCCTTCAACTCGAAGGGGCTTTTCAATTGAAAAAGCCCTCTGAATGTTTCAGAGGGCAAAGATTAAAGGTATGAAACACCTCGAATGTAGTCCGCTGCCTTCTGGGCTTGACCAGAGGCGATCACAATTGCACGAGGATCTGACTTCAAGGATGTAAGCCAACCGCCGATATACGAGGCTGCATCATCAATGAGTGATCCATCAAGACCAAGTAGGCAGCAACAATAGGATGAACCGAGTTCTGCAACGAGCTCTTCCCGACTATATCCCTCTGATCCAAAGTGAATCGATCCCATAACGCCAGACCGATTGAGTCTCGACCTGTGCCCTGTGGAGTGGGCGTATTCGTGGAATTTCGTGTTGTAATAGCTGTCGACCGAATCAAAGAGGTGAATTGGTGGAATCCTAACCAAATCCTGTCCCGGGTTATACCAGGCCTCGCTTCCACGCTCTTCAAACGCGGGAGGGGAAGCCATTGCTCGAAGGAATAGCTCAGCTCGTTCAATCCTATCAGTATCGGATAAGACCAACTTTTCGGGATTGGTTGGAAGGTTCAGTCCATCTATTTGCTCTACATTGAATATGTTGTAGTAGCGCAGGATTGGAGCATGGTTCGTTAGATCTTCCTTTTCTTCGTCCTCCTTCTTCCGATCTGGAAATTTCCAAAACACAACCATCGTGGACTTTTCTCCCGGTCGAACTTTCGCACCGAGTTCCTGAGCTTGTTTATACGTTAGCCATCGATGATCGGAAAACTTGGTCGCCGAAAGTAGCCACGGATTCACGCCCCTGTACGGCTTATTGGTCAATAGATTCACGGGCATCTGATTGGATTTATGCCATGGCTTACGCCACGGCACAACTCCTTGGTTCAGTGCCTCGATAATCTTCAGAGTGACGATTTCATAGAGATTTGCGATCAAGGAAACACCTCGACGCAACCTCCAACTTGGGGGATGTTTTGGTATTCCATTTCATTTCCAGTTGTTAAGGTTCACGGCTTGGCCGCTCATTAACAATTGGGGAAGAGGAGTGTAACGGCGAATTTTGAATCGTTGGTGCAAGCAAGAAACGCTGCGCCTATTGGATTCGAGTTGTCTTCCCGAGTTCCAGATCCCTTCGGTAGAGTTTTCCTGTCACATGCTCTCGGTGGTTGGGATCGTCGAATCTGCCCACAAAGGTGAGGATTGAAGTGTTGTTGGTGAAAGCAAATCCTCGCAATGAGCGGGCATCGATGCCACAGAAGTATTCATTGCGATTTCCATACCGATCGATCGAAGCAACCTGCCATTGATTTCCAGGCCACGTACCGACATAGATCATGTCTTCGCCTTTTGCGTTACCTTGGGCGGATTGACAGGCTATAGCAGTACCGTTTCCGTTGATCGCAAGAGCCCATGGATAGTGTGATTGGTTCTTCTCAATATGCTTTCGCCAAGCAATCGGAGTTGGACTATTCCTTTCTGCCGTATAAACGGTGAGCTGAATTTGACCGCTCTGATACTGGCAGTCGTTGAAAGCAACGGTCGATCCATCGCCAGAAACACATAAACCACCTACAACAGCACGGGAGCGAAGGTAGATTCTATTTGAAATGCCCTTATCAAGCGATGCAACGATGATTACGGGGTTGGGCGAAGATTGCCCTTTAGAATAGACCTTGTCTTGCACTGCAGCATAGATAACCGATCCGTCTGCAGACATTCCTCCTCGATAATCCTCTTCTTGGACGTCTCCAAGCCTCAGGGCTCCGGCAAGTGTTTGAACTCCTTTATCTCCATCAATCACGAACAGGCGCGAAGGCATGCTGTTGAGAGGAAGGGTTTCAAAGAGAATTCGCTTTCCACCGTTCGCAACACTGAGAGAGTAAGGATGCCGAGCAAGTATGTCGGCAGGACACTTCTCGGTAAGACAGGTGATCTTCTTACTTTCACGGTCCCACGTGTAGATATTGACGGACTTCTGAGGGTTTAAGAAACCAAGATTTGTCGCTCCGCTTACAAATGCCACGGTACTGCCGTCTGCTGATATCGCCGCTTTGACGCAATTCGCATTGGGGGCACTGCCATCCGGCCCCAGAATCTGGCTTAATTCACCCGTATCAAGGTTCTTGACCACAATCTTTGTCGGTTTTGCATACTCCTCAATGCGCGCTACGATGATCTGACCGCTTGCCGACATAACGAACTCGCTCGTATCTCCGATATTGCTATCCTGAAAAGACATCGAAGCAATGGCAAGTGAAATAATCACTGGTGGCCAACCTTTTTGCTTCGAGTGTCGTCCACTATCCGAAAGTCACTTGAAATGTCATTGAGAAGGATATGAACCTCCGCCCATCCATACCTCTTTAGCTTTGCCTCTGGATAGAGGGGGATCGAGCTTCCATGAACCTGTTTCGTATGGTCTGTAAGGCGGTAATAGCGCGTTGCTGTTTCTGGGTCATCTGGAGTACCCCAGTGATGATAGACAACCTTCATGGTGAACCCATCTGGAAGTGGCGTAATATTGACTGGCGCAAAACTCATACCGTAGGTGAAGTGCTCGCCAGAGAAATGATCAACCGTCATTGGACCGAACGGTTGCCGTAATGAATGCTGCTTGTTGTAGATACTGATATATGGAGCGCCAAATTCCGCGAGCGTTAGTGTTCTTGCGGCTTTCTTCTCCCGTTCTTCGAAGGTATCAATTTCTTTTTGATCAGAAATGTCGGTGAAACAGGGACCTGGTGCGGTCGGCGGGTACTTTTGGATTGTCGAATGATATGCGAGGAGAGTAGCAAGTGCGAGAGTCATTGTAACCTCATCAAGGCAAAGCCTGATGGTTAACTATATTATGTTTGGACCAAAGATAGAAACACTCTTTGAGGGCAATTTGGGATGTGGGAAACAAACGTCCGGTCGCCTCTCTGAACACCTTTGAGTACGACGAGTTGATCACCGTGCTTAAAGAGGCTCGTAATGAAAAGGGAGTCAGTCAAAGGGAATTGGCATCGAGACTTGGGCAATCGCCTCGGTTCGTCAACCATATTGAGCACAAAGAACGCCGAATCGATGTAGTCGAGTTCTATCAGGTTTGCATGGCACTTGATGTAAATCCGAACGTTTTGTTCGCCCAATTCATCGAAAAGATCACCCAGAAGTGATTCAGTATCTGGAAGGATACAAAAGGAATACTATCGCGAGCCTAAGCTAGCCGATGCCGTTGAACGTTGCAGAGAGTCGCAATAATTCATAGCTCCGAAGCAGCAATCCGCCTTGATTGTCCCGCCAATCATAATGACCAACCGTAAAAAGCTGGTTGTTCTGTTTGCAAGGCCACTTTTCAAGCTTTCGAGGGTTGCGTTCTGAAAATCGGAATACAATTTTGTAGAAGAATTGCGATCCATTTCAAATTTCTAAATCGTCCTAGAGTGAATAAGTTGTGCAGGCGATGGGACCTTCTGCACAGCAATACGAAGCCCATCAAATTTCCTGCGTAGATTTGGGGGAATATTTTTTTTACTTTTTTCGTAGAACTCTGAGACTCTTTCAGACTTGAATCCGTCCCTGCCATTATGCGTGAAGCAAGGCAAAGCGAATCAAGTAGCTATACGAACTCACGTAGTCGTTGGCAAAGGAATGGAATGTGTGCTATTGATAGCCCAATGACAAAAAGAAGCAATCCCTTGAAAGCTTCTTTGAGAGGTGGCCTCCCAACACAACATAACTTTTCCAGAACCCCCAAAGGATAACGGATGAGCGATGTATGAGGGAGTCCAACGGTAAGCGTATCATGCTCCGCTTCGGCAGGGCAAGGTCGCGAGCGGGGTTATTTTCGATTGGGGATAACTTGCTCAAAGGTTCAAAGGAAAGAAACAATGAAAGGCAAATTAAGCCACTCATTGGATCACATCTTGAAGGTAGCGCGGAGATGGCTCTGTGTACCGCGCAAGATGGTGACCGCAAGCTACGATGTGTTGCGCGTGGAACAATCACGCTCGCATCGACGCCATCACCTACTTCAGGTGACACAACGGTCGATCCGCCGCGCTAAAAAGGCGCGATGAGGACAGGGGCGGTTCACGGGAGCCGCCCTTCGTTTGGAGGAATTAGAAGTCAAATTGGTGCGTTTTGGACGTTACCATTTCCTCCCACCACAAGTCGGGAAATGGGTCTCCTAGCAGAGCATTGATGAGTGACTCATTAAGTCCGACTAAACTTCGTTCTGTACCACCAAAGTGAACAAAAATGAAGGAATCCCAATCGGGGTTCTTTTTGCTAAAATATAGAAAATGAAGGTCTTTGTATCACACTCGTCTGCCGACAAGGAAATCGCCCGCCCAATAGCAAGTTGGCTAAGTAAGCGTGGCATTGAAGTATGGTTTGATGAGTGGTCGATGACTCCTGGCGATTCTCTCATCGAAAAAATCGGTGATGGGATCGAAAGTGCCGATAGACTGGTCGTACTCCTTAGTGAAGCGTCTGTAAATTCACCTTGGGTGAAAAAAGAAGTCGCGACTGGCCTGATTATGGAATTGGCGGAAGAAAAGGGCCTTGGAGAGAAATTTGTGATTCCTGCGGTTTTGCGGGCATGCAAAGTTCCAATTATGCTTCGCAATAAGCTCTATGCGAACTTTACCAATAAGGTGTTTGATGCAGCCTGCGAAGAGCTTTTACGAGGAATTGAAGACAAGCCCAAGGGGCCTCAAGACGAGACATTCAGAAATGGATTCGCTTGCCACTCGTCCGTTCCCGCAGAAACGGCTGGCAAACATGCAATTGTTGTGGAGTTTGGGGTCAAGATTAGCCCGACGGAAGGGCTTTATATTGGCATTGACGTGGGAGCAAATTACTCAGCTGTTAAAACCTGGTTTGGCATTCCAAACTCCCAAGCCATCGGAGATGGGGTAGGCATTTTCTTCATGAACAGTGAGAACCGGGCTCCGCCGATCTACGAACGAAAATTTCAATCTCCTAGCGTTACGTCCGCTACCAGCTTTTACTGCTACTTTGAGGCTGATAGTCCATTTTCTATAGGGACGATTATGTTTAAAGATTTCCTTATGAGAGAAGTTTGAGGATCGAACCCGATCCAGAACTCTTCCTTGCAAGGCTCGTGAAGCAGCATGCCACTGTTTTACACCCTTGTCAGAAGGGGTTTGATTGGGCATTGTTGGAGTAGCTCCATCCTTAACTTCATTGCTCTAACAATTCCAAATTCAACTGTGCCTCCGTCAGCTCAGATACTCAGCGAAGAACATGTCAAACTATGGATAGTGCGAAAAACGTTCGTTTCAGACAGTATTTCACGTGTGGCTGGCAGTATTGGAGCAGTTGTAGAACTCGAACCGGACTACGGATTCGTGGGATCCATTACCTTCCAATCGGGAAGGAGGGTGCTCTTCAAAGACCGAAATTTCAACGTCAATCCCCAAGGTTCATCGGAAATAGCCAGAGACAAGGGCTATACCAGCTATTTCTTGCGAAAGTTTGGCTACGCCGTTCCCCGAGACATTACGGTATTTACCGAAAAGTTCAATGAATCGCTTGCTATGCAGCGTACGATAGACGACGGTTGGGTGTTCGCACAATCGATAGGTCTTCCCGTCATACTCAAGCCCCACAACTTAAGTCAGGGAACGCTCATTTCAAAGGCCCATACGAAACGGGAATATTATGCACAAGCGCGGCATATTCTCAAGCGCTCATCAATGATGGTCGTGCAGGAGTTCCTAAAAGGTTCTGATTACCGAATTGTAGTCTTAGACAATGAGGTCATTTCTGCCTACGAGCGTATGCCACTTAAAGTAGTAGGAGACGGATCAAGTTCCATACTTGATTTACTCAACCAAAAGCAGGTCCAATTTGTCTCAACTGGTAGAGATACAGTGCTTGATTTGGAAGATCCGCGTATTACGGCAAAACTGAAAAGAGCGAAAAAAAACATTGAGAGCATCCTGTCAGAAGGTGAATCCCTCACATTACTTGATGTTGCAAATCTCTCAACCGGGGGAGATGCAAGAGATGTTACACATTGCATTCATCCAGAATATATAACCCTTGCCACATCGATAACGAGAGATTTTGGGCTCAGACTCTGTGGCGTTGATCTCATGTGTACAGGCCCCATAGATCAGCCCATGCAGGAATATGGGGTTATTGAGATCAATAGCGCACCAGGGCTAGATAACTATGGGTCAATGGGAGACCAACAGATTCAAAGGGTAGATGAGCTATATTTGAAAGTACTTAAGGCGCTTGAGGCACCTTAGACAGTTTCACAGGTCGTAGTTGAGAAGGAAAAATATCTCATGATACGCCCCCGTCTGAAGAGCAAGTAAAAGAGTTTGCGAGAATTGCAAAGAAGGTTTGCAATGTGGAACTGACACAAGAAGAAGCTCGAAACGGAGCAACTCGATTGCTTCAGCTTTATTTCATCAAAACGTATCTGTGGGATTCTATGAGCGACTCTAAGCCCAGTATTCCAAAGGATTCTGAAAAGTGAAAATTTTGAACTATCCACGCAACGAAGGTCCATCCGCGTGGTGGATATGAAACCTTGAGTCTCGTCCCGTACAATAGATATGTGACTAAAAAGCATGGATTTGTGGTTAAACGCAAAGAAGGGCTAAACCTATAGCCAGATTCAATCTTTTTTGCTAGAATTCATAAGTTCGATACCGACCCGTGCAGCTGCGCGGATATCGTTCAACAGCCCCCACCAACTTGAATTTGACGGTACAAAATCGCCTGCTTTTGGAGTCTGGGAGCCATTTCTCAGAGGTTCGAAAGCAGCGATTTTTTGATACACGGGATCCAGGCAAATATTCAGTGTTTTCAGAGTGAGATAGTGTTGTTCACCTAACCCCAAAATAAGTCCGCGCTTTGATCCTTGGTCTAAACTCCCATACCCATCTACCTGCCGAAGCAGTCGAAACTTTTCATCAATGTACGCAAGAATTCTCTCGCTCTCACTATAAGCTGAACCTAACTGAACCTTTAGCTTGCCAATGACCATTTCAGATTTTGCTTTAAGAATCTTAAAGTCGTCCGACGTGATTTCACCATCCACCCTAAGCTCAATAAGTCGGTCTAGCCGTTTGGTTTCGGCAGCAATTTGATCTTTTAAGTTTGTCGTAGATTGGGCAACTGAAATCACGTCTTGTTCCATCTGCTCTCTCAGACCCAGCTGAGCCCAATCTATAAAATCCTGGGGAGGGTTCAGGCGATCAAGATAATTGCCCAGTTCATCGGTAATTTGTTCTTCGTTTAGGCCGTGCTTCGTGCACCCTCTTGCGCCTGTGCAGTGGTAGTACGTATAGGAGACATTTCGACCGGATCCTTGATATGATTTCCGCTTAGTCTCACCAACAATTTGGCATCCACACTTGCCACATCTTAGAATCCCAGAATATAGGTGACCATGGACTCGATGTTTCCTCACTCCCAACTTTGTACGGAGGTGCTGTACGCGTTCGTACTCATCCCTTGAAACCATTGGCTCGTGCTTTCCGGGCACGATTTGTCCACCGAATGTAAAGTCGCCTCGATAGAATGGGTTCGAGAAAATCTTGTGAAGCATACTTTTGGCTACTGGCGATTTGCGAGAAGCTTTTTGAACTCCTGAAAGTCCAAGGGCCACCATTTCGCGATGCACTTCAGCAAGCGTGTAGCCCCCAGAAAGCATTAGCTCCCATCCTTTTCGTAGAATAGGAAATTGCCTAGGATCTGGCTCAATCTGACGTGTCTCTTTATTGTTGATGTAGCCCATTGGGGCTCGTCCCGGATGCCAACCCCGGTCTGCCTTGCCTTTTAGCCCACGTTTTACATTCCGGCTCAAGTCTTGGATGTAGCTTGTAGCCATACCATTTTCAATAGACAACAATAGGGCGTTATCCTCCGGTTGGTATAGACGGTCAATGGTTCGAATAAAGCTAAGAGCACCTGTTTGCAAATGGTAAGAAATAATTCCCCCATCAATTGGATTTCTACTCAGTCGGTTGATGGACCAAGTCAGAACTCCATTGATTCGCCCAGCTTCAATCTCGCCGATCAGACGTTGAAATTCAGGGCGTTGGTATGGAGTTTTGGCAGAACGCGATTCGATGAATATCTCGTCGATTTGAATATTTTCTCTAATGGCGAGATCCCGAAGAGCAGATAGCTGGTCGTCGAGGCTCTGCACTTGCCTATCTTCACTCTCAGTCGACTTTCTTGCGTAAATAGCTGTTCGCATAGGATTTTATAAAGTAGAGATGGAGAAATCTGGTAGCACTTGCTCTGGCGTGCTTTTGATCTAACACTAACCCAGAATGAGCCAAAACTAAAGCTTGGAACTTCTCAACCGCCTTATCGCTTGGTGTTGGTAGCCACATGTGCCGACCATACCAAAGCAAATTCAGCTACTGAAAGAAACTTTACATCTACGCACGAATTGCGTAGATGGTGCAAGACTTGTCGGTGTTTGTTCGGTGTGTTCAAATGGTTTCATGAAACACCCACCAACTTTTAGCGGCTGCGGCCCAATAATCAATCGGTTTGAAGACGTGATGATCCACGTCGATAAGTTTGCTTGCAGAGGGGTTCAGCGTCTCGCCGAAGTCGCCGAAGTTTCTCCCTCATCCATCTCTCGGCTTATCAACAATAAAATTAACCCCTCGTTTGCGCTTGTGGCCCGTGTAACTGCGGCGATTGAAAAGGAACTTGGAATAAGAATGGATCCAAGAGACCTTATTGCCGAGAATGGAGAATTCCTTACGCGCTCGGTCTGCGACCTAACTGGTTGCCTGGGGTGTCTCCCAGAACAAGCACTGGATGAGTTCGGACGAACACAACCTGCATTTACCGATGTCAAACCAGGAACCTGGGTGACATCACGAAACCCAAAAGGCTTTGAAGCCAAGAAAGAAATCTCATGAATCAAGAACAAGCGCTGCAAGGGACCCTCCAAGGAAGTTCCCTCCATGTCCTGCTAATGCTCGTATCGAAAATTCTGACTCGGTCCGGCTATGGAGATATCCAACTGTTAGGCCGCAGACTAAATGCGCAAAAATCTCGTGTCGGCGGATGTGAATTGCTTTGTCAAACGAGCATTGGACATGTACCCATCAAGGTCATCATAAAGGTAATTAATGATGGTGTAAGGACTCGTATGCTAGATGAGATGGCAGGGGCCATCGACCGCACAGGTTCCGACTTCGGTATCGTCGTATCCACCGAAGACCTTAGCCCAAAAGTGGCAAAAAATCAAGATAAATACGGGAAGTCTAGGGTCGAAGTCATCGACGGATCACACTTCGCCTCGATGCTGACGAAGTTCAAGATTGGAATCCGACAAGATGGAAGCCCAGACTATGCCTTCTTCGGAGAGTTGGAGAACCAGCTAGAACGAGTCAACGAATTCCTCTCCCATGGCCGCTTCGCCCGGGGATCGTAGTGTACAGGTCGCCGCGAAGCTCCTTCAACTTGGCATTAGCCATTCTGGTGTTATTGAGCTACTACAATTTCCTCTGGATGAAGTTGAACGCCAACTCGAATGGTTGCCATTTCGTACTGCCCGCCGTCCTGGTGCCTTCCTCATTAACGCGGTGAGAAACAAGTATTCACCTCCTAAAGAAATCTACTATGCCAAAGATCAAATTGAAACTCATGGGATCAATGACTCCGTGGACTAAGACTCCCAACATCTTCATTGACAAACTGATGCCGATGCTCCGTGACACCGAAGTTAGAATCCTCTTAATTCTGCTCAGAAGCACCGTAGGATGGAATAGGGCTGAGCATCCGGTTGTATTGTCCTATTCGATGCTCATGCAGCGTTCTGGCCGCTCCAGCGAAGCCATTTCAAAAGCCTTGAAAGCACTGGAGGATCATGGACTTATCCACATAACCCACGGCCACCGAAGAAAACCTCGCTTGAATTCGAAGCCAACTGCATCGCTTTCCGAAGGACAATATAAAACAGAAATATAAAAAAGAACAAACAGAAAGTCAGGCTTTTCCACAACAAAGCCTTTGAACCTCCTGTCTTTGCATTCAGAACAAGCAGAAAACTCCTTGCGACATGCAAGGAGCTTTTGATTTTTCCCACGAAAAATCCAACAGAACAGACAGGGACGGGCGGGCGGGTTCTACAGTCCTCGCCCTCCTTAAATGGGAAAGTTGCGTCAGGGCAAGGACCGTAGAATCGAAGTAATCGGCGCTAATAGATTATTGCGGGATCAGAAGACATCCAGCAGCCTGACCGTTCTTTAATCCTTCCGCCACAATCCATCCGTTCTTATTGATTCCGACAGGGATGACACCTGACCAACTGGCATCCATTCCTTGAATCATTTGAGTAAGGTTTTTCAAACCAGTTGTGCGTGTCCAGATGAATGCACTTGTGAAAGCTCCGTTCTGGTCAACTGTAACGCCTACGGCAACTCCAGAATCGTTTATTCCGTTTGTCTGTCCTAGTCCAAGATCAGCACGTCCCTGCTGATCCCAAACGCAAGCATATGTTGCGCCTCCAGGTGGAAGCCCATAGCCAGCAACAGAATCAGTGTTGTTTAATCCAAGTACGACTGGTCTAGTACCCGAAATTGATGAAAGCGAAGTTGACGAACCTGGCAATCCAACAAATGCTGTTGAATCCGATCCATTCCACCATGCAACATGACCTGAGTTTGCTATATATGCGCCAGAACTTCGAGTGCTCGTTGGGAGTCCTTGCGGTTGAGCCGTCAAAGACGACCAAATTGCTGGACCAAAATCATCGAAGAACTGTGCTCGGTAAACACCAGTAAATGCCCCTGAAGCATTGATCGAAAGGGCATACGACTCACCCGCGTGGGATGGATAGGTGCTTGTACCGTCATGATTCCATACGAATACACTTGTTGGGTTTTGAAATGAGTAAGCAGTTCCAAGTACATCACCCAGATCATTGATTCCCATCGCTTGGGAGCCTGTAAAGGTGGGAATCTGGGTTGTGTCAAGCATTTGAATGCCCGTTCCAAACTTGTAGGTGAATGAGTAGTTGATATTGCCAGGAGAATCGTAAAGGTAGCCGCAAACTGTTCCATCGGCATTGATTCCCGTTGCTCGGCTGTAGGTGTGGCCAGGGGCTAATTCGACAAACTGGTAAGTTGATGGAGGTGAATTACCAACGGTGATTGAGACAAAACTTGAGAAAGCATTTTGTGTTTCATTGCCTTTCTCGCGCACTGTGATGACTGATGTGCCATTTTGAATCCCAATTGCAGTTCCAAAAGAGTCCATGCTAACTGTGAGCGGACTAGACGAAGACCAAACGAAAGCATCCTGGCTTGAAAGCACCATGACGCCGTCTGAGTTTTTTGCTATTGCAGTTAAGTGAACAAGGTCACCAATATTCATTGGGTTCGAAGGAACCCCAGAAATATCAATTTTTGTAGTATTTGACTGAAGTGCAAAATCTAAGTGATTTAGGCCCGGTTCGAGTACAACTATGGGTTTGGCTTCACTCAACCTGACAATATGACCCTCTTGCGAATTGAGATTGGTATCCTCAGACCACACATCGAAAGAAATCGCAGTGCCGCTCGGCAAGTTCTCCAATGTCAAGAAAGAAGTCCCACCGCCTTGCGGGCGAGAGGTTGAGACTGGAGGCATGGCAACACCGGAGACTGTCACAGTCGCCGTAACCTTGTTTGCACGATCGTGGATGAACCTAGTGTCGTTTACAGGCCAATTTACGGAAAGTTGGACTTTGGATTTTTGACTTGCCTGTGGAATTTGTCCTGAGCCACCACAAGAACAGAGCCCAAGCAGGACCAAAACTAGCCCAAACTGAATGAGGAATTTCAATGAACACCCCCTTTAACTGAAGCAAGGATGAAATCCTTAATGCCATTTTCCATACGACACTGAACGCTGGAATTTGTACCTTTGCAACCACCTGTAGTGTTGTCTGGATCACCATTAACCTCACTGTGGCTTAGGTTGAGTATTGTTGTATGGTTGCCCAAATCGGACCAAGAGGTACTTTTGCTGGACAAGACGGCCGAGTTGGCACTGTAGACTGGAACGATGCCGTCGTGATCGATCACATGACTGAAAGGATTGTACAGAGACTCGCTGATAACTCCGAAATTGCCGTAACGACCGTAACCTGTGGATGCTGAAGTGTAATAGTTGGCGGTAGCCTTGTATGGTGAATCTCCAGAATTAAGTCGGTTCAAAAATGAGGTTCCGAACGGATCGATTAATGGAACCACTAGGTCTTCAACACCCGGAATAGCTCCCTGTACTGGGATATTGATTTCATTCAAAAGTACATTCACCAAGAGTTGAATAATTCCAAGAGGAACTCCTTCGTTTGGAGTGTCGAGTGTAGTCAACTTATGGATTGTTGACCCCATTCCACGTTTCTCAAGCGCCCACCTTGAAACCAATCCACCCATACTGTGGGCAATTATTTCAACATTTGTCCCTGGGCCAATTGCTGATTGGAGTGCAGATGCAAAGAGATCGCCATTCTCATCAATATGAGCCCACCAGTTGTATTCATACACCCAGACTTTGTCGTAAATAGGGACGCCCGCATACTCCTGAATATCTCTTGAGATGAATCGGGCAAGGTCGGTCATGTCGTCCTTTTGATTGGCCATTCCATGGACAATAACGGCGATTCGCCCAGTTGGCATTTTGGAGGGGGCAGCGTTCCAAGTGCCTGCACCGCCCTGAACAGGCGTGTATTCCCAGAATCTTCCTCCGGCCACAATTGTGCTCTTAAGACTGCCCCAGGTTGCAATGAAAAAGATTGGGTTAAAAATGCCAATCTGGGGTTTGGCAATTTGCTTCGAAAAATTGGAAGAAACAGTTTTTGGAAGAACTACACTGATTCGATTCGAACCGGAGTCGTAAGTTATCGTCAGAGGATGCATTCCGCCCGACGTATCCCTTGTAAATGCAGAAGTTTGTATTCGATCATATGTCGAAAGCGACGGCATCGTTAGAACAGGGGGATTACTATCTGAGTAAAGGTTAGGATCGATTTTAACCTCAACGCCTTCTGTGGTCGAAATTACTCCGGGCGGAACTGATCCTCCAGGTTGATGTTGATAAAAATTAACTGTGACAGGGTGGAATCCTGGTAGAAGGTCAGTCCCCGGACTGATTGTTACTGTGATTCCGGTTTTAGCATCAGAGACACTTCCACCAACGGTTCCATCAATCGACAGCGTGACTGATCGGATAAGTGGGTTCGGATCAGTGGTTCCGCCGCCGCCGCCGCAGCCATTCATCAGAATCACAGAAAAAAGGAGCAAAAAAGGGCCCAGGCGCATCTGGTTATCTTATCACATCTTTAATTAGTGCTCCAACAATCAAATCGTATGCAATTTAGGGATCGCTTGACTATCACTGGATTGTTTCCTACGATTAGTTTCTAGTAGGAATGGATAGCATCAGAGTTATGAATCTAAGTTCCAAAATCGAAGTGAACCTCGAATCTAAGGCGACCATGCTTCTCGCTGTTATCTTTTCGTACCTCAATTTCTTTTCCTTTCACCTGCAAGTTGGGCCAATGCTTGCGGCTGCAATAAGTTGTGGATTCCTGATTTCTATATTGCGGCGCAATTACTGGCAAATTTTGGTCTTCGTTGGTGCAATTCCCGTGGCATATTTTTTGGTCTACTGTACTTTGGCCCTGTATTGGGCGTTCATTTTTCTAGTACCACTGATTCTTCACAATCCGGGCCTCTTTGGTCAAAAATACTAGGCAGACTAGCAAGTGATTCGGTAGTCATCAATGCTTGGCCGTCGCTGGCCGAATGGCTCTCTAGAATGAATGAGTGAGGAACGGGAGAGACGAGTGAATAAGAGATAGATAACTATGAGGGTTGAATATTCTCTTAGCTTCAAGCTAGGTTCAAATACCCCGAGTAGCTCTAGTCGGGGTATTGCTTGGGGTTCTGCTTGCCTTTTCTACTCTCAAAAGAGCTTGCTTTCGAGCCTGGCAAGCTCATATTCGACGAGCCTCAAGTGGTAGAGGTCGGTTGTCTTTCGGCATTGCAGACTCACTTTTCTCAGGTACTTGGCTGCCTCTTGGGGAGTATTTGTTTTCATCAGGACTCGACCTTTGATAAGGCCACTCATCTCGTACACCTGGAGGTTCTTCACCTCGCCTGACTCAAAGGACTTTTCGAGGGCTTCTTGCGCTTGGAAGAACTCTCCAAGCAATAGGTAAATCCTGGCGGCAGTCTGCCATGCGCCAAACCTGTGCGACTGAGGAATGGAGGGCTTGGTTTCTTTGAGAACTGACCGAAGTGCTTCCTTCAAGAACTCTGGATCGGTTTCCAACGTTCCTCGCTCCATAAAAAGAATCCGTGAATTTCTCAAGAGAGTTCGATAGATTTGGGTAGATCCCATCATGTAAGGTTTCTTTGCTGGAGTCGTTCCTTTCACTTGCTCTAATAGGTCGCCGACCGTTTGGAAAATTGGCTCAAGTTCTTCCGGTTTGCAGTCCGTTAACCCTGCCAATATCCTTACACGGCACAGGTGAGCCGCAATTAGGCGGAATGTTGCCCCACGCTTCTCCGCTCGATGCGCCATAACGCGGACTAAGAGCATCGCATGTCCAGGCTCGTCAAGACGCTGTCTTGCCCAATACGCGCGGTCTAATAATCGTTCAGCTAATTCCTCATCATCGGTCTTTAAATAAGCTTCTTGGGCCGTTAACGCGGCTAATTTGAGCCGTGACTGTCTTACCATCCGATCTATTCGCGTAATAGTCTTGTGGGTGATCTTGTCTCCCGTAAGCTGACCTACTTTTGGATCGGATATGTCTTCACCGAAACATTCCATCGTCCAAGCTCTTACAATTCGCTTGCGGTGTTCTTTCTTCTTCAGGTGACTCAAAAGACTCTGAATGCTCTCAGGCTTTAAGGTCTTTGGATTCGCGAAGAGTTGGGTGATTCGGCTCTTATCGACGCCTAAGACTTCTGCAATGTCTTGGTTGTGAACGCAGTCGTGCTCTAAGAGGAAGGCTTCCTTAACAACTTGAACAAATGAACTTGGATTTGTCTCCAGTTGAGTCCCGACTAAATAATCGCGTTCACCGCCGTCTTTCAAAGTTCCTCCTTTGCAATGCTCATATAAAGACGAATGAGATGGAGAATCTGAACCCACAACTAGAGTTACCGAAGTATTGGATCGGTGTGAAGAAAAATTGGCTCGACACTTGCACCTCGATTCCGGAAGCCTTGGTCTCGGTTGTCCCTAAGCAACTAGAAATCCATGCCTATTCATGCGGCGGCTCTGGATCGGGAAAGACCACGAGCATTCACACCTTCATTAACCAGGACATAGAATCTGGACATTCATTCGTAGTGCTCGACATGAGAGGAGACCTCGTCAGTGGAGCGATTGAGCTATGTGCTGGCCGGGTCAGTCCTGACAAGATCAAGCACTTCGATCTTCGCGAAAAGGAGAGACCGCTGGGCTTCAGTCCACTCTTCGGGGCTGGTGAACCGTTCTTCCGCGCACTTAACGTTCTTGCCGCTATTTCCAACGAAAATGATCTTGGCGTCCAGACGGCCGAAACACTCAGGTACTGCCTCTTCTTACTCGCCGAATCGCAAGCCCCGTTAACACAGATTGAGCTACTTCTCACGGACGGCGATTTCAGGGCGAGTCTTCTCAAAAAGTTAAATTCCGAGTCGATGACGCAATTCTGGGAGCGATTCGACTCTTTGTCTCCAGATAAGCAGACCGGGTATGTGAACCCGGTTCTCAATAAACTGAGCCTTCTTTTTGCAACGGAAGGACTGAGACGAATGCTTGGGCATCAATGCCCAACTGACATCGGAAAACATTTGAATACACCAGGCTCCGTAATGCTCATTTCGCTGGCTGTCGATGAACTTCACGGGGCAGGACGAATGATGGGCTCGCTTTTCCTGTCGGCAATCTGCCGAGAGATTTTCGGCAGAGTCACGATTCCTGAGTCTCAAAGGGTTCCCGTTCGGCTCTACGTCGATGAATTTGAGAACTTCAATATGGATGAGTTCGAAGCAATTCTCGCCGAAGGCAGACGCTTCAAGTTGTCCTTGTTTCTAGCCAATCAGATCCTAGCCCAACTAACTCCGAAAATTCGTTCAATGATCCTCAACAACGTCGGGGTCAAACTGTTTTTTCGGACTGGCCGGGACGATGCCGCGATCCTTTCCAAAGACTTAACTGGTGACCCCAAAACTTTCGATTTAGCGTCTCTTCCCCGCGGGGAAGCGATTCTCTGGTGTCGAGACCAAGCCCCAATCCATGTTGAGCTCAATGAGCCATTGATTCCGAATGTCGGTGTCAGGAGTGCCAAAGCGAAGCAGTTGTTGAGTGAACTTCGAAATGCGGTTCCTCCGTTCGCTCCGTACATTGTTAAACCCGTTGCTACATCGATAAAACCTGAACCCATTGCACCCATACAAGGCTCTTTGGAGGACTGGCTGTGAGGGTAACCGCTAGAGACGTAAAGCTCGTTGGCGACTTGGCCTTGAGCCACATCCTCAGCCGAGATCAGATACTTGAGCTTGGTTATTTCTCGTCAATTTGTCGACTTAACACAAGACTCAAAGAGTTATCGGCAATCCAATTGGTTCGAAAGCTAGAGACTCCGTTCTTCAGCCAAAGCCTCTATATGGCTGGACATCTTGCAAGTGAGATTGTAAGTGTTCAGGTGTCCAAACTTCTCGAAAGCCGCTCTAATTCACCTCGCTTTGTCCGTCATGCACTTTCGGTATCCAGCGTCCGCATAGCCCTCTGTCGCAAAGGCGGAGACTGGCGATTCGAGCAACAACTGTGGCGACAACTTGAAGCTAAGAAGCCCATTGAGATTAGACCAGATGGACTGATTCTCGCAACTTCACTTCCCGTTTTTGTGGAAGTTGACCTCGGGCACGTGAACCCTTCGAAGTTCAAGGAAAAGCTTCAGGGATACAAAGCCCTCGCTGAATCGGGCAATTGCCACGACCTCTATGGATTCAGTTCATTTCGACTTCTTACCGTAACCACCGGAACCCTCCGATCTCGTCACTTGCGCAAAACACTACCGACAAATCCTGGCTTTGAATTTCTCTGCCAGACCTTCGAGGAGATCGGTGCTCGCGCCATTCCTAACTGGAGTTAACAAAAAAACATGAATGAAGTAGTAACAGTCCCCAATAGCCTGAGAGAACAAATCAATCAGGCTCATAACCTTCTCGCACAAAGCCAGCAAGCGCGTCAACACGGCAATACCGATATTGCCGTTTCACGCGCTCAAGCGGGCCTTGAAATCCTTCAAACGATTGCCAAGCAAAGCCCCGAACTTGGAGCCTTGTTCTTAGCAGCAAAGCTCGGATATCGAGGGGTAGAAATCTCGACCTATGAGCAATCCCGAACCTATCACAAGATCGAGCATAGCCTTTTCGGCTTCTCTATGGGATCGAGTGTTGTGCCTCGGGACGAGTACACACGGCATACCAAGACGGTGAGGTTTATATGAAGAAGGTCGATCTCAGGGACACAAAGCACCTGAGAGGCTCTTTTAAGTTGCTTTTCTCGATTGAAGATTTGGAACCGATCCTGTCTCTTTCCAGAAGCCAAATTTATCGAGTCCTCGACAAAGGATTTTTGGAATCCATTTGGTTAGGAAGGAGTCGTCGCGTTACTCTCGATCAACTCAATAGATTCATCGATTATTTGGAAACATCGCGTCGATTAAAGGTTCGCCGCTGAAGGATGCATTGCATGAATGGAGCGAGTTTGGACTCGCTCCAATTTCTTTTCTAGTTTGATCTTATGGCAAAGCGCGCAGAGAATAACGAGGGCAGTTGTAAGCTCATTTTGAAAGGAGCATCGAAGGGCAAGTTCCGAGTCCAATACACGTTCGAAGACGACATGGGTAGGAAGTCGCGTCTATCGAGAACCTTTCACACGAAAACCGATGGCAACGACTTTCTCCGGTCATTAAAGAGGGGTTCAAAAACAGAAGTGGCTAAGGTTGTGGGAGGAATAAGCCTCGGTGACTGGTTTGATTGGCTGGTGGAAAACGATTGGGAAGGGAATCTAATGGAAAAAACGATTCAAGGCAGAAAGCAGCGATTCAACGATTATGCCCGTGAAACGTTTGGCTATACACCTCTCGTTCGAATTGACCCGTTGAAAGTAAGTGCCTTGTTTAAGAAGCTACTTGCTGATGGGGTGGGAAAGGCAACGCTCGTGGAGCTTCGTAGTGATCTTGTGCGAGTCTTTAATCAGGGCGTTTCACCATATCAGCGAGTTCCCATGTCTGTTGCAAATCCGTTTCGACTACCGGTCCCGAGGCCCGCGCCTAGGGTTGCAGTTGCACTAACCCCAAAGGAGGTTTGCAAAGCTGTGGCATGTAAGGACCTCGATCCAGAGCGGAGGGCAATGCTTGCAATCCTTCTACTGGGCGGTGTAAGGCTCGGTGAGCAAATGGCGGTGACTCGACGGCAACTCCGATTCGAAGATGATCTAATCGTCATTGATAAGGCGGTACGAATTGATTCAAAGGGTAAGCAAACTGTTGAGCTTCCGAAAAAGGACAAGACACGCAACGTGGTGATGTGCTCGAAGCTCAAAGCAATTCTTTGGGACTACGCAAAAGACATGGAACCTGAGGACCTTTTATGGCCTGCTTTGTTCGAGAACAAGCCTCGAATGAGGAAATTGGTCTACGCAACGTGGAGAACCATTCGAAACGATGCAAAACTTCCGGAAAAAATGACTCCGCAAGATTGTCGCTTAACACACGCGAACATCATTGAAAAGCTGATGCCGGAAGTCTCAACCACGACTTATAAAGAGCATATCGGCCACGCCTCCGTTGGAGTAACCGAAGCGAACTATACGCGGCCACTAAGTACTGCACAAACAATTCTTCACGATTCACTCGATCGAGTTTTTCGTTGATTATGAGCTCACCGATTTTCGGTGAGCTTTTCTTCTCAATTGAGAGCATTTGAGAGAAAACTGAGAGAAGAACCTTTGGAACGATTGGTCGTTTGACCAGCGTAAGACTATTTTGAACCTAAAATAGTGGTGGGCGATGAGGGGCTCGAACCCCCAACCCTCTCGGTGTAAACGAGATGCTCTACCATTGAGCTAATCGCCCGGGTTGGTTCCAAAAAGTTATGGAACGACATTCAAGATACCCAGATTTAAACCGAAAATTCCAAAGAGGAAGCTGTTCAATTTGAGAAAAAGCATGTACAATGACCTGGTCAGGATGAGAAGACTGCAAGGACTTCTAGCACTAGGGACGGTGCTATGTACTACAGCATTAGCCGCTCAGACTCGAATTGCGACCGCAAACTATACGTTTCGGGACGTTCCAGTCAAAGGCTTCAGAATTGGGGATGAGTTCCTTTTGCCCCTTGACACCCTCGCCGACCTTGGATGGACCTCGGGTTCGGCCACGGCGGGAACCAAGATTTACGCAGAAAATAATACGCTACAGTTGCCGACACGTCAGGTGAACGGTAAAGCGTGTATTTTGCTTCGCGAAGCAATTGGCCAGCTTGGTGGTGCGTCCAGTTGGACGCCCGGCGGATATGACATTCTGCAGATTTCGAGCCCTATTTTTGATATTAACGTCAAGAATGGGGTGCTTACGGTGCAGTCGGCGATGGCGGTTCGGCCAACATTCTCCGTCATTGGTAGCAAGAAAGTTGTGGTCGATTTAGAGGGAGCACGATACTCTCGCAGCGATACCAAAGTTGATTCGGACGGCAGTACGACGGTGTCTCAATATGGACCGAACACGGTTCGAATCGTCTTGAATCTGGACTTCGTTCCGAATTTGCCGAAACTTCAGCTGCCATCGGCGTCGAGTTTAAAGATCAACTTAAATCCGGAGGTCATTACCCCGCCTAAGGTTGAGACTCCGGTGAAGGACGTGAATCCGACCAAGGATCAAAACCCGCAAAGTCCGATCACGGAGATTCCGCTTGGATTGGATTGGGAGACCGAGACGAATACGGCTCTGAGCGTTAAATTTGAACCTGGGAAATGGAAAGGCACAGCAATTTATCGACGACCAGAGAAGGACGTCCTTGAGGTTGTTTTTACCAACCTCAATTGCACTTTGCCCAAAGATTTTACGATTCATTCTAATGCCATCAAAGGAGTTTCGACGACGATTGTCGGGACGACAACCGTTTTGAAGCTTCAATTGAAGCGGGCGATGGGGGCGGAGATTGTTGCGAACGCTTCTAGTGTTTCGATTAACTTGATTCGTCCGAATAGTACGGGCGGAAAGCTAACGGGCAAAGTGATTGTTCTTGACGCTGGTCACGGCGGACCTGAACCTGGGTCGTCGGCTGGTGGCGCGCAAGAGAAGAACGTTACATTGTTCTTGTCGCGGTTTGTTCGGGATGAATTGACGGCGGAAGGGGCAACGGTTATCATGACCAGGGACGATGATTCGTTCCCATCGCTTGAGTCTCGACCAGCGTTGGCGAACCGAAACCACGCGGATATCTTTATTTCGATTCATGCCAATGAACCAGGCCGAAAGAGCGACACCGGTCCTAACGGCACGATCATTTTCTATCATATCGGCAGCCCGATCAGCAAGTTTATGGGCGAATGTATTCAAAGCGAATTGGCGAAATATAATTTGATGTCTAGTGTCGGTGTTCGCAGTGACGGTACTCTTTATAACTCTGGCCTAGCGGTCCTTCGGTTGTCGTCGATGCCGAGCATTCTGATTGAATCAGGCTTTATGACGAATCAAAAGGATCGAGAAATGATTCAATCCGAGAAATTCGCTCGGGCTCTTGCTAAGTCGGTCGTTTCGGGATTAAAAACATACTACGGACAATGAGACAACGTAATTTTCCATGGGCAATTATTGCGGCTGCAGCGGTGGCTGGAGCTGGCTTTGCTGGCATTGCAAACTATGTGCGGCATGACGTCTCAAAACTGAATGTTGCTGGGGGGCCAGATACTGACGCTACGAGCGGGATTCTTGGAAAAGATGCCTTGTCGGGCAGTAATAATGCGCCAACGAAAAATGTTGATGCCAACAATCCAGATTTGCAAGCAAATAAGGTTTCGAAAGTCGAAGCCTTGACCAAGGCACTTAAAGCGAAAACATTTGATCAGAAGGGAATTCGCGTGCTAGATGTGACGGTTGACAACGAAAATGCGATTGTCGATATGAATAACGCGGTTCGCTACGGATGGGGCAGCGAAGAAGAGTCGGACTTCATCAACACGATGAAGGAAACTCTGGCCAAATTTGACACGATCAAGACTTTTCAGATTCGGGTGGACGGCGAGATTTTGAAGTATCTCAGCCACTTTGATATTAACCCGGTAACTGTCCGGTAACTGCTTCTGGCTCGGTCTTAACTGGGATCTTATTGATCTTCACCATTGCGACCCCAATTCCGAACAGGCTCACGGCGAGCCACATGATAGCCCAAACCATTGCGGGAATGTGAGTTATATTTGCGAGCATTTGGGCATCGGTTACGACGGTTGAGTTGCTGAGGATGACCAGGTCGCGCAGTGATTTTATGCTGTTGAGACATTGTTGAACGGCTAAGAATTGGGCGGCGACCACGAGGGCTTGACCCTTGAGCCGAAATGAGCCGAAGAGAATGAGTATTGGCCATGCGAAGCCAATCATCCAGCCTAGAGCATCGCCTCGAACCCAAATTGTGCTGGAGACCAGAACCAAGACGGCAAGGAATCGCAACCAGAATTTCGAATACTTTTCGTTGCGGCTGCCGATGACCATGATGGCACCGAAGAGTGAGGCTCCGAGGTAACCCGCCATGAGGATGATGGAGGAGATTCCGCCGCGTGTTAGCGTGACTCCTTCTGCAGATTTGTAGACCTCGATGTGGTCAACTTGGCCCCCAGTGGCGAGGGCGGCAAAGGCATGAAACATCTCGTGAAGGTGAGTGTTGAGGAGATCGAAAGGGAGGAGTCCCCATTTGAGAATTGGGATGAATGGGAGAACAATGGAAATGACCATTGCGAACAGAAACGCTTTAGACGCTGGGTTCTTGCCCATTGTTAACGGTGACCTCTTTCGGGGTAGCTAGTTCGTCCTTGGCTCTTCTTTTTTTGGCGATGAATTCCCATGTGGTAGAAACCAGTACGGCGAAAAAGGCACCTACGATCCAACCTAGGGCGACTTGATAGGGATAATGGGCCCCATTGTAGACTCTGCTGAGCCCAACAAAGATGGCTAGAATCAGCCACGGTATTCCGCCCCATCTCAGGGCTATGAGCATGCAAATGGCGGTGGCCATCATGTTGGCCGAGTGCGCAGAGGCAGTTCCTGGATTATGAGATTCGGCAAGGCGGGTTACGACTCCCGAGATGTTGGGATCGTCGTAAGGACGCGGGAGAGGCGAAAAGTATTTGAGTAAGTGGGTTGTGCCATCGGAAAGAGGAAATGCGATGAGGCTACAGATTGCGCCTTTACGCGTGTCTTTTCCGGCCGCGATCATGGCGATGATGATGACGCCCAGGAGGAGTTTCATCCATGTTTGATTCAGGCCTTCACTAAAGAATCGCATGGCCGATTCGAGGTTTGAGGGCCACGAATTGATCGACTTGAAAATGGCGTGATCAAACTGCACAGACGTAGTGTACATTGAGACAAAGATTTGTGCTTAGTTTTGCAACCTTGCTAGCCAGGCAGACGTGGTTTCTCGTTTTGTACTGGATGCGCCGACCGTGGATGAAGCGGCTGCATTTGTTTCCGATGGCGAAGATGTCGGAGGCAAAGGCGTCGGCGTATTACGACAAATATAAACGCCAAAATCGATTTGCGCGCAAGATTGGATTGCCCGTGTTGCGGGCGGTTTACTTCTTGTTTGTTGCGTCTTTTTTGATTCAGATGGCCTTGCTCTTGGCACTACGAATGAACGACTATGGATGGCTTTCGCCTCCGAAGCTCGAAAAGAATCGGACTACGCAGGAATAGGTTCGAACTTGGACCAATCGCCGAGATAGAGGACTTCTTCTTCGATTTCGACATTGAACTTGGCGAGGACTTCTTGCTTTGCGTGATGCGAGAGGGACCTTAGCTCGGTAGCGGTTGCTCCGGCGACATTGAGGATGAAGTTGGCATGTCGTTCGCCAATCATCGCTCCGCCGATTCTGAAGCCCTTTAAACCACATGCCTCGATGAGGAAGCCAGCGGGAACGACCCGATTTTTGCGCATGCCGTCCGTGAGTCCTTCGATGGTTTGGGAGAGTTCTTCGCTGATGACGTTTTTGAAGAAGCTTCCGGCGCTGGCGGAAGGGGGCTGTTTGCTGATGCGCTGCCGTTGGTATTCGCGTCCGTCGTCGTAAATGTGTTTGGGTTCGCGAGGATTGAGGTGCAGCATTACGCGTTGGATAACTGCATTGGCGGGTTCGGGTTTGCGAAGAATGGAATCTCGATAGGAGAATTGCATCCAGGATGGATCGACCCACTGAGTTTTGCCATCAAAGGTTATTTCAAGTTTGGTGAGGAATTCGGAGATTTCGCTCCGGTATGCACCTGCGTTGCTGACGAGGGCTCCGCCAATCGTGCCGGGAATTCCAACGGCGAATTCTAGTCCGCCGAGTCCGCGCTGGGCGGCCTGAAGATAGAGCTCTTGGAAACCGACTCCGGCGTCGGCGGTGATGGTTCCGTCAGTGTCGAAGGTGAGGTTTGAGGTTAGGTTGACGACAACCATTCCCGGCACGCCGTGATCAGACGGAAGGATGTTGCTGCCCGTTCCGATTGGAGTGAGTTGGATTCCGTTGGCTTGGCAGCCTTCGGCTATCCGTTTGAGGTCGTCGGACGTGCGGGCGATGGCGAAGAATTCGGCATTGCCTCCGGCTTTGAGGGTGGTATAGGTTCGGATCGAAACTTGTCGAGCAACGGTTTCCCAGTTCATTTTTTCGCTCCTGACAGGCCGAGGTTTTTCGTTTGGATTGAGATACTGGGCTCGATGAGATAGGCGGGCAGAAAATCGAACGGTGAGACGAGCTTTAAGTTTGGAATGAGCGGGCCAAATTGTTCGGCGAGCGGATAGGTTTGATCTGGCAAGTTTGGGCCGAAGCCGATGTAAGGTTCGGACGGAAGGGAAGTATCTCGAATCGGTTCGACGCCCGGTCTGCGAATGAACCATTCGCCTTTTTTGGAGGGCAAAATTACGGTTTCGGTGGACCCAATGAGATCAAATGCGTTTGCGCCTCCGCATTGGCCATCGGTGACGAAGGCAAGGGTTTTGGCGATGGTTACGGCGACTCGGGTTCCTGTGAAGGAGCCTGGGCCGATGTCGGCGAGGAAAAGTTTTGCCCGTCGAGGGTCGAAGCCAGACTTTTCGATCATTGACAAGCAGACTTCGCTTGCTTTCATCTCTGAAAGCTTTGAGTCGGCAAAGAGCAGACTTCCACTCTCGTCGAAAATCGCGACTGAGGCAATTGGTGAGCTGGTGCTAAACGCAAAAATCACTATTTTTCAGTCAGTCGAATTGTGGTTAGGAAGTTGGTCAGAGTTTTTCGGTCGTTGTCGGATTGGGTGATTCCTTCGTGCGTGTAGGACGAGTACAAGAACATTGGAAGGTTTTGCGTCGTGACGCAATCTGCGGTCATCAAGGGAGCCCCCGACTTTTCACTGAAGCCGTTGCGCCAAATAAAGTCGCGCACTTGCTTGTCGCCATGCTTGTTCGAGGTTTGGTCGATCCTTTGCACGGCACCTTTGAAAAGCTTGCTTGTCTCGGCTGCTTTTGCCTGGAAAATGGTACTGGGCGGGTTGCCCTCTGCAGTGTAGGCGGTAACAACTACCGGACTTTTAAGGCCATCGACGGTGCATGAAATCGTGTTTTCATTGATCGTCGCCACTTTGACTCCGGTTGGCAGGTGGATATAGAAGGGCTTTCCGTTGATTTGGACCTGGTGAGAGAATGGAAGTCTTTTTTCTGGAGATCCAGCAGGTTTTGAAATATGAATGATTCTCTCGGTAGCTACGGCGGCCTGCTTTGCTTGAATAACCTTGATTTCTTTCATGGATTCAAGGGTTGAAAGCAGGAATGGCTCGATCTGGTCAAAGATTGCGGTTGGGCCGGAAATTGAAATCATAAACTTTGACCGAATCGGTCGGAAAAGGACGCCGCGGACGGTGGTGACTTCGCCTTTGCTAAACCGGGTGAGGGCGAGTGGGGAAGTCATGATGTCGACCTTCCATTGTCGCTGAATGGTATTGCCACCGACGGTCAGGACAGATTTTGAGGCTTCGAGGAAGCCATCGACATCTTTGGAATCATCGTTAACAAATCCAATATCCATTTTCCCAAACAGTTTTGAGCCAGGAATTGGGACTCTAAGCGAAGCGCTTAGGGTGCCGTCTTTAGCATTTTGGCCCCAGGATTTGGGAACTGAGACGCTTAAGCCAGCAGGTTTTACGTCGACGGTCCTAAGATCGCTCGGTTTGGCACCTTGAATTGCTAAGGAAGTTAGAAAAAGGGATACAACTGTCATGGCTCTATTGGATTATGGACGGGTTAGATCGTGAATGGTTTTCATAATGCGGCAAGATAATCTCCTAATTCGCGGAGAACTTTGCCTCGATGGCTGATTTGGTGCTTTTGCTCGGGGGTTAAATCGGCCATGGTGCAGTTGAGTTCGGGCAAGAAAAAGATTGGGTCGTAGCCGAATCCACTGGTACCGCTGGTGTTCTCAGAGATTAATCCTTCGCATATTGCGGTGAAAACTTTAGGTGGGTGGTTTGGTCCGATAAGGGCGACACAGCATCTAAATCTGGCCGCTCGGTTTGATTCGTGTTTGATGAGGGAGAGGATTTTAGCCATTTTCTCGGGGAATGGTAAATCTTCACCGCCGAATCGCTTGCTATAGAGTCCAGGGGCACCATCGAGGGCATCGATTTCGAGTCCAGCATCATCGGCTACGCACCATTCACCGCAAAAATCAAATGCTGACTGCGCTTTGATTATTGCGTTGTCGGCATAAGTTGTTCCTGTCTCCTCAGGCTCCGGGGCTCCTTTGAGGTCCGCAAGGGTAAGGAAGATGATGCTCGGGAATCGAGTGCTCAGGATGGTGAGCATTTCGCCTGCCTTTTTTCGGTTATGGGTAGCGATAACGATTTTTGAGATCATTACAAACCGAGAACTTGTTTTTGCGCTTCGGTTAGCTCGTCGCAACCTTTTTTCGCGAGTTTGAGCATTCGGCCAAGGGTATCGGCTCCAAAAGGGTCGCTTTCGGCGGTGCCTTGGACTTCGACAAACTTTCCGGAACCGGTCATGACGACGTTCATATCGGTGTCGGCGACGCTGTCTTCGTCATAGTTGAGGTCGAGAACTTCTTGTCCACGATACACGCCTACGGAGATCGCTGATATGGAATCCTTGAGAACATTTTTCTTGAGCGATCGGTTCTTTTTTAGATATTCAAGCGCGTCATAGAGAGCGATGTACGCGGCGGTGATCGATGCGCATCGGGTTCCGCCATCGGCGCGGACGGCGTCGCAGTCAAGGGTGATGGTTCGCTCGCCAAGGCTTTCGAGGTCAACGACGGCTCGCATGGCTCGACCAATGAGGCGTTGAATCTCCATTGATCGGCCGTTAGGTTTCATGAGTGATCGGTCGTTTCGTTGGCGACCGGATCGTGGCAACATGGAGTATTCGGCGGTGACCCAGCCGCTTCCTTTTCCTTTGAGAAATGGTGGGACTCGTTCTTCGATAGATGCGGTTACCAACATGTGGGTATCGCCTAGTTTGAGTAGACAGGATCCTTCGGCAAATTTTGCAAATCCGCGTTCGAATTCAAAAGGTCTTAGTTGGTCTGGCTCTCGGCCATCGGGTCTCATATCACTGTAAGAGTACCAGTCGGCTTTACATCATCGTGGCATTCGGGCTAACCTAAGATCATGTTCTCCTTTGCGCTTTCGTTGTTGTTGGTCGGACAGGGGCAAACTGGCCCACTGACTAAGGCTGAATCCTCTGGATTCAAGGAGACATCGACTTATGCCGATGTCATTAAGTTTTTGGATGACCTGAAAGCTATCGGGGCTCCGATTGACATTCGTTCGAGCGGAACCAGCACGGAAGGTAAGAAGATTCCGATGGTTATTGCGGCCAGGCCGATGGTGAAGGATCCGGCAGAAGCGGCAAAATCGGGCAAATTGATCATTTACATTCAGGCGAACATCCATGCTGGAGAAGTTGAAGGAAAGGAAGCGGCGCTTCATTTGTTGCGACGATACTGTCAAAAATCGTCGGGGGTTTTGGACAAAGCGATTTTGATCGTTCAACCGATTTACAACATTGACGGGAATGAAAAATTTGGGCCACAGGCACGAAATCGGCCTGGACAAAATGGGCCGGAAATGGTTGGTGTTCGGCCGAATGGACAGAACTTTGACTTGAACCGAGACTGCATGAAGGTGGAATCGCCAGAAATGGCCGGGGTTTTGAAGTTTGTTTACCCATGGAATCCGCATGCGATGTTTGACCTTCATACCACGGACGGGACTCGGCACGGATACCCATTGACCTACGCTGGACCGAACGAGCCGAACTCGCATCCGCTCTTGCAGGCTTATTGCTTTAATGAGTTTTTCCCGCAGGTTCGGAAGACGGTCAAAGTGAAGTTTGGGACCGAGATTTTTGATTACGGCAACGGGGTTTTTGAAAATGAGAAGTGGAAATTTGAGACATTTGGGGCCGAGCCACGTTATGTGACTAACTATGCCGGAATGCGAAATACCATCGGGATATTGAGCGAGGCGATGGTGTATGAAACGTTTGAGAATCGGATTAAGGATACTGAGCACTTCGTCGATGAATGTTTGGGCAAGCTTTTGAGCGATGCATCTCGAATTAAGGCGATGCGGAAACGAATGGATGCTGAAGTTGTGCAGTGGGGCAAGAATCCGAAAACTGCGCCGATGATGGCAACTCGTTACAAGATGAAGTTGCGGGGAACTGAAGGCGTGCTGCTTGAAAAGGACTTGAGGACGGGTGGTCGTCGGTCTGGGCCGGTGCGAGATTTGGAGACCATTCCGATGCCAGTTTGGGATCGATTTGAAGGAGATCGATATCAGCCTTTGCCTTTTGGTTACATCGTGCCTAAGAGTGCTACGAAAGCAGTGGAATTGATGAAACTGCACGGAGTTCAGTTTTATGATCTCGATGGGTCGGGAACGGTTTCGGCCCAAGAATTTCACGTCACCAAATTTGACCAAGCAAAGGGTGCATTTCAGGGCCATAAGCTGATCACTTTGGAAGGGAATTGGACCGATGCTAAGGTGCCGAGCGGGTCATATTTTGTGCCAACGGGGCAGCCATTAGGCTTGCTCGTGTTTAACCTACTGCAGCCAGATACTGTTGACGGATTGACAGCGTGGGGGGCTTTTGGGGAATCGTTCGAACTAGGGACGACACACCCAGTTTTGCGGGTTTCTTTGCCCGTAAAGCTTAACCTAAAGAGAAATTGATTACAATAGAGGACAATGCGCTCATTTTTGATTGGATTATTGTGCACGATTACGTGTCTTTTGGTTGGGTGCGGAGGCTCGGGCGCTGCTCCTTCGGGCACCGTCAACAATGTTTCAATTAGCCCAAATCCGGTCCACTTGAAACCGACGCAGAAGGTTCAATTAACGGCAATTTTGGATGGCGGGTCTGCCCCGATAACATGGTCGGTTAATACTCCAAATGGCGGAACAATTTTACAAACGGGAGAATATACAGCCCCATCTACGTCGGGAACATACGTTGTTCAGGTTGCCCTGACCTCGAATCCTGCCAAATTTGGAATGGCCAATGCGATTGTCGATTCCGGCTATTTCCTTTCTATTTCATCGGCGAACTCTCCGTCGGGTCCATTTTTCGTTCCGTTTAACGGAACGTTGCAGCTTTCGGCTAAAGTCAACGGAGCATCGTCGAATGACGTGACCTGGGCGACTGATTATGGTTCAATTTCATCGGGCGGATTGCTTTCGGCACCGGGAACAGCAGGAACAGCCCACGTAACCGCTACGAGTGTTTTGGATCCAGGGAAGTCGGTAACTATTCCAGTTGGAGTGGTTCCGCCAATTTCGATTGTGAATGGATCGGACACGAAGTTGGCCTTGCCACTTTCGCGATATACGTTTACGGCAAAGATTAGTGGTGAAGTGTCGACGAACGTTGATTGGTCGGCGGATACGGGAACGATTACTACAGCTGGCGTTTGGACGGCCAATTCATCGTTTACTGGAACAGCGACGATCACGGCGACAAGCAAGGCGGACAACTCGAAGAGCGATTCGACCGCGGTCACGGTGGCACCGAATCTCAACGTTCGATTTTCTTTCTTGAGTCAAGGTGACGTTGTTTTGAGCTTGCGACCTGACAAAGCTCCTATAACTTGCGCAAACTTGGTTTCTTTGACCAACGAGAAGTTCTATAACGGAATATTTGTCCATCGTTATGAGGCGGGAACCGTTGTTCAGTGGGGCGATCCTTTGACGAAGACAAAGCCGTTGACGGACCCTTCGATTGGAACAGGTGGACCCGGATATACGATCAATTTTGAGCCAAATAGCCTCTTGAACTTGCATTATTCGTTAGGAATGGCGCGCGGTTCGGATTTGAACTCGGCCGGTAGCCAAATCTACATTTGCCTTTCGGATCAACCTGGATTTGATGGCAATTACGTGGTGTTTGGAGCGGTTGCAGCGGGAACCGCTATCATTGACGCCCTTCGAAAGGGTGACCAGATTTCGACCGCGACTGTCGAATTGCCGTGATCGGTGTTTGGCTCTATTTGGGAGTTGTTGCTAAGACTCCCATCCTTACTTATCACGATATTGTTGCGGATGCGAGCAACAAGAAAGTCTGGTTTGACTGTACGGTTCAAGAATTCAGGAGTCAGATTGCTTGGTTGAGAAAGCAGGGGGCGTTTTTTGTGGATTCTGGGACGGTTTATCGCAGTGTCCGAGATCATCGAGCCTTGCCGAAAAAGTCGATTTGCATTACTTTCGCCGACAATTATTTGGGCTTTTATAAGTTCGCTTGGCCAATTTTGAAGAAGGAGCGGATACCCGTGACTCAGTTTGTCCACACCGGATTTGCTGGTTCACCAGTTGGTCGGCCAAAGATGACGTGGAGCCAACTGGTTGAGTTGGATCGATCTGGACTGTGCACGATCGCGTCTCAGACCGTCACGCACCCGGAAGACTTGACGAAGATGACAGATGTTCAGGTGTTGGCGGAGTTTCGAAATTCCAAGGCTCAATTAGAGTCAAAGTTGGGCCATAAAGTTGATCAGTTGGCCTATCCGAATGGAAAATTTGACTCGCGAGTATCAAAGCTTGCGAAGCAGGCTGGGTACTTGGCGGCTTTTTCGGAGGCATGTCGGGAGGCAGAATCTGCAGTCAATCTCTTTGAAATTCCCCGGTATGTCCATACTCGTTACCGCGAAGCCTGGAACAATTTGAATCGGCAATAGGGGACACAACCCTGAGAAACGAGTTTTAATTGGCTGATAACTCTTTGTAGGATTCTTTTCGGGGTTTATGAGCGCGCAACGGGGTAATTGTCATTGGGTCGGGGAATTTGATCCTCAGGTTTTTGAGCACCTTGAGTCTCGAGGGTATTCAATTGTCGTCGGCGATGACCCGACGGTCTACAACTTTAAAGATGAAGCAAATGGTCTGACGATTGTCCATGCTCGACAAGCACCATCTGAATCTGCGATAGAAATGCTAGGTTCCGATCAGAAGAATCGGAACACGGTGGTTATCTGGACTGAAAGTCGATTTGCCGAAGCTTGGCAACAAACCGGGGCTGACCTCGTTATTGGCCGTGAATTTGACTCTAAGTTTGTCCACCTTTTAAATTTTGCGATTAACATTTATGAAGATCGCGTTCAGTGGCGGGAATCGGAAGATCGATTTGACCGATCGAGCGACGATTTGCATGCAAGTATCGAAAGCCTTGAGATTGCATCTCGTCGTTTTGAGGCACTGTTCAACGGTTTGCCCGTCGGCTGCTTTACTTTTGATGCCAAAGGAATGATCCATGAGTGGAACGGATTAGCTACGGAGATTTTTGGAATCGAAGGGTATCAGGCCTTTTTGAACTATGTTTGGGATACTTTGGATCCCGATTGCTCTGGAGCTTGGTCGAGTGAAGTTGTCGACAAAATATTCACTTCAGAATCAGGGACTGAGTTTGACTGGTCCTTTACAAGAGACGATGGCGTAGTCGTTCATCTGGCGTGCAAGATCGTCAGTCTTACGAATAAAAAAGGCGAAGTCGTTGCGGCGATTGCTGGCAACCTCGATATTACGGCCCGAGTTCTGGCTCAAGAGCAACTTGAAGAGCAGATGCGAGAAAACCGAAATTACCTGCGGGTGATGGAGAAGCAGCGTCTCAAATTGCAGGAAGCGAATCGTCAATTACGACGACTTGCGGTTACCGATGGTTTGACTTCTTTGACTAATCGTCGGCGATTTAACGAGCTGCTAGAAGAGGTTTTGGATCGTTCTGTTCGACAAAGTCAGACCTTTTCAGTTCTGATGTTTGACATCGACCACTTCAAGTCGCTTAATGATGTGTTTGGGCATCAGGCTGGAGATGAAATTCTCGAAAAATTTGCGAATGTTTTACGATCTACTGCTCGGCGATATGAGCGTCCTGCTCGATATGGTGGAGAAGAGTTTGCGATCATTTTGGACAACTGTGATAAGGCAGCTTCGCTGTTGGCGGCGGAACGGTTCCGGTTAGCAATTAATTGCTATAACTGGCCGTATCGAGAGATTCATGCAAGCATTGGCTGTTCGACCTTTTGCGGCATCGAAAGTACTCGCGAAATGGTAGAGAAGGCTGATTCGGCCCTTTATTATTCAAAACATAACGGCCGTGACCGAGTATCACACTTTGATGATACGGTCAGTCTAGAGACTAAGGCCGCTTAGCCAAGCCTAACGCTTGATGGACAATATCTACAGAATTATCTGCGGTTATGGAGTCGAACTGCACCCATTCTACGCAGTCGGTAGATCCGTTTTGTTCGTGGGTTAGTGAGCCTCCAACTATTTCAACGGAAAAGAGAAATTGAAAGCTATGGATTTCTTTTTCGGGTAATTGCCAGAGTCCCGATTGATGAGCAAGCAGTGCTATTGGGATGACATCAAGCCCCGTTTCTTCTCGGACCTCGCGTTGGAGCCCAACTTCGAGGGATTCACCAAATTCGAGTCCGCCGCCGGGGAGAGTCCATCGTCCTTGATGTTGTAATTTTACGCTTAAGCGGCAGAGCAAGATTTGGGACTCTTTGACGATGACGGCATAACATCCAATTCTCGTGGTCTGAACCTTTGGCATCGCATGATAGAATACTTTGACAATGCCTTATTCAAAACTGGTGAAGCCCGATTCGAAGGTAATGCTCAAGGAGATTAACCCTTCAAAGACCGATGGATTGGATAAGGCCGCAGCCGAAGAGAAGCTGGTGAAGTTGGGGGAAAAGCTGCGAGAATTGCAGGAGCTTCATTTTGCGGCGGGTGAAAACCCGTTATTGTTGGTTCTTCAGGGGTGTGATACATCGGGCAAGGACGGCACGATTCGGAACATCATGAAGTTCATGAACCCTCAGTCGACGCGGGTTGCATCGTTTAAAGTTCCAACTCCTATTGAGGCTGCACACGACTTTCTTTGGCGGACTCATCAGCAGACGCCTGGGAAAGGCGAGACCGTCATTTTTAACCGATCGCACTACGAGGACGTTTTAATCGTTCGCGTTCATGACCTCGTTGAAAAGGACGTGTGGCAAAAACGATATGAGACGATCAATGAATTTGAGGAGTCTTTGGTGGAGTCGGGGACAATTGTCCTGAAGTTCTACCTTTACATTTCAAAGGATGAGCAAGAGAAACGGCTTTTGGCGCGACAACAAGACCCGCGCAAGGCATGGAAGCTAAACGTTGGCGACTGGAAGGAGCGAGAGCTTTGGAAGGACTACATCGAGGCGTATGAGGATGCTTTGGGCAAGTGTTCAACAAAGAAAGCTCCTTGGCACATTGTTCCAGCCAATGAAAAATGGTTTCGAGACCTAGCGGTCGTCGAAACCATTCATGATGCTCTGAAGCCGTATGAAGAGTCTTGGCGGGCAAAGCTTGAGGCGATTGGCGCCAAAGCGTTAGCGGATATTGCTGCTTACGAGAAGGGACGTTAGCCCTTCTTCAATTTGTCTTTGAACATTTCTCGGAAGTGTTTGACTTTTGGAGAGACAACAAACGAGCAGTAGCCAGCATTCATTTGGCTTCGCTGTTCTTCAGTGGCCTGTTCGTATTTTTTGAAGTAATCCTGGTGATATTCTTCAGCGCGAATGTAGTTTTTAATTGGTTCGAGCGTGGTTACGATTTTCTGCGAAAAGATTTTCGCAGCATCAATTTCGTGAATGATTTTTTGTGCGAGAGCCTTCTCTTCGGGCGATGAGTAGAAAATTGCGGAACGATACTGAGTTCCGTGGTCGTTACCTTGCTGGTTTAGCTGGGTCGGATCATGGGCAACGAAGAATATTCGAAGCAAGTCTGCCTCGTCCACGACTTTAGGGTCGAAGGTGATCTTGACGGCTTCGGCGTGTCCTGTTGCTCCTCCACAGACTTCCTCGTACGATGTTTTCGCCGATTTTCCGCCGACGTAGGCGCTTTCGACGTCGAGGACTCCTTTTAGTTCTTCAAATTGGGCTTCGACGCACCAGAAACAGCCGCCAGCGACGATCATTGATTTTCCTTCCATTTTCTTCATTTGTGGTGCGGCAGATTGTGGTGCAGGCGCCGCAGGAGCCTGCTTCATGGCGCATGCCGTCAGTATTACGAAACTTCCGAGTAAACCAGCGATTCCCATATGCTTGACCATTCTTATTTTCATACGAATAGAATGCGCGAGGAGTGCTCATAGTTTCAGGTTTTTTCAGTTTGGAGTGCGAAGTGTTGAAGGGTGAGGTGGGCTGACAGAGCGTTTCTTTGCCATTGCCGACTTTGATTCGGTTATCCAGCGCAATAAATGGCGCAGCTGAGAGCGCGAATAAATTCGCGCAGTCACATAATGATTCTATGAGTGCTGAGACAAAGCCGACGGTTTCCTTTGATGTTTTTGAGCAGCTTGATATTCGGTTGGGGCGGATTATTGAGATTGCGCAGGCGGTGGATGCTCCGAAGCCGTCGTACGTAATTAAGGCGGATTTTGGGAAATATGGGGTTCGGACGAGCGTGGGGAGGTTTACCAATCATTCGGAGGAAGAGTTGATGGGGCAGTTGATCTTTGGCGTCTTGAATTTTGAACCTAGGGAGATTGGGGGAGTGCGGTCTGAGTTTTTGACGCTGGGTGTGCAGGTGCCGAAGATGGATAGCGGCGAAGCCACGCTGATTACTCCGATGAACTTGGATGCGAAGATTGGCAGTAGGTTGTTTTGATCGGAGATCAGGGATCAGGGATCAGGGAAGTTTTAAGTAGTCGGCGATTCGATTCAGCTCGGACCTTAAGGTTTCGTCAGAGAGAATTTGTTCGATTGTCGTACCGTGGCTTCTCAGTGGAATAGTGAAGGGAATTACTTGTGCTTCCATGACGGAAAGAGTTTCGCGGAGTGCAAGATTAGCAATGGTCGCAGCACCTGAGCAATTGATGACCACGGTTGGCTTTTGCATAAATTCACCCGTGCCAACGACCCAATCGAGGGCGTTTTTCATGACTCCGGTGACACCGTGCGCGTACTCGGGGCTGGCGATGATCACGACTTTTGCCACTCGAAGTTGAGCTCGAAGGTCCTGGACGAATGGATTTTCGGTGAATTCGACATCGGGGTTAAACAACGGGAGATGGCCCATTCCGTCCCAAATTGTGAGCTCGGGGATTTTGGTTAGAAGGGCGGTAAGCACCATTCGATTGAGGGATTTTTCCCTTAAACTGCCGCACAGACCAATGATCATTCCATCAAGAAAATACGAGGTGAACAAGGCAATAATTGGCATAGAATAGGGAATATGCGACGAATTGTGATTGGATTCATAGTTGGCTTGGTCGTGCTGTCGTCAGGTTGTGGAGGATATCAGTCGGGGACTTCGTTTGCGGTTTTGCCTCACAATGCGACGACGACCGTTGGCGGAACGGTTAAGCTCACGGTCATAGTCGCGAATGGCGATGCGGTCAGTTATAGCTATGAGGTTGTTGGGGGAAGTGGAAACGGGACGGTGACTCCGGTCTTTAACGACCACAGCCGTGCGGTTTACCAAGCTCCTCAGGTGGCGGGAACGTATACGATTCACGCCGGGTTTACGTTATTTACGGGTGAGGCGGATTCTGGGGATATATCGATAACCGTTCAGTGAGGGCGGGAGTGTGGAGTGCGGAGTGCAAGTGCAAGTGCAAGTGCAAGTGCAATCATCCCTTCCGTCAGGTCGGTCACGCGATTCCAAATACTTCGGAGTGACCGACCTGCCACCTTCCCCTGCTTCGGGAAGGATTAGGCTCGGGGGCAACTAAAAGAGCGAGGGCGAGGGCAAGGGCGCGGGGCTAGGACGTAATAGTTTGGAGTTTGGAGTTAGATGCTTGCCGACAAGCCCGTGGGCCGCTCGCCTGGGCCCTGGAATTCTACGTTTGATAGAGCGGCCGCGGAAGGGACTATTGCGGTCACGAACCTAGGCCTACGAAGTTTTGCGTTGCTGAGACAACGTAAAACATCTCCGACCTAGGCTGACACAGAGCCGCCCCTTTGGGGCTGTTTTTGACTCCTTCATAGTCTTGGATTTGCACCGAAGACATGGACCGATAGTTGGATTCAAGAATGGTGGAATGGATGGTTGCCACCTTAGCCTTCGAAGTTTTGCGTTGCTGAGATAACGTAAAACTTCTCCGACCTAGGCTGACACGTTGCCGCCCTCTTGAAGCTAGTCTTAATTCCAGTGAATATTTTGAATGATGAAGAGGTAGGTGTTGTCAGTTGCCTTCTAAGTTGGGCCTTTATCTTCTGTTTCCAGGTACAACTTAACTCCCGTGCACCAGTTTGCTCCGATCATTGAATCCGCTTGGGAAGACCGAGCCAATATTTCTTTTGCCAATTATTCCGACGACCTAAAACTCGCGATTGAGGTTGTTTTGGATGGCCTTGACAGCGGGGAATTGCGGGTCTGTGAAAAGGTGAATGGCGAGTGGATCACCCATCAATGGATCAAGAAAGCCATTCTTTTGTTCTTCAAGGTGACGGGAAGCGATACCAGTGAAGCCGGATGCCTCAAGTATTTCGACAAGGTGCCTCTCAAGTTTGAGCATTTCAAATACAGCCACTTTGAGCAAGGCGGTTACCGGGTCGTTCCGGGTGCGACGGTTCGGCGTGGATGTTTTCTTGGTTCAAATGTGGTTGTGATGCCGAGCTTTGTGAATATCGGGGCATACGTCGACGCGGGAACGATGGTTGACACCTGGGTGACGGTTGGCTCATGCGCTCAGATTGGTAAGAATGTTCACTTGAGCGGAGGAGTTGGAATTGGTGGCGTGTTGGAACCACTTCAGGCAAACCCAGTCATAATCGAAGACAACTGTTTCATTGGTGCTCGATCGGAAATCGTTGAAGGCGTGATTGTCGAAGAGAATTCGGTCATATCAATGGGCGTTTTCATTAGCCAAAGTACGAAGATTTATGACCGGGAGACGGGCGAAATTATGTACGGACGGGTTCCGGCAGGATCGGTCGTTGTTCCGGGCAACTTGCCGAGCAAGGACGGATCGCATAGTTTATATGCGGCGATCATCGTGAAGAAAGTCGATGCTCAGACTCGGGCAAAGACCTCGTTGAACGACCTTCTGCGGGACTAGAAACATGATATCGGTCGTCAATCTCGCTTGCGAACTGATTCGGCGGCCCTCGATCACGCCTTCGGACGGGGGGATTCAGGAGTATTTAGCTTCGCTTTTTGGGGCGCAAGGGTTTTCGGTTGAGCATCTGGATTATGGCGACGTTCGGAATTTGTGGGTTACCCATGGTTCGGGAGTTCCTTTGGTGGTTTTCGATGGCCACTGCGATGTGGTGCCGCCGGGTGCGCTTGAATCCTGGGACACTCAGCCGTTTGATCCTACACTTCGGGATGGAATGATCTTCGGGCGAGGTTCCGCCGACATGAAGGGGCCGTTAGCGGCGCTTTGCGTTGCGCTGTTGCAGTTTGTTCTGGAAAACCCCAATCATGCTGGAACGGTTGGCTTATTGGTCACGAGCGATGAAGAGGGAATGGCGGTTGACGGGACGGGGCGCGCTTTGCAGACGTTGGTTGACCGTGGCGTTAAAATTGACTATGCGCTCGTGGGCGAACCGACCAGCGATGCTCGGTTTGGCGACATGATCAAGGTCGGTCGGCGTGGCTCGGTTAGTGCGAAAATGACGGTTTTTGGAAAGCAAGGGCATGTTGCATACCCGCATTTGGCGGATAATCCGGTTCATCGGTTGGCTCCTTTTCTTACCGAGTTATTAGCCATTAGATGGGACAGCGGGAACGATGACTTTCCTCCGTCGACCCTCCAGGTATCGAATATTCACGCGGGAACTGGGGCGGTGAACGTTGTTCCGGGATCTTTGACGCTCGATTTCAATTTGAGATACAACACGGAAATTACCGCTGAGTTAATCGAAGAGCGGATCACCATGATGGCTCACGCTTATAAGTTGGATTGTCAGTTTGTTTGGAATGCCTCGGCTCAGCCGTTCATCACGCACAATCCGAAATTAATTGATGCGATAGCGGGCGCAGTAAAGGCGGAGACCAAGCGGACTCCGAGCCAAGCAACCGGGGGCGGGACGTCGGATGCACGATTTTTTGCCGCGCACAAGATTCCGGTGGTGGAGTTTGGGCCGATTAACGCGACGATTCATGCGGCGAACGAATGCGTTGGAGTTGCCGAACTCGAAGGATGTGTTCGGATTTACCGCTTAGTCTTAGAATCGCTTTTGCCATAGAACTTTTCGGAAATTCGCGCGTTCTTCGCGTTTATGGGCAGGACGAGACGGTTTATAGGAATTGGGATTGCAGTTTTTGCGACCTCGAATAGTATTGGGTCGATGATTTTGACGTCGATGGCGTGGCCATCGGTCGGAATGGTGGCTCAGTGCAATATTTTGGTGTGGGACCCGGCGACCAAGACCGAGCAATTGGTTCAGTCTTCGGCATTCATGTCGAAAGCCGAGAAATTTGAATTCTTGGTTCCTACTCCCTCGATACCAAAGGTTAAGGAAGTCGGGAATGAGCCAATTACCTTCCTTTCGTCTCTGATCTACCCTCCTCGCCCAGTGACAGCTACGCCAAAACCGAATCACGAGGATGACCTTGATTCAAATTATGGAACGTTAATTCGGGGCAAGGTTGAGGTTAAGCAGGTTGAATTGGTTGGAAATCTGAAAGCGACAACAATCTTGGCGAGCGATGTAATCGCGCTGTCGGAATGGATGGACAAAAACGGCTACAAGGCGAGTTTAGAACAAAAGAAGTGGCTTGAAACCTATGTTCAGAAGCGGTGGTTTTTGACGGCATTTCAGGTTTATTCGAAGAGTGAGGTGTTGCGCACCAGCGCGGTTCGCCTGTCATTTAAGACGGAAGTACCATTTGTGCCTTATGCCAGTCCCAAGGATTGTTGGGTCGATGGCATCCGCCACGAGATGTTTGTGATTTCTCCGACACCTTTGGAAGGGACGATTGGTGGGAAGTTTGCTTGGAGCCCCGAGCTTCAGGGGCATACATTCCTGAATTCAGGATCGACAAAGGGTTTTGCGAAAAGCCTGGGGATTTCGGCGAAGGAGATTCCGGTCGGATCTTGGGTTGATCGGTACATCGACATCGGCGCGGATTCGGCGGCGGCGGATGACCTCTATTTCTTTCCGAAGCCGAAGGGCGTCAAGAAATAGGAGCGGAGTGCGAAGTGCGTAGAGGGTCCTATAGAACGGCGGGAAATCTCTTTATTCTAAATGTGGGGCCGCTCGTCTCATAATTCGACTTCAAAGTTGAATTGGAGCGGCCGTGGAAGGGACTGATTGTCCTTGCTACCTAGGCCTACGAAGTCTTGCATTGCTGAGACAATGCTCGACTTCTACGACCTAGGCTGACTCAGGACCGCCCCTGTGGGGCTGTGCCACCGCCTAAGAAATGCATGAATGGCATTCACATATTGGTATGCAGGATGCCCGAGATATATTTGGACATCAAAATCATCTATTTGTCAATTGCATTTTAAAGTCATTCCTCGAAACGAAATTCAATACAAGTAAGATTGTTTTGGCATGAACATTTCGGCGGAGGAGATTGTTGGGCTGGGTTATCCGGTCGAGATTTTAGATGCCATGTCGTGGGCATTTCGGGCGGTGGCGAGCGGGGCGGCTGAGATTCCGTCGCGACAATACGTTTCCTTAGAGGCTTCGGGGGGGAATGGGTTGGTCATGCCTGCGTACATTCGGGCGTCGCCGGATGGTGTCTTTCCCGATATCTACGCGGTGAAGCTGTTTAACGATATTCCGGGGAATCGGGCGGCAGGGCAGGCACGCTTTCAGGGCGTAACGATTCTGTTCGATATTCAGTCTGGGTTGCCGTTGGCAACATTTGACGCTGCTTCCTTAACGGCGTTGCGAACAGGGGTGAGTACGGCGCTGGCGACGCATCGATTGGCTCGACCGGAAGCGACGGTGCTTGGATTGGTGGGGGCTGGTCCGCAAGGGTTGAGCACGTTGCGGGCACTGGCCGTCTTACGACCGATTTCGGAAGTTCGGGTTATGGATCGACACGTTGATGCGGTGGCGGCGGTTGGCTTGCCAGTCGTCTCGTGTTCGAGCGTCGCTGAAGTTGCCGATGGAGCGGAGATGATCGTGATGGCGACAAATAGCGAGGCTCCGTTGTTGTCGCTTGACATGGTTGGGGCAGAGACACATGTTTCGGAGATCGGTTCATATCGCCCGTCGATGCGGGAGTTGTCACCGGATTTGGTTCGGGCTTCGGCGATTTGGGTTGATAATTTAGCTTCGTTGGAGACCAGTGGGGATTTGATCGACATTAAGCCGGATGTGCGATTGTTTGGCGATTTGATGTCGAGCGAAGGGGTTTCGGGTCGGACGTTGTACAAGTCAATTGGGTCGGCGGCGCAGGATGCGTTGGCGGCGTGGACGTGTTATCGGTTGTTGGGTGGGGCTTAAGGGCGAGTGCAGAGTGCAGAGTGCAGAGTGCAGAGTGCAGAGTGCAAGGGCAAGGGCAAGGGCAAGGGCAAGGGCAAGGGCAAGGGCAAGGGCAAGGGCAAGGGCAAGGGCAAGGGCAAGGGCAAGGGCAAGGGCAAGGGAAGATACCTAGCTCGGGAACTCCGTTCCTCTCACTTTCCAAGCTCCAGGATGCTTCGCTCCGTTAAAGAGGAGAGGAAAAACTAGCCAGTTCTCGGTAGAATAGATGAGAGCGTATCCATGCCAAAAAGAGTCGAAACCGTAGTCTTACATGACAGCAGTATGCCAGCCATTCCGGGTGCCGAGAAGGGAGGCAATTTTATTGTCACTTCGCTTGAGACCCTTGTTGGTCAAGCGCGAGCTAATTCGCTTTGGCCGGTTACCTTTGGATTAGCTTGTTGCGCGATTGAAATGATGAGCGCGGCAGACCCTCGATTTGATATTGCTCGGTTTGGATCGGAAGCCTTTCGAGCCACTCCGCGCCAAGCAGACGTCATGATCATTGCGGGCCGTCTTAGCAAGAAAATGGCTCCTGTTCTTCGACAAATTTACGACCAAATGCCCGAACCTAAGTGGGTTATCTCGATGGGAGCATGTGCTTCATCGGGTGGCGTTTACAATAACTACGCAATCGTTCAGGGTGCAGATCAAGTCGTCCCGGTTGATGTTTATGTTCCGGGTTGCCCACCATCGCCTGACGCTTTGATTTACGGCATTATGAAGCTTCAAGAGAAGATCAAGCGGGGCCGCGCAAAGACGATGAGTGATTTGAGGCTTATTGAATTGAACCCAACTCCGCAAGAGGTGATGTCCGTCTAATGTCGCTGCTCGATAAGGTTATCAAACCGCTTGTTGATGGAATGGGGATCACGGGCAAACGTCTTGGCCATGAAAAAGAAACGATCATGTATCCCGAAGAGAAGCGGGAGCAGTTCGAACGAACCCGATGGCGCCACGTTTTGACTCGCTATGACAGCGGCCTCGAAAAGTGTATTGGCTGCTCGCTTTGCGCGGGTGCTTGTCCGGCTCGGTGCATTAATGTTGTTGCGGCCGAGAACACCGATGAGGAGCGATATAGCCCGGGCGAGCGGTATGCCGCCAGGTACGAGATAAACATGATCCGCTGCATCTTCTGTGGATATTGCCAAGATGCGTGCCCAACGGGTGCGATTGTGCTTCGAAAGGACTTTGAATTGGCCAATTACGACCGTGAAGACTTCATTTTCACGAAAGAAATGCTTTTGGAACCGATCAAAGAGGAATAACACCTAGAGTTAAGCTCTTTGCACTTCCGACAATTATTTGTGGAGGAAGTATGTCCGAAGAAGTAAAAGAAGAAGGCGCTAAGAAAAAAGGCGGCAAAATGCCCATTATCATCGCATTGGTGTTAATGTTGGCTGGCGGTGGGTTCTTCATGTCGAAGAAGGGAGGGAAGCCCGCGAAACCAGAGATCAAACTCGGCAAAGAAGAGATTCTGTTGCCGGACGAGTTCATTGTGAACATGTTTGATGGTCAAAGCTATGTGCGTGCCAAGATTGGGTTTCGTGCCAAAGAAGGGTTTAAGGCTGAAGAGGTCACCGGACACAACGCTGAGATATCGGACGTTATTTTGTCCATTCTCAAAACAACCCGTTCGGACGAAGTTATTACGGAAGTTCAGGTTAAAAAGCTGAAAATTCGAATAGCCACGGCGTTGAATAAGATTTTTGAAGAAGCCGAGCCGAAGAAGGACGGAGCAAAGAAGGACGAGGCAGCTAAAGATAGCAAATCTGCGGATGAGTCGTCGAATAAGGATGAGAGCTCCAACGAAGATCCAAAGTCGGACAAGAAGAAGGCAAAGGAATCAGATAAGAAGATTCCTGAAGGATGGGATTCAGCTGATGGACCAATCCTGAAGGTTTTCTTTAAAGCCCTTGCCACCCAGTAAAATTAAAAAACCTGAAGAAATACTTCAGGTTTTTCATTTTCCCCCCTCAAGAACCTGCCAATTCAGCCGATTTGATTTCTTGGAAGATCCAAAAAAGGAAATCAACTTTGTCAGACATTCTTTCTCAATCCGAAATCGAGCAGTTACTGAGTTCGCTCAGTAATGAAGTTGGCGGCACCCCAGCCCCGTCAACTTCGGCTTCTGGTACACCTCAAAAGAGGCAAACCGATCAAATGGCCGGACATCGAATGAGTCATTCGACTGCGGTTTCCTACGAACTGTACGACTTCCGAAGACCCGACAAGCTCAGCAAGGACCAGCTTCGAACTCTGGGAATGCTTCACGACACTTTTGCTCGGGCAACAGGATCTTCAATTTCCGCTCTCACACGATCTTCGATTAGCGTCGAAATGATCTCGATGGAGCAGATTCCTTACGACGAGTACTTGCGATCTATTAGCGCGTCAGTCTTTGGAATCGTCTCACTTCCTCCTCTTTCTGGACAGGTTGTCGTGGAAATGGAGACCAGTCTTATTTTTGCCCTCGTAGACAAGATGTTGGGTGGGCCAGGGCGGCCTATTGAGCGACAGATGTTAACTGACATCGAAAAGCCGCTTGTTAAATCGATCCTTGAGCGAATCCTTGGCGCTTTGAAGCAGGCATGGGAGGCGGTCATCGTGGTCACTCCAACCGTAGACGGCCTTGAGACCAGCAGCCAGTTTGTGAGCGTTGCCCCTCCGAACGACATTGTTCTCGTTATTCTTTTTGAAGTCAAGATAGGTGAAGTACGAACGGCGATGAGCCTTTGTATTCCTTACTTGGTATTGAAGCCAATCACGATCAAGCTGAGTGCGCAAAAGTGGTTTGCCAACTCGGGACGACGACACAACCCGCAAACCCGACGATTGATGACCAGCCAGGTGACCAGTTCAACGATGGACCTTTCGGTCCTCCTTGGAAAGTCGACCATGGCTTTCGAAGACTTCTACCAAATCAAGGTGGGAGACGTTATTAAGCTCGACCAAGACACCCAAAAAGACCTGACCTTACTCATTGGCAATGTTCCTAAGTACAAAGGACGACCGATGATGAACGGCAGAAAATATGTTTTCTCAGTTACCGACCCAATTCAGCAATAAGGCCAATCTATGAATCAAATGCAACTTCTCCAACAAATCAGTGAGGTCCTCCCGGACATCTGGTTAACCGTTAGCGACACGGTGTCGAATTCTTCGCCATCACCCGCTAACTTTGAATCTTCTATTGCAATGAGCGCGACTCCACAGGACCTTACTGCGGAGCTTGGTGGCAACATGCTGATGATCGAATTCTCGATGGTTGCCCATCCAGAGTCGATGCAAACAGTGGTTATCCGAACCGAAACGATCCTTGAGATTGCGAAAGTGGCGACAGGTGTTGCTTGGGATGAGGTCGATGAAAACGTTCAGACCGAGGTCCGACCGTTTGCTGAAGCGATCGTCCAAGGTATATGCGTTGCGGTCGGCGGAAATCTTCATGAGACGGTTGTTGCGGCGGGAATGAGTATTCGATACCGAGATTTTCAACTTCCCGAGAATTTGGCCAATTCACCATCCATCATTCGAACCCAAGTGGCATTGACCATTCAGCAAGTTTCGGGTGTCGTCCTTTGGTTGATGGATGAAGAGACTGCTTTGTACATCACCGGAAAGGAAGTGGAACAGGAATTCTCTGCACCTGTGATCCCGTCGATGACAGAATCTGACGGACAAAGACCTCAGTTGGGCGTTTCGCGACCAGAGTTTGACACCAGCATGGAAGTTCTCTTAGATGTTCCACTTGAGATTTCGGTTGAACTTGGCCGGATGAAAATGATGGTGCGAGAAGTACTTGACTTGGGAACAGGTTCGATTATCGAAGTCGACAAAGCTGCTGGTGAGCCAGTCGATGTTATGGTTAACGGTCGATTGGTTGCCAAAGGTGAAGTCGTGGTTATTGAAGACAACTTTGGTGTTCGTATTACCGAGATTTTGAATCCGGCTGAGCGATTCCGACTTGATGCGGCTGCTTAAAATGAATCGACTTATCCTCTTGATTTGCACTGTTTTGGGTTCATCGGTCGCCTTTGCGGCTGATGGAGTGCTCGGAACGAAGAGCGATTCGGTACCTGCTTTGCAGGGACCGACCTCTTCAGGCGGCAGCCTTTTGCAGATGGTCATTGCGGTCTTGGTGGTCTTCGGCCTTATGAAGTATTTCCTACCAAAAATGATGGCGAAGTTTGGCGGCAAGCTAAACCCTGGAGTTGGCAGCTCGATCAAGATCGAGGAGTCAGCATCGTTCCAGGGAGGAACACTTTACTTAGTTACCGTGAAGGATCGCTCGCTTTTGTTGGGCGTGTCGGGAACGAACCTTTCGACCCTTGCCGACCTTGGTACGGTATCTAAACCGGATCCAGGTCCGACATTCATGGAAATCCTTGACGTTGCTGACGAATCGAAAGCTTTTAATACAGAGCCAATCGCCGAAGTCGAAATGACGCAGGTATTTACACCGGGATATGCGGTGGTTGAGCAGGGAACTGTTCAACAGGGAAGTCAAGCCAAGGATGCTTTGCAGCGACTTCAGAAGTTGATCGGATAACCCAATGAAAAAACTCTTTTGGATCTTGGTAACCCTCGGTTTGATGCAATTTGCATCGGCTCAAGCAGGGATCCCCAAAATCAGTATCGGAATGGATCAAGCTCACTCTCAGGGTGATGTTTCTTCATCTTTGCAAATTATGGCGTTGCTCACCGTTTTGAGCTTGGCACCTGCATTGATGATTCTGACCACCGCTTTTACTCGCATCGTTATTATCCTCAGCTTTGTTCGAACAGCGATCGGCACCCAGTCGATTCCGCCGAACCAGGTGATCATCGGACTATCCCTCTTTTTGACTTTCTTTGTGATGGGGCCAACTTGGGAGAAGGTTAACACTCAAGCGGTTCAGCCATATTTTGAAAAGAAGATTGACCAGAAGGTAGCGATTGAGCGCGCGACTATTCCGGTTCGAGAATTCATGTTGAAAAACACCTACGAGAAGGACTTAAAGCTTTTCTTGAATATTCGACATGAAAAGCCAAAGACGAAGAAAGATGTTTCGCTGACGACATTGGTCCCTGCGTTTGTCATCAGTGAGCTAAAGACCGCCTTTATTGTTGGGTTCTACATCTTCATCCCGTTCTTGATCATCGACCTCATCGTTGCTAGTGGCTTGATGAGTATGGGAATGATGATGCTTCCGCCCTCGATGGTTTCGTTACCCGCCAAACTTTTGGTCTTTGTCTTAGCCGACGGGTGGGGAACCCTCGTCTCGGCGATTCTCGCAGGATACCGATAACAATGGAACAAGCACTCGCACTCGATACGGCTCGACTTGGCATGCAGACCGCCCTGATGGTTTCGCTTCCAGTGTTGGGTACCAGTCTCATGATTGGTCTGATGGTTAGCGTTTTTCAAGCGGTAACCCAAGTTCAAGAGGCGACTTTGACGTTCGTGCCGAAATTGCTCGGCGTCGGAATTGCTTCGATGGTTTTGGGACACTGGATGTTAGGGACGATGGTTTCGTTTGTTCACCTTTGCTTTCAACGTGCCGCTACTCTCGGACTTCACTAAGAAATCATGTTGCCGCTCAACGACCTTGACGCCTTATTTGGGCTCTTTATGGTTTTCACCCGTTGCAGCGCGGCGTTTATGTCGTCGCCGTTGTTTGGCGCGCAGAATACTCCTGTAAATGTCCGAATCTTGACTTCGCTTGCGGTGAGTTTTGCGATTAGCCTCGTGGTGAAAGCGAACATTGGTCATACTCCGCCAAACCTTGGGGCGTTCATCATGGCGATCTTAAACGAGGTTGCATCGGGGCTTTTGATCGGAATGTTGCTTCAGTTGGTGATTCAAATTGCGATGATCGCGGGAAGCTTTTTGGATATGCAAATTGGATTGGGAATGAGCCAGACCATGAACCCCTTGCTCGGAATTCCGGTGACGATCATTGGTCAATTTAAGGTGATGTTGGCGACGATGATCTTTTTGTCGATGGATGGACACCACATGGTGATCCAATCGATTGTGAATAGCTATAAGGTCGCTCCGACTTTAACCCTGTCAGACATGGGAATTCTTCAGACCGGGGTTGTTCATTTGCTGGGCAATTTTATGCTGCTGAGCATTCAGATTGCGGCTCCGGTTTTGGGTGTCAGCATCATTATTGACGCGGCCCTTGGTTTGATGTCAAAGGCGTTACCTCAGTTGCAGCCGATCCAGATTGGTGCGCCAGCTAAGTTGGCCCTGGGTATGGCTTCGGTTTCGTTGTGTCTTCCGGCTCTGGTTGCGGCAACCCAACACGGCGTTGCTCAGAGCATGGACCTGATTGGTCGAGTATTTGCGAGATAGTTTATGTCGAATAGTAGCGGTCAGGAAAAGTCAGAACAGCCAACCGACAGGCGCAAGAAAGAGGCGCGTAAAAAAGGTACGGTTGCGAAATCGGTCGATATGATCAGCGCGGCGGTATTAGTCAGCATTTTGATGGCGATGCCCTCGGTGATGCAAGCTGGCTATAAGGGCTTTACGCATGGGTTTCGGTCTTCGATCCAAACTTCGACCAATGATTTTTCATTGGCGACGGTCAACAAAATCACGACGGCGGCGCTGATTCCGATGCTTCCACCGCTCGTGATGATCATGGCGATTGCGATGGGGGTTGGCTTGGTTGGGAACTTTGCCCAGGTTGGATTTAACATCAGCAGCGAGGCGATGAAGCCGAATTTCAACAAGATCAATCCGGCCAATGGATTGAAGCGACTGTTTGGCAAGCCTGCGGTGTTCGACCTCTTCAAGAGTTTGATCAAGCTGTTTTTGTTTTCGTTCATGGTTTATTCGTCGATTCGCGACCATTGGCCCGAGATTGGCATGATTTGGTCACTCACTCCGCTTGGATCTATGGGAGTCATTGGCGGCATTGCTCGAACCATCTTGATGCGAGTCGGCATGGCTTGGTTGTTGCTGGCAGTTGGTGACTATGTGTTTCAGAAGAAGCAGGTGAATAGCCAATTGATGATGACAAAAGACGAGGTTCGGCAGGAGATGAAGGACGCCGAGTCTTCGCCGGAGATGAAGGGTCAGCGGATGCGGATGGCGCGGAAGTTCTCGAAAATGCGGATGTCGCAAGCGGTTGCGGCGGCGGACGTGATTATTACGAACCCGACTCACTATGCGGTGGCGATTCAATATAACGCGGAGAAGAATCATGCTCCGGTCGTGGTGGCGAAGGGTGTGGACCACTTGGCTTTGCGGATCAGGGAATTGGCGACGGAGGCGAAGGTTCCGATCGTCGAGAATCGACCTTTGGCGCGGGCTTTGCACAAGCAGTGCGAAGTTGGGGACTTTGTTCCTCGGGATTTGTTCCAGAGCGTGGCGGAAGTTTTGGCGTACGTTTACCGAACGGTGAAGAAGGTTCGCTGACGCGAGCGGGGGCAAAGAAACTTTCTCGGAAGAAAAATTCTACTCCTTGGGAACTTCGTTCCGTGATTCGCCCAACAGTTTCAAAAATACGAGATGATTGGGCTAACCGACCAAAGAACCGGGGAGTAGACCTAGCGGCTCGGACTAAGATTCGAGGTGGTCTCGGAGCCAATCGGTCCTTCGCTTTGGATCCTGCAGTAGCTTTTCAATCTTCGCAAGGGCATCGTCGGCGGATAAGTCGCCGCGCTCGTAGTTGCCGTAGACCCACAAGGAGCGCTGTCCGGGCGACGAGTTTGGCGGTATTGGGCCATTGAGAAGTGGGTTCATCGATTCGTCCTTGATGTCGATCAGCTCTCTTTGGACATAGAATCGCACCTTAAAATGTTTCTCTCGACCGAGCATAATATGTAGCATTTTTCGGCCCTCTTCGCCAAGTCCGCTGAATGCTTGGGCAGCGTCGCATCGTTCGATCCAGTCGGAGCCCGGACTGCAGGCGTCAAGAAGAATATGCATCTCGGCAGGATCGGGCTTGCGGCAAATAATGGTGAGGGCGACGGAAACCGAGTCCTCGTGTCCATCCCAGTAAGCGTTGTGAAGCAACGTGTGGTCTTCCTCGGTTAGAGAGTAGTTTTCACTCTTGATTCTATGCTTGAGGTCATTGAGCGGTTCGGCGAATGGATACATGGTTCTTACTATTGTGCGATATTATGGAATTGTGCGGGATGAATCTTGTCGACCGAAGGCTCAACGGGCAAAGATTAAATGGACATTGATGGTTGCCGCTGTCTTGGCGGCAGGAATGTTTGTTGTTGTGGTGTCGGTCGATCCATTTCGGGAAGTCCGCCAGTTCCATCCTGCACAAGTTTGGATGAATGAGGACGTAATTGAGTTACCGCAGACTGATCAACCGTCTGATATAGTTCTGAGTTCAACCGTGCATTCTCGGGTATTCAGATTTACTCAGGATCCAATTGCAGTCTTAGCTGCGATTGGAGGAAAGAAGGAAGACATATCAAGCATGAGGGAGTGGCTAGAAAATCTATCGGAACAAAGTGCTGAAGCGAGGAAAACTGTATGGACGAAGAAAAATCTTCCCTTGCCCTGGATAGGCGCGACAGTGAAGCTGCGTTCGGGCAGAGAGGCGGGGTTCTTTCTGATCCCAAAGGGCGAACGCTATACATGCAAGCTGGTGATTCTCCCATTAACGAAGTTTGGATTTGGAGCATTTGTAGATTGGATTATTCGCTAAGGCCTGGCCAATGGATACACAGCTCTACCTGTCGTGCGTTATTATGGAAACGTGCGGGACGAGCTTTGTCGACCGAAAGTTCAACGGGCGAAGGTCAAATGGACCTTGATTGTTGCCGTCATTGTGGCGGCAGGAATGTTTGTTGCGATTGTATCGGTCGACCCATTCCGGGAAGTCCGCCAGTTCCATCCCGTTCAATCTTGGGGTGATGAACCTTTGGTCAATCAATCAATGCCAAATGACATCGTCATGTTCAAGACGGAACGTTGTCGAGTTTTCAAATTCACTCAAGACCCCCTAATTGTCTTTGCCGAGGTCGGAGGGGATTCAAAATATTTACAAACCATAAAAGACTCGTTTACGGCAATGATGTCAACCAGTTACAAAGGAAAGGAAACTTTCGAACACGACAATGGAATGGAAGTTATGGGCTTAACAGTTAAGCTTCGCTCTGGACGAGATGCAGACTTCTTTACCATCCCGAAAGGCAAAGGTTCGTTCACATGCAAACTAGTCATTCGACCACTCAAGAAATTTGAAGTCAGTACGATTTTCGACTGGTTGAGTCGCTAAAATCCGGAGCTAAGTCGTATTCTCATTAAGTCCATGAAAATCGTTGTTTTGACCGGGGCGGGGATTTCGCGTGAGTCGGGGATAAAGACGTTTCGGGATAGCGACGGACTGTGGGCTGGACATCGGATCGAGGACGTCTGCACTCCGATGGCGCTGGCGCGGGACCCGCAGCGGGTGCTCGATTTCTATAATATGCGAAGAAGGGAAGTCGCTTCGGTTGAGCCGAATGCGGGTCATTTTGGGTTGGCTTCGTTGGAGGAAGACCACGATGTAACGATCGTCACGCAGAACATCGATGACCTGCACGAGCGAGGCGGTAGCTCGAAGATCATTCACATTCATGGCGAGATTTTTAAGTCGCGCAGCGTGCATGATGAATCAGTTCAGTTTGAGTGTTTTGGCGATTTGAACGTGGGAGATTTGGCGCCAGATGGAGGGCAGTTAAGGCCGCACATTTGCTTCTTTCACGAGATGCCGTTTCATTGGGATCGGGTTCAGTATTTGGCGATGGACGCGGACGTTTTTGTCGTCGTGGGGACATCGCTGGCGGTTTATCCGGCGGCGGGCTTGGTGGACGTGACTCGGGCGAAGAAGATTTACGTGGTGGATCCGAATCCGCCTCAGGTTTTCTCTCGATTTGGGGAGATTATTTTAATTGCGGAGCCAGCGACGACGGGCGTTGCCCGCTTACTGAAGGAATTGAAGACATAAAAAAGGAGGCCAAGTTTGGCCTCCTCATTTCTAGTTCAAAAACTCTTACGAGTTCTTTCGTCGTCGAACCAAGAGTCCAAGTGCACCAAGACCAAGAATGGCGATGGACGCTGGTTCTGGAACTGCGTTTGTTCCGTTGATACCGAGGCTGAATTGCTTGCCTGTTGTATCGCCTGGATTTTGAGTAGCGTAGGTAGCCCAGTTTGTGCCGCCTGGCAATGCAAATCCGCCACCAGCATTTCGTGACCAACCGTTTGTTGACGTGTTGGTTGAAATGGTGTGGAAGCCTTGACCAAAAGTTGCGAACGAAGCATTGAGTGAGTAGGTGAACAAGTATTGACCAGCAGCCAAGCCTTGAAGTGCGCCAATTCCACTTGTGTTCGTTTCCATGTTGAAAATTGGAGCCGTTCCGCTGTTTGTAATCGTTGAAGTAACGAGACCACTGAAAACAATTCCGCCACCTGCGCTTACACCTGATGTGTGGTTAGTATTTGGCGATGCTGAAAATGTTGAAACCGTAAGAAGCATGGAATTGAGACCACCAGCTACAACTGTGCCACTGTCGAAAAACTCTGCTTGAATGTTGGCAATGTTCCAGCCGGAAGCGCCAACAGTGACCACGTTGCCAGAAACAGTTGAAAATGCTGCATTTCCTGGTTCAAAGATTTGATCGACGAAGTTGGATGTCGTTGTTCCGCCACCTTGTGCAAGGTAGAGGCTGCCGACGAGTGACGCGTTGGAACTGGCAACGATTGATGCTGCGCCCAAAATAAGAATAGATCGTAATTTCATTTTTTAACCCAAAAACCCTAGATTCGCTTTGGCGAATCCAAAAGGAATATTTCCTTGTGCGGCCAATTTGCCTTCGGCCCACAAAACACAGAAATAGATCGCGAAAAATCGCAAGTCTTTTTTCCGTGTTTATAGAATGACATGAATAGCCCCAAACCTGAAGTGCTTTGTTAGATTTCTTATTCTATTTCAGCCAAAACCCCGTAATTTCACTTGCCCATTGCTCGGTGGAAGTCACTATGTGGGTGGTATTCCGAGGGGCAATTCTGGTCACGTTCATTCACGAACATTGACTTCTGAATGGTTCATGATAAGTTCAAAATGTGGATAACTCAGCATGAGTGGCCCGAAATGTGCCATAATGAACCTAGTCGCCTGAACAAGATTTACTTTTGTGTGCGACAACCCTAATGCCAAACACTAAAAGTACGGTCACGCCTGAGCGTGCGCCTAAATCAGAATATCGTAACTACGGAACAAACAAACCTTACAACCGCGACCAAGCAAGACCTCGATTCTCCGGTAATAACAACCGATACGTCGAGCAACCAACTGAAGCAAAGCCTTCTGGTCCTCGAATTGTAGCGACTGAGTTTGTCGCCCTCGGAATCTCCGAAGAGCTTTGTGCTCGCGTCGGCAGCCAGCAGATCATGACTCCAACTCCAATCCAGGAGATGGCGATTCCGGTTGCCCTCACCAAACGAGACCTTGTTGGCCTCGCACAAACTGGCACTGGCAAGACCCTTGCCTTCGGCCTCCCGATGCTCATGAACCTTAAGGGTAACGAGCAGGGACTCGTACTTGCTCCAACTCGAGAGCTTGCCATGCAGATCGAAGAGACCTTCCGCAAACTGGGAGTTCGAACCGCACTGCTTATTGGCGGAGCGCCGATGAATCGCCAGATTCAGCAGCTTCGAAGCAACCCACGAATTATCGTCGCGACGCCGGGCCGACTTATGGACCACATGAATCAGAAGCTCATTGATCTTCGATTCATCCAAAGCGTGGTTTTGGACGAAGCCGATCGAATGCTCGATATGGGCTTCATCACCGCGATCCGCGAGATCTTGGGCAAAACGCCAAAGACACGACACACAATGTTGTTCTCGGCGACTTTCTCACGAATCGTTGCCGACATTGCCGATGACTTCATGATCGACCCGATTCGGGTTGAAATCAAGCGGGAATCACTGACGGCAGACACGGTCACTCAAGAATTAATCGTCATCGATAAAGAGACGAAGCCGGACATGCTGACTAAGTTGCTTTACGACAACAAGGGCACGGTTTTGGTATTCGCTCGAACTCGACATGGCGCTCGAAAGATTGCTCAGTCGATCAATCGACAGGGTCATACGGCGGCGGAGATTCACTCTGACCGAACGTTGGCTCAGCGAATTGCAGCTCTGAACGGATTCAAGTCTGGTCAGTACCGAATCTTGGTTGCGACCGACATCGCGGCTCGAGGAATTGACGTTAAGGACATCTCGTTAGTTATCAATTACGACATCCCTGAGTGCGCTGACGACTATGTTCACCGAATTGGCCGAACTGGTCGAGCCGGGAAGAAGGGACACGCGATCACCATTGCGGCTCCTGACCAGCACCGAGACGTGCGAGATATCGAAAAGCTGATTAAGATGCAATTCGAGCGATCGAACCTTTCGACTTCGTCGTTGCCAGAAATGCAACGACACCAGAGCCCACAGGGCGGCAAGCCACGACGATTCGCTCCGGGCCAAAACCGGGGCGGAAAGAGCTTTGGTGGTGGCGGAAACCGAAGCGGCGGAAATACTGGCGGACGCTGGTAAAAGCAGGCAAGATGCCTGCGCTCCATAGAGCCCCGAGTCAGGAATGACTCGGGGCTTTTTGCTTCTTCATATAATTCCAATGTCGCTCTTGAAACATGGTTTTGTGTTTTTTTGATGCTGGGCAGGAGCATTGTTGGCCCGAAGGGTCATTCGGAATTCAGCCCGGGTTGAAGAACCGCATTGCGGTTCTGAGGCCCGGGAAAGATTCATTAAATTCGCGGCCTGAAAGGTCGCCTGGAAATTGGTAACATGCCTATCGATGCCTCAATCTCTTGCCCGCGTGCCAGTTCAATTGGTCTTTAGCACGAAAAATCGAGTTCCAGTTCTCGATCCCAGCCTAGATGAACGCCTATACAGTTACATGGCAGGGATTTTGAAAAGTGAGGGCCATACTCCGATTGCAATCGGTGGGGACGTTGATCATGTGCACGCGCTGTTCGCCCTTTCACGAACACAAACAATTTCTAAGGCCGTCGAGATTGTAAAGGTTGGATCAGGTCGATGGCTACAATCAATGGGTGTCGATGACTTTCATTGGCAAGTGGGCTATGGCATCTTCGGTGTTTCGGAATCTGATGTTGCGAATACGGCAAAATACGTTTTAAACCAAAAGGCCCATCATATGAATCTGTCTTTCAAGGACGAATTTAGAAAAATGCTGGAAGATCACGGCATTCCTTACGATGAACGGTATTTGTGGGATTAAGTCCGGCGACCTTACAGGCCGCAAGAAAATGTGCAATCTTCCTGGGCCTTACTCGCTGACGCTCGTGCAACCCAGGCTGAATTCTGAATGACCCTTCGGGCCAGATTTTTTTGACAATGGTTCGAATGCTTTTTTGCAGGCGGGACGCCCGCGCTCCCAGCTATTTAAATCCCGGCAAGAACTGGGCTTCGGCTTCGAACAGCCGCCGCGTTAGTTCTTTGATTTCTGCAGGTGAGCAGACTGCGGCGGTGAGCGGGTCCATCATGAGAGCCCATTCGGCGTACTGCTTCGAACGGTGGATGGCGGCTTCGGCGCCGAGGTCGAACATGCGCATGTTCGAGTCGCAGATTGCGGCCATCTGTCGAGGGAGCCGGCCGTATTTGGATGGTTGGAAACCGTTGTGATTGATGAGGCACGCGACCTCGATACAGCCGTCCGACGGCAGGTTGGCGATGCAACCTTCGTTGGGAGCCATGTTGCCGTAAACCACGATTGGAGCGTTCTTTTCGATTGATTCGATGATCCACGCGCCGTATTCGTACGACCGCTCAAGATTAAGCTCTTTTTCTCCGTTGAGCATCTTGTCGCGATTTTCGTCCGAACTCTTTCGCCACGTTGGCCAGTTGTTGGCATAGAACGATTCTTCGCCTCGGTATCCGGTGTCGGTGTATTTCTCCAACAGATCTTTACGTTTGCGGTAGTAGGGAAGGTACTCGCTCAGGTGGCCACTGGACTCGGTGATGAATGCGCCGAAGTGGGTCATCATATCTGATCGGACGGGTTCCTTTTTGGAGAATTCTGACTCTCGGTCGGCAGCCATTGCCATGAGTTTAGGATAGAGCGACTTGCCGTCTGGGCCATTGAATTCGGTGAACCAGGCGAGGTGGTTGATTCCTGCGCATTGCCACTGGACTTGCTCGTAGGGAACTTCGGCGAACCCAGCGAGCATGCGCGACGTGCCCTGGACCGAGTGGCAAAGGCCGATCTGCGGAATTTCGGGTACGGCTCGCGATCCGGCGAGGATCATCATGTTCATCGGGTTGGTGTAATTCAGCATTTTGGCGCGAGGGCAGAGTTCGCGCATGTCTTGGAGAATTTGGATATAGACGGGGACGGTGCGCATGGCCTTCATGAGGCCGCCGGGGCCGATGGTGTCGCCGATGTTTTGGCTGATGCCGAATTCGAGCGGGATATCGTTATCGAATCGGACGCAGTCGACGCCGCTGACTTCGATTGAGTTGACGACGTAGTCGGCCCCGGGGAGGAGCTCGCGTCGATCGGTGGAGGATTTGAGCACCCACTTGTCGGTTTGTCCGACGGCGTCCACGACCTTTTGCATGAGTTTGGTCTGCAAGGCAAGGCGTACAGGGTCGATGTCGCAGAGGCGGAGCTCGCCACCGAGGTTATCGGGAATGAGGACGACATCGCGGAGGACTGAGTTGGTGAATCCGCTGCCCGCGCCCATCATGACGACATTGATTTTTCGGGGCATTGCGCCGGGTAGTCCGTTTCGTTCGTCGGGTTTGGTGTGGTCGAGGTGCGATTCGGTTACGGCTGCCATGTCAGCGGGGATTTTACCGCCGATTGGGCGATTAAATTTGAGAGCAAGGGTCAATTTGAACTGAAAACGTTAGACCACAATTGCCTGTCGGCGGGGTCGCTCGCATCGCCAAAGATGTTCCTTAGTTGGTTAGAGCGACCGTGAAAAGGACTAATTTCGATTTCCACCCAGGCCTCCGTCCTATCTTGAGCATAGAATTGCTCAAGATAGGACTCAAACCTGGGCTGAAATACTTTCGACCTTTCGGACCTCCAGAGGGACTGTTCTAATGATGGAAGGTCTATTTTCTATAAAAGTTCATTGACCGAGAGCGTGATTGCTAAGAGTTCTTACATTTTTATGAGCAGAGCCTTGGTTGAATTTAGGTTCAACCTCCCTCAATATATGTCGTGAAAGCGACATAATAAAAGCAAGGAATGGCATTGATCGTATGCATCTTTTCACAGAGGTTGATCTTAGGCGCATGAAAATGTCATACTTTCCTTTCCAACGCGGGTGTAGCTCAGTGGTTAGAGCGCCGGCCTGTCACGCCGGAGGCCGCGGGTTCAAGTCCCGTCATCCGCGCCAGTTTTGTGCCACGGTAGCTCAGTTGGTAGAGCAAAGCACTGAAAATGCTTGGGTCGCCGGTTCGAGTCCGGCTTGTGGCACCATTATTTTTCTCACAACATTACTGGCGGTTCCATGCCTTGGGTTTGGGCAACAACCTGCAACTCAGGTCGCACAGTTTCGGGATGTTGTGGTCATTCACTGCGAAACCGAGACCCGTCTGAGTGGTCGATACCGGGTTTTGTCGAACGGTTCGATCAATATTCCTTCGCTTGGGCGCATTGTCGTCGTGACTCGTACTCCTGAATTGATTCAGTCGATGGTTGAGGCAAAGATTTCGGAGGCCCTGGGGTTCCGAGAGCACATCGTGGTGAAATTGGTGTCGGATCGGGCGTCGGCGGTCACGATAACGGGCGCGATCAAGAACGAATTGTTGCTGACCGCACCGCACGGGATGACGGCCAAAGAGCTGATTAGTCTGGTAGACGTTCTGGATTCGGGGGACGTCAATATTTCGATTTCGACCGACATCAACGGTCGGCCAAACCCAATAAACGGACTCGTTCGTCCGGGTGATCGCATTCGAATTCCGATCGAGCAGGCTCGCGCCCAGGTTTATGTCGTCGGTGGAGTCACGAAAGTTGGTTCAATTCCTTTTATAGAAGGAATGACGATCAAGACCGCGGTCGAAATGGCAGGCGGAGTATCCGCTCGGGGCGATGCGAAGCGCGTTTTTATTTTAAGAGGAATCTCGATGGGGCCGTTTGATTTGGCGACCAAGGGCGACATCAAACTTCAGCGGGGCGATTCGGTTCGGGTTGAATCTAAAGAGGATGTTCAGTACATCGCGGTGACGGGATTAGTTCGGAAACCGATCAATCTTGAATGGACGGCGAGTCTGACGGCTAAAGAAGCGGTAAGGCAAGCAGGGGGAGTTTTGAACGCGAAGAACTTCCTGATTGTGCGTTCGATTTCGAAAGTAAATAAGCCTGAGGTCAAGATTCGGTGGAGTGATTTTGACAAGGACAAGACTAAGGATATTTATTTAGAGCCGGGCGACGTTGTGGAAGTGGTCGAGAAGTGACGGTTAGAAAGCCTGTGAAATGGGACCGCACGAAGGGAAGTCCGGAGCCCATTCGCTTGCTCAATCTCATTGATGAGATTGAGAACGGCGAACCATTGGCAGACCTTGCCGTGGTCAGTCCATCGGTGAGGATTTTGCGTCCGGCGGTGATTCCATTTTTGCGACGCCACGTTGCGGAGATGTTGGAGCGGGCGGCCCAGTCGCTTCCCGAGGGAATTTTGCTCGGGGTGATTGATGCTTGGCGGCCTTTTGATCGTCAGCAGCGAATCTATGACTTTGTTTGGAACTGCGGAAAGGAAGTCTTTCCGGACCGGACCGACACGGCTTTGCGACGGACAGTTTGCCGATGGGTGGCTCCGACTGACCAGAAAGCCCCTCCGGGGCACTGTACTGGCGCGGCGGTGGACGTTTGGTTGGTCACGCCTTCGGGAGAGAGTATTGATGTGGTTTCGCCTTATGATCGATTTGGCGCGGCCCCGACCTATACGTTGGGTTTGAGTGAGGCTGCGCATCGCAATCGCACCATCTTGGTTGAGACGATGCTTGGAGCAGGATTTTCGAATTGCAGGGACGAGTGGTGGCACTACAGTTGGGGCGACGCGGGTTGGGCGGTTCGAACGGGTGAGACGGAGTGTTGTTACGGGCGGGTTGACCTGCCATTAGAGGCGTACGCTGAACAAGAGAAACAGTGGATTGCGGCGATGGCGACGCGCGAGAATCCGTTTCTTGAGAAAAATTAAGGAGCGCGGGGCGGGGCACCCAGAGGAATTGCCCGCGCTTTCACATGTCTGGGTTCGAATCCCCCTCTCAGTCACGAGCTTCATTGGTGAAGAAATTCCTGGGATGAAGCTCGTGCCAGCTCTCCTCAAGGAGAGCATCTTAGGCTTGGGCAATCCGGAGTGGGCTATGAAATATAGCTTGATTGCTTCAAAAAGTAAGGACTAAGGCGCCCGTGGTGGTGCGCCTGGGGGAATCGGTGGTGGTCTAAGCTTGGTTGCTCGTGTACTCGTCCCTGCAACGTTGATTCTTCCGAGGCGAAAGTTTTTCACTGTGTCCCGATATTTGCTCAGTAGTTTCGGCGAGATTGACAAGGTCACGGGGAAGGAAAGGCTTGTGCCTTCGAGTTCGCCATCGGTGATTCCATGGTTACCTTTGATCGTGATTCCGGCCGAGCTTGATTCGATGGTGAAGTGATCGTTGAGTACCGTTGGTTGAATGGGAATCCCAATCGCGTCGAGGGTGGTCGGATATTTGCCTGATTTCTCCTTGATTTCCATGGCTCGAAAAATATTTTTGGCCAAGTCGCTATGCTGCCGAGGAAGACCCACGATCTGGAAAATCATGTCATTGGTCGGCGAACTCGATGGTGCCATAAAGGCCAATTGGCTTGGGAGCTCTTGCATAAAGTCGGTTGCTCGCTCGAAACCCTGAACCGAAGGCTTGCCCGTTCGCTTGTAATCTTGAAACCATGGTAACCACATCTCTAGCCGAGATCTGAGGAATGCACGCATTGCGTGACTGGTGGGAATATAGTCGCCGTGGTGAGCTCCGCCCAATTTCATCAGCTCATCCGGGCTTTTCTGTTTAAATAGCCCTTCGAGGAACTTGGGAACGGTGGGGTGATCCAGTTCGGAGGAATCGAAGTAGCGCGCGGTTGCGAGGTGGGCAACGAATTCACTTTCGGCGGTCAGCTTGAAATCAGGTTGGTCGATGGCATCGTAGCTGGCTAATAGTTTCTGAATTTGGGGCGACAAGGAAGGATTAGCCTGGATGATTTGAAAACCGGTTTGGAATAAGTTCTTGTGGAGGCCTGCTTCGACAGCAATGGCGATAAATTCGGTGCGATGGGCGCAATGGGAAACAAAGCGGTTGGCGAGGTCGAGGTTGCGTTTGACTTCGGCCATGTTGCCTTCGATTCCGGCGGCGTAGGCGGCAAGGCAGTATTCGCGGATGAGGGGTCGAATTGCGGCGAACTCGGGCAAGAGAAGGGAGAATCCTTCATCGTAATCATGGAGGATCTGGAGTTTTGGCTTTGCATTGAGAGCCGCCTCGATTTTGTCCCTTTGTGATTTGTTTTCGGCGAGGTATTTCTTAATAAGCGGTAGGTCTTGTTTGCTGCAAGTCAGCAACAGTTCGAGAGCCTCGCCAGATTTGAAGAGCAATCCAGTACCGTTGCCTTGCTTGGACAGGAGCATCGGGCCAATTTCGGTCCAGGCATTTAAGGAAGGGGAGATCGGTTGCTGAAGCCCGGCACCATTGGTTGGAACGCCGAGGGCTTTATATTCGGCGATGAGTTTAGTAATTGCCTGCTCGTCGTTGTCGTAGGCAATTTTGGATTTAATTGCGGATGCTCCGACCATGAGGAGCGCGATTCCGCCGATGCTGATAGCGACGGTGAAGGGTTTCATCGCCATCGCTTCAAACCTTTAATTCGCGTTTGGATGCTCGCATCGTTCACTGGTTCGAATGTGCCAGCCCGGATGAGGGACATTGGAAATCCAAGCTTTACGTCACGTCCCCGAAATTTTGTCTTTGAAACAAATGCAACTGAATTTTGATTTGCAGCGAATGTCAGTACCTTCGTTTGTTCTTGTTGAGAGTTTGATTGGGAAGTCGGGAATTTTCCGGACTTCTGCTTCTGGTCGATCAATTGCCAAATTACCGTGTTAGCGTCGGTCCAGAGACGATCATTCCAATTTTCTTGGTCATCAGACATTTCTTCACCGATAATCTTTGGATCGGTGATTGCTTCGGGCGCTCCTCGCCACATCTCCATTTTTGACAGACTTTTCCGAACTGTTGGGATCATTTCGGAGACGTTGGATGTGCGAAGTGATCGAGTGAGGTCCTTCCAGATTCTGAGCCGCTCGATGAAAAATTGCCGGACTTTCTTGCTTCGTGGAATAGTGTCACCAACTGGTAATTGACGGTCTAGCGATGTTGAAGTTCCGGTGGCAAGATTTTGAAGCAAACTGAGAGGGTAGGGCAGGGTCGATTTGTCGATCGAGGGGTCGTCGTGTTGCCTGAGCAACGTGATTTGCTTCAAAAACTCACAGTCAAGGACTTTTTTGAGGTCGGTATGAGCCAATTGTGAGGGAGTTTGGATTAATTCTCTGGCTCTTTGACCCAAGGTTGGATTTTGCTCCGCGATGTGGAAGACCGTCCGGTAAATCTCAAGTTGCGAGGTCACGCCAAAATAGACTGAGTCCTTTTGATTCATCCTGAATAGTTCATTGGAGATTCGAATGGCAGAGCTTAATTGCCTTATACAGTCGTCGCCTTGGTTGTCGTAGGCTGCTTGCAATGCTGCAAGGCAGTAGTCCGGTGAGCTTTCTGCGAGGCCGCGCAAGGCATTTGATCGGGGCAAGCTAGTCCCAAATGTGAATTCCAGTGGCAGTTGAAGTTTTGATTTCTTGGTCAAGATCTTCTCAGTATCGGTCCGCCACTTTTGGTTGAATGTAACATAGTTTCGGATGGTGGGAAGGGTGGCTTGGGTGCCATAAGAAATCAGCTCTGCTGAAAATGGAGAGCAGAACTTAACGAATATCGCTTCTCCTTCGCGAGGAAGATAGACGGAGTTGAGCTCTACCCACGCGTTTTGAGAGTCGGGAATTCTTGGACTGTAGTCTTCGATGTTGGTAGGGGCACCCGACGCCTTTATTTCGCCAAGGAGATTTGAGATTTCGCTCACGTCTCGGTTGTATTCGAGTTTGGACCTTAGGGCCATGACCCCAAGGACCACGACGGCGATTCCGCCGATACCGATTGCAATGTGGAGCGGCTTCATTTTGTTAGCCTTTGGGTGAGGACGAAACTAATTCCTTTTTCGCTTTGGCAATTTGGTTTCGATAGATTGCCATCAGTCTAACCCCGACAGACGATTCGAGGGGATAAGAAATGCGATAGTGAACATAGGATGGTCGTTTGGCGTCATGCCAAATGATCTCGGCTTTAAAACCTCCAGGAATGGTTTGGTAGCGATAGTCGTTGGGGTCCGCGGGTGGCAGGACTTCGGCCAGTTTTTCTGGAAAGACTCCTTTGGATGATTTTATTGTTAGCGCGTGGGTGACGATTTGAAGGAGGACTCGGAAGTCAGTGTTGGACTGGAAGATTTTAGTTCCTTGGGTCAGCGTTTCGTCCTGGTTGAAAAAGTTTGCTATATCGGACGGTATTGAGGTCGAAAGTGTGCTGGCTTCAAGGAGGTCATCTGAACTGGGTAGAACCTCGGGATCCGTGGCTTTGGCAACCGCTTTGATTACTGAATTCCATTTTTCAAGCCGCTCTCGGAGAATAAATCGGGCAGTTTTACTTTCAGGGACATAGTCCCCAGAATGATCCTTCATCGCGTTAAGGATCTCATCGTCGGTAGGCACTTTGATAAATCGGCGCAGAAAGGACGGAGGTCTTTTTTTGTCGAGAATGGGGGAGTCGAGGTGACGTGCGGCAACAAGATCGTTCAAGAACTGTTCGTAAATGACACCCTTTGTGTTGATGGGAAGAATTAAATTCGGATTGCCCATCATTGAGAGAATTTTCGATGTCATTGTCGGGGACTGTTCGATGATGCGAAGGAAAGTTTGGAGAACATACCTTGACATGTAGGCTCCGACATAGGCGTCGATTGATCGGGGCCAGATAATGCTGTAATTGATTATTGAAACGGCTTGCTTGAGATTTAATTCCATCGAGCCAGGATTGTGTTTGTATGACTCTAGAAGGGCGGCCAAAAGAAAACTTAACACCAAATTGTCATCAATCATCAGCAGGTACCGAACACGACGACCAGATATGAATTCATCTCGCTGCTTCTTTGTTTGTTGAAGGACTCTTTCTAAGAAAGGTGCATCGCTAGGAATGCAGCCGAGCAGGATAGCCTTTGCAATTTGGGATGGACCTCGGGGGATCTGCCCCACCAGGTTTTTTTCATCTTGAGCAGTCAGGGTTATTTGCGGATAGAGCTTTGTAAAAGCTGCTTTGGTGGTTGGGACTCCGAGGGCTTTGTATTCGGCAATGAGTTTGGTGATTGCTTGGCCGTCTTGGTCATAAGCGATTTTGGATTTGAGGGCGAGGCCGCCAGTGATGACGATTGCACCGCCTACGATTCCAATGATGATTTTTAGCGGCTTCATGGTGAGGGCTTTCGCGGCCCACCCAGCCATTTAGGCAGTACTTTTTTGGGTTCGGGATGCAACACGTCGAGTTTGCCTTCTCTCGCCCTTTTAAGTTGGTCGCGGTACATCGCCAACGTGCGAGCGGGGAAGCGTTGGCTCGGCGGGAAAATGATGCGGACTCGCAACGCAGCTGTCGATGGATCAGTGGTCATGGAATTAACCGAAAATCCATTGATATTGTTATGATATGCGACATTCTTCACGTCGGAGGGACCGACAATTTCGCTGAGAGCTTTCGGGTACGCACCACTTTTCCGCTTGATTGCCACAATCTTGACGATCATTGACTTGAGAGTCTTGAGTTCGGATACTTCGTTAATCATGTCAGTCGGGTCAAAATCTTTTCCAAGTGTCAGGACGTCGGATAAGTCTTTGTTCATTCCGGTGAATGGCTCATCAGTTCGGTCATATTCGGCCTTGGTAATTGACGATCCATTTTTTACTTTCATTAACAGAGGCGTCCAGCGGCTCAAGGATTGATGGATTGCATTGAGGCACAGGGCGCTTTTGGGTATATATCCATCGGATTTGTCCTTAGTGGCGTCCCATATCTCTTCAATGCTCGGCGAATGAACGACCGTTTGAAGCCATTTTGGCCGAGCGGCGCGGTCAATCAAGGGAGAATCTCTTGACTGAATTTGGGCCAAAGCGATCAGAAAATAGACTTCGCATATTTTTTTCGAATTCGCTTCGGCGATCAAATTCGGTTGGTTGAGGAACAATTCAATTTCGGGAGCCATGGTTGGAGCGATCTCCATGACTCGAAGCGCGCCTGGGATGATGGTCACTTGCCAACAGTTGGTGCCTATATAGCTAGTCCATTCACGAACCAAGCTGTTGGCAAGATATGCGGCAGCGTTCAAATTTTGCATGACCTGGGCTTGCTTGCCGATCATCGCTTCGCTTTCGGCGGCAACGATGAAATCTTGTATGGCATGCCGCATTTGACCGTCAACAAAGGGCGGGCTTCCGCCAGACAAAGATTCGGGAATCGTCAGTGACTTATGTTGCTGCATTGCCGACAAAACGGCGATGCGCGCCGCCTGGCTTTGTTGGAGGTAGGTTCGGATCGTAGGTAGATCGGCTTGCCCGGCGACAAAAATCATTGAGCGCGGATCGAATGTGTTCGGTGAGTAATTCTCGGATGCCTTGGCGGTCAAATATTGCTTGAGGTCCCACCAGGCGTCCGATTTGTCCGGTTCACTTTCCTTGGCGAATTCGGCGCTAGTCGTGCAAAATCCCATTGCCTTGATCGCGGACAATTGGGTCCTAACTTGATCTTCGAGCCGACCACGATCCGCGTTCGCCTTGAGCGAGAGGCCGGCAGTGAGGAAAAGGGCTCCGCCAATAATGGTTAACGCGATTGGTAGTGGCTTCATGGCTCGCTTCCCTATACTACTAAGCCTTACGGGCTGATCATTGGGGGTGTGTTCGATGGCGCATTCACTTTAAGTGACCCGTCGCGGAGTTTGCTCATTGTCTTGGAATATGTCGCTGCCGTGAGGCCACCCGAATAAGGAAAACAAACCCTGACTTTGTGGAGGCCGTCGGAATCGAGAACTCCGGCGCCAATTTGGATTCCTTTTCCTCGGGGGGATATGGAAAATTTGTCGGTTTGATGGAACGATCGAATGGTAGTGAATAGCTTGGGGGCAAAGGTTCCGTATGCTTGTTTGTATTCGAGTTGACGAAACATTTCCCGGTTGAGGTCCAAATAGGATGCAGCAAAAGGCATTTCTACATCTTTGTCCTTTTCAGTCAGGAGGCTTGCGAAAATTGTTTTTAGCGGCGGGGGGCAATCGGTCTCCCAATTGATTTGGTCGAGGATTGATTTATTGGTTGTACTGTCACGTTTGGATTTCGGATCTGAAACGATGTCGAAAATGGGCATCCATTGTTGAAGCGTGGTTAACATGTACTTTCGCATGTTGTAAGAATTTGGGAGATAGTCGCCTGGTCGGATTTCGTTGGCTTTTTCACCATCTTCGATGTTCGGTCGTTTGACGAATTTGTCCAGCGGGAAGAAAGGGACGGGACGATCCATTTCCGGGCTATCGAAGTTTCGGCATGCTGCGAGGTGCTCCAGGAAAATCCACTTGTAGTCGTCGAACGGGTCTTCATCGAACAGCGGGCTCCATTTTTCATTGAGTTGTTTTAGGGGGTGAATCATTGATGGATCAAATTCGATGATTCGCAGTGCCGTCTTCGAGATCGTTTGATAGATGACTGTTCCCGCCAGTCGAGGAATGGTGTCTCGCTGGGCCATCAATTCGCTACCGATGAGGTAAGCCGCTTCAAGATTGGCGATTGCGGCAGCACTGTCTCGTTTATAGCCATGTGATAGCGCCATGAGGCAAATGTCGTTTACGAGCATTCGTAAGGGCATCATTTGGTCGTACAGCATCAAGTATCCTTGGTTGAAATTGAAGGGGATTTGAAGGTGGCCTTTTTTGTTCAGGACTTCGATGATCCTTTCTCGGTCGGTTTTGTTGAGAGCGACGGCGGAGTCGATGAGGCCAATATCGCTGATCTCAGCACGATTTAGCAGGGTGCCAGCGTACTGATTGTCAAAGGCTGGTTGGTTCTTTTTCGATGGATCGCGCTTTTGCAGTATTTGTCCAATTTCGATCCACGCGTTTTGCTCATCGGGGCGTTTAACAACAAATTTGTCGCCATTGGTGATGAATCCTCGCGACTCGGCGTGGGTGAGAAGTCGTCGGATTTCTGTCTCATTTGCATTGAAGTCAAGATGCTGCTTGAACTTAAGTCCGCCGAACAGAATGGCTCCGCCTGCCACGAAGATGAGGACTGACTTTACGATTTTGGACTTCATTTAAACTGCAACTGGCTTTTGCATTTTTTTGGAAACGAAGTGACAGATTAGACCCTGAAGTAATGCACCTAGAATGCACATCACGACCCCGATTGCGAGAACGATTGGACGCTGATTTGCGGGTGCTGGGACGATCGTGTTGACCTGGCTCATCAGGAGGGTATGGGCTGATGTGTATGACTCAAAAAAGGCTAAATGGAATGCCGAGTAAAAGATGCAGTTGATGATGCCAAGCAGGAACCCATGGGTAAAGAATCGATCCTGGCACGATTTTGAGATTGCGTAGGCGCAGAACCCGTAAACGAAGAGCCAAACGACGAATTCAAATTCAAATGGTATGAAATTGATGGTTGCGAAGGCCATGACGCCTCCAAATGCAGATAGCTTTAGCAACAAACTCCAGTTCATGTTTTCCCCATAAGGATTTTAGTCCTATTTGGCTAACTATGCAAGTGGGCCTGGCTATCGGGCACTTTTGAAGCGAAGTAGTTTTCTACAGAGAAGCGGTTGTAACAACCGGGATCGCTCACTTTTGACGCCTGTGTTTCGAGTTGAGTAGGAGCGATCTTGGAAAAGAATGGATTTGATTTCTACCCAGACCTACGCTCCGCAAAGCCGGAGCTCCGATCTGGGCTGAACCATTGGCGCTCCGTTGGAGCTGGGTTTGCAGCAATTCTTGGTTCTGTGCCTAGATTCGAACGTTTCTTAGCCTCGCCAATTTGTTTTGAGCGAATTCCGAACTTGGTAGGGGGCGGATTAGCGAGGCAGCATATCCGCGGAAGAAAAAAGCCCCCTGAGAATAAATGGTGCATGATGAAAATTGAATCAAATGCCATCCGAAATCCTGCAATCTGATTATGTGATTATCGATGTCTACCGCCAAATGGACGATCTTTGGCATCGCCTTGGTCTCGAGAACGGACTCATTTTTAAAGCTGGAGACTTAAAGGTCGGTGAGCTTCAGATTGGTTCAGACCAGAAAGGAACCTATCACACCGAAGGTTTCCATTACGAAGTCAAGGGCAAAGTTCCCTCGGTCATCGACGGTTTAGTTAGCATATACAACTTAAGCGTTTACGAAGGACCAGATTCAGAGCTCGTCGCCGATGGAAGGACAAGTGGTACCGATGTCACAATTCATATTGCCGGACTCGATATCTATGCGGCTCACTTGAACGCCGCCAACAGAACTGGGATGAACCAAATTTCGGTTCGCAAAGTGCCAGCAAAAGATAAGAAAGACATGATCGCCCAGATCACCATCAAATCAAGTTACACCAGCCGAGAGCGGGATTTGCTGATGCTTTGCTCGGTCATGTTGTGCCGCCTCGACGAAAGCCTGTCTCTAGCAACGCTTTAAGCATAAAAAAAGCCTCCAGAATTTCTTCTGGAGGCTCCTTCTACAGGCGGGACGCCCGCGCTCCGGCTATTGTCCCACGGCGATGAGTCTAAAGCTCAACACCTTCGTGTTCTTTGCTTCTTCGGCCAAATATTGTCCGACCGTCTTCGAAGGGTCAGCATAGAAAGGCTGTTCCATGAGAACGGCTTCCTTGATGAATTCCTTGTTGACGCGGCCCTTGGCAATGTTCTCGGCGATGTTCGCAGGTTTCCCTTCACCGATTGCTCGGGTGTATTGAATCTGGTACTCGCTGTTGAGAAGCGTTTGCGAAAGTTGATCTTTCGAAACGACCTGTGGAGGTGACGCGACGACTTGAACGGCCAACTTTCGAATGGCTTCCGAGCCTGCTGCATCGCCTTCTGACTCGATGATGGCACCCTTCGACCCGTCGTGGTGAACGTAGATCGAGAACTTACCACTCGTCGTCATTTGGTCGGCAATTTTAACTACGCAGTTCTCGCGGAACTTGGCAACAACGTCAACACTGAGCTCTTGCTTTCGAGCATCGCTCAACGTTCCGCTTGCCAGGGCCTCTTTGGCGACATCGTTCGTTGCGCCAACAAATCCTTCGTTATTGGAAACGAAGTCGGTTTCGCTTTCGACCAATGCAACTCCAGCTTTGGTGGCGTCGTCGCTTAGGGTGATGCCAACTCGGCCAGCGTTGGTTTCGCGTCCAGCTTTCTTGCCAGCGCTAGCCTTGCCTTTTTCGCGAAGAATTTCTTTCGCCCGAGTCATATCTCCATCGGCTTCTTCGAGTGCACCTTTGCACTCCATCATCGGAGCATCAGTTTCTTCGCGCAATTTTTTTACATCTTGTGCTGTGTAATTACTCATAGATTTTTATACGCCTTCTTTGTCTGCGCCAAACGCTTTGAGCAATTCATCGTCAACATGGATTGGAGCTTCTTCGTCCATCTCAGCGGCCAATTCGGCTCCGCCTTCGCTCAAGATGCCTTCGGTCAGCGCTTCGCTGAGCGGTCGGGCTTCGAGAATCGCTTCGCTCATCTTCTGGGTAACGAGTCGGATCGCGCGGATCGCGTCGTCGTTGCCAGGGATGATGACGTCGGCTTTGTCGGGGTCACAGTTGGTGTCAACAATGGCGACGACAGGAATACCGAGCTTTTTGGCTTCGGCAACCGCGATCGCTTCTTTGTTAAGGTCGACAACGAACATAACTCCTGGCATGGCGTTCATGTTTCGGATTCCACCGAGAACCAATTGAAGCGAAGCTCGCTCGGTTCGTCGGTCCAAAGCTTCTTTCTTTGGCAATCGATCGAAGTAGCCGTCGGCTTCCATTCGGTCGAGTTCTTTGAGTCGTTGAATTCGGAGGCTAATCGTTTTCCAGTTGGTCAACGTTCCACCGAGCCATCGCTCGCAGACAAAGTGCTGTCCGCTTCGCTCGGCTGCTTCTTTGACCGCAGCTTGGGCTTGCTTCTTTGTACCAACGAAAAGAACGGTTCCGCCGTCTTCGACGATCTTCTTCACGTAGTTCAGTGCATCCTCGAACATCTTAATCGTCTGATGCAGGTCAAGGATGTAAATGCCGTTTCGGGCGCCGTAGATGTAACGTTTCATCTTGGGGTTCCAGCGTCGGGTTTGGTGCCCGAAATGCACGCCAGATTCCAAGAGCTCTTTCATGCTCAATTCAACCATTTTCTTATATCTCCAGGTTTAACCGCTGAATCGCGTGGGTTTTGTGCACGGAGAACTTTGAGTCGCTTTTGGCTATCTCAGAACCTGGTCGTGCCACGGATTCATGTGTGATCGGGGTGAGTATACCTCGGGAAGGGTGGGGAGCGGAAGAAGCGGAAGAAGCGCGGGAAGCAGGGGAGCAAGGAACCTGGGGAAGTGAAAGCAGATGAGACCAACTTGGCCAGTTATCAGTTATTCTAAAACAAGGATGACGGCGAAAAAAAAGAACTGGCTGATTTTTGGATTCTTAATGATTTGCTATGGTTCGTCTGTCGCAACCATGGTTGATGTCCTTCCCATTCCTAATTTTCTGCGCGCCGTAGCGGTGTTCACCTTCTTTGGTGGGTTAGTCGGGGTGATTGTTGTGCTTCGAAAAAAAGTTATCTGAACTCTGGTACAGCATGTCCAGTCATCGACCCTCGACAAAAAAGGAGGGGAGCCTCTTTAGATATTTACTGCCACTCAATTCCGAATGGTGGGACGCATTGAGACGCCGTCCGGGCTTTTCTGGACTTCGATGCGGCTGATTGTCTCACCGTTATCGAGATTCACAGTTACCAGGGAGTTGTCGTTGCGGACGGTAACCAAGGCAAAATGGCTGTCGGAGTATGGCCAAACTCCGGCGGGGGATGGGTCGGCGGCGGGGATATTGATTCCGCTGGCTCCTAACTTGATTCGCCGGGTGACGGTCATTTGTTTGACATCGCACACGACTAATTCACCGGATGTCGCATGGGGAATCAGGGCCCATTTTCCGTTCGGGGTGAATTGCACTCGATACGGAAAGCCTTTCGATTCAATCTTCTTGATGACCTTGTGGGTGGTCATGTCGATGACGGAAATCGTGTCTTCGGCTCGGTTTCCGGCCCAAATTGTTTTGCCATCCGGGGCGATTCCGACTCCCTCGCACTCTTTGCCAGTGGTAACGGTTTCTAGCTTCTCACCACTTTTGAAATCGAAGATTGCCACGCTGCCGCCGCCCATGTTTGAGCAGACAAGTCGGTTCGCCTTGAGGTTTAAGGAGAGCATGTGCGACCCGGCTTGACCAGTTGTGAATTCCTTTTCAACTTTTCCGGCATCGACGTCGACCAGAAGCAGACGTTGATTCTTTTCGTCGGTGCAAACTAGTTCTTGATCATTGACCCATTGAACGCCATGGGGCATGGCTTTCCGGTCAAGCTCGATGCGCTTGATCTCCTTTTTGGATTCAAGGTCGAGCACGCTTAGCGATGAGCCAGGGCCAACGCCAGGTTTATAGTAATTCGACACGATTGCTCGCTTGCCGTTCGGTGAAACTGCCGATTCGTGCGGACCACTGCCGACGGGTACATGGACGGCTGTTTTCGTCGTGAGGTCTACAATCGAGGCGGTATCGGACTCCTGATTGACCACCACAACTAATCCAGAAGGTTTGGCGAGGAGGGCTAAGATGGCGAGCGAGACAATCATGGAGGTTCTTACTGTTCGAGTGACTGGAATGATTCCCAGGTTGGATATTTTATAGCATTGAGGGTGGAGTCAGATAATTTGAACGTCCTTTTCGGTTCAATCCGGGTACAGAGGAGCGGAGTTTTTCGTCTGCCTGGCCAATTGAATTTCAATGTACAATCAGTCCATTAAGCCGTCAGCTGTTTTCTCGAAGCCCTATCCCATCGTCACGATCCTCTGTTTAGCCTGGAGCGTGGTGGTCTTTTTGGCGATCAATTCGACCAAGGATTCGTCGTGGGCAACGTTCTCGAAATTTGGCTACTATCCAATCACGCAAATCTTTGAGGGGCGATGGTACGCGCTCATCACTTCGGCGTTTGTTCACCGCGAAGTCATCCATATCTTCTTCAACATGTACTGGCTGATGATCTTGGGTCCGGTCTTGGAGCGAAAATTTGGATCGGTCAAGTCGCTTTTGTTTGTCCTCATCACCGCCATTATTAGTTCAGGTTGGCAGCTAGCTACGACTCACGCGGGAATTGGGTTTTCGGGAGTTGGGTTTGCGATTGTAGGATTTGGCTGGATCGTTCGCGAATCGGACCCGGAACTTAAGCGATATTTTAGCGACCGAATACTGATGACCTTTGCGGGTTGGGGAGTTCTTTGTATCGTCTTGGATCAGCTTGGGGTGCTACCAGTGGCCAATGTTGCCCACATTTCTGGAGCCGCTGCGGGAGCGTTGATTGGCCTAATCGAGACGAAGAAGATGTGGCTGGCGCGAATTGGGGTTGTCGTCATGGCGGTCGTCGCATTTGTGCCCGTTTATTGGAATCCGCTATCGACTGATTGGCTTTTTGCCAAAGCCTATAAAGCTCATGGGCGGAAGGATTATGATACGGCGATTCGATTCTATCGCCGATGCGATGAACTCGGTTTGCGAGACATGGCGGTATGGCACAATATTGCGATTATTGAGGGCCAACGAAAGCATCTGCCTGAATATAAGGAGGCGATCATGCGACTTCGAAAACTGGCTCCGAATGACGCGACCGTCGTTGTGCAAGAATTTGGCGAGCCGAAGTGAAGGAGCGACTAGCCTCAAGCCTCAAGCCTCAAGCCTCAATCTTGGAAGTAGATTCATCGACACTTATTTCCATGCCCCACCTTGCTCGTGTGATGGGGCTAGTTTTCTTCTAGCTCCTCATCAAATTTTTTCCAGAATTCATCAGGTTCGGCGGTTTTTCGAAGTAAATCGATTCGGACTCGAAGAATGTTTTGCCGCTCCTTGTCTTCAGCGAGGCCCTCGATGGTCATCTCATCATCGGTGATCCCTTTTTCAATGTTCGTAAGCAGCTTTTCCCATCGGTCGGCAGCGGCGGTAAGGACTTGGCGCGGATGGTGGATATCGAGCGCCGAGAAATAGTCGGTCGGGAGGTCTCCCGTTATGACCCACCAGCCAAGGAGATTCTCTTCAACGCCGCTCTCGATGGCCCAAACGGATAGGTGGGGCGCGATGTGGAAGGCGGGCCATTCGCCGATTCGTCCGTGTTGGATCGCTTGGAGATCGAGGAACCACTCAACGTGCTCCTGTTGAATCAGGCACCACTCTTCCTCTACTTGCGGGTCGTCGAAATTGGGTTGGGTGGGCATGGGAAGTGCAAAGTGCAAGGGAATTGTACTCGGTAGGTTAAGACACCGAATCTTGCCTTTATAGCGAATTTATCTCATGTCTAAAATCTGGACCATTTCGGAGTAGTCGCGTTTTCGGGCGTGATCGAGGGCGGTGACTCCGTCGTTATCGCCAATCGAAATATCTGCGCCGTGGTCGACTAGGATCTGGACAATTCGTTGATGAATTGGACCGCCGTCAGACAGGATTACGGCTTCGATCAGGGCCGTCCAGCCGAGGTTATTCACATGATTGATGTCCACGTCGGAGGTATTTAATAGCTCCAGAACGCAGTCGGGATATCCGTGGTGACAGGCCGGGATGAGAGCCGAACCACCATATCGATTGATGATTTTGGTGTTGGGCCCGGCGGCGATCGTCAGTCGGAGAATCTCGAGCAATCCTTCGGCCCCCGCGTACAAGAAGGGATTATCCTTCATGTTGTCTTGAATGTGGATATTGGCTCCGGCATCGATGAGGGCTTTGACCACGCTGGGATGGTTTCCGTGGGTCGCTGCCATGACGGCGGTCCGTCCTCGATCGTCAACAGCGTCGATATCGACGTTAGTCTTCAGGAGTTCGTTTACCGACTCTAAATTTCCCTTTTCCGATGCGTGAATTAATTCTATAGACATTTTGTTTTCAAATGAGCCTGTTGTTTAGGCCATTTCAGACAAAGATTTCTTGCCCTCAATCGCTAAACCTTTGATGTGAGAACGCAAACTGAACTTTAGCTGACGTTTGCTCGTGAGCTATTGAGGGAGCCAATCCAAGGCTTTTCTGTCCGTGCAACACGCCCTTGCCCTTGCCCTGAAATTAGAACCGATAGATGCTGTAGGCCTCGAAGCCGTCGTTCAATGCCAATCGAACGGCTGCCATTTGGCCGACGTGATAGAACTCGTGAGCGATGAGATAGTCCTTGGCATAGTGGGGATGGTCATCGAATTTGTCCAACGCGATGTCCACCGCTTTGGCTCGTTCGACATCATAGAGTTCGATCAGATCAGCGATTGGAGACTCGGGGAAGTGGTATGTCCCCCATTGATGTTTTTCGCCAGCGGCGTCCATCTGGACGGCGATGCAGGCTTCGGTTTGATGTTCGAGGGCTTCTCGCAGAGACATCAAGTGTCCAAGAGGCTTCGCAATGAACCCATCGTTGGAGATGTTGGCGAGGCACATTTTGAATTGATAGCCACTTTCTTCGAGCAGACTGATGGCAAAGTCTTTTCCGGTCATGCCTAAAGTATAGAATGATGGTGGCATTGTGCATAGCTCGGACTTGACACCAGACATGATTTTTGCGGGCTACCGCGAAGGTTGGTTTCCGATGATGGTGGACGAAGAAACCGGGCAGACGGGCTGGTTTCAACCGAAGCAGCGGTGCTTATTTTCGATTGAGGGAGTTCATGTTTCGAAATCGTTGGCCAAGACGATTCGCCAAAATCGGTTCGAAATTCGATTTGACACTTCGTTCGAGCAGGTGATTTCGAACTGCCGCCGACCAGACGGGAACTGGATTAACGAAGACTTTATCCGAGTTTATACGCAAATTTACCAGCAAGGATGGGCTCACTGTGCAGAATGCTGGATTGGTGAAAACCTGGTAGGGGGAGTTTACGGAATTGGTATCGGTGGCGTGTTTTGTGCGGAGTCTATGTTTCATCGGGAAACCGATGCGTCAAAAGTCGCACTTCAGGCTCTTGTGGAAACTTGTAGAGCCAAAGGGTTCGTAATCTTTGATGCGCAGATCATGAATCCTCATTTACTCTCACTAGGGGCTTATGAGATTTCGAATAAAGAATATCAGCGTCAGTTAAAGTTGGGTCTGCAGGTTCAAACCGAATGGTCCGCTTGACTTATAATGAGAAACGTGTTAAAAAGGAGCAATCAATGGCATCAAGATTAATGACCATCCAAGAGATTCAATCGGCGTTTGACCGACTATCTCAAGATCACAATATGAGGTCGCTTTCGGCGGTGCTCAGAATTGGTGCCGAACAAATCGAGCGACGAGGAAAACTTGGGTTTTTTACCAATATCGTTATTGGTTCGGGTGCCCTAGCTTTGTTGTTCATGATCGGGGCGTACTTTGCTCCCGAAACAATGAAGGATTCTCTCCGAAGCTGGCAGATCTTCTCGGTTATCGTGTGTGTAGCCTCACTAGGATTCCTTTGGAGGAGCCGAAATCAAGCTGAACAATTTATCGAGGAAGAGCAAAAGATTCGAGTTATGATGATTGAAGCATCGCAAAAAATTGTTGGTGCGCCAACGTTTATGCCGACCCCCCTTTCGAATGAACTTCGCGGTACTTTAAAGAATGCGGTCACGCACATGAAAATCGAGCCAAGCGAAGAGTTGGTTTCAATCATCGACCGCGAGTAAACTTTTCGAAGACTCTCGTAAAGGCTCAAATCCGTTGGCATGTGCATACTGGCTCGCCAAGTGCTGAATCACGATTGCGGTTGCAGTCGCAACATTAAGTGAGCCCATCAGCCCAAACATGGGTATCGCGACACTGGCGTCACATCGTTCGAGAACTTCCGGTGGAATTCCGTCGATTTCTGAGCCAACGACCAAGCTCACTGGAAATTTGAATTCGAAGTCCTCGAAATTGACTGCGTCTGGCGAGAGCGTCAAGGCTACCTTTTGTCGATCCTTGGCTTCATCGAGGGCATCAAGCGCCGACATCCACCGATAAGGTTGCCACCGAATGGCTCCTCGGTGACCGCTAAAGTCGTTTCCTCTGTCATTTTCAAACGCGAAAGTGACCATTTGTACTCGAAATGCCTCCCCGATCCGAAGCAACCCGCCGTGGTTGACGGCTTTACCGAGTGGACAGGCGATGATCTCGATCGGCATGCGCGGGAGAATGTCAGCTCGCTCCCTTATTGACTCCGGGAGCGTCTCAATGTCTTGCCATGCAGACTCGGCAATCTGTCTCATTCGGGCCTGGCGCTCACGGTAATTGAGTCTCATCAACGCTTAGAATACTGGAATACCCGTATTTCTAATGGGCTGAATTTTTACTGGCTAAGGAAAGTACCAGCTAAGCCGGAGGGCGCACGGGATGTGCAACTGATGGGGGATAAAAAAATGTCTGATCGCCATATGAAAGTCGTTCGACTTCTCGAACCGGAGATGTGCTTAAACTGCAGATTCGCACAAATCGCCGATGTAGAGACTGCGAGCGGAGGCAAGCAGAGGATGATCTACTGTCGTCGACTGGATTGTGATAATTGGGACATGACAAGTGCCGAAATGGCAACCGATGTTCAAGTACGCGAAGATGAAGCAGCTTAGGGCAGAGGAGGGTTAAAAATGCATTGAGCTTCGGCTCATGTATTTGGGGTGCCGACCTTGGAGGGGAGGCGCCCCCTTTTTTTTTAGCCGGGAAGCTGTTAGCTTTCAGCTATTTGCCAAGATGCTGGGAACATTTACTTCCTAGCTAGCGTTGAGAAAATTAGGCTCAGCCGGCGGGCTTAAGTCGAAACACTTTTCATGCATATCGTGTCAAGAAAGGAAATGAAGAAGAAGTCCACTCGACGCCAAGTTCTGAAGTGGGGTTCTGCGGTGGTTTTTGGTGGACTACTTACAGAGGCTCTACTTGAGCCGAATCGATTAGAAACGATTGAGCGACGTGTAGCGATCAAGGATTTGCCCGCAAACTTCGAAGCATTTCGAATCGGAATTCTAAGCGACATTCATTGGGGGCACGCCATTGACCATCCGTTCATTAATAGGGCATCGGATTTGCTCATGAGCTTAAAGCCGGACATGATTGTTGTTCCCGGCGATTTCTACCACAGCATTTTTCGTCATCCGACCGAAATTCCGCCCTGGGAGGGAATGCTTGATCGGCTCAAGGCTCCTCACGGTCTTTTTGGAGTTCTTGGCAACCATGACCATAAGGCAGGCGCGGACAAAGTTCGGCGAGAAATCGACAAGAATTCAGGGATTCGGTTGATCGATAATGACCACGTTTTGATCGAGAAGGGGTCTGATCGGATTGCCCTGGCGGAGTGGGCGATTTATGGGAGGACACGGTGGACTTAGGTGCTGCATTTAAGACTATTCCGAGCGACATGCCACGAATCCTCCTTTCTCATAACCCAGATGTGGCTGAACATGTGGCCCACGATGACGGAACGCGGGTTGATTTTCAGATAAGTGGGCATACGCACGGCGGACAAATTGTGCTTCCCGGAATATATGATCCGACTACGAAGGTCAGTCAATATGGATCCAAATTCAGTCGTGGCTATGTTCAGGGCAAGCGGCATCCAGTTTTTGTTTCGAAGGGTATTGCTCGATTGAACCACCTTCGGCTCTTTGCGTTGCCCGATGTAGCATGCATTACGCTTACTCGGGCGACATAATAGAGTTTATGTTCAAGATCGGCGTAGTGGGAACAGGACGACTTTCGAGGGTCCATTTGCGGCACCTTTCCCGAATTCCCGACCTTTCATTCCATTTTTACGATCAGGAGTTTGACCGAGCGCAAGAGTTGGCGTCCGAATATCCCGGAACGGCGGTTCGATCCTTTGATGAGCTTCTCGCCGAAGTTGACGCCGTTGATATCATTGTTCCCAACGACTTGCACGCCGAAATTGCCGTGAAGGCCATCGAGGCAGGCAAACACACGTTCCTTGAAAAGCCGCTGGACGTATCGGTTGTCAATGCGAAACGGGTGGTTGAGGCGGCAAAGTCTGCGCCAGTGACCATTCAAGTCGGACACGTTTTGCGATATTTCTCGATGTACCGAAAAGCGCACGATCTCGTGCAATCTGGGGCGGTTGGGAAGCCTGCGGCGATTCGCATGACCCGGGGCGGCGGAATGCCTGGCGGCGAATCGGGATGGTTTGCCGACCATGCTCGGTCCGGTGGAATTTTTATGGACCTTGCAATCCATGATCTCGACTGGCTCCTGTGGACGATTGGACCCGCAACAGAAGTCTATGCCAAGTCCGTAGGGGCAAAAGTTGGCCATGGGGCCGACTATGGTTTGGCGACGATTTCATTTGCGAATGGCTGCGTGGCTCACGTCGAATCGACATGGATGGATGCGCAAGAGCCAAGAACTGCGTTCGAAATTGCTGGATCGGATGGCTTGCTCGACTACGACTCTAGGACGAATGCGACCTTGCGAACGGGAACTAAGTTGGAGCAAAACCACCATCCCGACGATGATCCGTTTTACTTGCAGCTCCTGGATTTTGTGACGTGCGCTCAGGCGGGGAAACCTGCAAACGTGTCAATTGAGGAAGCGTATGCTGCACTCGAACTGGCGGACGCGTGTCGGCGAAGTGCGGTCAGCAGTCAACCCGTTTTCTTTTAAGCTTCAACCGGAACTCGTTCTGGTTCGCCAATGACTGCATGAGTGATGGTTCGAACTGCATGATCGGCTTTTGATGCCGCATCGAGGCGTCGGGCGAGCACGATGGCGAACATGAAGTACATGGGCAAGAAGAAGATGATCTTGTTGTGAACCGCGCCAATGTACATGTGGTTCGGCATTAGGACGGCCCATGAGAATGAACCCATTGCACCCATTCCAAGCATGATCACGTCGGCCATGGCCGTCTTTCGATCTCGCCACGCCATTCCCAGGAGGATGATCGAGCCGAGGATGCAGACGCCTTGGGGAATCATGAACATGCCATAGTCCTTCAGATAATCCTTTGCAACATCAGAAACGGGCCTTGGCTTAGCTTTCATCAACGCTGCGTCTGCGACACTGATCTTGCTGGACATTCGGTCAACCGCGCGAGATTTGATGTGCTTGATCGCTTCGATAGGGCTACCAACTTCTTTGGTTAATGCGCCGACATGAACGGTAGCTGCACCGGCAAACCCAACCGTGGTCGCCAGCAGACTAGAGAGGACAATGCCTTTCCAGCGCATTTTTAGGTTCAATTGGTCGAGATGGTAGAGCATCGGCCGAATGCATGCAGCGATGCAGATGTTAGATAGGAATTCGTATCCGACGAGGCTACGTACCATGACCATGATGGCGATGATGCCCCAGAACTGCTTGGTCTTGTTGTTCGCGGCGTACTTGGGATACATGACCCAACTGAACACAAACGGGAGGAAGATGAGCCAGCCCTGCCAGTGAAGACTTCGGCCAAAGAAGGCAATGAATGGCGATGAGACAATGGTGATACCGACGAGCACGCCCGCAAGGAGTCCAAATTTCTTTCGAATATCCCAGGCGAGGGCGATCAACATTCCACCGAGAAGTCCGGAATAAAGGATGCGAAGAACACGCGTTGTTCGGAGCAAATCGCCCGAACCCATCGCTTTCCACGTCCAAACTGCAAAGTAACCTTGCAACCCAAATGCGGACTTGTAAGTCTCGTTGGGAGTGTTTTTGAGCATCTCGTTGACTTCGCCTTGGGTAAAGGGAAGTGAAGTGCCAAGATAGCTGTCTGGAACCGTACCTTTGCCGCTCGCGTGGAGCAATGCGTTGGTGACCAGGGCGTCAGACCAAGAGTCGTTGTGGGGCCGAAGTTCAGTTGAGAAATAGGGATACCAGACGGCGAGAAAAAGGGTGCCAACTAGCCACGCCAACAGAATTTTTGCTCGTCCTTTTAGCATGGCGTTATCTCAGGAAAGCGGTGGCGGCCTGGCTGACGACTTTGTCGTCGAGAAGGACTTTGCTTGACTTCCAAAATCGATATTTGAAAAGGGTAGAGAATGCTTCGGGGGCGTCGGTCCAGCGGATTTTTTTACCCTGGTTTTTGCTGCGCGGGGTGTAGGAGATTGGCACTTCGGCGATGTGGCAGCCGAGGCGAATCGCTTTTGAAGTGACTTCGGGGCAGAATTCGAATCGTTTGCATTGCAACTCCATGGCTTGCAAGACATCTGAGCGGAGAGCCTTGTAGCAGGTGGCCTCGTCGGAGAGCTTGACGCCGTAGAGGAGTCGAACATTGAGCGCCAACAGCACGTTCACGATCTTGTTGGGGATTGCCATTCCGGCTGGGAGTCCGTTGGCGAATCGGCTACCGAAGACAACTTTTTCGCGACCTTCGACGATTGGGGTGATGAGTGCCGGGATTTCAGAACTTTCGTACTCTAAATCTGCGTCTTGAATAATTGTCGCGAGCCCTTTAATGCGTGGTAGAGCTTTACGAATCGCGTTGCCTTTGCCCGAAGGAATTTCATTGGTAATAACCTCAATTTTGTCTCCAAAAGATTCGAGAATTTGGGCCGTTTGATCCGTGCTTCCATCATTCACAACAATGATTTGGGTGCTGAATGGGAGCGCAAACAGTCGGTTAATGACTTCTGCAATGGTTGCCTCTTCATTGAGCGCGGGCACGATAACGGAAAGTTCGAATTCAAACATCATTTCTGGTGAGACAAGGGAAATTATAGAGCATGTTGTGAGGTTTTTGGATTCAAAAAGTTAAACCTAGCACGATTAGGGAGGTTCTTAACTAAAACCTGTTATTTGCTCTGGCGAGTACAATCATTGGCATGAATTCCGGTTTTGAAGGTTGGTTATCCGACCAACTGCAACTCCTTCGCGATCAACATCTCTATAAGACGCCGAAAATCCTCGAAACGCCTGCGGGTGGTCGAGTCCGGATGAACGGAAAAGAGGTTGTCAATCTATCAAGCAATAATTATTTAGGCTTAGCAAACCATCCTAAGGTTCGCCAGGCAGCCCTCGACGCGATTGAGCGATGGGGAGTTGGGGCGGGTGCTGTGCGCTGGATTGGTGGAACGATGACTGTTCATCAAGAGCTTGAAGAGCGACTGGCCAAGTTTAAGCACACGGAAGCAGTTTTGGTGTTTACAGGCGGCTTTACTGCGAATTCAGGCTGTATTCCCGCGGTTTTGACCGATAAGGACGTGGTTATCAGCGATGAGCTCAATCATGCGTCGATTATCGACGGAGTTCGACTGAGCGCAGCCGAATATCGAAAGTCAAACGGTTGGGTTTATGGCCATAAGGACATGGATCAGCTTGAGGATTGTCTGAAGCGGGCTAACGAGAAAGGCTTTGCGAAGAAGATGATCATCACCGACGGCGTGTTTTCGATGGACGGAGACATTGCTCCAATGCCGGACATCGTACGACTTGCCGAGCAGTATGACGCCCTGGTGATGATTGACGACGCTCATGCCAGTGGAGTTTTGGGCGAAAAAGGGGCCGGAACAACTTCTCACTTCGGATTGACTGGCCGAGTGGATATCCAGTTGGGAACGCTGTCGAAAGCGCTAGGGGTAATAGGTGGCTATATCGCTGGGTCCAGTAACCTCAAAGAGTGGCTGATCAATCGAGGGCGTCCTTATTTGTTTAGCACTGGGCATCCGCCGATGGTTGCTGCGGCTTTGATTGCGGCATTGGACATCATGGAGAATGATCCGGAGCCAATGAAGCGCCTTTGGGATAACACTCGGTGGTGGAAAAAGGCTTTGGCTGATGAAGGATTTGACACAATGGGCAGCGAGACTCCCATTACGCCTGTTTATGTCGGTGATGAGGCCAAGGCGCAATTGATGGAGAAAATGCTGTGGGACGAAGGCGTATACGCCCTAGCGATCGTTTTTCCAACCGTTGGTCGAGGGAAGGCGCGTTTGCGAACAATGCCAAGTGCGGCTCACACACACGAAGATTTGGCCTTTGCACTAGAAGCGTTCAAGCGAGTACGAGACAAGCTGAAATAAGAAATGGCGGGTTGGAATTCCAACCCGCCATTTCTGCTTTTTTGAAGAGACTACATTCGGTAGCCGATGCCGAGGGTCAGCAAGTTGCCGCTGTTTCCACCTTGGTGGAAGTACCAGAACGAAGCATCAATACTGAATTGATTTTGAAGTGGGTAGGACGCCCGAACTGCCGCAGACAAGTTTGCTTTGCTTCCAACGGAGTCATAGTAAACACCCGCACCAACTTGAAGAGCCAGTGGCATATCCTTTGACTTGGCTAGATCCTTGAAGTACATAGCTGAGAAGTCATTTTTTCCGCTGAATCCGTCGCCGCCAAGAATTCCCAATCCTAACGATGAGTCGGCATCCATGTACATTCGGTAGCTGATTTCGTAAAGGCTTGAACCGTTTACTCGGGAGAAAAATCCGCCGAGAACATTAGGGCCGTTCTTACCTTCGCTGATTGCCTTTTCGGCTGCGATCAGGTACCCGTTGGATGACCCACCACCGCTAGCCGAAAATCGGGCAAATGGGCTGTAGCTGAGGTAGACACCTTGCTTGTTGCCACTGACTTCGAGATCAGCTTTTGAAACTGCACCGAATTGTGCGTGAGCCGAAACTGCGCCGAGGACTGCTCCTGCGACGATTGCGTATTTTGTTAATTTCATTGGTTCCCTCCAAAACGGACGATCCATATTCCGTTACGGATGCTGGCATTTTACGGGATTTGCATCAAATCATGCAAGCGGTACAGCTTCAAGCGACTCTGGTACTCTGATTTACAGATGTCCGACGAGCGAGTTTGTACCTATGATCCGCTAATCGAACTCATGAAAAGATTCGAAGATGTTCGAGTCAGCGATACCGGAATTAACGCTTTTGAAGGCTTAAGCACGGAAGATCAACTCAAAAAGCACATAGTCGACGGGATCAAAAAGAACCTTGAAACCCGAATCGAAACTGCGCTCGAAACCTACACTCCGCTCGAGATTATCAATACGATTTTGCTCGATGGAATGAAAACGGTCGGTGAGCTATTTGGCTCGGGCAAAATGCAACTGCCGTTTGTTTTGCAAAGCGCAGAAGTCATGAAGACGGCGGTGCGGCAATTAGAGCCGCTGATGGAGAAAGTCGAAGGATCCGAAAAGGGCTCGATTCTTTTGGCCACCGTATCTGGCGACGTCCACGATATTGGCAAGAACTTGGTTGACATTATCCTCTCCAACAATGGCTACCGAGTTGTCAATATCGGAATCAAGCAGTCGATCAACGCGATAATTGAGGGAGCGCAACGGGAAAATTGTCAAGTTATTGGCATGAGCGGGTTGCTGGTAAAGAGCACTTTGATCATGAGGGACAACTTGCTGGAACTCAATGAACGGGGCCTGGCGGGATTCCCAGTTATTTTGGGCGGAGCAGCTCTTACTCGCGGTTACGTCGAGGAGGACCTGAGAATGATTTATAAGGGGAAGGTCTTTTATGCCCAAGATGCCTTTGAAGGCTTGCGGTTGATGGAGACGGTCAATGACGAAATCGAAGAGACCGAGGACCTTGAAGAATTAACTCCACGTGTAACCTCGCACCGCGTTGATGTTCTGCACAAAGACTTGTATGTGTTTAACGGAGTTCGGTCGGAAATCGTGCCGCTTGAGAAGAGTCCGGAGCTTCCGTTTTACGGGGCCAAAAAGCAAACCAAATTTGACATCTTCGAACTGTACAAGTACATCAACCCCATTGCTTTGTATCGGGGGCAGTGGCAGTTTAAGCGCCAAGACGGAATGGGGAACCTGGAATTCAACGACTGGCTGAAGGAAAATGTAGACCCAATCTTTGAGCGGCTTAGTCGAGAGTTGGCGAATGTTTTGCAACCAAGGGTTAAGTGGGGTTATTTCCCCTGTCATAGCGACGGAAACGATCTAATTATCTACCAGGATGACTCGAAAACGGAGCGGATGCGGTTTTCTTTTCCGCGCCAGCGAGACGGTCGGCTCTCATGTCTCTCGGATTATTTTCGTCCCGTTGGTACCGAACCTGATGTTGTTGGATTTCAGGTTGTGACGGTTGGTTCTGAGGTCAGTAGGAAAGAGCAGGAGCTATTTAAGAAGGGAGATTTTCAGGACTATCTTTTTACCCACGGCATGGGCGTCGAGACGGCCGAGGCTTTGGCTGAGTACTGGCACAAGATTGTCCGCCAGGAAATGGGTATTGATGACCAAGAACCGGACGAAATGAGGTTGCTGTTTAGCGCAAAGTATCACGGAGCGCGATACTCATTTGGCTATCCTGCATGTCCGAACCTTGAGGACCAATCAAAGTTATTTGAACTTTTGAACCCGCAAGATATTGGGATTGAGATGACGGATGAGTTCATGCTGTCCCCAGAACAGAGCACGAGTGCGATCATTGTTCATCATCCCGAAGCAAAGTACTTTAATATCCGGTGATTCTGCCGGATGGTTTGTGAGAAACTAGTGCAATGCCGTTGCTTGCATCCTGCATTGCCCTTTTCTTATTGCCTGCACATCATGTTGACGTGGTTGCCAAGAACCAGCCTGCTCGCGACGTATGGGTTTTTCGGTCCGTTCTAGACAAACATGCCCGAATCGTGACCATGGCCCTGGCTCCCAGTTACTGGTTGAGTTATGACGCGTTGAACTGTGGGCTCTATAAGTTTTGGAACGGCGATGTTAAGTTCAATGGCGCGGTTTATACGACAGTTCACGGTCCACAGCCAACCAGTGATGGTGCGGCACTGGAAGAAGGGACGAGCGAGGGATCGGTTTGGTGGGCATCAGTAAACGGTCAGCAAATGCCGTTGAAGCCTCAATTCCGAGGTCATGCGTTCGATCTTAAAGATCGCACAATCGTTCATTTTCAATACGATTTTAAGGTTGCAGGCAAGACGATCCGAGTCAATGAGACTCCAACAATGCTTTGGCGTGATGGTAAGCCAATTGGCCTTCGTCGTGAATTCAGGGTCGGAGACGATCAAAAAGGAGTGTTCGTCCCGAGGAACATGGGAACGATGTCTCTCTTGGTCACTATCGGAAAAGCGAATGGGATTTTTAAAGACTTCAAGACTTCCGGTGCCAAATACTCAGTTTTCAAGGGCAATAACGAGTTGGAAATTACGACAAACGACGCATTTGTCGATGCGTTTTTTGATGCGCCAACGGCTGGCACTGAGTCAAGTTCTGACCTGTTGGCCTCGATTGATCCTCTTGGTGGTGGCGGAAGCCAAGCAAAGGGCGATGCAAGAGAGAAAGGACTCGCTTATCGAGCCTATCAACTTGATCGTGCCCTTTTAGTGATTCCTCGGCTAGTACCAAACCAGACGCCAAACATCAACAAGAAAATCGACCAGATTGCGTTTGCGGATGCCAGCGATTTTGGAATCAAAGACAAGTTTTACGTGAACATTTCGGGTTGGGTGAAGATCGCTGCCGCCGGAAAATATCAATTTAGACTGGGTTCGGATGACGGTTCGAGGCTCTTTATTCGCGATCAAAAAATAATCGACAATGACGGAATTCATGAGGCGACTTCGAAGGAAGGCGCGGTGGAGCTTGGGGTCGGTTCCCACGCTATTCGAGTTGAGTATTTTAACAACACTCCGGACGAATTTCTGCAGCTTGAGTGGAAGAAACCAGGCGATACAAATTGGGATTTGGTACCTGAAGAAGCATTTGAGACCGTCGCGGATGAAGTACACGTTGTGAACCCAGGCATCAAGAAAGTCATTGATGCTTTATTTCCTCAACGGCCAGGAGACGGACGACCTGAGACCGAGGTTCACCCTTCGTTTACGTTAACGACCCCCCGTCCAAAAGATTTCAACCCTCGGGTTGGCGGGATTGACTTCTACCCCGATGGGCGCATGTTGGTTTGTACTTGGGATGCAGACGGAGCCGTTTATGAGTTAAGCGGAACGACCTTGGGTGACCCTAGCAAGGTCAAAATTAAGCGGATTGCGGTGGGACTCGCCGAACCACTTGGCATCAAGATTGTTGGCAAAGACATCTATATTGCCCAAAAGCAGGAGATCACTCGTTTAAGAGACCTCGATGGCGATGGAATTATTGACGAGTACTACACCTTGGCGAACAAGTTCGGAGTGACCTCAAACTTCCATGAATTTACTTTCGGACTGATCGAAGACAAGGGCTACCTTTATGCGAACCTTGCCATTGGTATTGACGCTGGTGGACGTAGCACGGCCGAGCAGAATATTGACCGGGGAAGGGTCATGAAGATCAGCATGGCCACTGGGGACTTTGTGTATGTAGCGGCAGGACTGAGAACTCCTAACGGAATTGCGAAGAATCAGAAGGGTGAAATCTTCATTACCGATAACCAGGGTGACTGGATTCCCGCCTGTAAATTGATCGCTTTGAAAGCTGGCGCGTTCTATGGCAATCGATCGGTTGACCCGGTTGGAATGAAAAACGTTAAGGATACGTTGCCCACGGTTTGGTTCCCTGAAGGAGAAATCGGAAACTCGACGAGCCAGCCAGCTCCGTTTGAATATGGCCCCTACAAAGGGCAAATGATCGTTGGTGACGTCACTCACGGTGGCTTGAAACGAGTCTTCATGGAGAAGGTAAACGGGGAATACCAGGGAACGGCTTTCCGAATGACCCAGGGGCTTGAGGCGGGGATTAACCGCGTCGTGATCGGCCCTGACCAATCAATCTATGTGGGCGGAATTGGGTCCACGGGTAACTGGGGTCAGGAAGGGAAGGAGCGATTTGGCCTTCAGCGATTGACCTACAACGCGAAGACGACGTTTGAGATGTTGGCGGTTCGACCGATGGCAAATGGTGCCGAGATCGAATTTACCGAGCCTTTGAAGGATAACGGCTTGCCGTACTACCTTTCGGACTTCTATGTGGATAGCTATACGTTTGTTCCGGAGAACACTTATGGTGGACCAAAGGTCGATGAGAAGGAACTGCGAGTTAAGTCGGCTAGCCTGAGTTCTGACCGAAAGAAACTCTTCCTTGAGTTTGATGGCGAGGCGGCAAACCGCATCATTTACTTCAAAATGCCATCCGAACTTCAATCGGCTAGTGGCGAGCTGATGTGGTCAACCGAGGCCTGGACAACGGTCAACAACGTTCCAAATCGGGCGGGCAAAGTTAACCCAGTGAAGGCGGTAGCCGCTCGAAATTTGTTGAGTGCCGAGGAGAAAGCTCTGGGATTCCAGTTCTTGTTTGATGGGTCAAGTCTAAGCTCGTTCCGCGGGTACAAGCGCACCGACATGCCAAAAGGCTGGGTGATTGCCGATGGAATCATGGCGTATGTTCCTGGTGTCGAGGGTGGCGATGTCATGACGAAAGAACAATACGGCGACTTTGACCTCAGACTGGAGTGGAAGATTTCCGAAGGCGGCAACTCCGGTGTGATTTACCATGTAATGGAAACCAAGAATGCGACGTTTGAAACTGGCATGGAAATGCAGGTTCTGGATGATGCTCGGCATGGCGACGGCAAGAATCCTCTCACGTCCGCGGGCTCGGCATATGCACTGTATGCGCCGTCGCAGAAGGTGGTTTTGCAGGCAAATGAATGGAATTCGATTCGAATTCTGTCGAAAGGCAAACACGTTGAGCATTGGATGAACGGGGCTAAAATCCTCGAGTATGAGAAGGACTCAGCCGACTGGAAGGAGCGAGTAGCGAAGAGCAAGTACAAGGACTGGAATGAATTTGGCATGTACGCAACCGGGCACATTGCTTTCCAAGACCATGGTGAAGTAGTAGCCTATCGAAACATTCGGATACGAAAACTTTAATCCTATGATCGAATCCAAAGCCCTCGCGATTAGTCCCGACAGGAAAATATCGGAGATTGATTACGAAACCGCGCTTCAGCGGTTTCGCAATGGAACGGAAGTTACGTGGATTCATATCTTTGATGACGATGCCGCTCGAGTGGCCAAACAGCTCACGGATGACTTTAAATTTCATCCGGTGGCGGTTGATGATGCGGTTGGTCGGGAAGAACGCCCAGAACTGAAGGAGTTTGACGACCATGTATTCTTGGTTGCCCCGGCGGTCGTTGGAAGCGAGAGTGGGGAAGAGGAATATGACGAGGTCGGCATCTTTGTCCAGGGGCAGACGATTGTCACCGTCTCGCATACCAAAATTCCGTGCTTGCTGACTCTGTGGAAGCGATGGGAAACGAAGATGATTCTTTCCAAGCCAGAGGTTGGATACATCGTTTTTGCCTTGCTGGATTCGATCTTGGATGACTATTTTCCGCGCCTCGATGCGATTGAGGAGCGAATCGACGAGATATCGGACCAAATATACGAGGGCGACATCCATCGCATGCGCGACCTGTTGGTCATCAAGAGGCGTATGCTTCACATGCGTCGCCGCCTTGGTCCTTTTCGCGACGTGATGAATTCGCTACTTCGCCGCGAATTGGATTTTGTTACTGACCCAGTCGCGCCTTACTTCCACGATTTGTTCGACAACACGTTGCGATTGACTGAATTGGTTGATACGAACCGAGATGCTTTGACCGGATTGCTCGACATCCACCTTTCGACGGTGTCGAATAATTTGAACCAAGTCATGAAGAAAATGACGGTCATTTCGACCGTCCTCATGTCGAGCGCGCTTATCGCCGGAGTTTACGGCATGAACTTTAAGGATATTCCTGAATTGGGGTGGAAATACGGCTACGTCTATTGTCTTGGGCTAATGGTGGTTTCTAGCCTCTTGATTCTGTGGCAGTTTAAGCGGAAGGATTGGCTGTAGGCGGAGTGCTGAGTGCTGAGTGCGACACTCAGTGGCTTGCCATGTCTAGATTTCGGTATTCGAGCTTCATGTGCTGATTACCTAATTTGACCGGGCCCTGGTCATCTTTGCACAAAGTGAAAAACATGGGGCCGAGCAGGAATGAGGCTACTGCGTTGTCGTAAAGTGCCGCACCGACAAAGGTCGGTGCGGCGAGAACTGGCGCACTCAGCGCAGCGTCGATCTCCTCGATTGCGTCTACCTTTTCGGCAAAGTCAGCATCAAAAATGCTGAGCACGACTCTGATATCGGGATTGAGTTCTTTCGCGGTCAAACCGATACCAAGATTTACCGCGTCGCTAGGAGTGAGGGCCACGATCGCTTTCGCATGATGATTAATGTCTCCGGTTCACGCCCATCGCCTACCACGACGTGGGTGTTGGGCCGAATATGAGAAAGGTAAGGAGAGTCCTCGCTTTGTTCGACCGCCACAAGCGGAGTTTTTAGGCGAACCAGTTCTGCGACGGTTCGATAACCAACGGTACCGACGCCAACCACGATTACGTGGCCGCGCTCGGGTACATGGTGGTGCCCTCTCAACTGCAACATCCTCGCGGTGAGGATGTAGTCAGTAACAACGGAAAAGAGGATGGCCAGCCCGGCCGAGCAGATCACCATCATGCCGCAAGTGTAGAGTTTGACCCAGTTTGCTGCATCCTTCGGCGAGAGGTCTCCGTAGCCGGTGGTTGTCGCCGTCGTCACCGTAAAGTACAGACTGTCGACCAGCGAAAGCTTCATTCCGTTCTGAAAGACAAGAACGCTGATGACGATGACGGAGAAGATTGCGACCAGAACGGCTCGAAGTTGTACCGAGGTATTTCCCCAAACGCTGTGAATGAATTTGAAGACGGATGTTGGCGCAAGGGCTTTGAGGAGCGAGTGAGTTCGCTGATGCTTCGGTGCGCGTTCGATCATGGTATCGGAGTGAGTCATGACAACGGCGGTTTCGCCCGCCTGAAGCTCTTTTCGTTCATGAAAAAGGCATTCGCCAGTCGGTGAGATAGCGACGAGTGGCTTCTCGGTAAGGTGGTGGGGTCCATCGACTCGGAGAGCCAAATATCTTTCATGATTGACCTTTAGTTCTGTGAGGACCGAGTCGCCGAATGTGGCGGCGGCAAATGTTGGAGCGGCGGCCGCGGTCATAGCGATTGCTCGGTGAACGCCAAGGTGCTTTTCGGCATGGCGAGCGAGGCTCGGATCGATGATTCGGGCGATGGTTCGCTTGTTGTGACAGATGCGATTGACATCGAGCGAGATCTCGACATTCGTGCCGTCATTGTGGGTGCAAGCGATAACGGCGTCTACGTTTTCGATTCCGGATTTGATGAGAAACGATTCGTCGCGGGCGTCACCAATGAAAACCTTGGCCCCCTGGCCTTTGACATTGTTGAGCCACTCGTCGCGCGATGAGAGAGTGACAATCGTCACTTCTTCGCCGAGGTCGAGAAGAAGTTTGACGACATGGTAACCCACTTCACCGAGCCCACATCACATGTGACATCAAATGCATTCTATCAGAGATGCATTGATTTCAGTTTGGCTAGCGCCAACGATCTTGAGTCCTCTCCTCTCCGTTGCGCAGATGTAACTGCCAGTGCCACACAAGATAACCCCGCCCAAACAGAGGTTCGCCAATGAGCAAGGGTTGGTTCTAGTGTTGGGCTAGGTTTAATCGGATTGAATTCTCGCCAGCCGAGACGGTCCAGCCATCATCGGTTGCTTTTGCGGCTCCCTGAATGACTCCAACGTGATACCCGAAATTTTGGAATTTGAACGATGCCTTCTTGGGTTCAACGCTAACGAGGGCTGACTTCTTTGGATCCCACTTGAATCTAAGGGTTATTTTTGGGTCAACCTCCATTAGGATATGAATGTCGATTGATCGTTCGTTAAAGCCAACAATGAGCATTTTCCCATCTTGGATTTCGAATCCAACCTCCATTCGATTGCTAGTCTCATGAACTCTTACTTTTCCGGTTAAGCGCACCGGTTGACCGTTGTACTCAAAAAAGCCACCGGCACCAGGCACGGCTGCGCCATCTTTTCTCCAGTGGTAGCCGTCGAGGACGGGGGGCATTTTTTGTTCAACGTCTTGGGAGGTTGTCGCCTTATGGAGGAACGGTTGAGGAAATTCGTCGCTGTAGATCGTGATGTCGCGGAGGAAGGGCATATTCCCCTTGAAGTGTAAATTCGCGCGGTAGAAGCGACTCTGGTACCAAACTGAGCGCTCTTCGGGGCTGGTGTTACCAAATGGGTCGGTCAGTTGAACTTGGGCCTGAACGGGCGTTGTTCGGAAGGCTTTTTTGAATCGGCGTCCGGATGCTCCCATGGTTTCGATGGTAGTGGTTCCGTTTTTGACGAATGCGGCTAAAGCTTTGAACTGGGGTGCGTAGCCGGGTTCTTGTTCGGGCCACGGGAAGCTGTTTTCTTGTCCGAGTTGGGCGTAGGCGAATTGCCCGGTCGGGGCGTGCCCGATCATGTCGAGGAAAGTTTGAACGAACGTTGTGGATCGTCCCGAGGGCCAGACTGGCTCCATGGTGTCGGGTGCACTGTGGCGTTTGCCGTCGGGCATGGTGTATTCGCGGTTGTAGTAGTAAACCGGGTCTTGGCCGAGCATCCGGAAGATTGGGGCGTTGATCTGGTTCTTGGCGTCGACGGCCGGGCTCCAGCAGTTGGTTTTGCTCGGGTAGTAGCCTGCGATTGGCGCGCCCCAGATGGTGAATCCGTCGGTTGCGATTTGGTCCCGGCAAACGGCAAAGGCGTCGACCTTGTACTTGTCGACTAGATGGGCACAGGTGATGGCATCGAGGTTCCAACTGGCGACCGACTTGGGATATTTGCCCCAAATCTCCTTGAATTTGGTCATTGCGGTATCGGCGAGCTTGATGCGCTCATCGGCGGTGTAACCGATGGTGAAGGCGACGTTGGGGTAGTGGTCCCACTCGTAGCCGGGGCGGCCACGCCACTTGACTCCGGCGGCGTTGCAGTGCATCTCGTTCATCTCGAACCAGAAGCCGACTTCGTGGCTTTCGGCCATGTTTTCCTTTAGGTACTTCACAAATGGGCCAGAGACGAGGGCATCGAATTGAAGGAGCCAGGTGGCAGGGAAGTTGTGCCCTTTGATGATCTCCATTTGTTTTTGAACCGGGAGGAGGAGGTCGGTTTTGAATCGCGGCTCGATGGCGCGGATGAAATTGACGATGTTGATACACCGCATCGGTTTGTTTGCGACGATCATATCTCGTTCCATGACTGAACTCACTAATGGCGCGATGCCCAAAGAAAGGGAAGCTTGGCCAGTTGTTTTGAGAAGGTCGCGCCGGGAAATCACAGGTCTAAGGATATCCGAAAGCCGCGATGCCTCAACGCTTAAAGTGGCGAATCAGACACGACTCTGATGACGGAGAATTGCCACTTGTAGCGTTGAGTCTAAAGAACTTAACCTCGACGCTACAGGCGAATACTAGCAAATCGGTTTCGCTCGAGCAAAAAATATTCGCCTTAAGGGTCGAGGTATCGCTCAAAAAAAAGCCCCAGCATTTTATGCTGAGGCTTTTTTTTATACGAGTCCTACTTAAGCGCTTCGGCGCCGCCGACGACTTCCAAGATTTCCTTGGTGATCGCGGCCTGTCGCTCTCGGTTGGCTTTTAGTGTGAGCGTTTGGATCATCTTGCCAGCGTTGTCGGTTGCGGCCGTCATCGCGCTCATTCGAGCACCGAATTCGGAAGCAGTTGACTCCAGCATCGACTGCCAAACGAGGGTCTGGAAGTAGCGGGGAAGAAGCGTGTTGAGAACAATGTCGGCACTCGGTTCGAATTCGACCTCGCCACCAGCGGCTCCAGTACCATCCGGTGCTTCGATAGGAAGCAATTGAACGCATTGAGGAACCTGTCGGACGGCTGAATAGAACTTAGCGTAGACGACGTAAACCGCGTCGACCTCACCAGACTCGAACAACTCTCTCGCCTTTCGCGTGAGGGCAACCGCATCCTGCAGTCGTGCACCAGCCGAAGGAGCCGAATAGTTGTCAACCATGTTATAGCCACGCTTGCTGAAGAAGAGATTGGCTTTCTTTCCGTAGCTGATCAACTGAACTGGCTTTCCGTCGAGAGTCTTGATTAGTTCGACTGCTTTTCGGATGATCGTCGTGTTAAAGCCACCAGCCAAACCACGATCCGACGTAAGGACAATCACGAGAACATTCTTGACGTCCCGCTTGGTTAGCAGTGGGTGACTTGGCAAGGTTCCCGACGCCGACATGTCCGTCATGATGTCCAAGAGCTTGTCAGCGTAAGGTCTTGCTTCGAGAACTCGATCCGTAGACTTCTTTAGACGCGCCGCCGCAACCAGCTTCATCGCTTTCGTGATTTGCTGGATGTTTTTCGCGGCGCGAATACGTTGTCGGATCTGTTTTAGCGTTGCCATGTCTTACTTACTTGCCACCCACAAAATTACTTACCAAATGAGTCTGAGAATTCTTGGATGCCCTTCTTCAATTGCTCTTCCATTTCCTTCGAAAGTGCTTTCGTCGATCGAACGGATTCGACCACGTCGCTGTACTTTGCGTGGATATGAGCGAGAACTCCTATTTCGAAATCCTTAACTTGGTCGTTTCGGATGTCATCAAGAACACCCATTGAGCCAGCATAGATCGCAATGATTTGGTCGACAACGTCTTTCGGACTAACGAGGTCTTGCTTGAGCAACTCGGTCAATCGCTGACCTCGGATGAGCTGCATTTGCGTCGACTTATCAAGGTCCGAAGCAAACTGAGCAAAAGCAGCAACGTCGCGGAACTGAGCCATTTCGAGCTTCAGTTTTCCAGCGACCTGCTTCATCGCCTTGATCTGGGCATTTCCACCGACCCGGCTAACCGAGATACCAACGTTAATTGCAGGGCGAACGCCAGCAAAGAAGAGGTCAGGCTCAAGGTAGATCTGTCCATCGGTAATCGAAATAACGTTGGTCGGAATGTACGCCGAAACGTCGCCCGATTGGGTCTCAATGATCGGAAGTGCGGTGAGCGATCCACCACCCAATTCGTCTGAAACCTTAGCGGCTCGCTCGAGTAGTCGGGAGTGAAGGTAGAACACGTCTCCAGGATAAGCTTCTCGTCCTGGCGGTCGTCGCAGAAGGAGCGAAACAGCTCGGTAGGCCTGAGCTTGCTTGGTCAAGTCATCGTAGATGACCAGGGCGTGCATGCCGTTGTCTCGGTAGTACTCACCGATAGCGGCACCAGCGAACGGAGCAAGGTATTGCTCAGCGTTGGAGTCGGATGCCGAAGCGAGAACTATGGTCGTGTATTCCAACGCGCCATTCTCTTCGAGAGTCTTTACAACACGGGCAACGTTCGAAGCCTTTTGTCCACAAGCGACATAGATGCAGTAAACGGGACTGCCGCCGGGCTCGTGGGTCTTCTTCTGGTTGATGATCGTGTCGATACAAATCGCGGTCTTTCCAGTTTGTCGGTCGCCGATAACGAGTTCTCGCTGTCCGCGTCCGATTGGGATCATTGCGTCGATAGCTTTGATACCAGTTTGAAGTGGCTCGGTAACTGGCTGTCGTTGAACAACGCCAGGTGCCATCGTTTCTAAACGTTGGAAGATGTCGGAATTGATTGGACCCTTGTTATCGATTGGCTGGCCAAGTGCGTTGACAACACGTCCGAGGAGTGCTTTGCCAACGGGAACTTGGATAATGCGTCCGGTTTCTCGGACTGCATCGCCTTCACGAATCTTGGTGTCGTCGCCAATCAAGACCGCGCCAACGGATTCTTCTTCCAAGTTGAGCGCGAGTCCAACTACGCCATGAGGAAATTCGAGAATTTCTCCCATTTGGCAGTTTGGCAGTCCGTAAATACGGGCAATGCCGTCTCCAACTTGGATAACGGTTCCAACGTGCTCTTTTTTGGCAGATTTGTCAAACTGCTCGAGTTGTTGTCGGAGGATGTCGGTAATTTCTTCTGGTCGAATGGCCATTTGTCTTATGCCTGTTTAAGGGTGTCTTGTCGAAGCGATTCCCGGAGTCTGGTGAGAGACCCGCGGACGCTACCGTCGATAATAAAATCTCCATAGGCTACTCGGACGCCGCCGATGAGACTAGGATCTACAAAATATTGAGTTTCGAGCTTTTTGCCAAGCTTTTTGCTCAGGTTGTCTTCGATCTGCTTTCGCTCGTCTTTGGTGAGTTCGATTGCGCTGGTGACGGTGGCACTGATGGTGCCTTCGGCAGCTCGTCGGAGTTCACTAAAGTCGCCCCGAATGGTCGGCAGCTCTTCTTCACGCCGCTTCTCAAGCATGAGCTTGACGAAACGACTGGTGAGAGCCGTGACTCGGTCGCTAAAGACTTTGTCGAAGAGACCGATCTTTTCAGTTCGATCGCGATTTGGGCTTAGGATGAATGCGCGAAAATCTCCGTCATTTGCGAGCAGGTTTTCAATCGTGACGAGGTCAGATTCAACACTGCTGACTACATCTTCGGCCTTTGCAGACTCGAAAAGTGCAGTTGCATAACGACGACTTACGCGATCCTCAGCCATTTACTTCGCAACCTCAAGATCTTTAATAAAGTCAGCGACAAGCTTTCGGTTCGTGTCGTTGTCCATGTTCTTGCCAACTACCTTTTCGGCGGCGAGCAGGGCCATATCCGTAACGTGAACTTGAATCTCTCGAAGCGCTTTCGATTTCTCTCCGGCAATTTCTTCTTGAGCTTGTTTGATCAGAGCGTCTGACTTGGAAGCAGCTTCGGCCATCAATGATTGTCGAAGAGCTTGAGCCTCTTTGATTTGGGCATTGATCTTTTCACGAGCGTCTGCTTCGCTGGTGGCGAGCTTCTTCTCGTAATCGGACTTCATTGCGGTCATTTCATTTCGAAGCGACTCGACTTCTTGGAACGTTGATTCCAAATTGCCGTTTCGCTCGTCGAGAGATGCTTTCAATGGTCCCGTATAGAATGCTGCGATTGCAGGGAACGTAATCAGCAAAACGCCGATCGTCGCCAGGGTAATACCAGGGTTGATTGGCAGACCCTGCTCATCTAAAGCATTCAACTGAGCAAGAGACCAACGACCAACCTTTTCGGCAGGTTTACCAGTTTCCTTGGCTTCCTTAGCCGCGGTCGCTACTTTGGCTTTGTACTCTTCTTCCGGCAAGTGCAACGATTTGTCGACAACCATGCCACCGACCATAAGGACGATGCCAACGATCAGGCCAATCAGAGCGCTTCCTTTCGATTTCGAGTTATCTTGAGACATTTTCTGTTAATAGGTTAGGATGCTGTCTCGACCAAAGATCGAGACAGCATAAAGTGATTGAGGGTCTTATTTGACTACGAAGCCGCTGGTTGCAAAGATAGTCAAGAAGCCCATCAGCTCGACGAATGCGAGCGCGATCAGCATCTGAACTTGAAGCTTTCCGATAGCCTCAGGCTGTCGAGCCATTCCTTGCAGAGCACCGTTACCGATCAATCCAAGACCGATACCGACGCCAGCGATTCCAATTCCAACTCCGACTAGGTTCATTTTCTGTTTGTTTTCTCCAAATATGTTCTGCAGTTATAAAGCGTTTTAGTGGGCGTGTGCCTCTTCGTCATGAGCGTGGCTGGTGACCAGTCCGAGGTAAACGCAGGTTAGAAGCGTAAATACCAGGGCTTGAACGACACACGTCAAGACCTTGAGAGGAAGTAAGAATTCGCCAAGAGGGATGCCCATTCCACCGACCTTGATCAATTCGTTCATCGATTCGACTGCCGCGTGGCCACCACTCATGTTCGCAAAGATTCGAATACTGAGCGACATGTTCTTCATGATCTCCGAGAAGATTTCGATGACGAAGATCATCAACGTGATCGGAATCAACCAGACACCCAGTTTAGGACCAGCAAAGTGCGAAACGTGACCAAACAAGCCGTTCGCTCGAATACCTTCGTATTGAACGTAACCGATGGAAGTAAGCGCCAGCCCTAGGTTAAAGCTAAGGACGACCGTGGGGGAAACCGGTGCGAAGAGAGCCAGCACGTTGCTGACAAAGATGAGGGTCCAGAATCCAGCGGCAAGCGGAAGATATTTTCGACCGTGAGGACCGATCGCACCAAGGACCATCGATTCGAGGAACAAGAAAAGCTGTTCGGCAAGTCGCGACCAGATTGAAACGAAAACTCGTCCGTTGTATCCCTTTTTCGCGGCGAAGAGGAAACTCCAAATGACAATCAGAACAAAAGCCAAATAGATAAACCAACCCCAGAAAGATACATATTGTACTTCCGCGAGTGGCAGGTTTGTCGGTTTAAAGAGGTCCGTCATCGATCTTGCTGTTTTGTCGAAAACCGTTAAATACCAGTCCAACAACGGTGGTGAAGTATACCAAGCAAGCCGCAGCAATTGCGCCATCACGCTCCCCTGTATTTGTTGTTTTTATGATTTTTACGACAAAGAATGCGGCGGGAAACTTAAGGCTGAGGCCGATTACGAAGTTGAGAGCGGCTTCAACCGGAAGATTTTTGCTGGCACTGCCAAGAGCACATATCATTCGCCAGGTTCCAGCGACGAACAAAGACGTGGTCAGTAGTCCAATCAAGAAAAATGGCACGCTGAAGGTTGGCAAACTTAGAAACGGTCTCCGTGTCTTTTTTGGACCATCACTACATAGCCCATTCCGATCATGAAGCCGATTAAAGTCATCCAGATCTGCCAGCCTTGGGTACCAGTTGCTTTGTTGATCAGGAGCCCGGCACCGAAGCCGACGATCGGTGAGCCAATGATGGTGTATGCCAGCGATAGACCCATTCCCATCGCGACGCTTGACTTTGGGTCCAATGAGCCAGATAAGGTGTTGTGCTTTGGCTGAGCCTTCTGTTGAGTTTCGCGGGCATGCTTGAGCTTGGCGTCCATCTCGTCAAGCTTTGATAAGTATTCGTCGTGCTCACTTTCGTCGAGGCGATCTACCTTGGTGTTCTTGAGGATTCCTTCTAACTTGTCGTCGACATCGTCAACGTCCGCGGTTAGGTTTTCGCGAATCTTGGAAAATCGGGCTTCGATTTCCTCGTCGGTTGGCAGATTTGGCTTTTCCGGTTCTTCGCTCATGTCTTATTGTACTTGGATAGAGATGGGGGATCGGAGACCAGAGATCGGGAGCTTTGAGCCACCCAGCTACTCCAACATTTTCAAATATTTCGGCGGAGCGACGTGGCGATAGGCTTCCTTGAGTAATTCTGCGAGTTCTTCAGTGTCGATTTCGGAGTCCAAGTTCACGCCAATCCAGCCACGAGGGCCGACATAGGGTGGTCGATAGAACCTCTCGGAGTCGCTTTTGATCAGCATTTCTTGAATCCCTGGAGGAGCGGCCATCCAGATTCCCAGCCGCATGCCGTGATGGTAATTGCAGAACAATGCAAACGATTTTTTGCCGTCAACAAACCATGTTGGCTCGCCGTGACTGAGTTTTTCGGTCGCGCATGGGAGGGCCATCGCGCATCGTCGTGCGATTTCGAGAGCTTTTTCGGCTTGGGCGTCCATTGCATCGTATTATATATGTCGATATGGAGGTCGAATCACTAAAACAGTTGCAACTTGGTGGTGTTCGGGGTCCCTATCGAAGAATTCTTATATATGGCGTAACTGGTTCAGGAAAGACGACCACGGCTTGTCGACTGTCCGATCTAACCGGAATCGCTTGGACCGAAGTCGACACCTTGATGTGGAATCCCGGCTGGGATTTTGTTTCGTTGGATGTTCAGCGCGAGCGAATCGAAGCTATTTGCGGTCGCAGTGAGTGGATATTGGATGCGGGCTATGCCAAGTGGATGGATTTGGTGTTGCCAAGGGTTGATCTGATTGTTTGCCTGGATTATTCGCGCAGCCGTACCTTCTGGCAACTCCTCAAGAGAACTCTAGCGAGGGCGATCGACAAGCAAGAGGTCTGCAACGGCAATGTCGAATCTTTTCGAATGATCTTCTCGCGAAAGTCGATCCTGGTTTGGCACTGTCAGTCGTTCGCCAGGAAGCGGGTTCGGATGCGGCAATGGCATCAAGCCAACAATGAATTCGATGTGATCTTGTTCAGGAATCCTGGGGAGCTCAATCATTGGATAATGGATCAAGTGGTTGAACATGTATTGGAGCGCCAAGAAGATTTTACGTAGTAGGTGGCCCTGATACGCGTTCCAATCGCATCGCCAGGAGTATCTAGGTCGATTTAACACTGATAAGCTCGGCGGAAATGCTCATAGAGCATAGAAATTAGCCGCGTATCAGTGCCACCCGTTTATCGTGAAATCGAACAAATAGCGAATGCGGCAATGCCTTCTTCGCGACCGATTGAACCCATCCGTTCGTTCGTGGTCGCCTTAACGCTCACCCGGTCGAGGTCGATATTCAATAGTTCAGCAATTCGGGTCCGAATTTCGAATGCTCGCGGCATGATCTTTGGTTTCTCTGCTTGGATTGCAATATCAAGGTTTTCGATCTGCCAGCCACCTTCGGCGACCAATCGTCCGGCTTCGATCAGAAAGTCAGAAGACGCCCGATCCCTGTGGGCCATGTCGGTGTTGGGGAAGAGTTGACCGATGTCTCCCGCCGAGATTGCCCCCAGTAGCGCGTCTACAGCCGCATGAAGTACAACATCGGCATCGGAGTGGCCATCGAGACCAACTTCGCCGGGGAACAGAACCCCGCCCAGCCAACAGGGGCGGGAAGCATCGGTTGAAAACCGATGAATGTCGTAGCCAATTCCACTTCGGTGTTCATATCCCATCATTACAATTGCTCGGGCCAGGTCGTCGGGGGTAGTGATTTTGAAGTTCTTGGGGTCCCCGGGCACCCAATGGGTAGTGTATCCGGCTTTGCTAACGAGTTCCATATCATCGGTCGTCGGTTCGTGGATTTTTGAAAAAGCATCGGCGAAGATCGAAACTGGCCCCCCTTGCGGTGTCTGCATCGCAATTGCTTGATCCCGACGGAGGTGGGATTGAATTCTTGTATTCGAACTCAGCTTGATTGTGTCAGAACAAGGAATCGCTGCCGCCACTGCGTTACCATTCTTAACTCCATCAATGACACGGGAAATGACTTCGCTGGAGACAAACGGACGCGCGGCATCATGAAAGAGGACCGCGTCACATCCAACTTGTGACGCCTTCCAGAGCCCCGCGATGGTGCTTGCTGTTCGGGTGTCTCCACCCATGATCACATCAGCATCTTCGCCGACTTCGCTTTTGATTTCGGCGAAATTATTTTCGGAGCAGACGATGACCATCTGGTCGACGGCAGGATGCTCTTTGAAGGCGAGATAGCTGCGTTTCCAAACTGGAATTCCCCGAAGTTTTACCGCGAGTTTGTCACGACCAAACCGTGAGCCAGAGCCTGCAGCTAGGATGACAGCTCCGAATTTCATAGGTTCGGTTTTCGCGGACTCACACGAGCTTTGGTCGGCTCAACCGCGTCAACTTCCGCAAAGATGAGCTTGCCTCGTTCGGTTTGAATAACCTGAGTGACCATGACATCCATGGTTTCACCAATGTGTTCGCGACCATTTTCGACGATGACCATGGTGCCATCTTCGAGGTAGCCGACGCCTTGTCCGCCTTGGTTGCCTTCACGAGCAATATAGATTTCCATATGCTCTTGGGGCAAAACGTTGGGGCGAAGCGACAGAGCCAAGTCGTTGATATTCAATACTCGGACATCCTGGAGGGTTGCAACTCGGTTAAGGTTATGGTCGTTCGTAACAAGGTCTCCGCCAAGCGCGATCGCTAGCCGGACCAATCGTGAATCGACGCCATCGCCTTGCTCTGGTGCCAAGTGGTCGTGAATACCAACTTCGATTTCGAATTCTGCTTGCATGAGCTTGAGGATGTCGAGTCCTCGCTTTCCGCGTTGACGGCGAAGGCCATCGTGACTATCCGCAATATATTGGAGTTCCTCGAGTACGAACTTAGGAACGTAAACGTTTCCTTCGATGAACCCAGATCGGGCCACGTCATAAACTCGGCCATCGATGATTACGTTGGTGTCAAGAATCTTCAGACCCGTTCTTCGTGCTCTAATTTTTCCTCGGTACCAAGGCAAAGACTCCTTCATAGAGTGCAGTGCGTAAATTGTGAAGGTTGAAAATAGAATCGCTATGCCAAAGACCAAGAGAGCAACGATAGTTTTCGACAATGGGAACTGATTGAGGAACGTAATGAAGAATGTGGCGACGATGAAACCGAGCAGAATTCCCACAAACCAAGTAATTTTTTCCGAATCATCGGTTCGATCCCAGCGATTGCCAAATTTTTCAGTAGCTCGAATGAGGAGCGATCCAAGGAACCATCCGCCAACAATTCCTGCAATTATAAATGGAAGGGAAGTGCCGACACTCTGCGGAACGAAGACAAAGTCTGCGACGGTCTGTCGGCCTATATTATTGACGATTGTCGGAGCGGAAAGCCCTAAAATGGTTGCTGCGAAAATTGCAAAAACGCCGCAAATGAGAATCTGGAACAGACTCTTTGTTTTACTATTCTTTGTTCGCGGCTTTTGTTTTTCCATCTTGGTCCTAATTCCTTTGTTCGATTACTTTCATTCGGGCGTTTGCAAGTATCGTAAATGAAAACGCCTCATCAACGTTCCCATGACTTAACTTTACGTGAGATGCCGAGAAAAAGTCTGAAGGAGGCACACTATCCAATCCTAGCCAGTCGTGTCCTGCCCAAACTTCAACCCACGCGTGATAATAAAAGTTTCCTTCAAAGTTAACCAGACCGCTGGCTAATCTCGCTGGAATATTGGCCGCTCGACATAAGGATGTAGTTAGAATTGCGTAATCCCGGCAAACTCCTTCCTTTGCATCTAAAACTTCTGAGGCATCTCTCAGAATTCCAATTCCCGCATTCGGTTTCATTTTCGTGTTGACATACGCTCGGATAGCGAGGGCGGCCGAAGCTACATCGGTTTTTCCCTTCGTGATTTCTTTAGCGAGCACAATGAATCGGGGCGAGTTAGCGGGGATCAACATGCTCGGCTTGACCCATTCGGGTTTCTGCTGTTTGGCCTTGGCAATGCTGATCGGTTTGACTGTCGACAGTTGCGTTGGATTAATATCGATTGTCCATTCGCCGTTTGTTTTGGTAGCCGATTGTTGCGAATCGCTGGGAATGGTCGGCAAGTTGTCGCCGCTGAGTTTCAATTTGAGCTTGGATAAGTGGAGCGGCTGATTAATGGGGCGATCTGGTTTGACGCTAGTCATGTCCGCAATGTCAGGAACTGTACCGTTCGACTTCTCAAGGGCTTCTTCCTTGGTTGACGGCATCATATCCATATCGATGGAGGCAAGCGCGGTACGGACAAGGATCACATCGCCTTTTCCGCTGGTATACACCGTCGTGTTCATTCGCTTGTCATCGATTGAGAAAGCGTTGGCGGACGTTTTGACACCTTTGATTTCGACTTCTTTCTTGCCGATCATCTTGGCGGTGTTGCGAACGAGGGTGACGGTCGAAGGGTCAAGCACGTAAAACACCATCGATGATCCAGCTTTTTGAGGTTTAAGCGCAAATTCGGCGACTGGGTCGTCCACGACGTTGCCATCTTTTGGTGTTGTGATTATTTTTTTGGACTTTGCTCCATTGTTGTTCGCTTCAACTCGAATGGAAGCGGGTGAGAACCAGGCATCGACAATTTGAGTTCTTCCTGCACTTGATTGAGCAAAGTGCATTTGAACAGGTTTGCCTTTTACCGTAATGGTTTCTGAGTTGATAGACATCTTGACGCTCGTGCCAAGGAGCTCAATATCGATCTCGGTTCGGGTCGTTGCTTTCTCTGCGGGCGACCCTTTAAAGGTTGTTGGTGAACTTGAGAAAGCGGAATATCCGATCTTTGAGCCTTGCATCCAGATCGTGAAATAGGACTCCTCGAATGTGAAGATAGGCACGAATGGAAGGACAGCAGCGAGAAGCATTCCTTAAGTAAGACGTATATTGGAGTCCTGTCATTCAATACTTTTTTGGTAAGTTTTAGGAAAAAGCGGTACAGTTGCCAATTCGAACGGGCATTATTTACCTGGATAAGATAAGTATTGTCTTGTTGGATTATTTATGGCTTCAAAACTCGTCATTGTAGAATCACCCGCCAAAGCTAAGACAATTGGGAGCTATTTGGGCAAGGACTATGAAGTTCTGGCCAGTATTGGTCACATCCGGGACTTAGTACCCAACGGAAAGAACCTTCCACCTGAAATAAAGAAGATGTGGTGGTCCGATTTTGGCATCGACGTTGACAATAACTTTGAGCCGTTTTACGAAGTGCCAAAGGAGAAAGCGGCGCAGGTCGCGAAACTTCGGGCTGCAATGAAGGGCAAGGAGGAATTGGTACTCGCGACTGACGAAGACCGAGAGGGAGAGGCCATTTCGTGGCACCTTCTCGAAATTCTCAAACCTTCGAAAAAGGTCAAAGTGTCTCGTATCGCCTTCCACGAAATCACCAAGGAAGCGATTCAAAAGGCGATCAATTCGCCCCGGAATATTGATCTGGATTTGGTCGAAGCCCAAGAAACAAGGCGGATGCTCGATCGGCTGTACGGCTATACACTGTCGCCAGTCTTGTGGTCGAAAGTTACCAAGAATTTGTCGGCGGGGCGAGTCCAGAGCCCGGCCGTGAAGCTCGTCGTTGAGCGTGAAAAAGCGCGACGAGATTTTGTCTCGGCTGAGTATTGGGACTTGCGGGCCAAGTTTCAGGTTTTGGCGGGTTTGTTTCAGGCAGATTTGACTGAGGTTGACGGGCAACGAGTTGCTTTGGGCCGAGATTTTGACGAGAACACCGGAAAGCTTCACGGCAAGTCCGATGTATTGTGGATTGATGGCAAAACCGCTGCCGGATTGGCAACCGCTGCTAAGGCGGCTAAACCATATGTTGTTGAATCGCTGACCGAAAAGGAAGCTCAACAAAAGCCGCAAGCACCGTTTATGACGACGACCTTGCAGCAGGACGCGAACCGAAAGTTTTCGTATGCCGCGGACCGCACGATGCGGATTGCCCAAACCCTCTACGAAGGCGTTGAGCTTGGCGGCGAAACGGTTGGTCTCATTTCTTATATGAGAACGGACTCCCTGACCTTATCCGAAGATGCCCTACGGTCGGTCCGAGGTTATATTGCTAAGCATTACCCAGACGCGCAGACCGAAAAGCCAGTTAAGTACACCAGTAAAGTCAAAAATGCCCAGGAGGCTCACGAAGCAATTCGCCCCACCGATGCGGCACGATCTCCGGACAAAATTCGGGGATTTTTGACCGATGACCAATATAAGATTTACTCGCTAATTTGGCAACGCACAGTTGCCTGTCAAATGAAGCCAGCCCGGCTTTTGCGGACCGAAGCAAAGATTACATCTCAATCGAGCGAAGGGAAGTTAACGTTCCAAGCCAACGGAAGCCAAGTGCTGGATCCGGGTTATCTGAGCGTTTACTTGGAAGGCAAAGATGAGGAAGACGAGGGCGATCGAATCTTACCAAGAATGACGGCTAAGCAAGAAGTTGACCTTATCGAACTCGACCCGTCTCAACACAACACGATGCCACCCGCTCGTTACAATGACGCCACGTTGATTCGAAAACTTGAAGAACTGGGCATTGGTCGCCCGTCAACCTACGCTTCGATCATTTCGGTCATTGTCGATCGTGGTTATGTTCGCAAGGCAGGTAAACAACTGGTACCGACCTGGCGAGCTTTCATGGCGATGGAAGTCCTGGATGTCCATTTCCACGAGCTGATGGACTTTGGATTCACCGCACGACTGGATGATACGCTCGACGAAATCTCCGAAGGTAAATCAAATTCGAAGGATTACCTTAAGGAATTCTTTATTGGTGATGCCGCGAAACCTGGACTGAAGCCGATGGTTGAGGAGCGAAAGCTACAAATTCCATTCCCTAATCTTCAAATTGGGAAGGATGAGGCAACAGGTGAAGATATTCGGGTCCGAACTGGAAAGGATGGTAGCCCGTTCCTCCAGCTTGGCGAACAGAAGGTTTACGCGAACATTCCGGACGATTTGGCTCCGGCGGACCTCACCTTGGCGAAAGCTCACGAGCTATTTGCCCAAAAGGCCCCAGCTTCCGAGACGATCGGCGTTCATCCTGATTCCGGCAGAAATCTCTTGCTGAAGCACCGGCAAGGTTATTACATCGAGGTCGAACGGACTCCTGAAGAGATCGAAAAGAAAGTTAAGCCAACATGGGTTTCCCTTCCGCCCGCTATCGCTCCGCAGGATTTGACTCCCGCTGAAATTGACATGCTTTGTCGATATCCGCGCCTTATTGGCAAGGACGGATCAAGCGAAGTCTGGTTCAAAATGGGCAAATTTGGCCCGTATGTTGAAGCCGGAACGGAGCGTCGGACGGTCGAAGATTGGCGCAAAGGTGGCTCGATGACCCTTGAAGAAGCTCAGGCGATTTTGGCCCAACCAAAAACCTCGGGCGGAGGCGCCAAGAAGGGTGCACTGAAAGAAATGGGAGAAATTGCGGGATGTGTTGGTCCGGTCAGAGTCATGACGGGCTTTTACGGTCCCTACGTGACCGATGGTGTCACAAACGCAACCATTCCTAAGTCAATTGACCCGCTCTCACTTACGAACGAGCAGGCGGCAGAGATGCTTCAGAAGAAACGAGACGCTCCACCATCGACAAAGAAGCGCGGAGCGTTTAAAAAGAAAGCACCTACAACAAAGCGAGCCGCACCGAAGAAGAAATGATCCTGAAAGTTGTCGACCACAATTCGCCAGAGTTTTGGTCCGCGGTTGAACTGCGGAGGAAGGTCCTTCGCCAGCCCTTGGGGTTGGACTTTACTCCCGAGGAATTGGCCGCCGAGGGCGACTACATCCATTGTGTGTTGATCGACGACGAAGGGGTCGTTGCGACCGCCACGGGAACCGACTTTGGCGATGGCTCAGTAAAGATTCGGCAAGTTGCGGTGACTAATCAGCTACAAGGAAAGGGCTATGGCCGAGAGATCATGCTGTTTGCCGAGGGAATTGGACGCCAGCGAGGGTTTCACACGGCGATATTACATGCACGAGCCGCGGTGGTGGATTTTTACCTAAGGCTCGGCTACGAACTTTATGATGAGCCGTTTGTCGAAGTGGGAATTCCGCATCGAAAAATGCGGAAAGGCTTGAACGCTTAGTGCTTATTTGCCGCTCGACTTCTCGATTGCCTTGCTGGGGACCTGCTTCTTTTTCTGCGGGAACGTCACGCCGTGCTGCTTCATCATTTGGTAACCCTTCAGCACGAGGCCAAAAGCCGCGAGATACGGTGCGAATTTCTGAACGCCTTGATTCGCAATCGTGTTGAGCAGATCGGCTGAGGATGCGAGCTTGTTGGATGTGTCGCCAAAGACCTTCACTCGGCCCTGGACATCGGAAGCGATTCCGTCAACTTTTTCCGAGATGGAATCGACTCGATCCGAAATGCGATCTATTTTTGGCTTCAATTCCTTGGCGACTTCGAGCAGCTTTATCATGGCGAAGATGAGCACGCAGAAGAAAACTGCGTTAATAAAGAAGAACAATCCAGAAAGGATTAGCCACCAGGAAGGAATCTGCACAGCTTAATAATAGACGGTTTTGGGCGAAAAAGTTAGTCCGGATCGCCCTATTCAACGAGGTTAATGAGGGTGAATTGTGATGAAGGCTTTGTAGCTCCCAACTCCATACGAAGTCCCGTCCACGATTGCCGTCGTGTTCTTTGGCACAGTAAAACTGGTTTCCAACCGATTACCCACGTGCTTCCATTCGACGGAAATTGATCCGTGCGGAGTCGGGACTTTTCCTTTTGCCCACGTCAAACCGACAGGATGAGGATCAATGGTGAATTCCTTAAACCCTGGTTTGGTTGGGACGACACCCAATATTCGGCCCGACATTTGAGTCATTGGCGTAGCGTTCCAAGCATGGCTAAGATCACCGACTGTCCACATTTCGTGAAAAGACTGGGTGTCAGGCACGATTTTCCATCGGTCGAGTTGTTTAACTGCCTCAGCTTGAAATAGCTCGGCTTTAACCATGGCATCGAAAACGAAGTGCATGAAGTAGGGTTGGCAATTCATGTCTTGCCGAGCAAGAATGGACTTCATTACGAGTTTGGCTCGCTCAGGATTGGTAATTCCGCATGATACGGCAAGGGTATTAACCTGGGTCGAAAAAGTCTCGATGTCCTTGTCCGCTGGCAACCACTGGTTTGGCTGAATCGACGTCTGAAAAGGCTTTCCGTCTCGATACAGTCCTTGGGCTGAATTCCACAATTCAGATTCAAAAGATTTGGATATCTGCTTTCTCAATGTCTGATAGTGGGTCGAGCGGCTAGGCGATTTAGTGATTTTCGAGATGGTGATGGCATCGCCCAAAGCTTGGTAGAAGAGGGCAGTCATGTATCCTTGTCCGATGACCGCAGGAGGGTGATGAAGGTTAAATCCTTCGATCTCGACCCAGTCCAGGAACATATAGTTGGGGGCTTGCGAAACCAAGCCGTTAGGTCCAAGATAGCCTTCGAATCGATCCATCAGTCGTTCAACATGATGTGCCAATTGCTTGAGCGGAGTGACATCGCCTGTATATTCGTAGTATTGAACCAACATCCGGAGCCAAAGCAGGGAATAGCTGGTGTGGAAGCTCTGGTAGTTACGTTGCTCGAGAGTTCGCGCAATCTTCTTGAGGTCCTGCCGGGCAAGGGTGCCTTCTCCAAACGCATAAAACGAATTCAACGATTCGATGAGGTAATCGCCCGCATCCGAAATCGGCTCTTGGTGGTGGGGGGAGTCAAGATGGTGGGTCTGCATGCAGATTTGGGTCACCCATCGGCAGACATCCCATATTTGATCGTAGTTTGAATTGTTACACTCAAAAGAACCTAAATACCGAACGGGGTAGGAAGTAAAGACGCAGCGGACATCTTCAATTTCAATTGGTTCGGTCACGCCTTCAGCTCTAATGTTAATGACCGAGAAACTATCGTAATAGGGCAATTCAAAGGTTTGGATTCCGTCTCGAAGGACAATTTCGGATTGTCGATTGGCGCCTGGCGCGTCGTGTTCGTTTGGCGTCAAGATGAGCTTTGCTCCCTTGTGGCCGCGGACTTTCATACCCACATATCCCGAAAGCACATGGCCGTATTGAACCGAATAGGAGCCATCTTGGGCAAAGGTCGCGCCGTTGGTTTGCTTGTTTGGCGTCACGCTGGTCGAGACACGCGTGAATCCAACGCTAGGAAGGATGGCTTCAAGGGCGGGAGCTAGTTCGCTCGCAAGCGTTTCGGGCTTTTTTCGTTTTGCGATAGTGGCGGGTCGCCAAGTCTTAGCGTCTATCTTCCCAAATTGCCATCCATCTGGCTCGGCTGTTAAGTCAATGCGATATCCGTTCTTTGCCCCAGTTTGGTCTAAGTCCTTGGCTGGAGCCGTAGACCAGTTGGTGTCGGTTCCAACTGTCTGGAAAGATCCTCTTCGGTCTTGAATTTTGAAGTCAACTTTCAACCCAGGTTGTCCCGTCGATGCGTCATAGCCAACGATTGGGTTGGCAATAACTTCTACCGCCACAACGTTTTCGCCCTTAGTAAAGAACGAGCTAAGGTCGCGAACGTCTTCGAGCCAAGGACCACAGGGACCTGAATCGTAGTCTCGACCGCTATCTGCTGGACCTCGGGCCGCGAGCCTGCCGTTGATCCACATTCGGTAGCGCACCTCGGCCGTGATCCAACTTCGGACTGATTTGGGTGCTTCTTTGAGGGTTAGTACTCGGCGGAACCGAGCAGGCACATTAGCTTTGGCGTCGGAACACCAAATCCATTGGCCAATATTTGAGCCCTGCTCAGACTCGGATATTGATCTCGGAGGCTCACCAACTTGGACGGATTGTTTGCCAATGACGGCGGGTTTTTGATAGGCAAGAATCGGACCCCGGATATCAAATTTTGCAAACTGAAGAAAGGTCATGAATGGCAACAACACGTTGCCAAATTATAGCTACTCAACTCCAGCTAACTGGCGACTAAATCAATTCGTAGCGAGTATTACGTCTTCGTGGCTCATACCCGGCGTCTTTGATCAATCGTTCAAACTCTTCCGAGTTCAGGATGAACTTATTTCCCGCCGCTGAAACGACGTTTTCTTCAATCATCACGCTGCCAAAATCGTTCGCTCCATACTTGAGGCCCATTTGAGCGATCTTCGGACCCTGAGTGAGAATCGAAAGCTGAATATTGTCAAAGTTATCTAGGAAGATCCGAGAGACCGCCAAAGTACGCAGATAGTCCGCGGCAGAGGCCTTTTGCGGAATTTGGAGCATGGTGTCTTCCGGTTGAAAGTTCCAAGTGACAAAGGCGCGGAACGGCTGACATTCATCTTGCAAGTCACGAATCCGCAGCAAGTGTTCGATTCGGTCATCGATCGTTTCGATATGGCCGAACATCATGGAAGCGGTGCCTTTGAGGCCCATTGCTGCGGCTGTACGCATGCAGGCGAGCCAGTCTTCGGTCTTATCCTTGTAAGGGGCGATGATGTTTCGGACTCGATCAACGAGGATCTCTCCGCCTGCACCGGGAATGGAATGTAGTCCGGCGGCGTGAAGGCGCTTGAGTGTTTCAGGTAGCTTTAGTTTCGAAATGTGGGCAATGTAGATGATTTCCGCAGGGCTGAGGGCATGGAGAATGACGTTGGGAAACTGCGCCATGATCTTGCGGAAAATATTCTCATAATAGTCGATCTTTAGCTTCGGATTCAGACCGCCCTGAAATAGGATTTCGACACCGCCTTTGTCGACCGTGTCTTGGACCTTGGCCAGGATTTCCTCGTCCGAGTGAGTGTAGCCTTCTTCGTTTCCAGGAGTTCGGTAGAACGCGCAGAACTTGCAGCGGACCCAGCAGACGTTGGTGTAGTTGAGAATCCGACCCACGATATAGGTCACAACATTGGGATCGGTTCGCTGTTCTCGACGAAAGTTAGCCAGGGCTGCAACCTCAAGCGGGTTCGGATGATCGAACAAAAATTTGGCTTCGGCGACCGAGATTCGTTGGTTAGCGTACACCTTGTCGGCAATCGTTTCAATCGAAATCGGAGCTGCTTCAGGGGTGAGGGTCGCCATGGTCATCATAGTGTACTACGAAGCCGGTCGAACTTTCATTGCTCATTGAAAGCAACTACATTTGAACCTACTTGACGAAGTTGCTATCTGCCTAGCGTGTCAAGTAGGTCCTTGAAGTCTCTTACTTTGCCCGTTTGTAGTGGCAGACAAACATCGCGCCCCAATTGCCATCTTTCATTTGGACTTCCCACTTCCACAAAAATGAATTTGGCGTGATGTCTTGAAAAACCATTCGGTGGACTTTTGCGCCAGGGTTTTGCGGGATGCTGAGCAGCACCATTTTGTCGCCTTCCCATTTTCCAGTTAGAGAAATATAACTCGATTGGTTGTCCACCCACGTTTGTCGCCAAAGCTTTGCCGTCGGGTCATACACGGACCAACTTTTGCCGACGAGGCCGACCCCAGAGAAGTTTTCTTGGATGACTTTTCCGTCCATAACTCGTTCAATTTTGTTCTTGCTCTGGCTTTTTTTCCAGTTATCGGCGCGAGGGTCTGGGCGAGTTTCGGTCTCCATGGTCCAGTTTCCGAGCCAGAAGTCGAACTGCTTTGTTGGGTCAATTTGCATATTTTTCACAATGGTGGCGAAGGCGAGAAGAGTAATCACAGTTGAATATACGCCGGTCAAAAGAACTAGGAATCTAACAATTATTGATTTAAGTTCTAACAATCGAATAGGATAGAAGCATGAAACAAACTGCCCGCCAAATCACTGAATCTCTGCGGTCAAAGGTTATTCACGGTGAGCTCATCGCGGGGCAGAGAATGCCAACGGTTCGGCAAATGGCGACCTTGCAGGGAGTTTCGTCTGACACAATTTTTCGAGCTTATAAGTACCTGGCCGAGACTGGCCTACTGGATATGAAGCAGGGAGCCCACACGTCGGTCGCGAATCCTTTGCCGGGTCAGGCGGGGGCGCTAGTCTTGCGCCGGGTCATCGGTGATGGCCCATTAAATGACTATGAGGCTTTGAGCGAATCGTCGAACGTTCGGTCGTTTGCGACCAACGTGGCTGACCCCCGATTCTTTCGGGATGATGAGTTTCTGGCCGAGATGCGGGACGTGGCCAGCCGAGCGCCTTGGGGATTTTACTACGCTCCACCTGAGGGTGATTTAGGTCTTCGGCATGCTATTGCGGAGTGGCTTAATCGACTTGGTACGCCAGCGTCGGCGGACAATATTGTCGTGACGCTGGGGTCTCAGCAAGGGCTGAGCATGTTGGGGCGGTATTTGATGCAGCCAGGAGACAAGGTGGCGATCGAAGGGGCTGACCATTTGGGTGGCGATCGGCGGTGGGCCGCGTTGGGGCTGGAACGTCACGTGGTACCTCGCTTGGCAGAGGAGGAACCGGATTTGAACGGGTTGGCCAACGTCGAGGCAAAAGTTTTAGTGGTTTCGCCGACTGGTTGTGGCGCGTCTGGTCGAGTCATGACTCCGGCTAAACGAAAGGACCTGGTTTCCATGGCGAAGGAAACGGGAATCACGATTGTTGAAGATGCGTCAAACTCGGCAATCGTCTATGGAGAACGTCCGCGTGACCTCATCGCTTCGGGTGATGGAATCATTCAAGTTGGATCCTTTGCCAATTCACTCGCCCCGGGAGTTCGGTTAGGCTATATCGCAGCGGAGGCCCACGTTTGCCGAGATTTGGCCGCGATTCAGCAACTTGAAACGGGCGGATTGGGCTTGCCCACGCAGATCGCGATGGCGAGTTATATGCGTAAGGGAATGTTTCAAGACCAAATCACACGGTGTACCCCTCGATATCGGAAGCGTCGGGATGCCTTGATGTCGGCCATGGCGAAGCACTTTCCCAAGGGCGTCACATGGTCGGTGCCGATGGCCGGGTTTGGGTGCAAAGTCGATTTGGGGCATGACTTTGATCAGCGGGCGATGTATGACCGGGCGGTCGAATGCGGGGTTGCGTTTACGCCAGGTGCAATGCTTTTTGGCGAGTCTGAACAATCCCGTTGCATTCGAGTGTGTTTTGGCAATCAGACCGAATCGAGAATCGACGAAGGCATTCGGATCCTTGGCGGGCTACTTACCGACTTGTAGTTTTCGACTTCTTCTCAAGCAATGAGATCAGATCTTTCGTATTCTTGGCCCCGCGAGTGAGGACAAGTTCTTCCTGGGCATATTTCATCGCCAAGTCGTCGCGACCTGCGTATAGATAGAGCAAAGCTAGATTCTGCCGGGCAGTCGGATAATCGGGCATGACATCAATGCAGGTTAGGTACGCCTTTTCGGCTCCACGGTAGTCTTTGAGTTCTTCGAGAGCGGCCCCGTAAGGAAACATGATTTGCGGATTTTCGGGTTCCCACGCTAATGCGATTTCGAGCTCATCTTTCACCTGTTGCCACATTTTGCGTTTCATGAAGAAGAGCCCACGGCGAAGGTGGGCGTAGCTAAAACCCTCCCGAGTTAGGCGGTGCTGGGAGGTGGTCGGTTTGATAAACAGCTCGGGGTGCTGAGCTTTAAATTGGTTGTCGGCGGCGATGACTTCGTCGTCGGTAGTCTTGCGCTCAAGTAGCTGTAGTGTGTAGCCGTGCGGCAAACAGTACTGGCTAATATCGCCTACTTCGCTCGATGTGTACTCGGTAAACAGTGGTCGATTCTTTATCTCGTCCTCGGTCAATATTCGGGGAAGACAGAGAGGGTTAAGCGATGCTCGAAAGATGTAATCAGTCAGGAATGCTCGTTTGGATTCTAGGTTCCAACCTTTGGCGGGATCCTGCTCGTATACGTTTTGCGGCATCCCGAATGTGAAGTAAATGCTCGGGGCCAATTTGTTCGCGTAGTGCTCGTAGCCGATGATGTGTGAAGTGTCGTCGCTGAAAGTGGCAAGAATGGCGTCGCTGGGAAGTGAATCAAGGTACGCATGGGCGTAGTTTCTGCCCTGGTCGTAGCCCTGCATCGATTCTCGAGAAATTTGGAAAGGCATCCAGCCGCCAAGGGCTAGCGCTGCTGTGCTGAGCGTTCCGATTCGGACCCGCTCGGTGCATTTGTGACGGAGATCGACGAGCCAGACTGCGCCCATTCCACCCAAGATCGATAGGCCCATGTAGACCGGGATGTGCCAGTCGCGCACGCCATAGAATCGGAGATAGATGAGGTCCATTCCGCTTTGGCGAAGGTGGCCAGCGAGCATCAATAGGGTGTAGGGAATCACGAGAAACGCGATCCAACCAAGTGGCTTGATGGCCCGTCGCAGGCCAAGAACGGTGCCGAAAACGGCCAGAATCGTGCTGATGAAGCCCATCTCGCCGAAAAGATTGTACGAATTAAACCAGGCCTTCGTGAACCCCATTGGGGCGGTGGACATGGCCCGAGTGGGCCATTGTTCGCGGCCGATGTTCCATAGGAAGCGGGTCCAGTTGTCTGGGTGACCCCATGCGAGAGTTGGGTGGGCCGCTGCCCTTATGGGTAGCCAAACAAAGACGAGAAGTCCGGTAAGAATTCCGACAATTCCCATCGGGATGGACTTTAAAATGGGCACTGATTTTCGGCTTTGGAGCACGGGAAGCAGCATCAGGAAACCGAGGATGACTTGGCTGGGGTGGTTGCCGAGCGCGAGCCCCCACAACAGGCCCATCAGGTAGAACCACGACGCTTTCGGGTTCGAATCGTTGGTCTGCACCACTAGCAAAATGGCGCTCATGAACATCGTCATGAGGGTGTATTGCTCGGCGATGAACGACTGTTCGAGGAACGCGCCGGTGCAGAGGATGCTTAAGGCGGTGATGCTGGCCGCAAGCCATTGAGTGGGTTTGGTGCGGTCGCTAAAATGTCGGAAGACGAATGCGCTGGCGAATGCGGCGGTGGCGGCTCCGCAGAATGCGCTGAACAGGTTGGCGCTTCTGGCGGCCTCTGCGTTGAAGGTGAGGAGGTGGAAAAGCTGGTTGAGGATCGCCCAGGTCGGCGCTCCGGGCGAATGGGGAAGTCCGTTGGAGGCGAGGGCGAGGGCGAACTCACCGCTGTCGTGAAAGGAGATTCCGGGAGCGGAGAAGAAAGCGAGGAGGGGGAAGGCGACGGCGAAGACGGCGAGCGTGACCGCTACGGCGGGAACCGCCAAAACCTTGGGCACTACCCCTGCGCGAACTGCCGACAAACCTCTTACCACACTTTAGGTTTCGGTTCGAATTGGTGGAACTTCAGTCCAATTTCCGACGTCCCGCCGAGCTAGTTGAGAGGAGCTGCGAAGCAGCAATGGGGAAATCCCGACCTGACGGGACGAGGGAAGTGAGCGAAGCGAACCGGGGCGGGCGAATCTGGTGGAACATGAGCCTATATTCCCTTCCCCTTGTCGGGCTTTGCAGAGGGGGAAGGGTGAGGGATGGGGGTTCGGTTGAGGCCATGGATGACGGAACGAAGTCCCAAGGGGGGCGCAGGGGTGAGGGCGAGCAGCGCTGGCTTCGTGTTAAGTCTCCGAAAGTTCTGGGGAATGTATTTAAGGCACGGGCATCTTGCCAACCGTTTGCATTTAGGAAATACCCGACTATTGTTTGACAAACGTGAACCAAAATCTAAGATATTTACAACACGGGAAGAATTTGATTCGCAACTAAGTCCACGCCGGAGGCCAGGGCTAGACTCAGGCTACTCGGCGATTTGAGTACTTGGCTGAGATGACCGACATTTAGGCCGATATGTACATGAGCCCAATCTCCGGAAATAACATGGAGGTGGGGACCTTTTTTGTAGACGCCGTGCGGTCTAGTAGATAACCAGTCGGGATCCGCATGGATCATAAATAATTCTTCTTCTGTGCCGGAGAATCCGTCGAGTCGGTAGAAATTTAGACAAACTGTACTTAGGAAGTAGTTGCCTTTTTGACCGAATTCTTGCCATAACTCATAGTAATTTACATATATGCCTTTTTCGCATTTCACTCTCCAAGACGCAGGAATGCCGACAGCACCACCGGAATAAGCACCAATAGCCAAATATCCATTGTAAGATCTGTTGACAGACATAACACTTGAAAAGGAATCCGCTATGGGTTTTAGCAGGTTCTTGGCAGATTTCATCCTGAGCGTAAGGTCATTAATTGTAATTTCAATCTGAGGCATGTTGATAACCGAGCATAACCTGTTCTTCGACTGACAAGCCGTACAATTCACCAATCGCAGAGTCAATCTGACGGTCTAATTCCATGAGTTTCTGATCATTGAACTCGTTACATCTTGCCCTAACCAGATTCAAAATCTTGCTCATTTGGGTGGGAGGTACTGTTCTTGGATCAGGAACTGGAGTTGACTTTATAGAAGGACCCTCCAGCATCGAATAACCCTTGTCAAAATTAGTCGAGTTTATTTTCATAAACCAGTAGGCCACTGGTGAATTCAAGACAGCAGCGAAGAAAAGAAGATACTGCTCTTCAAATTGATGATCCTTGGGATAGAGAAAAGGAGATCTCGATACGGCGTATTGACCTGACATATCGATCGAAAACCTTGGTTCTAAGGTCAAGTGAGGAGTCATGATCTTAGGTCGCATCATATTTCGCGGAGATCGTGATCGCGTGGGCTCCCACCAATGGGCTCTCTTGCCGGACCTCTTTTCAAGTTGAGCCCGGTGGCTGGTCAAATATCTCCATGTGTCGGGATATGCTTTAATCAGTTGTTCCTCGGTTATCTTATCGCCGTCCTCATTAAACGGGTAGAAGACGAGGTCTTCTACTGCCTTGGGTGAAGCATACTTTTTCATTTGCCTATCAGGCAGGTATTGACGATAAATCGATCTTTCCGATTTCGAAACTTCGCTTTTGGGCCGAATAAATACGCGATCTAAACCCGTTATAAATCCTTGATTAATCTCAAGAAATTCTCCCACATGAGGGAAGCTTGACAATCGTTCTTTTAACCTCTCTTCACCGGGCCTTAAAACTATCCAAGCCGGATTGTCGTGAAAAAACCTTTGCTCAACGGGAAACACGCTGTAATAGTTATTGTCAATAGTTCTGCCGATTACCGCATCCATCAAAGCTTTGCCAGCCAAATCTTGGGCGCGAACCAATGTTGCTTTAGGTGCAGGGCTACCATCAAATTTTTTCTGAAAAATGACTAAGGATACGTAAGCGCTTACCCCAGGAAAGACTCGAATATTTGTCAAATCTGCTAGGCATAGGACCCAAGCTGATTCTATAATAAGCTTTCTCATTTCTCCCGAGCTTTTGCCAGTAAGGAAACTTTGTGGCACAACAAAGCAAGCAATTCCTCCAGGTTTCAAGAGCTTTAAGCCGAGCATAAGAAATGCTAAATATAAATCGGAGCGCCCCTGACCATATTGACCCAAAACCAAGCCCATTCGTTCTTTGAGATCATTCGAGAGAAGCTCATAACGAACAAATGGTGGATTGGCCAGAACAACATCAAGAGTATCGTGAACCTCTGGGTGATCGAGAAAATGCTGCAGGCTCTCTGTGACCAGAATTGGTAGGTTGTCGGGGAGTTTATTAAGTAAAACTAGGTGAAGCAATGCTAATGACAGCTCTGTAGCTTGGCAAGCATTAGGGTCAATATCCCATCCCATCACATTTTCGACAGAGCTGGTAACTGTCTGCTCTGTAACATTGTTCAACATTGGATCACACTGCATCTCTAAGAGAGTGCGAAGAAATATTCCCGAACCGCAGGCAGGATCTAAAGATTTTAATGTCCTAAAGGCGCTCGGTGGAATTCGATCTTGCAATATATCGAGCAAAGAATCTAGATATATACTGAGGCGTATAAAAACTCCCGAATGCTTTATTTCTTTCTTCATTTGGAAGTTTAGGAAAAAGTGTATCTTGAGAGGATTGCTCAACGCTAAGTAGACTGACATAATGTTCGTAAATGCGACTAAGTGCGTGTTTAGACATTACTGAAAAGTCATAACTATAAAAACGAGCGTATCGATTTTCGTAAAAATCTTCAATCATTGATGACAATAGAACACTATCGACGCCTTTGAATTTCTCTAGAACTGAAGGCTTTGCAATGTAGTTGGGAAGATCGGTTTTGTCAGACTGGTACCAGATCGATCGGAGAGTCTCAATCTGAACTTGCCTATTATTTTTTGCATGGTCTTCGGCAGCTCTGACAAAGATTACTTTGTTAAATAGTGCCGAAAGTTCATTATTGTCGACTTGATAGTTAAGAGCCGTAGATAGCTCTCTTTTCCAAATGGAGATTGTATCAATTAGGGCGGAATCGAGGGCTGGGACATTTGGGTTCGGGCGCCTACCTACAATTCTTTCAAATGCTTCATTCGTAAGAGCATCAGTGTTTGATCGGGCTATTTCTGACCGATGCACGACTTTCGGAGACTCCATCCGATTGTAAATGTAGACTACTTCGTTTTGGTTAACGCCCACATGCCAGTCAACTAGATTATTGTATGAGACCCCAAGAAGGGCCCTGGTTTCTTCCGAACTTAGATCGTTATAGGAGCGTCGACCAAGAAAGCTGATTACGGCGGCATTCTCAAGTCCGTGCTCGACCATTAAGTGAGCCTTCGCCGTTACACTCAAGTTTGGCACGGTAAAATTGTCCGTTGGCTGCCAGCCGAGGAGGCGAGAAAATTCTCTTAGGTGTAGTTGATTGACGGGAGTCCCTGGCTCAGTCAATTCCAGTAAAAGTTCATATATTCTGGACATTCTTGCTCAAGCTCCTGCAGTTTTTCTTTCCCAATTTCAAGGGGAAGGTTACCGTGAAATTGGGAGATCGAAGAGACCAATTTTTCAACAGAGTAGACGATAGTCTACCACAGTTGTGCCTGGGACTTACGTTATGGGCCGAATGGTTCTCCTAGCTGGTTTAGAACCTGTATGGCAGGTAATGAAAACCTGCTGAACTGCGACTTCTCAGTGCACAGTCGAATAGCAAGGAATTGGCTGTGCCTTCAGCGTCAACTTTCCAATAATATTATCAATCATGAAAGTCGAGATTAACGGCCAGAAGTTCAACTTTCCCGCCCAATGCGCCTGCTGCGGCGAAGAGGCGACGACGTCGGTACCGATCGTCGCGACTCGACCCCCGAAGTCTGAGAATGGCAAAACCAAAACCATGACGTTCGATTTCCCATATTGTGCGCAATGCAAGTCCCACGTTGGCAAAGTGGCCATGGCAGAAGGAGTGTTTGGGCTGAGCCTGTTCCTCGCCGGATTCTCTTATTTGTTCTGCTGGTGGAAAACCGGCAGCCAGCCATTGGGAATCGGGATTGCGGTTATGTGCATCACGATTCTGTGGCCAATTGCGGCGCTGGTCTACAGAGCCGCCAAAGCCGGATGCTCGTCGAGTTGCACGACTCCAGGCAAGGCGGTGAAGTTTCATAAATGGTATGGATTCACCTACAGCTTCAACATCAAGTCCGCGGCATCAAGCGGCAAACGCGCTCTGATGATTCGACTCCCTCGGTTCGTCCAGCAGTTCAGGTTGGTTTGAAATGGACTGAACTCACCGCTCCCTCTCGCCAGAGGGAGATAGCCCGCCAATTCATGCTGGCCAATCAAACCAAACTGGTCAACGTGAACCCAAAAGTCTGGAGCGAACTGCACGGCGTCCCGATGCGGCTCCACCTTCCGGAATGCGGCTGAAACCGCAGCCCGCCTCTCCAGGTCCAAACCCCTCGAAAGGGAATTTCGTAGTTCTCATTACGGCGATAATCGCCGGGTCGCTTTGTTCTTGACATTTGTGTGTGGTGGGTGTTCGTCGCTCCTCGGACTTTTAACAATTTTGTTTTCCTGACCCGGAGGGTCAAAGAAAGTAGCCAGGGTGTCGTAGTGAGTGGAACGAACGTAGACCCCTGGAAAGAACGGATCATTTCGAAGTCCGAGGAGCGTAGCGACCCCGCCATTATGGCGGTAAGGAACTCCAATCTAAAGTTTGAACAAATCGAAATTCATTCTCAATATCTTTGCTCTTTTTTTTAGGGTCGCTGGTTATCCCTTGCTCCACGCAGTTGAGACTTCACCGCTCCATGGACTTTTGGCTGATATGGACCTTTCCAGGGGTCATATGTCGCTGAAACGACAAATGACCCCTGGCAACTATATGCGATCCTCCGGATCAGTTCAATGGACTTTTGCGATTCGGCTTTTCCACTGGCGAGACACCTATGCTCCGACTCCGCCCCCACATGTTCGTCCTATCGCCGCATCCAATCATAAACACCATCTGCCGCGGTCCCCTCGACTGGCTTGTCGCGGTACTTCTTGGGGAACTACACCGCGACGGCAGGAACGGACTCAATACGCGTTCACGAACGGCGGATAAACCTGACACTATGTTCTAGATATCGGGCGAATTCGGCAGAACTTGAGCCTCTCGACTTGAAGCTAACTGCTGATTCCTTGCCGAATTCATAGCATAATACATATGAAGAGGTACACGGGCTGTGACGATCCCAAAGGAACTGGAAGGAATTTTGATTGCGACGCCCGATACATTGCACGGAGCGGTGCGGTTTGTTGGCACGCGCGTGCCAGTCCAGGCTCTGCTCGATACCTTGACTCGCGGCTTACCAGTTTCAGACTTTCTCGAAGGATTTCCAAACGTAACTCCAGATCACGCATACGCAGTTGTGCGTTGGGAGCAAAATCAAGCTCGTCGAACCTTTGGCGTCGAACCGGTGGTCTATGCAGGTCCTGTTTGACAATAACGTCGATTGGCGATTTGCAAAGCTGCTGGTCGGTCACGAAGTAAAGGCGACATTCACTTTGAGCTGGGCCGAATATAAGAATGGGAGCCTACTTAGTGCGTCAGAAGAGTACGGCTTTCCAGTGATGATTACGGCGGACAAACAAATGCGCCATCAACAGAATATGTCAGGAAGTACAATTAGTGTGCTCGTTTTGAATTCAATCTTGACCGACTACCCAGGAATCGCCCCCTTAGCCGATCAGGTCTTAGAGACTTTGGAAACACTACCGCAGGGCAAAATCATCGTGATTGAACCGAAAAGTTAGATCTGCTGTCGCGGAACGAGATCCTCGGGGCGGATCAGAAAGCGAGCAGAAGGAATACCACGGTAGGAACCGGAAATACTCCGGGCACACCCCGTGCCCGAACTGCCGACAAACCTCTAACCACGTGTTAAGGTTCAGGTGAATATTGAGAATCTGGAGTCGCCGAGTGTCCGGGGATCGTGCCTTTGTCCAACTAAGTCTTGGAAGCTCACGAAAATCTATCGGTCGGACAAATCATTGTCATTGCAGCTTAATAGCGGTGATCGAGTTGCTTTACTCCGCCCTACACGCAAAAAGGCCCCGAGAACTTCGTTCTCGGGGCCTTATAGGTTGCCTATTTTATGCTCGTTTTCTTGTCGAATCAGATCGACCGCGCCGAGGCCAAGGACGGCCAGCGAGGCAGACTCAGGCACTGTCGAGGCTGGGGTGATGGTTCCTTGTCCGCTAATACCAGTGTAGAAGTGACCCACAGCCTGGCCGCTGGTGCCGAACGACCACTGATTCTCCGAAGCAGGTTGCCGAATTTTACACAGGCAAAGTCAAAGGCGGCAAGGCAATGGGCGGAGGAGATACGATGATGGTTAAGGGAACCACTGACTCTGGCGCCACGTTCTCGTTAGTCGCAACGAAGAAAGACGGCAAGACCGCCATCATGGTCTCTACCGTGCTTAAGAAATAGATTGAAGCGTGCCTCTCCGCCGTGCGGAGAGGCAATTGGCGGGCGCTTAGATTGCTTGTAAATTTTGAATGTCAAGTCCTTGATCGCCGGAAACAATTTCCAGCTTCTGCTCGACGACTTCCTTTGGCTTCTTCGAGCGATCTTGCTTGGGCCAAAGGTAGGGAAGGGTCTTGGAAAGCACGCTTTCTTCGCCAAAGGTTCCGAGCACCAGGGACCGATATTGCACCGCTCGGTTAATCAGGGCTTGGTGGTGTTGCCTGCGGACTGAGCGTTGATGCCGCTCGTGGGCGAACGCTCGTTCGCGGGACTTGAATGCCGCTCGAATCACGGTGATTCCTTGACCAAACGCTTCGAGAGTTGTGCCTTCAGGCATGATGATCGGACTGACCCGGTTGATGCGTTTCCACACTAAAAAGGTCTTGTCGACTGACGCCATAAACTTGGCTTCGTGCGACCGTACGTCGGGTAGAGCGGGGAGGTCCTTGGCGTAGTCAGGGTGAAGGCCTCGCACGAGGAAAGCAAACCGCTGCATGATTGCCCGCATGTTTGTTTTGTAGAGCCACAGATTTTCGCTGGCGCGGTCGCGCTGGTCGACGGTGGCATCAATAGCGGCACCGAGCTGGTCAAAGTATTCGACGGCTTGCTCGAAAGCTGCGACGGTAAAGTCTCCTTTGAGAACGATTCCGGGGCCAGAAAGGGATTGGTTTGAGTTCCGCCAATGCTTTGCGATGCCCTCAAAAATCTCCTTGGCGTCGCTGATATCAAGTATGGTTTGTCTCATTCCTTAAGGCATAGAATGTACCTCCTTGATTCGGCGAATAGTACGCGTGTTTTTGATGGATGTCGGATTGTTTCGAGAGCGATTCAGGATGGAGTTGGGAGTTTGGAGTTTGGAGTTTGGAGAAAGACGTTAAGATAATTCGCTTCGCTCAATCGACTCATCCAGTTCGCCAAATGACATTTAGCGATCATGCGGAATTGGCTCACTGGCTTCTCTGTCCAAAGAAGCATTCCGCTTCGCGGGGGGATGGAGTCGGGAAGCTTGGAGTTTGGTGTTTGGCGTTTGGAGTTGGACCCGGCCTGAAGTAAACTGCCGCACATGAACTACTGGCTTTTCAAGTCCGAGCCTGAGACTTATTCGATTGACGATTTGGCGCGTGCCGGGAAGCCAGCGATGTGGGAAGGGTGCCGAAACTATACTGTCCGCAACTTCTTCCGCGACTCGATGGCTGACGGCGACATGGCATTTTTCTACCATTCAATCGCCGATCCAACCGGAATCGTCGGCACGATGCGAATCGTCGGTGACGCCTATCCCGACCCGACCCAGTTCGACCCACTAAGCGACTATTACGACGAAAAGGCTCCCAAGGATGGATCGCGCTGGCTCTTGCGAGATGTTGAGTTTGTGAGCAAGTTTAACCGGGTCGTTACCCTGGCCGAGTTAAGAACCATCGCCGGGCTAGAAGAAATGTTTGTGGTGCGAAAAGGCCAGCGATTGAGCGTGATGCCAGTTACGAAGGCGGAATGGGATATCGTGATGGGACTCGACGGTATTTAAGTGGGAAGCTTTTGCTGCTAGCTTCAAGCTGCTCGTAAGAGCGGGATAGAATAACGCTGTAATCCTTTCGGCTTTTCTAGCGATTCTCTTTCAACCCGAAACGCCGTATCCGGTGGCGGCAAAAATGCCTGATGTCATGGTGCCGTCGTCACCTGCAAGTGTGAAGCTTGGCGGATACATTGGAAAGCGAATTCAGCTCAATGAACAAGGTCGCCTTCGCAACGTCGATCTCGAACCCTTGCTCAAAGGTTTCCACCATCAACCCGGCAGCCATCCGTGGATTGGCGAGCATATCGGAAAATGGATTCATGCAGCGACGCTCGCTTGGGCAAATTCGCGCGATTCAAAGCTGAAAGCCAAGCTCGATGCTGCCGTCGCCGAGCTTATTTCTTGCCAGCAAAGTGATGGCTATCTCGGAACTTACACGCCCGACAAGCGTTTCGGATTATTCGAAGGTGCCGACTGGGATGTTTGGACCCACAAATATGACTTGCTTGGCCTGCTGACCTATTATCGATTTACGGGTAATCCGTCTGCCCTGCAATGCTCGGCGCGAGTCGGCGACCTCCTGATTAACACTTTTGGCGACGGGAAGCGCAGCATTCGATCGGCGGGGACTCACATGGGAATGGCGTCGACCAGCGTGCTTGAGCCAATGGTGCTTTTGTATCGTTCGACGGGCCAAACGAAATATCTCGATTTTGCCAAGACCATTGTCAAGTCTTGGAACGAGAAGGATGGACCGCGCATTATCTCAACTTTGTCCGAAAATCGTCCCATCGACCAAGTTGGTAACGGCAAGGCATACGAAATGCTTTCCAACCTCGTTGGATTATGTGAGCTGGCCCGTGCCACGGGCGGAACCGAATATCTCGATACTGCGAAGCGAGCATGGAGTGATGTTGTAAAGCATGAACTGTACATCACCGGAAGCGCGAGTTACTACGAACATTTTCACCCAGGTGACGACCTTCCCAATCAGACCAGCAAGAATGTCGGTGAGACGTGCGTTACCGTTACGTGGATGCAGTTATCGGAGCAGTTGCTACGCCTGACTGGTGAGGCCAAATACGCCTCAGAATTCGAGCGGTCTGAATATAATCACCTGGCCGCCGCCCAAATGCCCGACGGCACCGCTTGGTGCTATTACACCTCGCTGCAAGGGAAGAAGCCGTACACGAACGAGACATGCTGCTGCCTATCATCGGGCCCGCGAGGAATGGCGATCATCCCTGAAACAGCGTATATGACCACGACCATCAAAGGTGTCCCATTCATTGTCGTGAACACTCCGGAGACGTCGAGCGCGACTTTGATTGTCGCTGGTAGTCCGGTGACCATCCAACAAATGTCCGATTTTCCGAATTCGGGGACGAAGAAAATGAAGATCATCTCGAAGAGCGGAAAGCGTTTTGGAATCCAGATTCGCCATTCGAATGGAACAATCAAGTTTGCGGGGGGCAGACCGGATCTGAACGAAGTCGGTTGGCAATTCATTCCGGCTAAGGTTTGGAAGTCAGAGAGTTTCGATTGCAGCGCTCCGCTGTCGTTGCGAAAAGTGGACGGGACCGGAAGCAACCTTGGACGTGTGGCCTGGACTTATGGTCCCTTCGTCTTGGCAAAAGATGAAAAAAGCACGAAGATTTGGCCCTGGCTCAAGGTCGCTGTGACTTCGCAAATGGCCAAAGAGGTAACCGGGCTTGTTCCGTTCGCCGAAGTTGGCGCCAACGGTGATCGATTTAAAGTGTGGCTGCCAACCGCGTCATCGACGGTGTCCCTGTTCTCTGGAACCATGGAATCTCGGTCTCAAATTGGCAATTCTGACGGTTCGATCGTGGATGATGATCCCGAATCGTACACGGTGACTTTTAACGGTGCTCGTCAATCGGTTGCTTGGTTTGCGGCCACCGTGGCAAATCCGGTTTCGATTGGGCGAGTCACGTTTACTCAAGGGCCAGTGTTTCACGATGGTGGGTGGTTCGATTCATCAAAAGGAAAGCCTATTGTCCAGATTCAAATGGTGAAAGACGGTCCGTGGAAGGTCCTCGGGTCGCTTGAAGGCTATCCGGAAACGACGGGAGAGAATCGTCGCGGACTGAAGGGTGGAGAAGTGTTCGAATATCAGATGCCGAATGCTCAAAAGGTTTACGGGATTCGGATTCAAGGGGTGCCATCCACGGGAGACAACCCCAGGCAGGCGTTTGCGTCGTGCGGGGAGTTACAGGCGTTTCGGTAAGAAAGTATGAGAGCCAAATTTAGCAATAATATCGCGATCGGCGTCGCCAACAAAGAGGCGGCTGCCCAACGGTTCGTGGCGTGTTTTGAGGCCGAAATTACGGCGCAATCGACGAATTGGGTAGAGGTATCGGCCCCGCCATTTACCTTCTACTTTGTCGAAGACGGGACCAGCGATATTGCCTTTGCGGTCGAAGTTCCGGGTGGCGAGTTTCAAAATAGCCTCGGCGAATGGGCGAAAATGGGCTTTCCAATCGACCGGGCGATTACCGAGCGGACGGGTGAAACATTTGTCCGCGATACCGATGGCATTTTGATCCTTGTCGATCCCGAGTAACCTGCAGAAATGAAGCTCTTGTCCGCGATTGTTTGGTTGGTTGGGTTTGAGGTTTTTTCACTCATTTGTTCGTGGTTTGTGGTTCGTCAACCGTATGTCGATCCCATGGACGGTTCAACGAAACCGACAACGGGACAAATGGTTCTCTACACCCACATCACGACTTACCTGGTCTTGGCGGTTTGCGTTGTCTTTTACGTCATCTTCGTGAAGGTTTGGAAGTCGTCGAACCGGCGTCGCTAATTCGTCGCCAAGAAGAAACCAAACTGGTTTAGAATACGTTAAAGGTGTAAGCGTGGAGCGTTATCCCTCGAAAGTCGGACTGTTCATAACGCGGATGTGCAACATCATCAGCGGCGGATTGGTTGCGTTTGGCCTGAGTTCGTTCCTGCTTTTCCTGTATCCAAAGTGGCTTGGTTGGAGCATCGCCGTTGCCATTTGTGGCTTTTCCGCCCTCGCGACCATAGCTTCTTGGATTAACACCTACAAGACTTGGTATTTCTATTTTCCTATCTCAAAGATTAGGCGAAGGGGTGATTTTCCCGATCAATGGCAGTGGCAGTGGATCAGGCATGCTTACCATTTCGGATTGAACCAAGGTGAAGAGTGGCGAACTCTGCAAGCAATCATTGGCGGGTTTATTGCCCTTTGCCTAACATGTGTCTTTGAAACATGGAGATACCCCGAATATGCCCCTCAATTAGGCAAAGTTTGGCCGTTGTATCTTTGTTTCTCGTTTCTAATAGGTTCGTTGTGCTTTATATTTGGTCGGGGGTTTGGGCAGCAACGGCCAAAACATAACCCGCCGGGCAGACCGAATGATGAACCTCCTGACGACTTCGACCCAGCCGGAATAGGGGCTCGAATCATTCCGCCCAGCCCAACGCTTTCGGCCGGAAGCCAGTATCCAATGGATGATGAGCGGTACGCGTAGCATCAATTAAATGCCAAAATGAAGGGAGTGGTTTCCTCCATCGATTCGAATCGTATTCTTGACGCCGTCAACACATCGCCGTTGACTGGAGCTGCGTTGCGTCGATTCTCGATGGAGCAGCTAGACACCCTGGACGCCTATAACTGGTCGGGAATCTATCGGCTAGAGGGCGACACGCTAGTTCTCGACGAGTACGTCGGAGCAGTGACGGATCACACGCGGATAGCGGTTGGCGTCGGGGTCTGTGGCACGGCCGTTGCCCAACGAAAGAACCAAGTGATTGATGACGTTCGAACCTTGGACAACTATTTAGCGTGTTCGATAGAGACTCGCGCTGAACTCGTAGTCTTGATCTTCAGCCCCGAACACGAAATCTTAGGTCAGATCGATATCGACGGCCACACGGTTGGTGCCTTCGATGCCAGCGATGAAGCCATGCTGGAGACGATGGCGAAGGTTCTCGCTGAGAGGTGGGATGACTAGGTTTGATGTGATCGTCGTCGGTGCCGGACATGCCGGAATCGAGGCAGCCCTTGCGTGCGCTCGAATGGGGCTAACAACCGCTTGCATCACCATGCGACTCGACCGTATTGGTCACTTGCCGTGCAACTGCAGCATCGGCGGACCCGCAAAAGGGCATATGGCTCGGGAAGTCGACGCGCTAGGCGGACAAATGGCGGTGACGACCGACTACGCGATGACTCATATTCGCCGGGTTGGCACGGGGCGCGGTCCGGCAGTTCAAACGCTACGGGCTCATGTCTGCAAAGATCTTTATCCCGTTCTGATGCAAAAAACATTGAGCGAACAGGAAAACCTAACCCTTATCCAGGCAAGTGTCGAGCGAGTTCTTTCCAATTCGTACGGCGTCACCGGGGTTGAGCTATCCGACGGAACCGAAATTTTCTCCCGAAGCGTCGTCCTGACGACCGGAACATTCCTCAACGGCCTGTGTCATGAGGGCAAAAAGCAAACCGTAGCGGCCCGGCACGGTGACGAAGCCTCGATAGGCTTGTCAGGTTCGCTGGCAGGTTTCGGAATCCGGCTTCGGCGATTTAAGACAGGTACAACGCCACGAATCGCACTGCGCTCGATTGACTTCTCAAAGACCCTTGAAATGGAAAGCGAGCTCGAAGCTGGACCGATGTCCTTCCTCCACGACAACTTTCACCCGCTCCACGACCTGCTTCCTTGCTGGCAAACGCATACGAACCATCGAACCCACGACGTGATCAGCGCAAACTTAAACGAATCGGCGATGTATTCGGGGCAAATTGCGGGCGTGGGACCTCGCTACTGTCCGAGCATCGAAGACAAGATTGTTAAGTTCGCCGATAAGGATTCGCACCCAATTTTTCTTGAACAGGAAACGTGGACGGGCCAAGATGTCTACGTCCAGGGAGTTTCGACTTCGCTCCCGGCTTGGGTCCAGATTGAGCTCCTTAAGACAGTTGAAGGACTAGAGAATGTTGAACTGCTTCGACCCGGCTATGCGGTTGAGTACGACATGGCCGACCCGCTTCAGCTGACTCCTGAGTTGATGTCGAAGTTTGTCCCGGGTATGTTCCTGGCGGGTCAGCTCAACGGAACCAGTGGATACGAAGAAGCGGCGGGGCAGGGAATCGTTGCCGGGATTAACGCCGCCAGATATGCCCGCGAAGACGAGCCGATGCCTTTTTCTCGCACTAATTCGTTCATCGGGGTCATGGTCGACGACCTGACGACCAAAGGCGTTGAGGATCCGTATAGGATGCTGACCGCAAGAGCCGAACATCGCCTCTTGTTGCGGCACGACAACGCTGACGAGCGCTTGACTCCGATGGGAAGAGAAGTCGGCCTCGTAACCGACGAGCGATGGGCCAGATTTGAAGCAAAACAGGACGAAATTACTCGCGGACTCACATCGCTGGAGATCGCTAACGTCTCGCCTGCTCACGACATCGATCTCGCCTCGTTCGGAATTAAGCCATCGAAGAATCGCATGTCGCTCTTCGAACTCATGCGTCGTCCCGACGTCTCGCTCGATATGATCGAGCAAATCGCGGCTAAAATTGGCATCACGCTTGACCTCCCCGCGAAAGGGGACGCAAGAGAGCAGATCGCCCTCAAGGCAATGTACGCTGGCTATATCGTCCAGCAGCAGCGATTGGTCGACAATGCGACAAAGCTTGACACGATGAAGATTCCGGCCGACTGGGATTACGAGGCAATGGCTGGCCTGAGCTACGAGAGCAAGGAAAAGCTGAGCCGGATTCGACCGACAACCATTGGTCAGGCCTCGAGAATTCCGGGCGTGAGGCCAACCGACATTGCGATGGTAATCGGATATTTGAAAGGGAAGATGGGGAGGCCGACGGTTGAAATATCTTAAGACTTTTGCGGGGCTGTTCGCTGCGCTCTATATTCCGCTGATGATCGTCATTGCAATTGTGATGAAGCCTCGTGACCCAAAGGTTACGTCGATGGAAGCGGCGACGATGATTGCGCCCGCAGTTGCGGTGCTAATTGGCATTGTCGCGCTTGGCTTTGCGCTTGTTAGTTGGGTAATGGATAAGCAGTCTGGCCAAGTCCCGGCAAGCCGCTCGAAGGCACCCGCAAGCAAGAAGGCGCCGACGGGTGCCAGTTACAAGAAGAAGAAGAAAAAGAAGAAATAGATTTGAGCCGTAGGGCCTGCTTAATCAAATGTTAAAGCAACATTTCTGGTCGCGAGTCGTCATAGTGAATATGGATAGCGCAAACCCCAGCGATTATCAATGTCCCCGATGTGGGATGCCCACTCGACCGGAGCGGTCGCACATGAGGTGCGAGTTCTGCGGAATCATCGAGGCTTGTTGTGAAGGAGGACCGACAGACATTCCCGGAATCGACTTCAGCGAAGGCGTCATGTTTATGACCCCCAAGCCGACACATCGAGTATCCATCGAATTACGACCTGGTTATTAACCGAACAATATTGCGCCAAAAAACAAAAAAGCCTTAGTCATTGACTAGGGCTTTTTTGTTTAATCAATGAATGGACTTAGCCAGGCTCGTCTTTTCGAACGAATTTCTTCGTACCCGCCATGGTCTTCAGCTGCTCTTTCTGTTTGTCCGTCAAAAGCTTGCCGATTTCTCCATTAAGGATTTCGTCATTTGCCTTTCTCTTGGCAGTGACATCTTCCATGGTAATTTCACCATTTTGCATTTGTTGGAAAAGTCCTCTCATTGCAGCATTTTGCTTTTTGTTGAGGTCAGCGATCGCCTTGTTTTGGTCTTCGGTCATCCCGATCTCTTTGGCAATGTCGGGTTGAGTAACAACTCGGTTACCATTGAATTGAACGTTAATCTCGGCCAGTCGCTTGGTTTGCTCGGGAGTAAGAATGGCATCTTGCTTCTTCTTCATGTCCGCAGCGCGTTTGGCAATGACTGGAGCCATTTTCTTTTGCCCTTCAGGAGTCTGCATTTCTTGCATGTCAGTAATGCCTGCTTCCTTCATGAGCTCTTGGAACATAGCCGTCATTGCTTCACGGTCTTGCATATTTGGCATCAATGCCGTGAGCTTTTCTTTCTGATCATCGGTCAATTTCAGGTCTTCTTTGACATCTTCTCGAGTCAATAGTCCTGCGGCACCGCCGCCACCCATCATTCCGCCGAATCCGCCACCGCGTTGAGCTTGTGACATCACTGCAATCGTCAAGATTGCTACTGCAAATAATAACTTCTTCATTTAATTTCCTCCGTTTTTCTTGTCTTTAATTTCTACCTTAGTGCTTTCCGGTGGAACAACCTTTTTGAGCTGTCCTTGGGTTTCTGGTGAAAGTTCCTTTGTTTCGTCGAGCCTCAACGATCGGGCTTCATTCTCGTCCTTAACAATTCTAGGTCTCAGCAAGATCATCAGCTCGGTCTTGTGCTTTTCTTTCGAATTGCTCTTGAATAGGTTGCCAAGGATGGGAAGGTCGCCAAGAATTGGAACCTTATTCGTTGTTGCAGTGATGCTGTTTCGAATAATGCCACCCAGGATGATCGTTTCACCGTTCTTGACGCTCACGATTGTATTGGCTTCTCGCTTGTTGACGATCGGCGCATTAAAGTTCGTGTAGCCCTGCAAATCGTTTGCCGTTTGGCTTATGTCCATCGTGACGTAACCATTCGCGGTGATCCGCGGGGTGACGGTCAAGACGATACCAACGTCAACCGATTGATAGTTGAAAGTAACCGCTCCGCTTGTGTCAGTTCGGCTGTTCGTAACATAAGGGATAGATTGGCTGATATTGATCTGACCCTGGACGTTGTTCGATGTAAAGATTCGTGGCGTTGAAAGGATACTGAACTTGCTATCCGTTTGGATCGCGTTCATGAACACCGAAAGGTTCTTGCCACCAATCGTGTACTTGAAGCCTTGGGCTGGCGATGTTGACGGGTTCAAATTGAAGACTGTTCCCGAGTTGCCATTTTGACCAGAAACCCCAAGGGCCCCTTTGTCAAGATAGTTCCACTCGATTCCCAGCTTTTCTGAGTTATCCAAGTTTGCTTCTACGATGATCGTTTCGATCATGACCTGCTCTGGAATCTTATCGAGCTGAGCCAAAATGCTCTTGATAAGAGCAGCGTAGTCAGGATTGGCTACGATGATGATCGAGTTCGTATTTGGATCCGGAATTGCGGTCACTTGACCAGTCAAATCTTGAACTGGAGTCAACTTACCGTCTGCATTTCGTCCGACTGGTGTCTGGTTTTGTTGAGTTCCTTGTCCGCCCCGACCCTGTCCGCCACCGAACTGGAATCCGCCTCCGCCTTGAGCGTAGATATTCGTAAGAAGTTCTCCGTCAACACCATTTGGATTCTGCATTTGCATATACAGATTCTTTGGATCGTTTGGATCTTCGATCAACCCACCCAATCGGGTACCCGCACCACCTGCACCACCTGTGTTCACGGTTTGTCGCTGCTGGCCCTGATTTTGAGTGTTACGATTGTTACCTCCGCCGTTCAAACCTTGTCGAGTTCCGAACGTGTTTCTGAGCAAAGTAGCAACATCGTCCGCTTTTGCATTGTTCAACGGGAAAACAAATGTTGTACTAGCAAAGTCAATCGGCTTGTCGAGGCTCTTGATAACTGTTTCAACGATAAGCAGACTCTCGTCAGTCGCCGTAACGACCAAGGAGTTAGTTCGAGCATCAGCTGCGACTGTACCAAATGAAGCTTGAGTTGAGCCAAATCGAATTGCCTGTTGGAATCGATCCTGCGGATTAGCACCCGAATTAGTGACGCCTCCCACGCCTCGTGGCGCGTTATTCGTCAAAACGTTTTGAATCGTTGGGGCAACTTCAGCCGAAGTCGCATACTCCAGTTTGTAAACCTTGGTGTGCTGAGGGGCGCTCGTTTCTTTGTCGATGGCTTTGATGACCCGCTCGACTTCCTTTTGCTCTTTGTCAGGAGCATTGACAATGACCGAATTGCTAAAGTCATCCGACGAAGCTCGAACAGATGAACCTTGCTGGTTTCCACCACCAAAAAGACTTGCAAAAGGACTCGCGGCTGCTCCATTGTTGCCTCTACCTCGGTTATTTTGACCACCAAATGCGTTTCCACCTCGACCACCGCCGAACTGAACTCCGCCTCCTCCAAACATCGATGCAAACGGATTTGAGTTAGATTGTCCCGAACCGGAAAATGCTTCGTTGACAACTCTGGCCACTGAAGTTGCATTAGCAAACTTGATCGAGTACATTTTAAGGACCGACTGAGGTTGCCCGCCACCCATTGCGCTCATGATCGCGCCCATGTCTACGTTTCCGCCTCCGAAACTACCGCCTCTACCGCCCCGACCTTGGTCTTGCTTTTGGATTACAAAAAGTTCTCCGTCCTTCTTCAGGTCATAGCCTTTGAGGTTGAGTGTCTTTTCGAGAATTTGAAAACCAGTCTTCAGAGAAACTGGAGTTGCGCTGGTGAGCGTAATTCCGCCAATCAAAGCTGGATCCTTGACAATATTGATCCCGCTCGTCTTCATGAACATAGAAATGACGAGGTCGATATTGGCATTGCGGAAATCGAGCTTAATTTTCGTTTTCGGATTAAACTTCGTATCTTTCCACGAAGCTTCACCGCCCCCAAAATCTCCACCAATAAACGGATTGGCTCCCTGGGCCATCGATATGGTCGGCAGCATAAACCCGAAGGTTAAAGCAAGTGCACTAATTGAGACGATTTTCATTAATTTCCTCTTATTCTACGATTAATTCCTGTGGTATTCACATTGTTGGCTTGAATCGGTGCATCGACAGACGATTCTAGGTCGCTCTGGGCACCAATTGGGCCAGAAAGGATATCCGCATTCGTTTGGTCACCTTGATTCGCTTGTTGACCACGATTACGACGACCGCCATTACCTGGTTGATTAAGCTGCGGGTTTGCGCCTTGGGGAAGGTTTCCTTGAATAGCAGCTGGTGGCAACGACATCGGAGCATTGCCACTTGGAAGGGCAGTGCCTCGGTCATCAAACGAAATTGTTTTCATTTCATGGTTTGGCCCTTCGATTTCGATCGAGTTTTCTTTCACGGCAACGAGTCGCAGGCTCTTCCAATGTTGTCCGGGTCGAAGGAAGACTCCTTCGCCGTTTGAGCTATTTTCAAGTAAAGCGTTTGGCGTTCCGTCCACGACCATGTTTCCGGTGTAGGTCCAGTTTCCTTCGCCGTTTGCCCAACCAGACGGGATGCCAGCTTTATTCGATTTTGGACCATCACCCTTCGTTACCAATGGAACGAAACCGTTCTTGATCGTCGCGTTGATCGACTCAAACTTGGCGTGAACGTCTTCTTCGGTGTACTCATCGACCTTCTTTTTCGCGGCCTTATCCCCTGCACCAAATTGGAATTTGTTCTTTGGCCCATCCTTTGGAGGCTCGGAAGATGGAAAAGCGACAACGGCGATTACGAGCAAGATTCCGCCGATCACAGCGTATTTTTTGAGATTCGAGGATGATTGATTTTTTTGAGTAGCCATTAGGATTTAGTGGTTGCTCCGCGTGGAGATGTATTGGTTCCCGCCGGAGCGGAAGAAGTCGTAGAGGTTTTGCTGCCTTTTTTGACGGGCATAGGTTTAGCAAGGAAGGCGACGAGACTAACATTGGCGCTAACCAGGTCGGTCTCACCTTCTTGTGATGCAAATTGAACTTGTTGAACGGCCAGTTTCGAGTCAGTGGTCTCGAATGACTGAAGCATTGCCGCAACGCTGGCAAAGGACCCATCAACCGTAAACTGCAGGGGAAGTTGAATAAGGGAGGCACCTTCGAAACTCTTGAGGGGGCGGAAACTCACCAACTTCAAGTGATTCTCTTGAGTCTTTTGACTGATAAGTTCGAGCGCGGCCGGAGTCACGGAATCTTCTTTTTCGGTCCAAAGATACTTGCCGATCGTATCCTCGTACCCCGAAAGGCTTTCTTTCGCCGAATCAGTTCGAGTTTTAAACGCGACTAAATCCTTTCGAGCATTTCGGGCGTACGCTTTTGCATCGACTGAACGGTTGAAAAAGAGTGAAACGACAACCGCAACCCCAATAAGGATCATGCCCAACACGGCAAACGCGCTGGAAGTCTGATCTTTCGGGTCTTTAAAATTAATCACTTCTTTTTCTTTCCTGTTTCAAGGATCGGGAGGTTGCCGACTGGGAACGCATTGATGCTAAATTGCACCGTTGGAATTCCCTGGATGTCCCCTCCATTTGCGTACATAAGTCGAACGTCACGAAATCGCTTTTGTTTAGTTAAACCAGATACAAAATTTGATACGAGAGTTGGGCTCTTAGACGTTCCACGAATTTGAATGGTCCGCCCTCTTTCAAAGGTCACCCCCGTGAGCCATGTGTCGGTGGGCAAAAGGGAAGAAACGATCTTTAAAATATCGCTTGATTTTTGGGCTGGCAGAAAGGCTTTCGTCAATTGATCGGCGGCAGGTTGCTGCTTTTTCGCCTTCGATTCATCGTTCTCTGTTTGGGTCAAAGCCGTTTTGGTCTGCTTTTTATACTTCTGCTCTTGCTTGGCCATCTCTGACATTCGCTCAGAATAGTCGTTGCCTACGAATGCCGCAATCGCTAATCCAACCAAGAACAACATATAGCAGTTTTTGTGGCGAGTCTTTCGAATCGCTTCGGTTCGAGCGGATCGATAATCTTCGGGCTCAAGATCAAGAGTGAGTCCTGACTTGAAATAGTCATTAATGTAGGGTGAAGCAAGCTTTTGTTCTTGCCCGTCAAGGTTGACGTTGTAGGCGAACATCTTTGTACTGTCGCCAGTTAGCGCCTTCATTCGCGCGATTTCGTTGTCGAGCAGATTAAGGCTGACCAACTTGGATGAAACAAGGTCTCCGTAGTGAAAAACGTCGAGGTTCACAAAGTCGCCAAATCGCTCTACGAAAATTCCATTCGAAACTGCATTTTGCTCGGCTACTTTGATTGTCAATGCTTGGGCAGGCACGATTTGATGAATCGCAATGTTCGCCTTAGAGCAAATAGCAATAATTTCGTCGACATCGGCGTTCCGGGCAGCAAAGACGTTACAGATTCGGCCTTGGTCGTTTCGCTCGGTCGTCGGGATAAAGTCGAAAGCCAACTCCGAAGCAGGAATGGGGAACACATCCGCCAACTTCATTTTTAGCGCAACTAGTACGTCTTCCTTTTGCGCATCTGGCAAAGCGATGGATCGCTGCAAGATTAGCCGTCGTGACATGAGGAGGATGGCGGTTTTGCCGTTGACCCCGTCGATTTCGCTGAGGCTTGTGCCTTCTTTTGTAGTTGATGACTCGACAAAATGCACGCGAACCCATTCTCGGTCCCATTCAATTAACAGTTGTGCAGCTTGCGGTTTCTGGCTCATTTATTCTCCAATAGTGTCGTTTGGTTTGCTTCAGCAGTCCATGACCACTTTTCAGGCAAGTTCGAAAAATTTGATTCTTCCACCCGAACGATTGTCGGGATGGTATTTGTGATGGCGACGATAGCTTCGAGGCCAACCGTTGTGGATCCGGCCTTTCCAAGTACTCGGATTCGGAATGACTGGCTGCTAACTGTCAGCGTATCGACTGCGGTAGAAAGGAAAGTAGTGTCACTCGAAACGGTGAGGAGTTCACTCAACAGTTGATAGCCATTCGTTGGCCTGCTGTCAACAATCTGGTTGGCAATATCTTGGGTCAGACCAGGCAAGGTGCTTAGCACGTCGGCGGTTGCAGTGTTGATGTTGATGAATCCTTCGATTCGATCTGCAGGCGCGATAGTCATTCGGTCTAAGACACTTCGAAGCACCTGCTGATTATTGGCAATTCCCGGCAAAGTAAGCACTTGGCTCAACCGAACAAATCGTCGGTTTGGCTGGGTATTGCGAGAATTGATAATCACGGTGGCTGATTGAATGGGAATTTGAGCGTTTTGAGCGAGCTGCTGAGCAGTCAACGTCGCCGTATTGACGTTTGTTTTACCGTTACCTTCCGGGTTATAAGCTCCACTAAAGCAATCCAGACTAACGAGATCGTAGATCGGAAGTACTGGTTGATTGTTATTTGTGGTTCGCCCGCTCATCACCGTGTTTGATTGGACATTGAACAAAACGTCGGGTGTCCAGCCCTTAATTTGCAGCACTTCGGTAACCGTCTGAAGTCTGCCTTCACGCGTGTTGTACGGCTTCGTGAGTGCGTTGTAATACTCGTCTTTGCCACCTTCCGTGCGGGCATTTGACCCAGCTTCTCTCCAATCAAGGAAGCTATCAATTTGCTCCTGGGTTAGCGGAAGGTTATCGAGTTGTTGTTCAGTAATCGTGTTGAGGTCAAGACGGGCAGAATTGTCGAGAATTTCGACTCGGAAAGATTCGCTTCCGACGATAAATGAGTCGGTACCATTTGTGCCAAGTTTGGCCCAATCGCCATCATTCGTTACTGGGCTTTGGGGGGTATCAGCGATCGCTTGGAGGGAAGCCAATGCGTATTGGATTCCGGCTTCGGCGGCTAATCGAGCCCGTCGTTGTTCGCTTCTGTTGATAGACGTTTTAACCGAGTCGTTCTGGTTTATGGAATAAATTGCAACTCCAGCCATGACCCCGGCAAGGGCGGCCAACACCACAACTAAAACTACTCCGCGATTTCTCATCATATTTGAGCTCCGGTTACAACTGGGTTGTCGGAAGTAACATCGCTGTGCATAAGTCGGACGAGGAAAATGTGATCAGCGGAGTCGTTCTTGCGACGATACGTGATTCGGACCGCAGCCGGAAGTCGTGGTGTTGCCATCGACGTTGTGTCCCAACTAACATCCCAGTCGGTTCCGTTATAAAATTCGTAGCTAATGGTGTCGATGTCGGGATCCAGAATTGTTTCCATTCCGCCTTGAGTTGGGTCACCGTCGGCGGGAGTCTGATGGCGAAGAAAGAGGGCTTGCTCGACGGGTGCTTGACCGACAGGCGTTAAGCTGAGCGAATATTCAGTCAATCCGCCTTTGGGACCATATTTTGAATTCAGGGTCGAAAAGTCTTCATTCGACTCGATCAGTTCGGAGGGAATTCGCGCACTCAGACCAGAAAACACCAATTCGGCTTGATTGTTATTGCTCGTCATGTTCGAGTTGGTTGGAGATTGGACGACTCCCGATCCGCCCAAGAAATAGGAGTTTGTGTCGGAAGCCACTGTCGAAAGGTATGCGTTTTCAAGGATTCCGCGCAATCGATCTTCAAAAATTGCGTTACGGTCATAGACCGTTCGAGATGCTTTTACTTTGGCCGTATGCTGAATGGCGGTATAAACCGATGAAACAGTCGCTGCGAGGATGACGGCCATACAGACCGACACAATCATCATTTCAAGCAAGGTCAGTCCGCGTTTTCTCATCCCGTCGCCCCGCTTTGCGCATTTGGTGAAGTAAAGACCAGGCCGCTGGCCGATGACGAAGGATCGGTGGTCTTATTTTCGTTTGTTTGAACGGTGATGCGAACGGTCGAAACGTTATCAGTTCCGGATGCTCCCGTCTCTAACGTCCACTTATATCCAGGTTCGCCGTAGTCCGAAAAGCTCCCTTCCGTTTGTTGGCCCTCAACTTTGCCATATGCTAACACTTCATTCAACTTTTGGACCGCCAGCAAATTCATCTTCTCAACTTGTCGTACTCGAAGTTCGGTCCGTGTCATTGCGCCAAGCGCCCCAAAACCCATGGCAATACCAACGCCAAGGAGGACGGTGGCAACCATAACTTCAACTAATGTAAAGCCGAGTCTTCGTTTACCCACTGCTGCGTTGCTCAATGTTGCCTGCCTCCCATTCTTGATTTTGTTCGTCGGCGAGTGCCGCTCGTTTGACTTCGATCGTTCCGTTTTGTCGCACAATCAGCGAAACCGGGGTTTGCCCCGAGTGAAATTCAACTGATTTGGTCTCGGCAGTACCATCGGCGTAAAACTTAATTGCCATTTGCGTATCGGTGGTTCCGTCTGATTTTCTAACTTCCGAAACCGTCCAACCTGCTCCGAGGGCAGAATCCGTGGATTGCCCATCCTGAGTTGTTGGATTATTCGTCGTTTTTGTTTTCGTCGAAGGAATCGTGGCACTCGTGGTTGAATTCGTCGTATCGACCGCCGCTACTTTCAGCGATTGGGTCGAATTATCGAAGGTTAGTTCTGTCGTCTGGCCCGTTTGAATCGCTTGACTCTTTGCTTTATTCGCCGCCGATTCGATATTTTGAACTGCTTTTCTAAATTGAATTCCGTCTCTCGTATTCTGAAGTCGACCCACGACAATGGCTGCCAGTACTGCAATAATTGCCGTAACCGTGAGCATCTCAATCAAGGTGAAGCCTTGACGAACAACAGAAAACTTAAGACGCATGGCGATTATATTTAGATGTCCATGTTCGAAATGTCGTCCCCAGTTCCGGCTTGGTTGTCCTTGCCGTTGCTGATGATCAGGAAGCTATCTTCGCCGCTTGGCCCTGGGCATTGATAGGTAAATGGGTTATTGTAGCCATCGAGAGGCAACTTGCCGTTATCGATGTACGGTCCTTTCCAGCCTGTGGCATCGGCGGGAGCCGTCAACAGGGATTCAAGCCCTTCTTCAGTGGTTGGATATCGATCACAATCCAATCGGAACGCCTGAACCAACGACGCAATCCGGCCGATATTGCCTTTTGTCGCATTGATTTTCGCTTCGTCGAGTCTCTTGATGACGTTCGGGACAACGAGCGCAGCAAGAATAGCAATAATCAAGACGACGACCATCAATTCGATGAGGGTAAAACCGCGTCTTGGTTTTAATGTTTTGTGGGTTTTCATGTTTATATCACTTTATGGCAGAAGATTGGTTAAGAATCGGAAGGAGAACGCTGATGACAACAAAGGCGACAAACCCTCCCATGACGACGATGATGATCGGCTCGACGAGAGCCGTTGCACGACGTAAACCGTTATCGACCTCAAAGTCGAGCGAATCCGAAACTCGCTTGAGCATGTGAGGGAGGTCGCCAGTTTCTTCTCCGACGGCAACCATATGGGTAAGGACTGGTGGAAATGCTCCAGCATCTCTCATGGCGATCGCAATGGGCTTTCCTTCGCGAACGTCTGATCGAACTTGCTCGGAGCTCTTTTGGAAGACTCGATTTCCAGATGCTATTCCCGAAAGTTCGATGGCATCTAGGATTGGTACTCCGCCAAAGAGCAACGTGCCAAGCACTCGAGCGAAACGAGAAACAGTGCCTTTGACGGCAATCTTACCGACGACTGGGAGTCGAAGCAACAGTCCATCGCGAGTGTAAGCACCGGATGGGGTCGCCACCCAGATTCGGTAGGCTACCACCACTCCAACGATGGACCCAATGATGATCAGCCAATCCTTCTGGAGGAAGTCGGACATATCCAGCAAGAGTTTCGTTGATCCCGGCAAATTGTCACCTTGAGCGGCAAAGGTTCCTGAAAGTTTCGGAATAACAAACGTGAGGATGAAGAAAACGACTCCAAGAGCAACGACTAACAAGATTGCCGGATAAATGAGGGCCGAAACAACTTGACTCTTTCGGGCTACTTCGTTTTCTTGAAAATCCGCGAGTCGTGCGGCGACTTCACCAAATTGACCGGACTGCTCGCCTGCTTTTAGCGTTGATGTAAAAACGTTTGGGAAGTATTTCGGGTGCTTAGCGAGGGCGTCACTGACGCTTGAACCACCACGGACATCCTTGAGTACCTGCTCGGAGATTTCGGTGAGAACAAGGCTTTCCGATTGCTCTGATACGACTTGAAGTACTCGATCGAGTGGAAGACCAGCGTCGGCGAGGTCGGCCATTCGGCGAGAAAACATTGCGAGATCGGCTTTGCTAGGTCTGCCACCCGCTTTCTTTTCGGCACTTGCTTTACTAAAGCCTTCTCGTGCGGCCCGCTCATCAATATCGATCAGGTAGTTGCCACCCGCTGTCAGCTGAGCAACCGCACCCTCTCGTGTCTTGGCGTCAACGAATCCAGTTTTGCGCTGGCCCGTTGGTTCTAAGATCGTATAGGCATACGTCGCCAATTAGAGTTCCTCCCTCTGGACTACTCGGAGGATTTCTTTCGGCGTGGTCTTTCCGTTCAAAACGTTCAACTTTCCATCGGATAGCAAGGATTTGAGCCCTTGGTTCTTGATTGCGTAAAGCTTCAATTCGTTTGACGATCGTCGGTCGACAATCATCTTCTTCAGTGGCTCATCAACAACGAACAATTCGTACAATCCTTGTCGCCCCTTGAACCCAGTGTTATTGCACTTTGGACAGCCTTTGCCTTCTTTGAATTGACCGGACGCGGCTTCTTCGGGAGTGATACCGAGAGCTTCGATGAATTCAACGGATGGCGGGCCGACCAATACCGAGCAGAACGGACAATTTCGGCGGACGAGTCGCTGAGCAATAACCCCAATCAGCGAAGAAGAAACGAGAAACGGTTCGACGCCCATGTCGAGCAGTCGAGTAACCGCGCCAGCGGCATCGTTAGTATGAAGCGTACTGAAAACCAAGTGACCCGTAAGGGAGGCGTGGATGGCAATGTCGGCCGTTTCATGGTCTCGGATTTCACCAACCATGATGACGTCAGGGTCCTGACGAACGATGGAACGCAAACCGGACGCAAACGTCAGACCGATATTGGCTCGAACTTGCATCTGACTGATACCCGCAACTTGGTACTCGACCGGATCTTCAACCGTGATGATGTTGGTGGTTGGAGACCAGATCTCTTGGAGCGATGCATAAAGCGTGGTGGACTTTCCGGCGCCAGTTGGTCCGGTCGCCAAAATGATGCCGTAAGGTTGCGAGATGACTTTCCGGTAGCGGGCCAAAACGTCTGGCGCGACGCCCAACTCTTCGAGGCCAAGCATCGCGGTGCCCTTGTCGAGAATACGCATAACTGCGCGCTCGCCAAAAACCGTCGGCAAAATCGAAACGCGAACGTCAACTTGGCGACCAGCAATGTTAATCTTGATTCGGCCATCTTGGGGCAGTCGCCGCTCGGCAATGTTCATTTCACCAAGAATTTTCAGACGAGAAATCAGGGCGGCGTGCATTCGCTTCGGTGGCCGCATCATTTCATGCAACATACCGTCAACACGGAATCGAATCTTAACTTCCTTTTCGTAAGCCTCGATGTGGATGTCGGACGCACCGTCGCGAACAGCCTGGGCAAAGATCAGGTTGATCATTTGCACGACGGCGGTTTCGCCCGCCATCTTGGTTAGGTCGGCGAGGTCCGTGTTCTCGTCGGCATCGACGATTGCGGATTCGTTGTCTTGAGCACCAGAAATGCCACTTAAAATCTTTTCAAGGAAGACTTCTTCAATCTTGTCCTTCAGTTGGGCCGGGTCGGCCATCATTGCCTCAACGGGCTTTTGGAGAAGAACTTCAAGGTCTTGGATTGCGGGTATTGCATCCAATGAACCAATTGCAACGATCAGCTTGTTGGGTTCATTTGTGAGAGGTAAAACCTGATTTTTGATTGCAAATTCGCCCGGAATCAGATCGATCAGAGCATCTTCAATTTTGCGACCCTCAAGGTTCACCGCTGTAAAGGGAGAAGCAACTCCGTTACTTGTTTGAATCATGGTTGCAGTGGTTCCCTCATAATCATCAACGAATACTCTTGTTCGACAGATTTGATTAACGCATGAATGAGTCCAAAGTTCGGCACGATTCGCGTATTTCAGATCAATTTTGGCTGAATGACATTCTGCCAAGTTAAAAAAGGCATGATGTTGTCGATATTCCAGTATTCATACGGATCACACAAGTCATTTTCATTTAGGAAATTGTCCATTCATGTACAATTTAGCAAGGATAGTAGTCAATGATTGGTCTTGCAGCATTTAGTTTTTTGATCAGTACGGTTGGTGATCCAGTTGATGCCAACGAAGTGGCCTTTTGGAATTCAGTTCTCATCGATTTCACCCGGTTGGGTTCGGCGCCACCACCTTATATGTCGCGCAACATGGCTGTTCTTTCAATTGCCCAATTTGATGCCATCAATGCCATCTCGGGCCACTACAAGCCATACAAATATGCGCCGATTCACAAGACCCCCGGTGCTTCTGAACGAGCTGCAGTCATTGCTGCCAGCGTCGCAGTATTACGCGACATCAGTAATTCTCGCCGAACGAGCTACGCCTTGTATCTTAAGCAGGCGATGGCTGAATTGGGGAACTCGAAATCTGTCCAAGAAGGATTGAGAATTGGTGAAGAAAGCGCCAAGGCAATCATTGATGGCAGAGCCAACGACGGAACGTATTTGTCGGAAGGGAAGAACCCAGTGAGCAACGCGGTTGGTTTGTACCGAGAATCGGTGCAAGCCGACGTAAAAGCCTCAACGCCATTTTGGGGTAGGGTAACTACTTTTTGCTTAATGAAGGGCGACGAGATGCGTCCTCACAACATTGATCTTCATTCAAAGACCTATCTTGATGACTATAACGAAGTGAAGGATTTTGGCGGAAAGGTGAGCACCAAGCGAACTCCAAACCAAGGTGAAACCGCGAAATTTTGGGCATTTGGTGGGGGCACGATTACACCTCCCGGTGCATGGAATCAAATTGCTGCTGGAGTCATTCTGACCAGGAAATTGAGCCTTCTCGAATCATCGAGAACCTATGCTTTGCTCAATATTGCACTGGCTGATGCCGGTATCGCGGCTTGGGAATGTAAGTACACGTACAATGTATGGCGACCGATTACAGCCATTACGAACGCAGACGACGACGGAATTGCCGAAACAACGGGAGACAAAGCTTGGAGACCATTGTTGAATACGCCCAATTTCCCATCGTACGTCAGTGGTCACAGTACATTTAGTTCAGCCGGAGCAACCATTTTGACGGCCTTATTTGGCGACAAAGTTTCGTTTACCTATAAGGGTGATCCGCATTTTGATGTCAAGCCTCGAACGTTTAAGAATTTTTGGCAAGCGGCCCAAGAAGCTGGTCAAAGTCGAATTTACGGAGGAATTCATTTCCAATTCGACAATATCGCGGGATTGGCTCTCGGCAAGGCTATTGGTCAAGATGTGATGAACATGGAGTTGGCGCCCCTCGCGCTGATTAATCCCGGTTCAACCCACTAGATGAGCTGTCGTATTGTAGGTCTCTAATTGCCAGACGTCTACGCGCCAAGTGAGCGTTGAAATTGATGCATTGTCGAAATTGAAACTCCGGCTGGATTCAACTGGAGCACCGAGCAAAGCGCAGAGCAAACACTCTTCGGCCATGCCGTGGGTAAAAACCGCGACGTGACCTTGCTCTGTTGAAAGTGATTGGGCGAATTCTGCGACTCGATTTATGACGTCGTATGCACTTTCAACCCCGTGGGGACTACATCGAAATCGACTCTCACCCGTTCGCCGGACTTCGGTGTCAAAGGCGTGCCTTAGCTCGGCCATGGGCGCGTTTTCGAGTTCACCCATTGAGCGTTCCCGCAGTAATTGAGAAGTAATGATCGATACGGCTTGTTTGGTGGAAGTTGGCGTTGCGGTCTGGACGCTGCGCTTAAGGTCGCTGGAATAAATTTGGTCGAGTCGGATGCTTTCAAAATAATTGGCCACCATTTCCGCTTGGTGAAAACCGACTTCATCAAGGTCAGGATCGGCCCAACCTTGAGCAACTTGCTCAAGGTTGTTACTCGTCCGCCCGTGACGAATCAAATAGAGATTCACTCCCCCATTTTAGCTTGAAGTTCGTGGCTATTTGATTGTCCAGAACGTCACGTTGCTTGCCGACTTCCCACCTTGCTCAATCGAGATGGTTGCTTTCTGAAAATCCGAATCCAACGCATCTTGAATCTTCATGAACTTGTTCGGGTTGCGATCCGCGATCGGGAACCAGTTGCTCTGCACCTGAATCATGATTCGGTGACCCTTCTTGAACATGTGTATCGTCTCGTTCAGCTTAAACGCAACCTTGGTCACCTGCCCCGGCACGATCGGCTTAGGCATCTCAAAGCTTTCTCGAAACTTGCAACGGAAGATATCTGACCTAACCATCATCTGAAAATTAGCCATCGATTTTGTGGCATCTGTCGCGGAAGTCTCTGTAGAATCCGCGGGATACTCGTCGATCACCTTTACCACCAAATCGCAATCCGTCCCGGTGGTCTTGATGAACATGTTCGCATCGATCTTGCCGACAATCTGAAAATTGGTCGCCATCGGCGCCGAGCGATACGTCAAAACGTCCGATCGTTTCTCGGCAAATCGCTGATCATAAATCAGCCAGTCGCCGGGAGACCGTTTGCTGTTCTCATAGTCCCAAAGGTACGGAGTAGGATGTAAAGGATCATTCACATAAGAAGTCTCTGAACCAGCCGCATCGGGCTTGGACAGTAGCTGACCGCCAGTGCCCAAAAACACCGACGAAGCCCGCAGGCCACGTGGCGGCCACTCGGCAAACTCGTGCCACTGGTTCACGCCCGTCTCAAAAACCGTCGCCTTTGCCGGAGCCTTTACGTCTTTCCCGTTCAGATACCGCTCGAAGAACGGAAACTCAATCTTTTCCTTATACCAATCGCCAGTCGGAGCCCCGAATTTCACTTCGCCCAGCACGTCGCCAGTTCGTGTAAATCCGCCATGCAGCCACGGACCCATGACGATAAAGTTATCCCGAACGTGCGACTTCTGCCCGGCCTGGAACAGGTTCAGCGCCCCCCACATATCTTCCTTGTCAAAGAATCCGCCAACCGTCAGTACCGCGCACTTCACATCGCTAAAGTGACGAGGCAGAGATCGGTCTTTCCAGTATTGGTCGTAGGTGTCGTGGCTAATCAGCTCGTTCCAGTAAGGAATGAGGCCCTTGTAGTAATTCTTATCCAGGTTGGGCAGCGCGCCTGCATCCAGATAGAACTGATACGCGCTCTTGTCACCCTTGCTGACCACCGGCCGAGTGCCGCCGCGCGGAACGTCGAACCCGGACGAAAAGTCGAACGACTCTTGCAGGTACAACGCGCCGTTGTGGTGACAGTCGTCGCCGATGAACCAGTCGCTGACTGGAGCCTGGGGCGAAACCGCCTTGAGAGCTGGATGGGTGTGAATGGCCCCGATTCCCGCGTAAAAGCCTGGGTAGCTAATGCCCCACAGGCCAATGTTGCCGTTGTTGTTGGGCACAAGTTTCGTGAGAGCCTCGCAGGTGTCCCATGTGTCAGTCGTCTCATCGATGGTCTCGGTGCCCGATTTCAGGGGGCGCACATTGACGAAATCGCCCTCACTCTTGCCTTTGCCCCGCACGTCCTGAAAGACGAAGATGTACTTTGCGTCGCCCATCCACTTGTTGCGAACGCGCACGCCTTGGGTGGGAGACCCAGCACCATAGCAGGTTCGCTCCATGATCATTGGCTCTTTGCCGGTGGCGCCTTTGGGAACCCAGGCGAGGGTGTACAGCTTCACTCCGTCGCGCATTGGAATGTTGTATTCGTGAGGTTCGTACTGATCGGCAAATGGGCTGGCCGGGCGTACCTGTTGAGCCATCACCGCCGAAACGGAAAGCAGTGTCGCTAGGGTAATAAATGCAAGTTTCACGATGCGGGAATGTTACCCAGGGGGAAAGGATAACTGGCGAGGACGATCGCAAAAGTCAAATTTAGACTGGTTCGAACTAATTTGGATTTTGGATTGCTCGCACAGGATCAAGTTTGGCCGCTCGGGAAGCGGGCAAAATGCCAAAAAATGTTCCGGTCAGGATTCCGGAAAGGATCGTTCCTAAAACCGTGACGACGGTGATGATTGGATGGACCGGAGTGAAACGGTCGATCATTTTGCAAACGAGAAGACTAAAGCCGAGGCCGATAGCCACGCCGAAAAGGCTGATCATGATACTTTCAGCTAGAAATAGTCGGAAAATGGCGGCTTGATTCGCACCAGTAGCTTTACGGATACCGATTTCGGTCGTCCGTTCGCCGACACTCAGCAACATGACGTTCATTATTCCGATGCCGCCGATGAAGAGCGCGATTGCCGTGAGGCCAATCAAGAGCCACTGCAGAATGTCTGTAAACCGAAAGACAATTTTGAGCAAGTCCTTCTGGGTCAGAAGGTCGAATTGATCTTCATCGAGGTGGGACCGAAGCGTCCTGCGGATTTCATCAAGAATGTGATTTGGCTCCCGATTGGGATCCAGTTGGATCATGATTCGGTCGGTTTGGCTCGTAGGTTCGCGTTGGTGGATTCCCGCGTAGGGAACATAAATGAAATTCTGAAAGCCACCAAAAGACATGATGCTGGACTCTTGAGATTGATCGTGAGTGACGCCTACTACTTCGTAATTCCGCCCGTTGATTTTGATCTTCTCGCCGATTGCGTTGCTCGTGGCAAAAAGGCTTTCTTTTGCAATTGAGCCTATGATGCACACATCTTGGGTGTTGTCTCGTGGTTCCAAAAGGCGTCCTGCTGCGAGGTCGAATTTCTTGATTTGGAACCACTCGGGAGTAGCGGCAACCAAAAAGCTGCTGGCCATCTTATCCTTGTAGTTTGCCCCGCCACCGACGAACGTCCAGGCGGCCACGCGCACGACGCCGGGAATCTTTGCGATTGCTTCGGTATCTTGTTCTTTGAGGTAGCTCGCGCCACCCAGGTTCATGTTAGGAAAGCCGTTTCCAATCTTGCTCGGAATAACGATGATCGTGTTTACGCCGAGGTCTTCTACTTGGTCTGTGAAGTCTTTTTTAACGCCGACCGCAATGCTCGCTAGCAGCATGATCGCAATGGTTGCGGCCATGACGCCGCTCGAGGTAAGGAGCGCTCGTTTCCAGTTTTCTCGGATATTGGAGATTGCTTCTAGGGCTTCGGTAGTCATCAGTTGGGAGTCACTAACATCTACGTCAACTGGCGCACAACATCGTCAATCCACGACGAATGACGGTTCGAATGAACCGATAACCAAGCCTGTCCATTGGCTTCGACGGTCAATTCAAGTGTTCCAGTTGCTGGTTCGACCCGTTTGATGTGCCAATGAGTGCTGCCGGGATAGGCTTTGAGCGTTGTTCGTGACGTTACTCGACAACCTAAATCATGAAGATCCGATTCAAAATCAGACAGCGATTTGATTTGGATAGGGAAGCGATCCACTTTAAGGAACTAAGGCAAACGATTCTTTACTCGTCACCGGGCTCTTGCCATGCTCGATCCAATAATCAAATTCTTCTGGGAATTGTCGAATGAACCCTTTGACTGGCCATGCTGCCGCTTCGCCGAGGGCGCAAAACGATCGACCCTCGATCTGGCTCGCGACTTCGACCAAAAGTTCTTTATCGCCTTTTTGTCCGTTGCCCGCGACAATCCGATCGAGAATCTGATTCATCCAGCGCGTACCCTCCCGACATGGGGTGCACTTTCCGCACGATTCGTTGGCGTAGAACTGGGCCGTTCGCCAGCAGAGCATCACGATGTCGGTATGCTCATTAAAGAACATACAGCCACCCGAACCAACCATCGAACCAACCTCGCCAAATTCCTCGTAGCCAATGATGGCGCGGTCAATTTCATCGGGCTTGATGACTGGCATCGACGACCCACCGGGAATACACGCCTTGATCTTTCCGCCCTTTATTCCGCCTGCGAGCTCCAAAAGCTCTTTGAGCGGAGTGCCAAATTCAATTTCGTAGTTGCCCGGCTTGTTGACGTGACCGCTGACCGAGAAAATCTTGGTGCCACGACTGTTCTTAGTCGATGCTCCGAGCTTTGCGTACTCTTCGCCGCCACCGCTTATGATTGGGCAAGCGCAGGCAAAGGTCTCAACGTTGTTTAGCAAGGTTGGCTTTTCCCAAACTCCGCTCACGGTTGGCAGTGGCGCGTGGGGGAACTTAAGGCGTGGCATTCCGCGCTCGCCCATCAGGCTCGACATCAAAGCCGACTCTTCGCCACACTCGTACGAACCTGCGCCGAGGTGGATGTGGAGATCGAATGAAAACCCAGAGCCCAAAATATTTTTACCGAGCAAATTGTTTGCGTAGGCTTCGTCGATGGCTTTGCGAACAGCTTTGGCGGCATCCATGAATTCAGCCCGAATGTAGATGTAACCAACATCGCCCTGAACGGCGTAGGCAGCAATGGTCATGCCCTCGACCAACAGGAAAGGACAGGTTTCCATTAACTGCTTATCTTTAAATGTGCCAGGTTCGCCTTCGTCCGCGTTACAAACAACGTAGTGTTCGGTCTTTTTTTCTTTGGCCAGGCCATTCCACTTAATCCAAGTAGGGAACCCGGCTCCGCCTCGACCGCGGAGGCCAGAAGCCTTGATCTCATCGATAACGGCTTGCTTTTCCATTTTGAGAGCCTTGGCCAGGCTCTTGTATCCACCCGTTGACTGGTATCCATTCAGCGTTTGATACGCTGGGTCGTCGGCGTGTTTAAGAAGAAGCTTATGCTCTGCCATCTGAACTAATTCTACCTATCTGCGGGCTTATTGAATCGTGCCAATTCGCTCGGGAGCCATCAGCTGGACCTGAACGATTTGATCCGCCATTTGAGTAACCGTACTCTCGTCGGTGTTGCGAAGCTTTTCGAGGAGGGCGTCAATTGATTTCTCGTCGAGAGGTCCGTAATATTGGTCGCCAACCTGGACAACTGGAGCTCGGTTGCAAGCGTTGAGGCATTCGACCTCTTCGAGCATAAACATTCCGTCCTCGGTTGTCTCGAGATTTTTGATCCCAAGCTTCTCGGAAATATAATCCCGAACTCGAAATGCGCCGTTGAAATGACACGAAAGGCAGGTGCAAACTTCGATCTTGTGCTTGCCTGGCTTATGCTCGGTGTTGTACATCGTGTAAAAAGTTGCGACGCCTTGAACTTCGGCTGGGCTGCGTTTGAGGCGAAAAGCGACTTCGGAAATTGCCTCTTCGCTCAAGAATCCGCCGTATTCTCTCTGGGCGATCCAAAGGGCGGGCAAGATACAGGATTTTAAAGTTGGATAGTGAGTCTTCAGGGCTTCGAGTTCAGAGATTGCCTGGTCGCTAAATTGCAAGGTCAGGTCTTCGGCGCGCGGCGGCATGGGCCGCTCATTTGGACTGCCGATTTGAAGGAGATCGCTCACAAAGATAAGGGTACCGGAGTTATACTGAGCGAATCAATGAAATCATGTCCCCGATGTGGTCGGCAGAACGAGGATGATGTTCAATTCTGTGGGCGGTGCGGCCTCGATACCGTAGAATATGAGCGCCATCAAAGTCGGCCATCGAGTGATGATGAGCAATTTTGCTATCGGCATCCCAAGGAGCAGACGAACCTAAAGTGCGGCCGGTGCCTGAAACCGATCTGCACAAAATGTGCGGCGATTGGCCCCGCTGGTCCGCGTTGTCCGGACTGTGCGAAGCAGAACATTGAATTTCGACCAGCGGCGGTGGTTCATTCGGCTAAGCGAACGATTTTTGGTCTCGGTCGAATGGGGCCTTACGGAATCTGGATAATCATAATCGTCGGTTCCATGGTGATCGGCATGTTCCGCGGATGTGGCTCGGTCGACAATGAAAGCTCTCGCTCAGCACCAAGCGTGCAAAGCGAGAGCGAATCGAAGAACTAACCGCCAAAGAGCTTCAAATGATCCTTCAAGTCTTTGATCGTATCGGCCGGGATAGTTTTGTCATTGACCGCAAGATCAACCGCAATTTTTTGGGTTGCGAGCGCTTTTGCTTTGTCACCTGCCCGCCAAAGGGCAAGGGCGAAGGTATCCATATTCATCGCGCTTTTAGGATCAAGAGCCATCATTTTTTCGCCTAAATTCACGCAAGTAGCGTAGGTCTCCTGCGAAAGTCCAAGGTCAGATTCAATAACCGTCCAAATGATCTGATTCAATTGCATTGGATCTTTTGCAAACGGTTCGCTGGCCAAACTTGATAGATATTCGCTGAGGCCAGGAAGTTTGCCTTGAGCCATTGCCATTAATTTGTATTGGCAAACTGTTGACTTAAGGTCCGGATTACTTTTGGCTAACTTGTCGCATTGTTCAACGGCCACATCGTATTTCTTGGCGCGAATGGCATCGACAATTGGATTTAATTTCTCCATTGCTTTTTGTTGAGCCATTTCTTCGGCCTTTGCCTTAGATCTTTTATCGCGGAGGGCGGCGAGATCAGCTTTTCCAGCCAAAACGGCGTCAATGACACCCGAGAACTCTTCGTCCATTGGGTGCCCAATCCAGGCTACTTTTCCCGAGCCATCGATAAGGAATGCGGTGGGGATTCCGCCCTCACTGGCTGCTTTCATCCAATTGGTGGACATAAATTTATTTGGCCCCTCGGTCGCAACGTTGTAGTCCATTTTGTCACCAAACTCCTTGACGAACGCCGGAACCTTTGTCGTGTAGTCCTCGGGCTTAAACTCCGAAATACTGACTCCGACAAAGTCAACTTTCCCTTTATATTTATGGGCCAGCTCCGTCAGGTGTGGGATCGACATTTTGCATGGTCCGCACCAAGTTGCCCAAAACTCAACAACCGTGACGTGGCCGTTTCCGAGCGACAATGGCTTACCCTTCACCCAATTGGTAACGGTCAGTTTCGGTGCCTTGTCGCCAATGTTAAGTCCCTGAGCGGTTGAAAGTGCGGCCAGAACAGTGAGCGACGAAATTGCCAAAAAGCGTGAGACCTTCATACACGTCAATATACAGGAATCTAGTCTAAATAATTCCCAGTTAGGCTCAAATCCATTGCTCAGCAATGAATTCTTTCGAAACCATGAAACGGTTTTCAAGTAAGGACTTCTATATAAGTGGACCAATTCCTCTGTTGAATTAGTTCTCCTACAATAACCTCGCCCCGATTGAACTCCGGGGCGTTCTTTTTTGTCTAACCTGAGGTTTATGGGGGAGAACCCAAAATGGACCAGAATCGCATCGAAATACGACTCCCGATGAACTACTGGGGTACTTGATACGTCTCAATATTTAGGAAGACCATTTCCCTCAGAAAGAATCTCCTACAATCACCGCCCCGCTTGAACAACGGGGCTCTTTTTCGCTTCCGTTTTCGGCGTAGAAAGAGTTGGAAGGTGAGATTTTCCTCCAGAAATCAATCCCATCCACGCTCCGTTTGATCTCCGGGGCGTAAATTGAATCCTGAAGCACGGTCGCCTCCCGTTGGTAACCGTGCTTTTTCATGACTATTTGGTGGTTTTTGTCACCCAGTCGTAGGTGGGCAGAACTCGGCCGTCCTTTAGCTTCAACCCTTCGCTGCTGGAGAACGAAAGTCCATCTCGACCATCGGAGTGGGTATTTAGTGCGGTGATTTGAGCTTGTTCGATGGGGATGACTTCTCCGGGATCTGACTTTCCGTTTCCGTTTCGGTCGTACCAAAGGGCAAGACCCCTGAGCTCTTTGCCCGATAGCCAACCGTCGCGATTATCGTCCAGGGCGTCGAGGGCCGCATAAGCGTTGTCCCACAACATCCACCATGTTGCATTGCCAAAGAGTTGTCGGCCCGAGGTGATTTTGCCTTCATGTTCAGGGTCCCAAACTAAGAATGCTGTCGTCGGTTTGACCCAGTCATAGGTTTGAACTCGCCCCGAACCATCGAGGTCAAAATTGACTTTCGTGGCAGGTTGGAGTAGATCGTCCAGATTTTTTCTCTGAGTTAGGTCCAGTACCAATGGCGTGATTGCGTTCGGAGGAGGAAGGCTCTTCAACTTACTGACACCATCTCGAACACTTTTCGACTCTTTTGAACTCGGACATATTCGTAGAAATGACTCCCCAGATTCGTACGCGACCAAGGTCTGTAGGCCAAACATCGGCTCTGTCGCCTCCTTACTATCAACCGATATGGACCCTTCGTATGCCAACAGGTATTCGCTCGCGGCCGCCAAGCGCCACTGATTGGTTTTTGTCAAGGTTTTATAGGGATCAGCCAGCGTAATATTGGGTGCCAATAATGCGCCGCACTCAAAAACGCATCCCAACGTCAAATGGGCGAGGGCAACATCGGTTGTTGGTTGCTGTGAATTGATCGGATGATCGGCCAGGTCCAGGGCTTTACGCAAATTCCTTATTGCCTCCGTAACGTGTCGCCGATTGGTAGGAGTGTCTTTGACCGCGGTTTTACTGTCCCAAGGATAGATGTTGCCACTAATCGAGGATAGGCTGGGAAGGCCCGGTTCACGCTGAAACACTTCAACTTCACCCATTTTTGACCAACTCGATTCGACGGCCCGCGAAAATATCGCATAGTGCGCCCGTCCGATCAGATAGTAAATGGCCGGGTTATTCGGTTCCTTTTGCAAGCGCGCAGTCAAGTTCGCCACCAGGCGATCTCCGGGAATGTGACCGGGAGCCATCGGCTTTGCCAAAGCGAGAAGTGTCATTCCGGTAAGCGCCGAGGCGAAGAGTAGTTTCATGTAGGGATATTATAGGGCAGAAAGAAGCGGTGGAAGGGGAAGAAGCAGGGAGGACCGCAATTCACAATTTGCGGGATCCCTCGCCCCGCGGTAAAAACCTTGGGCTCCTAAAGCTTCTTGCCTGAACTTCCGAGATCATCTTTCAGCTGAATGGAAGTTGTAACCCAATCGTACGTCGGCAATGTTTGTCCACTGCGCAGCAATACTCCATTGCGGCTGACATACGAGTCCCCAATTCGTCCGTCGAAAAGGGTTCGCAGGGCCTGAATGGGCGTCTTTTCTATCGGTACTACTTCACCTGGGTCCGAACGGCCGTTTCCATTCCGGTCGTACCAAAGGGCGAGACCTTTCAATTCTTTGCCCGACAGCCAACCGTCGCGGTTGTCGTCGAGGGCATCGAGCGCGGCGTAAGCGTTATCCCACAGCATCCACCAGGTCGCGTTGCCAAAGAGTTGACGTCCCGAGGTGATTTTGCCATCGTTCATTGGATCCCAGACAAGGAACGCTGTGGATGGTTTAACCCAACTGTAGGATTGCGAGCGAGCGGTGCCATCGAGGTCAAAGGAAACTTTGTTTGTCGGCTCTAGCAAGTCGTTCAAGCTCTTGCCTTCTGAAAGGTCGACGATGAGAGGAGTGACCATTCCTGTCTTTGGCACTTTCTCCAATTTCTTGATCGCGATCCGAACCTTCGGTGATTCATTAGCTTTGGGAGCGAGACGCAAAAATGATTTACCCGCCTCGTATGAGACCAATTCTTCTAGCCCAAAGATTGGCTCGTACGCGATTTTGGAGTCCGTGGCAATCGTTCTTTGGAAAGCTAACAGGTATTCGCTTGCGGCCATTTCACGCCATTGCTTCGGTGTAGTTAGTGTTTTGTATCGTTCGCCGATGTTTACCTTTCCCGCAAGGAGAGCCGCTGATTCGAACGTGCATGCCAAGGTGAGATGAGCTAGTTCCGAGCTAGGCTGTGCTCGGGTTGAATTGAACTTTTGTGCCATTAAGTCGAGAGCGGTTCTTAGGTTTCGGATTGCACCCTCGACGTGTCGCCGATTATCGACTGTGTCTTTGACAAATGTCTTTTTGTCCCACGGGTATATATGCCCACTGAGGTTAGGCAACCCATTCTCCTGATCGAAGTACTCAACTTCGCCTTTCTTGAGCCACTCGGATTCGACCGTGTTCGAGAACGTGGCGTAGTGTGCGCGACCAATCAGGTAGTAGATTTCGACGCTCTTTGGCGCACTCTTGAGTCGCTGAGTCAAATTCGCGACCAGCCGATCACCAGGAATGTGTCGTGGCAAGGCAGGCATTGCTAAGGCGAGGACGGATAGCCCATGAGTGGACGCCAAAGTGCGGAGTTTCATAGCTTATTATAAGTCAATCTGAAGCAGGAGAAAGGGGAAATTAGCCAAGACGAAGTTGAGTCGGAAATAATGGTTTTCGATCCAGAGGAATCTTCGGCTAATGCAATCCATGTTCCAAACGATCCGTCCTATGGTTGCGCCAGAGGCAAAGTTAGAAACGGCACTCCGCGCGTATGGAATATTGAGCTTGGTAACACAGATGACCTTATTCGTATTGACTGCGTGGCTGAGTTCAGCGACTCCCTGCCTAACAAAAAGCCCTGGATCAATCTTCAGGGACTCTTCGTTTGGATGTTTTCATTGCTTTGAAAAGAGAAGCTGATGATTAAGCCTTTATGGTCTACCCAAAGGGCAAAAGGAGTTGCTCCGTGTTCAAATGTTAGCGCGTATTCGAAATAAAGGATTTTCGAATCGATGTTGGCATGCACACTCTTAATGGAAGTTAGCTTCCCAAGCGTCCGAAGTTCATCTACGATCTGTTTTTCACGTTCTTTAGTAAATTTCCCATTGAAGTCGGCGGTTAGCCAAGTTCGCAATAGTTTGTTATCACAAAGTGATTGGATGAAGGTTTTTGTTGAAGCCGTCGTGGCTGGGTGGAAATCTGGATTCCTTATGTCATCGGGAACTTTGAAATCTAATCGGATCACTTTGCCGTCTCGAATTACTCCCGCATAAGCCTTTTTGCCAGCACTCTTGATGAATGCCTTGTACAAATCGTAAAGAGTTGAAATCGCCTCGCCATTAAAACTCTGAAGTACATCCCCCGTTTTGAATCCGAGAAATTCAACGAGCGTTCCCCTTTCGCAAATGCTGAAGGTCAGATCGGACTTGTCGCTAAAACTGATAAATCCCAGGCCGAAATCGATTTCGGGCTGGAATCCTAAAAAGAGAAAATTTCTTGGCGAGCATCCTTCCCGAAATTGCTGGTTTGTTTTCGCAAAGACTTTAACTGGTTCAAGGAACAATCCAATCGATTCTCGGTTGAAGGCATCATGGGCCATCTTCAATTGTTCTTTGGCACCCTGGGACCATGATTTGTCCTTGATTGCTATCTGTTGGGCAGTTCTGACATATTCAAAATTCGCCTCCGACTTAGCCCACCTACTCACCAGTTGATTTCGCACTCCCTCTCGTACCGGATCGGCGAAGTGAGATGATGCCAAGTAGGATTCGGATTGCTCCAGGGCCCCAAGCCGGCGATTAAGCTCTCTTGCGCTTTCGGATGGAATTTTATTGGGAGAGACTGCTTGCTCTTCTTCAGCTAGCATCGCCGCCAAGTAGGCGTCCGATATTGTGTCTACATAGTGATACATGGCCGAATTAAAATGCGAGTCATCAACAAGCGGAGCCTTCTTGGGACCGCATGCTTGTGTGGGCAGAACAGCCACGACCAAAATTGTCCATTTTGCCAAGTCCTTCATACCAGATTCCATTCTAAACCGTTCATGAATTGTGCGTGGCATTGAAATTGAATTTTGGCTACATTCTAGCGACAAAAAAGCCCCATCGAAATTCGATGGGGCTTTTTGTTTCATTTACCAACCGTTCTTAGTGGTGGTGGTGATGATCGTGGCCATGACCCTGATCTTCTTCTTCAGGAAGTTCAGCAACGATTGCCTCGGTCGTCAGCAACAAACCGGAGATCGATGCTGCATTCTCGAGTGCTTGTCGAACAACCTTTGTTGGGTCAACTACGCCTTGTTTGATCAAGTCGCCATATTCGAGGGTCGCGGCGTTGAAGCCTTTGCCCTCTCGTTTGACGGCATCAACCACGACGCTACCTTCCATTCCCGAGTTATGGGCGATGGTTCGAAGCGGAGCTTCGATTGCTTTTCGGATGATGTTGACGCCAATTGCGGCATCGCCTTCAAGCTTGAGCTTATCGAGAGACTTGGAAGCGTTGATGAGTGCGGTTCCGCCACCAGCAACGATTCCTTCTTCGAGAGCGGCTCTGGTTGCGGCCAGCGCATCCTCGATTCGAGCCTTCTTCTCTTTGAGGGCAGTCTCGGTTGCGGCTCCAACCTTCACGACGGCTACGCCGCCGCTGAGTTTGGCTTGTCGCTCTTGCAACTTCTCCTTGTCGTAATTGCTGTCTGTCGATTCGATTTGAGCCTTAATCTGCTTCAATCGACCTTCGATCGCGTTCTTCTTGCCTTTACCATCGATGATTGTTGTCGTTTCTTTGGTAATGACGATTCGGGCGCATGAGCCAAGCATGTCGGGAGTGACGTTCTCGAGCTTGATGCCGAGGTCTTCGCTGACGAACTGGCCACCAGTAAGGATCGCCATGTCTTCCATCATTGCCTTTCGTCGATCGCCAAAGCCAGGAGCTTTAACGGCTGCTACCGGAAGGGAACCGCGGATTCGGTTGAGAACCAATGTAGCCAACGCTTCGTTTTCGAGGTCTTCGCTAACGATGATGAATGGCTTGCCGAGTCGGAGAACCTTCTCAAGCAGAGGAACGAGGTCCTGCACGCTGGAGATCTTCTTCTCGTGGAACAAGATCATTGGATCTTCGTAAGCAACTTCCATTCGAGTTGCGTCGGTAACGAAGTAAGGCGACATAAAGCCTTTGTCGAACTGAAGACCGTCGACCTGTTCGGTAACCGTGTCGATTGACTTCGATTCTTCGATAGTTACAACGCCGTCCTTGCCGACTTTGTGGATTAACTCACCAACGAGCTTGCCAAGTTCAGGGTCGTTTGCCGAAATCGTTGCAACTTGAACGACTTCACCTTTCGACTTGATTGGCGTGCTTTGCTTTTGCAATTCTGCGACAACCGCGTCGACAGCTTTATCGATGCCTTGCTTAATGAGCATCGAGTTGCTTCCGGCGGCAACGTTTCGAATACCTTCCTTAAAGATCGCTTGAGCAAGAACGGTTGCGGTTGTGGTCCCGTCACCTGCGGTGTCGTTGGTTTTGCTCGAAACTTCTCGGATGAGCTGGGCGCCCATGTTCTCGAATCGGTTCTCAAGTTCGATTTCTTTGGCAATCGTGACACCGTCGTTGATAACGGTTGGGGAGCCAAACTTTCGCTCAAGGACAACATTTCGTCCGCGTGGGCCAAGGGTTACTTTGACTGCGTTTGCAAGCTTGTCAACGCCGATTTCGAGCAGCTTTCGCGCCTCGTCGGTATATTTGATTTCTTTAGAAGCCATGGCTTATTTCTCCACCACTGCCAGCACGTCGTCAGCGCGAAGGATGATGTATTCATCGCCATCAACTTTCACTTCGGTACCGCTGTACTTGCCGTAATAAACGTGGTCGCCGACTTTTACGTCGATTGAGGCTACGGTGCCGCTGTCGAGCGTCTTGCCGGGGCCAACTGCCAATACTTCGCCTCGCTGAGGCTTTTCTTGGGCGGTGTCAGGAAGGATGATGCCACCAGCAGTCGTCTGCTCTTTTTCGGCGGCTTTCACGATAATTCGGTCGTGAAGTGGTTTGATCTTCATAGTTATCTCTTTAAAAGAAAATTGGGGTCGCCTTAAAGTATCCGCAATGGGACAGCTTGAAGGCAGATTTTAGCAGTGTACCCCAGAGAGTGCTAACGCCATTTCGTAAAAGTCTGTTTCAATTTGAACGAATTTTTAACCTAATTTGACTCAGAAATCCGAGTTGGCATACGAATTGCAAGAAAGACTTTGGATCAATCATGGTTGCGCAAACGCGCAAGCCAATGGTTGAGCTAACGAGGTCCCAAACGGGAAAAGAGAAATGGTAACAATTGGACTATTCATCGCGGCAAACGCGATTCAGAGAGATCAGGCGAGCGATGTGCTGGCCAAAAGCCTTATGATGTTGGACCGGGCAAAAAGTGTCGTTGGCACGTTTACCCAGACTAACCCAGGTCGACCGGGCATGGCCCGAGGCGAATTTCACCTCAAGAAAGATGCCAACTTGGCCGTCTTCAGCAAGCGAAATTCGGAGATCTGTGATGGAGTGTTCCGAACATCGATTGACCGAGATAAAGGCACCTATACCGTACGCGACGTTCGCGTTTTCGAACTTCCATACCTGCCCGGCTTTGAAGGATTTACGTTGAACAACGGCAAGTCGTTGGTCGAAAAGTTCAAATCAGAAACCGCTAACTCAAGTCGATCGGTCGAGCCACGAAACGTGCACATGATGATGATTGAAGGGAAGAGCGTTGTTTCATACATGGTTGGTGGAAGCACCGTATTTGTCGACTCCACAACCCTGATGCCAGTCGCTGCCGAGTTCATGGGTGAGAACAAAAAGCAAACGATCATGAAGTTCTCGCATGTGAAGACGGATGTTGCGATTGACGACGACATGTTCAGTTTTCGTCCCAATGACAATCTCAGCGAAATAAAAGTGGTTGAACGAGGAATGTTGAAGGTCGGCCAGCGAATGCCAATTAGCAACATGGAATCAATGAAATTACTCGAAGGTGCGATGGCTGGAAAGCAAAATGCTGTCGTCTTGTTCTTCGATGATAAGAACGCCCCTTGCGGAGAAATGCTGCAAAAGCTTCACGAAATTTCAAAACATTGTCCAAAAGATGTAGCCGTTGTTGGGGTTGCCCGAACCAAGAATTGGCGAAAGATGATGAAAGGACGATTGAACTTCACCGTTATCGAAGACGCTGAACTTGCCAAAGATTCCGTTTCTGCCCTTTTCGGAATATCGAAGTATCCGACACTTTATGTCATCGATCATCAGTCTGAAGCAACTTACGTTCAAATTGGTTCGAATGACGGTGAGTTGAACCCAATTCTCCGCGGACTCGGATTCTCAATCCGCTAGAAATCGCCGTCCCACAAGGACAGCATCATATTGACCTTTCCATTCTCTTTAATCGGGACCCCCTCATTCATAAGGCGGTCCCGTTGTTCTTTTTCAAGCCTCGGGTCTTTCTTGGCGATCGAAAAAGCACCATCGTGCCCAACCACCCGCCACCAGGGGATATCCGGAGTGCTCATTCCCATGATTGAGCCAACTTGACGCCCAGTCATTCCCACAAAGCGACCAATCGCGCCGTAGTTCATGACTTTCCCGACCGGAATTGTCTTGACGAATTCGAAAACCTCTTTATGTGACTCGAAGCTCATATTCGGTGCATGGCACGCAGGCCAGTTCCAGGCTTTTGGTCGGTGATGATTCCATTCTTGACCGCAGCAATACCATTCACGAAAACGTGGTGCATTCCGAACGACTGGGTTGCTGGTTGATCGAAAGTGGCTCGGTCGACAACTGTATGCGGATCGAAAACGACGATATCCGCATGAGCACCGACCTGAACTCGTCCTTTTCGCCGGAATTCGGCACAACGATGTTCCATTCGCTTCGCTTGCATGATGGTCATTTTACGAATGGCATCAGGAAGGGAAATCAATTGAAGATCGCGCGAGTAATGCCCCAATACTCGGCAAAACGTACCCGCCGAGCGGGGATGTCCAACCCCTTTGGTCAGTCCGCCGTCGCTGCCAATCATAGTTGCGGGACTCTTTATCGCGGCCTGAACCGCGGCTTCTGGTATGGCATGAGCAATCACCATTCCACCGTCTTTGCGGTACCGCTCAAAGGATTCAGCCGTCAGCCTTTCGTGTGTTGGGGCATATTCCAGGTCTTTGTAATCGATGCCAAAACGATGCTGCCACCCTTCGGCAAACACCTCGGAGCTGATGCCCGTTCCGAACGCGGTGTAGGGATAGAAGTCGCAGGTAAGCGGCGGGAAGCCTCCTTTTGCCATTGCCTTTTGTGCCTTTTCAATCATTGCAAGCGCTTTCGACGTATTGCCAAGAGCCATGCTGGGGACATGAACAATGTGGAGCGGAGCGCCAGTTATGAGGGAAAGAGCGGTAACTTCCTCGATCGCGGTAAACACACTTTGCTCTTCGTCATAGGTTCCGTAGCGCATATGAACATGGCATGAGGCGGGCCAACTCGCGGCGACTTCAAACATTCGCATCGCCTCCATCCTAGTCGTTCCCGGTACATATTCGAATCCGAACCCAACGCCAAGAGCCTTATATCGGAGTTGCTCATCGATAAGATTTGCCATCTTATCGATTTGAGATTGGGACGATGGAGATAACTCGGCGTCGTGGTCGTTGCCCATCACCTCACGGCGAATAGTCGGGTGTCCGACCCCCGCGCCGTAATTGCATATTCGATTTCCTTTTTGCTGCTTGTGCCATGTAGCTTGGTCGCGAACACCGCCTTCAAGCTGAAGCTTGGTGGTGACGCCGTCAAAAATCTGAACCCGGTCGTTTTCGAGATCTTGTCCGTGGGAAATCGGGTCAATGAATCCAGGGGCGACCACAAGGCCAGTTGCATCGATCGTTCGCTTGCCCTTGATTCTGGTCTTCGAAACCGTTGCGATTCTCCCTCCCCGGATTCCCACAAATCGAATAGCATCCAGCTTCGTTTCCGGGTCGATAACCCGCCCATTGGCAATGACCGTGTCATATTCGGCATGAAGGGTTGGGATAAAACCGAAGGAGGATGATGCCAGGGTGGCACCCGCACCAGCCAGGACTTCACGTCGGGAGAGATTCATGCGAGGAAGTTTACAGTTATAAAAGGAATATTGTTGGTAATTCTAGGGAGCAATCGAATTCTCCAGCGAGAGCCCTTGCCCTTGCCCTACTTATCCCAATTATTCGCTTTCAGCCAATACAGCAAATCCGCTGCCCATGGGTGCGCGTTCACGTATGGCGCTTTGTCTAGCAACCCAATTCCATGCCCGCCCTTTTGATAGATATGGAGGTCGAAGGGCACCTTGTTCTTGCGCAAAGCATCCGCGAAGGCGAGCGTATTCTCGGGCGGTACTCCAGTGTCTTCGGTCGTCGACCACAGGAAGCAAGGTGGAGTGTCCTTGTTGACAAGGGAGGGCAAGTTCATCAATGCTTTTTGCTCAGCTGTTGCATTCTTGCCGAGCAAATTGTCTCCAGAACCTGCGTGGCCGAACGGCGGATCAAAAGTGGTGACCGCATAGCAGAGCACGCCAAAGTCTGGTTTGCAATTCGCTTTATCAATGTCATCCTTGAGGTCGTAGGCAGGGAAGTTGTAGTGGACACAAGCAGTCCCGGTAAGGTGTCCTCCGGCTGATGACCCCATGATCCCTACTGTCTTATATCCTAGTGATCGTAGAGTTCGAATGGCGCGCTGCGCGTCAGCTAGCATCGCGGGGTGACGGTATCCGTGCGAACCCAATCGGTAGCGCAAAACGTAGGCCGAGATTCCGTGCATCGCCAAGTACTCAGCGTAGTCATGCCCCTCATGGCTGGCCAGCATTCCGTATCCACCCCCAGGACAAACAACGATCGCGGAAACTGTTCGCTTCTCGGGCAAAAATGGCGTGAGAGTCGGAATGTCGTTCTCGCCAGTTCCTTTGGCAAAAGGACCGCCTCCTGACCACAATGGAAAAGCAGAACCAGTCTTAATATCTTGTTGGGTCATAATCGCTACGCTGAATATCAGGCTACCGAGCATGATGCGATTATACATGGAGAGATACGAGAACGGTTTAACCCTCTTCCTGAGAACCAATAACGGCAAATTAGGACGCCGCCCATCCTGGGTAAGGGACAGAGCGGCGCGAATCAGGCGGCATATGCCGGGTGGTGTCTAAGATTGGCAAACAAGTTTGCTTCCTCTCATATCTTTAGAGTTGGTCCAATTTTGTCCCATCAATAGGTTGGCGATATAGTTTTTATTAAATTCATATACGCATCTTCCATCTCTTGCAATCAATGCGCTCATTCCGTCGATTTCCCACGGATGAAAATTGAGAGCATGCCCGACAAATCACAAAAACCTAGTTGGAATTCAACAGATTCGTTGTATTCTCGGCAAATGGGATTTTCTCGACGCGATATGCTTTCAAAATTGACCGCCAGTGCTGGCGGACTCTTGCTCGGCGGATTTGCTTGCCGCACTGCAAACGGCCAAGGTTATAACGACACGCCAATGCTTCCGGGCGGACACTGGCGAGTCCACGACAGCAAGCGACCTCAGCCCGCCATCGTAACTCCAGGCGGAATGACGTCCTCAGGAATCATGTCCCCTCCGTCCGATGCCAAAATCCTTTTCAATGGCAAGGGCCTCGAGCATTGGAAGAGCGGTGCGGAAGCAGCGAAGTGGAAGACCACACCTGACTATTTCGAATCCACTCGCGGTACAGGAACGTTGCAGACGAAGGACGAATTTGGCGACTGCCAGCTTCACGTAGAATTCATGGAGCCAACGAACCCAACCGCAAAGGACCAAGGAAGAGGCAACTCGGGAATCTTCCTCTTCGGGCAGTACGAAATCCAAGTCCTCGACTGCTACGACAACAAAACATATGCTGACGGAATGACAGGTTCGCTCTACGGTCAAACGGCACCACTGGTCAACGCTTGCCGCAAGCCCGGTGAGTGGCAGACCTATGACATCGTTTTCGTCGGTCCACGATTTGCCGATGGGAAATTAGTGACACCAGCAATTGCGACCGTATTTCTCAACGGTGTTTTGGTTCAGCACGCAACGCCATTGATCGGAGCAACTCAGCACCGAGCAGTTGGTACGTATGCGCCTCACGGCGAAAAGGGAGCAATCCAACTTCAAGATCACGGCGACCCCGTTCGATTCCGAAACATCTGGATTCGAGAAGTCGGCCCTCATTCCGAGGTTGGCGCCAGAAAGATGTCCGAAATCGGCTAGTCAAAAAAAAGAGAGCCCGCTCCGTACAAGGAGCGGGCTCTTTTTCGTCGCTATGCTGAGAAATCCATTTGTGGCACTGCTGCGCCCGCACTCACAGCTGATGCTGCAACGGCGGCAAATCCTGTGAATTCAGTCGGCATCGGCCCTCGGCCTCGACCACCTACTGGGTCGTTACTGTTATAGAGCCCCATATTGGGCGAAGGGTCGTTGCTGTTAAAGACTCCCATACTGGGCAATGGGTCATTGCTCTTAAATAGTCCCATAGATGGCGGAACTACTTGAGCGGGCAAAGGACCCTTAAATCGACTCACTTGGGTTGCTGGTGCAGGCGATCCATGGTCCTTCCCATTGGCAATTTGGCTAGGCATCGGCTTGTGACTCCGAAAGTTCCCACTAGCGACAATGCCTTTGGCTTTGGCTCTAAAATCTTGAGCGAAGAGGGTGGCCGTTGGTGACGGCATACTTGAAATATTCATCGTTTCATCCTGAAGTAGTAATTATTGAGGGTCCAGATTTGGCCCACCGGTAATCCTTACAGGGTTCCTATCGGAACGAATTTCTACTTAATTAGTCGGTTTTGAAAAACAACCCGGACGAAGCACTTCAGGTTTTTCGTTTCGAGGCTGGTAAAAATTGACAATGAGCGGTAATCTCGCGCAATGTTAAGACGATTCAGTTTTGCAATCATATTCGTCGCGATGGGAGCAACTTTGCTGGCCCAAGGCGACGCGGATACTAATACAAAGATTTTGGATGAAGGAAAGACTCGGAATAAAGCCCGGGTTCACCTCGAAACCATTACGGGCCAAATTGGCGCCCGATTGACCAGCTCAATGGCTCTTGAACAAGGCCAAGCTTGGGCGATGGAACAGTTTAAGAGCTTTGGCTGCGCCAACGTTCATCTCGAAAAATGGGGCGAGTTCCCGGTCGGCTTTGATCGAGCCAAAAGTGGCCATGTAGGACAAATGACCGCTCCATTTGCAAGAGAACTCCAATTTACGACCCCAAGCTGGACGCCTGGTACCAAGGGCCTCCAAAAAGGCGATGCCATCATGGAACCCTCAACCGTGGAAGAAGTTACGCAAAATGCAGGCAAATTCCGAGGTAAGTGGATGGTTCTTCAGGCCGTACCGCCAATCGCTCGACCTGGAGGAATTGGAGGTGGTGGAACTGGCGCAGCCGGAGCGGGTAGCGGCGGATTTGGCGGCGGCGGCGCAGCCGGAGGTGCTGTCGGTGGTGCAGCCGGAGGCGGAGGCCGACAAGGTGGTGGGCGTCCTCCACTGACTCCTGAACAACAAAAAGAAGTTGATCTTCGAACCGCAATTCGTACCGCAGCTTTCAAAGCAGGCATCAAAGGTACAGTTGCAGGTTCTCGAAACGAACTTGTTCAAACGGGCGGACAATACAAAATTGAATGGGACAAACTTCCAACCGAAACTCGAATCACGGTTCGAAAGAGCGACTACGACGCGATTACTGCCGAAATGAAGAGCGAAAAGAAAGTCGAACTTCAATTCGACATCAAGCAAAGCTTCCGAAAGGGGCCAATCGCCATCAATAACGTCATCGCAGAAATTCCCGGCACTGAAAAGCCAGATGAGGTCGTCATTATGAGCGGTCACTTCGACAGTTGGGATGGACCAGGTTCGCAAGGTGCTCTCGATAATGGCGTCGGTTCGTGCGTTACGCTCGAAGCTGCTCGAATTTTGATGGCAAGCGGTGCGAAACCAAAGCGAACAATTCGCTTTATCCTTTGGTCTGGCGAAGAGCAAGGACTATTCGGTTCGGTTGGATACGTCAAGACCCATGCGGCCGAGATGGACAAGATTAGCGCTGTTCTGGTTGATGATGGCGGAACTAACTACTGGGGCGGGTTCATCGGACTCGAAACTCAACGATCGATGTTCCAGCCTTCAATGGATGCGCTAGTAGCGACGTTCCCAGAGTTGCCAATGGTCTTTAAGGCGCAAGCCACGATGCCAAGAGGCGGGGGAAGCGATCACGCCAGCTTCAATGCCATTGGTGTCCCCGGCTTCTTCACCATGGAAACTGGAGTGAGCGATTACAATTACGTCCACCACACTCAGCACGACAAACTCGAAGCTGCGATCAATGCTTATCTCATTCAGTCAAGCACGGCGGCGGCGCTGACCTCGTTCAACATTGCCTGTGCAGATATGATGATGCCACGAGGGCCAAAGCCCGTAACCAACGGTGGCTAACCAGATCCGAAAAAAAAGGGCCAAGTCGAATGACTTGGCCATTTTTATTATTTGGGAACCTAAGCTGGCTCTGCGACCGCTTCTTTGACCTTGGAAACCGGAATTTCTCCCTTCCAAGTAAGGGGCTCGTCCATTGGCTCAATTGCGAACACGTATCGTTGCTGTCCCTCAAACGGTACGAGATATCGTTCGACGACTCGGCCTTGTCGGTAGGAGGGGAGGTCCTTGGTCTGGTGAAGGTAAATGAATTCGACTTTGAGAGCCGCGTCAGCACCCAACTTCCAGTATCCTGAAACAAATATGCCACTAGGTCTAACGGTGACATTTTCATTGTCTTTGCAGACTAAATGAATCTTCTTGGACTTTTCCACACTTATAGTCTATTGGATTTTGCGCCTCTAATACGAGATATCCGCAATAAAAGTGGCATCTGAGCCTAATGAACCGCAAAAATAAGCATAAAAAAATGCCCAGAGCGTGCGCTTCTGGGCAATGGAGGAAGTTTTCGCGCTTCTTGTTAGTTCTTGAGCGCGTTCATTCGTGGCGTCGCAGGTGCGACTTCTACTAAGGCTTGCTTAGGAGCGATGAGGTAGATATCTGTTCCGATCTCTTCCCAGGTTCCTTCTTGGACGTAGTTAACACCGCAGAGGAAATTAAGGACCTTATCCTTTACTTCTGGGGTCAACAGCGTGAGGTTCAAAATTTGTTGTTCGCCGTGCTTAAGCCCGTTTGCAGTGGCCATTGCATCTTCGAAGTTCATCACTTCTTTTCGAACGGTAATGGTGTAGCGGTGTGACGGGCGCATCGGCGACATCACGACAGCATTGTCCATCGTTTCAGGCTCGAAGTTATCCTCGTCATACCGATCATCGGTACGGGTGAATAGGTTGGCGATTTTGCCGATAATGGACGGTTTGTCCTGTACCATCTCTTCCATGAGTTAATCCTTTTATAATTTCTTTCACCTCTCTCCGAAAAGAGAAGTACCAACTCTGATGTGCGTTGCTCCTTCCTGGATTGCCACATCAAAATTTCCGCTCATTCCCAAACTGAGCCAATCGCCTCCGATTTTTTCGTTCAGTCTTCGCATTTCTGCGAAGTAAGGACGGATATCCTCCGCTTCCCGAACAATCGGACCGACGGTCATCAAACCTCGGAACTCTACTAGGGTTGATTGTATGACACTTTCATACAGCACGTCAAGGCTTTTTGGAAGAATTCCTGATTTTTGTTCTTCTTTTGCAATATTAACTTCAATTAGGACCTGAATTGGTTTGGAAAGCTTACTAAATTCCTTAACCTGCGATTCAGATTCAATAGTGTGAATCGTGGAACAAATTTCAGCTACGCGGCGAACCTTGTTGCTCTGAAGCTTTCCAATGAAATGCCAATCAATGTCTTGAGGCAAGGACTCCGCCTTAGGCTGTAATTCTTGCAAGCGACTTTCGCCAAAAACCCGATGACCGAGATCGTACAGTTTCCGAACATTATCGGCGGACTGAGTCTTGCTGACGGCAATGAGCGTAACGCTCGCCGGGTCTCGCGACACCAACGCGCAGCTACGCTCAATCTCGTCCTGAATCGCTCGATAACGAGCTTTAATCGTAGCTGTACTTTCCGTTGTGGGCATCCTCAATGTACTTGGCAAGCAAATCGATGCAGGCCTGAACGTCGTCCTTATGAACCGTCTCGTTGACCGTGTGGATGTACCGAGTTGGTGTAGAGAGCGTGAATGCCGGGATGCCACCATGCAACCGTTGAACTCCACCCGCATCGGTGCCCCCTCGGGGCAGAACTTCCATCTGATAAGGAATCTTGTTCTTGATCGCTAGTTGGCGGAAATGGTCAACGACCTTGGGATGGCAAATCAATGAACTGTCCATAATTTTGATCGCAGCACCCTTGCCGAGTTTGGTGACATGATCCTGTTCGGTAACCCCAGGGATATCATTTGCAAGCGTGACGTCAAGCGCAACCACAACGTCAGGCGCAATCGCAGAGCCTGCCGCAGTTGCTCCTCGCAGGCCAATTTCCTCTTGAACAGTGGCAACTGCATAAACGTCAACTGCATGATTCTTCGCTTTTTTGACCGCTTCAATCATGATGAAAACGCAGGCTCGATCGTCCATCGCTTTACAGCTAAATAGGTCACCGAGCTGAATCATGGTTCGGCTCATCGAAACCATATCGCCAATACTGACCGAGTCGCTTGTTTTCTCACCGAGACCGCAATCAACGAAGAATGAATCCAAATTTTGCCCGGCGCTGGCTTCGGCATCGGTCAACAGGTGTTTGGGCTTCGTTCCGTACATCAAGACTCCGTTAATAGGACCTTTGGCGGTATGAACAATGACTCGTTGAGAATTAAGTTGTCGAGGATCAAAGCCACCCATGGGGTTAAGTCGAATGAACCCGTCCTTGTCGATGAATTTAACAACAAACCCGATCTCGTCCATATGGGCAGCAAGCATCAATTTCTTGCCCCCGCCAGTTCCACGTTTTAAAGCAATGAGATTGCCCATGTTGTCAGTCGACAGTTCACAGATGCCTTTTAATTCACGGGCAACGATCGTTCGGATGAGGTCTTCTTGACCGGGAACGCCATGTCCCTCGACTAATTCTTTTAACAATTCGGTGTTCATCGTGGATGTTTTACCGTCTTGAAGTGTGTGGAAAAACATTTCACCACGATTTAACGAATTTAGTGGAGAATGGAACATGAGGCGAAGGAAATGTCAGAACTAATCAAATCTTCAATGTTGGTGAACCCATATCGGTTCGAAAATCAATTCATGACCATCCAGTTCCAAACTGGGCTGCCTCCCGAAGTTGGTCTCAACGGCGTTCAGGTCGAAGATGTTATTGAACTAGCAATGGCCAAACTTGAATCTTATCAACTCGGCACCCTGTCATGCGTCGAAAACGAGGAAGCAATCCGATCCCTGGTGGCGGCAAAGGATGCTCTGAACCGACGTCGAAATCGGCGAAAAATCCAGGGCGTTTTCAATACCCTGTCGCCTCACCAAGAACGAACTGAAGACGTTTTGGACGAATTTTCTGCCACTGGCGCTTAATATTTGTTAAACTGCCCTTCATGAGGGGATTTAACTACACGGGCGCCATCTTGGGTGCCCTCCTGCTATGCACCGCGGCCAACGCTCAGCTTTCATATCTTGTTTCCGAGGGCTCTGGGCCAAGCAAACTCAAAGTCACGCTTTCTTTTAAAGCAAATAGCGACGTCACCAAGGTTCAAATACCCAATTGGGCACCCGGTTCTTACCGATACGCCAATAACTGGCGACGAGTGCCCAATGTCGTGGCATCCGCCAGTAATGGAGAAGTTGGAATTGCCCGAGTTACGGAAGGAACGCTGCCCGTTATCGTATCGTGGAACATAACGTGCAAAAAGGGGCAGATGGCATCGATATCGTACGAGCTAGATTCACCCATGACCGATGGCGTTGGCCACTATTCTGGCCCGTCAACTTACATGTATCCTGTTGGTCGTACCCAAGAGCCATGTACCTTGAATTTTGCTTTCTCGAAGCCGACGCATATCGCCATCGGCCTGATGCCTGTCAAAGAAGACCTCCAATATAAGGTGGATACGTACGATCACCTGGCCGATAACCCGGTGACTTTCGGTGATTTCAAAGTCGATACCTACGTCCAGCGAGGCAAGACCCACGTCATCGCTTATCGAGGAACAGCTGCGGCTATTGCTGGAGTGGACCGCGAATATGTCAAAAAGGCCTGTGCGTTCGTTTCGCAGATGGAAGGAGACTTCTTTGGAGGCGCGCCCTATGATCGATATGTTTGGCACTTCGCGGTAAACGCAGGAACCGACGGAGCAGGAGGGCTTGAGCATCTTTCGTCAACAGAAATATCGATGGCGAACGGAGTCGGACCCGGCGTCGTCGGAGTCTATGCTCACGAATTCTTCCACCTTTGGAACGTCAAACGAATTCGATCCAAGCCACTTGGACCGTTTGACTACACCACGATGCCCCAAACCGGAGCCCTATGGTGGCTCGAAGGCGTCACTGACTATTTCGCCCATACATTGCTTGGGCGCTACGGCTGGTACGGAACCAATGAGCGATATGCAAATCCAATCGACAAAATGTATGCAACCCTGGTGACCAATCTCACCGGAGTTCGGGCCAAGCAAGATCGTTTTAATATTTCGCCGTACGATTCCAGTTTCCGAGTTCGTGAAGCAGCCAACGGCGTCGGAAACTCCGATGGAATGTTGGTGAGCTACTACAACACTGGCTGGCTATGTGGCCTTTGTCTCGACATTGAATTGATCCATAAAACCAACGGCAAGCGGTCACTTGACGATGTGGAACGAGCGTTATTTGCTGAATGCAAGGACAATAAGCCCGGTTTTGAAGAAGGTCGAATCCGGGAACTGCTGGTTAAATTCGGTGGAGCGTCAATGGGCGATTTCTATGACACGATCATCACAAAGCCCGGCGAACTTCCAGTCGAAGCCCAACTTGCAAAAATAGGATATGACTTCAAAGAGATCGATGAAGCCTATGGCAAAGTGCCATTTGTCCTTCAGGCGAGCGCCGAAGATAAGGCAATGAAAGTCCTTTCATCCGATGTCCAGGGACTAAAAATTGGTGACTTCGTCACCAAGATCAACGCGGTTGATTTTAACAGCGACCAAGTCAATACACTTCGACGAGCCTATACCGGGCTAACCCGAAACAACAAAGCTGGCGAAAAATGGGTGGTTACGGTCAAATCGGGCGACCAAACTCAACAAGTCAATGTTGAACTCGTTGCGGCAACCCGTAAGCTGAAGAAGGTTGTGTCAAAGCCAGAAGCCTCGACAGACCAGTTAAAATTACGGAAAATCTTCGAATCAAAGAAACGATCCTAACGGTAGCGATCCCAATCAAAAAAGAGCCTTCCAGAAATGGAAGGTTTTTTTTGTTTTCTTGGAACGTTTCAAAACGCGGTTTCTGTACTGTACTTAGAGGTCTTGCAATCGAATGTCAAGACGCCAGGAACGGAGGAATTATTTAAATGCCTATCATGTTTGAAATTGCAGCCTATGCTGCTCTCATCATTGGAAACGATCAAACTGGTGTTGATCCGCAAGTCGATAAGCAATATGCCATTGTAAAACCAGGGAAGCCAATCACGCCAACCGAATTTACGAACGAACAAACGAATCGTGAAGTGGACAGATCATCTGACCGATCATCGAATCATTCGATTGTTCTTTACCAACAAGATGGTTCAGTCAATACTCAAGGCGCTCCAGCGAAGATTAGCGATGCACCTAGAGCGATAACTGCGGGGCAAGCGACTGCGGCTCAATCGGGCTCAATAGTCCTACAGGGCCAACAGACAACTCCTTCAGCCCCTGCCGCAATAGCCGGGCCTGCACAAGCAAGAAGCTCTTATTCCCTCATTGCGCCGGACAATCACGGACTTAGCGCTCCAGTCATGTCGTACTACCAAATGGGCGGCTTATCTCGCATGAAAGGAATGGACAAACCTATTTCGGTCCATTTCACCAATGCAACTGCGGCCGATGTCTTGAAATGGCTTGCAAAGCAAAATGTCAATTTCGTTACGAACGTCGACAAGATGCCAAAATCGAAAATCACGGTTAACCTGACCCATGTGCCGCTTCATGAAGCACTTGAAACTGTAGCAGAGTCGCTCGGCGGATCATGGCAAGTCAATGGGTCAACCCTTGTCTTCCAAACGGGAAGAATGTCCTGGTCAACTGCTCCAATGGCGGTTCCTGGGATGAGAATAAATAGCCTTGGCGGAGATATATTCATGGACCCAAAAGCATTTTCAAATTTTGATTCCAAGCAGTTCGGAGAATTGAAGTCTCTGAAAGGACTTGGCGGCGATATGTTTGTCTCGCCGAAGGGCTTTGCGAAGATGGATCCAAGCCAAATGAAGGCGTTTGAAAAGTCAATGTCTGACCTGAATATCCACCTGAAGGACATGCCAAAGATGGATCCAAGCCAAATGAAGGCGTTTGAAAAGTCGATGACCGACATGAAGCTTCAGATGAAGAAAATGCCAAAAATAGATGCTCAAATGCTCGAAGAGTTGAAGTCACTAAAGGGACTTGGCGCCGACGAAAAGACCTTCAATTTCAAATTAGACCACAATTCGAAGGACATGTTGAAGTCGTTCTCGAAAGATGGCAAGACGTTTAGTTTTGGTTCCGGTAACTCACTCTTCGGAAAGGGATTTACTTTCAAGAAGATTGACGGTGCGAAATTCATTAAGTCCATTAGTCCGGCTCAACGAGAGTTGATGACAAAGCAAGGCTATCTCAAGTTCAGCGACCTAACCCAAGAACAGCGAAACATGATGTTTGACGGATCGACCAAGAGCCTTCCCGAGAACTTTACGTTCATGTTCAGCGCAGACGGCGAAAAGGTCACGATTAAGAACAAGTAGGCCAAGACTTAATATATTCAGTAACTCTGGGCCAGGCAATTCGCTGGCCCTTCCTTTTGTCTCTGCTTTCCGCTTTCCGCTTTCCGCTTTCCGCTTTCCGCTTTCCGCTTTCCGCTTTCCGCTTTCCGCTTTCCGCTTTCCGCTTTCCGCTTTTAGCTGACGGCTGACGGCTGACGGCTGACGGCTGACGGCTGACGGCTGACGGCTGACGGCTGACGGCTGATAGCTGACAGCTATTCCTTCGTCTTAATCGTAATCACACCCGCCGCGCCATCGTAGTTGACCTCAGCATCCAGCGATTCGGCAACGAATCTCAATGGCACGTATGATGTTGCTTTCACCAATTGAGGGGCGGCTTCCATCGTAATCTCTGCTCCATTTTTACGGGCAATAAGGTCGCCAATCGTCAGTTCAATTTCATTGTTGCCCTTGGTCGCGGTGATTTTTTTGTGGACCAAGTCATATTCCACTTCGCTGCCCAAAGCTTCAAACAAGGCACGGAAGGGAACGAACGTTCGTCCGCCAAAGGTCCGGACTCCATTCGCGCCAAAGTTGACTTCTTTGTCGTCCACAATTACCCGCATGGATTTAGCTTGAGGAGCGATTTTGACCCCTGGGGCTGGCGCTCGAGGCGGATCTTTTTTCTGGGCTCCATCTTGGGGGTGAGTCATTCCTATGGCGAGAAAAATAATTGAAACGAATTTCATAGTCTATTTTAGTACTCCGCGGTACGCTAACAAAACGTGAATTCAAATCGTTTTGCGGCAATTGGGGCTTTTCTCGGCGGATTAGCCGTCATGCTTGGGGCTTTTGGCGCCCATGCTATCAAGGATCAAGTCTCTGCCGCGGACCTCGAAATTTGGAATATTGGTATACGGTACCACCTTGTACACGCCGTGGCCCTCATGGTTCTGGCAATGAACGATAATGAAGGGAAGTATAGGACGGTCTATTGGCTTTGGATCGCCGGAATACTTATCTTTGGTTGCAGCCTCTACGCTCTCGCATTGTCCCATATCAAGACGCTAGGCGCAATCACCCCAATCGGTGGACTTTGCCTCATCATCGGCTGGCTGTTGCTTGGGTTTAAGCTATGGAAGATGGACTCTACTTCAGAGTGACATTGGCTGTTTCGGCTAACCGTCAACGATTCGGCTCCAGTCGAATGTGAGGAAATACATAGATCTCTCGACGCGTCGAGGTCAAAATCATGTTTTTACAGGCTGCTTTCGTCACGTAAAACGAAGCAACGATTGGCGGATTCTTGGCCGAGTAATACTTCGGATCAAAGCAGCCACTTCCCGAATAGTGATAGGGTGACTTTTCCTGGACCGTTGGCGGAGCCACGTAGGGATGCGCTACAGTCCATTTGTTGACTTCCTCGGGGGGCGCCGAGATACCTTTGTCGTCAACGTAACCACTGGCAATGCCCCGGCTATCCGCTATTAATAAGCCTAAAATGCTGTAAGGGTTCGTGATCGAAACAACTCGAAAGGTAATGTCTGTTCGTGGTGGGATGTCGGAAAAGGACCGATTTCCTGATCCGCTCCTAGGTCCGTTTGCGAAGAACGTTCCTCTATTGGGGCCGGACTTTGGATGATCACCAATCGCCAAGATCTCGTAACTATTGCCATCGATTTCAAATTTTCCAATCTGAAGCTTCCTGACCCCTTGCTTTACGAATGGAGCCATAAATTCGTACCGCAAAGGAAATTCCTTAGTGCCCCGCTCGAACGTTCCTTCGATCGAACTCCAAGCTATCTCCGCTCCCGAAAAAGTCCGTTCATTGGCGGCAAAATTCGAACCAGAATATTCGGTCCAGCCTTCAGTGAATTTGCCCGGTTTGCCAACCTTCTCATAGACTTTTCCCATCCCTAATGGCGAATAGCGGGGGTCGGTTTCGGTCGCTTTAACAATCGCAAACCGCCTCTTTTTGAGAAACGAAACCGAAAAGGATTGAAGAGAGGAAGTCGCCGGATGCTGAATGGCATCCGTGACCTTTTTCGCGAGCAACTTGTTGGGAGACCCGTCTGGCTTCCAACACCTGGCCGAAGATTCGGTCATCTTACATACTCCATCAATTTCGAAGCGGTGATTGCCCGCCTCAAACGAGTTGTTCATAACGAGATGCTCTCCTGACTTCTGGACTGTCACCGAACCAATACCGAATACTGCAAGACTTAATCCCGTGATGCCAGTGAATGCGAAGACGGAAAAAGTTCTCATGATATCTAGTTAGGGTCCAGTTTGACGTGGTCGAAAACGTAAACATCATGCTCTGTCGAAGTGATCATGATGTTCTTGCACTTCTCCTTTGGAACGTAAAAGACTGAGGGTGTCGTGACCCCGACCTGTGGGTTGTACTTTTGGTCAAATGCATAGCCGCCAGCATAGATAAATGGTGACTTTGGAGGCGTCTTGCCCGGAGCGTAAACATTGTAAGTTGCATTCCACTTGTTAACTACGTCGAACGAAACCCGATTAAATTTCTCATCGACGAAGTAGATCAGTTGTCCCTTCTCGTCCGCCAGCTGAATCGTTGCTAAACTGTATGGGTTATTGATCTTGACCACTTTAATCGCAATGTCGGTCTTGGGTTCCGGAGGTCGCGAAATCGATGCAAATTGGTTAAAACTGCCACCATTTAGCCGTGAAGCGTCGTTTGGCTTCGGTTTCGGATGATCAGTAATCGAAACAATTTCGAAGACATTTCCATCGACCTCAAATTTCCCGACTTCCAGTTTCTTAATGACCGGCTTTGATCCACTTCGGGTGAATTCGTAGCGCAAAGGAAATTCCTTCGTTGCCAGCTCAAATTTCCCATCAATTGAGTGCCAATTGATTTGTTCTCCATTAAAACCAGTTTCGTTGGCCGAGAAATTCGTATCTGAATACTCCTGCCAGCCCTCAGTGAATTTGTTGTCGTTCTGATTGCGTCGAAAAACGGCGCCGCCATCCACCCCATTTTGGCTTTGGCTAACTTGCGTGGACTTCATGATCACCGTTCGCCGCTTCATTTGTAGCGAGACTGTGAACGTTCTTTGAGTCGAATAGTTCGGATTGTGGATCGCATCGTTGATCTTGTAGGTCAAGGAAGGGTTAGACGATCCATCAGGCTTCCAACAGATCGCGCCATCCTCGGAGAGCTTGCACACACCATCAATCTCATATCGATTGTTGCCGACCACAACAGAATAATTTTCCACCGCCGTTTCGCCCGTCTTGACCTGCAATATCGCACCTAACGCGTTGTGGTTTAACGCAACCGTCGCGACCGACAAGACTACAATTCCGAAGGTCAAGAAATTCTTCAATTTGAATCCAATCTAATCTTGTCGAAAACAAAAACCGTTCTTTTGCTGACGGTCACCGAAAGCTTTTTGATCTTCGAGATATCGACGTTGATGGCTTGATTCATCATTCCCATTCTCGAGCCATTCGAAGGATCAAGATTAATGGTTTGGATGTAGTTGCCCATGTTCCGGTTCATTCCGTTGTACGTATATGGCTTGCCCGATCGCTGTGCCTCCATCATCTTTTTGGTCTCTTCTTCTTGCTGCTTTCGCATTTCCGCTGCGGAGATTGGCTCACCATTAGCGTTTAGGCCCGAATACGGCATACCTGAGTCATCGGCTGGAGCGAGGTTCAAAATAGTATATGGATTCGTGATCTTCACCACGTTAACCTTGACGTAGGTGTACTTTGGAGGCTTCATGCCTGGTTGCGTGCCCCCCATGTACATTCCGTTGTTTGGCTGTCCCTTCTCAGGATTCGAGCTAATCGAAACAATTTCATAAGAATTGCCTTCGATGCTGAACTGTCCTTTCGTAAATGAGATCACCTTACGATCCATGTTCGACGTTGTATATTGATAGCGAAGAGGGAAGGTCTTTGTCTCTTTGTTAAACGCCCCTGTTAGCACTTGGCGCTCGGTCTGCGATTGGTCAAATCCATTTCCACTTGAACTCGAAAATGCGCTATTGCCATTGTTCCAGCCTTCTCTTCCTTCCGACATACCGCTGTAATCGTTCATCAGTCCGAGGCTGTAGCTACCCATATTATTCGTTCCAGGCTTCATCGGCTTGGTAACCGTCTTCATGACTAAGATTCGATTCTTCTTCATGAACTTGAACTGGAAGTTGTTCGAATAGCTATCCGACTTGCTCTTGATTGCGTTGGTGAGTTCCGTCGCAAGGGCCTCATATTTCTCTCCGCTTGGCTTCCAACACACGGCCGAGTCTTCAGATAATTTGCAAACGCCTTCCACTTCAACCGTCTTTAGGCCAATTTCGATTCGATTGTTCTCAGCAACCTTCTCCCCTTGTTTTGGCGGAGCCGCATTGGGGTTCTCCTTCGGCGGTTCAGGTGGAGTATTTGGCTGATTCGGATGCATAGAGGCATTTTGAACCGGAAGGGTACGGTGCTGAATATTTCGATCTGGATTACCAACCCTGCCTGCAGGAGATACTGGCGCAGTTTGGCCAGCGGTAGATGGAACGTGATTGAGATCAGCCTGCACTTGCGGTGGCCCGCCTTTAGGCGGATTATTGGCTTGACTCTGCAAGTCCGCACTTGCGATATCTTTCGAACAACCGACAATGGCGGTCAATACGCCAACAAAAACGAACCCTTGTTTCATCATAATCCCTATTAATTATCTTACTTTCAAAGATGAGTGCGATTGGAGAAAGAAAATGTTCATTCTTCCTCAATTAGGGTCAAGCTTCACATGCTCAAACACATAAACCGTCCTCGCTGAAGACGAAATCAAGATGTTCTTGCACTTGTCTTTGGTTATGCCAAAGTAGCATGGCCTATCAAAATTCGTTGGAGGCTCGTATTTAGCGTTGAAAGACCAGTTTCCAACCGGCATATAAGGACATTTAGGTTGAGGTTTGTCTTGCGTATACCGAAGGTTTTCCGAATCCCATTTATTTGCAGTGTCGATCGATACTGGTTTGGCATCTTTGTCAACATATGCATATGGATTTCCAGCCTCGTCGGCCACATTTAGTGTAAATGAACTGTAAGGATTTACTATCGAAACAGCATGAATAATGACGTCTGTTCTGGCCGGAGCTTGATATGGATTGTAATACGAACTCGCGTCTTGTTTACCTGGCTCAAGCCTTGGGTGGTCCAAGATTGACTTGATCTCGAACAAATTTCCATCGACTTCGAATTTCCCGAGTTCTAGTCTTAGCTTGATAAGATTCGGAGACTGGGTTTCAAATTCATATCGGAGTGGGAATTCCCTTGTTTCAGGTTCAAACGTTCCCTCGATAACGTTCCAATCTATTTCCGATCCATCGAAGTCACGATAACTTGCAGAGAAGCCTGACGACGAGGAACCTGACCAACCCTCCTTCAACTGACCATAATTATCTCGATTCGAAGGAAAGTTACCGGATAAATTGGATTGATTAAGTCGGGTGTGCTTTAGTACCAAGAATCGCTTCTTTTTGAGGAAGGTCACGGTATAGGTTCGCGAGTTGTTACTTCTCGGGTGACGAATAGAATTGGTTAGGCGATCACTGAGCTCATTATTCGGCGTTCCATCGGGCTTCCAGCATGTGGCCGAGTCCTCCCCGAACTTACAAACACCGTCAATTTCATATCGATTGCCCGACACCTCGATAATCCCATTTTCGACTCTCCTCTCACCTGGCTTTAACGATTGATCTTGCTTCTGACCGATTGAGCCAGTGAGAACCAGCAACAATGGTACCGAAGCACAGGTAGCCAGCATAAGTTTGGGAAGAGGATGGCGGTTCATATTTTTGGGCTGGACGGCGAATTGGAGCAAGAAGTTTGCACGCCGTAAGCTACTTATTAGTTGTTTGGGGCCCGGAAATGGTTCGTAAAACATTTAATTTCTTCAGATTTCACAATAAAAAACGCGACTGGGAAGCGATTCCAGCCGCGTTATGATTGCTTTGGATCCGAGATGAGTACCGGGGGAGGAATCTCAGATCTTCTTCGAATGTCAATGAGATAGCTTGCAGATTGCGGGCCAAAACGTCATAGATTTCGAAAAATTCCGGCAAATTCTACTTAGGATCGAGCCTGATATTCTCGAACAAGTAAGAGTGTTCTCGACTAGGGGTAAGCAGAAGCCGCTCGCACTTGGCCCTATCCACGGCGAACGTCCAAACAATTTGAGTTCCTGGCTGAACCGAACTAATGGCGGGAATTGAACCAATTCCAGGCTCATGAAAGGGAATTTTTCCGGCTTTAGAATTTGAATCTAATTTGCTGTTCGACCGATTCCAGTCGTCCAATTGCCCAATTGTTATAGGTTCATCATTTTCATCGACAAGGTTTATAGCCTTGCCATTCGCAGTGGCCAGATCAACTACAACCGTGGAAGCGGGTTGACTGATGGAAATTTGACGGATCGTGATGTCAGTCTTGGCCGGAACCGTTTTAACACCGAAATTTCGGAGATAAGTATTCTTGGAAAGTGGAGCGCCCGTCTGGTGGTCAGCGATCGAAGTAATCTCGTATGTATTGCCGTCAACTTCAAATTGACCTAATTTAATCGGGATGACCACTGACTCAAGGGATGTCGAATTGAATTGGTAACGAAAAGGAAATTCTTTGGTCTCGAGATTGAAGAATCCTGGAATGTATTTAAGAGTTGTCTGGGTCCCATTGAGCTCCTGGCGAAAGATTTCAAATTCAGAAGCATAGAAAGACCAGTTCTCTTTGAACGATTGGCTATTGTCAGTCCGCTGGTTAGGATGCCCTTGATCAAATCCATTTGAATTCAAAATAGAAACTCGGTAAAACAGGCACCGATACTTCTTTCCGTATGCAGTTTGAAAGGCAAAGTACTTACCGGGCACGGGAGCATTAATTACCGCTCGGAGCTTATCCGTGAGGGGTTTGTTGTTCGATCCATTGGGCTTCCAGCACTGGACTGAATCATCAGAAAACTTGCAGACACCATCCACTTCGACGGAGACACCGTCGTTCAATATTTGATTGTTTTTGGCCGCATTTTCCCAGAGTTGCTTTTGCAGCGGGGCTTGCGAAAAGAGGATGCCACCCGTGACTACAGAACCCAATAGAAAGAAGCTCCTCATCGAGACGACCTCCCAACCGGGTCAAGTTTTATGTGGCCAAAATCGAGGGTTGAACGATTAAACCGCTTGATCGAGATCCTATTGACCTTTGACTTCTCCAATGGAAAAATGAGTCGATAGTGAGGACGTTTTCCTATTTGATCGAACGGAACTGCGACATCAATTCTGGTGGCATAAGACAGCTCGTTCCCATCTTGATCAATTGGTGTAAGGACGGCAATGAGATTTGGGTTCGATATTCTCACGCCGATGAGGTCAATTGCGGTATAAGACGTCTGGTGGCTCAATTGCTCAGCGTCGATTTGCCTTGGCGGAGGTGAGTCAATTGATGTGATCTCAAACTGATTGTCGTCAATCGTTAGTAAGCCTTTATCCAGCGAAACATTGATTGGCCCTTCAAGTTCCTTCGTGAATGTAAAGTTCATCGGAGCCTCGGTCGCGGACTTTTCAAAGGATCCGGCATAAAAGTGCCGAAAAGTTTCCGACTTATCGGCCGTTATGCCTTGGTTCATGAAGAAAGTGTCTCGCCAATTCTTTGCCGGCTCCTTAACCTGGGTAAGGGTCATTGAATCATAAACCCGCCTTGAATTTAGTGGCTCAGAAAAGTAAGTCGTCTTCAGGAGCAAAATGCGATTTTTTAAGCCTGCTGCAAATCCAAATGATCGAGGCTCATTGCCATCTTTTAGAGTTAATAATTTCCCGATTTCGTCATCCAGTGACCTGACTCTTTGTCCGTCTGGCTTCCAGCACGATATTGAATCTTCTCCCAGTTTGCAAACGGCCTCAATTTCGAGCGATATATTGCCTAAGTTGAGCTTGTTTTGATGATGCGCGGATTCACCTTCGTCCGACCTTTGATATGCGGCAATGTTTTCACTGGCAAAAGCCATGAGAGGCAGGGCACAAAGAATCGCTTTAATTTCACTTTTGACTTTAGTTGAACTCCGCATATCTCAACTTAGCAAACGTTTCACTGTTCGAAAATGATTCGAAATATACATTAAAACGCGACTGGGAAGCGATTCCAGCCGCGTTATGATTGTTTTGGATCCAAGATGAGTACCGGGGAGGAATCTCAGATCTTCTTCGGATGTCAATGAGTTAGGTTGCAGGTTGTGGGCCAAAGGAAACCTTCAACACGAATTACAGCAAAAATGCCATGTGTAGCAATTAATTCCTGGCCCAAATGCGAAGCATGCCTAAGCGAAGCGCCCTTCGCCCTCCGCCCTCCGCCCTCCGGTCTTCGATCCCCGAGCTCCGATCCCTGATCCCCGATCTCTAATCAACCACCGCCCCAAACTTTCGCGTTCGGCGCTGATACTCTTTCACCGCATCCAGTAAATGCGTCGACCCAAACTCCGGCCATGGATCCTTCGTCACCCAAAGCTCGCAGTAAGCACCCTGCCATATCAAAAAGTTCGACCAACGCATCTCGCCCGCGGTCCGGATCATGAGGTCTGGCTCAGGATGATGAGGATTGTACAAATGCGCAGAAATGATCTCCTCAGTAATGTCTTCGGGTTCAAAACCAGCTGCCACCACATCCCGAACCGCATCCACAATCTCGGCTCGACCGCCATAATTAACCGCGAGAGTAAAAACAATGCCCGTATTATTCGCCGTCGTCTCCATCCCATGCTCCAAGGCATCCTGCAATCCCTTGGGCAACTCTTCGATCCGACCTGAGACATTGACCCGAACGTTGTTCTGGTGCATCGTGCGCAATTCTTCGCGGGCAGCCGTTTCAATCAGCTTCATCAGGCCGCTGACCTCCTCTTCAGGTCTTCGCCAGTTCTCGGCCGAAAACGCATAAACCGTCAAATACTTAATGCCAAGTTCGCTTGCATCCAGCAAAGCTCCCCGCAGAGCCTTATAACCTTCGCGGTGACCCAGAAGCCGTTGCCAGCCCTTCTTTTTGGCCCACCGACCGTTACCATCCATGATAATGGCGACGTGCGAAGGCAGCCGTTCAAGGTCGATTCCTTGCTCTACGGCCTTCTTTTGTAGTCGGTTTAGGGTAGCCGGAGAAGCCATCGCTTTTTGAAATTATACAGTAAGAAGTTCGGCTTCTTTCTTCTTGCCAATCTCTTCGCACTTTGCCGTGAAAGTGTCGGTCAATTTCTGAATCTTGGTCTCGTTGCCCTTCACGTCATCTTCCGTGATCTCTTTCTTCTTTTCGAGGGCACGAACCGCGTCATTAGCCTCACGGCGCACGTTTCGGATGCTGACTTTACATTGCTCGGTCCGCGCATGGCACTGTTTGACCATGTCCTTTCGTCGGTCTTCCGTCATGGCAGGGAAGGTAAGTCGGATACCACTTCCGTCGTTCACCGGGTTAATTCCTAGGTCGCTCTTCATGATCGCCTTTTCAATAACCGGGGTCATGTGCTTTTCGTAGGGTTGAATTAAGAGTTGGCGAGGCTCCGGAATGCTGACGTTGGCAATCTGGGTGATTGGAGTCTCAGTTCCGTAGTATTCAACGTGAACCCGGTCGAGTACCTGTGGGGTAGCCCGTCCAGTTCGGTAACTAGCAAAATCGTGCGTCATCGCATCCACTGCATGCTGCATTCGGGTTTCCGTGTCCGTAATAATTTCGTTTACACTCATTCGTTATCGTCTCCTACCAAGGTTCCAGACATGCCGCCAGTTAGGGCGTCGAGCAGGCTCCCCGGTTTGTGAAAATCTAATACGATCAATGGCATCTTATGCTCATCGGCCATCGTAAAGGCAGTTTGGTCCATGACTTTCAATCGGTCTTGGATCGCTTTTGTATACGTCAGTTTCGCGTACCGTTTAGCATTTGGGTTCTTCTTCGGGTCGCTATCGTAAATGCCGTCAACCTTGGTAGCTTTGACCAGCACGTCGGCCTCAATTTCGAGTGCTCGAAGGACCGCTGCGGTATCGGTCGAAAAGAATGGGTTGCCAGTACCCGCAGCAAGAACAACCAGCCGTCCTTTTTCCATGTGCCGCAAGGTTCGTCGTCGAATAAATGGTTCGGCTACCGAAGCAATTGTAATCGCGCTTTGAACGCGAGCCTCTAGCCCCTGGCGCTCAATTGCACTCTGAAGACCCAGTGAATTCATGAGGGTTCCCAGCATTCCCATTTGATCGGCAACCGAACGATCTATGCCTCCTTCGACCGAGAAAGTTTCGCCCCGAATGAAGTTTCCGCCGCCAACCACAATCGCACACTGGATTCCGGCACGGTGAACGTCCGCGACCTCCTTGGCTATGTAATTAAGAATATGGGGATCGAGACCAAATTTCAGGTCTCCGGCGAGGGCTTCGCCGCTGAGTTTAATAAGTGCGCGTTTATAGGGTTTTCGAGCAGATGCCAAGCGGTTGCCTCTTGGATAGTAATTGTACCAGCGCAATACGTTCTTCGGGACAGAAAACTAACCATCCTCAACAAGGTGAACATCAATCCGACCTCTTGTCCCAACTATCACTCGTTAACGACTTTCGGTCGCGTTCAAAGATGCAATCTCCCGAGCGATATTCTCCCTTGCCTTGGCTTCGAATTCGTCTCGATATCCCGCAACATGATAGATTGAATCCCTCCCTAGGAAGCTTTGGAGAACCTTCGTTCTGCCAACCTGATAGTCTTCATTCGGTACAAACCCGTACTCGACCCGAATCGCTCTTGCATATTCGTCGTACTCTGAAGCGTCGGCGCTGAGGATAGCTAGGTCGGCGTCAATCATCGCAGCCGAATACGGAACCGACGAGTCAATTTTGTGAGTCTTGGTACAAAGAATATATGCCATGACGTTCAAAATAAATGACTGATCAACCCCAAGTCGCTCAAGGGTACGTTTGGTGTAGTCGGCACTCTGTTCTTCATTGTTGCTGGCCCGTGGGTCATATATCACGTCATGAAAGATCGTCGCCATGATCAGCTGATTCATGTCCTCAAGATCCAATTTTGGAAAAAAGGAATCCAGGTAATTCAAACAATAGATCATTTTCGCAATATGAGTTGCGTTGTGATACTCACGATGGGGCTCTGAGTACTTTGAAACGATGTCGTCCAAAACATCCTGGTAAGCCGAAGTAATTTCAAGGTGAAGGCATACAACTTCCCAATGAAACCGCAAGCGATCGGTCGAAGCTAGATCACGATGCATGGTACGTCAGTGTATTGGATTCTGGACTCTTATACTTCGTTTGAAGTACAGATTCCAGACGTGAAATCTCATTGAAATCCCGCTTCGAATGGCTTGCCCTACCACCTGAATACGTCGTCGGAATGATCATTGCTGACCGGAAAGCAGTCTTCTCAAACGTCAATTTGTACATCGCCGAGCTTCCACCTCCCGGATTCACGAAATTCCCCAATGAATAAATGATCGGCTTCCCGTTATACAACTCTGCGGGTTGCAAAACATGGGGATGCGCCCCAATGACCACATCCGCCCCGGCATCAATAAAGAGTCGCCCCAGTGAGACCTGATATGCAGCGGGGAAGGGCTGCCGTTCGACGCCCCAGTGCAAAGCAACCACCACCATATCGGCCTGGGAACGAGCCCGCAAAACGATCTTTTTCAACCTTTCCAGCTCAGACTCCCCGTTCTTTCCTTGCAAGGTCAATACCGCAATTCCAGCGCGAACAGACGTCGCCGGAGTGCAGTGCCGGAGCCCCTCGACCGACAAAAACGAGAGATAAGAAACGAAAGCAACGCGAGTGCCGTCGGAAGCGACCACAACCGTCGGCTCAGTTGCCCGTTGCCAATTCACCCCCGCCCCCGAATGTTTGATCCCACGCTTATCGAGGAGAGCGAGCATCTGCCGCAACCCCGGTGCCCCACCATCCATCGCGTGATTGTTGCCGAGGGAAACGACATCAATTCCTGCCCGAACCAAGTTGGAAATATGCTTCGGATCAGCTTTCAAAATGAACTGCTTTTTCGCCGCTACATCAGCGACCGACTTGTTAGGGGTTCGCTCCGAAACATTGGTCATCGGTATCTCAAGGTTTGCGTAAAACAGCGCGTCCCGCGGAATCCAAATGCTTTGAAAAGCCGGAACCGACGGCGAGACCCCGTTCAGCATGATGTCTCCTCCGCAATACAGATCCCAGGTCTTCATCTGATAGTTGATCAAGATCAGGGCAATGAGCATCGGTAAAAAGACGGAATCCCAGACGGATTGGGTGCTAATTCATCATATGAATTAGGCGAATTGGATCGAATGGCATGTTGTCTGCCCACGCAATCTTTGATCGAAAGATTACTTGCGAGATAAATCATGAATCATCGAAACATCCGAATTGCATCGGCAGTAGCTGGCCTATTTATTACTGCTCTAGCTTCGGCCCAAACAACTCACACATTCACGCCAAATCCGGTCGACTTAAACGACCTTGACCACTTCAAAGCCTATACATGGGGAATCGATAACGTCGTCCCTGCTGGGCAAATGATCACGGGTGCAACGTTGACCATTACCAACATCTACAATTGGACCCACGAGGATAACATCCTTTATGTCAACATGCTGAACCAGCCCGCGTTAGGAGTCACCGAATTCACCGATGACAAAGCAGCTGGTAACTATTTCGAAGGTCAAGGCAAGGTTGTTGGCACGTTTACCGACCCAGTTGGAGGACACTCAACCAATACTAACCTCACGTTCGATCTCGGCAAATTGGGCCTCCTCGATACGATGAACCAGTACGCAAAAGACGGCCGAGTCGGTTTCAGCTTCGATCCAGATTGCCACTACTTTAACGATGGCGTCAAGTTGACTGTCACCACGGCTGCTGTTCCTGAGCCTGCTTCGCTGGCCGTCCTTGGCCTCGGCATTTTCGGCCTTGTTCGACGAAAGAAAAACAAGAACAGCTAAGAACCATCAAGCCCAAAAAATCCTCAGCCAGGCGATCTTAACCATCACCTGGCTTTTTTGCGCACATCCTAACCCAATTTTTGCCCCAACGGGGCAGCTCAATTTAGCCCGGTCCAAGAGGCCTTTGACGTTTCAGCGTCAAACGTCTCGCCGGGCTGGGTAACGAATCGAAACCGTCGCTTCTACGGAGCATCGCGACCCGGCAACGCCGTAAGTATTTAGTAATTGAGCAGTTAGCGAACCAATTTCAGATTCAAACCGTCTATTGGCAATATGCTCCACATTGTCCTGAGTCTCGTTTTTTTGCAACAACTTCCCAAGCCAACCGACATCATGAAGGCGGTCATCGCAAAATACCGCGATGCCAAAACCCTCGAATGTTCCTACAAAACCACCAGCCCATCGAGCAAGAAGGAAATCTACAGCGGTTCTGTTAGCTACAAAAAAAAACATCACATGCGATTTTCGATCTCTGACCCTGATCAAGGCTGCACTGCCGGAGAAGACCTCGATGCGAAAGGGAAGGGAAGCACTTGGGTAACCCCCGCCGACATGCGCGGCTACAACGACACGCTCATGGACCGCCAGCCCTACCTTCTCGTCCGATTCATCCGAGACGAAACAAAAGCTGTCATAGGTGGTGGATGGTCAAGCACTCTCGAAACCGTCAAAGTTGGAAAAAAGACCTACTGGCGCATCCGAAATAGCGACGACTCCGACCTCGCCATCACCATTGATTCATCGACCAACCTCATTTCCGAATTCTCCTCCGCCGAAATGTATCACACCAAATCCCGACTGACGACTTACATTCATTACGGGAAGTAGCAGAGGAATGAAATGCGGTGAAAATTTCGGACACCTTCATCGCGTCTCTCCGTTTAGACGCGACTCGAATTGTTGTGGGCTGATGTAGCCGAGTGACGAGTGCATTCTTTCTTGGTTGTAGATTTCATGGATATAAGTTTCCAGCGAAG
>JANYCU010000033.1 GCA_025360125.1 Armatimonadota bacterium | reverse complement strand
GCCACGCAGCAAGTTGAAGTCGGCAACACCAACAATGTTGTCAGCACTGGCATCGCCGTTAAGCAATGAGTAAGTGAGACCAGTCGCACCAGTTGCACTCAGCGTCATCGGCAACGAGCTAGCGAGGAATCGGTTGATTCCTCGAATTCGCAGCTTATAGCTGCCTGCAGGTTGCGAAGTGTTGAAGCTAAACGTGTTTCCTGCTCCGAGGCCCGTCAAAGTCTGAGTCTCGATCAAGGCATTCGTTCCGCTGTCGCGAATTTCATAGATGAATTGAAGTCCCGTGATTGGTCCCGTGTAGCCGAAAAGACTCATTGAGCCAGATACGGTTTTGACTCCGAGGTTTACGGTAAACGATCCAGTAGCGGTTTGTCCGTCTGGGTTCGTCAATGTAATTGATCGGGCACCAGTCGCAGCACTTGCTCCGACGGTGACATTAACGGTCGCTTGTGTAGCGCTGTTCCATGTAACCGAGTTAACGGTAATGTTCGCGCCAAAGCTGAATGCAAGGTGATCAGGATAAGTTGCATCTGGATCAAAGATTCCCGTACCTGCAACCACCACGTTCAACGTTTGACCTTGAGTTCCATTGTTTGGGGTTAGCGTCGCAACCGTTGGAGCGGGGGCTAAGACCTTGATCGCTCGAACTTGCCATGAGTTATTTGAGTTGCAATACTCTTGGAATGACCAAATACTCATCATGTCGCGTGGATCGACCATGGTGAAAGAATAGTCGCCCCATCTCTTTCCGGTAGGAGTCCCACTTTGCAGGTTGTAGTAATTCGCACCAGCCGTAATCAACGTGGGTGCCGTGACAGAAGGATCGGTCGACAATCGATAGGAACCAGCAACTCCTGGTGAGTTGGCAGCATTGCCCATTGAGAAGCCAATGAACTGGTGTCCTTGGCCGTTCATTGCAGTTGAAGGAATCGTGCAGTATTGGAATCCCGAAGCGGCAGGATCGACAACTGTTCCTGATGCAGTCAAAGTCGCCGTTCCAGAATACACATTACCAATGTTGTACCAACGAGCCGAAGCTCGGTTATTTCCCGCACCTGACGTTCCAGTTGCATCGGTTGAGATTCCATGGGCGGTATGGACAGTAATCGCTCCGGTAAGGCGATTCGTGAAGACTCGAGCGTAAAACAGTCGGTCATCGAGCGAATCAACTGATCCAGTCGTACTCACTGACGTTGGAATCGGCATTGTAAATGGAACCGATGTCGTGTTCACATTGATCGTTCCGTTTGCTCCAAGTGTAAAGACACCTGCAGCGAACGCCACCCGACGGTAGCTTAACAATGAGAAGACTGCGTTGTCGACGCCAACAACGAAAGCAGAAGTAGCCGCTGGGTCATCGTTGGAACATGGCCAAGGAGTAAACATTCCCGTTCCGGTTCCTGCAATAACGTTGTGGAAAGCAGTAACAACCAAAGAGCCACCAAGGAGCGAAGCCTTGTTGATGGCAAATAGATCGCAGTTAGCAAATGAACCGCTGAATCGGTTTGTACCGATATAGACTCCATTTGCATCGACTCCCAAGGTTGCATAGTCGGCAAACCCGCTTGCGCCACCACCGACGTTTTGGGCAAAAGCAAAGAATGACCAGACGGTTGATCCCGTGATGGCTTCGCCGTTACTTACTGCAAGAAGAAGTCGGTTGTTCGTACTTGCCAAATCTAAAATCTCAACGTACCATCGTTGAGAGAGGCGATCGAAGACAACCCGTGGATCACTGGTACCGCCTACAGGTGTAAGAGGGCCGAAGAAAACCGAAGTATCGAGATTTAGAGTGCCGAGTGTGCCCGTTCGGTTGTACGATTTGATTCGTCCGTTTGCGGCAACAATAACCGAGCTTAGGCTGACGTCACCGTCAGAATCCGGCGGAACAAAACCGCTTTCCGATGATTGCGGACCACCAAAACTTACCGGAACCGAGAAAAGTGGTCCTCGATGAATTTTCGTGTTGCCGTTATTGATTATCGGAACATCGTTCAGATTCGAAGGCCAAGATGGTCCAGGAATAGCATTGGGGTTTTGGCGCAAATGACTTCGGTCAAATTCATGCTCCGTTTCAAAGTCCTTGATCTTTCGAATTGGTAATTTGGGGCCGTACGCTCGCTCATTGGCCATCAGTTGGTCCGAAGTCCGAATGATTGGCTTAGTTTGAACAGTTACTGCCTTGCCGACGATGTCTGCAAATGCCATGTTCACTGTAGCGAGCAGGGCGGCAATGATGATTCCAGTTTTTTTCACGATTAGAATTCTCCTAAAATAAGTTCCCTAAGATGGATTGACTGAGGAAAATCAGTCAACAAGTGAGTTCTGTCTTGGCTTCTTGAGCCTTTATAGCTTCTTAACACATTCAGTCCTTGCAGAGAAGGAGGAAATAGGACCTTTCAGTGTAAGAAGTTCCTGCAACCCAGTCTGAGCCGAATTGCAGGAACCAATGAATTGGGTTATTTCTTTCGTCGTCGAAGAAGAGCGACAACGCCCAAGCCAAGAACTGCAATTGTTGCAGGCTCTGGAACAGGATTGACGACTCGAAGGTTAGCAACATACGCTGGCGCGAACGCGGTGTTGGCAGTTGGGAAGGTCGAGTCAGATACGTTGGAATCCCAAGCGCCGGGTTGGTTTGGTGACTTAAATATCGTGATTGGGCGAAGATCTCCAGCAACTAAAGTGTTGGATACCGTAAAGGTCAAATCAAACATTTTAACGTTTGGTGCATTCGTATAACCAAAGTCAGCGACCGTCTGATTCGCCGTCCAAAGTCCAAATGGTCGTGGGTTTGACGTTGTATCAGAGCCACCACCGAATTCGTTGATGATGAATCCACCACTAAATGGTGTTGGATTCCAGGTCAACGGGATGCCAGTTGGGACTGCGTTTGTGCCACCATGGGCAACGGTGATTCCGCTGCCAGCAGGTGTTGCACCTGCACCCGTAGAGGTTGCGGTGTCAAAGCCGATCATTGCCGAAACACCAGCCAGGTTTGTCGTAAAACCAGTTGTGGTCAAGTAAAAGCTAAGTGTGACGGTTGATCCAGCTGTGACATCGACAAACGACGGAGCTGCGGTTGCCGCATCTCCAAATTTGTTCCAGTACATACTGGCGGTTCGAGATTGAGCATTTGCAAACAGCGCACATGTTGCAAATGCGGTTAGTGCCGCGCCACGGGTAAATTTGCCCAAATTCATATTGATGATAACCTCAAAAAACAGATCCGAGAATCTGCAGGTTTTTATGATAGCGCGAAATTGTGGGGTACGCAATCGTTTCTGAAAAACCTGACACAATTCATGAGGTTTTGACCTCTTAACAGGCAAATTTACTGGTCGGGACTTTAGTCCCGGAGAGCTCGGCCAGACCTACTTTGACTATAAAGGAAAATTCCTCGGTTGGTGATAACTGAGCCAAGCCAAGCCATGATTACCAGCAGAATGACCTTCAAAACTACACCGAAAACTGAGTTAAATGCGCTCGAAATCTCGATTGGCTGACCCGGTTTAACATTCAGGGATACCGCCGGAGGAGTCGTAAACAGGTGCAGGGCTTCACGAAAGACGCTGTAAAGAATGGCCATGCCACCGAGGACGATGGAGAGTCCAACGAGCGAGCCCAACCAATCTCTTTTTGAGTCTTGCCTTGAGTCTAGACTGGAGCCTGGGGCAACCTCAACAATTGTGGGAACCTCTTTCGTTTCTTTTTGCATTGCCAACACTCCTACACTAATGGACGCCAACAATGAGTGGATCCGTCTGCTCTCGTGGAACAGGCTTTAGAATAACCCATGAAAGCACGGCGGGAATACATGCGAGGGCCGCACCATACAAATAAGGATACGATGGACGAATTTGGAAGAGGAAATTTGCCAAGAGTGGACCAATAACTCGAGCCAGAGACCCAAGCGATTGCGTCAAGCCCATGATGCTTCCTTGCATGTTCTTCGGTGCTCGCTGAGACACCAAAGCGTTCATGCTCGGTCCAGCCAATCCATTCGTTACACCCAACATGATCGTGCCCAGGAGCCCGGGCCAGTAAAAGTGGAAATAAGGAAAAGATAGAAAGACGGGTATGAACAGGCAGTAGAAAAATCGAACCGTCTTTAACTCTCCTAATTTCGGTACGATCAATCGCACCAGCCCACCTTGGGTGATGACTCCGGTAATTCCAACAACCGTCAGGATCACGGCTCCGACCTGTTTAACCTTGTCAGAGGGAATATGAAAGATCCAGTTTTTGGCTTCCAAGAGTTGGAAAAACGTAGTTTCAAGGTTCGTAAACGCCAAGTTCATCATGAAGAACATCAGCAGCAAGATCCCCAGCCCCTTGACTGCAACGGCCCCAGAAATATTCTGAACGAGGGATGTCCGCTCGCTAATCAATCGATTAAAGTTTGACTCTGGAACAAACTTGTAGATTAGCCCAAGGTTAATGAGCGAAAGGCCAGCGGCGAAATAACCCAACATCGCCGGGCTGTCATGTCCGATTGAGAGCAGTCCGGCACCTAGCGCGGGGCCGATAACAAATCCTAAGCCGAATGCGGCACCTAACATTCCAAGCTTCGACGATCGCTCTTCTGGCTCGGTGACATCGGCAACGTACGCAAATGCCACACCAAGGTTTGCGGCAGCGACACCGGAAAGGGCCCGTGACAAGTACAGCAAGAAAACATTGTGAGCCTGAGCATAAAGCAAATAGGCCACCACCGAAAGTGCACTGCTGATCAACAGGACAATTCGCCTTCCATTGGTATCACTCAATCGACCAAGCCATGTTCCGGTCAAGAGTTGGGCAATCGAGTAGACCGATTGACCCAGCCCAACCATCAGCCCTACTTGAATGGCTCCTTCGGGCAGTCCCAGAAAGCCAATCGCCAGTTGCTTTCCGCGAAGTTGGAGGTCTGGAATAAACATCGCAAACCCTAGGAGGTCAAGAAAAACCGTGAAAACCAGTGGGAATAGATTCGGCTTTGATTTCTTTTCTTGAGAGTTTGTTGCTTCCACAGAACCTGTGAGGGTACCACTGGCCACCTTTACTTCACAATTTTTCCGCAATGAATTCCAGAAAGAATTCATTGTCGCAGTCAAGATAGGCTTTAATACAGTTCTAAGGTCGATGAAGAACACGTTTGCTTTTTTAACTTGCCTCCTGGCCTTATGGTCTACTTCGGCAAGCGCACAAGCCCAACCCGCGACATTGGACGGCAAACGTGAAGTCATTTTGTGGGGGCTTTCCCTTGGCCCCGACACGAAGGGACAAGACGCGGTCATTCGGGAATTCGAACGCCTCCATCCCGAAATTAAGGTCAAGCTTTTGAGCATGGGAGCAGGAAACATGGACCCCCAGAAGCTGATGACTTCAATTGTTGGCAACGTAGCCCCAGACGCTATTCGCCAAGACCGATTTACTATTTCGGACTGGGCTTCACGTGGTGCGTTTCGTTCGCTGGATGACCTTATTTCCCGAGACTCATTAAGCGATCCGACTTGTCCAAAGAAGGAGCAATACTATCCCGCTCCGTGGCAGGAAGCATCGTACGAAGGCAAAGTTTATGCAATTCCGACCCAGGCAGACAATCGACTCCTCTATTGGAATAAGAAGGTTTTTAAGGAAGAGTCGGCAAATTTAACTGCAGCCGGACTAGACCCTAACCGTGCGCCTAGAACGTGGTCTGAACTGCTAGCCTATAGCAAGATTCTGACCAAATTCGACAAGTCTGGGAAGTTAATCAGGGCCGGGTTTATGCCCAATTTTGGCAATGCATGGCTCTACATGTATGCCTTTCAAAATAACGCAAATTTCTTGAGTCCCGACGGTCGTACTTGCACGATGAACACTCCCGAAGCACGGGAAGCCTTGGATTATATTGTCAAGGGATACGACATCGTTGGCGGCTACGAAAAAGCAAAGAGCTTTGAATCCGGCTTCCAGAATAAGGAAAATGACTGCTTTGTTCTCGGTCAGGTCGCGATGAAGATTGACGGCGACTGGATACTCAACACGCTTGGCCGATACGCACCCGAACTTGATTTCGAAGCAACCCCCGCACCCGTCCCCGACGATCGATTTAACCACAAGGGCCGATTCGCTAACGAAAAAGATACTTTTGTTACTTGGTGTGGCGGATTCTCGTTGGCCATCCCCAAAGGTGCAAAAAACACCGAGGACGCTTGGATGCTGATCAAGTTCATGACGTCATTCGAAGGTCGAATGATCGAAAACAAAGCCCAGGCCGCTTGGGAAAAGATGCGAGGACGGGTATTCATGTCCAAGCAGATTGCCAACATTGAGGCCAACGTGACGTCGGCAAAATTATTCCGCCCAGCCTCACCAAATTTCGCCGAAGCCATCGATGCTCATACGCAAATTGCCCAGAGTGGTCGAATTCGTCCCGCCACTTTCGCCGGGCAAGTGCTGTGGTCTGAGCATGTCAAAGCCCTTGAAGCTGCCTGCCTAAAACGCTCTTCTTCAGCGGTGGCATTACAAGATGCCCAGATTGCAGTGCAGCGGGAGCTTGACGCCTTCTACAACAAAGGCAAATACCCGGTTATAAACCTGCAAATACCTGCGTTCCTTGGCCTTTTGGCATTAGTCGGATTCATTGGCTTTTTCGTCACTCAATTTGCGAGAGCGCGAATCGGGAAGCTTGAGCGACATGAAGCGAAGTGGGCCTATCTGTTTGTCTCGCCATGGGTGATCGGGTTCTTGCTTCTCACGATCGGGCCGATGGTAGCATCGCTCTTTTTCAGTTTTACGCAATGGGATGTACTCAATGAAGCGCACTTCGTCGGGTTCAAGAACTATCAAGACCTGTTTGGCGCTGATTGGAAGTCGGTCAGCAAGTCCCTCACCAATGTTGCGTATTTGACCAGCGTTGGCGTACCATTGAACCTCTGCACGGGCCTCGCCATCGCCCTTTTGTTGAATACAGCCTCCCGTGGAATCCGGGTTTATCGCACCATTTTCTACATGCCTTCGATCGTGCCAGTGTTGGCGAGTGCCATTCTCTGGACATGGGTTTTGACTGCCGATCCCGGCAAAGGCTTGATCAATTCCTATTGGGTAGAGACCATTACCAAGTGGCTTCATGTCGACCCACCTGCTTGGCTCGAATCGGCCGAATGGAGCAAACCTGCTTTGATCATGCAAGGAGTCTGGGGAGCAGGAGGAGGAATGATCCTTTGGCTTGCCGGACTGAAAGGAGTCCCTACTTCGCTCTACGAAGCCTCGGCGATTGACGGAGCCAGTGGCAACCGCCAATTCTGGTCCATCACCTTCCCTCAGCTCAGCCCAATCATCTTCTTCAACCTTGTGACCGGGTTCATTGGCGCGATGCAAGAGTTTGACCGAGTCTATGTTATGCGACCATCCCTCGACGGACCAGTCGGCCCGGACGACAGTCTGCTGACTCCGGCTTTCCACCTCTTTAATAACGCCTTTGCGTTCTTCAAGATGGGTTACGCTTCCGCTCTAGCTTGGCTGATTTTCGGCCTGGTTATGCTTGTCACGTTCATCCAATGGAAGTTGAAAGATCGTTGGGTTCATACCGAGGTGAGTTCGTGAAGCCAGAGGTTTTGAAAACTGCAGTCAAGGATGGCCTGCTGTACGCCATTGGTTCTGCGGCCATCTGGATCGCCTTATTCCTAACCATCATCATCATCCGCGATGTCGTACTTGCGGCAAGATCCACCAATGAAACTCACCGACGTGCTGGGATAGTAACCAAGGGCCCATTAGCATTAGCCTTGTATTTTTTGGGATTTCTGACTGCAACGCCATTCGAACATGGTGGCATTCAATTGCCGATTTTTTGGTTCGTTATGCCGTGGTCGGCTTGGTGGGCAACTGGCCTCGTCGTCTATGCTATTTGGTCGGCAAGCAAAAATCTGTTTTCAATTTCCGACTCAGAGAAAACGAGCGGATTAGTCACTGCTGGAATCTCGGTCGTTGCGGCGATTGGCCTTATTTTCATTTACCACACGGACCCTGGCAACAAGATTAAGCTGCTCAAGGGCGCGATTCCTTTGTCGCTCGCTACTATCGGATATCTCCTCTGCATCTTTGTTCTCTCGATGATCGCAATTGGTTGGAGTGCGAATTCAGCCAAAGCTCGAGGTTGGACCAAGACGATCGCCACCCAAATCAGCCTTGTGGTCGGCTCCGTAATCTTTGGCTTACCTTTCTTATTTCTCCTCATCACATCCTTCAAAGAGGACCGCGACATGTCAAGCAAGACGGGAATTATTTGGGTCCCTCGGGTCACCGACACCATTCCGTATATCAACCCCGATCCGACTAAGAAGCACTTCACGGGACGCTACAATGACCGCGAAGTTGAAGCGGTAAGCATCGGTGAAGAAAACGGAAAGATGAAGATGGACATCTTCCGGCCCCTTTCGGTTCGCGGCATCACGTACTACACCACCCGCGATCAACTTACCGAGGTACCAGTACAAGCGAACGTCTACACGGCCGAGGTCAACAAGGTACCGATCAAGGGCTTCGAGAAGGATAGCTTGTCGAATGGGAACAAGATCATCAGCATCCTTGAACCAGAATCGATGAAAGGCCAAGAAGTGACGGTGCTTCCCGAGAAGGCGACCCCGGTGCGCCATGTTGGCCTCCGCACCCAAAACTACTCCGAGGCGATTCAGTATCTTCCACTCGAAACCGCCAACGGTCTGGTCTATCTCAAAAACACTTTGTTCTTGGTGATTATGGGGGTGATCGGCACCATCCTCAGTTGCTCAATCGTTGCCTACAGCTTCTCGCGCATGAAATTCCCCGGGAAGGACAAGTTGTTCACGGTTCTTTTGGCGACGATGATGCTGCCTGGGGCAGTAACCCTCTTGCCGCAGTTCCTTATTTACCGAACGCTCGGCTGGGTTGATACCCTATATCCGCTGTGGGTTCCGGCCTTTTTCGGTTCGGCTTTTAACATCTTCTTGCTGCGACAGTTCTTTAGCCAAATCCCGATGGAGCTCGAGGATGCGGCGAAAATTGACGGTTGCTCTTACATCAAGACCTTTTGGAACATCATGATGCCGCAGATCAAACCTGCCCTTGCGGTCATCGCTGTGTGGACGTTCTTAGGGGCGTGGAACAACTTCATGGGCCCGCTGATCTACATCAACTCACCCGAACATATGCCGATCAGCTATGCTTTGCAGCTATTTAAGGGTGATCGCGACGGCGATGGCGAGCCTGGCCTCTTGATGGCGTTCACTGCGATGACCGTCGTCCCGGTTGTGGCCGTCTTCTTCTTCGCACAGAAGTACTTTATTGAAGGCGTTACGCTGTCAGGATTAGGCGGACGGTGAAGCTTCTAGCTTTGAGCTACTAGCTTCTAGCAGAAGCCAATAAGTTAGAATTATTCGATGAGGAAGTCCGATTACCAGGAATTACTGGTTTGGCAGAAAGGCAGACAATTATGTCCACTGATTTTCAATTTGACCAAAACATTTCCGAAAAGCCAGAGATTTGGATTGTCAAATCAAATGGAAAGGGCAGCCACTTCGATTCCATCCAATATTGCGGAAGGACACGGTCGGAGCAGCAACAAGGATTTTGTTAGGTTTCTATATATCAGCATTGGATCAGTTCAAGAACTCGAAACGCAACTCATAATTGCGCAAGACCTTGGCTTTGTCGATTCAGTCGATCACCTGCAACAAAGGACTCGTGAGCTTGCCAAAATGCTTACTGCACTCATTAACAGATTGAAATCTGATGATGTGGAACAGCAATAAACCAGCTATTTCTTGCTAGAAGCTAAAAGCTTGGAGCTAGAAGCTGCCACCTTAGACTGCCATGATGTTGTAGCCGCTATCGACAAAGATAATTTGTCCGGTTACGCCTTTGCTCAGATCGCTCAGAAGGAAGACACCTGTGCCCGCAGCTTCTTCTTGGCCGTACTCTCGCTTGAGGGGGGCGACCTCATGGACGCTCTTGATGAAGTTTCCGAGGCCCGAGACGCCTCGGCCCGAAATCGTGTTAATAGGGCCCGGTGAAACCGTGTTAACCCGGATGCCTCGGTCGCCAAGTTCGTAGGCAAGGTATCGAGTTGTGGACTCGAGGGCAGCCTTGCAGAGACCCATGACCTTGTAGTTATTCATCACCCGGGTCGAACCGATGTAGCTTAGGGTGATGATGCTCGCGTCATCATTCAGCAGCGGCTCAAGTTCCTTTACCGTTCGGATAAACGAATAAACGCTGGCGTTCATCGCGACTTGAAAATCTTCGAGCGTGGTATCGATGAATCGATTCGTTAGCGCATCCTTCGGGGCGTAGCCAACCGAATGAACGAGGAAGTCTAACTTGCCAAGTTTTCGTTCAACGTCTTTGGCCAAAGTCTCGTACTGATCTTCAAAACTAAAATCAATTTGGACCGTTTCAAAGCCAGTTCGTCCGGCGAGGAGCTTATCGACGCCTTCTTGGAGCCGCTCGTTTTGCGCTCCTACTCCGACGATTGCGCCTTGCTGATTGGCCAAATCGGCGATTGCCCAGCCAATCGAATTCTTGTTGGTGACGTTGAGAACTAAGCCCTTTTTGCCCTGTAGAAGCATGGTCTCATTATGGCCCAATCCGGGTGAATTGAGAGTAATATGAAGCTATCGGCACATCAAAATGATCCACCTACTCCCAAGGTTCGTGCAACGATTTGACAAGAGTTTACGGATTGCGCTCACCTATCCATCTTGGCAAAAAGGGATAACTTTGTCGCTAAAAATTCCTGAACGGAAAGACAAAACTACTTCGGCTGAAATCTGGAAATCGGGCCAGGGCTCAGGGAACAGAAGGTTTTAGCCGCCAGCGCAGGCGGTTGTTTTTGAACGCTCGAGTGGAATGTCAGGTTTTCCAGCCCAAAACCTCACAAATCCTGGTATTTGTACTGGCGGCAAGTGCGAAGAGTAACACTTATAATGTTTTGGGCTATCCTTGCCAGAATTTCTGGTTTGGCTAATTGTATTTATTTTTTTGGAGTTTATATGAAGAAATTTTGTTTCGTTGTGCTTCTTTGCACCATTCCGTGGGCGGCACACGCCCAATTTTCAATTGGTAACCTGGTGGCGATTCGAGTCGGAAATGGGTCCGTAGTCTCCCCAACCGGTGCTGAGAACTTCTCAATCGACCAGTTTACAACCGCAGGATCACTCACAAGCAGTACAACCATTTCGGGCATGACGCAACGCCGCAACAACGGAAATAGCCTCAATATCGCGTTCTTCGGTGGATTCGCTGGAGATGTCGCAAATTATGGAGTGTCGTACGCTGGATATACCGATCCAGCTGGACCCATTGATCCATCATTTTCCGGCCACTGCTCGGTGGGCAATTTGCGGTTTAACTCTCCAAGTGGAACCCAGAGTTCGGCGGCATTGCCCATCTTTGATAACTCCGTCAGGTCAATCTCCTCGGTTTGGTCAAACGGAACTAACTACTTTGCCGCAGGTCTAGGGCAGATCGGCTTTACCAATGTTGGTTTAGTTAAGTCTGACCTCGTTGGCAATGCAGCGACGATCAGCAGCACAATTGTGCCGACGAACGTCCAAATCTCAGGAAACGACGCTTACCTTTCCAGTTCAGATGCGCACGGTGTCGGGCTCTACAAAGTCGCAAACGCAACGACAGGAAGTTCGTTGACCGCCAATCTGATCTTGTCGATGACTGGACTTCAGCCAATTGACTTTGAGGTGGCTCGAAATGGCTCTGGCACACCAACTTCGGTCCTCGTCGCAGACAGAACAAGTGCGGCACTCGGCGGTTTGTATTTTGCCACGGGGTGGAACCCATCGGCCAATGGCGGAACCGGAGCATTCACTGGAGCCGCAACTCAAATCCTATCTGGTACTGCAATTCAAGCCGCCTTGGGAGGTCCTGCGGTCAATGGCCTGTCGCAGATCGTGGTCAGCGGTACCGACGTTTATGCAGTTACCTTCGAACCAGTTAATGCTGGACAGTTTGGCAACAATCGGATCATCAAGGCATCATTTGCAAATGGCTTTGCAAGCGCAAACACCGGAATTTCCCTGGTCGCTACTGCTGGCACGAGCCGAGAATTTCAAGGCATCGAAATGGTTCCTGAACCAGCATCGTTCCTTGTGATCGGCATTGGTATTGCTGGTCTTGCGGTTCGACGACGAAACCGTCGATAAGATTTGAATAGAGAGGGGTCCTTGGCCCTCTCTCCTTTGCGCAAGCAATGAATGCTAAGATCGGGTTATCATAGCCCTAAATGGTAGTACTGACTCTAGCCCTAGCCGCGATTCAGATGGAAGTCATGCCCATCGCCACGATCAAATCAAAAATGATCGATGAGATGAGTGGCATCGCGAAAAGTCGAAAGTATAACGACACCTATTGGGTTCACAACGACAGCGGTGACAGCGCCCGAATCTTCGCCATTCACAAAAACGGCAAGCTCATCAAACCCAACCAATCCAGATACGAAGGCATCAAGCTAGAAGGGGCAACGAACTTCGATTGGGAAGATATTGCCATTGAGGGCGATACGATTTATGTCTCTGACTGTGGCGACAACCTCAATTTCCGAAGCGATTTGTGCGTGTACGTCATTAAGGAGCCAAATCCAGAGCAAGACACTTCGGTCAAAGACGTGAAAAAGATTCGGGTTGCCTATCCCGACAAAACCGACACTTCGTCGTGGCATTTTGACTGCGAATCGCTGGGGGTTTACAAGGGAACTCTATACTTCATCACCAAGTGGCGGGCGGGACGGTCGAAGGTTCCTGGGCTGGGAGCCTCTATTTATTGCCTCAAAAATCCAAGTTATGACAAGGTCAACGTCCTGACCAAACTCGATACGAACGAAGACATCGGCGGCTGGGTCACCGCCTGCGATATTTCGCCCAACGGAAAGGAGATCACGCTCCTCACTCAGTTTCCCAATCAATCGATTCAGATTTTCGATTTGACGAAGGGCAGCAAGATCCTGCACCACCCAATTAAGCAATTCAAATTCTTTGGTGCCAAGCAGTGCGAAGCCCTCTGCTATGATTCACCAACCTCGTTTGTGTTTGGAAACGAGCAGAGTGAGATATTTCAACTCGGAAAATAAACCGAGATACAATGTTAGGGAGGCACCGATGGCAAGACAAATCACCCCGTTCGGAAAAGTCGTCTTCGGAATCCTGAAGTGGGTTGCGATCCCATTGATCGCTTTGCTCCTCGGCCTCTATGTCATTGGTCCCAATCTTGGATCCAAGGACAAGCCAAAAAACGAAACTGCGCAGAAAAAACCAAACCTCTCAACACAGGGCGAGAAGTTTCAATCCGTCCGAGAGCCAGGCCGCTAAAATCCAAAAAAATCGGTAGCGTTTAGGGTCGTTTGGTCAGCCATATCGCTTTCGGTCATTCCGTGCAATTCTGCCAAGGCTTTGTTGATCAGCGGAATATTGGCGGGCACGTTCGGCTTGCCCCGATGAGGCACCGGAGACATGTACGGACTGTCGGTCTCTAAAACGATCTTATGGACGGGAATGAATTGGAAGACTTCCCGCAGCTCGTTGGCCTTCTTGTATGTGATGGGACCGTTACATCCAAACCAAGCCCCAAGGCGTAATGCTCGGCGTGCCTCGTCCTTGGTACCTGCAAAGCAGTGGAACAAGTACTTTCGTGGCGGAACCTTTTCTAAGATATTCAGCAAGTCTGAATATGCTTCTCGAGCATGAAAAACCACTGGCATGTTGGTGTCTTCCGAGACCCGTAATTGATCTTTGAGCGCCTGAATTTGGATGGAATGCGGGGAATATTCCCAGTGATAATCCAGCCCAATTTCACCTAGCGCCAAGATTTTTGGATGCTTCAAGACCCGAATGAGCTTGGGTAGCTCAATCGGGTCATATTCGGCCGTATAGTTTGGGTGCCAGCCACAGATGCCATAAACATGCTCATGCTTTTCGACAAATGCCAGGACTGTAGCCCAGTCTTTCGGCTCACACCCAACGACGACAATTTTTTCGACACCCTTCGCTTTGGCATCCGCCACGATCTGGTCTGGGTCAGCAAAGCTCTCCAGATTTTGAATATGGCAATGGGTATCGATCAACACGCCTTCGAGTAAACCTCATAGTCGAACATGTGCCGAAAACCAAGCTGAAGATTCAGTTGGTACATCGGGTTATTCTCCTCGTTGTCGGTGAAGATTCGCTCGATGCCTTGGGCTTTTGCCCATGCGATTGCATGCTGTTTTGTTTTGGTCGCGACCGATTGTCGGCGGTATTGACGCCGTACGCCTGTGAGCCCAGTAGCGGCAAGGGTTTGGTTAACCTTTGACGGCCAAAGCTGTGACATTCCTTTGAGTTCGCCATCTTCCAAATAAATGAATTTAGAAGTCAGGTCAACTTCAGGGTCTAACAACGACTTCGAAAAGCTTTCAAACGGGGTTTCAACGAACGGGAATGGCAACGGTAAATCCGCGGCAACATCCATCTCTAAACGCCAAAGTTGGTGCAAACCGTCATCTGGGTTTTGATCCAAGAAATCGCGAAACGAAATGACATTGGGATGGAGTTCGAATTCAGTTTCCCGAGTTTCTAGGCACGAAAAAGGCAGTTTCATATCGAGCGAAAAGCCGATCGCCTCAAGCGCAACCTTCTCCCACGAATACTCTCCTCGTGATTCGATCATGGCTCTAGTGCCGCCAAAACCTTGGATTCGCTTTACGCACTCTTGGGTGGTCCATTCAAACGTGCCGACCGCATGATCTGAATGAGGGTCGAGGAAAACCGCGAACCAGTAGGTTCCATCGTTCGCGTTTCGATTAAACATCGCGCTGCCGTACGAAACAATCTCTTCGTCGAGAAGGCCTACGAAGCGAACATCATTACGATCTTGTCGCGATAGTTCGAAGAATGAACGGGCTTCGGCGACGGTGCCGGGATGCGTCCAGTTGTAAATGTTGCGAAGCGCAACGGCTTCTGACCAGTCAAGGTCTGTTTCTATTTCTTTGAAAATCATCTTTACTTTTTTGTTTTTGGGTTGGGGTCCTTAGGCTTGCGCACTTAAAGGACAACAAAACGAGGTGCGTTTGCTGTTGAAAGGGATTGATTATTCATTGTTGGGCACCTCCAGTAAAGGTAAGTACAGGATACCAGAGCTCTGAGCTCAGACTTCGGCAATATAGGCAATGGAGTTGAGAGCAGAATTTCCACTCGGCCTTGCAATTTGGCGGAGGGTGTCTATTTGACCTTCGAGAAGGTGTCGTCGATTAGGAGTAATGGTTGGGTCTTCCAGCTCTCGTCCGACTCTCGACAAGCATTCTCCGATTTCCCAGTCGGCATCTTGAAGTCCTTCAGTTGACGGTGAAGCCAAGTGTGTGATTTTCCAACCACTTTCCGAGATGATTTGCCGGAGTTGATTCGCGGTGAAAGGTGATCGCACATTGGCTCGACTTTCAGGTTTGAACGCCTCGAGATAACCCTGGATGTTAACTGCCAACAAATGAGGAATTTGCTCAATTGAACTGGGAACGGTGTCCCATTCTACAAAACAGAGTTGTCTTGTTTTCTTTGAAAGGGCGGTCAGAGTTTGCCGAAGTTGGTCGGCGCTCTCGAAATACCACGAACAGTGCGCCATGACGGCGAAATCGAATTGGCCAAAGTCGTTTTTCGGATCGGCAATGTCGCAGTTGAAGTGAAACTCAACCCGGTCGCCAAGCTCAGAGTCCTTGATGAGATCGGTTGCTTGCCCGAGGTTGAGCGGTGAACCGTAGTCTCGCCCGGCGATATCGGTTGCAATGACGTACCCTTTTGGCCCTACGGCTTTGGCTAACTCTAACGTCATGTCGCCTTGCCCGCAGCCGATTTCGAGAACTCGGGCGCCAGGCGGGATATTCCAGCAGTCGAGGATCCGCCGCCGATAGGCGCCCTGGATCAGCTGGATTTCGTGGATTGTTGGTTGGTTTGGCATTTACATCTAGGGCTAATCAGGTTTCTAGTGCTTTTACAGCGAGATAAATCCTGGGAACTTCGTTCCTCCAGAACAAAGCGCCGATAAATCGACGCACTCCACATGTTCAATCACCCTCCGAGCACTTCTTTCGCGGTCTTAAAGTGCATCTTTGCCACGCGCGATAGCGCTTCTGCACCGTGGGTCGCAACAACCCTCTTGCCCGTTGGGATGACATTAGTCGCGCCCTTTGGCAAGGTCATTCCGATTTCGCGGCTTAGCTGTTCGAGGCGGCGAAGGAATTCGGCCCGAGCCAAGATCGAGGCCGCTGCAACCGCCATATCCGCTTCCGCTCTCACCCGCGAGATGAATTCCGCTTGCCGGCCAAGCTCTTTCAGCTGGTTCTTCACCACATGTCCTCCCGCCTGAAATTGGTCACTGATGATCGTTTTCGCGGGTTGGACTTCCAGCACATTTTCAATCGCCTGAGCGTGGCCCCATGCCAGCAGCTTGTTCAGATTCCCGATTTTGGCGTAAAGCTCGTTATATTTAACAGGCATGATCGCGATGACCGAGTGGGGGCAAACCCGTTTGATGATATCGGCATAGCGCAACGCCTGAGGATCAGTCAGTTTTTTTGAATCTTTGACGCCTTCAAGCTCGGCCAAATGCTCGGGACCGACGTAACAGGCCGCGATAACCAGGGGACCAAAAAAATCCCCTTTTCCACTCTCGTCTACGCCTACTCGTCCTTCACTCATACTTTTTCCAACTCCGCATCGCCAATCGGATATTCAGCCGTTACCGACTGTGCCGATGGTTCGCCCTCTGTAGAGGACGGACGATCTGGGATCGTCGCTTCGCGAAATTCCTTATCGAGCATCGGAGTTGCACCCGTGAGTGCGAATCCGGCTCCCATGAACACGTGCATTTTTACGATTCCGAGTAGACCCAGAAGGGTTCCACCTAGTGCCATGCCGACTGGTTGAACGCTCATCCAAATCAGCTGACCAAGTGACATGATCCGACCACGATACTCGTCGGGAACCTTCAACATTTGATAGGTTCGCATCGGAACATCGACGCCGCCAATCGCGAATCCGCAGATCAGGTTCCAGAAGCAATAAAGCCCGAAGAACCGAGATCCGCCCATGATGAGAATACAAATTCCCGCCAAAGTCAGACCTAGGCTGTAGGCCATTCCAGCTTTCTTGATCTTCAGCCGAGGAATGATGAAGCTCATGCTCAGCATTCCGATGATGAAGCATGTTTCGATGAACGCCAATGGCGCAGCTTTGTTGCCAAACCACTGCTCGTTCGTCGCAATATAAACCACGAAAAACGGCGAGATAAACAGCCCCAAACCGATCGTTGTCAGCAACGAAAGGCCAATGACCCTATCTCGCTTTGCATAAGCAATTCCTTCGATCACATCGGTGAACAAATGCTTGTCCTCGTGGTGTTCCTCTCGAAGAATTTCAATTTTTGGCAGCGTTGCCACGCAAAGCACAGAAATCAAGAACGAGATTGCGTTCGTAAAGACGAGAATCTTGAGAAACGGCATCACACCCACACGATCTGCGATCATGCCAAGCGACACCATCAAGACGTTTCCGATCAGCCATCCAAACTGGTCGGTTCCGGCGCTAAGGGCGTTGGCCGAAAACAGCTTTTCGGCTGGCACAAGCCTCGGAATAGCGGCATTTTTCGCTGGGAAGAAGAACACCCGGACCGTCGACATGGTCACGCCGACCACGAAGAAAATCCATTTCGGCGGATGCCCGGGCAGGATCATCAGATAGATGAAATAGGCGAACATGATGATGGTGCAGATGATTTCTGCCCACAACATGATCTTCTTTCGATCGATTCGGTCGGCTACTGCTCCAGCAATCGGTCCAAAGAACAAATAGGGGAGAGCTTCGGCTGCGCCAATATAGCCGATCATCGCATTGTCATCAAAAATGCGCTTCACGACGAACATGGGACCGAGGAAATAGAATGCGTCGCCAATGCGAGAAATCGCTTGGCCAAACCAAAGGTTACGGAAGTCCTTAATACGGAGTAAATCTAACATATCGTGTTTTAGCTGAGGGTCGGGGCGCAGAGAACGCGCAGAGTGACGAGAGCTAGTGGAACACGACAGTGGTCATATCAGGGATGATAATACCACAAGGCAGGGCTCGCTGCGCTAGGGCGAGGGCGAGGGCGGAATAGTTGGCAGTTGGTAGTTGGTTGAAAGAATCATCCACCCGTCATTTCAGCTATGGCCTCTCAAATGCCACCAATTTGATAGCAAGTCCCACATTGGCTCGCATTTCCATTGCCCTAGCGAAGCGTGCCCTAGCGTAGCGAGCCCTTAGGTGGTACTCTCACGCCATGATTGCTGCTATCTTCCCTGGTCAGGGAAGTCAAAAGCCGGGAATGGGTCAGAGCCTTTACGAAGGTTCGGCCGCCGCCCGAGCCGTCTTCGACGAAATATCGGAATCACTTCATACCGACGTCGCTAAGCTTTGCTTCGAAAGCGATGAGGAAACCCTTCGAGCAACCCAAAACGCGCAAATGGCTCTTTTCACCTGCGGGGTCGCCGCCTACCGAGCCCTTCAAGAGACTGGAATCAATGCGGCATTCTTCGCTGGGCACTCAATTGGAGAATATTCAGCTCATGTCTGTGCAGGAAATATTCCCCTCGAAATCGGTGTGATGCTGGTTCGCAAGCGTGGAAACGTGATGGCTGAAGCCGGAACGATTGCCCCCGGGTCCATGGCCGCCGTTCTCGGACTCGATTCGGACGCGATCAAGGTCGCCTTGGCTAAAGTGAATGGAGTGGTAGTGGTAGCTAACGATAACTGCCCTGGCCAAGTCGTCATTTCCGGTGAAATTGCGGCTGTCGAAGCCGCTGGACCAGTTTTGACCGAAGCGGGTGCGAAGAGAGTCCTTCCGCTCAACGTCAGCGGAGCTTTTCATAGCCCGCTCATGATGGAGCCATCAAAACAAATGGCCCGGACACTCTCCAATGTCGACTTTGCCTTTGGCAAGCCTGTCTACAGCAACGTTACGGCCGAGACGGTCGAGAATCCTAACATTTGGAACGAACTTCTCGAGCAGCAACTTCGCGGCACGGTGCGTTGGACCGAAACGGTTCAAAACATGGTCGGCGACGGGGTCACTCGTTTCATCGAATGTGGAGTCGGCAACGTCCTCTGCGGAATGATCAAACGAATCGACTCAACCGTGACGAGTACTGCGGTTTTTGATATGGATTCGCTGAATAACGCCACAGCTTAGCATTTTGGGTCAATTTTTTGATGGCGCAGCCATCTTTGGAGTGCGCTCGCCTGCAGCGCTTTGGCCTGGAGGAACGAAGTTCCCTGAGCCCGCTTCGCTGCAATATACACTTAGTCCCCATGTCATTCGCCGCAAGGCAAACCATGAAAAGGCTAAACTTCAAGTTAATGAAAGTTGGCGTAATCATGGGCAGCAAGAGCGATTGGGCAACGATGTTCGCCGCCGTCGAAATCCTCAACGAATTTGGTATTACCCACGAGGTCGAGGTCGTATCCGCCCATCGAACCCCAGAACGTATGTTCGAATACGCCAAATCGGCCCGAGCGAACGGATTCTCGGTCATCATCGCGGGAGCTGGTGGCGCCGCCCACTTGCCGGGAATGGTCGCGAGCATGACTACTCTCCCCGTCATCGGTGTCCCGGTTCAAACCAAAACACTCAGCGGCATTGATTCTCTTTACTCAATCGTGCAGATGCCGGGCGGAATCCCGGTCGCAACCGTGGCCATTGGCAACGCCAAGAACGCTGGTTTACTCGCAATTCAGATTCTTGGCGTCAGCGACAAGGCCATCGCGAAAAAACTCGAAGAGTATCGTGACGGACTCAAAGTCGACGTTCAAAAAATGAACCAATCGCTGACCGAATAAGCGGTCAGCCTCACTTTCGGGGCTCAACCCCTAATAGGTTCCTCACCATAAAGTCGTAGAATCGTCGACGGGCGTACGGGCTACCAATCGCCCCGTGACCGTTGTTCGGAATCACGACGAAGTCGAAATCCTTATCCGCTTTCTCGAGAGCATCGATCACCTGATACGTGCTGGCCGGGTCAACGTTGTTGTCTTCCTCGCCCACCATCATCAACAGCTTTCCGGTCAAGTTTGGCGCCAAGGTTCGGCCCGATTGAGCTTCGTAGTGGGGACCGATTGGATAACCCATCCATTGCTCGTTCCACCACATCTTGTCCATCCGGTTATCGTAGCATCCACAGTCGGCCATCGCAACTTTGTAGAACTCGCCGTGGGTCAAAACCGCATCGAGAGCATTCTGTCCACCCGCCGAGGTTCCGTAGATTCCGACCCGCGAAAGGTCCATTTGCGTCCACTTTTGCGCTGCGGCTTTCATCCACAAAATTCGATCCGGAAATCCGGCATCCACAAGGTTTTTCCAGCAAACGTCGTGGAAAGCTTTTGACCGGTCATTGGTCCCAAGTCCGTCAATTCGAACCACAATAAAGCCGAGTTCAGCAAGGGTCATTCCTCCTGCGGTGGTGTGGAATGCCTTGGGTACGAATGAACCTTGAGGGCCCGCATAGATGTCTTCAACCACCGGATATTTCTTCGATGGATCAAAGTTGGTTGGCAAGTAAACCAATCCCCAAATGTCGGTGACACCGTCGCGAGCTTTTGAAACGAATCGCTGGGGAACCTTAAATCCTGCTCCTAACAACGCGCTAGTGTCTGCCTTTTCGACATCAACGAGTTTCTTCCCGGTGTCCGCGCTTCGAACTTCGGTCGTCGGAGCCATGTCCGCCCTTGAGAAAGTATCAAAAATGACCTTATTGTCGGGGGACATTTCGACGGCGTGGGTTCCGTCACCCGTGGTGAGCCGAACAAATCCAGTGCCATCCAAATTCACGCGGCAGTAGTGTAAGTGATATGGATCTTCCCCCGCCGTTTGTCCGCTCGCCATAAACCAAACCTGATTCTTGGCGTTGTCGACCTTTACGATCCTTCGCACTACCCAATCGCCTTTCGTGATAGGGTTCGATGCTCCAGTCTCTAAATCATACATATAGAGGTGACACCATCCAGATCGCTCGCTCATCCAAATCGCGCGTTTATTGTCGGGCAGGACTTCGAAATAGCTCTTGTAGTTCCAGTCGATAAACGTCTTGGCTTCCTCAGAAATGATGGCTTTTGCGACTCCCGAATTGGCGTCAACCCCGATGTACCGCATGACCTGGTGGCCCCGCTGATTGTAGCGAAATGCGAATTGGTTGTTACTAAGCCATCGCTCATTATCGAGTCCAAACGGGTTTGCATACAGAGCTTCATCGACCGGGGTTACTTTGCCAGAATCAACATCAAGGATTCGGAGCCGTGGTTTCGCCACCTTGTCACCTGGCTTTAGGTACTGCTGCGTCGTAAGCCGAGGCTGAAATTGATCTTTTGGCGTCGTCACGACGATGTTCAGCGGATGATCATCGGCTGGCTCGGATTGATATACCGCAACGTGTTTGGAGTCTGGCGACCACCACGCCCGACCGTTGTAGCTGTTTGCTTTGGTTCCGTCGGTTGTCACTTCTTTCTCAACTTTTGACTCGACACTAACCAGCACCAAATTGTCATTCTTAAATACGATTCGCCATTTTCCGTCTGGGGAGTCCATCGTTCTTCCGCGACGAGGCGGGCCCTGCTGTTGCTGTTGTCCGGGTGCTACCGGTCTTGGGTCTGGTGGAAACTCACCCGAAAACTCCTTTGATTCATAAGTCTTAAAATCAACTTCGTAAATCTTTTCGCCTAATTTGATACGAACAACCGAGAGGTCGGAATTAAAGTCTATTCGCGTAAACGGCAACTTGTCGGCTTCAGCCGCCTTGCCTGTCAATTTCGTAACCACGTCGGCGATTTTCGTATGGTCGAATGCTGGCTTCTTTGACCCTGTTGAGGGGTCCACGATCATAAAGGTCTTGGTTCCGCCGACGCCCTGCCGTACATACCAAAACCGTTCTGACGATTGAATCCAGTTCGGTGTAATCCGCTCGTTGAGGGTCAATCCTCGGAAATGCTCCCGAATTCCGGTCGCTCGTTCGTAATCAGCCTTGGTTCCTTGCGCAGTCACAATGAGAGGCAGGAACAAAACTAAACAACTTAATTGCTTCATGGTGCCATTACACCCCTAAACCTGACTGCCGAATCAATCCTCATGTAAACATTTTTGGAGGGCTGGAAGCCCATCCTCCCATAGCTGAAAGCTGAAAGCTGAAAGCTAGACGAGGTATGCTGATGCCAACACACGGACTCCTGTTGATCAACTCTTTGAACTCATTTAAGCGGTCAGAGGGGCTCCAGTCGAAGGAACAATGATTAACAGTTTTGATAGCAAAAGAACTCTTCAATCCGGTGCAACCAATTACACCTACTTCTCGCTAAAAGCACTTGAAGAGAAAGGCTACAACATCAAGCGGCTTCCGTATTCATTGCGGATTCTACTCGAGAATCTCCTCCGAACCGAAGACAACAAGTCCGTCTTCAAAGCCGATATCGAAGCCCTCGCCAACTGGAATGCGAAGGCCGAGCCAAGCAAAGAGATTTCATTCACTCCGGCCCGCGTTATTCTCCAAGACTTTACTGGCGTTCCATGCGTGGTTGACCTTGCCGCAATGCGCGATGCTATGGCCGCCCTTGGCGGAGACCCGACGAAAATCAATCCGCTTCAACCTGTCGAACTCGTCATCGACCACTCCGTCCAAGTTGACGCCTATGGCGCTGAAGCCGCGTTGATGATCAACCGAGACCTCGAATTTGAGCGAAACAACGAGCGATACGAATTTCTCAAGTGGGGCCAGATTGCACTGGATAACTTCCGCGCGGTACCACCTAACACCGGCATCGTTCACCAAGTCAACCTCGAGAACCTCGCTCGCGTAACTTTTGTAAACCCCGAAAACGTCGCTTACCCAGACACGCTTGTCGGCACTGACAGCCACACGACCATGATCAACGGCCTCGGCGTTCTCGGATGGGGCGTTGGCGGAATCGAAGCCGAAGCGGCGATGCTCGGCCAGCCCGTGACCATGCTGATCCCGCAGGTGATTGGCTTCAAAATGACCGGGAAACTTCCTGAAGGCACCACCGCAACTGACCTCGTTCTCACTGTTACCGAGATGCTCCGCAAGAAAGGCGTCGTTGGAAAGTTCGTCGAATACTACGGTGCCGGACTTGAGTCCATGCCGCTCGCCGACCGGGCTACGATCGCCAACATGGCACCAGAATATGGCGCAACCTGCGGCATATTCCCAGTTGATGCCGAATCGCTCAAATACATGCGCCTCACGGGTCGAACCGAAGAGCAAGTTGCCCTTACTGAAGCCTATTTTCGAGCCCAGAGCCTATTCTGGGAGCCGGGGCAAGCCGATCCAGAATTTACTGACACCCTCGAACTCGATCTGGGGACGGTCATGCCAAGCGTCGCCGGGCCAAAGCGACCACAAGACCGACTGTTGCTCAATCAAATCCGCGACAATTTCGCTCTCACGTTCAAGGATCAGCTCAAGCCCGAAGCCGCCGCGACCCACTTGCCTCCATCTGGTGGCGGAGTCGCGCTCATGGAAGCCCCAACCCAAACCGAAAGTATGGCCAACGCATCGGTCAATGACGTCCACAATGGTGCCGTCGTGGTTGCGGCTATCACCAGTTGTACCAACACATCAAACCCATCGGTGCTACTCGCCGCCGGGCTCGTCGCCAAGAAAGCGGTAGAGAAAGGACTCATGGTAAAGCCGTGGGTCAAGACATCGCTTGCTCCCGGCTCACGCGTCGCGGGCGACATTTATGTCCAAGCTGACCTCATGAAATACATGGAGGCATTGAACTTCTATGTCGTCGGATACGGTTGTACGACCTGTATCGGAAACTCGGGACCGCTTCCTCAAGCCATCAGCCAAAAGGTCAACGACGATAACCTAATCGTGTGCTCGGTTCTCTCGGGTAACCGAAACTTCGAGGGTCGAATTGGACCGGATATTAAGGCGAACTACCTCATGTCTCCGCCGCTGGTTGTGGCTTATGCCTTGGCTGGAACGATTAATATTGACCTCCAAAAGGAACCTCTCGGTACGGGTCGGGACGGAGCTCCCGTCTTCCTTGCCGACATCTGGCCCACTCAAGCCGAAGTTGCCGAAGCAGTTGCCGGAGCGGTCAGCACCAGCCTTTTCAACAAGCATTACGCTGACGTTTTCAAAGGTGATGAAAAGTGGCAAGCCATTCAGGTGACTGGCGCTGATCGATTCGCATGGAATAGCGATTCGACCTACATCAAGAATCCGCCGTATTTCGATGGCATGTCGGCCACCGCGCCAACTGCCGTCAAGGATCTCCACGGCATGAAAGTCTTGGCCCTCCTGGGTGACTCGGTCACTACCGATCACATTTCGCCTGCGGGATCGATCAAGGCAAATACGCCAGCAGGACAATTCCTCATCGAGCGAGGAGTCGAGCCGAAGATGTTCAACAGCTACGGCTCGCGACGAGGAAATGATGATGTCATGGTTCGAGGAACGTTTGCCAACATTCGATTGCGAAACCAACTCGCCCCCGGAACTGAGGGTGGCTACACCACTTATCTTCCGACCGGACAGGTCGAGTTCATTTACGATGCGGCCGTGAAATACAAGGAAGCCGGAACCCCGCTTCTGGTCATCGCTGGTAAGGAATACGGCACGGGATCGAGTCGTGACTGGGCCGCAAAAGGGACCTTTATGCTCGGCATTAAGGCAGTCTTAGCCGAAAGCTTTGAAAGAATCCACCGTTCGAACCTGGTCGGAATGGGCGTCCTGCCACTTGAATTCATTAACGGACAGACTGCGGCTTCGCTCGGTCTGACCGGACAAGAGTCTTACGATCTCGATAATCTTTCGGTGGCGGTTGCCAACGAGTTTAAGGACGGAAAGACGTTGACCCTTCACGCTCGGACTGCCGATGGATCGTCGAAAGATATCCAAGTGAAGGTCCGAATCGACACTCCACAAGAGATTCAATATTACGTCAATGGTGGAATTCTGCAGTACGTCTTGCGACAGCTATTGAATAGCTAAGTTGTTTGCCGGGAGAAACCCTCCCGGCTCCATATCCTCAATGGCATCAATTGTCATTGGTTTTCGTGCCTTCCGCTTTCTCCCATCGAGTGGTAGAATTGGAGCCTCAGGGTTAGGAGAATTTCGTTGATTATTTTCACTATTGCGTTGTTGCTCGGCGGAGTTACGCCAAATTCATCAAACCAATCGGCCGTTCAAGATAAAGGGAAGCTTGGGACATGGTATTGGCGATCACCTGGAGTCAATGCGCCTGCCGACGAAGACGAAGAGACGCCAATACTTGAAAAGAAAGGGGACGATTACAAGGCGCCACAAAGGACTTTCAGTCGAGCTTTGGCCCCCATTTCTTTTGGACGCTTTAGGAGCGTTCAGGTCAACGTTAATTCGAGTAGCCAAAACATCATTGGGGATGCAGGCAACGAGCCGTCCCTTGCCGTTGATCCAAACAATCGAAATCACATCGTGGCGGGATGGAGACAGTTTGACAACGTCACATCGAACTTTCGTCAAGCAGGCAATGCTTACTCCTTGGATGGCGGCACCTCCTGGCACAACCAGGATGTCCTGACTCGAGGAACTTTCCGCAGTGACCCAGTTCTTGCTGCTGACAGTTTGGGCAATTTCTTTTACAATAGTCTCCAGCAGACCTTCTTTGCCGACGTTTTTGGATCTTCAAATTCCGGCCTCAATTGGAATTTCAAAGCTCAAGCAACGGGTGGAGACAAGCAATGGATGACCTGTGACCAAACGAGTGGACCAGGACGAGGTTTTCTTTACGAATCGTGGAGTACAGCCGGAAATAACTATGGTGGACGGCAATTCAGCCGATCAATCGACGGAGGAACTTCCTGGCTCGATCCAATTAATATTCCGGGATCTCCTGTTTGGGGAACGCTCGATGTTGCATCCAATGGAGCCCTTTATCTTTGCGGGCTAGGCAATTCCACCTTTGAATTCTGTCGATCTTCTGATGCCCAGGTAGCGCAACAAGTACCAACATTTGATCGAGTCACACAAGTTAACCTTGGGGGTGCAATCGTTTATGGGGCGAATATGAATCCGGCCGGCTTGTTGGGTCAAACATGGATTGCGACCGATAAATCGAGCGGACCAAACTCTGGCAACATCTATATGCTTTGCTCGGTTGGTGTGGACACTCCTAATCCTTGCCAGGTTAACTTCGCGCGTAGCCGCGATGGTGGACTTACTTGGACGGCTCCAAAAACGATCAATACTGATCCACTCAATCAAGGGGTAACCCATTGGTTTGGTACCATGTCGGTTGCGCCAAGCGGCCGAATCGACGTTTGTTGGTATGACAATCGCGCAAATCCTGCCAGCAACAACTCGGCTCTCTTTGAATCTTCATCCTATGATGGAGGGGCCACTTGGACAGCGAACTTGCAACTCAGTCCTTACTTTAATCCGAACATCGGCTATCCGAACCAAAACAAGATGGGCGATTACATGGGTATGGTGTCTGATTCCCGTGGCGCGAATATCATCTACTCCGCGACGCATAACGGTGAAGAAGACATCTGGTTCTTACGGCTACCTACCTTGGCCGCCCAACCTGCAAGTGCAATTGCAATCAAAACATTCCAGGGTGTGCACAACAACGGCGGATTGAGCGATATTCGAAACCCAGAAGGCAGCACATATGGGACTAATTCGGTTGTCGTCCCAAAGCTTGGCAGTGTAGCCGCGACGGAGACCGATTTCCATCTCCCTATTCCCGACATTGGTGAATTAGCAATTAAACTTCGTGCGACGTCTTCAATGTCAACAACGGCGATGGTCTGGCTTTGGAATTGGAACACTCAAGCATATGAGTTTCAGAAGTCGGTGGCATGGAAGGGTGGAGCGGCGGTTGAAACGACAGTCTCGATTGAAAAGGCGATTGCCCCGTACATTGACAGTCATCAAAATGTCAGATGCTTGGTGAGATATATCGATCCTAGTCGACTTGGTTCGCGGACGATGAGCGTTCAGTTTGATTTGATTCAGCTTTTATTTGGATAGGGCTCTATCCCACAATAGGCCATATTACAGAAGTGAATCCTCAAGAGAATGCCATTCGTAGTGAAATGTAAGTGAATCCGGGAGGGCAAGCCCAAAAGCAGTGTTGGCAGTGCAGCACTCTTAACGATATCAATGCGTCGAGATGTAGTGCCTGTGGGTCGTACCTCTCTGGTGTTCCTACTTCGGCACCAACCAATGCCCAGTATCCACGGGGTCCGGCAATCCAGAGCAACTACGGAATGATTCAGGTGCCAGCCGGATCACACCCGATATGGGTTGTTGTTTTGCTGTCGGTTCTCTTCGGCGGCTGGGCCGGAATGCTCGTGAACCGGCAGATTGTCAAAGGACTCGTATACGGGCTCGTCGCGGGTCTGGTTTTCTGCTATGTTACATGCTGCTTTGGCTTTTTAGTTTGGTATCCGTTGACCTTGATCGATGCCATCCTTGTAGCTATGAAGTTAAACCGCGGCCAAGCCGTCAAAGAATGGGAGTTTTTCTAACTGTCAACCATCACCCATCCCTGATACACTACAAAAAAATGAACTACTACGTTATTGCTGCCGATGGCCAAAAATATGGGCCAGCCGACGTTACAACCCTCAACCATTGGGCACAAGAACGACGAGTCCTCATTACTTCGATGCTCGAAGATGCTGTGACAGGTGAGCAAATTCCGGCAACCAGTCTTCCCGGCATTGTTTTCCCGACGGCAGGGCCTGGCACTCAAAATTTCCAACAACCAAATTACCAATATGCGCCGGGAATGGGTTACGCCGATGATGGTGCGGCTGACATCAAAAGGACTTGGATTTTCGGCGGGCTTGCGTTTATTCCATGTTGCCTTTTCTCCCTCGTATTTGGCATTATTGCCATCACTTCGGCCTCAACCGCCCAAAAGAAGGGACACCCACAGGGCGGAACCGCTATGGCATTTGCTATTTGTTCGTTGGTTGGCGGGCTCCTTTTTGGATTCTTTCTCCGGGCTCTTTTTGCGGGCATCGGTATGGCATTCCAACGGTAAACCCTTGACATGCAGTACTACGTGATTTCAGCGGGGGGGCAAAAGTTTGGCCCGGCCGATGCTCACGTCCTCAACGGCTGGGTAAAAGAGGGCCGCATTTTGCCCCAAACCCAGGTGGAAGAACTCGGGAGCGGGCGCGTCCTCTTCGCCAATCAAGTCCCCGGTTTGATGTTTTCCCCAGGCGACCACTATCAAACAAGTTATCCTCGGCCCTCTCCCTACAATTCAAACGTCAATATCCAAGGTGACAAATTTGCAGGAATTGCCAGGGGGTTGGCGATTGCTGGACTGCTACTTTGTCCAGTCTTTAGCTTTGTCGGCATTGGATACGCCATTGCCGCGATCCGGCACGGTTCAAGCAAGGGCACGATAGCCTTGGCGATGTGCATAGGGTCATTGATATTGCAAGTGTTTGTCGGTCGAATCGTCTATGACGCCCTGATGAATATGCTCTCTGGAATGACTGGGGGCGGATAGTCGACCAATGCTATTCGTCTTGGTTTGTAATACCGTTCCTTAGGAACTCGACTAATTGGCGCTTTTCGACGTCGGTTAGGTTCAATTTCTTCAGCTTGCCTTTGTCCCCGCCGCGATTATAGAAGTCCACGACTTCTTCCAACGTGGCGATGCTTCCATTGTGCATAAACGGCTCATTGCGTCCGACCCCACGCAAGGTCGGAATCTTAAATGCGTCCTGAACCTCGGCGTTCGATTTTTCGATTGCCATCCGTCCGGGATCGGGGTCTAACACTGGCGACTGATACACTCCCGTGTTTTTGTAAATTGGCCCTTTCTCGGTATACGCTTTTGAGAAGTGCGGTCCAGCGTGACAGTCGATGCACTTTGCTTTGCCCTTAAATAGTTCAAGACCAGCAATCGCATCTTTGGACATCGCATTCTTTTCCCCCTTCAGCCAATGATCAAACGGAGTGTTGTTTTGTGTGATCGTTCTCTCATAGGTCGCCAGGGCCATCGCCACGCGTTCCACTGTGATCTCCTTCGAACCAAAAGCCTTGTTGAACTGCATTTCGTAGCCACCCTTGATTAATCGCGCGGGCAAATCGTCAAGGTTCATCGCCATTTCTTTGGGATGTTTGATCGGGAAGACGGCTTGCTCCTCGAGGGTTGCCGCGCGACCATCCCAAAAAAGATGCTTCAGATATCCAACGTTATAGAGCCCGGGCGAATGTCGGTTTAGCGCCTCCTTGGTGTCGCCAATCGAGATAGTTCGGTCGTCGCCAAAACCGCGGTTGGGGTCATGGCACCAGGTGCAAGGAGTGACACCAGTTCGGCTTAATCGGCCGTCGGCAAACAACAATTTTCCGAGATTTGCCTTGTCTTTTGAATACGGGTTGCTGGCGGGATACGGAACGGGTCCGGGTGTCGAAAGAGCGAACTCATCCTTGTCGTTTTGCGAGAGTACACCAGAGGCAAAAGCCGTCACTCCCACGAACATGGAAAGCCATCGGATTGGATTTGAAAGTTTCATGGTGCCTCAGAACAAGATTACACGATACAGTACGATTCGCCTGGACTTCTCAACTCCCATTCAAGACATGTAGTGCAATTTTCCACCCAATGCCATTTTTCCACAGTCGGTGCTTTCGAAAGCTGTGTTTCGTCTTTACGTTGATGCGGTCGATCAAGTGGGTTGTGGTTGGGCTTTGTGCCCTCAGTCTCGTTGGGTTTCGTGACGGTAGCGACGTGGCAAAGGTACGCGACGCCAAGCAGCGAATGGATTCCTTGCACCACATCAGCTCCGAGCTATGGAAGCAACTCATCCAGAAGCACGGATGGATCTACGGTGCTCCGTCCGCGAAAATCAAGGTCCTTGGCTTCATTACGTACAACGCGCCGCTCAACACCAGAAATGTCCTTTTTGGTTCGCCCACCCACCTTGGCGATGTCATTTGCAAAACCATGATGGTGCCCGATGATGCGGCCAAAACGTGGAGCGCGGCATCAAAACTTCGCATCGCCTACGCTCTGATGGAGCCGACGAAATACAAGGCTCCGCCGATCATTCTGAACGGTCTGAAGCAAGTGGGAGAGCCTAATATTGGGGATTTCCAGCGCGATTTTAGCGCCCTTCCGGCGGACATTCAGAAACAAGCCGGGGCCGAGCTGGAATCCTACAAAGAAATCGCCAAGCAGATCAAAGTGGACACCTATTATTTGCTGCTTCCCAACGACGAAGTCGTCGAAGTGGGGCATCCGCTCAGCGTCGAAAAGGTCTGGAACGACTATTTGCTTTCGAAGGCAAATTAGTTCTCTTCCATTTCTTCGAGCGTTTTGGGCCAATCTCCTTTAAGTAGTCGAGACAAGGATCGATCAGCCAAAAGCCGACCCTCGTTTTGGCATTTCGCGCAGTAGTTTGTCTCGTTCTCGGCATAGACAATATGCTGAATCGGTGAGCCGCAGACCGGACACGGCTGCTTGAATTTACCGTGTGTCGCAAAGTCCTTTCGAAACGCCGTGATGTCACTCGGTTTCGGAAATCCGACGTAGGTCTCCAGAAGCTTCTTCCGCCAATGATCAAATGTGGTTTTGGCCGCTTCATGGAGCCTCACGACTTCTTCGGGCTTTAAGGCTTGGGTCAACCGAACCGGAGAGAGCCGTGCCGCAAACAGAATTTCGTCCGAGTAAGCGTTGCCAATTCCGTCGAACGCGTTTGGGTTCGTCAGCATTCGCTTCAAGGTTCGGTTCTCGCTTTGTAGTCTTTGCTGAAACTCGTCGGGAGTCGCGGAAAATACATTCAGACCATCCCTTTGATGCTCCTTCAATCCATCCTTTGAATTCACCAAATGAATCGAGGCCCGCTTGCGAGTGCTCATTTCGGTAAGGTCGAGTTGCCCGTTGCCGAACCTCAATGACGCGATCAAAACTTTCCCGAACGACTTCTTGAGTGGAGGTGCTGGGGTGATCCACTGAAATCGCCCGGCGATCATCAAGTGAATAACGACAAATCGATCGCCTTCTAGCTCGATGACGATTCGCTTGCCTAAACGAGATACTGACGTGACCATCTTGCCTTCGAGTTCGGAGGCCGGCACCCCGACTGACCGAAGCACAAAGGGGCTGTAAAACCGAAGCTTCTCGAGCGGCTGACTGACAACCCGCTCGGCAATCCGAGTCACATAAAGCTCAATATCCGGCAATTCCGGCATTGGGCAAGCATATCCTAATATAATCCCGGATATGGTCACCTTGATTGGTCTCTTTGTGCTCGGCCAAGTCAAGCAAGATCTGGTGTTTCTGGAGAACCTCACCAAAGAGGTCCTGGCTCAATCTCATGTTGCTCCCGGCTCAAATGGGCCACCGAATTGGGGGATTAAGAATAGCGTCGGGTTTGCGCTCGTGACTCCTGGTCGACGGGGTTATCCAGCTTTTTGGATTAGGGATTTTTCGATGGCTTGCGATTCGGGTCTGGTTCCGACAAAAGAACTCGAAAACCACTTCATGCTCGTCGCAAAAGATCAGAACGGGGCAACAACTCGAAATCTGAAAAGTGGCGGAATCCTTCCTCCTTTTTGCATTCCTGATCACATCAACTTTGACGGAACCGCGGTCTATTATCCGGGCACTTATTCGGCTGGCGAAGATCAGGGTGCCGAGCCGTGGGGGACCTATCCTCCAGCAGATGACCACTACGAGTTTGTCCATCTGGGATGGCTATTGGCAAAGCATTCGAAGAACCGGGACTTTCTGGCCCAAAAGGTTGGCGAGTTTTCAGTTTTGGAGCGGTTAGAGCGAGCATTTATGTCGCCGCAGTTTGACCCCACAACCGGGCTGTTTGTGACGACTAAGAAGGCACGGGCGGTTGGATTCGGGTTCTGCGATTCCATTACCGTTACAGGAAGCGTTCTCTATCCTTCGCTCCTACGGTATCGAGCCGCGAAAGAGCTTCGAGAGCTGACCGGCAAGCGAGAATATGATGTGATTGCCCGATCAATTGCCAAAAATGTCCCTCTCGTCTTTGGCGAAAAACAATCAGGATGGTTGATTGCCGCGACGGAAATTGGGCAACAGCCCGACGTGTGGGGAACGTTGCTCGCGATTCACCTCGGAATTCTCGATAAGCCGACTAGTTTAAGGGCAATTAAGACGGTGATCGATGCGACAAAGACCGGAACCATTTCGCTCGAGGGCGCCGTGCGCCACGTTCCCACCGACCGCGATTTTTCGGCGACTTCAGCGTGGGAACAGGCACTCGAGGGGAAGGGCATTTACCAAAATGGTGCCTATTGGCACACTCCAACGGGATTCTTCATCGAAGTCTTGGATAAGCAGGATCGGGCCTTGGCTCGTGAGGTCTTCGCCCAATACATTACTCACCTCAAGAAAGGGGGAGAAATTCCGTGGGAGTGCTTTAATCCGGCTCTCAAGCATGCCCAAAATGGTGGCTATTTGGCCTCGGTTGCGTGGCCATATTCAGTCTTCAAAAAGCTCTTTTAGTTGCCGTTTCGTTACCCTTCAACTTTCATGTGCTGAATATCGATGTTCACCTGCGAAGAATTTGCCTCAACTGGCGGAAGGGGCTTTTCGGGGGTTGTAGCGAATTCCTCGATACGGCTCAACAACTTCTCCGCAGTTTGTCGGTTTTGGGCACTCCACTTAGCCAGCCCTCGACTAAGCGCAAAAACTGTTACCAAAAATCCGATGACGTAGCCTGGCCTTGCGCTCATTGAGTGGGACTCGAGGAAACTTCCAAGTCCTAAGGAGACTACAAAAGTCAGAAAGAAACCGAGGAGCCATACGACGAAAATCGTGTCTTTCTGAAGGATGTTGACCTTCAGTCGAGTCTTCCCGCCTCGGGACGACGCATAGAGTTGCACCTGGCGGAAATCGGAGCCGCCGATCCACTCTTTACTCAATCCAACGGTGCTTGTCGCTCCGTTTGAGTGATAAGTCGTTCTTAGCTCGTCGACTGATTCTTCCCAACTCAAGTCGTCCAGGGTTCCGACGAAACTGCGTTCAATGGTTTGCCGAATCGGGGCGCCGAAAATCCTAAATCGTCGATCTTGCGGCTGCTTGGTCGGAAGATTCTCCGCTGCGCTTGCGACATGTCGGGGGTCGATGCCGACTTCGGAGGCTAGACGTTCAATATCGGCCAGGCTGTAGCCAGTAGTTTCGTCGCCAGGAGTCGGTCCCGCAGATTGGGCTTCGGCAGCAGCGCGAAGGATTGCCGCGAGTTCAGCTTCGTTGTACTTCCTTTCCGGCATCACTTATAGAACGAATCGACTCGGAGATTCGTTGCTTTGAATGGCAACGATTTGCGTAACCAACTATAAGCCTTCGCACCCTAATCGATTGGTGCGCGGTCGATGATCAAACCGTCGATTTGATCCAGAAGTAGGTTGACTTTTGCACTGGCTTTCGCGGTTCCTTTGCGATAAGTACGTCGAAAAAATGAACCTGTCTCGACAATCAGAAACACTATTACCAAGACTAGACCGATCGGAATGGCTGGCGATTGATGCAGTTGAAATGTCAAGAAAATAAGTAGGCTACCAAATACCAAAGGGAAAGCAAGGCCCATGTAAACGACGCTTGAGACGAGGCCTTGAAACTTTGGCGTTACTCCAAAGTCGACTTTGATATAAGTCTTCTGATCCCTCGATGACACCGAGAGGCAAGACCCAATTCCTCCCGCTTCTCCCTGCCATGTTCGCGCCGATCCAAGCATTTCCGTGGTACCAGTGCAACCGAATATCTTCCGAATTTCACTCAGAACCTCGACAAAAGCTGCGTCGTCAAGTACGCCATCGTAGTTGCGAGAGATGCTCAGATTCATGGACTGACTCATGAAGCCCGCCTCCATCCATGATGGTTTTTTGGAAGTAGGGGTTGGCTTTAGGCGAGCGATAGCGTTGCCAATCGTTTGAGGATCGATTCCGACTTCGGCGGCTACCTTCTCGATGTCCTCTTTGCTGAAGCCTTCCTTATCGAAAGAAGAATTCGCCCCTACCGACGAATCTTCTGCGGCCAAGCGAAGAATTTCAACGACCTCAGCTTCGCTAAACTTCTGGCCTGCCATGAACTTATCTTAGCGTATTTGTCACTCCAATGGTTTGAGGATCGAACCTAATGGTCGAAGTCGGGTTTGAGTTCAAAGGCGAATTCTTCGGCGAATTTTCTGGCGTCTTTCGCCAGCGGATCATGGGGATATCGCTTATAAAGCTTCTTAAAGAATCCGATCGATTGGTTCACGACCGGGATCCTTTGTTCTCTCCACCAGCTATTGAGTGAGCATAAACGGTCAGCTGAAACTCCCGCAGTGTAAAGTGCCTTGGGGACAAGACGGCTTCGTGGGCATCGATCCACCAATTCGCGGCACAACTTGACGGTTTGGGCGTCGACTTCGTGCTCCATCGCGCCTTTGAGTGCTAGTTCGTCGCTACGCCCTTTGTTAATTTTCTTGTTCCAATACAAGCCAAACACGTCGGCACGACCACCCTTCCAAAGCCCAGCACTGTAGAACATGAGCGTGCGCCGTGAGTGCGTGAATTGAACCATTTTGTAAAGGGCAGTTGCCCGCGCGGATTGGGTGTTGGCATGTTCCGCTTGTCGTCGCAATCGTTGAAGCGTGAGCACGTCGTCAAGTGGGTCAATTTCTTTTTTGGGCATGTCGTCAAAATAGACGGTTCCGATATAGTCCTTGAATTCCTTGTAGTTCAGTCCTTTTCGCTTTCGAAGATCGACGGGCATTTTTGCCAAGATGCTTCGAGCCTGCTCGTATTGTCCTCGGCGGAAATATCGCATCGCCAACGTGTAGTTGAGAATGTTTCGCTTGTCTCCCGGCTCTTGCTTGCCGACAAGGCGCGAAAGCTGGGCGGGAGTCAGAACCGAGTCAGCAATAAAGGCCGCGTCCTCATGATAGCCAATGTCTCGATAGAGCTCAAATGCTCGCGGATAGTTACCAGTTTCTTCGCATAACAGGGCCAAGGGCTCGGCGCAACCTTGATGAAGATATTTTGGTGCTGAGCTACGATAAAGTGCTTCGTAGGCTGAAATTGCTTCGCGTTTGCGGCCAAGTCGGGCGAGCGAAGCGGCTTTGACGTATAAGGCTCGCTGTCCAACTTCGCCACGAACATTCGTCGCTCTCCGAGCCGAGTTGAGGGCTTTTGAATAACGTCCCGAATTGTAATGTAATTGGGCCATTCGGGCGTAGACGCTTTTGTCCACATGAGGCAAATGCGCCAAGCACGACGAAATATAGGCGAGCAGATTTCGCTCGTCCTTGGGATTCAAATTGGTGTCTTCGACGCGAAAATCGAGGTATGAAGCGAGGAGCTCTGGGCTCCTTTGGATCTTCGATTGAACGATTCGTGCATCTTTTCCGGAAAAGCCCCCAAATGCCTCGCGAATTTGCTTTGAGGCCAAATACCGAAAGTGAATATCGTCATCCAGGGCTCGTTGATAGAGCCAGTGAATTGCAGCATTGGCGGGGCGTCCTTCTTTTACCGCAATCTCAGCCAGGGCTTGATGGCCTTTCCAGCTTTCATGAGGGATCTTAGATTTCGATTGCTTGATGTAGTGGGCGATCGCTTTGTCAGTATGGTAGTCGGCTAGCTCTATTCGCCCTAGCCAGCCTTCGATGTTCGATCGGAATCGAGTTTGCGGAAATTGCTTTAATAGCCTTTCGAAAATCAGCTTTGCAACCTGATCGTCGCGCGCCTCGGCAGTATATTCCACCAATGCTCGCCCAGCCATGATCAGGGCAGATTCGGCCCGGAAACTGTGGGGGTACTGGTCGGCAACCGCAAGGTAAGCCTTTGATTTGTCTATCGCTTTTCCAGCTAAAGTGTAGGCCACGAAAGGCTTTAGATTAGAATCTATGTCGAGAGCCTCGATTGCTTTTCGAGCATTAACTTTGGCGGCGGTTCCCCCGAATTCAACCAGATACCGCTGCTTTAGATATTCTTGGAAGCCTTTCTTGTTGGGGCCGATTAGCAAAAGTTCTTGTCGTTCTTGGGCAAAAGATTGAATTCGGTTTGCCCGACTTGACGCTCGAAAGACATTGATTGCCGCTTGGTATTTCCCATGAAGTTCGAGGTTTCTGGCATGGTGGATAGCATGTCGAAACGCTTCAATTTGATCTACGTTCTCGAAGTACGTGTCCTTCTTGGGATATTCATCGGCAATCGACCAGTATTCGAAATCGACAAATTCGGGAATTCCGACGTTGTAAACAGATCCGTCTCGGATCGACTCGAGGTTCCAGCCGCTAACCATGATTTCTTGGGGCACGCGCCCATAGTCGATTTTCGACCCACCACGCCAATCAGAATAGAAATGAACCGAAGCGTAATTGGGGCCAATGCAGGCGACAAGAATGCCGCTCGTGACAATGCCCAAGAGGATCGCGACTTTGCGAAAAGGACGTAGACGGCGGTTCTTCAATTCTTGTGACCTGATTTGGTTTCCAAGGTGACATCGGGCAGGCCGAAGTCTGTCGATTGGAAGCCTGAAGATGGCCACGCTTGAACCTTGATTTTAACACGAATCGGGCCAGAATTGAGAAGCCGAATTGGTCCGCAGAGAATTTTTTGTCCGGGGGCGAGAAATCCTTTTGAGAGGCGAATCTGGTCCGCGTGGTTTGGATTGGTCTGAGTAGAGGATTTTGAATCGTAAAACGCAACCGAATCAACGTCTCTCGGTCGAGTATCTCCGATTCCCGGTTTGTCGAACGTAAGCTGCACCACAAGGCCCTGGGGCGAAAGATACGTGGCATCGGTCCCGGTGTTGGAAATCTCGGCAAAGACATCGACCGGAATGTCGGACTGTCCAGTTTCGACCGCCTCGAAAGCATCTTGCCCAGACCGCAATTTAACCTCGATTTTTGGTTGGACTGGCTCTCCACGCAGAACCCTCTCAATAGTATCGAGCGGGATGGTGAACGACGAGCCAGGCTCGGGCATTCGGTAAATAATGACTCCTTGGCAATTGGCGTCTCGATTTTGCTCGACGTATTTGAATGATCTTGCCACCAGGGCCGGGCTCGGGACGTTAAAGGCAATGGTGTATCCGAGCCCGTTTCCATCGGGGGCGGGTTTGATCGCCTTGAATTTCAAGATTTCTTCGCCAATCCATTCTTTCTCCGCGGCAGGATGTCCACTTCGATCGGTCGGGTAAACGCTGATAAGCTTGAGGGAAGGGTGGCGGAGCGCATCTTGGGCTTCGAGTCCCCGATAGGTTCCGGTGAGGTTGTCATGCTCGTCGTAGATGATCGCATGGCCATAGGCAGGAATACCGATCCAATAAGGACAATGAAGTCGCTCGGCCTGAGGCAGTCGGTTTTTCAGATCGTCGGGATCAAAAATTGGACGCATTTCGCCGGGAGTCTTGCCGACTTCACCTTCGTAGGCTTGCGGAACAATGAAGTCAACTTCGTTCGACAATGCTTCGAGTCCTCGAGTGCCAAGCCAACTCATAAGGCCCGTCATGGAGAATTGGAAGTCCTTCTGTTTGCGGAAGCGAGAGTTACTCGTTCTAATCTTGGCAATCAAACTGGCATATCGAGGCAAGAGGCGCGTTGCAACATCGAAGTCAAGCTGGACTCCACTCACGGTCAAACCCTGTTTTTGGGCGGCTACCGTTTGGGCTTCCATTCGCTCGGCCATTTGAGTCGAGGCGGTTGAGACATTGTAGCTTTCGAAATGCCGAAGCAGGCCGCTGTCGGCGTTAAACACTAGGTGAACTGGCAGGGCGTTTGCACCGTCGCCATACTTTTGAGGGAACATTAAGACGACGTTCTTGCCATCGCCGCTGAATGTTCCCGCGCGGACAAACATTTGCTTGACGCCGATGGCTTTTAGGCTCTTTTGGTCGGTTGGAGAAAGGGAGTATGGTGTTTGCCAGTACCAAAATGAGACCTTCATTGGAGGTTTTGGTTGGACCATGAATGCCTTGACCACCATGTAAATGGCAACGACAAAAATAAGATATGCAAAAGCGGTTTGCAAAGTCTTCTTCGGAGCTTTTTCACGGAGAACAAGGCCCAAGCCAAGCCCGACGAGGGCAACTGCAGCAATCGAGAGAAGGAGGTTCCATTGGATGGATTTGCCGAGTTCGCCGATGAAGAATCCGCCAAGCGATTGGATGCAGATGACGGTGAGCGAGGTCGGTATCGCCTTGGCCAGATCGATGCTGAGAAGCAAAGTAAGTACAGGCAGGATGAGAAATCCGCCACCGGCCCCGAGGGTGCCACTGAGCAAGCCAATACAAAGTCCGTAGGCGATCACGAGAGCGGGGTTGTGCTTTGGCTCGGGACCGTCTCCCTTTTTCATCAGCATTTTGATGCCAACAACGATCATGAGGATGGCAAACGCAGTGAGCAGGACTTGGTCTTTGGTCAAGCCAAAAATGTGGCCGGGAATGCTGGGCACTAAAAGCTTTCGGGCGATGATCGCGCCGATCATCGATGGAATTGCGAGCAAAAGAGCGGGCGAAAGCTCGACCTGCTTTTTGATGAATCCTTGCCCTGCTCCGACGAGGGCAGTAAGCCCAACGACAAATAGGGAGCTACCCGTGGCTTCAGTGGCGGTGAGGCCAAAGAATCCGACGAGGATGGGGACGGTAAGGATTCCTCCGCCGCCACCGAGCAAGCCAAGGACAAATCCCATAAAGAGTGCGGCAACATAACCCACCTCTGCATTATGGGCTTAGTCGTTCATCACTTGAGCATTGTCTCGGAGGCGATGGCGAGCAGAGATCGCTTCACTGCACGACCAAATGACTGACACGATAAGGAATCCGGAAATCCAACCACCGAGGATGTCGAGGGGATAATGGACTCCGAGAAAAAGAGTGGTTGTCGCCACCGTGAGGCAGTAAAGGATGCCGCAGACAAGAGCCAATTTCTTGAACCGTGTCTTAGAGAGGGCAAAGTTAATCGCCGTCGCGACCGATGCAGACAGGCATGCGTGGCCGCCCGGGAAGCTCCAGATGAAGCTATGGTCATAGATCAGCGTATGCCAAAGATCGGGCCGGGGCCAATGAAACAGCGCCCTCAGGCCGACATTGATCGCGCCGGAGATTCCAACCGAAATTGGGACCGTAATCGCTACCCTTTTGTTGCTTCGGAACATGAGGAGCGCGCATAAGAGGGAGAGCGCCAGAACTGGTTTGGGCCCGCCGATCGCATTGATTGCAAGCATCAGGTGATCGACCGAATCGTTGGAGCGGCTGTGTAGATCGAGAAGAAGGCTAGATTCCATCTCGACGATCGAATAGAATCGCATCGCCCAGGCGATGAGCCCAAAAAGAATGAGCAATCCTAACCTTGACCGATTGAAATTGCTCATAATTGTTTGTTTTGGAGTTGGGCAAGTCGGAACTTACTTTAGCAAATCGCCCTGCTCGGACAATAACCAGGCGATTGCCGCCATTGACATTGCACCCATTTCCAGCTCACGAGGGTTCACTTTGTCAATCGTATCGTTTCGCGAATGGTGATAGTCGAAGTACCGTTGGTTCTCGGGTTGCAAGGCAAAAAGGATGGCACCGAGCGGACCAAGTGGGCCATTGTCGGCATCACTGCCGCCAGCAACAAAGCGCTCAATGCCAAAATCTCGGAGCATTGGAAGCCACGGCTGGACTTTATCAAGCTTGTCAGCCGAAACGCCGAAGGCTCGGGGCATGAATCCACCAGAATCACTTTCCATCGCAGCAAAGTGCTTTTCGGTCGCGTGGGTGGCATAGTCGGCATAAGCCTTGGCCCCTCGCCCACCGTTTTCTTCGTTCATCCACGCCACGACCCGGATGGTTCGTTTTGGCTTTAGTCCGAGTTGGCTGATCAGGCGAAGCGCTTCCATTGCCTGGGTTACCCCGGCGCCATCGTCGTGCGCACCGCGCCCGAGGTCCCAGCTATCGAGGTGGCCACCCATGACAATGACTTCGTTGGGCAATTCGGAACCTTTAATTTCGCCGATTACGTTGGCCGAAGGCTCATCGGGCAAAGTCTGGCAATTGAGGGTTAATTTCACTTTGGCCTTCCCCTTTTTAATTGCAGCGCTCAGACGTTCGGCTGACTGGATTCCGAGCGCAGCGGCAGGAATCTTGGTTCCTTCCCCGTATCGCATTGCCCCCGTATGAGGCGCGTCATCCTTGGCAAGGGTCATCGAGCGAACGAGGACGGCAACCGCACCTGACTTTGCGGCGGCGGTTGCACCACCAACCCGTTGGTCATTCGCGCCCCCGTAGGCAGCAAACGTTGCGGGCAGAGTTGGGTCAAATGGTCGGTTGAAAAACACGATCTTGCCCCGACCCCGCTCTCCCAATTCTTCGGCTTCTTTAAGGGACTTCACTTCAACGACTTCCGCCTCAATTCCCTTGGTTGGGGTCGCCACGCTTCCACCGAGCGCACAAATGGAGAGCTGAGAATTCCGATTCAATTCGGCATTTTCTCCCTTTCCGCGAGTCCAATGAGGAACCATGCAGGGAACTTCGGACACATTTGTCGCACCACACAGTTCTAGTTGTCGATGAACCCATTTTACCGCCTTGGCCGCTTCGGGCGAACCACTGACGCGCGCTCCGATCTTTGATGTCAGCTCATTGAGCATCTCGTATGCGCCAAGCTCGGTTAGTCCTTTCTTGCGAATGGCGATAATCGTGTCTCCAACCGAAGTGGCTTGGTGAGATATGGAGAGAGCGACTAAAAACGATAGCATGATGTTAGATTACTCGCTTCGAAAATATTTGGCTCTATAATAGGATCGTGCTCGCGACCCTTTTTGCTTTGGTCACTCAGTCCACTTTACTGGTCGCCGTAACACCCCCTGGTGAGGCGAACTTTATCGAACCACAGGTCGCAATCGAGAATGATGGCCACGTTTATGTCGCTTACGGGAAAGGTGACGGGGTCTATGTTTCAGCCTCGCAAGACAAAGGAAGGACTTTTGGAGCACCAGTCAAGGTTGCCGAAGCGGGCAAGATTTCGCTTGGAATGCGGCGTGGTCCGAGAATATCTGCCTTCGGAGGCAAGGTAACCGTAACCGCGGTCTACGGCTCGAAGGGGAAAGGAGCAGACGGAGATATCCTCACGTTTCGATCGAGCAATCACGGGGAAACTTGGTCACCAGGAGGAAGGGTCAACGATGTTTCCGGATCGGCTCGAGAGGGGCTTCACGCGATGGCGGTGAGCCGGGATGGAACACTTGCATGCTCATGGCTCGATTTACGGTCGAAAGGCACAAAACTGTACATGGCGACTTCCAAAGACAATGGAGATTCGTGGTCTAAAAATCAACTTGTCTATGAATCCCCAAGTGGGTCGATTTGCGAATGTTGCCATCCGTCGTTGGCCTACGACGATGCGGGGAGACTTGCCCTGATGTTTCGTAACTCACTCAATGGGGACAGGGACATTTATGTAGTGTTGAGTACAGATGGCGGCAAGACATTTAGTCAGCCCGGAATGATGGGTAAGAACTCTTGGAAGCTGGATGCTTGTCCGATGGACGGCGGAGCAATTTATGCGGCCGAACCAGATGCGATTGCTTGTATTTGGCAACGAGACGGCTCCATTTACTACGGCTTTTTTGGGCCCGATGCTAACGAAGACAATCTGGGCCAAGGAAAGCAACCTTGGATCGCGATTGGCGGGCACGAGGTCTTTGCCATTTGGTCCTCACCAAAAGGGATCACGTCGATGAAGCTTGGCCAACTGCCCAAGATTTTGTCGAATAAAGGAACCGACCCAGTGATTTCGGCATCACCAGATCGAAAAATTCTTTTCGCAGCATGGGGGAATAACGGAATTCAAGGGATCCGCTTATTGCCCGAGTAGTTTTACCGGGCAAATCAGATGATTCATCGATGAAAATTGTACTCAAGGTTTTCATCGCAAAGGACATGTGCCAAGCTTTAAGGCAATGAGCGCACTTTTCGTCGCGATGCTTTCCATGATGACCGCCAGCCCAACTGTTACCAATCTGCGGTGCGAATACATGGCCCGCCCTCTCGCCGTCGAGACTCAAACCCCCCGGTTAAGCTGGAACACAATGGTAACCGGGCAAAATTGGCGGCAATCTGCCTATCAAGTGCTTGTCGCTTCACGCCCCGAGTTGCTGCATGACGACAAGGGCGACCTGTGGGATTCTGGTGTTGTTCATAGCGACGCCAGCATTCAAGTTGAATATCAAGGGAAATCGCTTAGCTCGAAGCAATGTTGTTATTGGAAAGTTCGCGTCTGGGATGGTGCCAGCAAAGAGTCAACCTGGAGCAAGCCCCAAGAATTTGAAATGGGTCTCATGGACAAAGACGCCTGGGTCAACAGTCAGTGGATCGGCGTCGAAGGTAAGGCGGTCGCGAATCCCGCACCGTTTCTTCGCAAGGATTTCACATCAAAAGGGAAAGTCGTTCGCGCTCGCCTTTATGTAAGCGGAGTGGGGTACGCCGAAATTCGATTGAATGGCAAAAAAGTTGGCACAACCACTGAGCGAGACCCCGGGTACACCAACTTCGACAAACGGGTTCTCTATGTTGCCCACGATGTAACCGATATGATTCGTTCCGGTCGAAATACCATCGGGGCCATTCTCGGTACGGGTTGGTACGACGTCCACGATCAAGCAACGTGGCGATTTGAGCGTGCTGGTTGGCGCGACCGACCCCGCATGAAAGCAGTTCTCACCGTCGATTACGACGACATGCGCCGAGAAACGGTTGTCTCGGATTCATCGTGGCGAACTGCGTCAGGGCCGATCCAATTTGATGGAATCTACACTGGCGAAGTCTACGACGCTCGCCTCGAAGTTCCGGGCTGGGACAGCCCTGGCTTTAACGACGGGGCATGGAAACCAGTCGCCGTAATGTCTGCTCCGAAGGGGGCGATGGCAGCCCGAATTTGCCCACCCGTCGCGATTACCCAGACGATCAAGCCAGTCACGATCAAAGAACCAAAGCCTGGTGTTTTTGTGCTCGACTTTGGTCAGAATTTCGCGGGACACACTCGAATAAACCTCAAAAACGCTCCAGGCGGCGCCCACATCACCATGCGGTACAGCGAAAAACTGGACGACAAAGGCATGATCGAGCGGTCTGAGATTGGGAAATTTATGACGAAGGCGACTCCGCCCCAACCATTCCAAACCGACGTTTATATCTCAAAGGGAGGGGCCAGCGAATCATGGGAACAGCGATTTAGCTACGAAGGTTTCCGATACATGGAAATCACCGGATTCCCGGGCAAGCCTACTGCCGAGAATTTTGAAGGCCGATTTGCTCACACCGACCTTGAGAGCGGTGGAGAGTTTTCTTGCTCCAATGAAGTTTTCAACAAGATTCAACATGCAACCCGATGGGCATACTTGAGCAACGCCCAGAGCATCCCAACGGACTGCCCTCAGCGAGAAAAGAACGGTTGGACGGGCGACGCCCACCTCGCCGCCGAAGCAGGTTTGATGAACTTCAAGTCCGCGTCGTTTTACACCAAATGGCTGGACGATTTTGCCGACGACCAACAGCAAGATGGTCGGTTTAGCCTCATTATTCCGAGTGCGGGTTGGGGACAAGGTGCCTGCCATCCATCGTGGGACAGCGCGTTTGGCATCATCGCCAACGACATGGTGAACTACCAGGGCGATACACGTCTGCTGACCAAGCATTACGATCATCTGAAGCGATATGTCGATTATTTGTATGGTGAGACCAAAGAAGATGTGGTCCCGTTTGACAGTCTTGGCGACTGGCTCCCGTGGAAAACCGAGACGTCGAGCCAACTGACCTCGACGGTCATGCTTTATCTCGATGCGACGATCGTCGCTCGGGCGGCAGGTATGAAGGGGCTCTCTGACGATGCGGCGAAGTATTCGGAGATTGCCAACAAGGTTAAGGCGGGGTTCAATAAGAGCTTCTTCGATCCCGCAAAATTTTCGGAGATGACCCAAACGGCTCTGTCCTTGGGAATCTACTTCGACTTGGTGCCTGCCGACCAAAAGCAGGCTGCATTGGACGCTTTAGTCGCCAATGTGAAGTCTCAGGGACATATCGACACAGGGATCATTGGCGCGAAATTCATCCTTCGGGTTTTATCCGAGAATGGCCGATCTGACCTTGCCTACATGCTGGTAGCCCGAAAGGAACAACCGGGTTGGGGTTGGTGGATCACTCAGGGCGCAACTACCCTTTGGGAGGATTGGAAGGGCGAGTCGTCGTTGAATCACATCATGTTTGGCGACGTCAGTAACTGGTTCTTCCAGTGGATCGCGGGAATTGGACTTGATCCGAACTCTGCGGCGTTTAAGCACACGCTCATTCGCCCGCAAACCGTTGGTGATTTGACGTGGGCAAAGGCTTCGGTCGAGTCGCCCTATGGTCGAATTTCGTCCTCATGGCGGAAGGATGCGAAGGGTTTCCATTTGACGGTCGAGATTCCTGCGAATACGACGGCGACGGTTTCGCTGCCCGGTTCAAGCGAGAAGAAGGAGATTGGGTCAGGAACTTATACCTTCGAGTCCAAAATTTAGGCGGCTCAGTTTATGGGGATGATCTGAGTAGGTCATCCCTATTTGCTAGGTGACCTATTTAGTTGAATGAGAGGCTTGATAGTGCTCGGCGAGGACGTCTTCGCCGAAGTCGCCGTCAAAGTCTCGCCAGACTGAGTGGATGTGGTTGGCGTTGTTTTGGGTGTTGTCGAACTCGACCAAGAACTTTGAGCCTTGGATTCGATAGTAATGCGGGTCACCCGGCTTGGTGCCGCCCATCCACGCGAAAACCAACCTATTGGTATCGACTCGACCCCAGCGTCGCTTGGCTTCTTGAGATGTTTGGGCATCAGAGTAGAGGTGCAACAGCTTCATGAGGATGGCTTGTTGCTTGGCGTTGAGGTCGGAATACTTGACCCCGGTTGCAGCGAGGATCGAGGTCCGTCGCTGGCTGCTTGAGACCACGTCGCCCGGTGCGGTGCCGGGAATGATTGCCTGTTTGAGCTGGTCGGTCGATAGTGAGTTCAGCATTTCGAAACCGAAATCTTCTTCTTGCGGTAATGCCCGAAGACCTTTCGAAGGGCCAGATCGGACTTCGGCGGGATTCGAGCCGAAAAATTGAGGCGTCGAGGAAATAAGCTCGCCGTCTTTGAACGTAAAGTTGAGGCTCACGTGGTGACCTTCGTATCGCCAGCCCCATTTGCCCGTTTGCGTTGGCTCGCCAAAGAAGGTGAAAGTGTAGAGTCCGCCGTCTCGCCCTTTGTTACCGTTTTCGAGGTCAAAAAGGACCTTTTCGAGGCTCCGAATAACTTCGGTTCGTTTGTAGCCTGCGGTGCTGAGGGAAGATTTGAGCAAGTTGATAGCAAGGTTTTCTTGATCCCGGCTCATCGCGCTAAAGTTGATTCCTTCTCGCTTGGCGGGAACATACTGCCAGTGGGTGCGATAGTCGTCACCGAATGGTTTGATGGCAATGGCTTTTTGCTCAGCGGTGAGTGATTTGAGAAAGCGATTTGCTTGTCTGGTGATGGGGGATTCTCGTTGGACCTGGGCAATGGCGAGCGACATCAGGATCACTCCGCTCACAAATGCCAATCGAGGCAAGACAACCTTACTCATGGTGGAAGTATAGCCCTGGCTGGGGTGATATTTGTGCTTCAATGAAGTTGTGCATGAGTGATCGATGAAAAACCCGGAAACCCTTACTCTTGAACCCATCGGGTATGTGCATAGCGGCAAAACGTTGAAGTTCGAAGCTCCGCATCAGCCCAACTCTTCTTCGTCGGAAGTCAATACGGTTGTCTTACTTCCGGGGAAGCAGTTTGAAATCGCGCTCGAAGATTTGGCGGGTTTTGAACGGATTTGGCTGGTCTGGTGGTTTGATAAGAACAAGACCTGGCGGCCTAGAGCGATGCCACCTCGAGGTCCTGCGAAGCGAAGAGGCGTGTTCGCAACTCGGTCGCCGCACCGCCCAAATCCGATCGGGCTTACGTGCGTTCGGCTGATTTCGGTCGACGGTTTGACGCTGACGGTTGGTCCGCTGGACTTGATGGACGGAACTCCGATTTTGGACATCAAGCCATATATCTCGACGGTCGACGCTTTTTCGGACAGCGGCCTGGGGTGGGTTGGCGAAATTGAAGAGTTGATCGCTTCATCGCCTCGATATGAAATTGTGGTTTCGACGTTGGCTGCACGCCAGCTTGGGTGGTTGGAGTCGAATTGGAATATTAGCTTTGCCGAAACTGCGTTTGAGAAGCTTCGAATTGATCCGATGCCGCATCGGACTCGGCGGATCTTGCAAATAGAAGATCGTTACCGGATTGCTTGCGGTCCGTGGCGAGTGTATTACCGCGTGGATGGATTACAGGTCGTGGTGGAGGAAATTCAGAAGGGATATTCGGATGAGTCACTGATGTTGCCGGGCCACGAAAAGATCATTGACCGAGAAGCGCAAATCGAGTTTGCAAAGACCTTGTTTTCGGGTACGGTTTCTTAGCAAATGAGTACGAGCCGCGAGCGGATATTGGATCGAATCAAGGCAACGGCTGGTTCGTCTGCTCACCCCGGGGCGGCGGCAGCATCCGCGTTCGTTGAGACAGATCTTTGGGCTGCGTTTGAGACTTTTTTAGTCGCGCTCGGCGGACGAATAATTTTGCGACCCGAGCTGGATGAGCTCTTAACTCAGCGGTGCTATGTCGAGGCTGCAGCGGCGAATGTTCTCGGAATTTCGGCAGTTGACGATGAACTTTGGGATGTTGAAATTGGCGTTTCACTGGCCGATCTCGCCATCGCAGAGACGGGCACTTTGGTTGTTTCGGCAGGAGAAGGAAAGATGAGAATGTCGAGTCTTGCTCCGCCAAAAAACATCGAGATAATTCGGCGCTCGGCGATTGTCGGGACGCTGGATGAAGCAATGGAAAAGATCCCAAAACAGACAAGTGTGTTTATTACGGGTCCAAGCCGAACTGCCGACATTGAAGGCATTTTAGTTCGAGGGGTTCACGGTCCTGGCGAGTTATTGGTTTACGTTTATGATTAGTCTCGCTGTCGATATTGGCGCTGAAAGCGGGCGCGTTGTCGCCGGACAATTGACAAACGGCAAACTGCAGATTGAGGAAGTTTGTCGATTTCCCAATAACCCCGTTCACATAGACAAAACCCTCCGATGGAGTATACAGGAGTTGGTTAAGAATGTACGTGATGGTATTTCGTTAAGACCTGATGCGAGATCTGTCGGCGTGGATACATGGGGGGTTGACTACGTTTTGCTCGATGAGGAGCACAATCTCATCGAACAGCCATTCCATTACCGCGATAGTCGAACGAACGGTGTGATGCAGCGTTTAGCCACCCCAAGTCTTTACCAAGAGACCGGAATTCAGTTTCTCCCATTTAATACAATCTTTCAATTGGCATCTTGCCCGGCTTCTGCGTTTGCCAAGGCGAAACACTTTCTCACTATTCCCGACTACATTCATCACCAAATCTCGGCTGATCGGAAAATTGTTTGCGAGTATACGAACGCGACCACGACTCAGCTGTTGGATGCAAAAACTGGCAGTTGGTCGAAGAGTTTGCTCGATCAACTTGGCTTAGACAACTCCTTGTTTCCGCCGATTATTCAGTCCGGAACCTCGCTGGGAAAAACTGCCAATGGGATCCAGGAACTCATTGCTCCGGCGTGTCACGACACTGGCTCGGCTGTGGTGGCGATTCCTTCGACCTCGAATGATGTAGCATGGATTAGTTCGGGCACTTGGTCGATCCTTGGCGTCGAGCATCCCGCCCCGCTAATTACCGATGACTCTTATCGGTTGAACTACACCAACGAGGGCGGAGTCTTCGGCACGGTTCGACTTTGTAAGAACGTGATGGGGCTATGGATTTTGCAAGAGTGCCGCCGCGGTTGGGGAGAGGTTACGTACGCTGACCTGCAAATCGAAGCGACGCAATCCACTTCCATCGGGTCCCTCTTCGATCCTGACGACGCTCGATTCTTGGCTCCAAGTTCGGATGCTTCCAAGATGGAAGATCGAATCTTTGCGTATCTGAAGGAGACGAATCAACGGACGCCTCAGACGAGAGGCGAAATGGTTCGGCTTATTTTGGAAAGCTTGGCCAATAAATACCGCGAGAATATTGACAAGCTTGAGGTCCTCATTGGGCGACGACTGAACGCGATCCATATCTTTGGCGGCGGCGGCCAGAATGCCCTTTTGAATCAATTGACGGCCAGTGCCTGCCAACGTCCGGTCATTGCAGGTCCGGTCGAGGCCACCGCGATTGGGAATTTGTTGATGCAGATGATTTCGCTCGGCGAAATATCCAATCTTCGCGAAGCAAGGGAAATTGTTCGCAATTCATTTGATTGTCCGGTCTTCGAGCCTGAGAAATAGTTTCGTGCCGTGCGCTTTTTTCGGTCGTAACGACCCTTGGGAACTTCGTTCCTCCGCGGTGCTCCTTGGACTTTGAATGATTTCGGTTCTTCCAGGGGTCATCGCATTCATTTTCGCCTGAAGCTCAATTAACGCTCGACACCCTGGCTACTTTCTTTGACCCCTCCGGGGTCGGTTCCGGGAGTCTCACAGTATTCGGCCCCAAGGCGAATTGCAATGGATATTCAACATTCAGTTCATTTGGAATGCTAAGTTCAATCGATGGGAGTTCGGTCCACAATTCTCCTCGCATTATTGCCTTCTCGCAATGGTGCCAGATTCAAAAAACCCGGTTTTTCCACTCGGCAAAAAACCTCACAAACTGTGTTAGATTCATGCCTTAGGCGCTCTGTTTGGTGTGCGTTTGGATGGTTTGGAGATGAAAAAGCTAGCTATTTTGGTTGGCGCAGTTGGCATCAGTGCAATGGGCTTTGCACAAGGGATGCCGGGCGCAACGTATACCGCAACAGGTTCCGCGGGGGACTGGAACCTTGAGTTCACCCTCACGAATAACCTTTTACCGGGTGAGGGTGATCTCTATTTCTTTGGTGTCTTGCTCAATACTGGACGCCAAATCGTCGCGGCACCCGCAAACTGGGACACGGAACGATTTCGCACTTGGAGCAACCAGAGCTACGGCGGAAGCAGCACCATTTATAACAATGTCTGGTTGAACCTGTATTCACGCCCGGATGACATTCTTTCATCGCAATCGAAGTCGGGGTTTATTGCCCACACCAACTCGATTGACGCGCCAAGTTCGCTTAGCTTCTTTTCGTTTGCGGCCGACGGGGTGTACATGGGTAGCAGCCATTATTCGAACTATTGGAATCCAGGCTTTGAAGGAACGGCGGTTCTCACATCCACATCGTCTGTGCCGGAGCCAGCCGCGTTTGCGATTCTCGGGGTTGGGTTTGTTGCATTGGTCAGACGGCGGAAGAGAAAGTAGTTAGGAGTCTGGAGGCCAAGGCAATGGATGTTAGGATAATTTCATCCGGGCGAGGACGCCCAGGCTCCCAGTAACGCCTATGCTCCGACCTTTTTCGACCACCACTTGCGGAAGCTCGCTTGTTCGTTCTTGGGTAGGTCGCGGCTGGATTTCCACGCGGCGGCCAGCGGGTGCGGGACGAGTGGGGCCATTGGCACCATCATGAGACCGGACTTCCAGATAAACGGTTTGGTTGCGCCCATTGCAAAGACTCGCCACGGAATGTGGTCGGTGTTCGCTCCTGCTCGGAAGGTTTCGTCGCGAAGTTGAAGCAACATTCGTGGAATAGGGATTTTGACTGGGCAAACCTCTTCGCATGCTCCGCAGAGTGAGGAGGCCTTTGCTAGATCGCCATAGGCTTTCACGCCTTCTAGTCCAGGTGCGAGGACTGCTCCCAGCGGCCCAGAATAGACGTGCGCGTAACCGTGTCCTCCTACCTGGCGGTAGACCGGGCAAACATTGAGGCAGGCTCCGCAGCGGATGCATTTGAGAATATCGCGATAGTCTCCGGCCATGATCTTGCTTCGCCCGTTGTCGAGCAACACGATGTGGACCTCGCTAGGGCCATCGGTTTGGTCGACTTGCTTTGGGCCGGTGATGAAATGGGTGTAGGTGGTGATGCGCTGTCCGGTAGCGGAACCCGCGAGGAGGGGCAGAAAAGTGGCGAGGTCTTGCTCGGTCGGCAACAGTTTTTCGATGCCCATGACGGCAATATGGAGGTCGACGGCGGTTGTCGAGAGGCGGCTGTTACCTTCGTTCTCGACCAGCACGATTCGCCCGGTATCGGCGATGCCGAAGTTGACGCCACTGATGCCGATCTTCGCGCCTCGGAATTTGGAACGTAGGTGGGCCCGCGCTTGTGCGGCAAGTTCTTCGGGGACAGTGGTCTCGGGTCCTAAGTTCTCACGAAGGAAGCTTTTGGAAATCTCGCCGCGGTTCTTGTGAATGATCGGAGTGACGATGTGGGTGGGAACGTCGTCGTCGATCTGGACGACGAATTCGCCGAGGTCAGTTTCGATGGGTTGAAAGCCGTTCTGTTCGAGATGTTTATTGAGGTGGATTTCCTCGGTGGCCATCGACTTGGCTTTGACGATGGTGGTCCCGGCGCCTTGTTTACAGAGACCGAGAATGACGTCGTTGGCTTCTTTTGCGTCTTCGGCCCAGTGGACGACGATGCCGTTTTTGATGCAGTTCGTTTCGAATTGGATGAGGAGTTCAGCGAGATGGTCGAGGACATAGCCTTTGACTTTGCTCGCCCATCGTTGCATCTGGTCGGGATCGTCGTAAAAGGCGTGAAGGGCGGTTACACGTTGGGCGGTTTTTGCCTGCGATGCGTTCGAGACGTTCGCCGCAGTTTCGGGCTTGATCGTATTCGAATACTTTTCAACCCTAGTACTCATATTCTCCACCCATGCTTTTGAAAGAGGCGGTTGTAACAACCGGGGTCGAAGACTCCCCTGGACTTAAGACAGATTCGGCTTTTCCAGGGGTCAATTGGCACGACATGTCGTCCCAATTGTTGGTTGCTTCGCATCTCCCCTGGCTACTTTCTGTGACCCTCCGGGTCATCTTCAACGGAAAAGAAAATTGCAGGTACTTTGCGTAACTCATATCGTCTCTGCGAGGATTTCGGCGTAGTGCCGAATGGGAATCTTGTTACCATCTTTATGCAGCATTCCGCCCAGATGCATGAGGCAGCCCATGTCGCCGCTGACGATTTCGTCAGGTTGGTTTTCCAGCAGAGTTTCGACTTTGGCTCGGCCGATTTCGCCGGAAAGGTGGGGTTCCACGACGCAAAAGGCACCGCCAAATCCACAGCATTGTTCTGCATTTCGGATCGGGACTAACTCGACACCCGGAATGGAAGCAATCAGGTTCTCGGCTTCGTTTGTAAGTCCGATTCCTCGACCATGGCATGCTCGGTGAAAGGCGATTTTCTTGTTGTAAGCCTTTGTCGTCACCCACTTGGTGATGCCGAGTTCGTTTACGATGAACTCGGAAAGTTCAAAGGCGTGAGGTGGTTCTTGATCGGGGAAGAGGAGGTGATATCCCTCTCGGGTCATCGCGGCGCACGAGGCACTTGGCGTGACCACGGTTTGTCCATTGTCGAAAAGGATTGACTTGGCGTAGTTGGCAACTTCGCGAGCCTGCTTCCAGTCTCCGGCGTTAAACGGCGGCTGCCCGCAGCAAGTCTGCTTTTCATTAAAGTTGACTTTGCATCCGAGGTGCTCAAGCACCTTTACCGTTGCGATTCCCACGTTCCCGTAGAACGCATCGCAAAGGCACGTGAGCATGAGGTTGACAGGCTGCTTTACCGTAGGAAACCTTCCTTATTGCCGCCATCGACGGTTATAACGCACCCAGTGGTTCGGCTGCTTCGGGCGTCGCTGGCGAGCCAACAGATCGCTTCGGCGCAATCGTCGGGGGTGACCACGGTTCCGAGAAGGGACCGCTTCGCATAGTGATCAACGAGTTCTTCGGGTTTGATTCCAAGAGCTTTTGCGGTTTGTTCTTTCCATTCGGCGGACCAAATGGCGGAGTCGGTAACGACCCCGTCGGGATTGATCGCGTTGCAGCGAATGCCGCTCTTGGCAAAATCGCCTGCAGTTACGCGCATCAGGTGAAGTTCGAACGCCTTTGCCGCGCTGTACAAGGCCGCATTATTTCCGGATGCGACTCCATTTTTCGAACCGACCACGACGCATGAGCCGCCCGTGCCGTGACTCACCATGATCTTGATCGCTTCGCCAAGGGTATCGAAATAGCCTTTCATCAGCAAGTCGCTGAGCAGGGCGTAATCTTCGGGAGTCGTATCGGTGACGTTTCCGCGACGAGCGTTTCCGGCGTTGGCTACGACGATATCGACACCGCCAAAAGCCTGAATAACCTGGTTAAAAGCAGATTGGATGGATTCGATTTGGGTGACATTGCAGACCATTATTTCCACAACATTCTTGGTCTGGGCCTGGCTTTGCAGTTCCAATTTAGTCGCTTTTAGCCCGTCTTCATTAATATCGAACAAAGCGACATGGGCGCCCAACGCAACTAGCTTGCGCGCGGTTGCTTTGCCGATTCCTGAAGCTCCACCGGTCACCACCGCAACTTGCCCGGTCAATTCCTTTTGCGGAGGTAGCCGCTTTAGCTTGGCTTCTTCGAGGAGCCAATATTCGATATCGAATGCTTCTTGTTCTGGCAGGGCTACGTACTGATCGACCTTTTCGGCGCCGCTCATGACGGCAATCGCATTCTTATAGAATTGACCTGTGACGATCGACTCCTGTTTGTTCTTCGCGAAGCTGAACATGCCGATTCCAGGCACCAAAATCACGCTTGGATTCGGATTGCGCATCGCCGGAGAAGTTGGCTTTTTGCAACGGTCGTAATACGCTTCGTACTCTTTGCGAAAGTCGGCAAATGCCTTATCGATTTTTTCCGAATCGAGAGTGGCTTCGAGGACTAACGGGCGGATTTTAGTTCGAAGAAAGTGGTCGGGACAGGAGGTTCCAAGGTGAGCAAGACGAGGCATTTCGGAGCCAGACAAGAACTCCATAACGGCTTCGGATTGATCAAGGGTACTAATCAATCGTTGACCTTGGAATGCGACTTTCCCGCGGAGGATTGGAAGCAGATCAGACGCTTTCACATCGGTCGAAATGGGCTTTGAAGCACCAAACGGAGTCGGGGACTTCTTGTTCGCCTCGATGTAGTCGACCGCCATGTTGATGAAGCGAAGCGTTAGTTCATAGCACTCTTCCCACGTATCAGCCCAGCAGATAAAACCGTGAGATTGCATCATTGCGCCTTTAGCCTCCGGGTTTGCAGCAATGAGATCACGAAGCATCAGTCCGAGGTCGTAGCCGGGACGCTTCCACGGCAGCAATCCCATCTCTCCACCAAAAACTTTCTCGGTTAGCTCGGCACAGTTGGCGGATGCGGCGATCGAGATTACAGCGTCAGAGTGCATGTGCGAGACCGCGGCATACGGCACGAACGCGTGGAGCGGGGTATCGATCGACGGGGCCGAGGGATTCAAATTGAAGATGCAATGGGAGTAAAGTGCCACGATTTCGTCTTCGGGCAAGCCCAACTTTTCCAACCCTACGACTCGGTTTTGATAGAGAGAAGCGAAATTGCCTCGCTTAGCCGAACCCAAATCTCCGCCCGATCCCTTAACCCAAAGAACTTCAACGCTCTCTCCGGTCAGCGGATCCTTCTCGACCACTTTCGACGAGGTGTTGCCGCCGCCAAAGTTGGTGATTCGCGGGTCGCTTCCTAATAAATTGGAAGCGTAGACGAGTAGGTCAAGGTGGTCGGTTGGAGCCGCTGATTTATCCCAGCGGCTCTCAACTGTTTGGTTGTTTTCAGGCATTAGAAGTCGAATTTGTCAATGTTGGTCTTGTCGAATGTCAAGAGATCACCAGCATAGACAACGCCTTTGTCGTCAAGTTTGAGCTTTCCTTTCGGGCCATCAACCTCAGTTCCGAACTTGAGGTCAATCTTCTTGCGCTTCGCGGAAGTGCCGAGATAAGCCGCGAGGGTTCCCATATCTTTGGGTGACCAAAGTTGGAAGCCTTCGATGACGCCCTTGGTGACGTACTTTTTGAGCTGATTCGGGGTGCTAAGACCAGTCAAGTGGATTCCACCGTTCTTGGCCTTTGTCCCAGTTGGATACAAACCGGAGTTCTGCAATACTTGAGCCGCCGCCGCGAGCCCAACGGAGGTTGGGGAAAGCACACCCTTCAGGTTTGGATACTTGCTGAGCAAGCCTTCCATTTCGGTTGAAGATTTTTGTGGCTCATCGTTTCCGTAAACGGTGTCGACAAGTTTCATCTTGGAGTACTTCGGATCCTTGAGACCGTCCTTGATGGTCGCGATCCAGGTGTTTTGGTTTGATGCCGATGTGGTGGCGCTGAGAATCGCGAATTCGCCTTCGTAATTCATCTGCTTCGCCATGATTTCAAGCTGAGATTGTCCGACTTTAGCGAAGTCGGTTGGCAGGATTCCTGCGTCGCGGTGACTTTCGTTGCCCGTCAAGTCGGCATCGACGGTGAGCACGATGATTCCTTGCTTTCGAGCATCATCCAGAACCTCGTTTAACGTATTTGGTGCGTTCGCGGCAATGATAATAACGTCTACTTTCTGTTGGATTTGATCTTTGATGACCGAGATTTGAGAAGTCGGATCGGCAGTAGCCGGTCCTTGCTCTTTGTAGTCGAAATTCATCGAATCTTTGGCTTCATCTATTCCCATTCCAACGGGCTTGAAGTACGGATTAGCCGTATCCTTGGGAATAAAGACAACCTTCAATCGTGCGCCAGCGTCGCCGGATGGCTTGCCGTTTGATGCGGTATTGGCCGAAGTTGTCGGCTCGTTATTCGAACCGCCAGATGTACAGCTCACCATGACCAGTGTGCTGAGGACGAGAAGTGATGTAATTCGAATCATTGCTAATTACCAAGTTTAGTTTGTTTCTTGAGTCGGTTGGAAGAAAAATTTGCGGCAATTTGCTGAGCAAACACCGAAAGAATGAGAATCAGGCCGATGATGGTGAGCTGGTATTCGGCTTTGATGTTCGTCACACCCATGCCAGTTCGGACGAAATAGAGTAATAGCCACGACAACACAGTACCGAGCATGGAGCCCTTTCCGCCGGAGATCGCGGTGCCGCCCGCGACCACAATCGTGATAGCTTTGAGTTCAATTCCGGGTTCCATATCGTAACGAGCCACGCCGAGACGGGAGTTAAGCATGAGAGCCGCAATGCCGATGAGAAATCCCGTCAAGGCAAATGTCGTGACGGTTGCCCGTTGGACCGGGAATCCTGTGTAGTGGGCGGCGTCCTTGTTCGTTCCGATGCCAAAAAGCCATCGACCCAACGTCATTCGGTGGAGCAAGAGTCCGACGACCAGAGCACATGACAAGAAGATTATAAGCGGGTAAGGTAGTCCCAACAGAGCGGCACGGTCAAGACCTTTCATGCCCGGGGCGACGTCGGCTCCGCTTGCGCCGAGCATTGCTTGGGCGACACCGCGATACATTGCCATGGTACCAAGGGTGACCAAGAACGACGGCAGTTTGGCGTAAGCCACCAAGAGGCCGTTGATCGCACCGAGAAGGGTCCCAACAATCAGAGCGAACCCAATCGCGACAATGTTGGGCACGCCCGCCCCCATGAACTTGGCGGTTAGGCAACTGGTTAGGATCAGTGTCGAACCGACGGAAAGGTCGATATTGCCAGAGATGATGACAAGGGTCATGCCAATCGCTAGCAGGCCAGTCTCAGCAAAGATCGTGGTGTTACCGAGCAAATAGGGAATATCCCGAAAGTCGGTCGAAACCTTCGCGAAAAGCAGGACGACCAAAATGGTGAGAATCGCCGGGATCCATTCAGGTCGCTTCATGCTGCGCTCCTGGTTCGTCGAATTTGGGACGCAGAATCAATAATGAGAGCAATAAGAATGGTGATTCCGTAGATCAGTTGTTGCCAATCCGCATTGAATTTAAGGGCGGTTAGTGCGACGTTGATGCAGCTAAGTAGCAAGCAGCCCAGGAAAACGCCGAGAACGCTGCCCGAACCACCGGTGATCTTAACGCCGCCGATCGCGACAGAGGCGATGACCACGAGTTCAAAACCGGAACCGGCTGAGGAAGGGCTGGCATTGCCAAACCGCGAAAGGAACATGATTCCGGCTATTCCGCCCATGAGGCCAGAGGCACCGTAACAAACCATTTGGACCATCGTAGGCGAGATTCCGCGAAGGTATGCGGCGTCCGGATTGCTTCCGTAGGCAAAGACATTGCGATAGAACTGGGCAAAACGAGTTGCACAGGCAGCAATGATGGCGAAGGTGATTCCGATGATGAGGAGCCAGGACACGGTGACTTCCTTGAACGTCCATCCAGAATTGGCCAGAGCCGTGAGTTTGTCGGGAATGGTGCTGGCGTCGATTTGGTCGCCTCCGCTGACCATAAATGTCAGTCCGCGATACAAAGTCAATGTTCCGATGGTCGCGACTACGGCGGGGATCTTGCCAAAGGCGATCAGGAGTCCGTTGATACAGCCAAGAATGATTCCCACCAGGGCCCCGATTACGAAAAGGGCGAGGAGTGATAGATTGGGATGAGTTTTGAGCAGAACACCGGTGGTGATGGCACTGAGACCAAGTATTGAGCCGACGGAAATATCGATTCCACGGGCAACAATGACGGGGAATTGACCAATCGCCGCGACTAGCAGCAGCGGCATCCAAAGCAGAATGCTGTCGATGTTTCGCGGCGAAATGTAATTGGGCTCTTTGAGCGCGCAAAGGACGTTAAAGATCACCAGAACGACGATCAAGCCGAGTTCACGTTTGATTTTCATTCGGTCCCTCCGAAGGCGAGCGCCATCACGCTTTCTTCGGTGGCGTCGCGGGTCGCCATTTCGCCGACAATGGTTCCGCCATTCATGACGTAGATTCGATCCGTTAAGGTCAGCAACTCGGCCAAGTCGCTTGAGATGACGAGGATTGCTTTTCCGGAATCCGCTTGGGTTCGGAGGGCTTGGTGAACTTCACGTCGAGCACCGACGTCGACGCCCCGAGTCGGTTCATCGAGAATGAGGAAGTCAGGGTTACCCAGGAGCCACCGTCCGATTACCGTCTTTTGCTGGTTGCCGCCAGAGAGTTGCCGAACTGGCTGTCCGATGTTTTTGAAGACGGTCTTGAAGACTTCGAGCATCGCGAGCGACTTGTTTTGCATGGATTTTGCGTTGAGCCAACCTGCGGTTGACGACGCGCCGAGGATATTGGCCGAGGTGTTGTATTCGATGCTGAGGTTCGGGAAAAGCCCATGTCTTTGTCGGTCTTCGGGAACCAATGCAAAACCTTGGCGCTGGGCATCTTTGGGAGAGCGAACGTAGATCGTCTCCCCATTCTTGATGATCGAACCTGCCGTTGGGTGGGTGATGCCAAACAGGGACCGGGCAACTTCGGTGCGTCCTGCTCCGACGAGTCCGGCGATGCCGACAATCTCGGTTTTGCCAATGGTCAGGGAGACGTTTTTGAATCCGGGGCCAGTTAGATTTTTGAGCTCGATAAACGGCTCGATTGGCGTGTCTTCGGTTCGGGATAGGTGGTCTTTGGCGATGTCTCGGCCGACCATGAGGTTGACCAATTGGTCGTGGTTGAGATCGGTGATTTTGCGCTCGGCGATTTTGGCTCCATCGCGGAGAACGGTAACGGTATCGGCGATTTCGAAGACCTCGTTGAGGTGGTGGGTTACCATCGCGATGGCGCAACCCCGAGCTTGCAGGCCACGAATAATTTTGAATAGCTCGCTGACTTCTTTGGAGGTCAGCGAAGCGGTTGTTTCATCAAAAATCCAGACCTTCGCGTCTTCGGACATGGCGGTAGCCAGCTCCACCATTTGCTGCTGAGCAATCGAAAGGTTGCCGACTTCGGAATCGGCTTGGATATCCACTCCGAGTTGCTGCAGAATTTCGTTGGTGCGGCGAATGGCTTCGCGGTGGTCAGTCATCGAGGCTTTTTTGGGCAGGCGTCCAACGAAGACGTTTTCTGCGACGTTGAGGTCAGGAAAGATCAGCGGTTCTTGGTGGATGAGCGCGATGCCTTGACGGATGGCTTCTTTTGGGGTTCGAATTTGGACCGGATTCTCGCCCAAATAGATGGTTCCGAATGCGGGTTGATGAATCCCAGCGATAACTTTTGCGAGAGTGGATTTACCCGCACCGTTTTCGCCCGTGATGGCGTGAATTTGGCCTGGATACAAGGCAAAATCGATGTCTTTGAGAATAGGATTTCCGCCCAACGTTACGTTGAGGTGCTCGACTCGAACCAGGGGCTCTTTTGCGCTCATTTGTGTTAGAACTTATATGTTTCGCTTGCCATCTTACCTATCGCTTGATTCACTATTGATTCCCGGTGAGTCAGAACGACACAATGAGGGGGTGAAGCGACGTGATTTTCTTATTGGAGCTGGCGCAACGGGCGCTGGTTTAGCTGCTAGTAATGTTCTTGGAATGGGAGCATCGACCCAAAAATCCCGGCCCAGTGGCAACAAATCGGTTGCGGGGCTCAAAGTTCCGCCGATGGAAAAGGTTCGAGTAGCCGTTATTGGCGTTGGCGCCCGAGGCTCTGGTCACGTTAGCCAGCTTTGTCAAATTGACGGAGTCGAGATGGTTGCGATCTGCGATAACCACATGCCGACCCTTGAAAGAAGCATCAATAATGTGGTGAAGAACCATCATCGGACAGCCCCAACTGCGTACGGTAAGGACAAAGACGATTACAAGCGAATGCTCGATCGGAAAGATATTGACTGTGTCTTCATCGCAACGCCGTGGGAAGAACACGTTCGCATGGCAGTGGACGCCATGAACTCGGGCAAACACGCCTTTACTGAGGTTCCGGCCGCTTATACCGTTGATGACTGCTGGAAGTTGGTTGATACAGCAGAAAAGACCCAGCGCAATTGCATGATGATGGAGAACGTTTGCTATGGCCGTGAAGAGCTACTTATCCTCAATATGGTTCGAAACGGCGTATTTGGCGACCTCATCCACGGCGAGGCCGCATACATACACGACCTCCGGAGCCAAATGATGGAGATTGAGCATGGCACGGGATCTTGGCGAACTTATCACTACGTGAAGCGAAACGGAAACCTGTATCCAACTCACGGTCTTGGTCCGGTTGCCCAGTACATGGACATTAACCGAGGCGACGCGTTTGACTACATGGTGTCAATTGGTTCTCAATCCGAGTCTCGCGCCCTTTATGCGGCGGCAAACTTCCCCGAAGGGCATGAGCGAAGGACGCTCAAATTTGCATGCGCAGACATGAACACGAGCATCATCAAGACCAAAAAGGGTCGAACGATCATGGTTCAATGGGACGAGCAATTGCCTCGCCCGTACTCGCGATTAAACCTTCTGTCCGGCACCAAGGGTTGTTGGAGCGGTTACCCAGACCGAATGGCGTTGGAAGGCAAAGGACTATCTGCCGAAGAGTGGCACGAAGGCGATGGGCTCAAGCCGTTTTATGACAAGCACGAGCACCCGTTATTTAAGCGAATGGGCGAGGAAGCCAAGCGAAATGGCGGCCACGGAGGAATGGACTTCATCATGTTGTGGAGAATCATCTATTGTCTTCGCAATGGCTTGCCTCTCGACCAAGACGTCTACGACGGTGCCGCCTGGTCGGTCGTGGCTCCACTTAGCGAGGCCTCCGTTGCGAATCGAGGACGTAGCATGGACTTCCCTGACTTTACGCGTGGCGAATGGAAGACTCGAGCTCCGCTCGATAACATGACCAACGCCTAGTTGCGGACATGAAATCGGGAGGTTGACTTGAACCGTCAACCTCCCGTTTTTTATTTGTTTGAGCTGATTTAGGCTCGGGTGTAGTAGATGAAGAACTTAACGCCATCTGGTGCAGGGACGCCTTTCTTCTTTGCTTGACGCTTCATCTCTGCGCTAAGGTCGAAGACCATCGTCTTGCCTTTCGCGTCCATCGTTCCTTCCATCGTTCCTGGGCCACCATTTTTTCCGCTCAATCCAAAAAACTTGACCGAGTTGCCAGTCTGCTTCCATTTTCCGGTGTCGCTTTCTGGTTTGCCGTTAATGGACGTAAGAATAGTTACTGAGCCGTCTTTCCTTAGGTCTAACGTGACCGTTGCGGCGGCAAATACTTTTTCACGAGTTGTCGCTTGGGATATATCTGTTTCGGCTTTGGTTTTTTGGGCTCCCGTAAATTTGGCCGAGTCCTTTTTGATGCGTTGTTTGACGGCCGAAAGGTCGAGCTTCACCTTTCCGTTCCACTTGCCAGCGGCCGATGCGGCAAATGCACTGAGCGAAAGCGATGAGACGAGCAAAGCAAGAATAAATTTTTTCATGGTCTAGTAAATACCCCGTTTGGATACGAAATAGGATAACGGATTCGCATGCACAAAAGTTGCCATTAGGTTCAACGGACTAATTTTTCTTGAACGTGAGAGTCATTTTTGGCTTTGTGCTTGCCTTTAATCCTTGCACACTCATCTGACGTGCGATTAAATAGCTCATGTCAAAAACGAGAGTCTTTGCGCCAGCGGCTATCGTGCCTTGAAGGGTGGTCATGGAATCGCCGCCACCCGTAAAGCCAGAGAGAGTAATTTTCTTGCCTTTCGACTTCCACTTGCACCATTCGGGCTCTAATTTGCCGTTTCGGTTGAATTCGACAAACGCAACTCCGCCTTTCTTGAGGTCCAACTTGATTTTCGTTTTGTCGACAAACTGAATACTTTGGTCGATGATTTTCATTCGATTTTCGACTTGTAGTTTCGGTTTGCCCGTTAGATTTGCGCTTTGCTCCTTGAGTTGCTTTTTGAGCGCAGTGCCGTCCAGGGCCATCTTTCCCGTCCATTTTCCGGACAGGTCGGTTGAAAATGCGGTGGTGGATAGGGCGCTGGCAGCGACGATCCAAAGGGATTTTGTCAAGACTCCTTTCATGCGATACTCATACTTAGAAGAGGATAACCGAAGAATGTTTCAAAGTGGCGTACCAGATTGGGAGGGACTTGATCGCAACCGCGAGAAACCCGCTGGTCGGCCCATTATGCATCAGACCTGGCATGATCTCCTCTTTCTCCATGCGAAGGTGCCGCGTGAGCTTTTGCAAGCAATGGTGCCACCCGAATTGACCGTCGAAGAGTATGGCGGAAGCGCCTGGCTAGGATTCGTCCCATTTCGCATGTCGGGAATCCGTCCTCGAGGTTTCCCACCTTTACCGTGGCTGAGCAGTTTCCACGAAACGAACATTCGCACTTATGTAACTCATCCCAAATATGGCCCCGGAGTGTGTTTTTTTTCCCTCGACGCCGCACGATATCTCGGTTGTCTTATCGCCCGAAAGTCATTTAAGTTGCCGTATTTTCACAGTCGATTGTCCATCAAAACCGACAGGCGAGAACTTCACTTTCGTGGTCGGAGGAATGCCACGCAAGTCCTTCCTCAAGTTGGAGCACAAGCCTCAAATTTGGTGAGCTATTCAATCACTGCGACAAATGAAGGAATGTGGCATAAAGCAAAACCAAAGAAGTTCGAATATTGGTTACTGGAGAGGTATCGGCTCTATTCGGTTGGTGCCAACGGTGAAATCGTGACGGCGAGGGTTTATCACGAGCCGTATAAAGTCCAAGGTGCGACAGTGCACGAAATTGCGATTGACGGACTTGAGGGCCAATTTGGAAAGCTGCAATTTACGAATGCCTTGTTCGTAGAGCGAGTTAATGTCCAGTGCTTTTCGCCGCAGGTGGTTTCTTAGAATCACCAGGCTTCTTAGTGTCAGCTGTTTTCTTACCGGAAACCGCAGGTTCAACTTTCTTGAAAACCAGTTTGGTTTGAGGTAAGCCGGGTTTGCTATTGATGGAAATGACCATCTTTTTCCCGTCTGGGCTCAGGGTTCCGTTCAGCGTCTGGCTACGCTTATTCCCGTTTTCCTCAGCGAATACGATCGTGACCATGTTTCCGGTGGCGGACCATGTTCCTTTTCCATTTCGGCGCGGTACGTCTTGGCCAGTGACCAAGCTCGCAAAAGTTTTGTCGGCCTTAAAATCGAAGGTGTAGTTAACCGTTTTCAAGAATGCTTTGCTGAGTTGGAGCTTCAACAGACTGTCGCCGTCCATACCTTGAGCAACCGTGCTTGGGCCAAGCGTCGCAATGCCCTGCCATCGGCCAACCATGTCGGCACTAGCCAGTCCCGCAACCGTCAACGCCAGTAAATTTACGAGTATCCGCATGGTTCAATACTATTATGGTCAGATTCGTTACAATAGGTAAGAGCAAATGGAGAAGTGTATGAAAGTTGGAGTCTGGATCATCGTGGCGATGGGCCTTGCGGGCTGTAGCAAAAACTCGAGTTCTGGCGGATTTTCGGGTCGTCAAAATGAGGGTTCGCAAAATGTCTTGAAGTATTGCTTAGGCATCAATCCAACGACCCTCGATCCGGCTAAAGTTCAAGATCCGGACACTATAGATCTGCTGAACAATATCTACGAACCGCTCGTTAACTACGACGAGAACAACAAGATCGTCGGGAATCTGGCTTCCGAATGGAAGATATCGCCAGACGGAACGGTTTACACTTTCAAGCTCATCTCGGCAAAGTTTCACGACGGCACCGCCGTTACCGCCAAGGACGTCAAAGCGTCTTGGGAGCGAGCCCTTAGCCGAGAAATCGCCTCGCCGATTGCCGATACCTACCTGGGTGACATCGTTGGAGCAAAGGAACTTGCGAACGGGACGGGCAAAGATTTGCCAGGAGTCAAAGTTATCGACGATTCCACCGTGCAAGTCACCATCGATAAGCCGCGGTCCTACTTCCTTGGCAAGCTTTGTTATTCTTGCTGTGATGTCTTGCCTGCTAAGCAAGGGCTCAAAGAGATTTCAGGTGCCGCCGATGCGATGGGAACGGGGCCATTTAGACTCTCTGAATACAAATCTGACCAAATGGTCACGCTCAAGCGATTTGACGACTACCATGGCGGCAAGGCTCAGATTGATGGCATTGAGCGAAAGATCGTGAAGGATCCTTCGACTCGATTGACGATGTATCGAAACGGCGAAACCGACATTTGCGCGGTCGAAAAGCAGGATTGGAAGGCGATCAATAGTGATCCTAAGCTTAAGGCCCAATTCAAGATGCTGCCGCGCGCCACGGTTTACTACTTGTTGCTCGGAGGAAAGGCTTATGCGCCGTTTAAAGACCGACATGTTCGACGGGCGGTCATGATGGCGATCGATCGACATCGCATCACCGATGAGATTCTTCAGGGAGTGCCGATCGCCAACCGATGGCTTCCACCGGGCATCATTGATGCAAAGCCTGCAACCGGAACCTTGGATTACAATCCAGAGGAAGCAAAAAAGGAGTTAGCAATGTCTCCGTTCAAAACTGGAGCCGATTTGCCTGATCTCGAATTAACGATACGGTCAGACAATTCTGATGCGAAATTCATTGCCGAGCAAGTAACGAACGACCTGAAGAAAAACCTGGGACTGACAGTTAAACCAAAATTGACCGAGGAGGGCACCTTGTTGAAAGCTCGAAACCGAGGCGAACTGGCCAGTGTCTTTATATCTTGGGGGGCCGACTACTTGGACGCCCAGAACTTCTTGAGCATTCTCTTGATGTCGGATGCGCCATCGAACCACGATGGTTGGAGCAACCCCGAGTTTGATCAGTTATGTAGAACGGCGGATGTCGAGCAAGACCAAGCAAAACGGGACGCCTTATATTTGAAGGCGGAGAGTTTAATGCTCCAAGAGGCACCTCGAATTCCACTCTATTTTGCGGTTGATGGCATCCTCGTCAGTCCAAAAGTTTCCGGCTTCCGATCAAACTTATTGAACATGGTGCCTCATAATAAAGTTGCCCTCAAATGAAGTTGCTTGCAATCTACCCCGGCACGTTTGACCCTCCGACCTACGGGCACGCCGACTTGATCGAGCGAGCTCATGAGCTGTTTGATCACGTCATCGTTGCCGTCGGAGCAAATTCATCCAAGGCGCCGTTGCTCACGGTTGAAGAGCGCATACAGGTCTTGCAAGAGATTTCTAAGCCGTACGCTAATGTTTCGGTTGAGTCGTTCGATGGCCTGCTGATGGATTACGCGAGAGAAAAAAGCGCGAAATCAATTGTTCGTGGACTCCGAGCGGTTGCCGATTTTGACTACGAATTTCAAATTGCGATGGTTAACCGGAAGCTCAATCCTGACGTTGATTCGGTCTTCCTGATGACCCGCTGGGAATATAGTTATCTGAGTTCCTCGATCGTCCGCGAAGTGGCCAAGCTTGGCGGTGACGTGACCGACTTGGTCCCCGAAGCCGTTCGACCTGTCCTCGCCGGGGCGGTTAAGCGGGGCAAGAGTTAATTATGAGCGAACTCCTTCATTCCTCCATTCCTGGTCTCCCCGCTCCACGCTCGGGCAAGGTTCGCGACGTGTACGACCTCGGCTCTGAGGTGCTGATTGTTGCCACGGACCGAATTTCTGCTTTTGATGCGGTGATGGCGAACGGCATTCCCGAGAAAGGATGCATCTTGACTCAAATGAGCGCCTTTTGGTTCAATAAGCTTACTCACGTTTGTCCAAACCACTTGATTTCGATTGCGTCCCACGACATCCAGAGTCGGTTACCATCACCCATATTTGCCCTCAACGGCCGAACGACGCTGGCGAAAAAGGCGAAAACCATTCCGGTTGAGTGCGTTGCCCGCGGCTATCTGGCCGGATCGCTCTACAAGGAATACAAAGCTCAGGGGGGGGCAGTTCACGGATTCCAGATGCCCGATGGTCTGCTCGATTCTTCCCGTCTACCCGAGCCCATCTTCTCACCCGCCACCAAAGCTGACGAGGGACATGATGAGAACATCAGCTTTGCCGAAATGGTGAACCGACTTGGTTCGGAAGTTGCGAATATACTTCGCGATTGGACGATGCAACTTTACACCGAAGCTGCCGCCCATGCAGCGACCAAAGGGATCATCCTTGCCGACACTAAATTCGAATTTGGCGAGTCGGACGAAGGAATCATCCTCATCGATGAGATTCTCACCCCGGACAGCTCGCGATATTGGGACGCAGCCTTGTATTCGCCGGGCAAGAGCCAGGCCAGCTTTGACAAGCAGTTTGTTCGTGACTACCTCGAAACGTCGGGATGGGACAAGAATCCGCCGGGGCCGAAGCTTCCCCCTGAAGTCGTTCACCGAACTCGCGAGAAGTACATCGATGCTTTCGTGAAGATCGTGGGACACGCTCCGAATCTCGACTAATGTTCTTTCTTTACAACCTCGTCCTTACTCTCCTTAGCCCCATTTGGGTGCCTTGGATGATGTTGCGAGCCCGTAAGCGGCAAGAAGCTCCCAATTGGCGGGAGCGGAGCGGAAATTACCAAGATATCGTTACCAGGCGTGACAAAACCAAGCAACGAGTTTGGGTTCATGCCGTCTCAGTTGGTGAGGTCATTGCGGCCAAGCCATTTCTACAGCAATTACGCTTATTGGCGCCTGATTGCGAGATCGTTTTGAGTGTGACCACGAGCAGCGGACACCAAACCGCACGCGAGATGGAAATGCCCCTTTATGACTCGCTGGTCTATTTCCCGATTGATGTTTTCAAGTTCACTTTACGGGCCATGCAGTGGGTTCGTCCGGATGTGATGGTGATCATGGAGACCGAGCTTTGGTACAACTTTTTGTATTCGGCGGATGTTTTCCGGGTTCCTTGTATCATCGTCAATGGGCGGATCAGCGACAAGGCATACAAGACAGACCTTAAGGTTGGCTTCTTCTTCCGAGCATTGTTTAAATTCGTTAAGGGTTGCCTCGTTCAAACTACGACAGACAAGGAGCGATTTGAGTCACTTGGCGCCACTGGGGTCGAAGTTTTTGGCAATACCAAGTTCGATGAGGCCTCATCCGTCGTTTCGGTTGAGCCATCGGTTTGGCGCGAAAAGCTGGGTGTTCCGGCCGGGAAGTCAGTGGTTGTAGTCGGTTCGACGCGATCCGAGATGGAAGAAGCGTTGGTTATCGATGCTTTTCTTGCCCTGCCGGACGTCGTTTTTGTTCACGCGCCAAGGCATATCGAGTCGGCGGGTCGGATCGTTGAGTTATTCCAGAAGAAGGCTTCGTCCGCTGGAAAGACGATTGGACGACGGTCGAAAGGGGAGTCCGGAGACTACATCGTGCTTGACACTTTTGGCGAACTTGGCTCGGTCTACTCGGTGGCCGATGTTGTGGTGATCGGCGGTGGGTTTGACAACCTTGGCGGACAGAACTTGATCCAGCCTTTGGCCCTTTCGAAGCCCGTGATTCATGGACCGAACATGTTCAACTTCCGCGATGTGGCAGCGGCCTCGGTTCGGGCGGGTGCGTCGGTAATTTGCGAAGATGCGGAGGGTGTCGCGAAAGAGATTCGGGGGCTGTTAGGCGATCCAACCCGAAGAGAGTCAATGGCATCAGCTGCAATTAAACTCATTGCAGATAATGTTGGAGCGAGTAAGCGCTACGCAGAAGCGGTGATTGCTGCGATTCCCAAGAAATGAATTCTGGCGTAGAATGAAGGTATGAAAGTTGAAAAAACCGTTGAAATCCCGTTTCAACTTCAAGGCATTTTAGTAAGCACTCCTGACACTCTGAGCGGTGCTGTTCGGTTTGTGGGAACCCGAGTTCCGGTCCAGGCCTTACTCGATACATTGATATGTAATCATACTATCGAATATTTTCTCGAAGGGTTTCCTGGGGTTACCAAGGAACAGGCCGAAGCGGTGCTAAAGTTCGAGCAAAATCACGTCAGGCAATTATTCGGATTGGAACTTGCCAGCTAATGAAAATCCTGCTGGATCATTGCGTCGATATTCGATTTAAGAACGAACTGTCAGGTCATGATGTTTCACATACCAAGGAAATGGGTTGGGAGGAATTATCAAACGGAAAATTGCGGTCTTCAGCGGAAGAGAATTCATTTGAAGTTTTCTTGACCGTCGACAAGAATCTTCGATTCCAGCAAAATATTTCAAAAAGGAACCTTGCGGTCATCACGCTGGCGTCATTATTCACAGGTTTAGACCACATTCAACCTTTATCTCCTAAAGTCTTAGCACTCCTTTCATCTGGTATCGAAAATGGCAAGGACTACGTCATTGATTAAGAACTTTCATCTAGCTTGCTTTACGGGACGGTAACATTTCCGTCATGCGTTTTCAGGATCAGGTTGTTGTTGTCACCGGTGCCAGTCGAGGGATTGGGAAGTCTCTCGCCGCGGCTTTTGCCGCCGAAGGTGCGCGAGTGGCCTGCGTTGCGACGACCGAAGCTGGCGCGAGTGCGACAGCCAGCGAGCTGGGCGGCGGAGCCAAAGGGTACGCCTGCGATGTCAGTTCTTCGGAGTCGGTTGAAGCTCTTTTCACTGCGGTAATGACGGACATGGGGACGCCAAGCGTGTTGGTCAACAACGCCGGAATTACGAAAGACACTCTGATGCTCCGCATGAAAGACGAAGACTGGGATCGCGTTATCGACGTCAACCTCAAAGGCACATTTAACTGCATCCGCGCGGTCGCCAAGTCCATGATGAAGGCCCGATACGGTCGGATTGTGAACATCACGAGCGTCGTCGGCTTACATGGCGCGGCCGGACAAGTGAACTATTCCGCCTCGAAAGCGGGCCTCCTCGGAATCACGATGTCGGTCGCCAAAGAACTGGGTTCGCGAGGAATTACCTGCAACGCAGTTGCTCCGGGATTTATCGACAGCGATATGACCGAAGCGTTGCCCCAAGAGTTTAAGGATTACGTAATCAAGCAGGCTCCGGCCGGGCGCCTCGGAACTCCGGAGGACATTTCTCCTGCGGTTCTATTCTTGGCTTCGAGCGAAGCCGCGTACATGACTGGCCAGTGTTTGACGGTTGACGGCGGACTCTTCTTGTAGTTTTCCAACCAAACTTGAACTCGATAAGAGTTAGAATGAATCCATGATCCTCTCGCTTCTTGCATTTGCTGGTGCGATGATCAGCGTCGAGAATCCGGGGATTCGACTTGAGCTGTTTCTGAAAGAAGTCTCGAAGCAGACCGGACAGCAACTCCACTGCCCAACATTCCTGAAGGATGAAGTTCTCGCCGCATCCTTTAAAGACCAATCCATTGACATTGTCAAATCTCAACTTGCCCGCGTCATCCACGGGACATGGGAGCAAAAGCTGGACGGCTGGTGGTTGACCCAAACTTCGGCTCAGAAGAAAGAAGAGCAAAAGTGGAATCACGACCAACGCTACGAACTCTATCAATGGGAGATCAATCGACTCAAGGGATATGCACCCACAAAGGAATTAACCCGAGCTGAAGTTCAAAAATACTATGCGAACCGAGTTACTGGCAAGGAAATTGACGGACCAAATCTCAGCGGAATCCCGTCAGTGCCAAGACGCAAGGTTCTCAATATCATGGAGCCTGAGAACCGATTTCAAACCCGAATTGCGGCTCAACTGAAGCCAGATTATTTTGATTTCGAAGGCTTGACAAAGGGCGAGAATCGATACACGTCTCAAGGTCTACCCGGACACATCAAAATACCAATCAACGGCGCGGAACCGCTGGCGAGTTTTCTTCGTGAATCTCGACTCGCAGTAGACATCGGCGTCACTGAAGCCCGACAAGTAAGCACAGTAACAAATTTCGAAATCCTGGTCGATTCGGGTGAAGTTCCTGGACTTCACATCACTCTATACAATCATCTGTGGCGATACGTTGATTCCTGTTGGGCTTCTATCGAACTTGGTGCTGAGGACTTGATCGCTGAAGGCGAGGAGTTCCCGCTATCGCCAGAATCTCGACGTAGGTTCGACTATTTAAACCTCGTTAACGAGGCTCGCTATGACCACTCTCAGGATGCATCATTGAAGGCAAACCACGAATATGAAACTTGTGCCCGAGTGATGAGACAGGCAAGTCAGACGGACCCACTTGGGCTTCTGCAAGGAATCTGTTGGGTCGATTTTGCGAAAAGCCAGCATAAGCCTCTTTTGGTTAGCCTCGAAGAAGACGTCTACCAAATGCGACCTGCCAGGTTTGTACCGAAAGTTGAACAGTTACCGATGCGCGTGGGAATGCAACGCGTCGATGAAGACGGTTGGATTCTGGGTCGGCCCAAGAATCCCCTTTATAACCGAACTTGGCGCCTTGATCGGTCGGTTGTCGAGACGTTCGCTAAGATTGTTGAATCACCAAAGTTTCTTACCCTTGAAAACCAACTACGGATTGACGACATTAGTCGCTTCGCATGGTCTTTCGCCCATGGATTTCCGAATGCGGAATTCCTCATCGGATTCGAGGGCCGCGGTAACGGACCATTTTGTATACTTGGTACCCTCAGTTCTGAGCAGCTTCAAAGTTGCATTCAGGGTGACAGAATCCCGGCCGAGAAACTGCCCGAACGGGGCAGGATTTATCTTCAACAACTCGCTGCCCACGGAAACTTGGATGAGCTTTGCCCACTGATCAAGAAAGACGAGTGGTCGACCCCGATGTACTGCTTGCCTAACGGTATCCAGGGAATGTCGATCGGTGCTTCTGAAACGCAGGTTCCTGTCATTGCATTGGGAGACAAGCCAGACGCCAAATGCATGCACCTTTACTCATACGCAAACAAAATAAGAAAGGCAATTCAGACAAATTCGAGTCAACTCGACGAGCCGATCCAATTGGCATATCGAACGGCACTCACAGCTGAAGTGCATCTCGGAGAACGCGTCGTCACTCAAACCGTTGACCAGCCGGGCGAGGGAGAACGAAAAGCCTGCACGTGGAAAACCCTTCCGGACAGCGTTCGGCGTGAAGTTTTGGAAAGGATTGGTGGCTAGGATGGTCGTACAATAGACTCATGATCGTTTCCTTTCTCGCCCTTTCGGTTGGGACGATCACGTTTGAGAATCCCGGCATTCGCCTCGAACTATTTCTCAAGGAAATCTCGAAGCAAACGGGGCAACAGTTCCATTGCCCAACATTTCTAAACGACGAAGTTTTGGCGGCATCATTTAAGGACCAATCAATCGACATCGTCAAATCTCAACTTGCCCGTGTCATTCACGGAACATGGGAGCAAAAGCCTGACGGTTGGTGGTTGACCCAAACCTCGGAGCAGAAGAAAGAAGAGCTGGGTTGGAATCGCGAGATTCGGCGATCCCTCATCCAAACCATGATCGACGCAGGCAAGGCCCACCTTCCCCAAAAAGAGTGGACCATCAACGACGCAGAGAAACACCAGCGGCTTCTGGATGACCTGAGAAAGCCCAAAGGCGAACATAAATACACGGCAGCCGAACGGCGCGCCATCAATGCCCAGTCGGCCGACAGTCGATTCGCGGCGACGTTCTTATCTCAACTAAAACCTGAGATGTTTCCGCTCGATTCATTGACCGATGATTATCAGCTTTACACCGTCAATGGGGACGGGCTTGGGCAGAACCTACCGCTCAACCTAGCGGACAACCTCGCGATGATGGATCGCGAAATGCGCCTTTCGGCTCTTCTGACCAATCGGCCCGCCTCCGACTCGGCAAGCCGAAGAATCCTCTTTACGATGCCACACGAATATCCAATATATCCGTCGGTGGTTATTTACGATGGCTACTGGCGATATAACGCTTTGCCTGACACATTTGTATTGTCGCCACTCGTGCGGTTTAAAGGGGAATCGTTTCCGCTATCGCCAGCCCTAAAAGACTATTTTGAAGCCATTAAGCTGGGGGCTCAAGTTGACGACGGAGATCCAGAACGGGCTAAAGCAAGGGCACCTTTCAAATCAATCTGGGACAAAATTGACAAGACCTTTCTGGATGCCACGAACATTGACCCGTTAGGAATTGAACAGGGGAGTTGCTGGATTGACTTTGCCGCCTCCGTTACTAAACCGCTCCTCGTCAGTCTTGGCGAGGACCAAACTGACGACCCGAAATACCACGTTCCAACCGTAGAGCAAAACCAAGTTAATTACGGAATGATGCGCGTTGATGATAGAGGCTGGGTGCTGGGTCGACCTGCTAATCCCCTCTGGAACCGGACCCACCGCATCAGCCGTGATCTCATTGTTCAGGTCACCAAACTCAGCAAAATACCTGCAGAGGATCGATTCATCGAGGACGATGCAATTATCGCAGATATTACGAAATATGCCGATCAGTGCTGTTTAGGAATTCCTAACGAATCCTTTCTTTATAACAACTATCGAGAGGGTCGCGTGATCACTCAAGTCTTTGGTGCCTGCATCCGGGCTGGCGTAAAGCCGAATGAGCGAACCGGAATTATTAACTTCGCATCGATGCCCGACTGGGGTCAAAAGTACCTTTGGCAAGAGTATTTGGATGGGTCACTGGGGGGATTGATTCCGGAAAGCAAACAGGATTTTTGCCCTCAATTCGTATTGGCAGGCAAGATCCCGCAGATTACGTTGAAGGTTTTCTATTCGACCGTGCCGATGTTTGAGGCTAAGGATTCCGACGGGGATGTATACAGTTCACCGATTGATGGATTTGCGCACCTGGTGAAGGATGTTTTGGACAAGAAAGCACCGCTCGATCTGATGCCGTTCAAGCTTGGGTTCTGCCGCCACGTCGATTTGACCCTTAGTCTTGGCAGCCAATCCATGCCCGGCGAACTTTATGACCCGGTGAAAGGTGAAATGAAGTCAATGACCTGGGTAAACCTCGACCCCGAGATCAAACGGCAGGTTTTGCAAAAGGTGAAGGAAATCGAAGACGAGAATCCCCCAGCAAAGTAATGATATTTCAGATCGCATTTATCGTCGGATTGAGCGAGTCAATCCAATTCGAAAATCCTGGGATTCGCCTCGAATTATTTCTCAAAGAGTTCTCCATTCAATCGGGGCAGTCGTTTCATTGCTCGCCCTATCTCAAAGATGAAGTTCTCGCTGCTTCCTTCAATAACCAGACAATTGACGTGGTCAAGACAGAGCTCGCCCGAGTAATTCACGGAACATGGGAGAAAAAGAACGACGGCTGGTGGCTCGTCCAAACCAAAGAACAAAAGAAACAAGAGGAGCAATGGGTGTGGGATGGTCGAAACAAAACGCTCCAAGCTCAAATCGACGGATTGAAAGCGCTAGCTCCGAAAAGTGAATGGTCAATCAAAGACGCCGAGAAATATTGGATTGACTACGAGAACTCGCACAAGATTACGGGCGAAGGGGTGTGGAACCGGGCTCGCCGATTGGCTTTGCGACTTCAGTCACCCGATTCACGCTTTTGTGCTCAGGTAGCAACCCAACTCACCGTCAAAATGTTTACCGAGGACCCCCTAAAATTAAATGTCAATCGCTACTCGGTCCACGGACTTCCAGGGCATATCGAACTTCCAATAGACTTGGGACCCGCATTGAGGCAATATGCCAATGAACGCGAACTATTGCGCTCTGTCAGTACCGTAGAAGATTCGGATACCGCCGACCAAAAGCCTGCCCATCTCGAGGTCACTTATTATTCAGGTGAGGGACAATTCCTTTTCTTCACTTGGCTCAACAAAGAATGGAAGGTCCTTGGGAACGGTATTCCTTCGCTCCACTTGCCGAATAGCTCACTCCAAGTTCAGGGCGAAATTTTTCCTATTTCGCCTCCCTTGAAGGAAATTCTCGCCTATGAACGAGAGATTTCTGGCGCCACAAAAGCGGGTCCAGTTTTTGAACGACTTCGGGGCAATCCAGTTTTTGACGAAGCCGTTTCGACCATGTTTGAGGCGACAAAGAAGGATCCTTTGGGAATTATTCAAGGCCGATGTTGGGTGGATTTTGCTCGATCCGTTGGCAAGCCGCTCCTCGTTAACTTAAAGGATGACGAACAGATCATTAGACCGCAGCTTCAAGTTCCAACCGTGAAGCAAAGTGGGCTGGTGATCGGGATGATGAGAGATGATGCTGACGGTTGGGTATTAGGCCGTCCAATAAACCCTCTATTCAATCGTAGCTGGCGACTCGATCGGAAATTGATTGAAGACTACGCCCGAATCACAAGGGTTGCCAACACACCTAATTTCTATCCTTTGCTCCAACGATGCTCGATTGTGAACAAAATCAACCTTCATTCGGGCGGCGTTCCTAATGCGCCTTTTTTGCTTGACGATCAGAATGATATTGGGACCCTCCCCGCCATAGTCGGCACTTTGACCGAAGACCAACTCAATCGGTGTCTTGCTGGTGCCACTGTGTCCATGTCTGAACTTTCAACCTTTGCGCAAGAGCTTGTAAATCTGAATGCCGCAGCAGGGGGATTTAATGAACTCACTCCGCTCAATTTGAATGAGCCAGGTCAGCATTCTCCTTATTACTGCCTGCCAAATGGCGTTACCGGAATCAGGATCGGGGCATCGATAAGGATTGAACCGGAATTTCAATTTGATTCGGAGCCAGTGGAATACTACGGCACAACCCTTGATCTTGAAACATTTGCTTCCCTCTTAAAGGATGCCAAAAAAGATTCCGGTCTAACCGAAATGAAGTTCAAACTTGGCACGAAACGCGCACTCGTCGCAACGGCTTACCTCGGTTCAAAGTCAAAGAGTCAAGAGATCAGCGAACCCATTGTCCAAAAGGATTTACCAACGTATACCTGGAACACCCTTCCCGAAGAGGTTCGTCAACAAGTCCTTTTGGCCATGAAGAAGCCAATTAAATAATCAGTCTTTCCAATCGGCAACGAAGATGTTCGTTTCGTTCGGAGCACCGTGGTATCGGTTCGATGAAAACACGAGCTTTTTGCCATCTTTAGTAAACATTGGGAATCCGTCGAAGCCGCCCGAGTAGGTGATTCGCTCGAGGTGAGAGCCGTCGGTATTAATCATGTACAGATCAAATTCTCGGCCTTTTGGATCTTCCCAGTTCGAGCAGAAAATGATGCGCTTGCCGTCAGGATGCAAGAACGGCGCAAATGATGCCTTTTTGAGTTGAGTGATCTGCTTGTTGCCCGTTCCGTCGGCGTTCATGAGCCAGATTTCCAGCTTGGTTGGGCGAACCATGTGGTCCTTGAGCAGGTCTTTGTAGTCTTTCAGTTGGTCGGGAGTGCCGTCAATGTCTCTGCGGTACGCAATCTTCTTGCCGTCCCAGCTCACAAATGGTCCGCCGTCATATCCATCGTGGTGGGTCAACCGCTTCACGTTCTTGCCGTGGAGGTCAGCTCGATAGATTTCGAGGTCGCCTTGCATGTCGCTGGTGAAGGTTAGGTATTTGCCGTTCGGGTCGATCGTGGTTTCGGCCACATAACCTTTCGTTTTGAAGACGGTTTCGAGCTTGTTCGTCGCCAAGTTCCGGCGGTACATGATGAAGTCGGGATTGACCATCCAGACATAACCTTTGCTGCGATCGAGCTTCTTTTGTGGGCCAGCGTTTCGCTCGTGGGTTGAGCTGAAATAGACATATTTCTGGTCGGGCGAATAGTAACTGCAAGTGCATCGTCCGAGGCCTGTCGACATCAGTTTTTTCTTGCCGCCATTAACATCCATCGTGAAGATTTGCTCGTCGGGGTAGGTTGGCTGCAACGTTTGGTAGACGATATGTTTGCCGTTCTTGCTCCAATATGCTTCGGCGTTTTGGCCGCCAAACGTCAATTGGGTGACGTGGGTAAAGTGCGTCTCTTCGGGAATCAACTCGACCACCTTCGACTTGGGCCAATCCTTCATCGGCATTGATGCCTGAGCCGCTTCTTGACTCATTGCGGGCACCAATGAATCCGTATCATAAAACTTATGCGCTGGTGGGAGCGACACGGATAGGCCGAGGGACAAAGCTAGAAACATCTCTGTTGAGTAAACCGAACTTAAGTACGGCAGAGTTTTACAAATGTAACGATTGGTCGGCAGAGATGATGAATAACGCAACAAAAATTGGCGCAATCTTCGTGCAAGTTTTCGTTTATAGTAAATGAACCATGCTGAATTCCGCCGATGACCTCATCGCTTCGACCGAATTGACTCCGGACGAAGCCACTTATATTCACGAGCGACTGATGCTTGCCCCGATGCATCAACCCGCAAAGTCGAACATTGGCCATTTTTCGGAAAGCTTTCAATTGATGCCAATGCTGGTCGCCCGAACCCTGTCCGAAATTAGGCCCGAAGACAATGTCCTCAGTTCGCTCATTTCCAGCAACGAATTCCTCATCAAGACCTTCGGCAAAAAGCGAATTACCCGCGAAGCGGTCGAAGGCGGACTGGTGGTTACCCACAAGTTTTGGCGTAACAATGATCCGCTTGGTGTTTACAAACCCGGCGACATGTTCTATGTGGACGACAACCATCCTTGGATGCGCTATTTCCCGATCATGATTCTCGCGCCAAGCGCGTTCGTTCTTGTACTCGGCTCGTTTGCAACATTCATTCACGCAATCGTCCGGTAACCCCAAATCATCGCTTCAAGTAAACTGAACCTAAGCGGCCTCGTACCACGGACGAGAGTACACCTCAAACTCGGGGAGTCTCTATCTCATGCTACGACAACGCGAACTAAACATGTCCCGGTAGCTCAGTGGATAGAGCAATAGCCTCCTAAGCTATAGGTCGCAGATTCGAATTCTGTCCGGGACGCCAAATTCTGCACGCGAGCCACCATGTGCAGGTAGGCTCACCCAGTGAAGACCATTAGAGTCGGCCTAGTTTGGCATGGAGACCGCGAATCCCGTGATTCGGCTAATATTGCTGGAAGCAGATTTGAAAAGGCCGCTCAAGCAATGAAAGACGCGGGGTTCAAGCCAGTTCCCGTAATCTATAACGATGACTTCATCGACGAAATTCGCAGGCAAATGATGGGGCTAGATGCCCTTCAAGTTTGGGTAAACCCACTTGAAAGCGGACGAGATCGGACTCATCTTGATGCCCTTCTTCGAGAAGTCGCGGCGTCAGGAGTCCTCGTCAACACCCATCCGGACACCATCCTCAAAATGGGAACCAAGCAGGTTCTCGTGCAGACCCGAGTGATGGGCTGGGGGTCTGACGTTTGCGCCGTTACATCACTCGACCAACTTGAAAACGAGCTCCCAGGTCGCCTCGATAAAGGTCCCCGGGTACTCAAACAACTGCGAGGACACAGTGGCGGCGGAATTTGGAAAGTAGAACGAGCGGATGGCGGCAAAATTAAGCTTCGACACGCCCAACGAGGTTGCGTGGAGGAAGTAGTTTCTTTCACCGAACTAGTCGAGCGCATGCGTTCGTATTTCGAATCAAACGGCTCCATGATTGACCAAGCGTATCAATCGCGGCTCGACGAAGGAATTACCCGGGTCTACATGGTCGAGGCTCAAGTTGGTGGCTTTGGACATCAGGCGATCAATGCCCTCTTTCCGGCTCCCGTGGGCGAGGATCCCAAGAATGCCCCCCAGCCAGGACCGCGCCTTTACTTTCCGCCCGACGAACCGCAATTTCAAGCGATTGGCCGATTGATGGAATCCGTTTGGATTGCTCAGTTACAGGCATGCCTTGGGCTTTCCACTGCCGATCTGCCACTTCTGTGGGATGCAGACTTCATGCTCGGACCAAAGGATGCCGACGGAAATGACACCTATGTTCTCTGCGAAATCAATGTCAGCTGCGTCTCGCCCTATCCTGAATGGGCGAACCCCCTCATTGCATCAACCCTCGCACGCCGAATTCAAGAGGCACATAGTTAGGCAACTCTCCCTTCCGCCTATTGCCCGCCGACCGCTAACCGCACCATAATAGAATCCACGGTCAACGGCGACCAGGATTTCTGCATGCTACGACTCGTACCCTCTTTCGTTTTCGCAACTGCCCTAGGTTGCATCGCCACCGCCGACATGCGGCCACCATCCGTTCCGCTGGTTGCCCACGATCCTTACTTCAGCATCTGGTCGAATTCCAATAACCTCGCCGACAGCAATACGCGCCACTGGACGGGAGCCGAGCAGCCCCTTCTCAGCTTCGCCAGAATCGACGGCAGAGCATTTCGGCTCATGGGCAAAAGCGACAAAGTGCCCGCGGTCCTGCCCCAAACTGAGCTCAAAGTCGGCGCAACCCGCACCATCTACACCTTCGCCGGGGCCGGAGTAGCGGTTACCCTCACCTTCACCACTCCAAGTCTCCCTGATGACATCGCGACCTTGAGTCGCCCTGCCACCTACATCACCTGGGACGTCCGGTCAACCGATCGAAAAGCCCACGACGCCAGCGTCTACTTCAGTGCTGACGGACGTCTTGCCGTCAATGAACCAGGTCAAAGCGTCGTCACCAAACGAGTCAGCAACAACGTTTTGAGCATCTCGGGCGACGACCAACCCGTGCTCCAGAAGCGAGGCGACAACCTCCGAATTGATTGGGGCCACGTGCTGGTGCAAGGACAGGGGCTCAACTATCTGGGCGCCAGCGACCGAGGCATCACCGCCTTCGTCGAGAAGGGGATTCTGCCAAAGGATGAACCTTCCATCGCGACTCCGGCCCGAAACGACATCGCCGCCGCCTTTGTCATGCCGTTCGGAAAAGTGAGCAGCACCCCGGTTTCGCGGCACTTGGTGCTCGCCTACGACGACGAATATTCAATCCTGTTTATGGGCCATAAGCTTCGTCCTTATTGGCGACGAAATGGTATGGATGCCGCTGGACTGCTGCGTGTTGCCGAACAAGACTACGCCCGACTCTCGATCAAGTGCGCCGCCTTCGACCGGGAAGTCGCCGCCGACATGACCAAAGTTGGCGGAGCCGACTATGCCTATATCGGAGCCCTCGCCTATCGCCAGAGCTTTGCCGCCCAAAAGGTCGTCGCAGACAGCCAGGGGCAACCGCTCATGTTCAGCAAAGAGAACTTCAGCAACGGCTGCATCTCAACCGTTGACGTCCTCTACCCGGCCGCTCCACAACTCCTGCTTTTCAGCCCCGCCTTGACCAAAGCGAGTTTGGTGCCGATTATGGAATACGCCGCTTCGAGTCGATGGAAATGGCCTTTCGCCCCGCACGATCTCGGTCAATATCCAAAGGCCAATGGTCAAGTCTACGGCGGTGGCGAACGCACCGAGGATAACCAGATGCCCGTCGAAGAGTCCGGCAACATGATCATCCTTTTGGCCGCCCTCGCCAAGCAAGAGGGCAACGCGAACTTCAGCGCTAAGTATTGGCCGCAGATTCAAAAGTGGGCGAACTACCTCGCCAAAGAGGGCTTCGATCCGGCTCGTCAGCTTTCGACCGACGATTTTGCTGGTCATCTGGCGCATAACGTGAATCTGTCGGCCAAGGCGATCGAGGCGCTCGGTGCATACGCTCAACTGGCTGATGGACTTGGTAAGCATAATGAAGCTTCGAAATTCCACAAGATGGCGCAGGAGTTTGCCGTTCGATGGGAAAAGGAAGCGCGTGAAGGCGACCACTACCGACTCGCATTCGACCAACCAAACACCTGGAGCCAGAAATACAACCTCGTTTGGGACCGCATCCTGGACATCAATCTATTCCCGACTTCGATCGCCCGAGCCGAGATGGATTACTACCTCACGAAGATCAATCCTTTCGGCCTCCCGCTCGACAGCCGCAAGGACTATACCAAGCTCGATTGGGAAATTTGGACCGCAACATTGACCGGCAAGCGTGAAGACTTCGACATGATCGTCAAACCGATCGCGAAGTTCCTTAACGAGACCACCGATCGCATTCCGATGACCGACTGGTACTACACGTCGCGACCGCAACATGAAGGCTTCCAAGCTCGCTCGGTCGTTGGTGGAGTATTCATCAAGATGCTCGACACGCCGCTTTGGGCCAAGTATTCGGGGCGAGACCGGGAGAAATTTGGACCGTGGGCCGGGTTGCCAACCCCGCCTACCGTCACTACCGTGATACCGACCGCGGTCACCCAGGGCCTCGAATGGTCCTACACATTCACCCGTCCCGCCGACGGCTGGTTCCAGAATAACTTCGACTCATCGGGTTGGAGCAAAGGGTTGGCGGGCTTTGGCGAGGGAGAGTCGCGCGGAGGCGTGATCCGCACCCCTTGGCAAGGTCGCGACATTTGGATTCGCCGAAATTTCGAACTCACCGCGACGACGATCAAGAACCTTCAACTCATCGCCGGACACGACGACGGAGCCGAGGTTTACATCAATGGCGTACTCGCGGTTCGACTCCCGAATGCGGGCGGATACGAGGTCTATGACCTTCCGAAAGCCGTCCATGCAACGTTGCGAGTGGGCAAGAACCAGATTTCGATCCATTGCCACGACGACGGTGGCGACAAGTACATCGACGCTGGATTCGTTTCGACGGCCGTTGTCAAGTAATTGAGAATGAGTGTTAATCTTTATAGGACAATGTGTTCAACTGGTTGGGCATGGTTCAAGCCTGATGGCGTGGACGGGGGTTATCTTGGTGTGGCGCTCATTGCCGCCGAAGTGCCCTGAGGAAAACCGCAGGGAGTTTCATTCAATTTCTTTGACCAGCCACTCTTTGAATGCCCTGCCCTTGCCTACCGCGAAGCGGTTATACCCAAGTAGCCGTGGGTGCGTGCTCCCACGGAATGACCATCCAAATACCCGACCCCGAAGCGGGTCGCACCGTTCTAATCCAAATACCTTGGATCACGGGCAATGGATGCCATCTTCAGGATTTCTAATCGTTCTTCCTCGAACGTTATTTTGTGATGATGTTCGGTTTGGTTCAAAATGTAGTTTGTCATCATGGGCAGGTCGCTCGGGCTGACCGCAATTGCCGCATACCCGTCTTGCCAAGCAAACGAAGGAACTCTTTCCCGCATCCAATGACTGCTGGCTTTCTTTAGCTCCTGAACGAAATTTGCCACGCTCTGAGTCGATTTGATCCTCACCAAAATGTGGACATGATCGGCCACGCCGCCAACCTTGATGGAAACTGCACCCAATCCTTCAATGGTGCCGACGATGTATCTCAGCATTGGTTCCAAGAATTCATCGGTTAGAAACGGCGTTCGGTTCTTAGTACTGAAAATGATGTGAATATTGAGAGCGAGGTAGGTGGACACTTTCGAACAATCATATCAGAAGTGCTCTTGTGCGACCCACTTCGGGGTCGGGTCTTTATGGATCCTACCGTGGGTGCAAGCACCCACGGCTACCTGTGTGTAACCGCTTCGCGGTACGGATGTCCATTGAGCTATTGTTTCGGCGACATCCCGAGAGGCTCCGCTGGAGCAGCGAAGCAGCCAAGGGGAGCCCTATTTCCTCAAGGATATATCAAGAATAGGACACAAGGTATCGAACCTTACTGAAGCTTAGTACACTGAAAATAATTGGATTTCGTACGTCCCGATCCTGATGATTTATTGAAGGCGGTTCAGCACCGGACGGATCATCGCGGGCGGCTCAAAATCTTTCTCGGTGCGTCGGCAGGCGTCGGCAAGACATTCGCGATGCTCAGCGAAGCTCACGAGCAGCTCAAACGCGGCACCGACATTGTCGGTGGCTACGTCGAAACCCATCAACGCCAAGAAACTCGCGCCCTTCTCGAAGGGTTAGAACTGATTCCTCTTAAGGGCATTTATTACAAAGGCTCAACGATAAACGAAGTGGACGTTCCTGCCATTATCGAACGAAGTCCCCAGATCGTCATCATTGACGAACTTGCCCACACCAACACGCCCGGGTCGATTCATGCCAAACGATGGCAAGACATCAACGACATTCTCGACGCAGGAATTAACGTCTTCACTGCGGTCAATATCCAACACTTGGAGAGCCTGAACGATGTTGTAGCCCAAGTCTCTGGCATCCGAGTTCAAGAAACCATTCCGGACTCCTTTTTCGATCAAGCCGACGAAATCGAACTGATTGATCTTCCCCCCGCCGAGCTTCAGAAGCGGCTCAAAGAAGGCAAAGTTTACATACCAGAAAGGGTCGAACATGCGCTCGAGGGCTTCTTCAAAACGAGCAACCTCACGGCACTTCGTGAAATCGCCCTTCGTCGAACCGCCGACTCGGTTGACGCCGAAATGCAGCGGCTGCGCACCCAGGAAGGCACTCGGGGCACGTGGGCAACCAAAGAACGAATCATCGTTTGCGTGGCCCCCAATCAGCTTGGCACTCGGGTTGTTCGGGCCGCGGCGAGGCTCGCCGCGTCGTCTCATGCTGAACTTATTGCCCTAACGGTGGAGAGTGATCGCCAAACATCGCGTGGTCACTCTGAACATGAGCACGCACGAGAGGCCCTCGAAATTGCCGAGGGGTTAGGGATCGAAGTCGTCAACCTTCACGGCCACGATATTGTCGCCGAAATCGTAGCTTTCGCCACTCGCAGAAATTGCACATTGATCGTCGTCGGAAAGCCGATCCGCCCTCGGTGGCGAGAAATCCTGTTTGGGTCCGTGGTTGATGAACTTGTTCGGCGAAGTGGCGATATCGATGTTCATGTCATCACTGCCAGGCCGGAAGAAACCAATCGAACAGTTGCTTCCCGATCCACGCAACCCCCCATCACCATTTACGGAGCGATCATTGCCCTTTCGACAGTTAGCTTAGCGACCTTGGTCAGCTTTACCATGTTCCGAACATTTGGACTGGCGAACGTCGCCATGTTGTACGTCCTCGGTGTCGTGGTATCCGCAACCAAACTCAACCGCACCGAATCTGCGTCCCTTTCCCTCGTTAGCGTTGTCACGTTTAACTTCTGTTTTGTCGAACCGCGATTCTCGTTTGCCGTCAGCGATGCTCGCTACCTATTTCTGTTCGGAGTCATGGTCACGGTTGGCCTCGTGATCAGCACATTAACGGATCGTCTTCGGTCCCAACTCAAGAGTTCAAGTGAGCGTGAGCGAAGAACGGCGAGTTTGTATGCGCTTAGTCGTCAACTCGCCCAGGGCAAAGGGAAGCGCGAAGTTGCCAGGTCCGCAGTCCAAGAAATAAGCTCAGTTTTTGACGGAGACGCAGCCGTTTTTCTCGTTGATGATGGCCAACTGACAATTCTCATTCCATCAGACACCCAATTCGAAAAACTATCCAATGAGTTGGCGGTTGCGCGGTGGGTCGCAGACCACGGCGAACCTGCAGGCCTGGGCACTGCGACGCTCCCCGGCTCGTCTGCCCTGAGCATTCCGCTTCGTGGAAGCGAAAGTGTCATCGGCGTGCTCTGTTTCAAACCCCGTGAAACCGTCGACCGAATTCCGCAACCCCAATTCTTAGAAACCTTTGCCAACGGTCTCGGTCTCGCCCTGGAACGAACGATTTTAGCCAAACAGTCCAACGATGCTCGGATCGACGCGGAATCGGAAAAGCTCCGAAGCACCCTGCTCAGCTCCATTTCGCACGACCTTCGCACCCCGCTCACCAGCATTACGGGCGCCGCGAGTTCGCTCATGCAAGGTCATGGCGACGTGACAGAACTGTCCGCGACCATCTTTTCCGAATCGGTTCGCCTTAATCACCAAATCCAAAACCTGCTGGACATGACCCGCCTCCAAGCCGGGAATGTGGAAATCAAACGGACGTGGCAATCGCCCCAAGAACTGATTTCGGGAGCCCTCGAAAAATGCAAACTTGCCCTCGAAGATCGAGTTGTGACGGTCAATATCGCTAGCCAATCCGCCCTTTTTGAGGCCGATGGACTCCTTGTTGAAAAAGCCCTAATCAATCTGATCGAAAACGCGGGGCGATTTACTCGTTCTGGCGACTCCATCACGATCAAAGTATTTTCGGAGATTGGACGGGTGATCTTTCTCATTTCGGATTCTGGGCCAGGAATTCCCGCCGACGCTCTCGGGAAATTGTTCAAGCCAGGTTTCCGAACGGATACGGGCGGTTTCGGGCTAGGATTGGCTATTGTTGAAGCAATTGTGAAACTCCATGGAGGCCGGGTCAACGCGACTAACGCACCCGAGGGCGGTGCCATGTTCCGACTAGAATTTCCGCTGCCCGAAAAGCAGCCCGAGGTGCCCGTTGGCTAAGATCTTGGTCATTGACGACGAACTCTCGATCCGACGGTTTCTCGCCGCCAGCGTTGACCCGGCCGACCATCAGGTGATTGAAGCCAGCGATGGGGCTACGGGGATTCGGCTCGCCGCCACGAGCTCGCCCGACGTCATCCTGCTCGATCTCGGCCTTCCCGATATCGATGGAGTTGAAGTAACGCGTCGGATTCGCGAATGGACCCAAATTCCGATCATCATCCTTTCGGCTCGCGGCGAGGATGATGACAAAGTCAACGCCCTGGATGCAGGTGCGAACGACTACCTTACAAAACCGTTTAGTCTTCCTGAGCTATTTGCCCGAATCCGAGTCGCCCTTCGGTCGGCCCAACCTCTAGAGACTTTAGCCGCAATCACGATCGCCGACATCAAAATCGATCTCGCCGCTCATGTGGTTACGAAACGAGGGGAAGAAGTCCATTTGACACCAACCGAGTTCAAATTCCTTGCCCTCCTGGCCCGCAATTTGGGCAAAGTCCTGACTCACACCCACATTCTCCGTGAGGTGTGGGGGCCCGAATACGAAGAGGAACTGCACTACCTGCGCGTCTACTCGCAGCAGCTTCGCACCAAGCTGGAAGACGACCCATCACGGCCAAAACTTCTCATCACTGAAACCGGAATTGGCTACCGCCTCCGCGGTGAATAACGCCATCTTGACATCTTCTTGATGCTCAGGACCCCAATCTTGACGCGACATTGACCGCGCGGTGGACAACCATCAAGGTATGGACAAATTCGATTCACATGGTGATTCCGAAGCGAAATCTGAAGGACGGAACAAATGACCGATCTGCTGTTCCTTGGACTGGCAATCGCTACCTTCCTCATATTGGCCGCCTGCACGGTAGGTTTCGAGCGACTTCTCAAGGGTGTTGACGATGAGTGAGCTCTTAATCCTCGGAGTCCTTTGTCTACTTCTCATGTTCTATTTGGTTTATGCCCTCCTTAAACCGGAGAAATTTTAATGCTTCAAATTGTTCTTTACTTCCTTATCATTCTCGCGATAACTAAACCAGTTGGCGGCTACTTATTTCGGGTGTTTGACGGCAAACCGCTCCTGCTCGACAGACCGCTTGGCTGGCTAGAGCGACTTACCTACAGGGCCCTCGGAATCCGCAAAGACGAAGTCCAGACCTGGCGACAGTATGCCGGCAGTCTGTTGATGTTCAGCTTGATCTCGATGGTGGTGACCTACGTGTTGCTTCGGTTCCAAGGCTCGCTTCCGCTCAACCCTCAAGGGTTTGGATCGGCACAGATGCCTGCGCATTTGGCGTTCAATACGGCGGTTTCGTTCATGACGAACACCAATTGGCAGTCCTATTCTCCCGAGTTATCGGTCAGCTACTTCAGCAACATGGTCGCCCTATCAATTCATAACTGGGCTTCGGCTGCAGTCGGGCTTGCCGTTGCCGTCGCTTTGGTCCGAGGACTTTCTCAAAAGTCTGCGAATGGAATTGGCAATTTCTGGAGGGATGTCGTTCGCGGCACCCTTTACATTTTCCTTCCCATTTGCTTCATCGGAGCTTTCATATATGTTGCGATGGGCGTTCCCCAAACGTTCGCGGGGCCAAAATTGATCACCACCCTTGAAGGGATTAAGCAAACCATTGCTCTTGGCCCAGTTGCCTCGCAAGAAATCATCAAGCAGTTGGGAACCAATGGTGGAGGATTCTTTAATGCCAACTCGGCACACCCCTTTGAGAACCCGTCCGCCTTGGCTGACCTTTTCACCAAGGTTTTGATCTTTCTCATTCCGGCTGGCTTAACCAACATGTTTGGCCGGATGTTTGGCAACCAACGTCAGGGCTGGGCAGTTTTCGCCGCCATGTCCGTACTCTTTTTGTCCGGTGCGTTTATTTCGACCGCGGCAGAGCAATCCGGCAATCCGGCCTTTGCCAAGTATGGCGTTCAGACCGCGAACATGGAAGGCAAAGAAACCCGATTCGGCATTGCAGGATCGACGCTCTTTGCCTCGGTTACGACGGGGGCAAGTTGCGGAGCCGTCAACTCGATGCACGACTCTTACACTCCTATAGGGGGTCTCGTTCCCCTCTTCAATATCCTGTCTGGTGAAGTCATCTTCGGTGGCGTCGGTGCCGGACTTTACGGAATGTTGATCATCGCCATCCTCGCCGTCTTCATAGCGGGACTCATGGTAGGCCGAACTCCGGAATACCTTGGAAAGAAAATCGGAAGATTTGAAGTTCAAATGGCGATGGTGTCGGTTCTGGCGATGGCGGCTAGCATCCTCTTCATGACTGCTTACGCAAGCTTGGGCAAACTCCCACCAAACGATCCACTCAACACCTACAAGGGCTCATCCTATGGGGCAACCGATACGGGCTATGGACCGCTGTCGGGCAACCTGAACAACCCCGGTGCTCACGGTTTTTCCGAAACTCTGTATACATTTGCTTCGGCCACGGGAAACAACGGCTCGGCGTTCGCAGGAATCACGGCAAATACTCCGATCTACAACACGTTGATCGGCCTCGCCATGATCATTGGTCGCTTCTTCGTAATTCTTCCGGTCCTCGCTATTGCAGGGAATATGGCCAAGAAGAAAATCGCTCCGGCATCGAAGGGGACTTTCCCCACCGATTCCGGAACCTTTACGCTGTTGCTCGTGGGTGTGGTGGTCATTGTTGGCGCTTTGACATTCTTCCCCGCTTTGGCCCTTGGCCCAATTGTCGAACACCTCCAAATGATTGGAGGCAAATGAAATGAATCAATCAACCTCGCTCTTTCAGCCTGCTCTCATTGGCCGCGCCCTCAAGGACGCATTCGTAAAACTGAACCCCAAATTGGTCGCCAAGAATCCGGTGATGTTTGTCGTCCTTGTTGGCAGCATCGTCACCAGCGTTTTCTGGATGCGAGATTTGGCCCAACATGGAGACGCTCTGTTCACAGGTCAACTCGCGTTATGGCTTTGGTTTACTGTCCTTTTTGCAAACTTTGCCGAAGCAATGGCGGAAGGTCGAGGCAAGGCCCAGGCCGATTCGCTCCGCAAATCCCGGACAACCATGATGGCCCGACGAGCACTCGGGAATGGCAAAGAAGAGCTAGTTGCCGCCCCGCTTCTGGCCAAAGGTAATCACGTCGTATGCGAAGCTGGTGACGTCATTCCTGCCGACGGCGAAGTCATTGAAGGAATTGCTAGTGTCGACGAAAGTGCGATCACGGGCGAATCGGCCCCAGTCATTCGCGAGTCGGGCGGAGACCGCAGCGCAGTTACGGGTGGAACCAAAGTCCTCAGCGATCGCATCGTCATCCAAGTAACCCAGGATCCGGGTAACTCGTTCCTCGACCGAATGATCGCTTTGGTTGAAGGCGCCAAGCGCCAAAAAACCCCGAACGAGATTGCGCTTTCGATCCTCCTCAGTGGATTGACACTTGTGTTTCTCTTTGCCACGGTAACTCTGCTTCCGTTTGCTCAGTATGCCGTCGATCAGTCCGGCCACGGAACGTTACCAGCGGTACCAGTCTTAGCTGCTCTCCTTGTTTGCCTTATTCCCACCACCATTGGCGGACTTTTGAGCGCAATTGGGATTGCAGGCATGGACCGGGTCATGCAGCGAAACGTCCTAGCGATGTCTGGTCGTGCCGTGGAAGCGGCGGGGGACGTCAGCACCCTTTTACTTGACAAGACTGGAACAATTACCCTCGGTAACCGGGAAGCCACCACCTTTTACCCCGCGCCGGGTGTGACCGAAAGGGAACTTGCCGAGGCCGCCCAACTGTCATCGCTGGCCGACGAAACCCCTGAAGGACGTAGCATCGTAGTCCTTGCGAAGAATCTATTTGACATTCGTGAACACGACATGGATCGTGAGAAAGTTGAATTTGTTGCTTTCACCGCCCAAACCCGTATGAGCGGGATTAACATCGGCAATCGGCAAATTCGCAAAGGCGCTACCGAGTCGGTCAAGAAGTTCATTGAAGCCAACGGGGGCACGGTTCCGATCGAAGTTTTGCAAAGCGCAGATCAAGTGGCAAAAGCTGGTTCAACTCCGCTCGTTGTCGCCGATGGCTCCCGAATTATGGGAGTGGTCCAGCTAAAAGACATTGTCAAGGGTGGCATGAAAGAGCGATTCGGTCAGATGCGCGAAATGGGAATCAAAACCGTGATGATCACTGGAGACAACCCATTAACTGCGGCGGCTATCGCCGCAGAAGCAGGGGTCGATGATTTCATCGCCGAAGCAACTCCTGAACAAAAGCTCGCCTATATTCGCCAAGAACAAGCTGGTGGTCGGCTGGTGGCGATGACGGGTGACGGCACCAACGACGCACCTGCCTTGGCCCAAGCCGACGTTGGCGTGGCAATGAACACCGGAACTCAAGCCGCCAAAGAGGCTGGCAACATGGTTGACCTTGACAGCAACCCGACCAAACTCATCGAGATCGTTGAAATTGGAAAGCAGCTCCTCATGACCCGAGGTGCGCTCACAACGTTCAGCATCGCGAACGATGTCGCAAAGTACTTTGCCATCATCCCGGCGATGTTCATTGTTACGTATCCCGAGCTTCAAAAGATGAACTTCCTCAGCAACCCCAAGTCTGCGGTTCTGGCCGCTGTGATCTTTAATGCACTGATCATCATTGCTCTCATCCCCCTCGCCCTCAAGGGCGTTCCCTATCGCCCAATGAGCGCGGCAAAGGTACTTCGCCGCAATCTCTTCCTTTATGGGATCGTCGGAGTCATCATTCCTTTTCCATTCATTTGGATCATTGATAAGGCCCTCGTCCTTCTGAAACTCGCATGAAAAACATTCGCCCCGCCCTCGTTCTCACTCTGTTCTTTGTCCTTTTGACTGGTTTCGTGTTCCCCGCCGCGGTGACTGCGATCGCCCAATCATCCATGTCCTATCGGGCCAACGGATCCTTCGTCGTTCAATCCGGAAAAGTCGTTGGAAGCGAGTTGATCGGTCAAACATTCTCAGGCTCGAATTATTTTCATTCTCGACCATCGGCCGCGGGAAACGGCTATGACGCGAACAACTCGTCCGGTACAAACCTTGGTCCCACCAATCCAAAACTACTGGTCGGTGTCGAGGGGTTTGAAGGCATTCAGCAATTGGCGGCAAAGTACCGACTTGAAAACCAATTATCGCAATCCCAGGTGATTCCGGTCGACGCAGTGACCCGGTCAGCTTCTGGCCTCGACCCCGACATTTCGGTCGAAAATGCGCGGCTGCAAATTCCTAGAATTGCCCGAGCTCGAAAGATCTCTGAAGACAGTATTCAAGCAATGCTTGCTCAAACCATTCAGCCTCGATTTGCCGGGATCTTTGGCGATCCTTCCGTGAACGTCCTTCGGCTAAATATGTTGCTTGACAAGCGATAACTACTAAGGTTTGCCTGAACAAAATAGCGACCAACTTGCTCTTCTTATACAATTCTGATACGATGCAGTATGGCAATTACCTGCGACGTGGCGGTAATTGGTGGAGGGCCAGCCGCTGCGACACTTGGGACCCTTCTCCGAAAATATGATCCGTCACTAAATATTGTTTTGTTTGAGCGAGAAGTCTTTCCCCGAGACCATATCGGAGAAAGTCAGTTGCCCCACTTGATGCCAATTTTGCAAGAGATGGGAGTGTGGGACAAAGTTGAGGCGGCAGATTTTCCGGTCAAGATTGGCGGACTTTACCGTTGGGGAAGTACTGCCGATTTATGGGCTCTTGACTTCCTCAACATTGGGTCGTTTCAAGACATCCCTCGGCCTTCGGCCTATGCCGGCCAACGGACTCGCACAGCCTTTCAGGTTGATCGTTCTAAGTACGACAAAATTCTGCTTGACCATGCGAAAGAATCGGGTTGTCAAGTATACGAAGGCGTAAAAATCCTCAACGTCACCCATGAAGGCGACCGAGTTACGGGTCTTGAACTTGTGGAGTCTGATAAGCCCGGTGCCACTCCTCTCAACGGCGAGACTGAGGTCAAAGCGAAATGGTACGTCGATGCTTCCGGTAACTCGGGAATCCTGCGCCGAAAAATGGGCGTCGAAATCGACGCTCCAACGAAACTACGCAACATTGCGGTGTGGGATTATTGGCAAAACACCGACTGGGCCGTGCGGGTCGGCATCGGAGGAACCCAAATCCTTGTTCTCAGCCTTGATTGGGGTTGGCTCTGGTTCATTCCACTTGGTCCAACCCGGACTTCGCTCGGTCTCGTCACTCCGGCGGAATACCTTAAGAAGAGCGGAAAGACTCCGGAAGAACTGTATATGGAAGCCATCCGGTCGGAACCAACAATTTCAAAATTGGTCGAGAACGCAACTCGGGAAAACAAGTTTGAGACTACGAAAGACTGGAGCTTTGTTGCCGATCGGCTTTACGGCGAAAATTGGTTTTTGGCGGGCGATGCAGCAGGATTTGCTGACCCAATTTTGTCAGCAGGTTTGACCCTGGCACAGACAGGTTCACGAAATCTCGCCTACACCATTCTTGAACTCAATAAAGGGGAAATGGATGCTGATTTCTTAAAGAGGTCGTACGAAAGCGTTCAATCGCGCCGCATTCGTAATCACATCCGCTTTGCCGACTATTGGTATTCCGCCAACGGTCACTTTACCGAGTTGAAGGGCTATTGCGCCGAGATTGCAGACTCATCGGGAATAAAGCTACGCCCCGAGGATGCCTTCGTTTGGATGGGTTCCGGTGGGTTTGCCAGCGACACCCTTGGCGTTCCGAGCGCAGGAACGTTTACGATTCCGGCGGTCAAATACAATATCTGTTCGATGACGGGGGTCTATCCCAAATGGGAAGTCGAAAAATACAACGTCTTTAAGCTCAATATTGAAGGCGCCGAAATGACTGAACTTGCTTCGTACAACGAGGGCAGAGTCACAAAAGTGCAATGTTTCGAGAGGGATGGCAAATTGTTGCCGAACCAGCTCTCTTATGGAGCGATGTACGCTGCGCTTAAGCATGAAAGTGAGCTTGAACCCCTCATGGAGCGCTATATGTTTGAAGCCAGATTAAGGGGATTCACCCTGAATTTCGAGGGAGTTTTCCGCTCAGGCATCGACATTCTGGAGGCTATGACTGGCGAAGGATGGGTCACAGGTGAAATTAAGCCAGGCTGCCGGTTTCTTGGATTAGCTACATCTTATCCAGAGCAACATGTACATATGGGTTGGGTACTTGACGGTGTAGGACTAACTTCGATAGACCCTCGACAAAGAGATCAAGTCATCATGGAAATGGCGGAAGTCGAACGGCGCAGAATGGTCCGACCTAAAGAGGAAATCAGCCTGGCATGACAATCACCACCGTCAGATCGACGCTTGCGTAAAATCGAGATTCTTGATACCATGCTGCCATGGCGATTACATGCGATGTGGCGATTATTGGCGGAGGACCTGCGGCGGCAACGCTCGGCACTCTCCTTCGAAAATATGACCCGTCATTGAATATTGTTTTATTTGAGCGAGAAGTTTTTCCCCGAGACCATATCGGAGAAAGCCAGATTCCCCACCTCATGTCCGTCCTCCGAGAGATGGACGTGTGGGACAAAGTTGAGGCGGCAAATTTCCCCGTCAAAGTCGGTGGCCTTTACCGTTGGGGCAATTCTACGGACCTTTGGGAACTCGACTTTCTTCGAAATGAAAAGTTCAAAGATATCCCTCGACCTTCGCCTTTTGCGGGACAACGAGAACACACTGCATTTCAAGTTGACCGTTCTATCTATGATGAAATCCTGCTTGACCATGCCAAAGAAGCTGGGTGTACGGTTTATGAGGGCGTTCGTGTTTTAGATGTTCGCCGTGACGGAGATAAGGTTCTTGGGTTTGAGTTGCAAGAAATGAATAAGCCTGGGGGCGACACTCTTAACGGCGAAACCGAAGTCACCGCGAAGTGGTACATCGATGCTTCGGGTAACTCGGGAATTATGCGCCGCAAAATGGACGTCGAAATCGACGCCCCAACCAAGCTGCGGAACATTGCCGTTTGGGATTATTGGCAAAATACCGACTGGGCAACTCGTGTTGGCATTGGTGGAACCGAAATCCTTGTTCTTAGCGTCGAATGGGGCTGGCTTTGGTTCATCCCCCTTGGCCCAACTCGAACGTCACTCGGGCTGGTAACCCCGGCCGAGTACCTCAAACAAAGCGGAAAGACACCTGAAGAGCTATACATGGAGGCCATTCGATCCGAACCGACGATTTCAAAGTTAGTCGAGAAGGCTAGTCGGGAAGGCAAACTTGAGACCACCAAGGATTGGAGTTTTGTGGCAAGCCGTCTTTATGGCGAAAACTGGTTCCTTTCTGGCGACGCAGCTGGCTTTGCCGACCCCATCCTTTCGGCTGGTTTAACCTTAGCCCAAGCAGGGGCCCGAAACCTAACCTACACGCTGTTGGAACTGAACCGCGGTGAACTCGACGCTGGTTTCCTTAAAGAATCGTACGATCAAATTCAGACTCGCCGAATTCGAAATCACATCCGCTTTGCCGACTACTGGTACTCAACCAACGCCCACTTTAGCGACCTCAAAAAATATTGCGCGGTCATTGCGGATGCAGAGGGGATTGGCCTTCGACCAGACGATGCATTCCGCTGGATGGGTACCGGAGGGTTTGCCAGTGACACCCTTGGGGTTCCCGGTGCGGGAGCCTTCTCGCTGTCGGCGGTCAAGCACAATATTCGGGCGATGTCCGGGGTCTATCCTCGATGGGAAATCGAACGAGTTAACTCGTTTAAGCTCAACACTGAAGGGGCAAAACTGATTGACCTCGCTTCGTACCACGAAGGCAAAGTCTACAAAGTTCAGTGCTTTGAGCGGGACGGCAAAGTCCTTCCCAATCACCGTGCCTATGGGGCCATGTACGAGGCGCTGAAGAGTGAAAGCGAGTTGGAACCGCTGATGGAGAAATACATGTTCGCCGCTCAAAAGAGGGGCTTATCGATCGAATACGAAGCCATGTTTCGATCTGGCGTCGATGTCCTTGAAGCCATGCTGACCGAAGGGTGGGTTGAGGGCGAGGCACTTCCCAACGCACGCTTCCTCGGAATGGCTTGCGCTTATCCCGACCAGCATGTACATGTCGGTTGGTACCAAGAAGGGGTCGGTCTAACCTCGGTCGATCCTCGCCGGAGGAGCCAAGTAGTGTTGGATATGGAGCGCCTCGAGAAGCTGCGCACTCCAGCCACACCAACAGTAATGGCCTAATTATTCTTTTGGGGGAGCCAATTACTTTTTGGCTCCTTCTGGGAACACCAATGAAGTCCAGTTCAACGGGACTCCGTCTGGATTTTCCCTCTCTTTCGCAAATTGGACGGCGCGTTCGATAAGGGCCATAAATTCTCTTTGATCGTCAGGATTTAATCGTAGGCGGGCTTGAATGACGTGAAAGCCCTCGTTCGCTTTTGTCTTTCCTTCAACCGACCTAGCTGCTTTTTCATATCCTCTTATGGCGCGGCGAAACCCAGATGAAACCGCGTGACGAACGATCGACGCAAGGTCAGGATCACCCGTCGTATCAGGTAGCCGATAGGAGAGCGCAGTTGTCTTGTATAACCCCTCGGGTCGGCGAGCCGTTGCTCGCTGTCCACATGGCTTAATGAGATTTGCTTTTGCCAGGGCCTTCAAGTGAAAATGGACGGTCTCTGGCGATAATCCTCTTGCCTCGGCCACATCGGCTGCCGACGCTTGCCCAAGCATCCTGATCGTAGCAAAAACGTCGTTTCGAACAGGGGAAGCCAGGCATTTGAGTTGATCGGCGGTCAGAACAGCAGAATCAGACATAATAATTAAAATTCATTCAACTTTTTTAGTTATTATGTGCTTCTATTAATTGTAGAAATCACCATTTCGAATTCTTCCGATGAAAACTTTCAATTCTCTCCTCATTACGGCCCTCTTGCTTGGTTCTGCCACATCATGTGCAAGCCCTACGGCTTCCCCAAGGCATTCGGTGCCAGCCGCAGCAAACTTAATCGAACAACTCGTTGCCGCCTTAAACTCGAAGGATGGCTCTGGGTTGGAACCTTTCTTGAAAGAACATGCCAGTAGTGCCGTACCCATCGCAGACCGCCTCGAACGGATGAAGGGTCTTGCAGAGCAGGGCGCCCCATTCAAAATCGTGAAAATGATCCCCTCTGGCCCCGGTGAATTGAAGGCACTCATCACGGACAAAGGCGGAATGGAACTTGGATTGAAAATGACGCTCACCAAAGACACCGAGCCCAAAATGGATCGACTGTTGGCGGGTCCACCTGACCTCCTCGAATCAGCTCCTACGAAAAGTTACACAAACTGGTCATCACTGCAGTCCCTTGCCGACTCCATTTGTGGTGATGTGAAAAGCCCCGCGATGGGAATCGCCGTTATTCGTGACGGCAAGATGGAGAAATCCGTATCCGGCCTGCGCGAACAAGGCAAGGACGACAAGGTCACCCTTAATGAACCATGGAGTATCGGATCAATCGGAAAACCTCTGTGTTCAACCGTGATCGGCAGCCTCATCGAATCAGGCAAATTGAAGTGGGACACAACCTTGGGCGAAGTCCTTGGCAATGTGCCGATGAAGGATGGCTACAAAGCAGTTACGATCGAGCAAATCATGCATCACCGGGGCGGCATTCCGGAAGATCCGGGCATGCGTAGACCTGATGTCATAAGAATCGTCGCGGGCGAAACGGACCCGATTAAGATTCGGCAGAACTACGCGAAGGACATCCTGGGGCGAGACCTCATCGCAAAGCCCGGACAGCGATTTGCCTATTCAAATGCGGGCTATGCTCTGCTCGGGGCCATTGCAGAAAAGGTCAGCGGCAAGCAATACGAAAAGCTTGTCAAGGAGTTGATTTTTGACCAACTGAACCTCAAACACAGCTATACTCTGCTGGACAAATTGCCAACCGAGCGACCAAGTGGGCACGACAAAACTCCTGAGGGACTTCAACCAGCAAACTTCACTGGGCCAATAGAAATTCTCTTTGCCCCGGCTGGAGGTGGGATGTTCATGTCGACGGGCGACCTCGCTTTGTTTGGTCAAGCCCACATGGACGGACTCCGAGGCAAGGACGGATTGCTGAAATCTGCGACCATCAAACGCCTGCACCAAGGAATGGCCGAAGCGGGGCAGGGTGGACGCCAGTATGCCTGCGGATGGGGAATTGAGGAGCATCCTGGAATTGAAATCATGCACATGCACAATGGTTCGAACGGAACGATGCGGGCGCAACTGTCAATCTTCCCCGAGTCAAACCTGGTGGTGGCCTCATTCATCAATATGGGCGGTGAAACGGAGCCATCTCCACCGCTTCAAGCCGTCCTTGCGGTTGCGGGCAAGTACGCGAAGAAGCCGTAGGGTTTGGCTTATTGAAAAGACCTTTCCAGGATAACCTTGTTAATCAGCAAGGATATCCCAAAGGAAGGCTCGTGGTCCTATGCACCCGGATAGACCCTCAAGGTCTTGCCAGTGCGAGATAATAAATATGAAGCATCGCCACCAGGTTTGGCAGGAACCAATCTGACCTCAACTTCATAGACTGGTTGCTCCACACGTACCACATCGTCTCCTGTATACCTATTGACTTTAAACCTGAACTTACTTCCTTTTGGACTTTTTGTCCATTCCGACAAGACTTCGCCAAGGCAATCATCGGCCAAAATATTCGGCAGTCTTTTCTCGCTTCGGTTTAGTACAGTCACAGTGTCGTCAATGGACCTGGATGTCACTTGCTCAACCAGTATTTCGGGGACAGATTGATCGCGCGATTCAATCTTGATGGAACCTCGCCAGTGACCATTCAGGATCTGAGTTTCGACTAGATACCACTCGTCGCGAATAATATTCCCCTTGCAGTTGGCCGCCAATTTCTGGGTAATGGAGTTGATTCCGCTTGTCTCAGTTGTGGCCAAGGACCGTGAAAAAAACACTATTGTATAACAAATGGCCAAGGCCACCAAAAGCAGAATGATACAGCCAAGAGTTCGAGATCTAAGTTTTCTCAAATGGGACTCCAGTTGGAAAAGGAGTTGTCCCTGTGCTGTGCTTGAAATTCATGTATCGACAGGCTTTGGATAGCTCGCACACTGGCATTGTATCACCTCACTCACTAATGCAATTAGAACGAAATCAGCGAGGTAACTGCGCAATCATGGCCCCGCCCAGGGCGCGCGCGAGGTTCACAGGAACTGCGTTGCCAATCATTCGGCCAATGCCCACCAGCGTTGGCTTTCCGGCACATTTAAACTCAAAGTCATGGGGAAACGATTGAAGGGCGGCCATCTCGGCGGTGTTCAATCCGCGATTCTCGGTTGGATGAATAAACCGCCCTTTTGACGCATTGTATGCCGAGGTTCGGATCGTGACCGACGGCCGATCCGACCTCAAGCGACCAAAAGTGTCGTGCCCTTGATGCTTTCCACTCGTCCAGCAAGCGGGCAACTGGTCGTGCGGAACAACTCTAAAATTCTCTCCAGGCTTGACGAATCTCATTCGCCTTTCGACAATTTCAGAGACTCCCATTTGAATACAATCCGCGCGTTGCAAACGCTCGGTCGGAATCGTTTCCAGAGTATCGCCTAGGGTCCGCCATAAGCGAACTGGCGACCGCAAATCCTTGCCAATCCGCCGAAACAGTTGATCCCGCTTCGACTCTGATTCGAAGTACTGAGGTAGCGGAATTGCGACGGTTTCGACATTAAGAATGCCCAATATCACAAATCGCTTTCGGATTTGCGGGTCGCCATAGTCCGCCGATGTGAACACATGACTCGTCAGGCCATATCCGAGGCCAGAGAGTTCGCGAAACAAATACTCTCGAACAGGGTTGTGGCGAGCTTGGGCCAATCCCTCGACGTTCTCAAAAATGAATCCCTTCGGCAAGAACCCGGTAACCATCCGAACGTACTCGGCATATAAGTCTCCATTTCGTTCGTCGTCACTTCCGGTTTTCTTTCCTAAGTTGCTGAACGGTTGACAAGGCGGACCGCCGACCACCAAATCGAGAACGCCGCGCTTCATGCCCAAGTTCGCTAAAACTTGCGCTGGATCAACTGATCGAACATCGCCTGGAATTGCTCCGTCGCCGTCAAACAGTTTCCACTGGGGTCGATTGAACGCGAGCGTCGCGCGGCAGTTTGGATCCATTTCGATGCACCCGACCGTCTCAAAACATGCTTGTTCAAGACCAAGGTCGAACCCACCTGCGCCTGAAAACAAGCTCAACACTGTACCGGAACGCGAAAGAATGCCTGGCTCAATATAGGTGAAATTCGAACCGGAATCTCGATATAACTTGCTCGCGCTAGACTCTGCCTTCTCGCGAACTAGGACCGACATGACTACTTAACCGAGTAGGAGAAGGTATCCATGGCTTCGTACTTGCCTGGAGCGGTGCGACCCTTAAAGGTCACCGTTGCCGTCTTGCCATCTATCATTACCACCAAATAGCCGTACGTACTGTCAATGTGTTTGATTCGTGTCAAATTCCAGCCGTCGTTCTTGCCCGAATAATCGCCTTGCTTATAGAACGGTGCACCAGCGGTACCCGCCACGATCTGATGAACTTCTGGTCCCGGTGTGTCACCCGCTTTTGTCACCATCATGTGGTCGTAAAGGTGATCGTGACCGCAGAAAAACACTCGCGAACCAGCACTAATGAGGCTGCTCCAAAAAGCGTTTCGCTTTTCTGGGTCTGCGTCCATCGTATCCTTGTGGCTACCATCCATAAATGCGGGTTCGTGCCCCATAGCAAAGATAAACGGCTTTGGAAATTTGGCCAAAACTTCATCGAGCCAAGGCTGGTTCACTTCTTCTTTGCCAAATGTGTATTGGTCCAACCCAATCGCTAAAACATCGCCTTTACCATAATAGTAGCTCAGGTTCTTTTCGGTAGAGGGACCATTTCCGGGCATCGAATATCGACCAGAAAACACCTTATTCCAGACCTTTTCACTGTCGCGTGCGCCTGCTTCATGGTTTCCTCGGCACGCGAGAACCGGGATTTTGCTGTTATATACGGGCTTCATCAGATCTCGCCACGTTACGAGTTGAGTCTCAAACTCTTCAGGAGTTTTTGTATAGCCATAAACGAGGTCGCCTGTCCACATTAAGAACTTTGCTTTTTCTTGAACGACCGCCTTCGCAATTTCGCCCGTGATGAGCGTATTGACGCCGTTTTTGTCTTCTGGTCTGTTGGCCTTGGGGTCAGCTCGGCCATCGCCCGCAACCACGAAACACCATTTCGGTGTTTGACCATGAGAATGAAGAATTGCAAGAGCAACCGCGACGGAAACCATTTATTGATTATAGTACGATGAACAAAATTGTCACGGACTTCTTAACGGTTCGACAATAATCTCAATCGTCCCATGGCCGCGATCGCACTTATTCTCAACTTGACTCTCGTGGCCGGGAGCCATATGGACATGGTCCTCATTCCTTCAGGAACATTCCAGATGGGTTCCAGTTCGGGGCTGCCCGATGAGCAACCTGTTCATCAGGTTCGAGTTTCGGGATTTTGGATGGATCGTCACGATGTGACGAACCAACAATTTGAATCGTTCGTCTCCGCTACCCACTACAAAACTATCGCCGAGCGCCCACTCAACCCCAAAAATTTCCCCGGAGTTCCCAAGTCGAAACTTGTCCCTGGTGCGCTCGTTTTTACCGATGGCAAAGGGTGGGACTATGTTCCCGGTGCATCATGGCGACACCCCCAAGGTCCGAATTCGTCGATCAAGGCTAAGATGAACCACCCGGTGGTTCAGGTCGCATGGGACGACGCAGTCGCGTACGCAAAATGGGCGGGGAAATCCCTGCCGACCGAGGCCCAATTCGAATACGCGGCTCGCGGCGGGAAGACCAAAGCGAAGTACGCCTGGGGCTACGCGGCGCTTCGCACAAAGTTGCCCCAGGCCAACACCTACCAAGGCAACTTTCCTCAGCACAATGACAATACGGATGGATATGCGCTCACGTCGCCCGTGGGGTCTTTTCCGGCCAACGGTTATGGTCTGTTCGACATGAGTGGCAATGTTTGGCAATGGTGCCTCGATTGGTATCGACCAGACGCCTATGCCCACTCGGCCAAACTCAATCCTACCGGACCGAAGGACTCGTATGATCCTGACGAACCCGGCGCCAAGAAACACGTGGTTCGGGGCGGAAGCTTTTTGTGCGCCGACTGCTATTGCAAAGGCTATCGCGTCACTGCGCGGATGAAATCCTCAGCCGACACTGGCTTATGCCACACCGGATTTCGGTGCGTCATCAACTCGAAATAGTTTGGAGTTAGCGGCCCGCAGGCTGCCGGAAGTCACGCTCGATCATATCGTTCGGGTCGGTTGAAACCGGGCCATCTCGCCAGAGCCATCGCATCATATCGGGGAAGATGGCTCCGCCAAATCGCTGTCCGTGGTTATTCATTCCCCACGCATAAGTCATGTCGTAACCCTTCTTTTCGAGGGCGTCCTTCATGCGCACGTTTTGGTAGAACCAGTCCCACCGCTGGTCATATTTGCCGTTTCGTACACCACGAAGGTCATTCCGGCCATCACACAAGTAGATTCGAATCGGCTTCTTTTTGCTTTGAAGGATGCGCTCGGGATAGATATCGCCACCATGAATGTTGGTAAAGCTGCCGACGTTCGAAAGCACTTTCCGGAAGGCGTTTGGTCGTTCCCAGGCCACCATAAACGCCGCAATTGCGCCTGAGCTGGAGCCGCCGATTCCGCGCATATTAGGGTCTTTCGAGATGTTGTAATCCTTATCCAGCTCGGGCATCAGCTCTTCGGTGATGACCCGGGCGTACTTGTCGTCGGGCGTGTTGTATTCAATCCCTCGGTTGGTAAATCCATCGCCCCAGCCATTCTGTGGTGAAGGTTCTTTTTGCTCTGGTGTCCGCCCCGGATTGATGAACACCCCCAGCATGACGGGAATTTCGCGGCGGTATATCAGGTTGTCCATCACGTTTTGAGCGCGCATATCGGCGTTCTCATCTTTAAACGCCTGGCCGTCTTGGTAGACCATGAGGGCAGCGGGAATCTTCGGGTCATATTGCGCGGGAACGTATACCCAGTAGGTGTGCTGAGTGCCAGGATAGACATTGCTTTTGACGACAAAAGGACCCTTGATCTCGCCTTTGGGAACCCCATCATGAACCATCGAATCCGGTCCAAGTCGGTATTGCGAGTCTGGATTTGCCCGCTGTTGGTTTCGAGAGATCGCCAACATTGACGTGGCGCCAAGTAGTGCGCAAAGGATGTAGGCCACAAATTTCCTCATGCGCTCGTTCTACCCTAACGGCCAGGTCCGGCAAAAAACCTATTTCCGATCCTTCACTCGAATCACCATTTTAAGGGTACTGAGCGTCTCGGAAAACTTGGCGACTTTTACGTCAACCAGTCCATTTTGTAGGGCAAAGTCGCGAATGTGGTTCTCGCCAAATTCCTTTCGCCCCTTGGGCCACACCGCCCAGATCATCCCGTTTCGGGCGATCAGTTCCCGCGCCGTATTCATTTTTGGCAGATCATCGACATGATCCAATCGGATAAAGACGGCGTCTAGCGGTGCCGAGCCCGGCGCTCCACTTACTTTCTCCAACTCGCCCGGAAATGAGTCATCAAAATCTCCCCACATTTGGTAGGAGTGGCTTGGTTTTAAACCCAACTTATCCAATCGGGTTTTCGGGTTCAAAATCGCGAAGCACCACTTTTCGGCGGCGGGTCCAAGCTCAAATACGGCTTCGTCGCCGCCTTTTCGAATCGTCAATTTCCCATCGTTCGCTTCAACCGACGATAGATCGGTCCATTTCCATAGGAAGCGGAAGTCACCGCGAAAGTCAATCTCGCCGTCGCCACAATGGGCCTTGCCACCGGACTCGGTTTGGTTCAATCGGACTCGACAATTTGCTTCGGCACCCATAATAAATATCATATTTCCTTGGGGCAAACGAAAGCTATGAATTGATCCCGACTATACTCCCTTTAGAACTATGAGTGAGTCGTTTGTAAGGTTGTCGGATGAGCTGTCCAGTAAGGGGATTGATGTTGAAGGGGTTATTGCCTCGCTCAAGAAACAGCACATCGAGACTCCCAGTTGGGGTTATGGCAATAGTGGCACACGATTTCGGGTCTTTCCCAATTCCGCCGCTGCGCGAAATGTTCACGAAAAAATCGACGACGCTGCGCTGATTCACAAGCTTTCAGGCATTGCGCCAAGTGTCGCCCTCCATATTCCGTGGGACTACGTTTCAGATTGGAAAGCACTAGGCTCTTATGCGACCGACAAAGGGATCAAGATTGGAGCAATCAATCCTAACGTTTTTCAGGACGAAATTTACATGCTGGGCAGCCTCTGCCACGCGAAAGTAGACGTCCGAAACAAAGCGATTGAGCACATGGTTGAGTGCTGCGAAATCATGTCCGCCACGGGAAGCGATCTGCTCTCGATTTGGCTGGCCGATGGCACTAACTACGCCGGGCAGGACTCGATTCGGAACCGCAAGGCGCTCCTGCTCGATTCGCTGAAGAAGATTTACGCCAACCTTCCCGCTGACTCTCGCATGTTGCTTGAGTACAAGTTCTTTGAGCCTGCGTTCTACCACACCGACATCGCCGATTGGGGGACTTCGTTTGCCCTTTGCCAAAGGCTCGGCGATCAAGCTCAAGTCTTAGTCGATACGGGGCATCATGCGCCAGGAACAAATATTGCCTACATCGTCGCTCAGTTGTTGGATGAAGGACGACTGGGTGGTTTCCACTTTAATTCACGCAACTATGCCGACGACGATCTCATCGTAGGCAGCACCAATCCATTCGAACTATTTACGATCTTCACGGAGTTGGTTTCGGCGGGCGATCTTGCTGCGGATGTGGCTTACATGATTGATCAAAGCCACAACATTGAGCCGAAACTTGAGGCGATGCTGCTGAGTGTTTTGAATTGCCAGACGGCTTTGGCGAAGGCGTTAATTGTCGATTACAAAGGTTTGGAGACTTTGCAGGCTGATGGAGACGTGCTGGGATCCCACCGTTTGATGATGGATGCTTTCGAAACTGATGTCCGTCCTTTGCTCGCTGAAGTTCGAAGTCGAATGGGCGTGCCAGTTGATCCAATCAAAGAGTTGCGCGCAAGCGGAATTGAGACGAAACTAGCCGCAGCACGAAGATAGCGAGAGTGTTGCAGGATGATTCCACTTCTACTTTTTTGAGCCTCAATAGCAAAGCCTTAGGTTCATGAGAGCAAGTGCGTGAGTCTAGAATTCCTCGACTCTTTTGCAGTTGAGGCAGCGGTTCCGGGGCTCCCGTATCCGAGCAACATTCTTTTAGGTGCTATGCGCCACGGTGACGAATGGGGCTTCGGCCTGCATCTTTGTTACCGCCTTGTGGGCGTCATCTTCGGTGTGGAATCGACCAAATACAGCCGAGCCTGAACCAGTTAGTCCGGCGTCCTTGGCTCCATGAACTTGGAGCCTTTCGATGAGATCAAGTGATCCGCAAGGCGCGACGCGCTCGAAGTCGTTGTAGAGGATGTCCTCTGCAGGGAAATCCTGCCATTCGAAGTCCATTTCGTCCAACCGATCGTAGGCATCTTTGGTGCTGCAACGGTCTTCGGGTTGGGCAATCACGTACCACTCGACCGGGTTCGGTGAATCGACTTTTGTCAGTTTCTCGCCGTATCCTTCGGCTTTCGCGCGACCGCCGAGAAGGAAAAAGGAGACATCGGCACCAATCGATTTGGCGATTGCTTTGCGCTCGTAATCAGGCAACTGTGCCGACATGAGCGATTTGGAGGCTCGGATGATTCCCGCGGCATCACTGCTTCCTCCTCCGAGGCCAGCTTCACTGGGAATTCGTTTCACTAATTTGATTGCAACGGGAGGGAAATCAGCGACCTCCATCATGAGTCGAGCGGCGCGAATCACGGTGTTGTCGGGCGGAACACCAGGGTCATCACACGTAAAACTCAGTTCGCTCGCTCGCTCGATGTGCAATTCGTCGTACAGACTGACCGCTTGAAAAACCGAGCGGAGGGGATGGTAGCCCCGATGATCCTTCCGCCCGACACTCAAGAATAGGTTCAGTTTTGCCGGACATTGAATGATCAAGCTCAATTCGACCCTTCCAATTCTTCGGCATGATCTGGCTCCTTAGTGGAAGTTCGGAGGGATTCCATCGCCGTTACTTCGGCATGATAGTCTTGCTGCGGTGTCTGGGGAGGAATGACGGCAATCGTGGTCGGATAGTGCGACAAGTCTAGATCTTCGAGCGCTTTGTCGATCGCGCTCAATTGTGCCCGAGCCTCGGCTAAGACGGATAAGAACTCCTCAGAATTCAGCGATGGATTTTTGCCGATCAGACGGTAACCCAGCATCTTGACGCGAAGGTTATCCAGCGTCGTCATAAACACTGTCGCTTGGGCCTCGGTTCGCTGGATCCCGGCCATCAGCTCGTTGTAGTGTCCCCGATACTCGCCAAGATTTTTTTCGGCGATTCGATAAAGTTCCTGAGCTTGTGGGTCGGTCGGCTTGAACATCGGAACTCCCGGCCGAACTCTTTCAACCCCTTCGGACTGCAAAACCTCTTGAAATAGGATGTCTGCTCGCCGCAGGGCGTTATAAATGGTCATTGCGAGACCGCGAACGGTATCGGGCAACTCTTGGAACTGGGCGATATCGGCTCGTTTCAGCTTTTTGATTCCTTCCTCAAAACTTTCAAACCGTTCGCGACATCCGTTCCAAAGACTGGTAAATCGGGAGTTAATAAATCGCTTTCGTTTTGCCGCAGCAAAGCTCATAATCCCATGAACGCTGACACCGATACCGACAGCAACCAATAGGGCTGCGAAATTCCCGGCCGAGACAATAATCGGCAAACAAACGAGCAGGTAAAGGAATTGGAGTACAAGGCGATTCGCGCGAAAAGCTTCGCGCACAAATATGCGCTGATCCGCTTTTCGAATCTCCTCGCTGATCATCTTTTAACTTTACGGGATTGGAGGGCTCTTTCGTTGTGTTTCGAAGACCCTTTCTACAGCAAAAGCCGCTTGAAGCAACTTTTCGTCTCCCATTTGAGGTCCCATGAGTTGCAAACCAACCGGAAGTCCGTGGGCAAAGCCTGCCTGAAGCGAGATGGCGGGGAATCCGCCCATGTTCGCGGGAATCGTACAGTAGTCCAATAACTTCAACTGCATCGGATCTTGACTCATCGCGCCAAGCGGAAACGCGACAACAGGTGCGGTTGGAGAAACGACTAAGTCAAATTCCTTAAATGCGTCGTTAAACTGCTGGGTCATCATGGCCCGGACCTGTTGAGCGCGAAGATAAAAAGCGTCGTAGTAGCCCGCACTAAGAGCGTAGGTGCCGATCATGATTCGCGCCTTGACTTCGTGGCCAAATCCATCGGCACGAGTCTTGGCGACCACGTCGATGTGACCTTGCCCTTCGGACCGGGGACCGTATCGAACGCCGTCAAATCTTCCAAGGTTTGAACTGGCCTCGGCGGGAGCAATGATGTAGTAAGTCGTGACGCCAAGCGGAATGGTTGGGATCGATATTTCGGTAATCTCCACGCCTTCCCGTCGGAGTTCATCCAATGCAAACTCGGTTGCTTCTCGAACCGCAGGATCGGTTCCGTCGCCGTACATCTCCTTGGGAAACGCCAATTTCATTCCCTTAAGCGATCCCTTCTTTAAATCTGAAATCGAAATTTGCGAGTCTGGAATCGACGTCGAATCTTGGCTGCAATGCCCGGTGATTACATTCGAAATGATCGCCGCGTCTTCGACCGTTTTGGCGAGTGGTCCAATTTGGTCCAAGCTCGATGCAAAGGCAACCAGTCCAAATCGACTGCAGCGACCATAGGTGGGTTTAAACCCTACCACGCCGCAAAATGAGGCGGGCAAACGGATGGAACCACCAGTGTCAGATCCAAGGCTGACGGGGGCCATATTGGCCGCAACGGCAACGGTTGAACCACCCGACGATCCACCTGGAGTTCGTGATGTGTCCCAGGGGTTTCGCGATAATTTAAAAGCCGAAGTTTCGGTTGACGACCCCATGGCAAACTCGTCGAGGTTTGTTTTACCAATGGTAATCGCCCCAGCTTCACTCAGTTTTCGGATTACCGTGGCGTCGTACGGGGGGATGTATCCTTTCAGGATTTTTGAGGCACAAGTGGTTTCGATCCCTTCAGTCGAAATGTTGTCCTTGATCGCAACTGGAACTCCAGTTAGAGCGGTAGCGGTTCCAGCGTCAAGTTGTTTTTGGGCTTCGTTGGCCTGAGCCATGGCTCGCTCGCCATCAATGGCCAGAAAGGCACCATACTTTTCGTCTTCGCTTGCGATGCGGTCAAGGTAGGCCTGAGTGACTTCCGGCGCGGAAAGTTCCTTTGTGCGAAGTTTTGTCGCGATCTCTGCCGCAGTGAGGGAAGTAATCATTGCTCCCCTAGTCCTCGATAATCATAGGGACGAGGAAGAGACCTGCTTTACTCACTGGAGCGTTCTTGAGGGCCGATTCTCTTCTCAATGATGGGGCAACAAAATCATCTGACCAAACGTTGACCAAGTTCGAAGCGTGAAGGATTGGCTCGAGGTCGTGGAGGCTTAAGGCTTGAATGTCGCTAAAGTGGCCAAGCAGAGCATTTAATTCCGTTTGAAGCGACATAACTTCAGACTCTTGGAGGTCCAAACGTGCTAGCTTTGCCACATGCCGTACTTCATCAAGCGAGATCGCCATTAGACCAAGAGTTTAGCACAACGCTCTCGAGGTTCTGGAAGCCGGGGGTCTGAATAAGCTTATAATTCAAAGGGAATGAGAAAGCCGTCATTTGGAGTAACTTCGCTTGCTATAGTGACGCTGAGCATCATTGGTGCTCTTCGAGTGCTTTACGAGCCACTTCTTCCGGCATCGCCAACCGAGCATCTCATCACGGTCCCCTCGACAGAGCCAATGCCCGCCCCCATTGTCGAAATTGATTGGAGGCAGACTATGGAGCTTGGGGTAAAAGAGGCCAAGCGAAAGAGGTCCGGTCTGCTGATCTTCTTTGTCGATCCATCCAATGCTTACGCCAAACAGCTCGAAATTAGAGTGTTTCGAGACCCTGAGATGGCGCGATTTGTGAATCGAAATTTCATTCCAGTAAAGATCAATTTGGACCAATATCCAGAGTGGCGACAGATCATCTTGCCTTTTCAACGGCTGCGACGATATTTTGAACCTGGTGCCGAATTAGTTGTTACGCGGCAAGATGGAACTCTTGTCAATCAATACGTCATCGATAGCCCTTTCCAGTACATTGGTTCCCAAGCCATACTTCCGTTTCTCATTCTCTCCAAAGGTTTATTGAGGCAAGAGCCTTCGAGCCGCGATCTTGATCCGAAGCTACCTGCCCAGCAAAGCACCGATATCCAATTACTCGCGGCGAATACAGTTGACCCAATTCCAGCATATTCGGAATTCAGCCAAGCCCTTCAAAAAAGCATTAGCCCCGACGAAACAGGTCAATTTCGATACGGATCAACCAGAATCTCGCCGATGAGCTGGCGAGTCCTTGCTAAACTTGGTCAGACAAAACTCGCCGCGAATGCGGTTCAGTCTGCTACGTTGACTCCCTTGTATGATGCCCTTGATGGTGGCTACTTCCGAGAGGCTCGAGCGACCAACTCATCTCTCTTAATTGACACCGGAAAGTCATCCCTCCAAAATGCGCTTTGCGCCGAAGTCGTCGCGCAATTAGCGTGCACCACCCACCGGTCAGACCTTAAAACACTTGCGCTAGACATTGGCAACGACGTTATCTCCGACTTCCTAGATGGCGACGGGCTCAGTACTTCTCGGCTTAACGATCAGGGCGTTGACAATCGCAGCAAGCGTTCAAGCCTCACCAATGGGCGACTCGGTTCTATTTTGTCATCGATTGATTCGAGCCAGCTTCTAAAGTTTGCTTCGAAGTCGCAATCTCCTGATCAAGATCTATTCGCGCTGACAAGCTTATCCGCCCTTTCCAATCCTGATTTTCTTCGCATTCGGCAAACCATCCACGAAAAATTGCCCTACGCCCCGGGTTTATCCGAGCCTGACCACATTGCGATCGACGGCTATTTGGCGGCAAGGCTTTTCGGGCTTTATCGATATACGAACGACCAAAGATTTTTGAGCAAAGCCCAACAAATCTCACAACTCGTCTATTCGTCGGTGAACGGCACTAGTATTGGAAAGATTTATGGCAATCGTCAACTTGGTCCTGGTTGGCTAGGCAGCTATCTTGCGGTTGCCGATTGCGGCTTGGCAGAATACGCGGCGACTGGCAACATCTATCCCCTTCGCACTGGTGAGATTGCGCTTCAACAGGCTATTTTCAAATTTAGAGATAACCAAACCGGACTCCTTGACAACGTCCCTGCGTCGGCCCTCAACGGGTTCTCTTTGACTCCAGCAACGCCAAATTTAGTCGATGCAGAGCGGGAATCTTCAAACGCTCAGGCCATTCGCCTGGCCTACCACTATTCAGTTTCAGCCGAAAGCCCAATCTCACGCGGCGAGTTTAAAAACTTCGCCCAAGGCATGCTGGCAAAACTGAATTCAGTCATGAGCAAGTCAAGCTTATTGGCGGCGGGCTATTTCGATGCGGCTTTCGATGTCACCCAAAACTCGGCCGTCATGGTGGTTGGACCCAATCGAGTCGAAATTTGCCTAAAACTTGCAAAAATCCTTCCTCTAAGCGTGATTTATCCGATGTCCGTTGCAAATTCTCTAAACGAGGACCATCTTTATATTCGGCGTGGTGAAGTGCTGGAAGGTCCCTTTAACGAAGCGGAAATCCAGAAAAAGATGATTGCCGCCAGCCGATCCTATCCTGAATAGCGCAAATTGCGTCATAATTTCTCTCGGATAGGTCGCATAGTGGTCTAGTGCGCCGCACTCGAAATGCGGTGAGGTGCAAGCCTCCGAGGGTTCGAATCCCTCCCTGTCCGCCATTTCTCGATCAGCTTACATGACCAACAAGCTGGGGCCAAAATTCGAGAAAGTCTGCTTGGAATTCATCGTACCGTCCCTCCAATATTTGGAGAGACGAGACTAAATCCACCGTTCTTCCGGTCGTAAATTCGATGCGTCGAGCCATACGTTCGAGGTTGATTGCCAACCCTTCGAACTCCCCGTATTGATTCAACCAATCCTGTTCGATCATTCGAATTGAGATGCGAACACAGTTATCGGGCAACTGCGAATGGGTGGCCGTAACGAGGGAGTAGAGTTGGTTCGTATATTCACGAACGGTCATCGCCTTATCCCAATGCTTCGTCAAAAAATGATCGTAGAAGACGTCGATGAGCGGATTGGCAAATCGCTGAAATGCGACCATTTTGGACTTTGAATTGGCAACCGCCGGGTGGTTGTCGGTAAAAGCGTCGATGCTCTTGTGGAGTTGGATCCCGACTTGAATTTTGGAGTGAAGGTCGGTGACTTCATTTCGATGAATGAAGTCCGCCAGCACATTGCCAACCTTAACCAAGTCCTGGTCAGGTGACAAAACAGCGTGGGCGAGTAAGTTCAACCGTTGGATTCGGCCATTGGATAGCTGCCGAGCACCGTTGTTTCGAGTGCTTGCCCTTTCAGCCGATTAATCGCAGCCACAAGGTTGTCGTCTGTTCTGTGCCCGGCACAGTCGGTGTAAAAAATGTATTCAAATGATGCCCGAGGTGCGGGTCGGCTTTCAATCATCATCAGGTTGACCCCGTGTTCATATAATGCTTCGAGAGCTCGGTACAGTTCGCCCGGTCGATTTCGAAGGTTAAACATGATGCTCGTCTTATCGCGCCCGGTCTTTACTGGCTCGTTGTAGCCGATCACCAAGAAACGGGTTCGATTTTGAGGATTATCCGCGATGTGTTCCTGAAGAATTGGAATTCCCACCATTTCGGCTCCCAGCACATTGGCAATGGCGGCCCCAGTTGGATCGTCGAGCGCAGCTTGAGCAGCCTTTGCGGTGGGGACCACTTCGACGATTTCTGCCGCTGGAATATTCATCTTCAGCCAACGCTTACATTGAGCGCTAGGTTGAGGACCCGCGTAAACAGTTTTGATCTGATTCATGTCCGTAAGCGTGCTCACCAAATGGTGATCGATCGCTACGTACGTCTCCGCGCAAATCTTAACGTTGGTCTGCGGAAACATGTCCAGAGTCTCGGGAACGACACCAGCGACCGAATTCTCGACCGGGACGACGCCATAGTCGGCTTTGTTGTTTTCGACCGCTTTGAAGACATCCGAAATGGAGTCTTCTGCCGCCAAATTAGTACTTCCGCCAAATGTCTGGAGGGCCGCCATGTTGGTAAAGGTTCCGGGTGGCCCCCAGTAGGCGACCGTCAATGGCTTTTCGGCGGCAATTGCGGCAGAAATGATTTCGCGGTAAATAGATTTCAGTTGTTTTGGCAGGAGTGGGCCAGGATTGATGGCTGACAACCGCTCATAAATGGCTCGCTCGCGCTCAGGCGTAAAAAATGGTTTTCCGTCTCTTCCTTTGATCTTGCCAACTTCAATTGCGAGGTCAGTTCGACGTGAGAGTAGGGTCACTAACTCTTGGTCAATGAGGTCAATATCTTTTCGAATTTCGTCCAAAGGACGCAAATTTTCGGAGTCGGAGTGGTCGCCGCGTAACATGGACACCTAGATTATAGAAATGTCTGGTGCCTTTTGGATTCAAATACAGATAGAATCGTAATATTCCTTTTATAGATTCGCCTGTTTTCTATGTTTTTCAACCCCTTGGTCGTCAAGGACTTGGGTTCTCGGCGATTGAATCACCCGTTTTTCATGTATTTAAAGACCTTGGCCCAACTGACCTCGCGGTAGCAGCTCTAGATGTCCTGATTGTCGCGTTCATTATTTACCGCCTGCTGATGTTGGTTCGCGGTACTCGAGGATGGCGAATACTTCTCGGCCTGCTCGTTTTTGGCGCCCTTCTGTTCATCAGCGGTGCCCTTCACCTCACGACCGTCAACTGGATATTGAGTCAAGCCAGCCTTCTGGGGCCAGTTGCCCTCGCTATTCTCTTCCTACCTGAGCTTCGCCAAGCCATCGAAGGACTGACCAAAGTGAGTTGGTTTCCGGACAGCGTCACTGAAGTTGGTCACGAGAAAAACCTGGATCGAGGATCGGTCGAAGAAATTGTCGGTGCGGTCGCCGAAATGGCGAGAGATCGAATTGGTGCCATCATCGTCATCGAAACAGGTGGCCACCTTGATGAAATTGCTTCAAACGGAGTGATGCTCAACGCGAAGATCACTACTTCTCTGCTTGGCTCGATCTTTTTTGGTCAAAATCCGCTCCACGACGGAGCCGTGTTAATACGAGGAAATAATATCCTCGCCGCCGCCTGCCGGCTTCCTCTGAGCGAATCCAAACTCGAGCGCAACCTGCACATGCGCCACCGAGCCGCTCTCGGTGTAACCGAGCAAAATGACGTTATTGCGATCGTGGTCAGCGAAGAAAAAGGCAGTATTCGCGTTTCGGCCGAAGGAAAGTTGATCGTTATTTCGAGTAGCACGGAGCTTCGAGAATTCCTCATCGCCAACACAACACAAAATGAACAGAGCGAACCAACGCCTCGTCGAACCCGCAAGAAAGATCGAAAGGAGGCGGTGACAAAGTGAGCAAAGTCAACATTCCTTTCGCAATCCTCTCACTTGCAACATCAATTTTGCTGTGGGCCAGTGTTTATAACGATAGTAAAAAAGAGCCGGAAAATGAAAAAGTCATGGCTTCGTTGACGACCCAAAACTTGGACGCATCCAAGTATGTCATCACCGAGATTCCGCCCAGTGTTTCCTTACCGCTCGTTGGTTACCGTGACCAGTTACGACGGGCGATGCGACAAACAACGACTGCCCTCGTTGATCTAAGCAATGCCAATCCAGGAACAAAAAGCTATCCTATCATTGTTTTCCCCGCCACCTCCCGCGAATTGATTGGTAACACTCCTCCCGTAGCCATCAAGATCGAAGCCTTGGTCACCAAGCGCGTCGAAGTTACGGTTGCCAGAACTGGAAGCCTTCCGGCTGGATTTCATGAGGACGCGATTGAGCCATCACTTCGATTTGTCTATGTAACTGGTCCATCAGAAACGATTCAAAAAGTATCCAAAGTTCAGGTCGCGATCAATCTGACTTCGATCACCCAAACTCCCCACGACGACGACGTGGAATCCAAAGCCGTCGATGCCAATGGCAGCACCATTTCGAGGGTAATTCTGCACAGCATTGATGACCACCCTGAGTACAAAGAAGAGCAAATCAACGAGCCGCTCAAGATTCATGTATCGGTTCGATTTGCAAAAGACATGCCGCCTTCGGCGGTTCCGCCACCCAAGAAATGACCGAAATTCGAACTATCCGGCTTGAAGAAACCGACACTTTCTTGCGGATCCTTTGTGACGTTTTCGAGCTAGATTTCTTTCGGGCTCAAAGCCTCTTTCGAGAAGAACCATTTTTTGACATCAACCGAAAATGGGCCCTTTACGAAGGCGGCGAGATGATCAGTATCTTGACCACCACTCCCCTTATTTTCGGTTGGGGGAATGCGGTCGGCATTGCGGGTGTCGCCACTAAACCTTCGCGACAGCGCGAGGGGCTTGCGAGCAAGCTAATCCGGCAAGTGCTCATTGAATCCGAGAAGAGGGGAGAAGGAGCCGCTCTCCTGTTTGCCGCCGATACCCGTGTATACGATTCCATCGGGTTCGAGGGAATTGATCGTGTGGTTCGTGGTCCAATCGTTTCGCTCCCCCTCGAAATTGATCTCGATCCGATATCCCTTCCGCAGGTAGAAGCGAAGTATGAGGAATGGTCGGCTGGCCATCAGGACAGAATTCGTCGGAATAAACAACGATGGTCGTATTGGAAGTGGCAATTCCGAGAGTCCTTTGCCTATAAATCTGGATACCTTTGCTTAGAAAACGGCCAGATGAGGGAGATATTAGTTGATCCGTCGGAAAAGAAGCTACCCGTTCCGGCGGGGACCGAGTGGTTTGGCCTGTCGTCGATGACTGACCTTTTAGAAATCCCGCTTGGAACTATCTCCGTTCCGATGTACTTAATGGGACACAACTTCCCCGGCATCCCTCAGTTTTTTATGACCGACCAGTTTTAGAGCGAATTACCTAAGTCGGGATATATTTCTCGTAATAGAATCAGATCACTCTGGTCGTGGTGGAAGTTCAACAAACTCACAGGCTCGTGCAATTCTTCACTGATCGGCAGGTATTCAGGCATTTCTAAGTTCGAGGAGCGCCTCAACTCGCTCCGAGGGCGTCCTTTTTAAATTCTCTGAACGATTTAGCGCATCAGCTTCTTCTATCGTCATGACTTTCGTGATGCGCTTCATCGGTGTCCGTTTACCCCTTACAAATAAGCCACTCCAGGTTCGGATCGCGAGTGCCGTGCCTAGAATCCGGAAGCGAATACAGTTCGGGCCGCTTTCACACTTATATGCTGATACTTCGCGTAAGCCGCCGACGCTCGCTCGGTGGCCTTGGTGCCACGCTCCTTCTTTAAAAAGCTTTGAGTAGCGGCCTCGACGACGTAGGCTTCGGGAGCCATGAGGCTTTTGGTCCACAAGACAGGTACCGCGTTGACCGACTTGATGGCTGGAGCAAAGAACTGTTGGCTCTTGCAGCACAGAACGGCGATCTTCTTTGGTTGGTTTTGGATCGAGGGACGAGGAGGAGCGACGGCGAAATTCATAAGGCCATCGTGACCAACGTAGATGAGGTAGTCGGCACCTCCGCCGACGGTTAGGTTGTATTTATCGACTTTCAATGCGGACGGTTGGTTGCCTCCCGCAAAGGAGAGAAAATCTTCCGTCGCACGTTTGATCTCGCGACCGCGATAGGCGTCGGCCACGAGGACGGCATGGGATTTTCCGTTTGTAAATACGATCCGCTCGAGAATTACTGGGCTTGGATTCTTGATTGATTGCACGAGCTTCCAATCGCTTCGATGCCGGAAGTATGACTTGACCCCATAGTCGGCTCCCCAATAGAGGTTGTCGACCAAATCGTCGCCGTTGCCGATGCGGGCTGGTACCGGGATGATGCCTTGGTACTTATTGTCGCACAGCGCAACGACGACATGGATGACGGGCACACGGTTCAGAATCGGCGCGGCATTGCCTCGAATGGTTAGAGGTGGTATCGAAACCGGGTGTTGATGAGAAACCGCACATCCAGCGAAAACCAAACAGGTTCCGACAAAAAAGAGGACTGGCACCACCCGCATAGGTCAATAAACGACGACGACCGACTATCGGTTCCTGATAATTCTGTCATTGATGAGTAAACTGCTCTCAGCATGTTCGCCCTTTCGCTGTTGGTTGCAATTGGCCTCAGTCCTCAATCGAACCCAGATTCAATTGACCAAATCTTGCGGTCGCTTCCGACCGATACCGAAACGGCCGTTGTAATCAACGATTCCATTCTCAACCTGGACGGGAAAAAAGTAACAGGAGCATCGATCTTAGGCTGGCCAGTGTGTTTTTCCCAAGATAAACTCAAAGCCTTGGCCGAACTGCCGATGACCTCGGTCGTGTTTGGCGCCCGGAAATTTCAATATCCGGACGAAATTGGTGTCGGAGCCTTTGAAGGAGCTTGGATCGCTACAATGCCAGATGCGACTTTAGAGAAGGCAAGGGCAATCCTCGCGAAAAACAAATTCAATTCGTCAAAGGTGGCTGGGCGAAATGCACTGAGCTGCGCGGAAAATTTCAACGCGAAGGAGATTCGGCACTTTTACGTAGTGATTGAGGATCATACGCTGATCGTTGCGACGAACACTGGCTACCTGGAGGCTTTGCTAAAACGCAAGGCCGCCGAGCCAACCGATCGCCCTTTTCCCGACTGGCTCGAAGAGTGGAAATACGTCGAAAGGAACGGGCCATTTTGGGCGATAAGGCATGTTAATCCGGCAACTCAATTGAAAATGTGGGGCCTGGACATGCACGACAAACAAATTCGCGGATTTGGCATTTCGATGCGAACGGATGGGAGTTTTAGAGTTGTTAATGTCTCAGATAACCCGCACGCTAGCGAAATTGCGAAGGAATTTTGGGGCGGCGACCAGTTGAAACCGATTTTCACTTCGCTGACGAAGACGGCAAACGAAATCTTGATCGACAAAGATCCTAAGCAGATTGGGATGGCTTACCTATATTTGTCTATTGCCTTGGGATATGCAATTGCGATCTGATACATACGACTACTGGGCTTCGGACTCCGATGAATCGGCGTTTGGCGGTTGATACGTCCTTCCGAGTACATCGAGGAGACTTAGAATGCCAGCGTAATTGCCTCGACACTTCGGGTCGTGATGAAGGGCGTGCAATCGAGGGCTCGCGATCACCTTCGAAAACCAACCCCAATCAAGTTTAAGGTTCGAGTGAAGCAGAACAGTATAGAACCGCTCTAAGATGATGAACGCCGCAATCGATCGCAGATCGATGCCCAAGATCATCGCGGGTAGATTTGCTCCGACGATAATCAGCAAAAAGTCAACCGGATGTTGGCGAGAGCTGGCGCTCCAAGTCATATCGACCAACGTGTGATGGACCTTGTGGAACTTCCAAAGGAACTCCCATTTGTGGGCAAGTCGATGGAGCGAATAGACCCAAATTTCGGCCAAGACAAGGGCGACAACAGCTTGCAGCCAATATGGCTGATGGGTGACCACCTGGGTCCATGTGGATGGCAGATGTTGCCGAATAAGATAGGCAATTTCGTAGATGATGCCGGCGGAGATCCACAATCCGTATGACTGGAAAAACCAGAGGGCCGCGAGGTCTATAAATTTGGGCCGCGCCGCACCCTGATCTTCTAACAACTCTTCAAGCGGCCAGAAAATAAGGGCGCTAAGCGCAACGAAGATGATGCCCGCAAAAAATATCTGGGGCACCGTGGAAAAGAATTGGGCGTTCTTGAGATCGCTCAATATCCGGCGACCGAGCCACCACTGCCAAAGACCGCCGGAACGGCGACAGCAACCGCGAGGGCGGTTAGGCCAAGGAGTACCACGACGATGAGGACGATGCGTTTCACTTTCATTTGAATTCCACCACTCTTATGAGGTCTTTCAATGAGCTTAAGCGATATTTTAGTCCTCTGCGTTCCGCTTACTCATAATTTCCAGAAAAATTGTTGAATAGTCGCTAAAGCCTTACCAAGTAAAATCCCGCCATATGGTTGGTCTGTCTTTTGCTCTTACAGTCGCCCTTACACCTCAAAAGGTTATCTTCGACTGCGATATTGCCGACGATATCGACGATACCTATGCGATGGCGTTGTTGACCAGGGTTCCAAACATCAAGATCCTTGGTGTAACAACGGTGTTCGGCGATACGGCCGGTCGGGCAAAAGTTGCGGCCAAGCTACTCCAGTCATTTGATCGCGGGGATATTCCCATTTATCCAGGACGTTCATCAGCGGTGCCCCATCGTCCTCAATTTGAATGGGCCAAAGAATTCTCCGCCAAATCGATTAAGCCAGAGCCAGCGATTGACTTCATGAAGCGAGAGATCGAGCGGTCTCCTGGTCAAATCACGATCATCGCGGTTGGTCCGCTCACGAACGTCTCAGACCTCATCACCAAATATCCCGAAGTAAAAACCAAGATCGGAAAGATCGTCATCATGGGGGGCTCGTTTTACGTTGGATACAACAACCAGGCTCCTGCCAGCGGCGAGTGGAACATCTATTGCGATACCAAAGCAGCTCAAACCGTCTTCGATAGCGGGGTCTCGGTGACAGCAGCGGGTCTCGACGTAACCACAATGATGCAGTTCGACGACTCGATGCAAACAAAGTTGACCGCATACAACACCAAAGGGACGAGCGCTATCGCTGAGCTTAAGCAGCTGTGGGGGGCAAAGGATACGCCAACACTTTATGACCCGGTCGCCGTTGCATACGGTACGAGATTCAAATTTTCAACAGAGGAGAAAGTCCACCTGACGGTGGATGAAAAAGGAGTCACCCACATAACACCGGGATCTCCGTCCGTGACTATTCTGGTCAAACCGCAACGAAAAGAGTTTTTGGAATGGTATGAAGCAATGTTTGCCCCGAAAGGCAGCGCCGAATATCGGTTGGCAATCGCGAAACGTCAAGCGAACTAAATATCGATACGGTGGAGTTCACTTAGCGACTCTCCGAGGATGAGCCTTGTGCAGGCCTCGCCAACGAGGGGCGCGATCGGTAAGATCGTGAACTTCTTTGGAGCCAACGCGATCTTATCGGCGAGCGGAATCGAATCTGTCAATACAAATTCGTCAACCGATGATTGGTCAAATTTGTTCATCAATTCCTGAATGGAGAGTTTTTGGTCGGCAATGATTCCGTGAACCGCCAATACGCGTACCGATGCAGCACCAGCTGACTTGAGCAAATCGGCGTCCTTAAATACCGTGTTACCCGTCAAAATTTCGTCGTCTAGAATAAAGCAGTGCCTATCCTTCACCACTCCGGCAATCGCCTTAATGGTTGGAGATTCAGAATTATCAGACCGAGTTTTGTAAATGTAAGTCGGATCGAGGCCAAGTTGAGCGGGGACATCTTCGAACCGTTTTGCCGCTCCGGCGTCGGCAAAAACTAGCGTACAGTCCTTTGGGTCATGGTTCTTAAGAAAGACATTGCGAATGTGACGAACCAGCAATGGTACGACTGGTACCTCGTCGGCGGTCGGAGTGAAATACTGCTTGATGTGTCCGTTATGGGGCTCCAAAAGCATGACGCGCTGGACTCGCATAACCTTGTTCAGAATCTCCGGTAACCGCTGTCCCATGACCGAGATGCGTGGCTTATTTTTCCGATCCGATCGGCTGTACGGCATATAGGGGAAGACGACAAATGTCTTACGAGGATGGGCATTGTTGATCGCGTCAAGCATCGCCAAAAGCTCGATAACACCATCGTTTACTGGTGGGTTTTGGGTGTGAACAACCAGTGCGATCTGGTCTCGCACATTGTCGATCTGAACTTCGATATTCTCGTTTGAGAAGTGGCTGACGGTGTGACCGCCATGCTTAACTCTATAGTCGTCTCCCCGAGTAGCGATTCGAGTTCGGATTTCCGCTTCGACTTGGGCACCGATGGCGGCAGAACCAGTTGTGGCAAAGACTTTGACAATGGTTTGGCCGTTAGACATGGGGTGGGCAGAGTTTACCAAGCCTTAACAACCCAGTGAGGAATTTTTCGGTCAAAGCGACTTCGCGTTCAGTTTTCGTAGAACTTAGCAAAACGAACCCGAAAGTATCTTTGCCTTTGAGCTCTTAACACCTGCATTCTATATCGTCCAACCCGACGCTTCAATTTTTCCGAATGGCGAGCCATCTTGTTGAGGAAACCGGGTCGTTTTTTGCCCCGACTTATGGTCGAGACAGCCTGAATTGATGGGCGGATTGGAAACGGGACCGCATCGAGGAGGAGACAGCCATGAAGAGTCGGATCATTCAGAAGCATGTCGTAGGCATGGCCGTAACCATATCCTGCAGCCAGCAGCCGAGAAGCTGAAATCGAAGTAACAATATATCCTGCACTTCCGTTGGATGGACGCATTGAAAGGGCAAAGCGAAAATTTTTATGCTTAGGGCCGAAAACGATTCGTCCTCCAGGTTTATCGTCTCCTTCGAGCTTAAGGATCGCATCATCCGGCATCCAGTCAAGTTTAGTGACAATTTCTTTCAGCGTGGCTGGCTCAAACCACGCATCGTCCTCCAAAATGAGCGTTGGTGAATCGCTTTTCGAGGCGATGGCAAGGGCTCGTAGATGAGCATAAATACATCCAACTTCGCTACGAGAGAGGATGTCAAAAACATGTTCAGGTGGCTTTGGTAGCCCAGCTTTGTCGATTTCCGCCTCAAGGTCATCCCGTGAATCTCCCTTCGGAATCCCGAGGCAAATCGAAGAATCCATCCAATCCGCCGTTTGATGGGCGTCAAGCAAAACGGAGCTGCGGAGAGTTTCTGGCAAAAGAGTGATGATCAACGTTCGAATCTTAGTGGCTTGTTCGGACGCAGGATCGTTAGGAGTCATGATGTTCGAAACCCTACCAGTTTGCGTTGTCGCAGGGATGCTTGTCAAACGTTAAGACTTTCTTCCCACCGTTTCCAACTCGGCGTAGGCTTCAACATCCCGAAAGCGGTAGCTGGACAAGATGCCAAACAGCGGATTTCGACCCAGCCTTGCTTTGGTCATTGCCGGGCCACCAAGGCCACAAAGGAACTTTGCGATGTTTCGAGATGACGACAACACCAGTGGATTCTGGTGCCGCAGCTCTCGAAGTTGATCTTGTGAAACCAAAATGTCAATGTCGGGCAGCGGGCTTCCAATGGCAATCTTGTTCGCCTTACTGGTTAGACAAAAGCTACAATGCCCACAAACCAACTCGCGGTCTTCGCCAAAGTAACCGACGAGAGCATTAACTTGGCAGGCAGGATGCTCGACCAGGTCAACCACCATTTGAAGACGATCAATTTCAGATTTCTCACGTCGTTCAAATTTCTCGACTAGGCTGGCTACGAGCCGATTGCTTTCGGAGGGGCCCACGAGTCGGGTAAAGCGGTCGCGCACACCCGCCGCACGTAACTCGATCAAGCCTTTCTCTTGCAGGACTTCAAGAGCTTTGACCACTCGCCGACGCTCGACCTCAAGTGAGTTTGCAGTCTTTTCGGGATCAACCTTCACCCAGGTCACCCCCTTCTTTGCAATGCGGACAATATCCTTCACAAACTGGCCCGGAGTCCCCTCGAACGCATCGAGAACATCGTTCATCGTTTTGGTTGGTTTGAACTCATATTCGGCATAAAATGGTGTGCCTTTTTTGATCGCTCCTTCCAATTCGAGATAGGTTAGTGCGGTTCGCAGAACCAGCTGGCGCAGGTCGTGGCGACCGGAGAGGTCGTAGGTTGAAACGTCGAAAACCTCGTCTCCGCTGAGAACTTCGGTCACAAGCGATATGAGAGAGGACGGATCGGGGGTATCACCAAAAATGAAGTTTTCGAGGACGGGAAGATCAGCTTCACATGCCAATACTTCGACGGTGGACGGCTCGCCATCTCGGCCAGCTCGACCAATTTCTTGGCTGTAGGATTCGAGGCTCTTGGGCAGATTCCAGTGGTAGACGTACCGAACGTCCGATTTGTCGATCCCCATTCCGAAGGCAATCGTCGCAACTACAACTCGGTCAGGACTTCCCATCCACCAGTCCTGAATCTCGGTTCGCTCTTCGGCTGCCAGTCCAGCATGATACGCTCGGGCCGAAATGCCGTTTTCAGCGAGGAAACTAGCTACCGTTTCTGCGGTTTTCTGGAGGGTGACATAGACGATGGTGGAACCAAGCGGTCGGTCTTTCAACATCGAGAGGAGCTTTGCCCGACGATCTTCGGTCGCGCATGACGTCATCAGCATCGTGAGGTTTGGTCGATAAAAGCCGGTGACGGTGGCGTCGTTGACGGGAATATTGAACGCTTCGCAGATGTCTTTAACGACGGCGGGAGTCGCAGTTGCGGTCAGGGCGAGAATCCGCTCGACACCCAATTCCTTGGCGGTTTCGGCGAGCTTCAGGTAGTCGGGTCGGAAGTTATGCCCCCATTCTGAAATGCAGTGGGCTTCGTCGATGGCAAAGAGACCGATCCGAGTTCGCTTCATTTGGGCCAGAAATCGTTCGTTGTTAAATCGCTCTGGAGCAACGTAAAGTAGTTTGACTTCGCCGGATTCGACTTGTTGATTAATGGCAAAGAGTTCATCCTGGGTTAGCGACGAGTCGAGCCTTGCGGCAGGAATTCCTCGGCTCGTTAAAAAGTCGATTTGATCCTTCATGAGGGCGATGAGCGGACTCACAACCAGCGTCAAACCTTCGATCTGTAGGGCAGGAAATTGATAACACAGCGATTTCCCCGCCCCCGTTGGAAAGACCGCAAGCGCCCTACCTGTTGTCAAAAGGCTCTCGATAACCGCAGCTTGTCCAGGTCGAAATTCGGAGAACCCAAATCGTTCCAGCAATTCTGCCGTCGGGATGCTGGAAGTAGTCATTCGTCTACTATTTTACTGAATTCCCCGGAAATGTCAAGAACTATTGAGCGACTTTTCAAATCGCATCTGAGTTTTGACTAACTTGTAGCCCAATTTGGCGTAAAACGCGTGGGCATCGGTTCGCTTGCTCGCCGAACGCACTCGGATGTCATCGAATCCGTTTGCCAACGACCATTGTTCGACCGCTTTTACGAGCTCGCGACCAACTCCTTTTCCTCGAATATTCTCGTCAACCACAAGTCCGCCAATTTCCGTATACGAGTGTGGGGCTTCGATGATGTGCGCCACATAAACGTGGATCCAGCCGACGATTTTCCCGTCACTTTCGGCCACAAACGCCTCGTGACCTGGCTGATTCAGAACGGTATTGATGCGATCACGAACCGTCGATTCCGGCATCGGATAGCCAAGTTGAGCCGATAATCCCGATACCGCGTGAGCATCTTTCGGCAGCATTTCTCGAATCGTCACCTCATCAGATTATCACGTTTTGAAATCGGTAGACTTTGACCATGTCGCATCAGATTGACCTCGCGCAATACGCTCGCCGAATCGGCTTGCCTGGCGACTTCAAGCCCGATTTACGGACGTTGGAGGCAATTCAACACGCTCATACGTGCAGCATTCCATTCGAAAATTTGGATGTAATTCGCGATCTGCCCATCCATATCGAGCCCGAACGCCTCGAGGATAAGATGATCCATCGGCAACGAGGTGGCTACTGCTTTGAACAAAACGGCTTACTCCTTGCCGTTCTCACCCAGATTGGATTTGACGCAAAACCAATGGAGGCGAGAGTCAGAATCGGAAATCCACGAGATTTCCTCCCTCCTCGCACTCATCTCTTCGTGATGGTCGAGTTGGACAACACAAAATGGATTGTCGATGCTGGCGTTGGCGGAATGTCCCTCACTTCGCCGATCAAGTTTGAATTGGATATCGAGCAGGAAACTCCCCATGAACCTCGCCGAATCGTCTTCGAAGAAGGGGTTTATTTTCACCAAATTAATCTGGGCGAGAAGTGGGAGGATGTGTACGAATTCAGCGGACGCGAAATGCCTGAGATCGATCGGGAAGTTTCAAATTGGTGGGTAAGCACCTGTGCCAAAGCAAAATTTAAGCAGAATATGTTTTTGGCTCTGGGGCGTCCCAACGGCGAACGATACGGATATCTCAACGGCACCTTCACCCACCGACGAGGTTCGGAAATCCTTCGAGAGGTCACGATTTCCAACGATGAGGAGTTGCTTCACATCTTGGCCACCGAATTCGGCTTGAACTTCCCGGCAGGAACGGACATGGGGACGATTGGTTGCCCGTGGAAGCAATCGACATGACGGACCATAATAAGCCAATGGCGAATCATCTCGGCATCGGAGTCCTGGGTCTTCATGAGGGGAAATCCCTCCTGAAGGCCCTCACCTATTCGATTCCGGACTCGGTGAGCCAAGGGCACTTGCTCATCGGCGATGAACCGAGACGGAGCCAATATTGTCGAGCAATTGGTGGCTTCGATCTCGACCCCGCGAAGCGTCTTTCTGCGGCGGAAATGGTACCGGGCCTTTTCTATCCCGACTCACTTGACGAGTTTTTTGCGAACCCCGAGATTGACATCGTGGCGATTTACACCCCCGACCCAACCCACGCCGAGCTCATCATTCGGGCATTTGAAGCAGGCAAACACGTCATTTGCACCAAGCCGCTAGTAACCGATTTAAAGCAGCTTGGTCAGATAGTCGCCGCGAGCAAGGCAACAGGTAGGCGACTCCTCGTTGGGCAAAGTACGCGGTTCTTCGAACCATTTTTACAACAGCGAAAACGAACCGAAGCGGGTGAGTTTGGCGACGTCGAATTTGTCGATGCGCAATACAACCACCGAATGGACTGGTTTTACGCCAAAAGCCCGTGGTCGATCGCCGAAACCGACTGGGCGTTTCTGGGAATGAGCCATCCACTCGATTTGCTGCGTTGGTATCTCGGCCCGATTAAGCGCGTCTCGGCTACGGGTTCGATTTCAAAGCTCGGCCGAGATGTGGGAATCTCAGGCCCCGACATCTATTCGGTCAACATCGAATCCGAAGATGGGCGCACCGGGCGTGCCCTTGGGCATTATGGTTTGGTCGAACTCCCCACCGCCCGAAACGCAATCGAATTGATGGTGTACGGTTCGAAAGGGACGAGCCTCGCCCAATATCACGACATGAAGTTGAAACGAACTGGTGAAGACGGAGCAGAGATCACCGAGGATTGGCTTTATGAGAAACGCGGCTACTTCTTCAACAACGAGGTTCACGGCATGCACTATGGAGAATTCGCACGTTACGCCGACGCTTTTGCGAAAGCTCTCATCGAAGGTTCAAAAGCTTCCCCAGAGCTGGAAGAAGGAGTCGATGTCGTCCTGCTGATGGAGGCAGTACGCCGATCAGCCAATTCGGGACATGCGGTGGAATTGGCTGACCTAAGAAACGAAGCTGGACTCTAGGTCAACTCATCTCTCAAGCGCAAGAAGGTGCTGTATCGATCGCCGGAGACTGCACCGCTCTCAACCGCAGCCAACACCCCGCAACCAGGTTCCTTCGTATGAGTGCAGTCGTTAAACTTGCACTGCAACCCCACGAACTCGGGGAAGGAGCGCTCGATTTCATTCTGAGTGACTGACCACAGACCAAATGATCGAATCCCTGGGGTATCAATGAGAGTCGTTCCGTGCGGCAAGCGGTGAAGCGAACTCACCGTCGTCGTATGGGTGCCACGTCCGTATCCTTCGCTGACACTGCCAGTTATGAGGTTCAGCTCTGGTGCAAAAGCATTGATCAAAGACGATTTACCAACTCCCGAGTGCCCAACGAAAACCACCATTTGCCCCTGTAACAGATTTCGTAACTCGTCGATGCCGAGAGTGTCTCGGGTGGAGCATTGAATCACTGGGATTCCGATCTTTCGGTATGGCTCCAGCACTTCTAATTCAATCAAGTCTTCGAGGAGATCGATCTTATTGACGCAAATCAGGGGCCGGGCTCCGCCATTCTGAATTGCAATCAAATATCGATCGATCAAACGCGGATGCAATGGCGGACTAACCACCGAAACGACAATGAGGACACTGTCAACATTAGCCACGATCAACTTTTCGATGTTCTTATCGTTCACATCGGGGCGGCTCAGCTTCGTCCGCCTCGGTTGAACCGAAATCACGCACGTCTGGTCGCCGATCTGGCCAACCGTAACTGCGTCACCGACGACCAAGTTATGATTCATGCGATGGGCTCGCACGATGCCCGATTCGGTTTCGACGTCGATGTCGTGGGCGAAGGCGCTCGTAACGACGCCATCGCGTTGATCGGTAGCCCCTTGCATGGCGCGCTCTTCGCGGCGCATTGCTCGTTCGATCCACTGATCAAACGTGTCGGCTCGATTACCGGACCTCTTGCGGAGGGCCTTTGCGCGTTGGATGAGGTTGTTAAGTTGCTCGGCATCAAGATGAGCAAGTTTGTTGCTAAGTTTAGGAGAAATTAAATCTTTCACTGTTTTGTTCGGAGGTTCGGATCGGGCGAAGCGAAGGAAATGCTTCGGGAGTCGGAGACGGGCTCCAATTCGATCAGTTCGAGAACGTGGAGGAGCTCAGGCGTGAAGATTGGTTGATTGCAGACATTATTTATTGAGACCTCCGGATAGTTTTGTCGCGTCAGCGACACTCCGAATTATACAAGGAATGAATCATACAAAATCGAATCAGGCACCTAACAAGCTAAGAAAACCGCAATTTTCCATTCAAATCAGATAAATTGAATACAGTTATATGAATTCAACAGAAGCTTTATTCGATGCTGTATATCCAAGAGATGGGTTGCTAGTGATTGGGATTGTTGCCCAAGTTGGCACCAACCTTGATGACCTAACCGATGCCATCGAAAACAGGCTCAGCACAAGAGGATATGAAACGCATATTGTACAGTTAAGTAAATATCTTGAAGGCAAGGGGAGTAGCACAAACGAAAAGCAACAGCAAGGAACCTCATTTAGGAAGTCAACGAAGTGCCAGCATTCTTTGGCATTATGTGCGGTCGCTGAAATATATAACCATAGAAGTAATTCGGACAAACCACGTCAGGCTTTCGTAATTCGATCATTAAAGAGGCCAGAGGAGGTTGAAGCACTTCGAACAATCTATGGAGAGGCATTCTTGGCTATCGGCGTGCATACGCCAAGATCAAAAAGGCTTCATTACCTTATCGATGCGAAAGGAGATGGCGAAGCTGAATCCACTATAAAATGCGACGAGAACGATGAGGACGATTTTGGTCAAAGGACACGCGATACATTTGAGTTTTGTGATTTCTTTATTAAAGGAATTGAAACAGAATATGCGGGACTTTCCAGGGCGCTAGACTTATTTTTTGGCTCTGTATTTACAACGCCAACAAAGGAGGAGGTCGCGATGTTTATGGCTCATGCGGCCTCATTGAGATCTGCTGATCTCTCGCGACAAGTAGGTGCTTCAATCATGGCCACGACAGATGAAATTGTCGCTGTTGGTGCAAATGAAGTGCCAAAGTTTGGCGGAGGACAGCCATGGCCCGATGATCAAGTTGACATTCGCGACTTTTCATTGCACGGTCATGATCCAAATATCGTGGAACGAACGCGCATCGTGGATGAATTCCTTCGTCTGCTTGGGAAGCAGCTTTCAACTCGCGGTGGAAAACAACTTGATCTTGCACACAGCGAAGACATAGACAAAATCTTAAAGAAATCGGGACTCCTTGATATAACTGAGTTTGGCCGGACTGTTCATGGTGAAATGGCCTGTCTCCTATCATGTATCAGGAATGGAATCAGCGTCACGGGAGCAACTTTAGCTTGTACTACATACCCTTGTCACAATTGCGCGAGGCACTTGTTAGGTGCTGGAATTGCGAGGATAGTTTATATAGAACCATCTGGGTATGCAGTCCTTTTACAAAGTTAAAAAACAGGCCGTCAGCCCTTCCTTTTCTTGCGGCCTGTTTTTTGGGTGTTTAGTGCGCTTTTTCTTGAGCCTTCCCCTCGGGACATAAGGTACGGAACTTACAGTTCTTGCAAGTCCAACTCGGTTGTGCGGGAAAGTCCTCCAGCTTCGCCATATGGATTTCACGACCTTTATCGTTAAATCGCTTCGTGGTTAGTGAACGCTCCACTGCATCCTGCTCCTCGATCTCCCTTCTAACTGCTTCGAGTTCCGACTCGTCGAATGGTTGAGGGTTCCAAGATTCGCCAGTCGCAAGCCAATAGGGTTGGATTCTA
>JANYCU010000011.1 GCA_025360125.1 Armatimonadota bacterium | reverse complement strand
CTGACCAACTCAAGGACTACTTGGGCTTTAAACTCGGCTGAATGATGACGAAATGATCGTTTACTATCTGACATCTAAATGTTTGAACCTGAGGGCCAATACCCCCTTTGACAGATGTCCAACTTTACCCGTCCCCTACACACTAACCCCTGCGCAACAAAAGGGTATTGTCGATTTCGAAATGGGACTGGCAACAGCTCAGGTCAGAGATGATGAAGCAGGTTGGCTTTCAGATGCAGGTGCGCTTGGAGGGCCCGACGATATTCTTGGATTTCCCTTTTATATTGGAATAAACGATAACGTTGCTGATCCGGCTGGCCCATTCAATGAGAAAGCAATGAATCTGTTCCGCAGTTGGGCGGGATCACATCAAGAGGATCGGGCTTCGGTGGCAAGAGGTGAAGCAATTTTCAATTCAAAGCCAATCATCATTTCTGGTGTAAAGGGCTTGAATGACAATCCTTATTTCGGGAGCCCAGCTACTCTAACAGGCACTTGTACTACTTGCCACAACACTCCTCAAATGGGTAACCACTCCCTTGCAGTCGCCCTCGACATCGGTCTAACCGACGGAAGCAGACGAACACCGGACATGCCACTTTACACGCTACGCAACTTGACGACTGGGCAAGAGGTTACAACTACTGATCCTGGTTTGGCGTTGAGTACGGGCAAATGGAAGGACGTTGGTCGATTCAAGGGGCCGATCCTTCGAGGTCTGGCGGCACGGGCTCCGTACTTCCACAACGGATTTGCAAAAGATTTTGATGCAGTCCTTGATTTCTACACAGATCGATTCGGGCTGGTGTTCTCAAGAAAAGAGCGACAAGATCTGATTGCATTCCTGCGATCCCTTTAGATTATTGGTTTGATGGCAGGCAGGTTCTGAACCAACTGTCCGAGTTCTTTTGACTGCGTTTATCGACAAAAAAGCCATCCATTGCTTCATTCAGCAATGGATGGTCTATTAAGATGGTGGGCGGTACAGGGCTTGAACCTGTGACCCCTACAATGTCATTGTAATGCTCTACCACTGAGCTAACCGCCCGCAGGGAACATTCATTAAACCCCAGGATGTCGTTTCAGTTCAAGTTCAGACGACCAAATCGGTCAGGAAAGGTGCCTGAGATTGAATTCAATGGCGTCGCGGATGTGTTCATCCCAATACTCCCAATTATGATCGCCGCTAAATTCTTGGTATTCGTGCTTGATCCCGAATTCGGTCATTTCGCGGTGCATTGTGCGGTTTGATTCGATGAGAAAGTCTTCGGTTCCACAATGGAACCGCAGGGCTGGAAGCGGATTTGCTCGCTGAGCAAGGGCCAGCAGGTCATCCCTCCCACCTGGTTTGGCGATGCCCATGATCGGAAGAAACTCTCGGATAAAGGGTTCTTCTCTTGGGTTGTCTGAGTCAGGTTTTTCGGTGGGATAGTGCCGACCGATGATCATGGCTCCAGAAAGGGAGACCGCCGACGCGAAGAGGCCGGGGCGCTCGAGAGCTAAACGGAATGCTCCGTATCCGCCCATGGAGAGTCCGGCAGTGCACCATTTCCCCTCAACTTTGAACCAGTGATGAAGGAGTTCCGGCAACTCGTAGGCTAGGGCTTGGAGATATTGAAAGCCTTGGAGTGCATCAACATAGAATCCTCGGCCCCCATCGGGCATGACGACGATGATCGGTTTATCCGCGACATACCGTTCGATTGAAGTTCGGCGCATCCAAGCGGAATAGTCGTCACTAAGGCCATGCAGGAGAAGCATGCAGTGATAAGGTCCCGGAATCGACTTGTCGGGGAGTATGACTAAAGTCCCAGTGGATTTTTGGAGGGCTTGAGAGAAGTAGCGGATCTCGTGGAGCGACATGAAAATCTTTTACCCTAACGGGGTATTCACAATCGTATAATGGAGCAAGTGAACGTCCATTACAATTACCGTTCTCAGTGGGCTTCTGCCCTGCGGTTTTGCCTATTTGCTATCATGCCCTTAGGTGGTTTAATGCACTATCTGGCCTTGCGAGTTTGGCTGGCAATAGCGTTCTCCCCGATTGTGCTTTTTTCGGCGAGTCTGTCGTTTGCGCAACTGAGTTCGTCGTTGACCGAATACGAATTGAGCGACACGAAGATTAAGAAAATTTTGCTAGGTCGAGTCGTGGGGGTTTTACGCTACGATTCGATTCAGAAGGTTCGGTTACGGGAGAACCGTTGGTGTTACGTAAAGGGCGGCCGTCAAACGTTCTTCTTCGTACCAAAAATGGATGGCTATCAAGAGTGCGTTGAATTCATTGGTGCAAGACTGCGAGAGACCCAAAACCCCGACACGGTCGATGTAAAGTTCACTTAACTAGAGATGATGGCCAGCTTGTGGGTCGTACCATTCGTTAACCAAATCTTTGTCAACGTTGCTACGGTATCGGTACCAGATGTAAAAATTCATTGCGACCGCAATAATCAGTCCATATCCAGCGCCTCGAAGAGCGACGGGAAGATCGGACATACGGTAGTCGTAGTGCCACTCCTTTCCGAGGGCTGACGAAGCATAAAATCCGAAGATGGGAACTACCACCAGCAAGACTGCACCCAAAATTCGGGCTAACTTGGCATCTTCTTCCAAATGTGGCTTCTCTTGTTCGGACATATCGTCATTATGACGCGTGAGGCGAATTGTCTGCACCCTTCAAAACGGGCGTTTGCGGGAAATTTTCGGAAATGTCACAAGATTCTATTTCAAGAACCGATTCAGGGTGGTTCGAAGCTCTTTGACTTTCTCGTCTCGCGACTCGTAATGGTCGTGCTCTTCACCGAAAACGCAATCTTCGACGTGGTGGGTTAATAGCAGCAGGCCGAGTTGATCGAGGGCCGCCCTTAGGGCGGAGACTTGGGTGAGGATGTCGACACAGTAGCGCTCGTCGTCGAGCATTTTTTTGATGCCGTTTACTTGGCCAGAGACTCGATTAAGACGTCGTTTTGCGTCTTCATAGGTTGGGTTTGGTTCTTTCATCCTGCTTGACACTGCGTTAAGAGCATTATAACAGGGAGAAAGAGAGGGTTCGGATACCCGAGACCCTCAATTTTCTATTTCTTCACTTTTGTCGACTTTTTCGAGCCCTGCTTGGTGCTTTTTTTAGCGCCCTTTTTGGCTGCGCCCTTTAAGAATTGATTCAAGCCTTTGGCGTCAAGCGACCCGATGTGCTGGAGGACAACTTTGCCGTTCGAGTCGAGAACCATCAGGGTTGGAAGCATTGTGGCGTCGTATTTGACCGCGGACTTCTTTCCTTCCTTGTCGATATTTTGCTTCACTGAGACAAACTGGCCCAGTGTTTGGATCGCCGACTTGTCTTTATAAGTCGTTCGATCCATGTTCATGCAACTGCTTCACCAATCGGCGTAGAAGTCTACAAAGATGAGTTTTTTAGATGCCTTTGCCGTTTTCTGAGCAGCAGTTAGGTCATGTCCCCATTTCATTTGGGACTGAGCAAATGCGGTCAGAAGGGCAAGACACGCGATCAATGTCGTTAATTTCTTCATCGTAACCTCACCTATATGATGCCATGAGTACACTAAAAAAACCCATGACCGAAAAGCAATTTCGCCTGTACGACTCGCTTTCTCGTAAAGTTAAACCTTTGATAACGGCAGAACCGGGACACCTTCGGTTTTACACTTGCGGACCGACGGTTTATTCGTATGCGCATATTGGAAATTTCCGGTCCTTCTTGTCGGCCGACTTGGTCGTTCGAACTGCCCTTGCCATTGGGTGGAAGGTCACCTGGGTTTCGAATATCACCGATGTAGGCCACTTAACCGACGATGATATAGCGGATGCGACGGGTGAAGACAAGATGGAAAAGGCGCTTCGCTCGAAAGAAGGTGAGCAGTTTCACAATGTTTGGGAGCTAGCCGAGTATTACGAAGCGGCCTACCGAGAGGATTGGAAGCTATTGAATTTGGTCGAACCGGATGTTCGGCCGAAGGCGACACAGCATGTTCGGGAACAGATTTTGGCGGCAGAGGAACTCATCGAAAAAGGATTTGCGTACGAAACGCCCACCGGGGTCTATTTCAGTGTCGACAAATTTCCAGGTTACGGAAAGTTGAGCGGCAACACCCAAGAGAGTCTAAGAAAAGGAGTTCGGGATGTTGTTTTAGACGAGAACAAGAAGGATCAATCCGACTTTGCGATCTGGAAGAAAGACGACAAGCACTTGATGCAGTGGTTTTCGCCTTACGGGTGGGGATTTCCGGGCTGGCACATCGAGTGCTCAGTTATGGCGAGGGCTTATCTTGGCGACACGATCGACTTGCATAGCGGAGGCGAGGACAATAAGTTCCCTCACCACGAGTGCGAAATCGCCCAAAGCGAGTCGCTGACCGGAAAGCCGTTTTGTGAGCACTGGAGCCACACGGCGTTTTTGCAAGTCAATGGTCAAAAGATGTCGAAGAGCCTGGGGAATTTTTACTATGTTCGGGGACTGATGGCGAAAGGGGCTGACCCGCTCGCAATCCGATTTGCTCTCATATCTGGTGTTTACCGCAAGAATTTGAACTTTACGGACCAGGGATTGGAAGACGCCAAAACGAACATTGACCGCTTTCGCCGGGCCGATATTGCAGTTGCTGAGGCACTAGAGAGTGGCTCCAATGGGGCAGACACGGTTGGAGCAGAATTGGAGGACTTATATGGCCAAGCTTTGGACGCTATGCTGAGCGACCTCAACACTCCGATTGCCATTTCGAAGGCACTAGAGGGAGCGAAAATCATTACGCGGGAGACTTTGTCGCTGGAATCGGCTAAATCCGGGGAGCGGTTCCTGAACTTGGTCAATGACTTGTTGGGGATTGTGCGCCATCCGGAAGACATGGTGATGGTTGAAGAGTCAAAGACATCGACTGCAGATGAGGCCAGAATATTAGAGCGGATTGAAGCTCGAAAAGCGGCTAAGGTCGCGAAAGATTGGGGACTAGCGGACTCGATTAGGCAAGAGCTGCTGAACGAAAGCATTGTGCTGACAGATAATTCTGACGGTTCGGTCAGTTGGTCGTCAACCTAAATTAACATCTGCGATACAATGGATTTATGAAGAAAGGATTGATTCTTTTCGTCGTCGCTTTGCCTGTTCTGGCTTCCATCATTGCATGGAAGTCTCCGGGTGAGTTTCCGGCCTATGTCACCAAGAAGACCCTTTACGCCAAGAATGATTTTCGAGGCAAGGAATTTAAGACTTTAGAGTTCGGAACCGCGTTGGCTGGAGTCATTCCGTCAAAGTCAGAGATGAAGGGCAAAGTACTGCTCATTGACTTTTGGGCAACGTGGTGCGGGCCCTGTCGTGCTGTGATTCCGGAGATGAACGACTGGAAGAAGAAGTTTGAGAAGGACCTTGTGGTGGTCGGCGTGAGCAACGAAAAACCTGAAGTAATTACCGATTTTTTGAAGACGACCAAGATGGATTATGTGGTTACGACCGACGAAAAGAAGACTATGTCATCTTTAGTTGGCGTGCAAGGCATCCCTCACGTGCTCGTTATCTCGCAAGACGGAATTGTTCGGTACCAGGGCTTCCCGTCGCAGGAAGAGGACAAACTGACGACCGAGAAACTTGAGCAGATCATTAAAGCAAATAGAGACCTTAAATAAGGTCTCTATTTGAGAATTGGTGGCTGGGGTGCCAGCTTTTAGAAGCTAACGCCGTCGTAGTCTCGCATGAGACCAACCACTTTTCCGATGACTTCGGTTTCTCGCGGATCGACTTCAATTGGAGCGTAGTCGGGGTTACTGGAAAGAAGCTGGACTCCTTTGCTCGTTTTATGAATTCGCTTGATTACGGCTTCATCGCCCACTCTGACGGCCATGACGTCGTTGCCGTGAAAGGTCTTTTGTGGTCGAATGATGACGAGGTCTCGAGGCATAATGCCATCGCCAATCATCGAGTCACCCTTGATTCGCAAAACAAAGGCGCCGTCGGTGTTTTTGACCATTTCCATGGGTACGGGGATCGTTCCTTCGATGTCTTCAACTGCAGGAACGGCTAAAGACCCAGCTGCGATTGAACCTATGAGCGGTAACATCGTTACTCGTGAATTGCCGGGCGTGAATTTTGGATGAATCAACTTAATTGACCGCGGCGTGTTAGACCTGGAAATGTAACCTTTGCGTTCGAGTGCATCAAGGTGAACCGTGACACCGCGAAGTGACCCGATCTCAAAATTTTGTCCAATTTCGCGAATTGAGGGAGGATATCCCTCGCTTTCTACGTAATGGAGTATGAAGTCCAAAATGTCTTCTTGTCGTTTCGTGAGTCCCTTCGCCATAATAACCGTCTACCTGTAACAGTAGACGCATTATACGCTTAGTTTGTCTACCTGTCAAGAGGTTTTTTAAAAATATTCGTCATAATAACAGAGCATTAAATAACAAGGTGAAATTGATTGTCTATTAGTTCATTCCAAGAGAAATTCATAAAAGGCGGCTGTGGAAAGTTCGTCTTACTTTTTTGTGGCGGCGCGATGGTCATTGGTATGGCATTTTCGAATTGCAATCGTGCATCGAAGGTCAGCGCAACCGATATCAAAGGAAACAAAGAGCGCGTTTTCGCAACGGTTGGCGACGTTGAAATTCCGGTATCGATGGTTGAAACCGAAATTGACCGAGCAAACTCTAATTCGCAAATCCCACCCGACGTTTTGGCTTCTTTGCCGCCTGAGTACCGGCTGCAAGGAATTTCGAGCGGCGTGTTCCAAACTGTCCAAGCTGGGGAAGTTTATGAAGTCGCCAAGCGTCAAGGGTTCAAGAATGACGATGACTTTTTGATGAAGACTCTTCACTACACTTCACAGACTGACTTTGAGAATTATCTGCTTTCTCGAGCCAAGAAGGGTGGTCAGTTGAAGGAAAGTGCCACGATCAAAGATTTTGAAGAGCTAGTAAAGTCCGACCTTAAAGGCAAGACCTTGAAGGATGCCTATGCTGATCAAGTGAAGGAAGTCAATTCCGCGCTCAAGGACGGCAAGAAGCGAATGGAAATTTTGCTTTATGCTGCACAGTTTTTTGTTGCTGACAAGTTTCAACAAGGAATCAACCCAACTGACGAAGAAGTTAAGAAGGGATTTGAAACTTATGAGATCAAACGGATCCTCTCGAAGACGACTGGCCCATCGGGCGATGCTGCGGCGAAGGCAAAGGCCGACAAGGCTTATGCAGAGTTGAAAGCGGGCAAGAGTTTTGAGGACGTGATGGATGCCTATACGGATGACATGCAGCGCGACCCAAAGAAGAAGAAGAGCGAGAATGTTTTGAATTTGAGCCAAACTCAAGTTGAATCGCTCCCTGATTTTAAGACCGTTTTGAAGCTCCAGCCGGGCACTTTCAGCGAGCCTGAGAAGGTGACAGAAGGGTACGAGATCTTGAAATATGTTGGCAAGAAGGTCGACATTCCGAAAGACTACGAAGCAAAGAAGTCCCAATATCGTCAACAGAACATCAGTCAACAGGTTCAAAAGCTGTTCAAGGCCGAAATTGAGAAGGTTGAGAAAGATATCAAACCAACCTTTGAAGTGAAGTCTTATGAAGCGGCATACCGCTATCAAAAAGCGATGGCGATGACACCTGGACCAGCCCAAGAACAAGAGTTCCGAGCTATTTTTGACCTTGCCAAATCAGTTACGTCTTCAGAAGAAAAGCCTGAAATTGCGGCGATGGTTCAGATCATCACGATCCAGCACCTCTATGACCAGCCAACAGCCGACAAACCGAAACTCAAAGCTGATCGAATCGGCGCGCTTGAGAATTATATTGGCTTTACGGAAAACTGGGCATACCGCAAGGAAGTCATTGACGCTTATAAAGAAAAAGGCGACAAGACCAAGACATTTGACCTTTTGCTGACTGGCCTTGAGAAGAACTATAAGTTTGATGGAACGGGGCAATCGACCTTCGGCGACATGTCTGCGAAATTTACTGAAATTAAGACGGCCGGGTTAGTATCTGCGGAACAGGAAAAGCAGTTCCGAACCAAACAAGACCAATGGACAAAAGACAAAAAGCAGTACGACCTGGATCAGGAAAGACTGAAAAAGGAAAAGGCAGAGGACGACAAGAAACAAGCGGAAGCAGCGAAAAAGGCAGCGGAAGAAGCCAAGAAGAACGGAAAGTCCACCGGATCGACGTTAGCGCCGACGGGATCGAACGAGCCGAAAAAGTAACGCCAAAGCTGACTTTGGTTGCAACACCGATTGGAAACCTCGGGGATATTTCCCCGAGGACTTCTGCGGCATTAGCCGAGGCCGATTTCTGGATTGTCGAAGACACTCGCATTAGCGCCAAATTGGCGTTTCACTTGGAATTGAGAAAGACGATGCGCGTTGCGCACGACCATTCTGAAGATTCACAGCTCGATAAGTTACTTGATGAAATCCAATTGGGCAAGCGGGCCGTCTTATTAACGGATGGCGGAGCTCCCGGAGTTAGTGATCCTGGGGCACGTATCGTTGATTTGGCGCATAGTCGGGGGATTGAAGTTGATGGCATACCGGGACCGAGTGCGGTGATCAACGCATTGATGTTGTCGGGATTTTACGCTCAGCGATTTGCATTCTTAGGGTTTTTGGGTCGATCAGCTGGTGATATGAAAAAAGAGATGGAAGTGTTTGCCGATTCGCCTTATACATTGGTAATTTTCGAGTCTCCTTTTCGGTTTAAAAAACTTCTAGAAGCAGCAGGCGAAGTGCTCGGAAACAGGCGGTACGCGATCTGTAGAGAAATCACGAAAAGAAATCAACAAGTTTTCCGTTCTGAATTGCCGACAATTCCTAATGAGACCGACGTGCCTGCAAAAGGTGAATTTACAATCGTAATTGAGGGGCGTCGGAAGAAACTTGAAAGGCAGAAATATGTTAATATCTAAGTTCAAGGTCGAAGTGGTTAGAAATATTTTAGGGAAGATTGGATTTTTAGTACTTTTGCTGGGGGCACTGGTTGGCAATGCCGTTGCCCAAGGCTCATTTGACGAGAAGACCTATAAGATCAAGCCCGAGGATATTCTTCGCGTCCAAGTCTTTAACCAACAGCAGATTGGTGCTGACATTCCAGTTGGAATTGACGGCTATATTGGCGCCCCGTTTGTAGGCAACCTGAGGGTTGAAGGCAAAACGATTACCGAAGTTGAAGCTGAACTCTATCAGCTCTACGTTTCCAAATTAAAGCTTCGTGACCCGATTGTTTCTGTCTCGATCATTTCATATCGAAAGCTCAAGGCTAACGTAACGGGCACAGTTCAGCGGTCCAGTGAATTTTTCTTTCGACCAGGTGACACGATCATGACGCTTTACAGCGCCAGCGGTGGTGAAGTTCCAGATCAGAGCGATCTTCGACGAGCAACGTTGAGACGACAGGGTTCGATTGAATTGATTCCGATAGATCTTTACGCAATGACGGTTTTAGGCGATAACTCGCAAAACTATGAATTGCGTGACGGCGACATTTTGAACATCCCTCGTGAACAAAAGAACCGAATTGTGGTTCTTGGCGCGGTCAAGGGTCCGGGACTTTACCCATACCGAGAAACGATGCGATTGCAGGATGCGATTGCCATTGCGGGTGGCGAAATTCGGTACCTTTCGATGTTTTCGAAATGCTACATCATTCGTGAACTGCCTGGCCGACCAAACGAATTTATGCGAATCAATGCCAACTTTGTAAAATACATCAAGGGTGGGGACTTCTCTCAAAACGTTAAGCTGATGCCGGGCGACTTGGTTTATATTCCGGAGACGAACACGCCGGATGCCACACAGTTGTCTTCCATTTTCAACTCGGTCTTCTTGTTGAACTCGTTCAGCAAGCTGTTCGGACTCAGATTGATTCCGGGCCAATAAACAACCACCAATTAAAGAAAAGGAGATAGTGAAACCTATCTCCTTTTTTTGTCGCCCTGTCCCTAGCGTATCGGGCCCCCAGCGAAGCGATGGCCTGCCTTCGGCGAAAGGTACACTATAGGCTCCTCCACGGGACATCCCTTATGGATCAATCGCGCATCCGCAATTTCTGCATCATCGCGCATATCGATCATGGCAAGAGCACGCTTGCCGACCGCCTTATTGAGCGGTGCGGAGCCATTCGAGGCATCGCGCAAGAGCAGATGCTCGACTCAATGGATATTGAGCGCGAACGGGGAATCACGATCAAAATGGCCGCCGTCCGGCTGCTTTACATCGCCAATGATGGGATTGAATACGAGCTTAACCTGATTGACACTCCCGGCCACGTCGACTTTACTTACGAAGTTTCTCGTGCCCTCGCTGCCTGCGAAGGCGCCCTGCTCGTAGTCGATGCCAGTCAAGGTGTTGAAGCCCAGACCATCGCCAATGCTAGCATGGCGATGACTCAGAATTTAGAAATAGTCCCAGTTATTAACAAGATTGATCTCCCGCACGCCGACGTCGAACACGCTCGACGAGAGATCGAGAATGCGGTCGCGATTGACGCATCCGATGCGATTCCTTGCTCCGCCAAGGCTGGAATCGGAATCGACGAGATCCTTGAAGCGATTGTCGCGCGAATTCCATGTCCAAAAGGCGATCCTAATAAGCCGCTGAGAGCCCTTATTTACGACAGTCACTTCGACGCCTACCAAGGTGCAGTTGCCTATGTTCGGATCCTCGATGGCTCGATCAAGAAAGGCGACCGAATCATGATGATGGCGTCAGGTCGGGACTATGTTATCGATGCCACTGGCCACTTTGGCCCCGGCCTAACCGTCAACGACGGTTTAGGGAGCGGAGAAGTTGGCTTCATCGCCGCCGCCATGAAATCCATCGGCGACGCCCAAGTCGGCGACACGGTTACCCTTAAAGATAATCCTTCGACCGAGGCGCTGCCTGGCTATCGCCAGGCTCTGAGCATGGTCTTCTGCGGACTGTATCCGACCGACGGTGACCAATACGAAGATCTACGAGACGCGATAGGCAAGCTCAAACTTAACGATGCTTCGCTTCAATTTGAACCAGAAACATCGGCTGCACTCGGCTTTGGGTTTCGCTGTGGATTCTTGGGCCTCCTCCACATGGAGATTGCTCGAGAGCGATTGGAGCGAGAATTCAACCTTGACCTGATCCTCACGGCCCCGAGCGTTGATTACATCGTTCACCAGAAGAACGGTGAAACGATACACATCTCGAACCCAAGCGAATTCCCGGAGGCGAACGAAATTGCCTCGATTGACGAGCCGATGGTGAAGGCGACGATCATGGTTCCCGTTGAGTATGTTGGCGCGGTTATGAACCTGTGCCAAGAGCGTCGAGGTACGTACATGAAGACCGAGTATCCGACCCCTCAGCGAGTCATTTTGTATTACATGTTGCCGCTTGGGGAAATCCTCATGGACTTCTTCGACAAGCTTAAGTCGGGCACTCGCGGATATGCTTCGTTTGACTATGACCTCGACGAGTATCAACCGTCCGACCTGATCAAGCTCGATATCCTCCTGAACGGCGATATCGTCGACGCGCTTAGCTTCATCGTCCATCGCACATTCTCGTACAATCGCGGACGCGGAGTGGTTGAGCAACTTCGGAAGGTTGTTCCTCGGCAGCAATTTGAAGTTCGAATTCAGGCCGCGATTGGATCGAAAGTCATCGCAGCGGATACGGTAAAGCCGTATCGAAAGAACGTTATTGCGAAATGCTATGGCGGCGATATTAGTCGAAAGCGCAAGTTGCTTGAAAAGCAGAAGGCGGGTAAGAAGCGAATGAAGCAAATCGGTTCGATCGAACTGCCTCAAGAAGCGTTCTTGAGCGTCCTCAAGGTCGCTGAGTAAAGACAGTTGGCAGTTTGCAGAAAGGTCATAGGAACTCTTTAATTTCTGATGTAACATGCAACCATGGTCAGTCCGATTTCGGTAGCTATTGGTGCAACACTTAGCTACGGACCCACCTGCCACCTTGGATCTCAGCACAATTTAGATTTGTCAGTTCGTCCAGTTTATGAAGGGCCAGTTAGTAGCAAGAGTAGCTACGTAAGCCTCGTGTTTATTGCTAGTAAAAACGGGCGCAGGGTCAAAAGAATCGAATGGCCAGTGGGAATGTCAACCCAGAAGCCTCCTTACTGTTTCAAGGTTGGTCGATTTCTGGGTAAGTCTGTTCGGCAAGTTTTCGTGTCTGTCTATCATCAGCGCATTATTTCTGGCCTTCTCAAGTTCGACGGTAAGTCGGTGCAAAAAATTTACTATGCTGACGTTGGTAGAGTTTGGACTCAGCCAAAGTGGAACCGAAAAGGTCGATTCTACATTGAAGAGTTGCTTGTAATTCCCGCCCACTATGAGAACGGCAAGCATCTCGACAATAGGCAGGTGAAAAATTCCATTTACTTCACCAAAGATTGGAAGCCAATTCCGGGCCCGTACAGTGGTTGGTAGCTTAGGCTTCAAACGATTTTTCTTAAAGCAAGGAACGTTTCGCGTGTGACTTCGTCAGTAAACTATCACCATGTTTCTCGCTGCCCTTGTCTTCGCTCCGACCTTGTTTGTTCCCGCGTACACGGCTTATTCTGAGCCGAATGATGAGGGGATTCCTATTTCTCAGGCAGGAGCAGGACCGTGGAACGACAGCAAGCAAAAATTGGTTTGGATCGGTGAATTGCAACGCGGGAATTTGAGCTTGGAGCTGAAGGGTGGGCTTGCAAGTCGGCGATATACGGTTCAGGTTGACAGCGACCGTGAGACGATTACTGGAACCAACGTGGCTCAGTTTTTGATTCGACAGCCGGGTTATAAGAAAATCACGGTGAGCGTTCAGCCAGCTACTGTCTTGGTTGACAACGGCACCATTGGCGGACTGCAACTGACGGGTTCGTCGACGGTCGGTGCGCGATTCAACATGAAAGAGCGGCGCAACTGTGCCAGCGTCCATTTGAAGTATCCGCTGGCGGCGGATGAAGAGGCTGAGTGGTTTTACAATGAGGTTCGGCCAAAGACCAATCCGAAATACACCTATTACGAGGCGTGCGGATGGCATCGAGGTTATTTTGGAATTCAAGTGAATTCTCCGACCGAAAGGCGCATCATCTTCTCGGTTTGGGATGCAGGCAAGGAAGCCGTGGATCGGAATCGCGTGGGTGACGACAACCGGGTGAAGCTGTTGAAAAAAGGAGAGGGTGTTTTTGCGGGTGACTTTGGCAACGAGGGCACGGGTGGACACAGCCACATGGTTTACAACTGGAAAACCAATGCGGTCCATCGCTTCTTGGTTCACGCCAAACCCGATGGTGATGCGACGATTTATTCAGGCTATTACTATTTTAATGAGAAGAAGTCTTGGGGATTGATTGCGCAGTTCCGGGCACCGAAGGACGGCTCGTATATGAAGGGGCTGTATTCATTCAACGAGAATTTTGGCGGTAGTAATGGGGACTTGCAGCGGATGGCGGAGTTTGGTCCGGTGTTTGTCGCTGGCCACGACGGGAAGTGGAAGGAGCATTTGGAGGCTCAGTTTTCGTGCGATGCAACCGGGAAGAACGATCGATTCGACTATGCGGCGGGGCCGAAGGGCGACCATTGGTTCCTGAGCAACGGCGGAGCGGTTGCCAACGGGGTCAAGTTTGGCGACAAGTTTAATCGGATCAATACGGCGACGAAGCCGCCGATCGATTTTCCGAGGGATTAGTCTTCATGGAGGGGAGGAACGAAGTTCCCAAGCGTCCCGCCGTCAGCTTGGGAACTCTCGCTCCTCCCCTTCATATCAAAAGCTCTTCAGTTTGGCCAAGTCTCTCTCGTGCCCTTCGTTTTCGATGGGGGTTTCGAGCATGATCGGGATGAATTCGAAGCGCTTGTCGTTGACGAGTATCCGGAAGCCTTCCTCTCCGATTTCGCCTTCGCCGACGTGCGCGTGGCGGTCTTTTTTGCTGCCGAGCCCACCAATCGAGTCGTTGCAGTGGACTCCGACCAGCCGATCAAATCCGACGATTTCGTCAAATTTGGTGAAGGTTTGATTAAATGTTTCGGCGGTACGGATGTCGTACCCGGCTGCGAAGATGTGGCAGGTGTCAATACAGACGGCGACCCGTTTATCTCCGTGGAGGCCATCGAGAACTGCTCGAAGCTGTTCAAATGTGGCTCCCAGTGACGTTCCTGTAGCGGCGGTGGTTTCCATAACGAGCATGACGGAGGGGTCGGAGTTTTCAAGCGCCGATTTGGCCCCTTTGATGAGGAGTCTGATGCCTTCATCGACGCCTTGCCCAACGTGCGCACCCATGTGAGAATTCAAAAGGGTGATCCCATATTGAGCGCACCGATTCATTTCATCGGTCAATCCCGCGATGGACTTCTCCCGCAATTCTTCTCCGGCGGCAGCGAGATTGATGAGGTAGGAATCGTGACACATGACCGAAGAGATTCCGGTCTCGGAGCAGGCTAATTTGTAGTCGGCGACCATCTCGTCGGAGATCGGCTTGGCTTTCCAGAGCTGTGGGCTCTTGGTAAAGACCTGCACCGCGGTGCATCCGATTTTATGTCCCTGGCGAATCGCGCCTCCGAGTCCGTTCTTGATCGGCATGTGGACACCGACGAGCTTTGCAATCATGAACTCATTATGAACGGGTCGGAATAGCGCTGTCGAAAAGCGATGCGGTGACCGAAGTGCTAAACTTACGGTATTCATGGGCAAGTATTTTCCTGCGTTCAAAGCTTACGACGTTCGGGGTGTTGTACCCACGGAGTTGAACCCAGAGCTTGCATATAACATCGGCCGCGCTTACGCAGATGAATTGAGTCCCAAGACGGTTTGCATCGGTTACGATATTCGCCTGTCAGGTCCGGACCTTTACGATGCGTTTGCTCGTGGCCTCAACGATGCCGGAGTGGATGTGGTCCACCTCGGAATGGTTGGCACCGAGATGGTGTACTTCGCCACCGCTTTTTATGGCTACGACGGCGGATGCATGATCACCGCCAGCCACAACCCGCCGCAATATAACGGCTTGAAAATGGTTCGCCAAGAAAGTCGCCCGGTTTCGTCTGACACCGGACTCCTCGAAATGGAGCGGCGAGCGTTCGAAAAAAATTGGGAGAAGTCGGGCACGGGGACGAGGGTCAATCAAGATGTTTACGAAGACTTCGTCAAGCATTTGCTGGGTATTGTCGCTCCTTCGTCCTTGCGGCCGTTGAGGGTGCTTTGCGACGTTGGGAATGGTGCCGCAGGGGTCGCGTTGGAGCAGTTGCTGCCTCATCTTCCGCTTGAGGTCACTCGTCGACTTTTTGAACCAGACGGCAATTTCCCCAACGGCGTACCGAATCCGATCCTTGAGGAGTCGCGCGCGGAGACGGTGGCATTGATGCACCGCGAGAGTTTTGATTTTGGAGTTGCGTGGGATGGCGACTACGATCGCTGCTTCTTCTTTGACGAGCACGGCGACTTTATTGAGGGCTACTACATAGTTGGGCTTCTGGCTCAGTCGATCTTGAAGGATGACCCGAACCATACGATTGTTTATGACCCTCGGCTGACTTGGAATACGTTGGACATCGTTGAGAAGCTGGGCGGAACGGCGGTGATGTGTAAGAGTGGCCACGCCTTCATCAAAGAGAAGATGCGCGCAGTGGATGCGACATACGGGGGAGAGATGAGTGCTCATCACTACTTCAAGCAACATTGGTATTGCGACAGCGGAATGATCCCGTTCTTGCTGATTGCGAAATTGGTGTCGGATTCCGGGAGATCATTGGGTGACTTGGTTCGCGAAATGGTTGCCAATTATCCTTGTTCGGGTGAGGTGAACTCGACGGTGACGGACGTGCCGACGGTTCTCCAGCGAGTTGAAGGTCTTTATGCCCAAGGCGGCACCATCGATCGAATCGATGGCCTCTCGATTGAATATCCTGAGTGGCGATTTAACCTGAGAGGGTCGAATACGGAGCCAGTTATTCGGCTGAATGTTGAGACTCGGGGCGACGCGGAAATGATGAAAGCAAAGACCGCCGAACTCCTTTCGATCATTCGAGCCTAATTTTTGCCAGTAATTTTGCTAGTTAGTGGCACTATTGCACCGAATTTGAAAAAACCTCACCTGTTTTGTGAGGTTATTGTTATACTCAATGAGTCTATTTTGCGAATTGGTAGGGCTACCGATCCGCTATTTGGAGGGCAATTATGAAAAAACTTATTTTAACTACGGCCATTTTGGCTGTTGGAGCGAGTTTCGCGAACGCGGATCTCCTCTTCGACAACATGACGGCTGGTCGTCTCGGTAATGCCGGTACGACACTTACTTCGACTTCTTCTACGCCAAATACGTTTATGGGCGATGGATACAACCTCATTCCAGGTGCGACTTCCATCACAGGATTTGACATTTACCCGGTGAACCTGAGTGGTACGAACTTCGATCACTTGAGAATCAATATCTGGGTTTGGGATACCGTTAACACGTCCGGTACCGTCAACGCAACGACACCAGCTTTCAGCAATCTGCTTGGTGCCTACACGTTGGATGTAGCGGGAACGTTTACCACTGGTTTCTACTTCCCATTCCAAACTGGCGATCCAGGTTTGACACCTGGAGTTACTCTTGGAACTCCTCTTGCGGTTTCGGATAGCCAAATCGGCATGACGTTCAACTATCAGGGTTCGACGGACGGTGGAGTTACGTACAACAGCGTTAACAGCCTTACTTCGATCATTTCAGCTGGAGTACCTGCAACGACTGGTTCCAACGTGTTCAACGGTTACTATCGGAACGCCGCTGGCGAGACTAATGGTAACTTCACCTCGTCTTTGCGATCAATCGGTCTTACGAATCAGAGCGTTGGCGTCCGAGTTTACGGAACCGCCGTTCCTGAGCCTGCATCACTTGCAGTTCTCGGACTTGGACTCGTTGGCCTCGTCGCTCGACGACGACGCAAGTCAAGCAAGTAAGCCTACTGGTTCACTTGTAACAATAAGCCCCAAGCATTGCTTGGGGCTTTATTTTTTGCCTTCTTTTCGGCCATAATTGAACCTAAGATCGAGTTATTCGATCACTTGTCTTTTGATTACTCTGGCTCCAACCCACTATGAAGTTCTTGGTGTTGGGTCATCCGCCGATACTAACACGATTCGAAAGGCGTATCGTCGGCTTGCCCATAAACACCATCCTGACGTAAGCGACTCACCCGACGCTCACGACGATATGACGCGCATCAACGATGCGTTTGAAACGTTGATGGATGAGGCGCGGCGGGAAGAGTACGACGCCATGCTGGCGGGCGCGGTCCGCGAGACGATCCAAGAACATTCCCCCAAGAATCCGGTCCGCATCAAGTTGGTCAAGCGGTTATACGGCCATAAGACTCCGGTGTATGCGGTTTCGTTTGCGCCTGATTCCGGTCATTTGATTTCGGTCGGATTTGACAACGAACTTATTTGGTGGGCGGAGACGGGCGAGAAGTCTCGCCAGGCGAAACTTGAGTCGGGCAGTGTCTCGGTTCTGAAGGCGTTTGCCGAGGACAAAGTCGTTGCGGCGGGCAGCAATGAGAGCCAGGTCAATGTTTGGTGCCTTGACCAGGAACAGGTCACGTCTTGGCGAGGTGTTCATGAAGAGTGGGTGAGTTGCTTGGCGATTTCGGGTGACGGAAATTCGGTGGCGGCGGGCTCGATTCATCACCACCTGCGGGTTTGCGACTCGGTGACTGGTTCGGCGCGGTTCTCCCTTCGGACCGAGAATTCGAGCGTTACGGCGGTCGCGTTTAGCCCTGATGGGCAGTTTTTGGCCTCGGGAACGGCTGACGCAAAGGTCGCCATTCGGGAAGCGAAGACGGGCAAATGGATTCGGACGATTGAAAAGCTTCGATCGGTGGTGACGGCGATTGCGTTTAGCTCGGACAATCGCTATTTGGCGGTTGCCGGAGTTGACTTGAGCATCCGCGTCTTCAATTTGGATACGGGTCAGTTGATCAAGATGCTTTATGGCCATGAACGACCGATCGAGGCGATTGCTTTCCACCCGAATGGCTGGCTCTTTGCTTCCGCCTCAAGAGATGGCACCATTGGACTGTGGAATGCGGCGAAAGGCATTGGCAACGTTCGGCTTGAGGCGAGTAGTCGACCGATTAGTTGCGTTGCGTTTAGTGCGGACGGGACAAGACTTGCCGCGAGTGGACAGGACAAAGTAGTCCGGTTGTTTGAAGTTACGGCGGTTATGCCGGGTTAGTGCAAGTGCAAGTGCAAGTGCAAGTGCAAGTGCAAGTGCAAGTGCAAACTCCAATCAAAGGTTTCTTGCTTGGATCGTTCTGTTAGCGGCTAATAATCTTCTTCGCGATTCCAACGATTTTGGTTGCCAGAGCTTCGCTGTCCGGTTCGACGCCGATTGAGAATCGTACGCATCCAGTGCTGAGCCCCATTCTCTTTCGTTCTGCTTCAGGGATTTCGGAAGAAGTACTGCATGCTGGCATTGAAAAGAGGGTTTGGACAAATCCGAGTGAGACGGCGAGGTGCCCTACGTCCTCTTTGACCAGCTCTTGCATCAATTTGTCGGCAACTTCGCGGGTGCCACAGTCAAGGGTGAAAACTCCACCGAAACCGTAGTGGGGGTCTGCCATGGCCATGAAACGGCGATGGTCGGGATGGGAGGCAATTCCGGGGTAGACAACCGAAAACCCACTTGATTGCAGTGCGATGGTAACTGCAGAAGCATTTTGGGAATGTTGCTTCATTCGGACGGGGAGGGTTTGAAGGTTTTTGCGAATTGATGCCGAAATTTGAGCGTCCATCGTTGGGCCCAAGAGCATTGAGGTTCCGGTATTGACGTCAAGCAAGGAACTAATAAAATCGTTCGAAGCACAGACCGCTCCACCGAGGTGATCCCCCATTCCGTTGATGTATTTAGTCAGGCTGTGAACTACGATATCAGCTCCGATTGAGTGTGGCTGGACGATGAGAGGAGTGAAGGTGTTGTCGACGATGAGCTTGATGTTTTGTTCTTTGCAAAGCGCCACAAGGCTGGCCAGGTCAGGGCATGCTAATAGCGGATTGCTGAGGGTTTCGCAATAAAGAACCTTCGTCATTGGAGTGATATTTCGCTTCACTTCATCGAGATCGTTCATGTTGACAAACGAAGTAGTGAGTCCGAACTTGGGCATGAGATTTGCAAGCAGAGCATAGGTGCCACCGTAGACTGTTCGACTGGCGATGATTTCATCGCCTGCGGAGCAAATCTGCATGATGGCGCATGTGATTGCTCCCATTCCGGTTGCCATGACGCAAGCTGACTCGGTTCCTTCAAGTTTGGCAAGTTCTTGGGCCAAGAGATGATTTGAAGGGCTGAGGTGGCGACCATAGAGGTATCGCCCGGGGATCCCGACTTCGAACATCTCGGTCATTTCGACACCGGACTCAAATTCGTACATGGCTGAATCGGAAATGGGCGGGTTGACGTGACCCAATCCGAAATGTTCGAAGTTACGATTCATAGTGTAATTATTGATTTGAATGATCAGTAATTAGGCAAGAAATCAAATTCTCAAAATTATAGGAAAAAATTAATGGCAGTATGCCTAAGAATCTTAATTTGGGGTTACCCAATCTCGAAGATCGATAGCAGTGAGTTTTCGGAGTGGGCTGCTTACGTTTCTCGAGAGTTCACTCAAGACTTCGATGAGGTATTCGAGTCTGACTGAGGTTTCAACGAGTTCAAGGAAGAACTGCTTTCGGATTGGAGAGAATTCGAGCATGTTCGCGATCGCGAACGAAAGATGTTCGGGATCATCGGGGAAGAGGACTTTGATTGCGAATTCTTGGTTGTCGACGTGTTCTTTGATGAGCATTTCGGCCATGGCACGGGCCTCGGTAGAGAGTTCAAAAAGCCGATCTTGGTCTTCTTCCGGAATTTCATATAGATTTTCGATAACCCCTCGAAGATAGGGCAGTTCTTCGTTAAAGTCACGAATCCGAAATCGCTCGACTCCTTCAACGGTGATGTCCATTCTGCCATCCTCATATAGAAACGATTCGACGATCCTGACCTTTGTACCTACCAAATATGGCTCAGTTTGAATCTGAGTATCCCCTTCAGAGCGAATGAGTGCAATTCCGAAGGGGCAACCCATATCGAGGCAAAATTGAATCATCTGGCGATATTTCGGCTCAAAAATATGGAGCTGAGTTCGCGAATGGGGAAAGAGAACCGTGTTCAGCGGGAATAAAGGCAGAAGTTCGCGTTCGGATGCCATCGTAAGTCACAACATTTATGATCGAGAAGTGGTCATACTTATAGGGTTATTCATTGAACCACGTTCAGTGACTTTTTTAGAGGAAAAACTCGGAAAATGGCGGAAGATTTTCAAGACAAAAATCGTGAGCTTCATGCGGAGATCGAAAGACTCAAGCAGCGCATCAGCGAACTTGAAACCGACAAGAATCTCCCATCGGCTTCAAAGATGGAGCAGCAAGTTGACGTTACTCCCATCGACCAAGCTGATGTAACGCTTCGAAGGCTAGTTCAGCGAATCGCGATGATTCTCCAAGCCGAAAAGATCGTCATTATGTTTCACGATCGAGAAATGGGTGACCTGAAAGGAATTCCACCCGCATTTGGTGTTGATGAAATCCACCTTAACGCATTTAAGGTTCGCGCCACGCACGGTGTTTCTGGAAAAGTATTTCGCGAAGGCGACCCAATTATTTACCAAGACATTGAAAAGCTAGAAGAGGCCCGCGAAGAGCCGTTTGGTTTGATGCACGTAAAAAACGGCGTTTGTGTTCCACTCATTATTGAAAGACGAGACGAAGAGAATCGAGTCGTCGAGAAGAGCACGATTGGCGTTTTGCACGCTTTCAACAAGAAGCATAACGAGGAATTTAATGACGAGGATGTTCGCTTGCTCGAGCGAATGGCTCGAAATGTTGGTTCGATCATTGCCAACCTTCAGATGTATCGGGAGATTGTCGAAGAGAAGGAAGAGCTGGCCCAGACTTTCGAATCATTGACCGCTGGACTTTTGCTGGTTTCAACGGATCGACGATTGTTGCAGATCAACGCTACGGCGCGAGCCATCTTCCAAGCTCCGCAAGACAGCCTTGGTAAGAATGTAGAAGACATCGTGAAAGACACTGCGTTCTTAGGGGCGATAGAAAAGTCATTGGATGGAGCCGAGCCAGGAAAGGTCGAAACTCACTTGACTATTGGAGGGCACGAAAGAATTTACGAGTCGCAATTTGCGTCGGTATTAGGCCAAGATGGCAAGGGTATCGGTGTTGTCGCAATTTTAGCTGACGTTACGGAAATTCGAAATATTGACCGAATGAAGTCGAGCTTCGTGGCCATGGCTTCTCACGAACTCCGAACTCCGTTGACCGCGATCAAGGGTTTCTCAAGCACTCTGCTTGATGGACTGGATGACGAATTATTTGATAAAGCCGATCAACGCGAATTCCTTGGGATTGTGGTTGGCGAGTGCGACCGACTTCGCCGTTTGATCGACGACTTGCTGAACACCAGCCGAATTGAAGCGGGTGAATCGCTGAAGCCGAACTACACTCACGTCGATATCAGGACTTTGCTTGATAAGGCACAAAAGGTTCAGCAGCAAGCCACTCATAAGCACATTATTAAGCTTGATATACAGGGTGAACTTCCCGCTCTCATCGTTGGAGACGAGGACAAGATGGATCAGATCCTGACCAACTTGCTCAACAACGCGATCAAGTATTCACCAAACGGCGGAGATATTATTATTCACGCTAAGGCTGAGGGTGAGTCATTGGTGATTGGAGTCAAGGACCAGGGCCTTGGTATTCCGAAAGATCATCTCCTAAAGGTTTTTGAACGATTCCATCGAGTGAATAACGAAGACAATCGAAAGATTTATGGAACGGGCCTTGGTTTGTTCTTGGTTAAGCACCTTGTTGAAAATGTTCACTTTGGCAAGATTTGGGCAGAGTCTGAATTGAATAAAGGGTCGGACTTTATTTTCCGAATTCCTTCAAACATTAACATTGAGGAAGCTAAAAGAGTAACGGATTAATCCGTTTGGCATCAGCCATCATGAGCAAGAAAACTGGCATCATTCTCGCGGTAATTGTCTTTATCGCCTTACTTTGTTGCTCTGGCACGTTCTTATTCATGAAGAATGTGATGACCAAGGTCAACGAGGCTGTCGTCAGCGACCAAAAATTTGTTGCGACGGTTTTGAAGGCCACTGCCTCCAAATGGGATGAAAGCACTTTTTCCCCGTATGCAGATGATTCTTTTAATACACCGGAAAAACGAGAGGAAACTCGCAAGCAGTTTGAGACCCTAAACAAAAACTTGGGCCCATTGGTCAGTTTGGGTGAGGTCGTTCAGGATATGAAGGCATTGCGGGCGAATAATACTGGCGTTGAAAAGGGATTTTTCGTTTCGTTTACGGCCAAGGCAAAGTTTGCGAAAGGAAATGGTGTCTTTTCTGTGACGGTCAAGAACTACCAGAATCAGACGAAGATTTACTCGATTGGCTTGAACCCGGATAAGGGCTCGACCGCTCCGTAGGCTCTGGAACTCTTTGACTAGCAGGATTGTTCTCAATCGCTAGTGAAACTTCGAAAACGAAAACATTGGCTCGCTTGGACTTTGGGGATCCTATCGTTCCTGCTTGCGACTGGCGCGGTGGTCGGCAAGTCGGTCATGAATGACCTTGCGACCAAGATAGGTAGTAATAAGTTCATGATTTCAAATGCGGTCAAGGATAGACTAGCTGGCGGAAATATTGACCAGTTGATTATCGACTCGGCGAGACCCTCGGTTCTTGAAAGTATCGACGGTGGCTCGAAACAGATGGGCAAACTGGTTGCGGTTGAGACGGCCGACACAATTCCCAATGTTTCGGATGTTTTGAATCATGGACGAGAGCTGAGTTATAACCTTCCGGTCCAGTTTGAAAAGGGATACAAGACCTATACTATTCGGGTTCGTAACGATGGTTCGAGCCCAAAAATCGTTGGCGCCTTCTGGGTGGACGGGATTACTGAGCGGCAGTCATTTAAGCGAGAGCTTAAGAAACATTTGCAGTAGTCGAGTTATAGAAATTTTCCACGATCGTGAACCCTTCTTGGGTTAGAACTGACTCGGGGTGGAACTGGACGCCTTCGATGGGCAAGGAAGAGTGCCGAATTCCCATAATTTCGTCATCGTCAACGGATCGAGCGGTTACGATGAATCCTACTGGTGGATGTTCTTTTGCGATAACGAGGCTATGATATCGAATCGCGCTGAACGGGAAGGGCATTCCTGTAAACACGCCTTTGCCATCGTGATTGATCATGGAAGCCTTTCCGTGCATGATTTTCTCGGCGACAACGACCGGGGCTCCGGTGACCTCTCCGATGGCTTGGTGGCCGAGACATACGCCAAAGATTGGGACCCGGAAGCCTTGTTCTTGGTTTAAGGCTGCGGAAAGAATATCGAGGCAGATTTTGGAATCTTTTGGAGTACATGGTCCCGGTGAAAGCATAATGCCATCAGGCGATAGCGCTCTTACTTCGTCGAGGGTTATTTCATCGTTTCGCTTGACTACGACGTCCGCCCCGCACTGGCCGAGGTACTGGACCAAGTTGTAAGTGAAGGAATCGTAGTTATCGATGACGAGAATCACTCTTTTAGTTTGCCCGATCTTGGTGGTTGTTTTGGCCGATTCGGATCCATGGTCTAAATTCTGGCATTTTCGACGGATTGAATCGAGCGACAGCGATTGCGGTCGGCACTATTTTACGGTAATTCCCCGTAAACTAAGACTATGACTATTTTGGCGACGGCAGCCTTCCTCTCAGTGTTGTCTGGTGGGGAAACACCGATTAAGGTTCCTTACGAAAAATACACGTTGTCGAACGGGCTGAAGGTGATTCTGCACGTTGACAAGACTTTGCCGGTCGCCACCATCAACACCTGGTTCTACGTTGGGTCGAAGGATGAGCCGGAGCGTCGCAGCGGTTTTGCCCACTTGTTCGAGCACTTGATGTTTATGGGTACGAACCGGGTTCCGACCGGGCAATTTGACCAGATTATGGAGCAAGCTGGCGGTCAGAACAACGCCTCTACTGCAGAGGATCGCACCAACTACTATTCGTTTGGTCCAGCCAACCTATTGCCCACTTTGCTGTGGCTCGACGCCGATCGTCTGGAGGATCTTGGGAAGGCGATGACGCTAAAGAAGCTCGATTTGCAGCGTGACGTAGTGAAGAATGAGCGACGTCAGAATACGGAGAACACTCCTTATGGGAAAGCATTTGAGATGATTAATGGCTTGATGTTTCCCAAAGGCCATCCTTATTCAACGTCGGTTATTGGTTCGCATGAAGATTTAACCGCGGCCGTGGTTGGGGACGTTCAAGCGTTCTTCTCAACATTCTATGTTCCAAATAATGCCTCGCTGGTGGTTGCAGGTGACTTTGACCCAGCCAAGATTAAGCCTCTCATCAATAAGTTGTTTGGCACTTTGCCTCGATCCAACGATGTGCCGAGGAAGCAGGTTCAGCCTTTTACCTATCCTGGTGCGAAGTTGACGATGGTTGACACGGTGTCGGCCGCAAAGTCCCTCATGGTTTGGCATACGCCAGCGGCCACGAAGTCCGGAGACATTGAACTCACGATGGCGGCCAGTGTGCTGGGCGATGGCTTGGCGAGTCGACTGCAGGAAGCGTTGATCAACAAGCTAGGATTAGCGACGGAAGTGAATTCGTCCTCGGACAGCAAGTATTTAAGCTCCATGTTTTATGTCGATGCGACTTTGGCTCCCGGCAAAAAGCAGGACGACCTTGAGCGGGCGATTCAAACGGTGATTAACGATTTGGCTAAGAATGGTCCAACGGTGAACGAATTGAAACGAGTAGCGGCCAAAGAAGAGGCTCGTGTTGCGACGACGCTGCAGAGCATTGAACAGAAAGCAGACAAAATGAATGAGTACGAGTTCTATTATGGAAATCCTGACTCATTTCAGCGAGAGATTAATGCGTATCGGGCCGCAACTCCAGCATCGGTGAAGGCGGCGGTTCAACGGTATTTGACGGGGAACCACCTCACTTTGCGAGTCATTCCAGAATCAAAACAGGCACCACAAAATCCGCGAGATGAGAAACCAGCAAATGAACCCTCTACGGCCTTCCTGACACCAAAGCCAACGGACTTGAAGATGCCGAACGGGGTCAAAGTTTCGTATTGGAGCCGACCAGGCGTTCCGATGCTTTCGTTACAAGCTCACCTTAATATTGGGGCGATCGAAGATCCTAAGCCGGGTTTGATTTCGATGGCAGTTGAGTTGATGCAACGGGGAGCGAACAAGCTTACTGGAGCGCAATTTGCGGCCCAATTAGACCTTTATGGTGCGACCGTCTCGGGCAGTACCGGGCTAAGGGGCTCGGCATTCAGTTTACAGACGCCCGTTTCGAACGCGGCAAAGGCATTGGATTTGTTCCAATCAGTTCTATCCCAGCCCACCTTGGCCAAGAGCGACTTTAACCAGTATAAAGCCGAGTTGATTGGCCAGTTGGAACAGGAGAACGACAATCCGAACGCAGTGGCTTCGAGAGTTGCACGAAGGGAACTGCTTGGCGCGGGACACCCTTACGCCAAGCCAGTTAATGGCACGATTGAGAGCGTTAAAACGATTACCTATGATGAAGTGGTGGCAATGGTTAAGAGGATTCAGAACCTTCGTCCTGAGTTCTTTGTCGCATCTGGCATGACTCGGGATTCGGTTGCTCCGCTCTTGGTAACCACCATAGGGAAGGGGCATCAGGGTACCCAGGCGGGCATGACTCAATTCAAGATTCTTGCGATTCCTGCGAGTGCGAGCCGATTGGTGATTGTGGATCGACCCAATGCGGTTCAGACGAACATCAATATCCTTTTCCCCGCGGTTGTCGTAAAGAATGGAGACTTTATAGACTTGGACGGAGTTCGAGTTGTGACTGGGGGGAGCTTTACTAGTCGGTTGAATCAAAACCTACGAGAGGATAAGGGATATACCTACGGGGCGGGTTCGAGGCTTCCGTCGGACCCTTATTTGAGTTGGTTTACGATGGCGTCGTCCGTGCGGGCAGACGTAACTGGTGCTTCAATCAAAGAATTCATGAGCGAACTTGCTCGGTTGGAATCGGGCGACATTTCGGATGTGGAAGCGAAGAAGGCGGCTCAAATCATGCGAACGGATTTCGTGACTGAGTTTACGTCGCTGAATAGCATCGTTGCGGTAGGAGCGTCTGTTTTGGACACAGGGGTTTCCCTGAGTGATATTGACCGAACGATTTCGAGGGTTCAAGGGTTTAAGGCTGAGCGGCTTAATGAAGTGGCCGGGAAGTACCTGCGACGATCGAATGCCTTGATTGTTATGGTTGGAGATAAAGCACAGATTTTGAAGCAGATTGAAGGACTTGGACTTCCGACTCCGGAGTTTGTGAAGCCTTGACTAGTTCTTTTTAGCACCAAAGAGGATTAAGAGACCAAATACGATTGAGCCGAACCCGAAATAGAGCGAGGCTTCATGCCCAGATGAGCGGGTGGCAATGAGGACGATTCCTTCGAATAGGAGTCCGGCCGCAATGAATCGAGCGGTCTTGCGCCAGTCGGCATCGGTATAAATGATGAAGGTCCAGGATAGAAAGAAGAGGCACAGTACGGTGAGGGCCACCGCGAGGAAAAGTAAGGTGTTGGTGTCGCCGACTTTGAAGTTCGCGAATTGAACCAAATAGGTCACGAACCCGACAATTGGGGCCGAGAGGAAGAGCCAGGCCGTGGCAATCTCCCGTTGCTGAATCGCTTCCTTGGCATCCACGTCCATCGTGGCTGGGCCGAATTGATCGTGAGTTTGGTTTTTGCGGTCGTTGAAGTTCAAAGTACCAAAGGCGGTTGCATCGCAATAAACACGAAGTTACCACCATTTAGTATTGCCGAAAAGTTTCAAAGTTGGTAAAACGAAAGGGTGCAACGTAGTCTTTTTCTTTTAGCGTTCTTGGCGCTATCCATTGTTGGCTGTAATCCTGGCACTCCAGACGCTAACAACTCATCGTCGAACACGTCGGCTTCTAATGGCGGAAACACCGCAAAGAAATTCCGAATTGCCTTTATTCCTAAAGGATCGACACACGAATTTTGGAAGGCTATGCAAGCCGGAGCTGAGGAGGCTGCAAAAGCGAACAATGTAGATTTGATTTGGAAAGCTCCTCTGAAAGAGGATGACAAAGCCGACCAAGGCAAGATCGTCGAGAACTTTACGACAGAAAAGGTTGATGGGATCGTGCTTGCGCCACTTGATGAAGAAGCATTGAAGAATCCTTCGAAAGAAGCAATTGCAAAGGGTATCAAGATGATCATCGTAGACAGCGGCCTGAAGGACGTTGCGACCGAGAGCTTCATTGCTACTGACAATGAGAAAGCAGGCTACATGGGCGGCGAACGATTGGCTCAAGCTCTTGGCGGAAAAGGAAAGGTTATCATGCTTCGGTATGCAGAAGGATCGGCCAGCACTATGGCTCGCGAAAAGGGCTTCTTAGAAGCGGCCAAGAAAGGTGGCCTTGAAGTGGTCAGCGAGAATCAGCATGGTGGTGCGACTCGCGAATCAGCTCAGTCTGCCAGTGAAAGCCTGTTGCAAACGTTTAAGGTGGGCGATGGCTTGAGTATTCAAGGCATTTTCTGTCCAAACGAATCAACCGCATTCGGAATGATGAAAGCGCTACAGAACAACAAATACATGGGCAAAGTCAAGTTTGTTGGATTCGACTCATCGAAAGAATTGCTTGATGGTGTGGCCTCGGGCGATATTGAAGGTCTTGTGCTTCAAAACCCATCGAACATGGGCAAACTCGCAGTCGAAAACATGGTTAAGGTTTTGAAAGGCGAGAAGATTGACGCGCGAATTGACACTGGAGCAAAGTTGGTTGACAAGGCCAACATGACCTCGGATGAAGTCAAAGCCTTGCTGGGCAAGAAATAGGTTCACTAATTAGAATTAACCGAAATGAAAAAGGCTCCCCAAAAACTGGGGAGCCTTTTCGTTTTTACGGTCAGCCGAAGGCTTAGTTGTCCTTCGCGCCAGCTTTGATCCATATTTCAATGTTATCAACATCGTCTTTGGAGAGAGGAGCACGGCCCTGAGGCATGCTTGGCTTTGTTCCAGTGACGCTAGTGAAAAGTCCGCTCATTGCTGGCATACCTTCTTTCACTTTCCGCATGACGCCGTCGTAGGTGTCAACCGAAAGGTTTGCTTTCATGTTGCTTGAGCTGTGGCAAGGGAGACAATTTGCTTGGAGAATGGCTTTGACCATCTTAAATGTAACCTTGTCAGGAACTGGAGGCTCAACTTTGGTTACGCCCGCCGGAGCCACGAACATGAAGTCCTTTGCTTCCATGGCGGTTTTGCCAATGACAATGTCGCCAGTAGCTAAAATGATTGCTTCTGAGTTTCCGAAACCGCGTGCGACCCCTGTTTTCGTGTCAAGGTACAACGTGAATTCTTTGTTGTTGGCCATTTTGGCGGAGAATTCGGAGACTGCAGCACCTCGAAGGGTTCGCGAGCCTTTCATCACATATTCTTTAGTGCCTTTGAGGGCATCAGGATTAAAAAATGCTGCCCATGCCCAAACAAAATTTTCTTTGGTCGGTGCGAGTGACGCAGGAATTTCTGAGTAGGTGTTTGCTCCTTTGTTGAAGATCCAAATTGTTTTGCCGTCTGACTCGGTCATTGTGGTGGCCGTATCAATTTTGAACATTCCGCCTTTCGCGTAAAGAATGCTTGCCTTTTCGACTCCTCCACCGAGTTTCTGAATTATAAAATCAGTTTTGAGGGATTTTGCATCTTGGAGAAGATTGAGGTGAGCCTTGACTGGGCCAGGCAATTCGGATTGGATGACAAGGCCGCCAGCCATAACCGCCAATGAGGATGAGAGAAGAATAAGTTTCATATAATAACGCCTCTATATTTGAACGCTTTGTTGCGCGTTTAGTTTACAGGGATTTAAGTTAGAATTTTGTATATGCTAGGATTAACGGACTCGATGAATACGAATTTGACTTTCCTGTTGTTGGGCGCTGGTTCGCGAGGGACCATGTTTGCTGAAATTTTGGCCGAAGAATATGGTCCGGGAACTCTGGTTGCGGTAGCAGAACCGAATGAAGAGCGTCGGACAAAGATTGCTGAATTACACAACATTCCAATTAAAATGCAATTTTCAACGTGGGAAGAAGCATTGGCGCGACCGAAGCTTGCCGACGTTGTGGTTAACACCACAATGGACAGAGACCACGTTGGTTCGGCGGTTGCGGCGTTCAAATTGGGCTATCACATGCTGTTGGAAAAGCCAATGGCGAGCAACTTGGCCGACTGCATTCAAATTGCCAATGCGGCTGATGCAGCAGGAAAGGTTGCGAGTGTTTGTCATAGCCTACGCTACAATGATGTTTATACCGCGGTTCGAGAAGTCTTACGATCGGGGCGAATTGGCGACATTGTGAGCGTTGACCAGTTGGAGGCGGTTGAGCATATCCATCAATCGCACTCATTCGTTCGAGGGAATTGGGGCAACGAGGGACGCAGCGCTTTCATGCTCTTGGCGAAGAGTTGCCACGACATCGATATCTTGTTTGACCTGGTTCATGACAATTGTATGCGAGTCAATTCGTTTGGGTCATTGTCATTTTTCCGCAAAGAGAACGCGCCTGTAGGGGCTCCTAAGCGATGTCTCGACGGATGTCCGGCCGAGCCCGAGTGCCCGTATCATGCTTGGAAAGTCTACGGAAATCCGGAGAAAGGGTGGGGGCGGTCGGTTGGCTTAACTATGCCTGGCGATGCTCTTAAACAGGCGCTTCAGGATGGCCCTTACGGAAAGTGCGTGTTTCAAACCGACAACGATGTTGTGGATCACCAGGTTGTTTCGATGGAATTTGCGAAAGGTCAGACGGTTACCTTTACTATGACGGCGTTCACACCGTTTGGAGGTCGACGAATCCGCATTCATGGCACGAAAGGCTATTTGGAGGCGGCGACGGAAACAAGAATTATAGATATTCATGAGTTCTGGGGCGAGAAGAAGCATGAGACTATTGAAGTTCCGGCCCGAGAAGGCGGTCATGGCGGAGCCGACCCGTTGGTTATGCGATCATTGATCGAAGCGATTGAAACCAATAATCCAGCCCTGGTCACCACGAACTTGAAGAACTCATTAGAAAGCCATAAAATTGTCTTTGCTGCGGAGCGTTCGAGGCGCGAAGGTCGAGTTATACAGTTGAATGAGTTGGACGCTCAATAAGGGGTAAAACTCAATAGAACCATGCTTGAGGCAACAGGAATTCACAAAAGTTATGGCTTGACCCGAGCACTGATCAATGTCTCATTGCAGATTCGTCCGGGTGAAGTTTTGGCGATTGCAGGCGAAAACGGTAGTGGCAAGAGCACGCTAATGCGACTGCTGTCGGGTGAAGAAGTTCAGGATTCTGGTGCGCTCATCCTCAGCGGTAAACCGTATCACCCACGGAATCCACAGGAGGCTCTTGCGAATGGGGTTTCTCTGGTACACCAAGAGTTGGCCCTGTGCCCTCACATGACGGTGGCGGAGAACATCTTTCTTGGGCAAATGGGAAGCACCAAGTTTTCTCCGAAAGTGGCGGAGGAGAAAGCCAGACCGATCCTCGAGCTCTTGGGCTATCCCAATTTGAATCCGAATAAGTTGGTGAGAGAGCTATCGATTTCGCTGCAACAGGTAGTGGAGATCGCGCGAACTCAGGCTGTAAATTCCAATTATGTTTTGTTGGATGAACCGACGAGTTCGTTGACGAAGGGCGACATTCGGAAGTTGTTTGAGCTGATTGGCCGATTGAAAGCCCAAGGAAAGGCGATCGTTTATATTTCACACTTTCTTGATGAAGTTCGCGAAGTTGCCGATCGGATTGCGATCCTCCGCGACGGCGAACTTGTACACCAAGGGATGATGAGCGACATCACAGAACCGGAGATCATTCACTTTATGGTTGGCCGGGAGATGAACGAATTATTTCCTCGGTCTGAGCGTAAGTTGGGCGAAGTGATTTTGTCAGCTTCTCATATCGTTGGTGAGAACAACAAACCGAAGGATACGAGCTTTGAACTTCGGCGGGGAGAAGTCTGTGGAGTTGCGGGCTTAAACGGGGCGGGCAGAACCGAGCTCCTTCGAGCCATATTCAATTTGGATTCGGTCAAGTCGGGTCAGGTCAGTATTGGATCTTCGGCACCAGTTAGTATTCGAAATGCGTGGCAATTAGGTGCGGGGTTTGTTTCGGAAGATCGGAAAGAAGAAGGCTTGGCCCTGACGATGTCGATTGCCGAAAACCTGACTTTCCCCGGGCGAGTTGGCTGGCGTTTCTCGTCGAAAGAGAATGAAGCAACTGCCACTGAATTTGCGAAGAAGCTCCGTGTGAAGGCCCGGACGGTCCAACAAAGCATCAGCGAGCTTTCAGGGGGCAATCAGCAAAAAGTTGCGATCGCCCGCTTGCTTCATTCGGGTTGCGAAGTGCTGATTTTGGACGAACCGACTCGGGGAATCGACATCGGCAGCAAAGCCGAGATATACGAATTAATTGATGGATTGGCGCAAGATGGAAAAGCAGTACTTATTGTGAGTTCTTACCTGCCAGAATTATTGGGGATTTGTGATCGGATCGCGGTGATGACCCGAGGGGTTTTGACCGATTTCGTGCCAGTAGCCCAGACTAGTCAAGAGAAACTTATGGAGCTGTGTGTCCAATCATGAAAGCGAAAGGCGTTGTCGGAGTATTCATTGCGTGGGTCGTTGTCTATCTCATCTTTGTCTTTTTGATCGGCCATTTTCAAGGAAAGCCATTCTTAACTCCAGACAATTTTGAATTGATGATGCGCCAAGCGGTCATTGTTGGCCTCGGAGCCATCGGTATGTCTTATGTGATCATGACCGGAGGAATTGACCTCAGCCCAGGCTCGACAATTGCTTTGACTACCGTTGTGGTTGGCCTTACGCTCAAGGCAACCAATAACCCTTGGTTGGGAATTTTAGCTAGTCTAGTTGTTGGACTTATCGCAGGCATGATCAACGGAATCTTGGTAGCAAAGCTCAAGGTCGGGGCTTTTATTGTCACGTTGGCAACTATGCTAATCTTTCGGGGGGTAGCTAAGGGATTTGCCCACGAACAGACGGTTGGAAGCGTACCGAGCACTTGGATAGAGTCATTTACGGCCGCCCTGGGCAAAAGTGAGACTTGGCAAATTATCCCTAAGGGCGCTTGGGTTTGGCTCGCCTTGTTGGTCATCATGACGCTGGTTTTGAATCGGACGGTGTTCGGTCGGAACGTGGTTGCGGTCGGCTCTAACGAGAAAACGGCTCGACTCTGCGGAATCAACGTGAACATGGTCAAGATCGGGGTCTACTCGATCGGTGGCTTGTTTGCAGGAATTGCGGGTTTGATGCAAGTTTCTCGGGTTGGAATTGGTGATCCTACCATCGCCGCTGGCGATGAGCTGAAAATGATCGCTGCGGTGGTTATCGGCGGAGGCAGTTTGTTGGGCGGCGAAGGCAACCTTATTGGCGCAGCATTTGGGACACTGATCATGACGACGATCAATATGGGATCAACTCAGCTTGGTATTGCCAACTGGATTCAAGAAATCATTACCGGATTGATTATTGTGGTGGCGGTTGCGCTAGACCGATACCGAATGTCCCGACCACCCAAGATTGCTCCTGAAGCGTAAATTACTTTCCGCCCATTCCACTCAGGGTGATCCCTTTGAGGAAATATCGTTGACAGACGAAGAATAGCAAGATCGTAGGAAGAATGTGGACTAGGGATGCGGCCATGACTTGCTCGAAGTTTGTGCCGTATGAATCTTGAAACATGCGAAGACCAATGCTTACGGTGTACTTTTCTGGCGAGTTTAAATAGATGAGAGGCGCTTCGAATGCGTCCCAATGACTCAGGAAGGAGAAAAGTGCCACAGAGGCTACAGCAGGGCCCGAAAGTGGCATAAGTATTCTCCACCAGATCCGAACAAATCCGGCCCCATCGAGCATCGCTGCCTCGTCGAGTTCTCGCGGGATTGAGAGGAAGAACTGACGGAGAAGGAAGATATTAAACGCGCCGCCGCCAAAGAAGGCGGGAACGATGAGTGGGAAGAATGTGTCGATGGCGTGCAGTTTTCGCCACACCAGAAAGACGGGAATTTGAGTGACCTGGCCGGGCAACATCATCGTCGCGAGCATAGTGAAGAATAAGAAATTTCGCCATTTGAACGTGAATCGAGAGAAGCCGTAGGCGACGAGCGACCCGGTCACCACCTGGGCGATGGTACATATTACGGTGACGAAGATCGTGTTCCAGACAAAGGTCGGGAAGGGTAGCGCGGTCCACGCTTTGGCGAAATTGGAGAAATCGGGATGGGCGGGGATGAGTCGACTCGGCTCTTTGGCGTACTCGGACGACGATTTCAGCGCGGTCGAAATGGTCCAGATGAACGGAATCGAGAAGGTGATCGACCCTAAGATGAGGAGAATATAGGTTGGAATTCGCTTCACTTCGCTTCACTTCGCTTCACCTTCGTAGTGGACCCATTTCTTGGAAAGGGCAAATTGGATGAGGGTGAAGCCGAGGAGAATTGCAAAGAGAATCCAAGCCATTGCGCTGGCTTTGCCTAATTTGAAGTATTCGAACCCGTTGCGGAAGATATAAAGGGAATAGAAAAGGGACGCATTATTGGGGCCGCCGCTGGTCATGATATAGGCGCTTGTGAAGACCTGGAATGCGCCGACGAGGCCAAGCACCAAGTTGAAGAACATCACGGGTGACAGGCACGGGAGCGTAATGTGACGGAATTGAGCGAGCGTTCCGGCTCCGTCTAAGCGGGCGGCTTCGTAATAGCTTTCAGGGATGCCCTGAAGTCCGGCGAGGAAAATGATCATGCGTTGGCCGCCGATGCCCCATAGCGACATGATTACGAAGGCATAGAGGGTGAACTTCTCGTTTTGAAGCCATTCGATGTTGGGTAGTCCGATGAATGCGAGGGCTTGGTTAAGAATTCCGTTATCGGCATTGAAGACCCATTGCCAAACAAGGGCCGAGGCTACGGCTGGCACCATCGATGGCAAATAGAACAGGGTGCGAAAAAGGCGGACTCCTTTGACCGGTTGATTGAGAAGCAGGGCTACGAGCAGGGAGCCAAAGATGCCGAGAGGAACAGTTAAGAGAGCGTAGAGGGCGGTGTTCTTGAGTGACTTCCAAAAGAGGGGGTCTTCGGTGCAGAGGCGTCGGTAATTTTCGAATCCTACGAACTTCGCGTTTGCGAGGTCGTATTTGTACAACGAAAGCACAAGGGAGGAGATCATCGGTCCAACGGTGAAGATGAGAAACCCAATGAGCCAAGGGCAAATAAACAGGAACCCCCAAAATTCTTGGCGGTCAATTAGCCTCTTTTTGGATGGCTTCTTTACCATCCGGGTTCCTCGGTCAAAACTTTGTCGATAACTTTGGTTGCCCGGTCGGCAACGACCTTTGCATTTTTTTCTCGACCATTCCAAAGTAAGTCGAGCTCATTGTTCATGGCGGTAGTCCATTCAGCCCAGCGGTTGTCGATTGGTAATTGCTTTCCGCCTTGTACTGCGCCAATAAAGGTATGGATTTGACTTGGCGGCAAAGTGCCATCGGAAAATTCTTTGCTGCTTGCGACTTCGATTCGAGTTGGAAAGCATCGTCGATTTTTCACATAAAGGAGCTGTTCGATCTTGGCGCTGGTAATGAAGCGGGCGAAGCGCCAGGCGGCTTTTGGGTTTTTGCAATGGCTTGGGATGACGAGTTGGTTCCCTTTAACGATGGTTTGTCCTGAAACTGGTCCAGTCGGGATTGGCACCACATCCCATTCAAAGTCTTTGACCGCTTTCCGATAGCGCGGAGTCATTCCCATCCAATCAAAGCTCATCCCGAGTTTGCCGCTCTCGAACGTGAAGGCCGAGTTTGAGCTTTGGGCGAGCGTCGGAGCGCAGGCATATTTGTAGCGAAGATCGGAGATGAATTGAAGGCCTGCGACAGCGGCAGGGTCACTGAGGGCTGACTTGGTATGGGAAGAATTAAGGAAGTCACCGCCAAAGCCGTATAGCATAGGCGTCCAGGAAGGAAATACGGGAATGGCCGTGCCGAATTGTATATATTTTCCGTTTCCGTCTTTTTTGGTGAGCTTCGTGGCGATATCGACAAATCGGTCATAATTCCAACGCCCTTTTGACCATGAGACATAGGGATCTTCGACTCCGGCCCTAGCCATCATCGTTTTGTTGTAATAAATAACGGTTCCGCCGAAAAGGACATTTAAGCCATAGACGTGGCCATTCACCTTACATTCATCAATGGTTTGAGGAAAGAAGTCGGATTCATTCCAGTCAGGATCTGCCTTGGTCAGGTCGGTCAAGTCGAGGAAAAACCCCTTCTTTTGGAGGTTTGCAAAATTGTAGTGGTCAACCCGCATGACATCGGCGGCGGTATCCGATGCCAACATGACGATGGACTTATTGAGATAGGCAGTGCCGGGGACTTTGAGGAATTTGACATGGATGTCGGGGTTTTCGAGGTTGAATTTCTCGCAGAGCTGCTCTTCGAGTGCCATTTGCTCGGGGTTCCCCCAAGCCATATAGCGAATATTAATCTTTCCGGCTCCCAATTCGGTTGAGCAACCGCAGGCGAATAGGGTGATGAGCGCAATGCAAAGGCGATGGACGTTCATATTCTCGCGGTGAATCCATTCTAGCTGACTTCACAATTTCTTACAAGTTATAGTTTGGTTCGAATAGATAACTTGTACTTGACAGGGCTCAGCGAGTATTGTAGATTTTTGATTAGTTTAGCGGAGTTAAATTGTCGTCACTTGAACATTCTGATGCAGGTCTTGTCGAAGCGGGAAAATGGGGTGGTCTCATTCCACTTTTTTTGAGCGCAATCTTTGTCGTGGGTGGGGGTTTGGTGACCGCCGCAACTGCGAGTCCACCTCACTCGGTCGATCAAGGTGAGCCGCCACCCAAGCCAGGCGTGAAGCAAGGGACAATTCCCCCGGCGCAAGTTGTCAAACCTGTTCCGCCTCAGCAGGCGATACTTGAGCCTTTGCCGGGAATGACCTTTGCCGACCAAGGCACGATTTATGTTCCAGCGAGAATGCTCGCAAGTCGGTTGAGCCTTGATCTCGAATTTGACGAAAAGAAAAATACCATCACGATTGGCGGACATGAGTTTGGCGATATTCATCGACTTTTTGCCGGAGATGCGCTCATTCCAATCCGAGAAATTACCAAGTTTGGTGCAACCCTCGAGCCAGTGGCTGACCAGAGTAAGTTTACGGTTCAGAGCAACGTTTATAAGTTTGATATTACGATCGGTCCAAAACGGATTGAAGTAAGCAAAGCCCTGCAGGAACTAACCGCTTATCAAGGCGACATGGTAGTGCTGAAGACAAATATCAGCACGGGCAAACCAGGGCATGGAACTCCAAATGGAGATTTCTTGACTGGGCCGAAAGAACGAATGCATTATTCGCACAAATATAACGATGCGGAGATGCCTTACGCCATTCAGGTGCACGGTGACGTGTTTCTACATGGTTACCCGTCGGTTCCCCATTATCCGGCATCTCACGGGTGTGTACGGATCCCGCTGGGGCGGAAGAGTCCAGCAAAATATCTTTTCGGTTGGGTGAATCGTGGAATCGAAGTCAGAATCTTTGGCACCTACGATTGGAACGTCCGCCGGACAAAGCGAAAGCACCGAAAGCACTAGTCCCATTGTAACAAAAAAAGAGCCTTCCTCGTAGAGAAAGGCTCTTTTTTGTCCCGCTTCTCCTGGTTAGCCAGGGACGAAGGTAACTTGGTCCAGTTTCAAGGTCATTGGTACTGCGCTTCGATTAGCCCGTGACGGATTCACCGCTCGAATCATGACCTTTGTGACTCCACCTGGGCCAATATAATTGGCTGCGTTTGGAATCTGGAAGGTTGTGATCTTATCGGTTGTCGTTTGAGACGTGGCACCAAAGTTATCGTACTTTCCTGTCGTGTAGTTGTATCCAAAGAACAGAACCTGCAATGGCACTGTTGTGCTTGACTCAAACGAGTATTGAAGCGATGAAGCTGATCCACCAGGAATGGTGAACGTTGCAAATGCTGAAGCTACTTGTCCGGTACCCTGGATCAACGTTGAGTTGACTGTGAAGTAGTTATCGTCTGATGCTAAGATACTTGCCAATGAACCTGAGCTACCTGACCCTTCAAACATTCCAACTGAGTCTGCCTTCAAAGAATCCTTCGTGACGGTTACATCAACCGGAAGTGAAGATATCCCATTCACAACCACTTCGAGAGTTGCCTTGCCAGTTTCTGCGTTGATCGGGATATCAAAGTTCGTCGAAACTTGCTTCGAACCAGTTGCGACTGCCATCGTGCTATGATCGTGAGTTCGGAAGAAGGTCACGTGATGAGATGTCTTATAGGTAACGCGAACCAAGGGGTAGTTGGTATTGTTCGTTGAGTCATCGCCATAGGCGCTACCAGCAGATAGGCCGTTCAGTTGGGTTCCCTTTAGTACCGCAGTTTTCCCAAGGTTAAGGACTGTCGGGACAGCCGAAATGGTTGGTCTCCAAGAATCTTTTGGTACACCACCAGGGGAGTAGAATTCAACGTCACCCGAGAAATCGGTGAACATCACTTGCCCGTTCGGCAATACCAAGAAGTTTCCGACAAAGGAAGGATTGTTACTCGAATTTGGCACATTGGAAATCTCAAGTAACGCCGTTCCGTCCCATTCGTAGAAGTGGCTTGGCGAGTTGAAAACGCCTGGACTCGCATAGGCTAGAAGCTTACCGTTGGGCAAAAGAACGGCTGGCCCGTCCGCAATATCTAATTGACCACCTATGTTTGGAAAGTCAGGAGCTGCCGTCCATGTACCAGGATCGCTTGAGTTCGTACCTGGAGTGTAAATGGCATTGTGTCCGGTCGCGCCAAACGCAAACACCTTTCCGTCGGGCATAAGGAGCATTGGGCCAAGTTCTTGACTTGACGCGTCAGCTAGACTCTGAGGAGTGTCGCCTGCCGAAATCCATTTGTCAAGTGACGGTATATATCGCTCAGCGTGCGGTGCGTTGATAGCATCGAGCGTTAGAATTGACCCGTCAGGAAGAAGCACCCAGCCCTCTTCGTCCTGTCGATCCAATTTACCAGTTCCTGGATGTTCTGTCCATACCAAGGTCTTTGGATTGAGGCTCGCCATGCGTGTATCGAAGAGGTTTGCAAGCAAGAAGGTACCGTCAGGCATAACATTGCATTGAGCGTCGCCAATATTGGTCCAGCCAGTTGGAGGAGGCAAAAAATTCCACTTGTCGCTGACTGGGTTATAAATCGCGCCCTTTGCCGTCCAAACTCCACCTTGGTCAAGATTATATTCGCCGCCGATCACGACGACTCTGCCATCAGATAGTACGGAAGACGCATAGTACAGCGGCCCATAGTCGGCTTGCATCGGCGCGATTGATGTCCAAGTGCCCTGTTGATATGAGCCCGACGAGGTCGGAGTGAGCTTGTACCACTGATTTGTTAGAGGACCGTGACAAAGTACGGTGCCGTCAGTCAACAGGAGTGGCATACCAACCGATCCTGGCGGACTATTCACACTTCGTTGCCAAGTACCTGAGGCTGCAGACTTAGGGCGAACTTTAAGCACAGGTCCGGGGCCCACCTGAGTTTTTGAGCTGGCTTGTTTTGCGCTGATGAACCCAACCAGAAGTAAAGTGCAGCTAACGCTGACGGCCTTAATGAACAAGTGACGCATGACCGAATTATAAACCATAGATTTCCTGATTGAACATGGTCAAGTTAGGGTTTTTGCGATTCAAATGGGCTTCGAACTGCGTTCAAGTTTCTCAATGTCATCTTCGCCTATTCGTTTTTGAACTCAATTGCGTTTTACGGTTTAGAATTTGAACTACCCGGCGAAGATTTGGCTCCATTCCTGGGTTGTAGCTTTCTTACAATTTTCTATTGCAGAAATTGTTTCAGGACAGGACTTCTGGAGTACAGATAGTGCGTCTCGTCCCGAACTGAGTGCAAAGGTCAAGTTGTTCATATGCCTATTTGCTATAATTTAAAATTGAGAAACGGTCAATTTGCCACTCAGTTATGAACTCTCGTCTCGCCTTTTTTGTTTTGAGCTTGATTCCTGGGTTCGCCGCGTTAAAATCCGATGAACCTGTTGTCCGCCTGCCAAATAACCAAAATTCCAAAGACGTAATCGCTCTCGGGCGAGAACTCTTTCGCGATAAGACCCTTTCGAACCCAGTTGGCCAAGCATGCATTAGCTGCCATGATCCTTCAACCGGGTTCACTTTTCCCGATTCAACCGTGAATAAGACTTCGGGCATTGCTCCCGGAGCAATGAAGGGACGCTATGGGAATCGAAAGCCTCCGTCGATCGCCTATGCGCCATTCATGAAGAAGGGCATCCCTTATTATGACAACAATGCCGTTGCCTGGGTAGGCGGCCTCTTTTGGGACGGCCGGGCAAAAAATGCGTTTGATCAAGTTCGGTTTCCGTTCTACAATCCGAACGAAATGAACAACCAAATCCACAATGTCGGGCGCCCCGAAGTCGTGGCAAAGAAATTGAGGTCCGGCCACCTTGCGAGATTGTTCAAGAAAGCATACGGATCCAATGTCTTCACTCTTTCACCGGACAAATTATTCGATAAAGTTGCCGAGGCCATCGTGGCTTACGAAGCTTCGCCCGAAGTTTCGCCTTTCACATCGAAGTACGACGCATATCTCGAAGGCAAAGCGGATTTGACACCAGATGAATTACTCGGGTTACGGCTGACGACTGGCACATTGAGGGGCCGGCCGGGAGGGTTTCCATTTAGAAAGTCAGCCCACTGCATGGACTGCCATGGTGAGAGTACCGACCTCCACAAAGGGCCAGACCTTTGGACCAATAGCTGCTATGCGAATTTAGGAGTGCCCCGAAACGACTCCAGTCCCTACTTCAACATGACCGATCGACTGGGCAACCCGGACGGTTACAATGTTGATGGTAAGGATTACATCGACTTGGGTATGGCGGGCTTTCTTTACAACTATTATGGCTGGTCTGTGCGCAAGCCTCATGGTCCAGATCCTTTGCGATTGATCGGTACCTTTCGGGCGCCAACGTTGCGCAATGTTGACAAGCGACCCTATCCAGAATTTGTAAAAAGTTACATGCACAACGGTTACTTTAAGAGCTTAAAGGATGTAGTGCACTTCTATAATGCACGCAATCTGACTGATGTTCGGGGCGAGTTGATCGACTACACCAAACCAGATCCTTATGGGTCACTAAAGGGTAAGCCGTTGTTTCCACCGCCGGAATATCTCGATGCGAACACGCTCATAAATCCTACTGGCACCAGTGCCCTGCGTGGTGCTCCCTCCTCAAATTCCAACAAAGTATTGGACCCTGACGCGATGCAGATCGGCAATCTTAGACTAACCGAACGTGAAGAGAATGCCATCGTGGCGTTTCTGAAGTGCCTCAGCGACGGTTACTTTAGACGATAGAATCTTGCTGGAATTTCGCCAAAAGAAAATGCCGCCTATCCTGCTGGATAGACGGCATCAATTACTTTTTGTCCGTGCCTTATTGGGAAGGCGCGGTCAGAAGGACCGCTTGATCCGTATTGAATTGGAACGGCACGGGTGCCGCGCCAGATCGATTTGGATTGACCGCACGAACAATCAAGCTAACTTGGTTGCTGCTGTTGACATACAACGCAATTTGACTTGGCGTCAAGTCGAGAACCTTAGCAACGCCCAGGGGTGAAAGTCCGAGAGTTGTAACCTGATCGTACCTGCCCGTATTCTTATTCAAAAGTGAAATGAGAGCCGACGAACCTGATGATCCAGCAACTTGGAGGCTCACTCGAAGCGTATCAACTGCGCCAGTAAACGGAAGTTGATATGCGGCCATGAAGCCAGCAACTTGCCCCAACCCAGTGACTGGCACTGTTTGAATTCCAAGGTTATTAGAATCTGTCGTGGTAAGGCTAATTTTGTTTCCGGTAACCAGGGTTCCGGCAACGATTGCAATTGAATTTGGATTAACGCGTACCAATTCTGCATCAGTAGCCGAGACTTTGAAACTATTAATCAAAGTCAGCCATTTTCCGCCAGTTCCAGCACCCATTCCGACGGCCCAAAACGTTTTTGAATCCGTCGGGTCAACTTCAACATCATGGTAGTCGCCCCATCGGGTCGAGAATCCGCTGTATTGTCCAGAGGTTGAATTCCCGATAACAACGGGGAGCCCCATAGTTCCAGCTGGATCAGTTGGTTTTCGACCCGTTGCCATGAGTTGACCGGGTGTTGATGAACCAATTTTTGAGAAGACCATTCCGATGCCTCCCTTGTTATCAATATTGATGGCAGGGAAGGAGTAGCCGTGACCAGCCGGCGGATCAACTTGACCCGATTGGAACAACGTAGGACTTCCTGACGCGGGCCAATTGTTGGTCTTAAAGTCGTACCATCGAGCCGATGGCCGAGAATCAGAACCCGAAACCGCAACTGTATGGGTAGCCAAAACTCGCCCTGAAGCCGATGCAGCGACAAGAGTTCGCGGGTCGTTGGTTTGGACAACGACGCCACCTGGGCCAGTGATGGAACCACTGTCTCGTTGCCATGATGGCACTGGAACAACAGCTTGACTCACCGTAAACGTAGAACCTGATTTTGTAATTGCGGTCAATCGCATTGAAGTATCAGAATCCGTTTCGACTCCATAGACCGATGGTGACGTGGCATCTTCGGTCTTCGCAAGTTGAACAGTGAATCCGTCGGCGACCTGGAACTTGTTTGGGGTGGCAGTTCCACCATAAAGGGTTGCCTTATCAAAGACGACAAGCTGTACGCCGTTGAATCCTGAGCTTCCTTGCATGGCGAACATGTTGCCACTCATGACAATCATGTCCTTGTTGTATCCAAGTCCTGGATAGTCCCACCAGTAATTATTAGAACCAGAAGTTTGCTTAACATCGACTTTGTAAAGCTTCCAAGTTCCGGTTGGGTCTGGCGTGTTGGAAACGCCTATAATGAGGCTTGCAGTTCCGCCGGATGCGGCGTCATTGAGACCTAGATCAAGGGCGATGAATCGCTTTGCGACTTGGTCATAAATAACTTTGGGGTCAAAGTCGAACGCTTCGGGGCTGACAGATTTGAAAAAGTTCTGCTCTGTCTGTTCCAAAAGTTTCGTACCGTCTTTCTTGTAAAAAGCAATATTTGAGTTGACAACTTCTACAATGTGATTTGGTCCAACGGCAAGGTCTGGATCTGGTGGCTCATATCCTGTCGCAGAAATGCCTGGGAATTGTGATGCAAATCCTGGTGTAATTCTTGGATTGATGAGCAGTCCGCCAGCAGTCAAATTATTTGGCAAGCCAGCAGGATAATTGAACATCATCTCATGTTCTTTTTGAACTTGCTTTGGCCTAAAGGAAGTATCGATCATTGGACTGAACGACTTAGGGTCAAGAGTGACAGCCTTGACTGATTTTCCAACTCCAAGAGACTTAACTTGTCCTTGAGATATCGCGCCAAGCGATGCTGCGGCAACCGCAGAAATTAATGTTTTTGAAAGCATATTCATGATTCAGAATCCTGATCGTGCCCTGTGAGTATATCAGGCTTTGTCGTCCCCTGTATACTATTTTCATGTTTCGCGGCCCGATGTGCTTGGTTTCAATTGGTCTTCTTATGATTTTGGCTTCGTGTGGTGGATCAGGCTCTCCAGTTGGTCCTGGGCCCGCAATCCACGCTCAAGTCGTGGCCAGAGGATTGAACCAGCCAGTTTTGTATCTTACGAATCCCGCAGATTCGACTCAGGCATTTGTTTTAGAATTGCCCGGGAAAGTTCGATTGCTGGTCAACGGAGCCCTTCAAACGACTCCAGTCTTAGATATAACTGGCACGGTCGTAACGGCGGGCGAATGTGGTCTTCTTGGAATGGCATTCGACCCGAATTTCGCAACGAACCGGTTTGTGTATCTTCACTACAACGCGGGCAGCCCGGTCGAAACCCGCTTCGTACGCTATACGATGAACGGTGCAGGAACTGCGCTTACCAGTGCCTTTCCGATCTTCTCATTCCAGCAAACAACTGAGACGAACCATAAGGGCGGTGCAATCAATTTTGGCGCCGATGGCAAGCTTTACATCATGACCGGAGACGGCGGGGGTGGTAATGACCCAAACAATTTTGCCCAGACTCCCAATTCGTTCTTTGGCAAGATATTAAGAATTGACGTGACGACCGATGACTTCCCAGGGGATATAACGCAAAACTACGGCATTCCGGCCTCGAATCCATTTGTTGGAGTAGCGGGTGTGAATCCAGAAATTTGGGGTTTTGGCATGCGAAACCCTTTCCGATGGTCGGTTGATCCGGTCACTGGTGGGTTGCTGATTGCGGATGTTGGTCAGGACGCTTTCGAAGAGCTTGATTTTGAACCAGCAGGGCATGGACATCGCAATTACGGCTGGAATATGCGAGAAGCTTTGCACGCTTCGGGGAACTCTGGGCCAGCATACTTTACACCCCTCAAGGATCCGTTTTTGGAGTACGGACACAGCATTGGAGAAACGGTCATCGGCGGCTTTATCTACCGAGGAAATGTGCTGGACGCGTCGTTTAAGGGTCGATACTTTTTTGCCGACTATACCAATCCAAAGATATTCTCGATTCCGTTTTCATTGGACGGGTCTGGTGAAGCAAATTCGGTTGGTTCCAGTTCTATGACCAATCATTCATCTACGATTAATAGCTCGCTGGGAGCCGATGCGATTTCGGGTCCGGTGTCGGTAACTCCAGACTCAAATGGAGAAATCATCATCTGCGATCTCAACAACGGCACGATTATTCGATTGATACCCTAGGGCTGCGAGATGAATCTTGGCTGGTGCGATGTATGTTTGAGAGTGAAAGATGTTGGTGCATTTTTATCACGCCATCGGCTTTTGGCGCGTCGAAGGCTTAGATGAGGAAGGCTGGGCTGTTATAACGAATGGTCAGTTGAGACTTGGTCTGTTTATTCAAGAATTCATGGCAACTGAGCTCTCGTTGAATTTTCGCGACGGAGATATTCAAGCGATCTGTACTGAATTAGAAGCAAAGGGAATTGCACTTGCCAGTGGGCCAAAGATCAATGTAAAAGGTAACTCAGCGGGCCTGGTGGACCCGGATGAGTACGCAATTTTTCTTGACTCGGCAGTTGGCGAAGAGATAAAACCGATCCGATTTGATCATTTTACTAGCCCGAAGATTCTGGGTCGTAGAGGCATTTGCCAACATTGTGGACGACTTCTTCTTCCCTCAGCATTTCGCCATTGGGGTCAAAGTATTGTCGACAGATTCGGTTCTCACGAGTCCAGATTTCTCCTTTCTTCTCAAATTTGTGGTCGCGCTCCACGAGATCAACTCGCCAGCCTGGGTCTGTATCGCATTGAATTTGTCCAACCAAGTGAGTTTCGTTTACCTCGAGGGAGATTCGGACCGGGAAGTTATGCGGGTTTCGGATTTTGAGGTCCGCATAGGGAAAGAAAATCGTTGCGCCACAGCCAAACGGAACGCTACGACCGTGGTCAGGAAAGAGGTCGAGCCCATGGCGATGTCGCTCGACAATCTCAAGGCCAGATTTGATCGCTAGTAAAAAGAGAAGGTTTGAAACGGAGCAACAGCCGCCACCAATCCCAGAAGCTTCGTGCCCAGAGCGAAGTTCAAGCCCTTCGACAAAGCCTTTGGTTCGGCTCGGAATTCCTATGGAACGGTGGTAGGAGAAGGTCTCACCGGGTGTAATGATAATACCGTTGAGCCTAGATGCGGCTACCTTGACGTTGGTTTCTTTGCCTCGTTGGAGATTTTCATCTTTGACGACGGCGGATCGGCGAAGAGGCGTTTGATGTTCCGTTATCGGGAATGCGAGCGGTTCATTGTGAGTGTTGGCACAGTGACGCCAGTTCCAGGCGCAGGATGGCCACCGGGCAATTCTGACAAGCAGGACTTTTGTTGCGGAGGCCATAAGACTTCTTAATATACGTCGAACGAAGGCAGTAACCTGAATGGCTTGGCAGAAAACAATGAGAATTCAAGAAGTTGACGATCAGGGAAACACGATTGCCGAGATTGACAAGGTGGCGGCCCATGAAAACGGGGGCGTCTGGCATCGAGCGATTTCAGTGTTTTTGTTTAACTCCGAAGGGCGGTTACTGATTCAGCAACGAGCGAAATCGAAATATCATTTCGCGGGACTATGGGCCAACAGTTGTTGCTCGCATCCAGGGGCCTTTGAGACACCAGTTGAAGCTGCCGAGCGAGCGATGATGGTTGAGCTTGGTGTGGCGGCACTCGTTCGAGAAGTTGGCGTCGTTCGGTACGAAGCCTTTGATTCGTTGAGTGGGATGACAGAAAGGGAGCATGATCATGTTCTGGTTGGCCGATTCGATGGTTTGGTGTCTCCCAACCAGGACGAGGTCTCCGAAACGCGATGGATCGAGATTGCCGCCCTGAGGCAAGAGATCTCGCGGAATCCTGCCGAATTTGCGCCATGGCTTAAAGTCATTCTTGACTCGGGCATGATCGATGATCACCTCTCAAAGTAGAGGTGCCAATGATTCTTACAGCCGGGATTGAACTGCGCCTGGCACTTCGGGCAGTTTGAATCGCATTGTAAGTATTCCGTTATCGTGAGTTCGGTGCCACACGCGCCACACAGGATTGCTTTGGCCTCGAATTCCTCTTTCGGCCAGACGTGCGCCGGGTGGTCTGCAGTCTCCTGATGGCATTCAATGCACGCGTAATATTGACCGCAGCATGGAAACTTGATGGCAATTCGGTCGAGATCGGAATGGTAATGTTTGCACCTCGTTTCGGCGTCGAGGTCGACGCCGAAACAAGGGGTTGTGCCAACGAAAACCAACTTTACTCTTTGGCCAAGGCTCGGTCGGCGGCGGCTTTAATGCGTCCGCGCCGATCTTTTATTTCCTGGGCTTTTACGAAAAGCGCATGATTACCTTCCTTGTCCCAATTCGCCAAGGCTCCGATGCACCCGACAACGACTTGAATGGGTGCCTTGTCATTGACCAGTGATTTGAACATGGCAGTAGTCGCCGGGTCGGCAGGCAACTTCGCAAGCGCGGTCACCGCGTTGGCTCGACGATCGAAACTAGGGTGCTCAAGCATCTTCATCCAGTAACTTCGCATCTCCGCCTTGGCCAAGTTGACCAAGGCGTTGATGTTTCGGAAAGTCAGGAACTGGGTGTTGTCGGCGGCGATCACGTCGGCAACCATCTTCACCGTTTCGTCGCTTGGCTTCTGCATCAGTTGTCGCATTGCTTCCTGGCGGTCCGGTGCGTTCTTGCCGAATCTTAGGATGTAAGGAAGCTCTTCAGCGCTCCAATTCAGCTTCGGAATCTCGCGAAGGAACACATGCTCGGGGTCGAATACGACCGCTCCGGGCTTGTTGGAAGCCGGGAAACTAAAGATTTCTTCCGTCTTGGTCATGTGAATTGGCATCATTGTGTGTTGACCGTTGGCGCCGATCATGTCGACCGAGGTCATCACATCGTAGACTGGGGTTCCGTCGGACGTGTCTTGGGTTTGCTTGACGGTCAAGTTTACTTTTCCTGCGTCGTAGCTCCACGTGTAGTCAATGACTGGGTGACCGGGTTTATCGAACCATTGAGCCCAAAACGGTTCAACGTTGATGCCTGAATACTCGGTAAATGCCCGTCGAAGCTGTGCGCTCTCGACTGGAGTGTGAGCCCATTTGGTTAGGTAGTAATTCAATCCCCCGAAAAATGCTTCGTCCCCGAGCATCTTACGCAGGGTGTGGAGAACCGAACCTCCTTTTGGATAGGTATGGGAGTCGAACATTGCATCGCCGTTGGTGTACATTTTCGACGAAATAGGTCTCTTATATTGGCGAGCTTCGTTGAAGTAACTCCGCATCGCATCGTCGATTTCCCAAGCATAAGCGTCTTTGCCTCGGCTGTGTTCGAAGTAAAGAATTTGGAGGATTGTGGCGAAACTCTCGTTCAGCCAGGTGTCGCTCCAGTCTTTGCAGGTGACAAAGTCGCCGAACCATTGATGGCCGAGCTCGTGCGAATTGAGGCTATCCATTCGGAAGTAGCCGTCGCGTGCTTCGCTGAGGCTGCCTTCGCCAAGTGTGGTCGCCGAGACATTCTCCATTCCGCCGCCAAAGTCGTACATCGCGTTCTGGGCGTATTTCGGCCAGGGATATTTCACGCCAAACACCTTCGAGTAGAAACTGAGCATGTCTTTGGTGTGACCGAACGAATTGTCGATCATGTAGCCTTCGCCGCGAGGCGTGACATACCAAAGATCCACCCCTTCCCACGTGTCTTTTTTGATGTCAAGCGGTCCGCCAACCAGAGTCAGAAGGTACGTCGCGTGGGGCTGGGTCATCTTCCAGTGAAAAGTTTTCTTCTTCTTGTCGGCACTGAGCTTGGTGTCGATCAACGCGCCGTTGCCGATCATGTCCCAGTCGGATTGCACCGTGCAGTGGGTCTCACTGGTCGTCATGTCGTTGGGGTAGTCCCAAGTTGGACACCATTCGCAGTTGGTTTCGGCCTCGCCTTGAGTCCAGAATCCGGCGTGGGTTGGGTTGTTTGCAGTTGCTTCAATCCAGTGGAATCCGCCACCGCCGCCGCCGAAAGGTCGTGCCGTGGTGTTTTTCGCGTTGTAATCGATGGCAATTTTCATTGCTTTTCCGCGTGTCGTTGAAGGGACGGTAATGAACATTAATCGACCATCGCGACGATACTTTGCTTCGACGCCGTCTACTTTTACCGAAGTGATGACGAGCGGAACTCCGGCCATTAACATGACTTCGTGGAGGCCACTTCGAAGCGGACTGAGGGTGTTGACCACCGTTCCGGCAAACATTCGATTCGGATAATCGATATCGATATTAATGTCGACATTTTGGAGGTCGCAAGTTCGATCCAAAGCATAGTGAATGGATGCGAGCGGAGGAGCGAACGGATTTTGTCGTTGGCGTCCGCCTTGCGCGTTGGCGCTGGCAACCATTGCGAGGGAGAGAACAATAGCGGAGGAAGTCTTGATCATAACGATTTCCAAAACGCTACCTTAATTTTTCCTAGAGGGCCTAGCATGTTTTGATTATTTGTCGAGGGCATTTGTGGAGGGGACCTTTCTCAAGGTTCATCAAACGGCTTCGGTCTCTCAATTGGATTTGATTCACCTATCTCTCTTCAAAAAGAGATAACTGGCGATGAGGCTGGCTAGAGCAAGCTCCGTCAGGGCGATGGGCAAATGTGGACGGCCTGGCCGTTTCAGACGGGTGGCGCAGCTCCCAAGAGCGGAGGTTCAAGCGGAAGTTCAAGTGGAGGTTCCTCTAGTGGTCCAAGCCCAAGTGATGATTCCAGTGGCGGCTCAGTCGGAGGGATGTAAAATATTAATATGGCTACAGTGAGTTCAAGTTGGCAAGGTGGATTGGCTGGCGTAACGGTAGTCTTGTTGCTTTGCTCCGGATGTAATTGGATCAAGCATGAAAAACCAATTACATCCTGGGTACCACCAAAAGTGCTTGTGACGAAGGTGACCGATGCTGAATTTAAGAGAGGGGTGAATCAGCTTAGCGTCGGAGAGAATATGGCAACAAGTTTGGATAAGTACCACGCTGCTCTAGATTTACACAAGCAAATTAATGCTGATCGAGAATCTTGGGTGGTTGAGAAAGCTGGCTTGGAAAAGAGCGCAACTGTTCGCCGACTGTATTTGTATATTATCGGCCGGCCCAAAACTCAATTGGGGATTGCCTTTACTAAGGAGATGTCAAAAGATAAGGATCGGGATACCCAAATTGTTGCGCTGCAAAACTTGGGTGAATACAAATTGATAAATGACGGCTCAGGCGGATCAGGTGCCAATTCACGCCCGCGTTAGAGCATCTGCTGTGCTGACCGGACCATGTGAGATCAGATTTAGATGAGAATTAAGAAAATGAAAAATGCAAACCATTAATATTATTAGGCCGTGTAATTTGTCTGGGACTACTGGCGGACGAATGCGGCGGTGATTGAAGTGGTTAAGAGTGAAGGCGCGATCACCGGGTTTAAGGTGGTTGACGGCGGAGCGGGCTATAGCTCGGTGCCGACCATTTCGGTTGCGGGTCATCCGGAGATTAAGGCGGTGGCGACGGTGATTTACGGCAAGGATTTGAGCAAGAACGGTTCAATTTCGAAGGTTGAGTTGGTGAAAAAAGCGTAGTTTTGATTTTAATCATCCTTACCGCGAAGCGGTTACACCCATATAGCCGTGGGTGCTTGCACCCACGGTCGAGAACGTAAAATAACGACCCCGAAGTGGGTCGCACAAGACCTTTTCAGATATGATGGTTTGAACGTGTCCACCTACCTCGCTCTTAATATTCACATCATTTTCAGTACGAAGAATCGAACGCCATTTCTGACCGACGGCCTCTTGGATCAATTGCTGAGATACATCGTCGGCACCATCGTAGGATTAGGCGCGGTTTCCATCAAAGTTGGTGGCGTGGCCGATCATGTCCACATTTTGGTCAGAATCAAATCGACTCAGAACGTTTCCAACTTCGTACAGGAGTTAAAGAAATCGAGCAGCCATTGGATGCGGGAAAGAGTTCCTTCGTTTGCCTGGCAAGATGGATATGCGGCCATTGCGGTCAGTCCGAGTGATCTGAACATGATTTCGAACTATATTTTGAACCAAGCCGAACATCATCACGAAGTGACGTTCGAGGAGGAACGATTAGAAATCCTTAAGTTGGCAGCCATTGACTATGATCCAAGGTATTTGGATTAGAACGGTGCGACCCGCTTCGGGGTCGGAAGATTGAAGAACTATCCGTGGGTGCACGCACCCACGGCTACTTGGGTGTAACCGCTTCGCGGTAGTCGACCCGGGTGAAAAGGGAAGCAATACCTTGTGTTTTGGCGTTTAGAAATCGGTGATATAGGCGAGGACCCAGCCTTCGCCAAGGCGCTTCGGCGGGCAGGCTGCCTATCCTCCGACTGCCTCGACAACGACATTTGGCATGGAAAGAGTTTGGAGAAGACGATTACTGATTCGCACTGTTAGCGTCCAAACAGTATTTGGGCCGAGTCGGCGGCGTCGGCTCGAAATTTGCCGATCGATTTGACACTATTGATATCAAAGACCGATAGTTCACCCACATCATCCTTGGTTGAGAGCACGCTAAGAATAGGGTCAGTTAGGATCAGCATAGGATGACCGTAGACTTCGGCTAGCACCCTATCGGTCCACTGGGTGCCTTTTCGAGTCAAGAGTCGAACTTGAGAAAATGGCGAAGTATTCGAGATCCGAGTGCTCGCGCATATCGTGTCTCCTGACTCAGAAACCAGGGCATTTTCTTTGTGTGATCCAAAATAGTACTCTCCTGAAGAGTGAGGGCCAGAGAGAGGGCCGTATCCGCGATGCAACATGAATTCATTTGCTTCGGCTGCATGAGTAGGGATTTTATGTGGATTTTTCTGGTGTGGGACAAAATCCTTGCTTGCCACGCTTTCGCCAGAGAGCCTTACATTTAAGCTTCGTCCCGGTCTTCCAGCGCCAATGTAGCACAGAACATTTGCCGTCTTCCACAACGGCAGCGTATATGGGTCTTCAAAAGCAAATCTTGCGATTAATTTGGTCAACTTTGAGTTGAATATCCAAGTACAGGATGAAACACCCTTCTTTCGGTGCCCCCAAACCAAGGCATAGTTGCCTTTTGGCGCAATCTTGAGGTCAATTAGACGGTAATTTTGAGATTGAGGAAGCTCCATCGACGCTTCAACTTTGATCGCTCCGTTCTGGACACTCCTTCTCTCGATCACCGCAACATGATTTGTAGGCATGTACACCGAATAGATGGTCGTCGAGGATTGAGTCAGCAGAAGGAAGGAAAGGATCACTTCATCAGCTTTTGAACTACGTGGCCATGGACGTCGGTGAGTCGGTAGTCGCGGCCCTGGAGCGGGAAGGTGAGCCGTTTGTGGTCAACGCCCATCAACCATAGAATGGTGGCCTGGAGGTCGTGTACGTGGACCGCGCCTTCGGTGAATTCTTCTTTGGTAGGCTGAAGGGGGTTTCCGCTGGCGTCGGCAATGTTGTAGCCGTAGTCATCGGTGCGACCGTACGTCGTTCCCGCGTTGCAGCCGCCGCCCGCCATGAACACGCTGAAGCAGCGAGGATGGTGGTCGCGCCCGAAATTATTCGGATCGTTGGAGCCTTGCGAGTAACTGGTTCGGCCAAATTCTCCGCCCCAAACGATGAGGGTGTCTTCGAGCATTCCGAGCCGTTTGAGGTCTTTGATGAGCGCCGTGGTCGGTTGGTCGGTGTCGCGGCATTGAGTGCCGATTCCGCCTTTGATGTCGCCGTGCTGATCCCAACCTTGGTGATAGAGTTGGATGAAGCGAACGCCTTTTTGGGCGAGTCTCCGTGCAAGAAGGCAGTTGGCGGCAAAGGTTCCGGGACGCTTAGAGTCGGGGCCGTACAGGTCGAACGTTTCCTGGGTCTCTTTGGAGATATCCATGATGTCGGGCACGCTGGTCTGCATTCGGTAGGCCATCTCGTATTGGGCGACTCGGCTCTCGATTTCGGGGTCGAGTTCCTTTTCGTACTGGTGCCGATTGAGTTCACTGAGTCGGTCGAGCATGGCCCGGCGACCAGAGCCACAAACGCCATCGGGGTTCGAAAGGTAGAGCACGGGTTCTTTACCCGCACGGAAACGAACTCCTTGGTAGCGAGAGTCAAGGAAGCCGTTGCCCCACAAACGGGCGTAGAGTGGCTGGTCGCCCTTACCAACGCTGGCAAGCACCACGAACGCGGGAAGGTCTTGGTTCATTGAACCGAGGCCGTACGATAGCCAGGAGCCAAAGGATGGACGTCCCGCGATTTGACTTCCGGTTTGGAAAAAAGTGATGGCAGGATCGTGGTTGATCGCCTCGGTGAACATCGACTTGATGAAGCAGATTTCGTCCGCGACGGTGGAGAGGTGGGGAAGCGCTTCGCTCATCCAGGCTCCGCTTTGGCCATGCTGGGCAAATTTGAAGGGCGAACCCGCGAGTTGAATGACGCCTTGGTTGGCACTCATGACGGTCAGTCGCTGACCATGGCGAACACTTTCGGGAAGTGGCTCCCCGTGGAGCTTGTTGAGCAGGGGTTTGTAGTCGAAAAGGTCCTGCTGGGCGGGGCCTCCCGCTTGGAACAGGTAGATGATGCGCTTGGCTTTGGGTGGATGGTGATACTTTCCGAGCGTAACTTGGCCGTCTTTTTCGCCAAATGCCCAACTGGGCAGGAGCGACGCCATCGCTACCGAGCCGATGCCTTTGGCGGCGTTGCCAAAGAACTCACGGCGAGTAAGGCCGAGCACTTTGCTAATCGGGTGGTCAGGATCGTAGGAGTTCATGATTATCGTTTCCAAATTACCGAGTCGGAGTTGAGGATCGTTTGTACGGCCATCGTCATCGCCGCAACATCGACCGGATTGAGGTTGAGGTCGGGTTTCGATTCGCCGACTTTCGCCAATTTCTTGGCTTCTTCCGGAGTCTTCGAGAATTCTGCGCGCTGCTCGTTGACGACCTGAGTGAGAATCGCAAGTTCTCGGGCGTCGGGCTCACGAGCGGCAAGTCGCCTGAACGCCGACTTGATTCGTTCCGCGTCGGTGCCATACAGGTGAATCACCTTTTCTGACAGCACTCGGGCCGCTTCAACGAACTGTATATCGTTCAGCAAAACAAGCGCTTGGAGCGGAGTATTTGTGGACGGTCGTCGGATCGTACACGCTTCTCGCGAAGTTGCGTCGAAGGTCATCATGCTTGGCACGGGCGTCGTGCGCTTCCAAGTCGAATAAAGGCTCCGGCGGTACAGATCCGTTCCTTTGCTCTGCACGAAGCCGGGGCTCATTCCATTGAACTCTTGCCATATTCCGGCGGGTTGATATGGATTGACGGGTGTACCGCCGATCCTTTGGTCGAGCAGGCCAGAAGCGGCGAGGACGGTGTCGCGAACCATTTCGGCGGGGAGTCGAACACTGGGTCCCCGGGAAAAAAGTCGGTTGTCAGGATCAAGTTTCGTTGACTTCGCGCTTCGTAGGGAATCTTGTCGATACGTGCTTGAAAGGACCACCGAGCGCATCAACTGCTTGAGGTTCCAACCGGAATTGACAAATCGACGCGCCAAGAAGTCAAGTAGTTCGGGGTTTGAGGGGCGTGATCCTTGCACGCCAAAGTTTTCGCTGGTTTCGACTAAGCCAGTGCCAAACAGCATTTGCCAAACCCGATTGACTGCCACACGGGATGTGAGCGGATGGTTCGGTTGAGTGGTCCACTTAGCAAGAGCCAATCGGTTATTGACGGCGGTCGTCGCTATTGCGGGCAGGGCTTTCGGTGTTCCGCGAGAAACTCTGTTCTTGTCGGTTTTGGGAGCATCGTAGGCGCCGCGAGCAAGGATGTATGCAGGAATTGGCGGATTCGCTTCTTCCATCACGGATATTTCGTAGATTCCTTCTTCGAAGTTTGCGAGGTCGGCCTGAGTTTTTCGGACTGCGGCCATTGCCTTGGTAACTTCCGGGTCGATCGAGCCAACATAGTAATCGCGCAAGCCATCGTTTGGCTTTGTCAGACTGTCAGTCAAGCTCATGCCGTCGTTGATCTGAGCCACTTCGAGGTCGCTGAGGTTTCGATTAGCGAAAGCAAGGTTGGCAATTTGTCCGCCTTTAAATCCGAGTTCGCGAAACCGCTGACCGAACGCCCAGTCGCCGCCGCTTCCGGCGAGATCGCCGTAAGCGTTGACCTTCTTCCAAAGTTTATCAACCACAACAGTGATGGCTGCAGGTTTGCCGTTAAGGTAGAGCTTCAGTCCACTGGCTCGACCAGTACCGTCCCATGACCAACCGATGGTGGTCAGTTCGCCTTTGGCAAATGGTGCCTTCGTGCGAACGGCGACTGCGTTGCCAGGCCAGTGCCGCATGATTCGGGCGGTGAGGAATCCATTTTCGAGGATCAGGTCGTACCCACAGAAGCCGACATCGGTGCCGCCCGAGCGATGGAGGAGGACGATGGGAGCCTTGGTGGTGCGAGGATCGATAACTTGGAAGGACCAAGTGAAAGGCTCGAATCGCTCCTTGCCGGGAAGCTTTCGAACGACGATTCCGTTGTCACCGTCCAGCATCGCCATGGTGCCGTAGTGGCCGCTGAGAATGTTGACGTCGCCAAGCTTGGCCGCAAACGCGTCGCCGGGAACTTGGTTCGTAAACTTGTTATCCTTGAAATTCTCAAATGAGAACTTCCCGATGAGGCCAGGAATCTCGGCCTTGGTGGGCTTGGTCGCCAGCCACGTTGCGTACCGCAATGTAGCTTCACTTTTGACTTTGTCCAGGTTCGCTTTAGCGGCTGCATCGGCAGCCTTTAACTTTGTGAGTTGCTCATCTTGAGCGGGGTTTGGTAGCAGAAGGGAAGGGGTTGGAACGATCTCGGTGCTGAGCAGTAGTCCGTATTCGTTGATGTTGTTGAAGTAGGCAAAGAGTTGGTAATAGTCCTTCTGAGTAATTGGGTCGAACTTATGGTCATGGCATTTGGCGCATCCGACGGTGAGTCCGAGAACGGACGTGCCAAACGTTTCCACTCGGTCCGAGGCATACGTCGTGCGATATTCCTCAGCGATCGAGCCTCCTTCATTGGATTGGCGGTGAAGTCGACTGAACGCGGTCGCGAGTTTTTGGTCGCGAGTGGAGTTTGGAATCAAATCTCCCGCGATTTGATCGGTCAAGAACTGATCATAGGGCAGATTCTGATTAAACGCGCGCACCACCCAGTCTCGATACGGCCAAGTTGGCATCAGCAAGTCGGACTGATAGCCGTAACTGTCGGAATATCGAGCCGCATCGAGCCAGTCTATGGCCACGCGTTCGCCAAAGTGTGGGCTGGCTAACAATCGGTCAACCACGCGCTCGAATGACCCTGGCTTGTTGTCATTTGCGAACGATGAAATTTCGGCTTCGGCAGGCGGCAGGCCAGTCAAATCGAGAGTGACTCGTCGCAACCATCGGGTTCGAGAAGCGGGTGCTGAAGGAGTCAATTTAGCCTGCATCAGTCTCGCCAAAACGAATTTATCGAGGTCATCGCTGGCCCATGTGCCCGAGACTTTCGGAACTGCCACGGTCAGGGGCAAAGGTTCGAACGACCAAAGCTTGCTGTAGTGGGCTCCTTCGGAGATCCAGCGAGTGATCAAGGCGATTTCGGTTTTGCTGAGGAATTTTCCACTGTCCTTCGGGGGCATCGGGCCCTCTTTGCCATTGATTCGCGCAACCACCATGCTATGATCCGGTCGCTTGGGCACGATGGGAAACTTTCCGCCTCGGGATACGAACGCTCCTTCGGAGGTATCGAGTCGCATGCTAGCCATTCGGGTTCCCGAATCCGGGCCATGGCACTTGAAGCACTTGTCGCTGAGCAAGGGCAGGATGTCGCGGGAAAAGTTGACGGATTCAACCTTGACAGGCTTAACCTTAGATTTTTGGGCAGGCGCGACCAATGCGGAAACCAGAAAAGTGGCCATCCCCGCCAAGAGGAATATGTTTGATGTGCCGCGCCGTAGATTCATAACCCTATTTCGTCGAAATTCGCGTGACCATTAGGCTCTTTAGGTTCATGACCGCGTATCCTGCCATCTTATCGACGCGAACTCGTAAGACATGCTTGCCGGGACTGATTGTGACTTGGCCGAGAAGTGACATGGTCGTAAAGTCGTTCCAACCAGTTGTCGGCATAACGATCCCATGAATATCTGTGTCCTTTCCATCAAGTACAAGAGTAAAACTGCTTCCCTCAACCCCTCTCGGACAGGCAAAAGTAATGCGGCATTGAAAAGCGTTGGCTTCTTTGCCCGGAATTTGGAACTTCCACAAGACGGAGTCCTTAGGATTCGTCCAGAATCCGACGTTAGCATTGTCACCGCTATCCTGAACTTTGATCTCGTCGCCGACTAACTCGGCATTGTTTGCTGTCAGCGCCAGCGTCCCGGATCGATTTGGCTCAATCAAAACCTCTGGTTCGACTACTACTGGCTTGCCTTCCAATGAAAGAGCGATAGCGGTCGAAATCGGAGTCATGATTTTCGGTCGGCTGATCAATAGGGATCCGTCGACATTCTTTGTAACCGTCAGCTTTTCTCCCGTCGAAACAACTTTTGTTGACATCACTTTCGTTTGCAATCCGGGCAAAATCAAGCCCGTCGATGGCCAATCGAAAACGTTGAGATACAGCGTATTTCCTTTCACCGTTGCCCTGCCCTCGAAAGGAAGCCGCTTGTAAGGGCTCGCGGTTGTGGCGTAAATGCTGGAGCCATTTGCCCGCATCCATTGGCCGACTTCTTTGAGTCGCGATACTTCTTCCTCGGGGATCAATCCCTCGGAAGTTGGACCGACGTTGAGCAAGTAGTTTCCGCCCTTCGAGGCGATATCGATGAGGTTTTGCACGAGCGTGGTCGTCGATTTAAAGTTGTGGTCGTAGCTCTTATATCCCCAGGTATCGTTCATGGTCATGCAAGTCTCCCAATCGCGGCCCTTGTATCCGGTCGCGGGAATGAACTGCTCGGGAGTTTCGGTATCACCCGGAACTCCGCCACCGAGTCGGTTGTTTGCAATGAGCCCTGGCACCTTGCTGAATGATTCGGTCAAGGCTTTCACTTCTGCGGCATCGAACGGGCCGTTGATATCCCACCACAGAACCGCTGGGTGGTAGGTTTCGAGCAGTTCTTTCACTTGTGGAGCCGAGACATTGACGACATATTTGTGGAAATCGCCTTTCTGGGCATCGTCCCAAGCCTGGCCCGCGGTTCCACCGCCCGCATGGTGCCAATCAAGGTTTTGCGAGTAGTAAACACCGAACTTGATGCCAGCTTTCTTGCAGGCGGCGGCCATTTCGCCAACCGGATCTCGCTTGAACGGCGACCGGGCGGTGATGTTCCAGTCGTCGACTTTGGTGGGGAACATGCAAAATCCGTCGTGGTGCTTTGCGGTCATGACGATGTACTTCATTCCGGCCGCCTTGGCGTAGCTGACCCATTCGGTTGCGTTGAATTTTTCGGGGTTAAATTGCTTGGCATAATTTGCGTACGTTGCGACCGGAATGTTCGCACTCCGCATGATCCATTCGCCGATTCCACCAATTCGTTTGCCGTCATAGGTTCCGGCGGGCACCGAATAGACGCCCCAGTGGATGAACATTCCGAATCGGGCTTCTCGCCACCATTTCATCCGGGCGTCGCGCTCGGCTCCGGTTTCATTGGCGTGGGGGTCGACTGAAGTTTTCTGCTGGGCAAAGACGGCGGTCGTCGCGAGAACGGACAATGCAAGAAATGACGCTTTGAATTTCATGATAGATGGCTTTACTTTAACATGCTGGCGGGTTTGTTGGATGTCACGCCCGAAATTTGACGTCAACAATTTGATCCATTTTGACGGAACGAACGGTTTGCTTTTTGCCACCGGGCCAGGTGATATCGAGGCTTAGTTTGCCTCGATACTCGCCAAGACCAAAGTGGAGTTTGAGGTCGTTTTGGTTGCCTTCGCCCGTTCCGGCTTCAACTTGTCGGCTGAAGGTTTGGTCCTTGATCTTGATGCGAACCTGGGCGCCGATTGCGCTTCGATTGACGGTCTTGCCGTCGCCTTGAAGTCTGACTTCGAGCCAGTGATGGAGCTTTTCGGTGGTGGAAAAGAGCTTTCCGCCTGAAGAAAGGGATAACTGCCCGTTGTTGGCGATGTCGGCAAAGGCGGCCTGGTAGGTTGGTGGTAGTTTGTCCATGCCGTATGGTGCAGTAACGTCGGAAAACTTAAATTTGCCGTCGTTATGATACAGGACGGGGAAGTTTGGTTTGCTGAACGACCCCACGCCGTAGACGGTGGTGAAAAAGAGATCGACGTTTCCGTCGTTGTCAATGTCTCCTGCGGCAGGAGAAGCATATGACTCTTGGTAGAAGACACCACACGTGCCGAGATCTTCAAATTTGAACCCTAATTTTGGACCCTGGTTTCGCAAAAATCGAGACTTGGGTTGATCACCGCGATCGTCGACGTGGGCAAAGTTTCCCGCAAAAAGGTCGAACTCGCCGTCATTGTCGAAGTCGGCCCAGGCAGCTCCGATCGAGTGGCCGCCATCAAAACCAGTGGATGTTGCGAGTGCGTTGTATTCTTTTGCTTTATCGGTGAAGACTCCTTTGCCGTCGTTGTGCCAAAGCTCGTTGGGTTGCAGGCGATAATTCGATGCATAGACGTCAAGAGCACCATCGCGATTAAAGTCGCAAGCCGTGACTCCTCGAGTTCGGAATTTTTGGTCAATCCAAGTCACTTGGAATCGATTGCCGCCTCGGTTCATGAGGATCGCGCTTGGAAAGGTGATGTTTCTGTCCCAGTCCTCGTACCCGCCAATGTAGAGGTCAACGAGGCCGTCGTTGTTAAAATCGCCCCAGCAGGCTCCGCGAGAATTCATTTGCGGCAATTTTGGCATCAGAATTTCTGTAAATTTCTTGCCTCCTTCGTTGTGAAATATCTTCATTTTCGACCAGGAAAAGAGGTCGGGAAAGCCATCGTTGTCAAAATCGGCGGCAATTACTGCGCCAAAACCATCTGCTAGTTTGGTGAACCCTTTGCCGTGGTCGTTATGCCAAATAATGCCTCCGGCAATAAGGTCGGTCCAACCATCCTGGTCAACGTCGATAAAGCAAGCTTCGTCGTTGGCCAGAGGGATCTTCATGTCCGGCGCGACGTCGCGAAAAAGGGGGAGTTGCATAAGAGCCGCGATGGAAGTCAACAGCATGGTATAGGTTCAATCTACCAGTTCTGTCACGTTTCAGCGAGTTGATTTTGCCCAAAACGGTAGACTGTGGGGGTTATGGTCGATTTGATCGACCCCTCTCCCGACCGGATTCGAGTTTCGTTTCCTCTTTCATCGATTCAGTGCGCACATAACTGCCTGGCGATGGACTGAGATTGAGGAGGACGTAACCGAGATAGACATGCCCAAAAAAAACAACGATTCATTCCCGCCGAACCGCAAACCATCGTCCTCGGCGTCAAACGCCAAGGCTAATAATTCTTGGAGCCCGAAACGGCCAAAGCCGGGTCGGGACAAACCCACATTTCACTCACCTCCAAAGCCTGAGCCAACCGTAGTAGAGGCAACGACCTTTGCCGAATTAGGCCTCCAAGCCAGCACGCTCAAGTCGATCACGGATCTTGGTTTCGAGACTCCCACGCCGATTCAAGCCCTCGCGATCCCGGTATTGTTGACCGGTTGCGACCTTATTGGCCTTGCTCAAACCGGAACAGGGAAGACGGCAGCCTTTGGATTGCCATTGATCGAGAAGCTCGATCTTTCGAACCACACAACCCAGGCGCTCGTTCTTGCTCCAACGCGCGAACTTGCCATCCAAGTCGCCAAGGGAATTCATGACTTTGCTAAGCACGGCGGTCTGCGCGTGGTGCCTGTGTATGGTGGCCAACCGATCGACCGACAATTTAGGGCTCTTAAGGCGGGAGCGCACATTGTCGTCGGAACCCCTGGCCGAGTGCTTGATCACCTTAGAAGAGGTTCGCTTCGACTCGATAATGTTAGCTTCTGCGTTCTTGACGAAGCCGACGAAATGATGGCGATGGGCTTTACCGAGGACTTGGAAGCCATTTTATCCGAGCTTCCCGACACTCGACAACTTGCTTTCTTCTCGGCAACGATGGCTCCGCGAGTTCTGTCAATTACCAAGAAGTTTCTTCGTGATCCGAAGCGAATTGAGATCATTGCCAAGCAACGAACGCTCGAAACCACCAATCAGACTTATTACGAAGTTGCCCCGGGCAAAAAGCAAGAAGCACTCGCCCGAGTGCTCGACATGGAGACTCCGGGTTCAACCATCGTTTTCTGCAGGACTCGGCTAGAGACAGCGGAGTTGAGCGAATCATTAAGCTTCCATGGCTACAGTGCGGAGCCGATCCATGGCGACATGGGCCAAAGCGACCGAGAGCGGGTTCTGCGACGGTTCCGAGAGGGTCTGACCGACTTGCTGATCGCCACCGACGTTGCGGCGAGAGGACTGGATATTGACCACGTTACCCACGTCATCAACTACGACGTTCCGTTTGACGCCGAGCAGTATATTCACCGAATCGGTCGAACGGGCCGAGCGGGGCGAACTGGCGATGCGATCACCCTGATTTATCACAAAGAGCGACGAAAACTTGAGAATATCGAGCGAGAAATTGGGTCGCGAATCCAACCCGCCCGAATTCCAACCGTCGCGGACATCGCGTTCCGACGAAAAGAAGCCTTTGTCGAGTCACTTCGAGAGACCTTGTCGGGCGGCGATTTTGAGTCAATGTTGCCTGCGGTGACCGATCTTGCTGAGGACTTTGATGCCTTGGAAATTGCCGCTGCTGCTTTGCAAATGCTGTGGAAAGAACGACACCAGAGCGAGCACAAGGAAGACGAAAACGAAGGTTTTGCCGACTTCGAGCAACCCGAAACGGGCATGGTTCGAATCTTCGTTGGCATGGGTCGACAAGACGGATTGCGACCTGGTGACTTGGTTGGTGCGATTTCGAACGAATCTGGACTTGATGGCCGCCAAATTGGCGTCATCGATATCCTCGATCGTTCCGCGTTTGTGGAAGTTCCGGCAAGCGAAGGTCAGCGGGTCATTGATGCCTTGAGCAACTCTAAAATTCGAAACCAGCGGGTCAAGATTCAGTTGGCGCAACCCGCTTTCGGGGGTAACAACGAGCCTTCTCGTCCATCGCGTGATGGCGGATATAACCGGGATGGCGGCGGCGGTGGCCGTCCGGATTCGGGTTTTGCGAAGCGAAAGAAGTTTGATAAGCCACGACGTTTTTAGCCCGCGGTCCATTTGATGAGAATTTGAGTCGAATCCTAAAATAATTGGATCGGGCAAGGTCGCGTTCGCGTTATCATGAATCAATGAAGTCTCGTAATTGGCTCATAGGTGGTGCGGTTTTGGTGGTCGTTGGTGTCGGTGCATTCGTCGCAACGGGCGGAGCCATGCGTACGATTCGGTTAAGCGCGGGCGAGATTCAAACTGAAGTGTCGAAGAAATTTCCGTTTGAGAAGCGAGAATTGATCGTATCGGCCAAATTCACCGATCCGACGGTTCAGATCGAGCCGGGTACAGATCGAGTTCGAATCGGCTTCTCGACGACGGTCACGGCGCTGGGAATGAGTGCCGCGTCGGGTCATACCGAGGGCTCGGGGGTGGTTCGCTACGAGCCTTCGACCGGAGAGCTCTTTTTGGACTCACCAAAAATTGATGTAACGGGCTTTGAAATGAGTGGGTTGCCAGTGAAATATCGAAATGTTGCGGGTGATCTTATTGGGAGTGCTCTGCAAGAGTATTTAGCCAAGACTCCGGTTTACAAATTGAGTGAAAACGACGCTAGATTTTTTCTGATCCACTTAGCAGTAAAGTCGGTCAAAGTCAGAAATGACAAGCTTGAAATAATCTTAGGAATCTGACAATTCCGGGCTTTACAGAATTATTGGTGATTCAGCTTGGAATCAAACCATAGATTTCCTTCCTCATTTCTAAATAATTCGGTTCGGCCGGGCAGATCTTGCCGAGGGAATGCTTTTCGATAAGTTTTTTAAAGGTGCCAAGTCCCTTTCGGCTATCCAAGAATTTGTATCGAACATTGTTCGTCAAGTACTCCATTGCTTCTTCTGGGGTCCAGCCAGAATTTTTCGCTGCCGTCTCGCACACGTATTTGCGCCTAGGTTCGTCACTTTTAACCTCCTTTCGGAGTGTTTCATGAGTGAGCTCTTTGCGAAGACGCTTCACCCTGGACAAAATAGGACGTTCGAGATCGAGAGAGCTGTGAATTGAATTGAATCCACTGGCCTCGAATGCCAGGTAGAGAGATACGGAAAGCTTTTGTGCATCGAGCCGATGATCCTTTTTTCCGAGCCATAACGCCCAAACGAAAGGAAGTCCGGTCATGTCCGTCCAAGCCTCGCCGAGATCGATATCGACAAGCCCGGTTCCATCCGCTTTAAACCCATTGTCGCCAATGATGACGCATGCATCGTGGCTATCTAGCATGTTTGATTGGTCGGGCGGTACTGTATCGCAGATCGGAAAGACCCCATTCTCAGCCAAGATGATTTGGGCAAGGATATTGCTCGTCATGCTGCTTTGGTCGAGGGCCAGCGATTTGATTTCGGTAAGGGGAACTTTGGACAGCAGGCGAACACTTTTGACCGGTCCGTAGCTCATGATCCCTACGTCCGCCACCATGAGCAAGTCATTGCGCCGAAGGAGTTCAATGCTTGAAACCAGGATGGCATCGACTTCGCCAGAATCGAGAAGTGCAGGAAGTTTCGACGGAACTTCGTAAATGACCTCGACAAAGTCGTTGGGTTGGTCGAACGCGGCGACGAGGGGACGGGCATTGACGTAGGGAACACATCCAACTCGAAATTGCGCCATATCTTCTGTTCTACGAACGTACCATAAATGAATTCGAGGAACCGAAAAATCCAAGAATCTGCTTACTTCGACTTTTCTTTTTGCCCGCCGAGTTGTGGTCGGGCATATGGGACTTTGAATGGTTCAACCAAGAAATCGACGTATCCCACCTGAGTCGCCGCGACATCCCGAAAGGTGATTGTTTTTGGCTGCATCGCACTCTTGGACTGGTACTCAGCGGGATGAAAAGTGATTGATCCGCTCAAGTGATCGGCAGAATCAAAGGTATTTTTCAGCAGATCTTCTTGCCGAACAAGGTTAAATTGCCAATAGTCTTGACCATTGACCTTGATGCACGGCTGGTAAATTGGGTCCACGTTTCCTCTGAAGTGAATCTTCTTCTTCGCTAGCTCCGAAGTTACGTCTGCCTCAAATACCATGAATTGGTTTTTGACCGCAGCGGATTTCTTTACAAGCAAAACAGATTCAAATAATGACGACGACAACCAAGTCGGAACATCCGATTTCGAATGGCTCAAATTAGCTACCAGTTTTTGACGTTGAGGACGAAGGTCAACGAGTTTTGCTTCGGGTGGAATAGTCGGCTTTAAGGTCTTCTTGTCAATTGGAGAATAGTCGAAAGTCCATTCATCGCCCCAACTTCGGTTGTCCCTCATACAAATGAATTTGATTGGCAAATTCGTTTTGGGGTCAGCTAATAGTTCTTCATCAATGTCGTAGTCGTGATTCTTGTTCTTAAACGTAAATCGGTTGACTTTGCGACCGTTCCAATCGTAATTCTTTTCGACTTTCGAGGATTTGAAGTCCTTGAGGAAGTTAGACATTTTTGGAATTTGGTTGATAATTTCCCGCTTTTTTTCGGGCCCGTCAATCAGAGCTAATTTGAACCGCCCGAAATAATAAATCTGTTGATTCGAATCGGAGTAATTGAACGTTCCGTCGTTGCGACTCGGCATGGATTCTTTGTGCTCGGAAAGAATAACATCGCCTGAAACTCGAGAGATGGTGGTGAAGCCTCCTCCCTTCTCGGGCCCCATAATTCTTCGATTCGTCCAGGTGAAGGACGAAACCTTCGATCCAGCCTCGATCACTTGGGCGAGCGTGGTCGTTGGTGTTCCAAATAGGAAAAAGGTGGAGAGAGCGGCTGCACCAAGGCCAGTCGAAAGAAACCCTAGACCAACAAAGAGCTTCGTTCGGGAGCGTTCATGGCGATCGAGATTAAGCAAAAACTTGGTTTTTAAGGCTGAATCGACCGAAAGGTCGCGCCAGCCGTCAGTTGGAAATTCGTAGTTGTTCATGGCTTTACTTCACTGAAAATATTTGTGGGTGCAAGGGGTTCGTGGAGGACATTTCGCATATGATGAACGGCATCGTGAACCCGAGATTGTACGGTGCCCTGCGGAATTTTGAGGATTCCGGCCGCTTCTTTCGACGTCAGGCCTTCGGCTTTGACTAAGACAAAAGCCTCTTGCAAGGCTCGCGGCAACGTTCGGAACGCCCGTTCGAGGTCGAGGAGTTGGTCCAGATTGGTTGCGTCAGCCGCCACCATATCCGAAATCGATTGAGTAGGCGATCTTCGAGTTCGGCGCCACTTGTTCAGCGTAATCCCAAAGAGATAGTTTCGGGTCAGGTCGATGTCTTCGTTTCGCTGTACCTTTTCAAGCGCGACAAGAATCGTATCGCTCGTTATGTCTTCGGCAATGGCCCGGTTTCCTGATAGCCGGAGGGCAAAACGAAAGATCGCAGAGCCGTGTTCTTTGAAAAGTTTCTCGGCAAGAATTCGCTTCTCATCGGTCCTTAGTTTTTGCCCCACACTTACTAATGCGATCTCGACGTCGATTTGTTGGCGGAATTATTTTCTTTTTCGCGCAACGGCCACGATGCTGCTGCCCCAAGGGAGGTTTGAGCGAGTGATGATCGCGGCCTCGCCTCGTTGGACGATTTTGAAAATGCCTTCAACCCAACCGGGAATCGACGGCAGTTTTGCGTCTGGTTCGCCCTTCTTGAATTTGCTCATGAACCGGGAGAGAGCGACCAGTGGAAAGAGAAAGAAGATGTGATACGAGAGCCGTTCGACGGTAAATCCGTTCGATTCGAGGAGGTTACGAACTTGGGTACGGGTGTACCGTCGCTGATGCATCAGAGCCACGTCGTGGGGTCCCCACAGCCATTGGTAGGCGGGAACGTTGAGCAAAATGACTCCTCCAGGCTTGAGGATTCTGGATATTTCGGAGACCGCTGCTTTGTCGTCGGGAATGTGTTCGATGGTGTCGAGCGTGATGACGACATCAAATTTTGCGGATTGGAGTGGCAGGGCTTCGGCGTTAGCGCGTGCGATTCTCTCAAGGCCACGCTCATGACAGAACATCAACGCGTCTTGACTAAAATCGACTCCAAACACGGTGCCGAGCTTGCCAAATGACTCTTGTCCTTTGCCCGTGCCACAACCAACATCGAGGATCAAAGCGTTGGGCGGAGTGACCTCGTTGAGGAACTGCAGAGCGAGTTCGCGCCGAGCGACGAACCACCAATAGGTGTCCTCAAGCTCGTACATTCGTTCGTATTCTGCGCTTTGCAACGAAAGATTCTAGCTTAATTCAGGGAACTGTTTCCCTGGTTGCCGCATTCTTGACTCAACATGATTCAAGTCGCCCTTGCAAAACCTGCCCTCCAGGTTTCTAGCCCAAAGCAAAGGGAAGTGTACGAGGAGTACATTTCAAACCTTTTGCCCAAGCTAAACTCGCTTGCTTACTGCTTCTCGAGACCCGATCATGACCTCGCCAAAGACTTAGTTCAAGAAGCTGTCATCAAGGGGTTCCAGGCCTTCATGAACGGCGGATTGATCCTCAATGACCAATCGAAAGCATGGTTCGCAACGGTTATCCGCAACGAATTTCTCATGGTAAAGCGAAAGAATAAACGGCTGGCCGGAGAAATCGACGATCAGCAGGTCGGAACCGACGGACGAAAGGAGTTCGAAAATGCGGGTCTCCGCGACGTCATTCAGCACGCGATCGAGGAATTGCCGCTTGACCAACGCGAATGTGTGGTCCTCATCGACATCAATGAATTCGATTACGACGAAGCCGCAAAGATTCTTCAAGTTCCAATCGGAACCGTACGATCTCGTCTTTCTCGGGCAAGGATGAAGCTTGCCTCTCGCCTCCATTCCCTCAATAATTCCGGAACGTGCTCCCGATGAAAACTCGATCAACTACTCAACTCAACCCCTGCGCCATGTTCGTCTCGATGCTCGAAAAGATCGCCTTCGACAACTCCAGAGGCGGCTTGTTCAAGTGGTACGTGCGAAAGCATGCCCAGTCTTGTGGTGGTTGCAAAGACACCTTGAGTGCGCTGGAGTGTTACAAGAATGCGGTGAAAACGGCGTACCAAGAGGCCACAAACGAAGGTGAAAAGCTGATGACGCAATGGGAAGTGACAAGTTTGCTGGATAAGTTAAACACTTAGGATTGGCAAAGGAATGCCGGCAAGATGCCCGCGGTCCATGCTGAAGCAAAAGGTAGACTGGTAGGTTCAAATGGACTTCAAATCTACCCTCCATCTGCCGGACGCCGAGGCGACTATCCCGATGAAGGCAAATCTGCCTTCGTTGGAGCCAGCGATTCAAGAAACTTGGAAAAAAGGTTCGATTTACAACACCATTCAAAAATCGCGCGCAACCGCTCCGGTTTACGTATATCACGACGGGCCGCCGTACACCAACTCACCGATCCATCTGGGTACGGCGATGAACAAGATCCTCAAAGATTTTTGCGTCAAGAGCCGAACGATGATGGGCTACCGTGTGCCGTTCGTTCCTGGTTTTGACAATCACGGATTGCCGATCGAGCAAGCGGTGATGAAGAAGTTCGCCGAGAAGAAGATCACGCCGACGATTCCCGAGCTTCGACAAGCCTGTCGCGAACATGCGGCCCACTACCTGGGAGTCCAGACCGAGCAGTTTAAGCGGCTCGGCGTGTTCGCAATGTGGGACTTGCCTTACACCACGATGGAGTTCAAATTTGAGGCCGAAATTGTTCGCGTCTTTAAGCGACTTTCCGAGGGTGGATACGTTTACAAAGGCCTTCGACCGACCCTTTGGAGCCCGACGAGCCGAACCGCCTTAGCCGACACGGAAATCGAATACCACGACCATGTGAGCAAAGCGATCTACGTCCGGTTTCCGTTACTCGATGATCCGAATCAACTCTTCGAAGGCATTCCCAATGTTTTCACGATCATCTGGACGACGACTCCTTGGACGATTCCGGCGAACCTGGCATGCGCTTTTCATCCTGAGTTCAACTACGACTTAGTAAAAGTAGGTCAGAACCACTATCTGGTGCTTCAAGACTTGGTGCCAAAGATTTCGGAAGCACTTGGTTGGGAAGACATCGAAGTGGTCAAGACGATGGAAGGCATCAATTTCGAGAACATGACCTTCAAACATCCAATCTTCGATCGGCCGAGCATTGCCGTCATGGCGACTTACGTCACCACCGAGGACGGTACGGGTGTCGTTCATACTGCGCCAAGCCACGGTCGCGACGACTTCTTTACCGGGCAAGCCTACGGACTTCCGGTGCCAAACACGGTCGATGAGAAGGGAGTGCTCACCCACGAAGCGGGAGAATTTGAAGGCACCTTCTATAAAAAGTGTGACGAAGTTGTCGTTGACCGCCTGAGCGAACTCGGAATGTTGCTCAAGGCCTACGACTACTCGCACAGCTATCCATACGCAGAGCGGGACGGCCAGCCAATCATTTACCGCGCCACCGAACAGTGGTTTGTTTCCCTCGAACATGACGATCTTCGATCGAGAATGCTCGCGAGTATTCAAAAAGTGGAGTGGCACCCCGCTCAGGGCCAAACTCGAATCGAATCGATGATCCGCAATCGACCTGATTGGTGCATCTCACGGCAGCGACCTTGGGGAGTCGGTATCCCAATTTTTTACGGCGCGAAGTCACGAATTCCCGTGCTTGATGCGGTCGCGATTGAATCCGTGGCCCAACTGATTGAAAAGGAAGGCTCGGATGCGTGGTTCATCAAGGATGCTTCTGACATTTTGCCAAAGGGATATCAGCATCCGGAAACAGGTGAAACCGAATTTACCAAGGAAACCGATGTGTTGGACGTTTGGTTCGATTCTGGTTCTACTTCGATGTGCGTACTCGAAGGAAATGTGCATGCAGAATGGGGCGAGACCCTTCCGGCTGACCTCTATTTGGAAGGATCGGACCAGCATAGAGGCTGGTTTAACTCATCGCTCATTTTGAGTCAGGCGATTCGCGATCAAGCCCCTTACAAAGCGGTTGTGACTCACGGCTTTGTCACCGACGGGGAAGGTCGAAAGATGTCGAAGCGGCTTGGCAACGTGATTGACCCAGTTGTGGCGTCGGACCAATATGGTGCTGACGTCTTGCGATATTGGGTCGCGGGGACGGATTACGTGAATGACGTACCTTGCTCGGATGCGATTCTCAAGCAGTTTGGTGAGAGCTATCGAAACGTCCGAAACGCGATGCGGTTCCTTATTGGCAACTTGAAGGGCTTTAACCCGAGCATGGCTCCGGCGAAGCTTGAAGAGCTGGACGAGTGGCTGGTCGAGCAGGTTGATCTGTTAGTAGACGACTGCGTTTCATCCTACGAAGGATTTGATTTTGGGGCGGTGATGACTTCGGTGCATAATTTCTGCCGCCAGCAGCTGTCAGCATTCTATTCTGATGCAATCAAGGACTTTATGTACTGCGATCGCGAGGATAGCGTTCGGCGACGCAGCGGCCAGCAGGCTTGCTATTACGCGGCGAAAACGTTGACCCAACTTGTTGCACCTGTGCTTGCTCACACCGCCGAGGAGACTTGGACGAAGATGCACGAAACGATGGGATTAACCAACGAATCCATCCACACTTCGGTCTTCGCCCGACCAGATTCGTCAAGGCTGCAAGAGATTGAGGGATCAGATATTCAAGTCCGTTTCGCGGAGCTGCAGTCAGTTCGGCAAGAAGTCAATGGCGCGTTTGAACTGCACAAAGGGACCGACGGGATTAAGAATTCTCAAGAAGTGGTGGTTTACATCACGACGGATCAAGACACGTTTGACGTGCTGGAAACCTTTTCACGGGCCGATCTTGCGAACTATTTGAAGGTCAGTTGGGTTGAGTATTTCGTGGGAGATTCTGAAGTTCGATTTGAACGGTCACCGTACTACGAGTGCGTGCGGTCGCGTATTCGACGACCCGATGTTAGCGAGATCGAAGTTGATGGTGAAAAAGTCTATTTGAGTCAGCGTGACCGAGAGGCGATCGGTCTATGAATTCAAGAAGGCTGACAACGTTCTGGATCGTGATGGTCGGGACGATTGTGTTTGATCAATGGCTCAAACTCTGGGTGCGAAACAACCTAAGAGTGGGCGAGAGTTGGCACGGTGGACCATGGTTTGGCGTTTTCGAAATCACGAAAACCTTTAACAAAGGAATCGCCTTTGGAATGCTGCAGGGCGGCGGGCTCATCATGACCCCAATTGCCCTCATCATTGCCGGAATGGCCATTCGAACCATTTACAAGAACCCCAATGAATCGCGATGGGGAAGTGTCGCGTTGGCCCTTTTGGCAAGCGGGGCACTGGGAAATCTGATCGACCGGCTCTTTAACAGCAAAGAGGGCGTTACCGACATGTTCCTTTTGCGGCTGAATAACATCACTCACGGGAAGTTGAATGACTTTCCGGTGTTTAACGTCGCGGATTCCTGCATCAGCATCGCCATGGTCATGTTGCTCATCACTTGGTCAAAGCAGGGCGCAACCGAAAAGGAAAAAGAAAAAGAAGAAGCTCTTGGAGACGCGACGGTTGAAAACCCGGCAGTCTAGACGGCTGGATTTTTTCTTGCTTCCATAGCTGCGCTAATTCGCCGAGAGCCAACCACGATCAGCGGCGCAAGCGCAAGCGCAGGCAAGTAGTTTGCGGTCGGAATTTCTTTGATTTTCAAAAGGTTCAAACCGATCGCCATCATGATCGGGCCACCTGTGCCTGTTAATTCTGCTAACAGGCTTTCGTCGTTTCGTAGCGGGGCCAACGGTTTGGCGGCAAGCGTGATCAGACCTTGGAAAATGAGGACAAATGCGGCGGAAAAGAGAACTCCAATGCCGAGCGAAGCGGCGAAGAAAACCGCCGCAACTCCGTCCATGGTTGACTTCAGGTGCAGAAGTTCGCTGCGTCCTTCTAATCCGTCCTGAATGCAGCCTAGCAAGGTCATCGGGCCGATGCAGAACAGCACGCACGAGGCTACGAATCCTTCACTAAACGTTCCGGCTCCTCCGACCGAGTGTTTGACCCAATCAGCGAGGTGAACTAGGCCGACATGAATTCCCAAAAGCAGGCCAAGCACTCCACCAATTGCAATGGATGCTGCAACGATCAGGACATTCTTTGAACCCAAAAACATCTTGACGCCGATGCCAAGGGTTACTAGTCCGAGCCCGTTGAGCGCGATATTTTGGGCAGCTTCCGGGATGAGCTTTCCAATCGCCAGGCCAATGAGCGAACCCGTGGCAACGGTCGCGGTATTCAAATAAGTTCCTTTCACGGTGTTGGCTCCTCATGTGATCCTACCGCAACCACGATGATTCCCCACGCGGCTTGGGCCGCCATGGCGAGAGGGAAGTTCAGTGCCACGGGCAAGCTGTACATCGCAATAGTCACCGGGCCAAAGTACATCCAACAAGTCACGAGGAGGGGCATGAACCGCTTCGGGAACTCGCCATGCTTTAGTCCGTCGACGGTTTTTGACAATGAGTAATTGCTGTCTTTGAAGAGGAATGTGACGACCGCTAGAGGCATCGAAAATAGCGGCGTGTAGAGCAGCATGTCAGTGAGAACTTTCTTGGTGACGGTCGTTAAAGTCGCTTCCGACCCGTAGGTATGCCCCATCCAAGAATAGAGCAGGTCGATCGAGATTCCGATCGCCGCAAAGTAGATCATCCGCAGAACGACATCCTTCGCCGTGATTTTTTGGGCCTTCGAGCGAGTTACAAGTTTTGCGATTTCGGGAACCACGATGCTGACGAACCAGATCGATCCGATGACGAATACTAGTGGGCCGACTTTCGTGCGATATTCGATGACCCGATTTGGCAGAGTGTGCATCGACGGAAGCCTGTAATAGAGGATTACAAAGATAAGAAAGCAGATTTGGATAAGAACAATCGGACGCCAGTTATCCTTGACTGCCTTGATTCCCGGAGCGGTCAACAAACGCAAATTCAAGCCAAATCACCGAGAGTTGAAAACGGGGAATCCAATGATTGGTTGTACCTTTCTTTGGGTTGCCGGAGCGCGGGCGTCCCGCCTGCTTACCTTAGGGCAAGACTTGGGCGGGCTTTCCCATACTGACCTGAACACTTGCAACTTCTGTGGTCTTCCGAGTCTTTGACTTTACATTTGACTTCGGCACGGGCAGAACGACCGTTGAACCCACGTGATGACTAGGTATGAAACTTTTTGCGCACCCAGAGACGGATGCGGCCATGGCCCCGGCAATCGCTAGTCGAGGAATCCAACCACCCTTGGTGAGAATCCCCCGCTGAGGATCAGTTGTCATCCGGATGCATGTTCGAGTTGGTGACTCCAGGAGTGCCTCGGCAACATCTAGCGCCAACTCTTCCAAATTGTGAACATGACAGCCACAACCTTGGCAGAAACGTTTCGCTTCGTTGCCTACCATTGCGTCCCAATTCTCTGGACATGGCTTGTCAATCGAAACTCGTGGCAAAAGTTGGAGTTCCAATTTGTCCATCACTTTCATTATCGGCAGAGATTCAAATCACTTTCCTAATTTTTTCGTTGGCTTGGTCGGGATGCTCCCGGCCTCGCCTAAGGTCGTCTGCACTTTAGGAGGATCGTTGTCCACGGCACCAGTCATCACTGTCGGTGATTTGGGCTTGTTGGAAGTTGCAGATTCGGGAACCACAACCGCCTTCCCAATCGAAGCCTCTCCGGTATTTGTCTCCGTGCATCCGGCGACTGATGCTGCCAAAGCGCCCGCCAAGGCGAGCCGCGGAATCCAGCCTTTCTTGGTCAATATGCCTTTCTTAGGGTCGGTAGTCATCCGTACGCAAGTTCGTCCCGGCGATTCTAAAAGAGCTTCGGCCGCATCGGGGGTTAACTCGTCGAGGTTATGGACATGGCATCCACATCCTTTGCAAAATCGCTTCTGTTCATCGCCTACCATTGCATCCCAATTTTCGGGACACGGTTTGTCAATCGTAATCTGGGGCAAAAGATGCAGGTCGAGCTTGTTCATAAAATGTATGTGCCACCTGGCTTCCAGATTGTTCAATCAGACTTGGAAACTTCGTTTCGCCCTTGCCATCGCCCTTGCCCTTGGCCTGAAAATGCCACAATATAACTCTTCCATCGCCATGCCAAGCGTCCACTACGAACTCATTTCGACTTGCCCGCACACTGGTGCGCGGCGCGGACGATTGCATACGCCACACGGCACAGTCGAGACCCCGTTTTTCATGCCCGTCGGGACGCAGGGCACGGTCAAAACCGTCGGCAGCGAGGACCTCGAAGGTCTCGGCTTTGAGCAGGTCCTTTCGAACACTTATCACCTTTCACTGAGGCCTGGTGCTGACCTTGTCGAGAAGTTTGGCGGACTCCATGAATTCATGTCGTGGAACCGTGCAATTCTTACCGATTCCGGCGGTTACCAAGTCATGTCGCTCAGCGACATGCGATCGATCAACGACGACGGCGTGAAGTTCAAGTCTCACCTCGATGGCTCAGTCCATTTTCTTAGCCCTGAGCGGTCGATCCAGATTCAAGCCCAACTAGGTGTCGATATTTCGATGATGCTCGACGAGTGTCCGCCCTACCCCTGTACTCGTGACGAAGCTGCCGCCGCCATGCAGCGCACCCACCGCTGGGCACCACGAAATCTTTCCGCCCGCAAGGAAGGGCAGGCAGTGTTTGGCATCGTTCAGGGCGGCGTTCACATGGACCTCCGAACCGAGAGCGCACAGGCAATTTCGGAACTGCCGTTCGAAGGCGTGGCGATTGGTGGGGTCTGCGTCGGGGAATCGACGGAAATGCAGTATCCGGTTGTGGCTCACACCGCTCCCCGGCTACCTGCAAATAAAGCGCGCTATCTGATGGGGGTCGGACATCCTCAGGACATCCTTCATGCGGTTTCACACGGAGTGGACATGTTCGATTGCGTTTTGCCAACTCGAATGGCCCGGCATCACTGCCTCTACACGATGCAGGGGCGCATCAATTGCCTTAACAATAAGTGGGCTGAACACAAAGGGCCGTTCGACGAAACGAGCACTTTCCCGCAAACCGAGCGGTATTCCGCGGCGTATATCCGACATCTTTTCAAAGCAGGCGAGCCGCTAGGCGGTCGTCTCGCGACGCTACATAACTTGGCGTTCTATGCGCGTCTCATGCAGGAAATTCGCGCGGCCATCGAATCAGGCACTTGGCCAGACTTAATTGAGCGATACAAGCTCGCCTAAGCGCTCACTCATCAACGCGGCTGAAGTAGATGACGGTGACGGTATGCGCGGGAGTGATGAGGTCCCCGTAAACCCGGCTCAACAATCCAATCACATCGTCTTGAGATCGAAACTCTGGATTCTCTCGCTCAATGTCGCGTGGCGACAACTCAGAAATTGGCTTCACTTCAACTCGGTCGATGATTGCCGAGTAGAGCTTTTGTCGCCGACCAAATCGGGGGCCAATGGTGACCCAAACAATCATGCCTTCGGTGTATTTGTCTTCCTTGTTCCCCATCCGAATCGTGACGGTTTTTCGGTTGTTTTTTAAAACGTCACCGTACAGATCTGAGTAGAAGTTAAGAGCAAACATTTGATTCAACTATAATTGTTGCGGAAGTGGACCTCAAAACGCAAACCTGATTCATGATTTGGTTCCTTTTAACCCTCACAATTCTCTATATGATGGCACTGGTTGGCGTCACATTTTGCTTTGTCTATCCCTTTCGGACCCCAATCTTTCTTTCGCCTGGCTTTTTGGGCACCGCCCAGGAGCCGACTGAATTCGTGGATTCTGGCACTGGAAAACTCTTGCGTGGCTGGTGGGTTCCGCACGACGACCCCAAAGTCGTCATGATTTGCTGCCACGGTTTTATGATGAACCGAGCTGAGCTGGCCCCGTTTGCGTCGAGATTTAATGATCGTGAAATGGCGTTTCTGTTCTTCGATTTTCCAGCCCACGGCAGTTCGCAAGGTCGCCGATCGGGATTTGGATTTCGGGAACGATCTGCAGTTCTTTCGGCGGTACAAGAAGCCAGAAAGAAATATCCTGCGGCAAAGATCATTTTGGCGGGATCCAGTATGGGAGCCGTCGCCAGTGCATTTGCCCTTGGCGATGATCCAACCCTTGCCGACGGCTTGATACTTGATTCTTGTTATGATCGCCTGGTTGACGCCATCAACGGTTGGTGGCTCTTTCTCGGCGGAAAGAAGCTTCGATTTTTCTTGTATCCAATAGCATGGCTTGGCTGGCCAATTTCCGGCCTGAATCCGTTCAACGTCATCGTATCTCGCGCGCTAAAGAATGTTTCAGTACCGACCTTGGTCATTCACGGCGAAGCCGACTCATTGGCACCGCTTAATCACGCAAAAGCGAACTATGACGCGCTAGCCGGACCCAAAACCCTGGTGACCTTCGCGGGCCGCAACCACTCTGAAGCCCGATGGGAAGAACCGGATAAATATTTTGAGAGCATCGATGCGTTTCTGAATGCCTATTTTTCATAGCACGGAGTTCTGCAAATCAAAAGGACTTACTGTAGTTAGGGGTACCGATTAGCCTGAATAGGTAAAATGCTCGCAATAGTTAGGCTAAAAGAAGGGATATTTTCAAAAATTCTTTAAAAAAGGTAGATATTTTTGAAAGTACATCCCCCTGTTTAGGTATCGTGGCAGGATGCGATTTACTAAGAACGCAACAAAACTCGTCATTGCTGGTCTAACGGTCGGCTTTTGTGCACTGAGCCAAGCTCAAACAGGTGGGGGCGGAACCGAGGTGTGGACAAAGGTTGTCAACATCGAAGAAATTGCCGCTCTCTATCCTTCGTCAATATCTGTTTCCGGTAACGAACCATTTTCATCTGTTGACTATTATTTTCCTCAAGTAACCCATGTTTGGGAAACAATTAACGAGGACGCTAGTTTGAGCGCTCCCTGGACCGGCCCCATACCAGACCTTGTGCAATGTCACCAACGTGGGATTTAAAGTCACCGCAACAGCCGATCAATACGGAGTATGCATTTTTTCTACACGCTATAAGAGTACTATCGCAAGTTCAGATCCAACACATGATGGGCGCTACGGAGTCGAAAAATGGCGATACAATGCCACCAATATGAACCAAGAACGACGAGAAGAATATAAGAAAGCGGGTCAAACCGCTGGCGGAGGCTCTTAGGTGGTTTTAGTCCCGGCCGTTGTACTTGCTTTGCTGTCGACAAGGGCCGGGACTCAGCTCAATATCGTGCCCAGCGGGGTTATCCTGTCTGGGGTCGGGGATAAGGGGTCTTATACCTCGCTTTTCAAAGCTGCTGAGAAAGTACACGGGCTTAGGCATTTCGAAAAGTTCGACGACGATCTGCTTTGCGCAAAACAGGCGGACTCTTCATTTGTATTCATAAAAAAGACTTTTCCGCGATACGTCGGACTCCGGTTCAGGAAGCATCTTCAAGCACTATTGCTAAAGACCGGACTCGGCAAACCTTTTCAGTACCAGCAAATGGCGACGCCTGAATTTGAACAGTTCGCCGCATCGATCTTTAAGAATAATCCAAGCATTATTCCGACTCCAACTACTAACCTCGCTTTTCTCACGGAGTTGCGGTCTTCCGCCGTCGTGCAGGGGAATCCAGTGAACTTCGAATTTGGCCCCTCCTTTAGCTTGATCCCTGGCACTAAGGAAGTCCTTTTAGAATCGCAAGCAACGTTGCTCGCAACTCATTCTGAAATAGTTGCGAGAATGAAAAGCATGCCTGATGATCTTGGTGCGCAATATAAGCTTTTGTTGCCGGGATCTGTAGCACAAGAGATGAATCTCACTCGCGATGCGCTCGAGGCGTTTAGGAATTACTACGATCAAGAGGTGTCCTCGCTCGATGTCGGTATCGACGACCTCCTTACTGATCCGATTTGGAAGAGTACGAAATTGCGGCGAAAAGTGAAGGATATGAGGGAGCTCAAGCAAAAAGTGCCGTTTGATTTCGACACAATAATTGGGCTGCACAAGGAGTTTTCTGGGAACGCGGGTCGAGTACCGTCCAGCGACGAAATGGCGGCCCTCGAAGAAGCCACGCTTACAAATCAGTACTCACTGACAATAGTAGGCTATGCTGGTGGGAAGGAATTCTCCATAATTCTCGTGCTCTGAAGCTCGACGTTCATAGCGATTCACTTGCCAATGTCAAACCATTGGTGCGAAGCACGCCCTGTTTTTTTGGAGTCATAATAAGTGTGCGACCAATGTCGTTCGCGCAAAAAAGAGACGATGATGCGTGAATTTCAGCCTTGGCAGTTGAAGGAGTTGGAATTGTTAGGTCAACTCAATCCCGGCCGACTTGAAGAGCTTCTTCAAGCCCTGTGGAACCGATATCCATTTTTGTATGAGGAGCTCGCTATCCGCGCCGTTGGCGACGGAACCCTATCCCTTGATGCCGCATCAATCCAGCTAAATCTGTCACCCGAAGTTCTACATGACAAGCTGGAGCACTTCCAGAACACGGGCGACCACCGGATCGACATGATTGGCGGCGTGGCTCGCTTGGTTTCAAGTCAAGTTGCGGTTTGGGAAGTTTATCGAGATTTCGAGCAGTCAGGCAATTTGGATCGATTGATGACCAATTTCCCTCAAATTCCAATTAGCGAATTGAAGGCCGCGCTCCGATATGCCGAGGCTCATCCCGACGAAATCCACGAGCTAATTCACCGATATGAGTCCACTTATCGGAACCGCTTTGCGATCTAAGCTGTAAACTTCAGTACAAATATGTATCCAACCATTTTCCACTACGGAAGTTTTAAGTTGGCGAGCTTTGGGGTGATCATGGTCCTTGCCCTGTTGGCGGGTTTGACCCTGGCTCGCAAACGGGCTCCCTCTCATGGAGTCAACCCAGACACAATCGTCGATATTTCCTATTGGTTGATCATTTCCGGAATCCTTGGAGCCCGGATTTTCTTCATCGCTCAAGAATGGAAGTATTACTCGACCCACGTGGGCGAACTTCTCAGCATCCAATTTCAGGGTCTGACCAGCTTCGGCGGATTCATCGTTGGAACCATCGTCGCGGCTTACGCTTGCAAGCGAAAGGGCGTTTCACCATTGGCTTATCTCGATATCATTGCCCCGGCGTTTCTGATTGGTCATGCCATCGGAAGAATTGGTTGCTTACTCAATGGTTGCTGCCACGGTCAGCCTGCCCCCGAAAGTTTCTTTCTGCGGGTATTCAGCTACGAAAATCATCAATACAATCAGCCTGCTCAGGTTTATGATTCGCTCATGAACGTCGGCGCATTCTTCTTGCTGATTTGGCTCGAAAAGCGGAACCCAAGGCAAGGATTCACCTTCGGAATGATGATGATTTTGCACGGCCTAGCCCGCTTTATTTATGAATTTTTCCGTGCGGGAGCGTCTTCGACGACGATTGGAACCTTACCGTTCACCGAGGGTCATGTGATGGCTGCCGGAATCATGATCGTGGGCGCAATGTTCGTAGCTCGCGCCCGAAAGCGAGTGGTTGAAGCATGAAGGTCACTCAATATTTAGCCGAATTCCCGAGTAAATCTGCGTTAGTCGTTGGCGACTTAATGCTGGACGAATACATTTTTGGGTCGGCCAGCCGAATTAGCCAAGAAGCCCCCGTCATCGTCGTGAAACAAGACCGAGTGTCGTCGGTACCGGGTGGCGCGGCAAACGTAGCAATGAATCTGATGGCTCTGGGAGCCAATACGGGCGTTGTAGGGGTTATCGGAGATGATTCAGCTGCCGACAGCTTGGAAGCGGCCCTACAACTGAGCGGTGTGAGCCCGGTCGAAGTTTTTCGGGATGCCTCTCGACCCACAACGAGAAAAACAAGGGTTATCGCCAACCATTCGCACCAAGTTCTGCGAATTGACGTTGAAGAAGAAACACCTATTGACCCGGCAATGATCGAAGCCTTGGTCCAGCGGGTCAAGGAAACGATGAAAGGTCGTGACGTCCTTTTACTCAGCGACTACCAAAAGGGAGCCATTCCTGGTCCCGTGATCGAACGAATCATCGCCCTTGGTAAAGAACTCGGCGTGCCCGTCGTTGCGAACGCCAAGCCCGATTCAGCGCATTTCTATCGGGGAGCCGATGTGGTGAGCCTCAATCGCTTTGAAGCTACGTCCGCGATGGGGATGTTAAAGCCGATCGACGATGCCGATGCGGTCGATATTGCCAAGCGACTCCGAGAAAAACTTGATATTTCCTCACTGGTCATAACTTTGGGCGCAAGCGGCATGGTCGTTGCCAACGATAAGGAAGCCCTTAGCGTGCCCGCGATCCGAGTTGAGGTTTACGATGAAGCTGGAGCGGGTGACACCGTCATTGCAACCCTCGCTCTTTGCGCGACTTTTGGACCCTTGGGCGAGGACGCCTTGAGACTCGCTTCCCACACAGCGGCCAGCGTTGTTCGCAAAGTTGGCGTAGCAGTTCCAAGCGCCGAAGACCTTCAGCAAATTGGGCAGGTGTTCCGATAGCGTCAAAACGGGTATCTTAAACAACTAGGAAAACTTATGCGAGTTAGAAACAAAGAAATTCGGACAAAACGGCACCGAAAAGAACAAATTATTAAAGACGCGATCCGAGTCGCCAAGGCTGAAGCTGCATCCGGTGGCAAAAAAGAAAAGAAAGTGGCCGCTCCAAAGCCAGCCGCTCCAAAAGCTGCCGCCAAGCCAGCTGCTGCAAAGAAGCCTGCGAAGAAAACCGAAGAAGCTCCTGCTGTTGCTGAATAGCGAAATTTTTGCTTAAAAGGGGATAACCTATAAAGGTGATCCCCTTTTTGCTGTCTGCCTTACCGTTATCGACATCTTTGGCCGCAGCGCCGGACATTATTTTGTCTCGGGGCAGCGAGTTGATGGGCCCATTTGCGGGCGTTCACCAGAAGTATTGGGATGTCACCGAAGGGGAAATTGACGCCCAGGGCCCCGATCTTTCCATTCCCACGAACTACGCCCTATCGGGCAGTAACCAGCGAAAAGTCTTACTTCGATTTGGCAGCATCGATATCGCGACACTTAGGCAAAGCAAAATTGTCGATGCGACCCTCGTTCTCACTATGGCCGAAACCGATAAAGCATCGGTCAAAGCAGTCAAAGTGCTCAAGCGACCCTGGTTCAACCCGGGCGTCAGCATTCTCCAGCGCCGGATTCAAGGAAAGGAAGTCAAAGCGACCAATCCGAAAGAAGTCCCATTCGCCGCCGGAGTCACCTGGAACAAAGCAGGCGGTGACGTCTCTGGATGGCAAAGCGGGGGTGCGAGCGGACGCGATGACACCGAAACCGTTGACGAAAAGATTGAGGTCAAAAATGGCGAAATTCGTATTTCGAATTTGGGCCCGACTTTGCAGCATTGGAAAACCCACGAAGGGGAAAACTACGGTTTCCTCATTGAGTTCACCCAGGAGTCGAGTGTTTGGAGTTCGAAGTCGCCCGAGGGGCGTCCACGACTTGAGCTGAAACTCGAAAATGCTGCAGTCACAGATCCGCACTTTTTTGCAACTCACGACGGTGACATCATGAGTCTTCATGCATCGGCTCCGATCAAGACCGTCGACGTCTTTCGCGGCACCAATAAGCTCGGAACCGAAACCACATCGAAGATCAACTTGACGCCCGGAAACAATTCGAAAGATCCACGCGGAGCTTTGATGCGAGTTGTCGCCAACTTTGAAGATCCCAACATTCCTCAAGAGGTTCTAACTGTTGACCCAGGCGGACAGTGGGTGAAGCAAAACCCCGTTGGAACTCGGATTTGGAATAGCTGGAACGTCGACCAAAGCTTTTATAGTTTCGCCAAGTACGGCGCGATGAAGTACGTCAACGGGGAAGGAGAAACCAACGAGACACTGCTACCGGAAGTGCAAAAACTCTCCACTGGTGCTCGCCAAATGGAGACGATGCTGCTTAGCGGCCTCGTCATTCCCGTACGCCCAACCCGAAATAAATTCGTTCGGCAGATGACGATGGTCGATGGCGGCCCCCTTTCGATGCCGCAGGTCGACTTATTGATGAATGGCAAACTCCAGTATCCCAAGGTGATTTTGGCAAGAATTGTGAATATCGATGATCAACCCATGGAAGATGTGTCGGTTTCAGTCAAGACATCGGAGAGCGAAACTCACGACATTAAGGCGGAAAAGACGGGAATCTTTATCATGCCAAAGCTGCCAGCTAATGCGGTTGGCGATGTGACTATCACCGCAACGCTTAACGGAGTTACCGAAACATTGGTGACACCGATCTCAAACTTTTCTGACTTGTTTGCGCGCGGCAACCGACTGGCTATTTCGATTGATCTTCCGTTCAATTTCGGCCCATGGCCGATTAATACGGAAACAAACCTCATTGTCGGTAAGCCCGCAAACGACAGCGCTAAATCATTCCCAGCCCAATTGGCGGGCCTGGTGGATGATAACCCCGATACTGAATATGTTCTGCCTGCGAAAGGTTGGGTCGAGATCGATCTTGGTCGTGATCGGCTGCTTGGTGAGTTAGACATTCAGGGCGAAGTCCCCCAAAGATTTAACGTAAAGGTTTACGGCACAACCGATAAGGTTGACCAAGCCGATGTGTGGATCGATGAGATCAATGCGGAGCTTTTCCGATCGTCATACGGACAGACGGGCGATACAATCTATCGACCGTCGCCGAACACTGCACGGTATGTTCGAATCGAGAACCTTACCGATAAACCTGCCCACTTGAAGGGCATCAAAGTTTTTGCCGCGAAAAAGCCTTAAGTGCCGCTCGGTTTAAGTCCTTGCTTGGCGGCCTCTTCGGGCGTCAAAACTTTGACTGGGTCGACCTTTTGAGTCGGATTGAGGTCAGCTTCGGTTAATGGCTTGTCGCTCTTTTCCCATGAAATGTCAAGCGCTCCAATCGTCCGTTTCTTGTCAAGAATAACGCTAAAGAATGATACAGGCAGCAGTTTCTGCGGATGAATCATCAATTCGTATCGGCGTTTTGATGCCTTCGAAGTAGCCGGGGACTCCATGATGATGCGCTGGTAAGAGGATTTCTCAAACTTCTTTTCTTCAACGCTGATTTTCCATTTCGCTTTTTGAGCCGCTACGATCAGGTCAGTGAATGGCCTTTTCGCCGTGCCAATGCCCGAACAAATATAGTGGGTTGAACTCAGCATCCAACCGTTGAGGATGTCGGGGTTTGGGGCCATCCGCCCCGGCACGTACTTGTCGGTAACGTAGGTCGAATACTCTTTGCTGCCATTCAGTCGGCGGACGAGGAAGGTGTCATAGTGCAAATTGCGACCGGGAACGAACACGGCGTAGTTGAGATAGAACCTTGATTGATCGGCAATGATGCATTTGTCTTCAAAGAACCCTCGTTTGTCGGGAAGCTCTACGTCAAGGTGAAAAGACATCTTGACGTCTTTGAGGGTCTTCATCGTTGCATCAACGATTTCGGCAAGCTTCTTGGCGTCAATTTCATTTTTCTTCCACGTCTTATCTTCGCCTGGCCCTTTCGGGTTAACCAGCTCTGGGCCCAGCGTGGTTTTGTTGGTGCCTGAATTGGTAACTGAGGTCTTCGTGGTCGGAGCATTATTCGCTTCAGGCGCGTTATTCGTCGCCGGAGCGTTGTTGGTAGCCGGAGCATTGTTGGCTACAGGACTATTCGTCGAATTAGACGAACCACCCGGCAGAGGTGAGTTATTCGTTTCGCCGTTTTTACAACCGACCGCGCCAATGGCGACTAGCGCCAAAATCGCAAAACTTGATTTCATTCCATTCATTGTATCTTTGCTCCCGTTTCGGGGTTATTTGCCCACATCGTGATGTCAAGCTCGGCAAAAGGTGAGTCCTTTTCTTGACATTCCTTAAGAAACTCTTGTTCCTTCGAGGTTAGTTCCCCGCCTCCAAAAACTCGCTCGGCATATCGATAAAGCTCTAAGAACCGATCGATGTGATCTGAAAAGCGAATCTCGGCATAGTCCTTCGCCGCAAACGTCGAGATCAGAAACTGCCAGTCGCTCGCTTCGGCTAGGAGCATTTCGCGTGCTGCCTGACGAATGATCTCATCCGCCGCCCCGCCCGCCCATTCGCGAGACATTTTGCGCATCTTTCGCTCAACGTCATACAGCTTTTCCCACGTCCAAACGTTGTCTTCGTTGAGCCAAATCGTGTGGTATCCGCCTTCGCCCCAACATCCTTCGGGCAGAGTAATCAGGTGTTTGGCTGGGTCGATATCAAGCACGTCCCCTCCGCTCACCATGTCCACGTTCCCATCGGCATGAAGCAAGCGCGCCAACTCATACAAGAACTCCGGCCCTTCCCACCACCAGTGGCCAAAAAGCTCGGTGTCGTACATCGCCACCACGGTTCCATTTCGGTCGGCTTGCCCTTTGTAGGTCGCTAAGGTCTCTTTCAAAAGCGTCACCATATCGGCGGCATGGTCTTGGATCTTTTCGAAGGCCTTGTACGGGTCGTACGGCAGTTTCTGGCCCAAATCGGCTTTATTCTCGCTGATCCGCCAATACTTGTGTCGGCCCGGATAAAGCTGCTTGTGAAACTCAAGGTACTGCGGATCGCCGGGATAGCCGACTTCGCCAGACCAAACCTTAACCGTTGTTTGGGGGTCGCGGGCAAAGCAGACGACGCCGTTAGGCAATAGATAATGTTCGTATTCGCTGCGGTACTCGGCGGGTGGAGTGAAGTACTTGCTGGAGCGGGCAAACATCTCGGCGAGTTGGGGGAATTTCGCCCCATAAGTGCCAATCGGGTTTCCGCCGCGGATCATGTGTGAGTCGACGAAGAAGTATTCGATGCCTTCGTCCTTTAGAATCTCTTCGGTGCCCATTCGTGGCCACGGCGTGGCGTTGTCGTCGGTTGGTGGCTTCCAGTCGTAGCGCGGACGGTAGGCGCACTCGGGAAGCCAGATGCCACGCGGCTTTCGGCCAAAATGCTTTTCGTAAGTCTGCACGCCCAGCTTGACCTGGACCTTACAGCTCTCGTCAGTTCCGAGCAAAGGCTGGTAACCATGAGTGGCGCCGCTCGTGATGACTTCGATGCAGCCTTGTTCCTGAAAGTATCGAAATCCCGCGATGATCGAGTGGTTCCATCGATTGACGAATTGGTCGAGTTGCTTTTCGTATTGGCCAATCCAAAAATGCGAAAGTCCTTCCATCCACATCGGGCCTTCTTGCTTGAAGTTCTTGGCGTCGACTTTTGCCGCCGCGATCTTCTCGTTGCAGTACTCAATAAGGCTGTCTTTGTACGATGGATCCTCAAGCTGTTCAGCGAGGATCGGGGTCATGTTGACCGTCCAGCGTGGCTTAATTCCTTGATTATTCAGTCGGTCGAGGGCATGCAAGAGGGGTAAGTAGCATTCGATCGCCGCCTCGTGGATCCAGTCGGTCCCGTGGGGGCTTTTGCCGTGACTCAACACGTACGGCATGTGTGTGTGGAGGCAAAGCAAAAGTCGTCCGACGGACATGGGTTTAGTTTAGCAGGGAAGCAAAGAAGCAGGGAAGCGTAAGAAGAAAGTTTGAGGAGTGCGCGAATTTATCCGCGCTTTGGCCTGCGAAATTTATTTCGCTGCAATTTTCGCACTCCACACTCCGCACTTCTCCTCGCGAAGCGGATGAGTCGATTGAGCGAAGCGAATAGAAAGAGTCGAATCGAGGGTTCCGAAGAAGTTTCCAAACTCCCAACTCCCGACTCCAAACCGTCCCTTAACTCGTCCCTTTCACACTCGGATGCTCGGACTTGGTTCCGTAAAAGTCCCGAATTTCCACGTTGACCCGACAAGCTGCCGATGCCTTCTTCGCCCACATGACCGCTTCGGCCTCGTCAGCAACATCCAAAATCCAAAATCCGCCAATAAGCTCCTTAGTCTCTTGGTAAGGACCGTCATAGACCGTGATCTCTCCGTCATTGCCCTTGACGATCGATCGAGCGTTCGCCACTGGGCCAAGGCCGCCAACGACATATCGGACGCCAGCATCAACCATTTCCTGGTTGAGGTCGTTGATCGCCTTGTGCATGGCCGCGTCCTCTTTTGATCCGTCGTATCCGAGTGGGTGATAGATTGCTACTACATATTTCATACTTGTTCTCCGTTGGATTTCAGACTGGCCAGTTTGGAATACCTTCTCTCTATTGTCGAGGGGCGATCCCAAAAATCGACAGGATTTGGGGAAAAAGTTGAAATTTTCTTTAGGGAATCGGATTTAGAAGCAAGTAATGGGTGGCTCCCCCGTTGACGCCCGGGTTCGTGCCTTGAACAATCAGCGACCTGCTAGAGAAGCCAAAATCGACGAAATTAATATGCCAATTGTTGCGATTCGGTATCAACGATTCAACCAAAATCGGGGCACTAATCGAGTCTTTCCATACGAAGCCATGATCAATTCCAACCTCGGGTCCGGTGTTGGTTTGTCCATCGCCAAAGACCCAACCGTTCGGCGACGTTCCCGTCATCCTTGCATAAATATCTCCGCTTGGATTGGGCAGTTGGACCGCGTTATATGTACTGCCCGACTCGTATGCGATCCAAATACTTGAGTCAGAAATGTCGGCAGGGATGGGAAAGAACGATTGCCCAAAGCCCGTCGGCGATTTGCTGGCGATCAGGGAGGACGACGAAAGGTGATTGGGAAGAATGGCGGTTGGCGTTGCCGTTTTGGAGGCCCAAACCCAGCCGTTGTCGCTCACGATCGAGCCATCGTCGAAGATCGCCGCAGCGCTGTTGGGGAACGTGCCCGATCCACCAGAGCCCAGCAAGTAAGCGCTGGTCAATGTATCGGGCCAGATTGCTGCGTTGTTGACCGGATTCAACGATGGAGAAGTGATGATCTCTCCGACAATCACTCCCGCTGAATTGATCGAGTGGGCAATCGAGGCGGTGGTTGCGGGCATCGGTAGGAGGGTGGGTGCGCTGCCAGGTGTATTCCATTTGGCCGCTTGGGTAGGGCTCGAGTTAACGTATCCCACGATGGTTACCTGACCGCCCACCATGGCTAATGCGGTCGGGCGTCCGCCATTCAGCGATTGTGGGCTGGCGGTTGGTGACGACCAATAGAGTCCGTTACCCGAATTGTCGGTTCCGACCATTTGTCCCGTCGGCAACGCCGCGACAATGGAATTCGTTGTCGGACCTAGGTCGATCGGAGCTGCGTAAAAGCCGCTTCCGCCTGACGTGGCGGTAGTTCCCGTCGTCCCAGTTGTGCCTCCTCCACCGCATCCCGGGGTCGCCAAAATTCCTAATGCGAGGACGCAAATGAAAATGCATGAGTACTTTGCTACTCGATTCATGAATGGAGTTTGCTACAAGTGATTCTTAAGTGAGTCAAGCATTTCGCAACGGGCAGCAATGGTTTGAACTTGCCCCAAGTCGCCAGGGCGAAAAAGTCACAAATTTCACGCAAATTTCACGCTGACTCTGGCTTGCATGGCTCCTATTTGCCAAGTTGCCTGGTTGCCCGAAGTTGGGTTATAATCCCACTTAGATGAAGGCATTAGTGCGCGGACCGATGGTGCCACTCGTGGCAATTGCTGTAATGCTAATCACATACGTCCTCTCAAAAAGGAGAATCATATCCAGCGACTCAGTTAGCAATTGGATGATGATCACGCTTCTTATCTTCACTGCATGGGAGCTCTGGGCAAATCGAGAAAGAGGAAAGGAAGAGCGGCTTCATGAGGGCAACCGATGAGCCATCTCGAGAAACTTCGCAAATTCAATCGAATCGGAACCGTGTTCGTCCTTGTTGCGGGAAGCTTCTGCTTTGGCGCAAAATAGATTTGTGAACATGAGGAACTATGAGGCAACCCAGTTTCACTTGCGAGAAGCGCAGGAGCATCTTGAGAAGTTGATCAATAGCGTCAACGAGGGAAAGGAAGATGCGGTTACCTTTAGAATTCAAATGGCCCATCTCTATCACCATGTGAATTCCGCCTGGAACGCAAGGCGAATTCGTTCCCTCGAAGATCCAATCCTAAACGAGAAAATGCTTGAGTTCGCGGAGCATCCTACTGACCTAACCGCTTGGGGCTTTTGATGTTGCACTGAGCGTCCCCGACGTCCTGCAACTTAAATCCGCCAAACGCAATGCAGTTTAATTAAAGATAACATAGAGGCATGGGAAGGCTTCATCGCTTGGTTAGCGCAGCTAGGCACGATGACGTCAAAGCGGCCCTCGAATTCGGTGCGGACGTTAACGAAGTTTCCAACAATCTAACTCCTCTCGACGAAGCCATTCATAACGGCGATGTCGCCATGGTTGATATTCTCATCAAAGCGGGGGCAGATGTAAACCATGGCCATTCCAAAACGGGCAAACGTCCGATCCATTCCGCCGTAACCCAGCCCGACCTCCGAATTATGGAGTTGCTCTTGGCAGCAGGTTCTGATGTGGAGGGATGCCGAGAAACTTCGACACCACTTTGCTATGCTGCCGCTTTCGGCAAGAAGGAAGCCTACGACCGTTTGCTGGCTGCCGGAGCCTATCCGCTAGCGACCATGCGCGGGCAGACGGCTAGCGAGTTACTCGAGACAGGGTTCGGGTCCGATCTATTCATCCAGCAAAGGTTGAAGATGGAGGAGCAGCGTCATAAGCCCGACCAATATGCCCGACATATTCTGAAGATGATGGTCGCGTATCCAACCGTCGAAGAATTCGCCGCGCACCGTGGACGAAATATTTATATGTATGGATTCGGGAATGGTGTTTATACAGACACCGCAGTAGGAAAATGGGCGCGGGAACTTGGCGAGATTCTTTTCACTGCCGGACGGTTAACAGAGTGCGAGGAGCAATTCCTAAGCGGTGATGAACTAGAGAAAGCCCAACGAGTTCGCAAACGAACTGCGAAAAGACTCGAGCGCGACCGAAGGCAAGAGGAGCGGATCGCTGTGGCTGCACAGGAATTTAGTCTGGCTGAAAGTAAGACATTGAATGATGCCAATTGAAATTCAAGCACTATTCATCGCTTTCAAAATCCGGGCGGGACGCCCAGCCTCCCAAAGTAAACTCATTCAATCATGATGCAACCCTGGTTCCCTGACGCGAAGCTTGGAATTTTCATCCACTACGGAATCTATGCCGTCGAAGGGATTGCCGAGTCGTGGTCGATGTTCAACGGCAGCGTCACTCCCGAGAAGTATTGGAGCCAGCTCGATGGGTTCACCGCATCGAATTACCACCCAATCCAATGGGCGGACTTATTTGCTCGCGCCGGGGCAACTTATGCAGTTTTGACTACAAAGCACCATGACGGCGTTGCGCTATGGGATACCAAGCAGGAAGGGCGAAGCGTGGTGAAGGACACTCCCGCCGGGCGAGACCTGATCACCCCCTACGCTAATGCCCTGCGGGCGAAAGGGCTCAAGGTCGGCTTCTACTTCAGCCACCTCGACTGGGCGCATCCCGACTATCCCACAATCCGCCCCACCGTGTCGCACTACGAGCACTATGACAATCGTTTTGCCTTCCCGGCCGAAGGGCAAGAAGACCCGGCCGCGTGGGAGCGATTCTTAGAATTTCACCGGGCGCAGTTGAAAGAACTCTGCACTGAGTTCGGTCCAATCGACCTGCTTTGGTTCGACGGCGACTGGGAGCGGGATGAGCGGCAATGGCGGATGAAGGAACTTCGGGAATACCTCCACTCGATGCAGCCGGACGTGATACTGAACTCACGAATGCTTGGGTTCGGCGACTACGCAACCCCTGAGCAGGGTCAGCCGGTAGCGGCTCCGGATGGCGTTTGGGAGTTCTGCATGACCGTTAACGACTCGTGGGGATTCCAAGAGCAAGATACCAACGAGAAATCGGTGAAGCGGCTCATCCGAATTTTTGCCGAGACGATCGGGCTGGGCGGAAACTTATTGCTCGACGTCGGCCCGACCGAGGACGGGGCGATCACGCCAGTCCAGACTGAGCGATTGCTAGGACTTGGGCGATGGGTGCACAAGCACAATGAGGCAATTTTTGGATCCATTGCGGGCCTTCCCCCGGGTTTATTCTATGGAACGTCAACCTTGTCGAAAGATGGATGCACGTTGTACCTGATGCAGTTCGACGCTCCTCGTGAGTTCGTCAATGTGCGCGGAATCGTGAACCGTGTGAAGGCCGTAACCGTCGTCGGCACCGATCAAAAACTTGAATTTGAGAAAGGGGTTAAGGACGAGTGGATGATGGTTCCGTCGGATTTGGAGATTCGGATTCCGGAGGATTTTGTGCCGGACGAGGATTGCACGGTATACAAAGTCGAACTGGACGGGCCGATCAAGCTGAATCTCGGACGGGGAAGAAGCTAAGGGATTCTCGATTCGAAAAGAGCCTTCAAGTTTTGGTTGGATTTCAAGACCATTCTTGTTCCAGTGATGAGGGCGATGTCATACAAGGCGGTGCTTGAGTAAATGAGGATTTGACGCTCGTTGGCGTACAAGTGGGTATAGAAGGAGCTGAAAAAGGAGGCCGCCGAGAAGAAGGCGGCGACAGCAAAAGCATTTGCCTCCCAAGATTTTGACCATGCGGAATACCATTTCAGCACCGGAGTTTCCTCGCTCTTCGACCGAATCAGGATGAATTCGAGCGTGTAGCTTAGGGGTAAATAGCCGAGGATTGCCGGGACGGCAGCAAGGAATGCAATAAGGCCGGACGACATTCGAGGTTCCAAATTTCGGAGCCGACAGACGGTTCGATGCGCCACTCGAACCCAAATAAAGATCGCCACCGCAAGAACGATTCCGGTTCCGATGGCGACTAGGAAGAGCGAGCCGTACAATGCGGTGAACTTTCGCTCCCTCGCGAAAAGAAACAACGAAATCAACAACAAGGTGATACTCAGTCCGTTGGCCACCGCCCAAACCAATCCCGACCGAGCAACATGCGCCAAGCGATCAATGTCTTGTCGGCCGACACCCTCGATTGATTCCCGAGGATAGTTCGATTTGATTTCGTTCACCAAAGCATTTTACTGACATTGTTTTCCGTTAGCCGAGGGTTTCGGCTAACGGTAAACGGAAAGCAACTAGCGCAACTTAGTCACATCGCCAATACCAGGTGTCGTCGTACGCGACGCCAGTGCCAGTCGTCTCGCTCGAATGATGCCCGGCCGGGTCAACGAGAGAGTTATCAAATTGGCCAATACTGCTCATGGACTTGGCGTGGGAATCGGCGAAGATTACGCTTCCGCCGATGCTTGACCATTTTTGGTAGTACCCACAGTCGTAGCCGAATCGAGTGCAATCCGGGTCATTCTTCTTTTCGAAGAATGGCATCATTTCAAGCCGAATCGAACGAGTGTTCGCCGGATCGGCAAACTGCGTGTCTGTCACGACCCAGTTTTGCGACATCGGGGCATCGTTTTGGTGGCTGAAGTCTTTCACCACGGTAAAGCTGCATTTGTTGAACCGATACGAAGACCCGTATGCCTTCCAATAAGTGTCGCTTGGACGACCAGTTAGGCCGGGATCTACGGGAAGGTACGGTCCGCCCGAGTCGATTGGGCTTTTGAAGATTTCCTTGCTCTTGCAGTACTGGAGCAGCAAGAATTCGGTGCCCAGGTGACCGTCGGTCCAGGGTGCTGGTGTGGTGTTATAGGCATGAAAGATCGGCATCACATCGTCGTTGTCGGTGCCGTAGAGCTTTTGCGAGATCGCGATTTGCTTGGCGTTGCTGAGGCAGGCCGTGCGCTTGGCTGCTTCTTTTGCCTGGGCAAAGACGGGGAAGAGGATCGCCGCGAGGATGGCGATAATCGCGATCACGACGAGGAGTTCGATGAGCGTAAACGCTGTGTTTTGGGAGGCTTGTTTCATTTTTTCAACCTGAACTGCCGCAATTAATTTCGCGGCAGGGCAGGGAAATGAATCCAAGCCAAGCTCACGCAATCCCTCCACTGGTACTAACCAGATCAGGTTCGAAGGGTATAACGGTTTACTTCCGTATCTCAGCCTATTCAGGCACCCCTTGCGAGCAAGTTCGTTCTTCTATTTTACACGAGTTTTGAGATTATATATGAAGGATTGGTTGCGCCGGGGACGCCTCGAGGAATGCCTCATGGCTCGTCCTTGTTTTAGGAATTTAACGTGGTGGTAATCACTCAGCAGGGGATGAAATCGCGTGCTTTAGATTCGACTCCAAGGCATACCTTTCAGCCAAAAAAGTAATGATGGCGAGGAAACCAATTCCTGCTGAACAAAGGATGAATGCCGTGGAGCGAATAGGTTGCTCCCAGGAAGCCATAAGAATTGTAAAGAGCATGAAGTCGATTTGAAATATCGTTCCCCTCGGATTTCGAAGCATCGAAATGCAGTTCCAAACCACCTTAATAGCAGCCAGGCAGACTAGGATTAGGCAGAGGAAGTCCAAAAAGCCACTTGGATGTAGATTGATCCAATGGCGAATTGTAGCGGGAGTGAATACGATCGTGATGATCAAGGATAAGGTCGCTAGCACCCGGTATCCAATGCTTTCGATACCTTGAAATTCCTTACGTGCAAGTTTTTTACTTGGAGTTTCGTGCTTGATCATCTTGCCCTCTACAATGCTTTGATTCTATCCTCGAATAGCTCGAATCACTGTCCTTTCGGTTCAACTTAATCTTAACACCAATCACCAAATACCGCGAGGCGAGTCCAGGGAACTTCGTTCGTCTACTCCCAAATGAGACTTGCACCGATCCTGACTGGGTAAGTGATCGATTCCATCATAATAGAGTTACATGTCCATTCCCGATGCTTTTGGGTTCTCGACCGACCTCGCTCACTTTGGCGAGGAGATCAAGCATCATGGCGCGGTCATTGATCCGATTTACCAGAACACGACATTCGTGTTTGACTCCATGGAGGAACTTCATGAGGCGCTGTTCGACAACCCGGGCGGACCTCCGTACCATTACAGCCGAGTTGGGAATCCTTCGACCGACTTGCTCGAACGAAAGCTAGCTCATTTCGAGGGCGGGGAATCGTGCAAGGTTTTTGCAGCGGGAATGACGGCGGTCGCTTTCGCGGTTTTTGCGTCGGTCAAAGCGGGTGACCATGTTGTGTCGGTAGACGGAATCTATGGGCCAGCGAAGTCATTTTTGACTGAGTTTTTGGCGAAGTTTGGGGTGACTTGCTCGATAGTGGATGGACGGGACACTGCGGCGGTGATGGCGGCATGCCAGACAAACACGACCTTGATTTATTTGGAATCGCCGACTTCGAATACTTTTCGACTCCAAGACGTTCCCGCGATTTGCGCGTTTGCGCGTTTGCGCGGAATCAAGACGATCGTCGATAGCACCTACAACACGCCTCTGCATATGAAGCCGCTGGCGCAAGGCGCGGATGTGGTGATTCAGTCGCTGTCGAAATATTACGGTGGTCACGCGAACGCGATGGGCGGAGCGGTTATTGGGTCGGCTTCGTTTATATCGGGACTGACCAATAACGAGATTCCGATGATGGGCGGACTATTACCGCCGTTTCAGGCTTGGCTGTTTACTCAGGGCTCGCGGACGTTGAAGGTTCGGTTGAAACAACACGAGGCGACCGCTAACGCGGTGGCGGCGTGGCTCGAACGGCAACCGGAGGTTCGAGTCGTGCATCACGTCGGCCTCGAATCGTATGCTCAGCGGGATGTTTTCTTGCGAACCATGTCGGGTTCGTCAGGAATATTCTCGTTTGAAACCGTGACTCAGGATCGGGCGAAAGTGATGGCGTTTTGTGATCGCTTAAAGCTGTTCGGACGCGGGATCGGTTGGGGAGCGTTCGAGAGTTTGGTTGTGGCGTACGAGTTGCGGCCGTGTGACTATGAGTCGCCGTCTTGGTTTGTGCGGCTTTATTGTGGGCTTGAAGACGCCGAGGATTTGATTGCCGACTTGGCTCAGGCGATTGTCGAGTTAAGGTAAAGAATTTTGGTGGGCGAGACGCCCACCCTCCCAGGGGTAACATCAATTCGATGCCACAAGCAGAAGATTTTTACCGTCAAATGGTGCGCCTGCGGGCAGTCGAGAATGAACTCACCAAGCTGTCGCAAGCGGGGCAATTGCGCGGATCGCTGCACCTTTGCCAAGGTCAAGAAGCGGTTCCTGCGGGGGCGTGTGCGGCCTTGAGACAGGACGACTACCTGACTTGTACCTATCGCGGTCACGGGTACGTACTGGCGAAGGGACTCGATTTGGATTTGGTGATTCGAGAGATCCTTGGAAAGGCGACTGGTTTGTGCCACGGCAAGGGGGGCAAGATGCACCTTTTTGACCAAGAATTTGGTCTGCTCGGCACCAACGGGATCGTTGGTGGCGGAGTTGGAACTGCGGTCGGCGCGGCGTTGGCTTCGTGGCTCGATGGCAAGGACCAGGTCGCGATGACTGTATTTGGCGACGGCACCATCAACCAGGGGCACGTGAATGAATGTTTTAACATGGCCGCACTTTATAAGCTCCCCGTCATTTTTCTGTGCGAGAATAACTTATACGCGGAAATGACTCCGCTGGAACGAAGCCATGGAAATACCGACCTCTGTGCCCGAGTTGCGTCCTTCGGAATCAAAACCGATAAATGTGACGGAAACGATCCTTTCTTGGTCTATGAAACGGTCTCGCGAGCGGTTGAAAGAGCGCGCAAATCGGAAGGCCCAACCTTCATCGAAGCGCTGACTTACCGAACCACGGGACACTATCAAGCCGACGCCGGGACTGCGTATCGAACCGCCGAAGAAGTCGCCATCTGGCGCGACAAGTCTCCCATTGCGAAACTGGAAAAGGTCTTGGGCAAGGCGGCCGAACCAATTGCCGCCGAAGAAGAAGAGCGAGTCGCCCTCGCCGTGCAATCTGCGCTCAAGGAACCTGATCCGGACCTTTCTGCAGCGTTAACGGAGGTGTTCGCGTGAGCGAAATGACGTTCGTCCAGGCGATCAACGCCGGATTGCGCCAGGAGCTCGACCGGGACCCAGATGTCTTTATGATGGGCGAGGATATCGCCCACTATGGCGGAATGTTCCGCGTCACCGAGGGGCTGATGGAGACTTACGGCGAGAAACGAATTCTGGATACGCCAATTTCGGAATCTGGTTTCGTGGGAATGGCACTTGGGGCCGCATTGGCGGGCAAGCGACCCGTTGCCGAGGTCATGTTTATTGACTTCACGCTCGTCGCGATGGATCAATTTCACAACCAAATCGCCAAGACGCATTACATGAGCGGCGGTCGGGTCAAGGTTCCCTTGACTGTCATCACCCAGGGTGGCGGTTATAAGGGTGCAGCCGCTCAGCATAGCCAGATGCTGGAAGCATTGTTCCTACAGGTGCCCGGAATCAAGGTGGTTTGTCCATCGAATCCGGCTGACGCGAAGGGTCTTGTTGCCGCAGCAATTCGGGACGACAATCCGGTGCTGTTCATCGAGCATAAGCAACTGCTTGGGGTGAAAGGCGAGGTTCCCGACGGCGAGCACGTCGTTCCGCTTGGGAAAGCAAATGTTGTCTCTCTGGGAACCGATATCTCGATTTTCTCCTATTCGTATTGCGTAACTTTGGTTCAGCAGGCCCTCGAAGGATCGGGTGTGAGTGGGGAAGTCATCGACCTTCGGACTCTCAATCCTTTGGATTGGGATGCGATCTCTGCCAGCGTCAAAAGGACGCATCGAGCGTTGATCGTGCATGAATCACACGCTCGATGTGGAGTAGGGGTTGATCTTGCTTCGCAAATTCAGGAAAGGCTTTTTGATGAGCTAGACGCTCCGGTGACGGTATGCGCTGCGGCGGATGTTCCGATTCCATTTGCGAAATCACTGGAGGACATCGTATTGCCGACCCCGGAGCGGATTCGAGCGGCGATAAAGAAGGTTGTTCATGGGTGATCGCCTCGCGGGCAAAACTGCATTGGTGACTGGCGCAGCTCAGGGAATTGGGGCTGCGATCATCTCTTTATTTAAGTCTGAGGGTGCGACGGTTTGGGGCGTCGATCGAACCCCTGGCGCGACAGACTATACGCTCGACCTCGCCAACATCGAGGATATTCCCGGATTTGTGGCCTCGCTACCGAGTACTCCAGATATTTTGGTGAACTGCGCGGGGATTGTCCTGACCCGTCCGTTTTTCGAAGTCGAAGCCGCAGGTTTTGAGCGGACGTTTCGGATTAACGTGACGGCGAGTTTCTTGCTGATGCAAGAGATTTCAAAGTTTTTGGTGAAGAGCGGACGGCAGGGTTCGATTATCAACATGGCCTCGAACAGTGGCTTAATGCCGAAGTTAGAGCAGCTAGACTACGGTGCTTCAAAGGCGGCAGTAATTAGCATGTCGCGTTCTGCGGCGCTATCGCTGGGGCCGCATGGAATTCGGGTCAATGCAATCGCGCCCGGCGTCATCGATACTCCGATGACGCAAGGAATCGCCAAGATGCGAAGCGAGTTGCGCGGGGTTCCGCCGGAAGAAACGCTTCGACCAGTGGTCGAAGGATTACCCCTTCGCCGAATGGGGACCGCCGATGAAGTCGCGCAACTTGCCCTCTTTCTTGCGAGCGACGACTCGTCATTCGTGACCGGACAAACGTATTTGGTCGATGGCGGCCAATGGATGCACTAACAATAAGCGAGGGAAGAAGAGAAGCTCATGAAGCAATGTAAACTGGGGAATCACAATGGCGTTTAACGGACTTTGGCATGCGAGCTTTACGGTCTCCAATATGGAGACTTCGCTCGAATTTTATTGTGGCCTTCTTGGCCTCGAAATGCACCACCAGCAGGTTCAGTGCAACGAGTACACCTCGAAGCTGGTGGGATTTGCGAATGCGGACCTCAAAGTCGCAATGCTACGAATTCCGAACGCGTTCGTTGGCCCATCGAATCACCATTTGGAACTCGTCGAATACGTCCATCCTCGCGGGGAAAAGACGGATGTGACGACCAATAGACCAGGTGCGCCGCATTTGGCGTTTGTGACCGACGACATCCACGCTGACTACGCTCGGTTGGCCGCAGCAGGCGTTCGGTTCAAGGCTCCGGCTCCGGTTGAGATCGAAGAAGGCGTCAACAAGGGCGGATTCACTGTCTATTTCTTGGATCCTGATGACATCACGCTGGAGATGCTGCAGCCCCCGGCTGGTCGCCCATGGGGCAGTGTCAACGGGATGGAGCTGACCCGGCCATGAAACTAAAACTAATTTCTCGAGTGCAAGAGACGTTTGAGAATGCATTCGCGACTCAGATCGCTGACTTTCGAACGGTTCACCCCGAGGTTGAAATTGAATGTACGTACCTGCCGATCCATGACCACTACGAGAAGATGGTGGCGAACATGGGAACCGAGTCAGATGAATTCGATTTGTTCCTCTGCTGTACCGACTGGCTCCCGATTTTGATGAATAACGAAAGCATCAGTCCCCTCGATGAGATGATCGAGATGAACCCACCGCACGACTGGCCAAACGGCTGGCATAAGGCGATGCTCGGATTGCAACAGCGAGGAGGCAAGGTTTACGGAATGCCGTGGCACGATGGACCGGAAGTCTTCCATTACCGAACAGATTTGTTTAACGACACGAAGGAGAAGGCCGATTTCCTTGGTCGCTTTGGTCGCGAGCTTTGTCCGCCGCGAGACTGGGATGAATTTATCGAAGTTGCCAAGTTCTTCACTCGGCCCGAGCAAGGGCTGTGGGGCTGTTGTGAAGCGGGATACACCGACGGACATAACAACGTTTACGACTTTTTGATTCACCTTTGGAGCCGTGGCGGAGTCCTCATCGACTCGAACAAGGAGCCGCAATTTGATTCGGCAATTGGAGTCGAGGCTTTGCAGTTTTACGTTGACCTGTTTCATCGCCACAAAGTCGCTTCGCCAGATTGTTTGAACCTAGGTTCGGTAGAGTGCGGGAATTATTACGCGCAAGGCAACGCCGCAATGATGTGGAACTGGTGTGGTTTTGCTGCCGTGAGCGAAATGCCGGAGTACAGCAAGATCGTCGGGAAGAATGCTTGCGCATCGATGCCCTCTGGTTCGGCTGGGGCAGTCTCGCTCAATATTTATTGGGTGCTGACGATTCCATCGGGGTCGCGGCATAAGGAACTGGCTTACTCGTTTTTGCAGCATATTTCGTCGGCGAAATGCGACAAGATGACGTCGATGAGCGGGGCAAATGGGGTTCGGTTATCGACTTGGAACGACCCTGAAGTGGTGGCGAAGTACCCGTATTATTCGATCATTGAGGGTGTCCATGCGAATACGCGAACCCTGCCCGCGATTCCTGAGTATCCCGAGATCAATGAGGCGATCTCGCGGGCGGTTCATCGAGCTTTGCATTTGGAGATGGGCTGTGAGGAGTCGCTAAAGATTGCGGCGGCGGAGACGAGGGAGATTCTGGGAAGGAGCTAAGGTGATTTAGGAGCAATGAATATTCGGAAGCCCCTCCCCCCCTCCGTCACGCTCGTCACCGGAAACTCCCAATCTATGCGGAGTGACTCGCGTGCCACCTCCCCTCAGTGGAGGAGCGTGGCCAATGGATTCCTTCAGATTGAATCAGCATTTCGGGGAGTCCTGCTTGGTGAGTGACTTACATTTTAACCAATCCCCGGCTACTCCAGCCAAAAAATATCCCATCATCGTAATCGGGGCTGGTGGGGTCGTCCGAAATGCACATCTACCTGCGTACCAAATGTGCGGGTTCGAGGTCGCCGGGATATACGACACGGATCCTATGCTCGCTCACGAACTAGCCGAAAAGTTTGGCATTCCTTTCGTTGCGACGAGCCTGCTTGAACTCATCGCCAACGCACCTGATGACTGCATTTTCGACCTGGCAACGCCACCAAAAACGTATGCAGCAATTTTGGCTTCATTGCCGGACGGTGCCTATGTTCTGATTCAAAAACCAATCGGCGAAACGCTGGATAACGCGAAAGAAGTAGTCAACATTTGCGAGACCAAAAGCCTGAAGGCCGCGGCAAACTTCCAACTTCGCTGGGCACCATACACGTTGGCGCTCAAGTCCCTCATCGACTCGGGCAAGCTTGGTGATCTCGTCGATCTCGAGTTCAAAGTTAACGTTCACACGCCCTGGGCCGACTGGCCTTTCCTCGAAAAATCCCCCCGAATGGAGATGGTCTACCATTCCATCCATTACGCGGATCTCATCCGACATATTTACGGTGAGCCAAGAGCGGTCTGGGCTAGGGCGACCAAGCATGTAGCGGCGCCTAAGCTCGAATCTTGCCGATCATTTCAGTATTTCGAATACGGGGATTGGAACCGCGCCACGATCTCGACCTATCATGCCCATCGCGCCGGACCGAAGTACGAGGAATCGTATCTGAAGCTCGAAGGGACAACGGGTGTTGCTCGATTCCAGATGGGACTCAACTTGAATTATCCGAAAGGCGGACCCGACAAATTTGAATATTGGTTGGATGGCGATGCCGATTGGACCGAGGTACCGCTCGAAGGAGGTTGGTTCCCCCATGCGTTTCGGGGACCAATGTCAGCGATGATGGATTGGCAATCGGGCGGTGACACGCCATCGACCGAGATTCATGATGCCCTCAAAACGATGCAACTCGTTGAGGACGCCTACCAGGCTTCCGACAATATGAGGCAACCTGAATAGTGCTGAAATGATAGTCCTTGGTCGGTCAGATCCGTACCATTTTGACTTCGTCCAAACCAGATACAATCACGTCATGCGGTATTCGACAATCATGGCTACGGTCTTCGGATTATGCATTGTCGGATGTGGCTCCAAGTCCGTAACTCGACATTATCGGCTAGAGCAAACCGATCCGAAAGCGAAAACACCTATGTTTGAACTGTTCCTAAAGAATGACAAGGCGTTTGAAATTACTGCTGACAAGCAGAAAATGTTCGACGGAACATGGACCGAAGCCAAAGATGAACTCATTCTTTCTTATCCGACGAAAGGCGCAAAGAATTCGCATTTTCACGTTCTGAACGATAAGCTGGTTCGAATTGAGGAAGGTTCGTCCGATATCTGGATTATTGTGAAAGATCAGTGATGTCAGTTGCCCCAAATGTAATTCACTACGGGCAAGCGCTGGGCGTGGCGCCATCGACCGAGATTCATGATGCCTCAAAACGATGCAACTCGTTGAGGACGCGTACCAAGCATCCGACAAAATGAAGCAATAATCAAAGTTCAGGCTAATCGACAATTTCGATACGCTCAGCCAAGTCGCTGGTGAGTAGCCCTTCGGGATCAACCTGCCTCTTAACTTCTTTAAACTGTGTTAGCGCCTCGCCGAGATAAGTCGCCGCGTCTTCTGGTCGTAACGTTGAGTCCTTGGCAAAGTAAAACCTTCCGCCTGCTTTGAGAACGAGGTCGTTAATTTTGTGAGCCAGCTCCCACAACCGTGCGCGATTGCGTTTGGTTACCTTGAAATCCAGGGCAAGTGAGTAACCATCGACCGCGTGAGTCAGCAAGAACTTGTCGCGGCGGTGCCTTTTTAGTACTCCCAAATAAGATTCCAGGCGATACTCTTGCTGCAAACGGACCTGCTCGGCAAACACTCGCTTAGCGTGTTCTTTCGGAACAAACGATTGATACTGGATGAACCCACCTGGCTCATAAGCCCGTCGCCAATCGGGGACGTAATCCAACAAAAAGGAAAAGGCCACCAATGGCTGCTCGTGAATCTTATGATTGCCAATCGTGCTGCTTGCCATCCACTTCGCCCAATTAACAAACCTCATTCCTGGGCGGTTGCAAAACCACTTGAGAACCTTCCACATCATCGACTTGGGAAAGAATCCCATCAGCAGAGGCGGTAAGTCTTGGGATTCGGGTTTTCGGCTCTGAAGATCAACGCGATCGGGATACCAGGCGGCATGAAATTGCCCCCGCCCCGCCTTCGCCCCGCGACCAAAACACTCCACCCACGAAACCATGTAGTCGGCGTCATTTTCGTAATGCTCAAACAAGGCGAACTCTTCGTCCCAGTTGTGTGCGGCCTCGGCCAGTACTTTTAAGTTTCCGCTCGCTACGTGGTGCATTTGCAATTTGGCTCGAGTGATGACTCCAAGCAAACCTGCCGACGAAATAACTTCAAAAAAGCGCGAGTCCGATGCTTTCAAAGTCTCAAACTTACCGTCCGAATAGGCAACATCAATGTCGAGAATATGCTCGCCAAACGTGCCCTGGCAGTAATTGTTTTTGCCGTGAACATTCATCGCCAGCAACCCGCCGAGCGTTGGATACATAGTTCCGGTAACCACGGGCGGCCACCATCCATCCTCGAGACAGTGTCGCCAAAGGTTTTCAATCGTGACCCCGGCTTCGCAATCCACGATGCCAGTCGCAGCATCCCAAGAAAGAATTCGGTTCATTCGGGTGATATCGAGGACTAAGTTCTCCGCGCCAGTGTTTGCGTCGCCATAGCTGCGACCTGCACCGCGCAAGGTTACTTTTCGGCCAGACTTTCGGGCCGTCTCAAATACCGCATGAATTTCTTCAACCGTCGTGGGACGATACACAAAGGCATCGGCGTATTCGGCCTGTCCGAATCCGCTGATTCGGTCAAGTCGGTCTACGGATAGGTCAACGGAACTCATAGTTTGAGCTTGCGGAAGATGGGGCTCGGAATTCGCTTGATGATGTAAAACGCAAAGCGGTGGAAGAACGCAAGGTAGTGCTCGCCGTTCTTATGGAACTTCGTGACGCAGATTTCGGCCGCTTGTCGCGCCGACATTTTCTTCATTTTCATGTGCTTTGCGAGGTCAGTATCAACCGGACCTGGCTTAATCGTACTGACGATAACACCGTACCGACAGAGACGGTTCCGCATGGATTCCATGTATGAGTGCAGAAATGCCTTGGATGCATTGTAAACGGGCTGCAACTGGCGACCACGGTCGCCCGCCACACTGCCGATTCCGACAAGACAGCCGTGCTTGGTGTGCTGAAATCGGTTGGCGGCTTGGTTGCACCAGGCAATTGCGCCAACCATATTTACGTTCACCATGTCCATGTCCTTCTGAAAGTCGAACTCACTCGACTCGACTTCCGGCATCACGCCGCTGTTGTAAACAAAGAGGTCGAGCCCACCGAGTTGCTTGGTGATTTCTAAAAATAATTCCGGCACCTCGTCGGTGTTGAGTACGTCGTGTTCGAACGCGAGAACCTTGCCAGGAAATTCGGCCACGAGTTCGTCGAGCATGGGCTTTCGACGCGCGACAGCGGCCACGATTGTCCCCTGCGAAGCAAGGATTCGAACGATCTCTCGACCGATGCCGGAGGAAGCTCCTATGATGATGGCGGTTTTATGTTTCATCGGTACAAGAATGGGAGAGGGAAGTCTTTGAAGGCGAAATACGCGGCGGCGGCATATCCGATAAAGGTGATGATGAGTTGGCGATCTTTCAGAACCATTGATTCGGGTTCGCCACTTTCGCCGGACCCAAACACGATGACGATGTAGCGGGCGATGCCGTAGATGACGAACGGAGTCGTGACTAGGAGTCCGGGATGCAGCCGAGCCGTCATGCTTTCGATGGAGTAAACGCTATAAGTTAGGGCCGCACAGGTTGCCGAGAAAACGACGAGCATGTCGAGGGACTGCAGGGAATACTCGGCCAGGCTTTTGCGAGAGGACGATTGGGAGCCCATCAGAATGAACTCGTGCCGTCGCTTGCCAAAACCTAACATAAGGGCGAGAGTAGCCGTGCAGAGTAGTATCCAACCTGAGACAGGTTCAGTGATCGCGAGGGCACCAAGAATGACTCGGATGACAAATCCCAATGCGATGCAAGCCACATCGGCGACAGATTTGTTACGCCACGAAAGGTTATAAACGACTTGGATCCCCAAGTAAGTGAGGAGCCCATAGAGAACATTAACGTTGCTTAGATAACCAAGTACGAAGGAACCAACGAGAAGGGCGAGGGCGAGGGCGAGGGCGAAATATACTGGAACTCGACCGGAGGCGATCGGTCGGTTCTTTTTGACCGGGTGAGCCCGGTCCTTCTCGATATCGTAAATATCGTTGACCAGGTATGTCGCCGAAGAGGCCAGGCACATGGCAAGAAAGGCAAAGATGACGGATTTGGGATAGCCAGGAGTGGCCCAACCTTTGACAAAAATGAATGCGGCGAAGACGAAGACATTCTTTGTCCACTGCTTAACTCGAACTACTCTTACCAAATCGGCGAATGACATTAAAAACTGCTACCCAGTGATTTTACTGGGATAACAGTTTTGTCGGTTGATTTATGCCAATTTTGAGTCTAAAACGCCCAAACTGCCTTAATACTGATGCGGTTTGATGTTTTTTGAGCATTCGGGTCGCCATAAATCAGATAGTATTCGGCACCCTTAAACCCAGCATGGCGGTAGCTGAAGAACAAATTGCTCTTGTTTCCATTCATGACATAGCGGCTCGAAATGAGGTCTTGAGGCGATATTTGGTATGCCAACGTCCCAATTGTTTGCCGCGCTGAGCCCCCTAACTCCTGCAACGATTTGTTAAGCGTGAAGTCGAGATTTTTGACCAATCGATAGCCAAATTTCATGATGTAGTATGTGCTCGGCATTCCGTTCTGGGTGCCCCACTTGTAGTTCATCGCAAACTGTTTTTGGCGATTGCTGACATTAAGTCCAAGTCCTACCACGTTGTAATCGTCCAAAACTCCGCTATAGGTGTAACGCACCTTGGCTGCGCCAAACGCGATGTCGTTCTTGAGGCTCACGTTCATGGAAGAATCAAAGCCGTCCTCTTGGAGTACACCTCCGTAGGTTTTGTACATCGAGCGGCTGATGTTAAATCGAGTATCTCGAATCGGACCCTCCTTGATCGTTCGATCTCGTTCGTAATACAAGTATCCTCCGCGGCGATCCGTCCAAGGAATGTAGCCGAGGGCCGGGTTAAAGTCTGGCGTGACCCACATATATTCCGAATAGAATTGGTCGCCGTTGCCCTCATAAGAAACGCCAAATGCACCTGCGGTATCCGTCTTCGTCCCTTTATCCTTCTCCATCGAAGTCGTGAAGTTGATGCCAATTGGACCGCTTCGACGGTAGTAGTTCACGCCCATCGACGTATTTTCTGCGCTTCCAACAGTTCCGGTCCCAGTGGCACTTGCGGTGCCAAAGAAGCTGACATTCGAAGTCGGGGAAAGGGTCTTATTCACGTTGAAAACCGCGGCCTTGTCGCCGTCCCACTTATTGGTGTAGAGGGCACCAAACGCTAGTGATGGGGTCGCTTGCCCATAAACTTTCGTGCCCATGTCGAAGTCGGCTACGCGCCGGCTGTAAAACATGGAGCCATAGACTAACATCGAATCAGTCAACCGAAAGAAGCCAGAGCCCTCGGAGAAGAACGGTCGAGATTCGCTCAAGAATCGCTCGGTATGGACGAAGTCGATTCCGGGAACGACGTCCTGAATATTCTTAAAGTCAGGGGCGTAGCTCATGACTCCCGTCACGGCTGGAGTAAATGCGTAGCGAGCGTCCAATCCCATCCGATTCTGCAAAATTCCATGGTTGAGCTCCGGCGCCATGTATCCAAGCAATTGAAGCTTCTGTTTTGGCGGAGCGGGCGGCTCAACATCTTCCCACATGCCTTGAAGCTCTGGCAGCGGATTCGTTCGCGCATTGGCCCAACTGTGCTGATATTGAGTTCGGCCATGGATCCGAATCAAATTGATGTCCATGTTGAATTTTGGCTTTCCGGGAAAGTTGAGGTTAGTCCACGGGATTTCTATCTCGCACACCCAGCCATCAGCAACCCGTGCGGTTGCCGCATTCCATTCACCCCGCCACTCTCGCTTATCGGTTCGACCGCCAGCGATTTTCTCTGATTTGGTCCCGATTGCATTGACGCGAAATTCGCTGAGCTGGTTAAAAGTTCGATTCCCGTAAGCATTAATGTCGAACTCAACGACATCTTCACCTTTGAAAACAGCGTTGGGAATAATCTCTCTCGCGATAATCTTATCCGGTTCCGAATCATGGCAATAGAAGGCAACAAAGATGGATTTTTTGGTATATCCGATCCATGCTTCAGTTTTCTGATTTGGATCACCTGCCGTCGATCGATCCAAGAATGCCGAAGTCTTCGCTGCTCCAGCCCACTCCGTAAGGTCGAGTCTGCCGTCAATCGTCGGTGCTTTCTCTAGTCTCATGGCGCGAAGGGTTGGTACTGGGCTAGCCAGAGCAGATGTTGCAACAAGAATTCCGAACCCGACGACTGCGACTGATGAGATAAATTTCATTTGTGTTTAGCTGTGACCGCGACAAACTACGGATGAACCCACCATTTAAGTTTCATGGTCCCAAAAATTCATATTTTTTCCTTGAATCTCTACTTTTCTGTCCAGTTTCCTCGTAGAGGTATTTGATCCGTGACAAAATAGAAAGTAGGAACAGAAATGCAAACTTTAGAACAACCAATCGAGACCCGTGGATACGTCCATCCTGACAAACTCGTATCGACCGATTGGCTTGCCGAGCACCTCAATGACCCGCAAGTCATCATTGTCGAATCGAACGAGGATTCGCTGTTGTACCCTTCGGGGCATATCCCCGGTGCTTATGAAATCGACTGGACTCGAGATCTAAATGACCCTGTTCGGCGTGACTACCTGCAAAGCGCAGAGTTCGCGGCCCTGATGTCCCGAGTTGGGGCAAACCCAGACTCATTGATCGTCCTTTACGGCGACAAGAACAACTGGTGGGCGACCTATTCGCTGTGGGTCCTAGAATTATTTGGCCATAAAAACACCCGAATTCTTGACGGTGGACGATTGAAATGGGTGAAAGAAGGCCGAGATTTAACCCGCGAAGTCCCGAGCGCAATGAATTCCGGATACCCAGAAGTCAATCGAGACGACAAGACTCAGCGAGCGTACAGAGACGAAGTCATGGCTCACTTGGAGACAGCAGGGAAGCGAATTGACGTTCGATCACCAGACGAATACAGCGGGGCAAAGCTCCACATGCCCGAATATCCAAACGAAGGCGCCCTACGAGGTGGTCACATTCCAGGAGCGAAGAGCGTGCCGTGGGCTAAGGCGATTAATCCAGAAGACGGCACATTTAAAACATCCGACGAGCTCAAGGTCATCTATCAGGACGGAGCCGATGCTCACCCAACTGACGATGTGGTTGTTTATTGCCGAATCGGCGAGCGATCAAGCCACACTTGGTTCGTCTTGAAGTACCTGCTTGGGTATCCCCAAGTCCGGAACTACGATGGTTCGTGGACGGAGTGGGGCAACTTAGTCGGCGTACCAATCGAGAAATAGTGCCGATTCCTGCAAAGCTGCAAGAATATCTCGACGACTTGGCGATCTTTACCGATCGCCAAGATCATATTGAGTACCTCATCGCGCTGTCGGATGATTACAAGCATCCGGACGCTGCATCTTTTGTCCGGATCGAAGAAAAGAAAGTCCCAGGCTGCGAGTCCGAAGTCTTTATTGAAGCAGTTCCAAATGGTTCATCGGTGGATTACCGATTCGCGGTTGATAACCCGCAAGGAATCAGTGCCATGGCGATGGCAGCTATCTTGCAAAGCTCACTATCGGGAGCGTCAAGAGATGAGATTGCAGCCGTCCAAGAAGACATCGTTTTCAAAATCTTCGGCAACGAGCTTTCGATGGGTAAGAACCTGGGCCTGACGAACATGGTACGAATCGTCAAATTATTGGCATCTCGATAGAAATATAAGCTCGATCACATAAGATTAAGCCGTCATTTCAAGTTAAAAGTTGATTTTGAGCCTCCTTTGTGAGAAACTGACGCGGTGAAGCAATTATTCTGCGCAGCACTCGCAATTTCCCTGGGTGCTTTCGCTTTCTCACAAGAATCTCGACAAGATCGAGACTCCCTAAAACCCTACGATAAGGCGGGTGAGCGGGCAAAATTCCATTCTAAGATCGTTCGAGGGACGTCTGCCGCGGATAAAGACGCCTCATACAAAAAGCGCCTCTCGATGGAAGCCGATTCGCCGTTTGGCGGATTGTCTTGGCGAAACGTCGGCCCTGAAAAGCAGAGTGGACGGGTTTTGATGATTGCCGCGCCAGAGGGGAAGCCGAATCAAATTTATGTCGCTTTCGCAACTGGTGGTCTCTTCCGCACTGAAGACGAAGGCCAAAGTTGGACCTCAGTTTGGGAGAACCAATCATGCAGTGGCATCGGTGACTTTGCCCTCTCAAAGGATGGCCAAACCATTTATGTTGGCACGGGTGAAGCAAACAACCAGCGAACCAGCTACGCCGGGACTGGCATGTTCAAATCTACCGACGCAGGCAAAACCTGGAGCTTCATCGGTCTGCCAGAAAGCCATCACATTGCCCGAGTCATCATGGACCCCAAGGATGAGAACACGGTTTGGGTTGCCGTCATGGGACATCTGTATTCTGAAAATGCCGAGCGTGGCCTTTACAAAACGACCGACGGTGGCAAGACCTGGAATTTAGTTCTTCAAAAGGACGAATGGACCGGATGCACCGACATTCAGTTGAATCCAAAGAACGGGAAAATTGCCCTTACGGCGATGTACACGCGAGACCGAAGAGCTTGGAATTTCTTGGAGTCGGGCCCTGGCAGTGGCGTCCATAGAACCGAAGATGGCGGAAAGACCTGGCAACCAATCACAACTCTGCCAAGCGGTATCAACTCAGGCCGAGTTGGCTTGGCGTGGGCTCGTTCAAATGAAAAGGTTGTCTATGCCTTTGTCGAGAATCCCGGCAAGAACGAAGATTGGGAAGACGATGACGAACGAGTGCCGTCCGGAAAGTTGACCTTGCGTCGATTTGCACGAGTAGACGAATCCATCTTTGTCGACCTCGATCCCACCGCGCTTAAGGAGTTTTGGGCTGCAAACGGACCTCGTGGGTCCAATGTTGAAGACATTGTGAAAGCAGTCAAAGACAAAAAAATGACCATGATGGAAGTTCGAGCTCAGATCGAAAAGCGCAATCCAAATGCCTTCGATCCCGGTCAAAATGCCGACGAAATCTATAAGTCGATCGATGGCGGCAAGACCTTCTCAAGAATGAGAAAGCTTGGTCAACTCGGCGGCTATTACTACGATCGAGCGTTTGTCAATCCGACCAATGAGAATGATCTTTGGCTTTGCGGAGTGCCGATCATTCGATCGCTCGATGGAGCAAAGACTTGGAAAAATGGTGCCGATTTCAGTGTTCACGTCGACTACCACGCGGTCTACTTTGATCCACGAAACAAGGGAACCGTTTGGGTCGGTAACGACGGCGGAGCTTACGTTTCGCGTAATGACGGCAAGAGTTGGAACCACGTTGAAAACCTCAGCGTTGGGCAATCAACAACCTTGGCCCTCGATAATGACATTCCGTACAACGTCTACACGGGATTGCAGGACAATGGAACGATGAAGGGTCCAAGCACCTATATTGCCGGAGTTTCATCTCCTTCAATTTGGACTTCTATCGGAGGCGGAGACGGTTCAGCGGTAGTAGTCGATCCTCGTGAAGAACTTGGACTTGTATACACCGCATCGCAATTTGGCGCTCATCAAGCAAGGGCCAATGCAGGTGGTGGCTATTCAGCTCGTCCGCGAACGCTGCCATCGGAAAATAGTCGTGCCAATTGGGTTTCGCCCATTCTGATTTCCCCGCATCAAAATGACATCGTTTATGTCGGATTCAACCGATTGTATAGATCATTTGACCGTGGCCATACCTATAAGCCAATTTCGCCAGATTTAACCAAGAATCTTCCGAATGGCGATGTGCCTTACTCGACGATTAAAGATGTCTCGGAAAGCCCGGTTAAATTCGGATTAATTTACTGTGGCGCAGACGACGGTCGAGTCACGATGTCTCCAGATGGTGGCAACACGTGGACGGATATTCCGACTCCGCAGCCCGACAAGTGGGTTTCGAGAGTCGTCGCTAGTCGGTTCGATGAGTCAACGGTCTACTGCTCGCAAAGCGGATACCGTGAAGATGATTGGTCGGCCTATCTGTGGAAGTCGACTGACAAAGGCAAGACTTGGACATCAATCGTTGGCAACCTGCCCGCGGAGACAATCAATGTCGTCCGAGAGGACCCCAAGAACAAGGACATCCTCTACGTGGGAACGGATATGGGCGTATTCATCACGTTCGATGGTGGCACGACTTGGGAAACCCTCAATGGTTCATTGAGTCACATTCCTGTCCACGATATTCAAATTCAAGAGCGCGATAACGATCTCGTAATCGCAACCCATGCTCGCGGCTGTTTGGTGCTGAACCTCAGCACGGTCAAATCGATCACGACTGAACTTCGCAATGAGGACCTCAAAGTGTTGTCACTCAGCGATGGTATTCGGGGCACCCAATGGGGATATGAGCGACGGCCAGAGTACAACACAGAAATGCCTCGGAATCCAACCGCGAAGGTTTCCTTCTATGCAAAATCAGCGGGTAAAGCTAAGCTGGAAATCGTTGATAAGGCTGGAAAGGTATGGCTGAGCAAGGAAGTGGATGCAGTCAAAGGCTTCAACTCGGCTGATATCGGGTTACGATTATCCGACGAGAAAATTGACGTCATTAAGCCGACTAAGCCGAAGGATGCCAAAGAAGTGATTACCGATCCATTCATCGCAAGCCGCGCAACGTATCTCGCCGCAGGTTCCTACAAGTTCGTCGTTACCCTCAACGGCAAACGAGTCGAAAAAGACTGGAAGCTGGAGTAGGGAAAGAAGGGAAGCGGAGGTCGGAGCATAATTTCTATGCTCCGACTCTCCTAAAGCAGCCTGAGCAAATCCTTTGCATTCGCAACCGCATGTTCGCTGACCGAGTCGCCTGCCAGCATGCGGGCGATTTCGTGGACCCGTTCTTCTTCGGATAGCGGAATAATGTCGGTCTGGACCCGTCCTCCCGATTCGCCTTTTTGGATTCGGAAGTGTTCGTTCGCCTGGCTCGCGACTTGGGGAAGGTGGCTGATTGCCAAAACTTGATAGTGCTCACTGAGAGCTCGAATCTTTTTGCCAACTGCGGCCGCTGCGGCCCCGCCAAGGCCCGTGTCCACTTCGTCGAAGATCAAAGTCGGGACCCCTGCTCTGCCCGCCAAGGCGCTTTTCATTGCCAACATGACTCGGCTGATTTCTCCACCCGATGCGATCTTGGCGAGCGGCTTGAGCTCTTCGCCAGTATTGGCACTAAACAAAAACTCGACGAAATCAGAACCATCGGCGGTCGGCTCAACTGGCTTTAATTGAACTGTAAAGCGCGTTCGTTCCATCGAAAGGTCAGCCAAATGTCGTTGGACGTCGTTGGAAAACTCCTGGGATCGTTCGGTTCGAAGCGAGGTTAGTTTGCTACAGATGGTCAACAGTTCGGACCGAGTTTCGTTCATCGCCTGGAGCAGTGTTTCTTCGCTGGCCTCGATGTCGGTCAAGTTATCTAGCTCGGTTTGAGCGTTTTGAAGGAATGCCAAGATTTCGCTTTCCGTTTCGCCGTACTTTCGCTTCAGCTTCTTCAAACCATCCAACCGCTCCATCGTCATTTCTAATGAAGCCGGATCGCTGTCGATTTTGTCCAAATAGTTTTGCAGATTGTGAATCCCCTCTTGCAAAAGCTCTAATGCCTCCACAAATTCAGAAATATCAATCGACTCATCCATTTTTGCGATTTCCTCGACTTCTTTGAGCCCAACCGCTAAGAGGTCACGTGCGTTGATTTCGTCGTCTGAGAGGGCAGCAAGGCCCTTTTGCGCGGCACTCGCGATCTTCTCTGCGTTGGCAAGACGAGCCAATGCCGAGACTAACTCCTTTTCTTCGCCTTCGACCACCCCAAAGCTATCGATTTCGTTGACCTGGAACGTCAGCATATCGACCCGCTGTTCACGCTCCTGTATCCCTCGCTGCAACGCGTCAAACTTGCGCTTGCCATCCTGCCATCGACCAAAGACTGTTGCAACTTCTGCTTTAATTGCCTGGACATCTGGCCCAATCCAAGCATCCAAATACTGAATGTGGGTCTCTTCATTGAGCAGGGCTTGATGCTGATGCTGACCGTGCAGGTCGACGATCTGGGATCCAATTTCCCGAAGGACCGAAACCGGAACGGGTTTATTGTTTACTCTGGCCTGCGATCGACCCTCACTATAAACCTCTCGCTGGATGAAAATAATGCCCTGTTCGGAGTCAATACCAAGCCCTTCAAGGTGCACAAGGATTGACGGAGATTGGGAAAGATCTACCACCAACTGCACCGAAGCTTTGGTGGCACCCGTTCGGACCAGTTCGGTGTCGGCACGCTCTCCCAGGCACAGTTCTAACGCGTCAATAAGGAGCGATTTTCCTGCCCCGGTTTCGCCCGTCAGGGCGGTAAAGCCATTTCGAAACGACACGCTCGCCTTTTGAATGATCGCCAGGTTTTCGACATGCAGTTCGGTGATCATGCGGCCTCGGCAATGGGCTTCTTCAGGTATTTCGCCTTTAGTCGATCAAACCATGCGCTCACTTCTTCGCCCTCGTAAAAGGAGAGGTAAAGCGTAACCATGAGATAGCCAAAGAGCGGAATATTCATGGAGTATTCGATGTATCCGTGGAGCATCATTCCCGAAAGTAAAACCCACTTTCGAAGCGGCTTAAACCACACCAGGGTTGCCATACAAAATTCCACCGCCAAGGTTCCGTAGGTCGTGACATAAACCATGGGGAATTCGTTGAGAAAATGCGGAACCGGAAAGCGATCAAATTCGTGGAGTCGAGCCGGATACCAAGTTGCCACCCCTGTTTTCCATAAGCCACCAAACCACTTTTCCCAGGTTGTCGTAAAGTAGATAAGGCAGCAGTTGAAAGCCACAAGCCGCTGGGGCCACATTGAAACTAACGTGGGCTGGGCGGGAGCCAAACGCTTTCGGACGGCAAAGAATCGGTCCAAAGAAAAAGCCGCGCCAGAAGGAGCTATGGCCAAATAAAGTGCGGATACTCGTACCACCGTGTCTCCGCCGTGCAGAATTGAGGAAACTCGGTGGTGGAACGTGACCACTCCAATGGCAAGGCAGATCGAAGCAATTCTTGTAAAGAGTCCTAAACAAGTCAGCAAGGCGGCAATCAAAACAAAAATATTGAATGCCATCAGAATTCGGTAATCCGACACTCCGCTGAGCAAGTCGATTCTTGGCACGTGCATGCTGCTATCGTGAGTCAGATAGATGTCTTTACTAAGGGTCATTGAGCCCATATAGCTCGGATAGTAGCCTGTCTCAGAAAACCAGTCATTGTAAAAAATTGTGATCATCGAGAAGTTGATGAAAATCAAGCCGCCCATAATCGCCCGAAAAACGCCCATGGTCACCGGACTTCCGTATTTGAACCAATAAGCGTAGAGAACTTTAATGGATTCCAAGTTTCCACCCCTTGTCTGCAAATAGCTTGTGTTGATCGACCACGTACGTGAAGTATCGATAAGTCTTGTATGGTGGCTCTACTGGCTGTGGCTTGTCATGCCGCATAACTTCTTGGAAGTGTCGAATCAGGGTGACCTGGACAGGTGGGCTATTGGGGTCCGTAGCCGTCTGAAACGCAATCGATTGAGCAAACGGCGGCCAGAAATAGGAGGTCTTTTCGGAATTGACCCGCTCATAAAACTTTCGATGCCGCTCGCGAATAAATTTTTCCGGAATCGAAAGGTCCTTCATTCGCGGATATTGGAAGGTTGTCTTAGTTCCATCCAAGAAGGTGACTTCAGCATCGCACCAAATGTCTGTTTGCGACGGGTCCGGTGCAAACATGTCCCAGTATTGCCAAAACCCAGAGGGATACAAATAGCCATAAAAAATTGCCCATTGCTTGCACTCGTTGAAATTGAGCAAGAGCAATGAATCGCTTCCCCTCGGCTCAGCTTTATGGTCTATAACCAGGTCACTTGGCTTCGGCAATGCATAAGTTGTGATCGCAATGACGTGATAGACAACAAATGCAACTACAAGGGGATGGACGCGTGGAAGATCTGGGGCAACGACTGCTGAGGCTTTCGCCTCAGCAGTCGCTTTACTGGTCGTCTTCTGACTACCAGTTATGTTTGCCGCAGTTTTTTTTGCCACGAAACGATTTTACTGCTGAAGCTCGGCAAGAATGTCTTTCAATTCTTCTTGCATGTCAGGATTTTGACCGACTATGCCATTAATCTGTTCGGTGATTTGCTGAGCTTCCTCGGTATGGCCCGCCCGTTTGGCCGCAATCCCCAGGTTAATGAAAATGCCAAAGCTTTGCGAATTATTCTGGAACGCAAACTGCATGAATTGCCAAGCTTCCTCGTGCTTCTCCTGACCATTGAGTGCTTCGCGCAACTCTCCGTAAGCGGGTTCGCAACCTGGGAATATCTCCAACAACTGCTTTGCCGCTGCTTCGGCTTCGACGTGATCGCCAAGTCGGTTATAGGCCGAACTCAGTACTGCCCACATCTTCCAGTAATCCGCCAACCAGTTTCTCAGCGGCTTAAGGTCTCGAATGGCACCTTCCGCGTCACCCGCCGCCAACTTCTCCTGGGCAAGTTGAACACTTTCGACCCGCTTCGGTTGCTCAAGCTCAATCAGCCAAGCTTGAGTGTTTGCTCGGGTGTTTGGATCTGGGTTTGACTTGAGAATCGTTTGAAGGACCTGAGGGATCTCAAATTCTCGATCGGCTGCCTGCAATGTTTGGGCATATTCAACCAAAAGCGGTACGTCTGTTACGGACACATCGATGCAGTCTTCATAAAAGTCCATCGCCCGGTCAAGGTCATCGTTCTGAGCTAAGTAAGGAGCGTAGAATCGCTTTACCAGCACGTTATCCTCGAGAACTTCGAGGCCAGTTTCAAATGCTCGCTCGCCTTCTTCTTTTTTGCCGTTTTGAATCAACGAAATTGCGTACTTGGCGTGTGCGTTCGCATTTTGGCTGTCTTGGTCAATGATTCCTTTCCAAAGTGCTGGAACTTCATGCCCTCGGCCAGATGCAGCCAAGACTCCGGTCAAAAAGTCCATGCTAGGCTTTTCTGGCCCTTCAAGCTCAATTGCCTTCTTAAAGTTTCGCTCGGCATTAACGAACATATTCATGCTTGCTTGCGCGTTCCCAAGGCGGTTGAGAATGGCAGGATCCTCTGGATTGAGTTGAGCGGCTTTCTCAAAATTATCGATTGCTCGAGGAAGCTGATTTGCGGCTTGGAATAATTCTCCCAAGGCGAAAAATGCGCCGAAATCCTTAGGTTCAAGCTCTGATGCGGTCGTGAGCGTTTTTTCAATCAGCTCGAAAGATCCAATTTGATAAGCTGTGCAAGCACGGCAAAGGCCAACTAGAACCTGATAAGGTCCCTCGAATTCTTTGTCTCCCTCGATAGCTTCAATCAGGGTCGCAATCGCGCCTTCGGGGTTAAATTCCCGCGCAACTAAACCATTGGCCTGTTGAATGTAATTCAACGCATCGTATCCCTCCAGGAATTTCAAAAAGACTTCTGCGTTGTCGGTGCCAAATTCCATGGTGTCGCCAGACAAATTTTCCGGCAGGGAAATCTGAGCTTCTTCGGCCAGTTGCTTAACCAATTTGTGCAAAACGTCAAAAACATTGTCCGGCCCAAACGGACTGGTTACGACAGCCCCGCCTTCCAGATTGTCTTTGTGAGTAAAGCGAACCGTAATTTCTAATCCATCGTCTGAAGGCTTGACCATTCCATCCAATGCTAGGTCAACGGCTGACTGGGCGAACAAATCCTTCAATTGATCGGCATCAATCAATCCATCAGAAATATTGACGAAAGCGGTTCTCGCAACTCCGTCTTGTTCGACCTGAGTCAAAAACGAAACTGATTGGATATCCGCCTCAGTGTTGCTCCTCAACTGGTCGGCAACGAACGCGGAAATTTGCCTTCCAATTTGGGGTTTTGTACCCTCTGCAGCATTTAACGGTAAGACAGCAACTTTTAGCACGACTGATAGTGTACCGGGCGAGTAAAATTTGTCGCGTGAAAGCTATCGCAAAGACGCGACCAGAACCCGGCGTGGAAATTGTTGAAGTTCCAGAACCAAATGTTCGCCCAGGTTGCGTCAAGCTCAAACTTGAAGCGGCATCGGTATGTGGAACGGACCTCCATATTTATAACTGGGATCCGTGGGCGGCAGGTCGAATCAAACCACCGAGAATTATTGGTCACGAGTTTTGCGGAACAATTGTCGAGCTAGGCGAGGGTGTAACCGAACGAAGCGTGGGAGATTTTGTCTCAAGCGAAAGCCACATCGTCTGCGGAAAATGCCTTCAGTGCCGAATGGGACAGGGGCATGTCTGCGTCAATACCGAAATTCTCGGTGTCGATGTTGACGGCGGCTTTGCCGAATTTGCGGTTATTCCGTGGGAAAATGCTCGACCAACTCCAAAAACAATTTCCCCGCTCATCGCTGCCTTTCAAGATGCACTCGGCAATGCCGTTCACACCGCAATGTCTGGCCCGGTCAAAGATTGCACAATTTTGATTACTGGAATGGGACCAATCGGTCAATTCGCCGTCTCGGTGTGCAAGGCTCTCGGCGCAAATGCAGTCTTGGCGACCGAAATTAGCGAATATCGAGCTGATATCGCACGACAAGTTGGGGCGGACCATGTGTTCAATCCGGTCAAACAGGATGTTAAAGCCGAAATCATGAAACTGTATCCTGGCGGAGTAGATGGCGTTCTCGAAATGTCCGGTCATCCAACTCAATTAACGCTGGCGACCCAGGTTGTTCGCCCCGGAGGAAGAATTTCTCTGCTTGGCGTTTATTCCGAAGCCACCCAATCGGTTAACGTCAACGAACTCATTTTCAAGGGAATCGATATTCACGCCATTGTTGGAAGAAAAATATGGCAGACCTGGGATCAAATGACCGAACTATTGGCAAGTGGAAAGCTGATTCTCGACCCGGTTGTAACGCACGTAATGCACTACACCGAGTTCCAAGACGCGATGGAACTTATGAAAGCCGGAAAAGCCGGGAAAGTCGTTTTTACTTTCGACAAAAGCTAGTGGCTTTTGAACAACCCGGAGTTGATGTTGCCTGCGATGCGGTCTAGCGACCAATCCAGGGCTCCATCAAGCTCCGAGGAAATGTCATCACGGAAGGTCTGAAGATCAAGTGTTAAGGGGTGGGCACCAAGATTTGCCAAGGTTCGTTGGGCTTGAGCATAGGTCCCCTCTACATGCTCTGCAAGAGTTGATGCTACACCCGTAGATGTCCAATCGGCAAATACGACGGAGCGATGGGCTTTCAAGGCAATCGAAGCTCCATGCCACGATCCACCTTGTCGATACCGGGCCGAACAGACCACCGTCATGTGCCCAAAGGCGTAGATAAGGCTGTTTCGCTCCATGGCTCGTCCAGGACTGAACGGCTCGTTTGGCGGGCAAATTGATATTCCGAAACCCCACATATCTGGCGAGGTGTGATTGACTCCATGAGGAAGGATATGAACAACTTCTCCACCTGCACCAAAGGCAGCCCGGCCAAACGCAGTATCACACCCGACCGCACCACCCGAAACCGACAAAAAGCCTCCGCTTGCGGACCAAAGCCCGACCTGGCTCGCAATTTCTTGACCAACGGAAAGAGGAGTTCTACAACCGACAGCGCTAATAATTATTCGCTGGGAGCCATCATTGTTGTTCCAGGGCTGAACCTTGCGAAGATGCGGGTCAGTAATCCACAAGATTGGCGGAGCATTCACTCCCAGAGTTGAAGCAAGCATTTTCGGATAGCAGTCACATCCGAGCGTGATGATTTTTCCCTGACCGAGAAGTTGAAATGCCGATTCAAGGTTCGCTTCATTGCTCAGAAAAAGGGCTTCCTGAACAAAATTTTCCTTTTGTAAGATGTCAAGAATCTCTTTCCACGAAAGGTCGGCACCTTCGTCACTATTCCTTCGAATACATGAAATTATCTGCCCTGGACGAGCTAGCCGAATAAGAGTTCGATTTTCACCACCTGCATAGAGGCTCGCAACTGCCGCACTTAACATTTGCATAGTATCAACTCTGACCAAGAATATCACTTTTTATCAGGAATAGAAAGGGTTTCCGTTCAGTAAACTCTTGAGCGCAGCACGATGTTAAAACACTCTGAGCTAACCCTAAGGCGAATAAGCCTTTTTCTGAAAACCGAACTGAAGCCAAAAATCTATGGGGCCAGAGAACCGCTCACGATCGAAATAAATCGAAATCCGTGCAAGAGCCAAAAAGAAGCAGAAAAGGGACCGTGGGAAAAAGTCGAAAAGGGATACGAATATGGTCCGGCCTACACGACCTTCTGGTTCAAACTGTCCGGAAAAGTTCCCAAAGATTGGGCAGAAAAAGAAGTCGTTGTTCATGCGGAGATTGGCAGCGAACGAACGTTGTGGAAGGACGATTCGCCGTATCGTGGGGTTGATTACGAACATACCGACTTCGGATTTTTGACGGGCGGAACACTTCCCACTGAAGGGCCAGTAAAAGGTGGAGAATCGGTCACCTATATCCTTGAAGCTTATACAAAGAACCCCCAGTGCCGAGTTCACCTCAAAGAACTGCCCCGCGAACAAAATGTTGAGAAAATTGAATTTGCCGATCTCGTCATCGTCAATAACGAAATCAAAGCCCTTTATTTTGACCTCGAATTTGCTCTCGATTTGCTCGAGACACTTCCTCAGGATGACCCCGGATTTCACACCGTTCTCCGCTCTCTGAATGATGTTGTAAACCACTTTGCAAAAGACGGAGACGATGCAGTCCTCAGATGCCGAAAGTTGATCAAGGATTCGCTTGGCAGTCTCAACACTGAGTACAAACACACCATTTATCCGGTTGGCCACGCTCATCTCGATACCGCCTGGCTTTGGCCAATCTCAATTACCAAAAAGAAAATGGCTCACACAACGTCAACTCAGTTGTCGTTGATGGAAAAGTATCCCAATTACGTCTTTGTTCATTCTCAAGCAAGTCAATACGAGTGGCTCGAACAGGAATATCCCAAACTGTTTGAAAGAGTGAAGGAAGCGGTCGTTCGAGGCCAGTGGGAGCCAGTCGGTTCCATGTGGGTCGAGGCCGACTGCAACCTTACGGGTTCAGAATCCCTCATCCGCCAATTCCTTTACGGAAAGCGCTATTTCCGGGAGAAACTGGGTTACACAACCCACGACATGTGGCTACCCGATGTCTTCGGATACTCGGCCGCACTGCCTCAGATTCTCGAGAAATTCAACATAAGCTACTTCTTGACCCAAAAAATCAGCTGGAACCAATTTAACAAATTCCCTCATCACACGTTTTGGTGGCAGGGAATCGACGGCACCAAAGTTTGGTCACACTTCCCACCCGCCGACACGTACAACGCTTCGTGCGAACCGAAGGAAGTAATCAAATCGGTTAAGAACTACAAAGACCACGCCCGAGCCGAGAATTCGCTGTATGTCTTCGGTCATGGCGACGGTGGCGGAGGACCAACCGAGCGCCACATGGAGTTTATTAAGCGAGGTCGATTGGCTCCCAACTACCCCGAAGTCATGTTCGGTAAAAAAGCTATTGATTTCTTTCGCGAATCCAAAGCGAAAAGCAAGGACTTAATGACGTGGGTTGGCGAACTCTATTTGGAACTTCACCGAGGAACGTATACGAGCCAAGCTGCCAACAAGAAGTCGAACAGATCATGCGAGTTTCTGCTCAGGGATGCCGATTGGTTGGCCTGCTTCACAGGAGTAAAGCACCCTTCGAAGAAGCTTGAAGAAGCCTGGAAATTGGTCCTTCTGAACCAATTTCACGACATTATTCCCGGATCCTCGGTTCAAGAAGTCTACGTAGATAGCAAAGCCGACTACGAAACCGTCGAAAAAGCTGGACGTGAGATCATTGAACACTCACTAACCGAAATTGGCAAGAAGTTTGATACATCAGGTTTCGTCGATCCAATCGTCTTGTTCCAAAACGGCAATGTTCCAACTCAGGGCCATGTCGACTGGATCAAAGAGGAAATTCCCGTTGGAATCAAAGTCGGTGACGAGTTCTTGCCGACTCAGTTAGTCGAGGAGTTTGGCGATCGCAAACTCATTTTCGAATCCCCTCAAGATGCACTCAGTGCCGTTGCCGTTGGCGAGTTCAAAGACTCGGGAACCCCGATCAAGAACCGCCTCAAATCGTCGGCAAGGAAGATCGAAAACGATCAGTTTTCGGTTCGATTTGATGTCAACGGAAACATTTCGTCGATTCAAAGTTTGGAAGATGGAACGGACTTTATTGAGCCCGGGAAGCTTGGAAACGTCTTCCAACTGTTGGAAGATAAGCCCTTGTTCTGGAGCGCGTGGGATGTTGATGTCTATGCCTACGAGACTGCCCAAGACTTGCTCAAGAGTGAAAGCGTTGAGCTAGTCGAGCGCGGACCTGTTCGCGTGGCAGTCGAGGTCGTCAAGCGATTCGGAAAATCGACGATTCGACAACGGATCTCCCTCGGTCCGACCCCAGGAATTCGGTTTGATACGGAAATCGACTGGCACGAGGAAGACAAAATGCTGAAGGTGGCCTTTCCGGTCAACGTCAACGCCGCACGAGCCAACTTCGAAATTCAATTTGGAAACGTCGAACGCCCAACTCATTACAACACGAGCTGGGATATGGCGAAGTTTGAAGTCTGTGCACAAAAGTGGGTTGATTTAAGCGAAGGCGACCTCGGGGTTGCTTTGCTTAACGATGGAAAATACGGCCACGACATCAACGGAAACGTTATGAGAATGTCGCTACTTCGGTCGCCAAAAGCACCCGATCCTGAATGCGATATGGGCATCCATCGGTTCAGCTATGTGTTGCTGCCTCACTTTGGTCCCTATAACTATGCCGACGTCGTCCATGCAGCCTACGCCCACAACGCGCCGCTTCGGTACGCTTTCATCGAGCCAACTAGCGGTTCCATCTCGCAAATGGACCCTCTGGTCACGTGCGATGACCGCAATATCGTGATCGAAACGGTGAAAAAGGCAGAAGACTCTGACGATCTCATCGTGAGACTTTACGAGTGCCACAACAGTCGGGGTCACGCGGAGCTGTTCTGCATGACACCACCAAGTGAAGCAACGATCTGTGATCTTGAGGAAAACGAAATCGGCGAACTGGAAGTGAACGACGGCCTTGTGCAATTCTCGTACAAACCGTTTGAGATCATTACGATTAAGTTGAAACGGTAGGGCGGGGAAGCAGGGAAGCTAAGATGAAATCATGATTATCGCGTCACTTCTGCTCTTAGCTTCCTTCAAATCCGATCTCGTCGAAGTTGTTGATGGTGACTTGCCAATCGTCATTACGGCGCCGCACGGCGGGGTTTTGCCAATTCCGGGTGCCGACGAGCGCAAGGATACAACGTTGCCGCAGTTTGTGACTGTGCTGGATACCCGGACCGACGATCTTGCCCGGGAAACGGCCAAGCAGGTTGAAAAGGAATTTGGCAAGAAGCCATTCGTGATCATTGCCAAGTTCGCGCGGAAATATGCCGACGCAAATCGCCCCGCGAAGTATGGGGCCGAGTCAGAGGCGGCTCGCCTTGTCCATGCCAAATACCACGAAGCGGTTCGCAAAGCAGTCGATGGGGTGAAGTCGAAATTTGGAAAGGGAATCCTGCTCGATATTCATGGCCAAGGCGCGGATAAGGAGACGGTATTCCGCGGAACCCAAAACTTGAAGACAGTCACTGGAGTTTCCGACGAAAGCCTATTTGGTCCAAAGTCGTTTTTGGGGATGATTGAAAGCCAGGGGATCAAGGTTTTCCCGACGATGAAGGACGCACATGAAAAGGAAAATTCCAAATTTGACGGTGGATACACCGTGCAGATGTACGGTCTTGGGCACCAGGATGGCATTCTGGCCATCCAGCTTGAGTTTGGCGGGACTTATCGGACCGTCAAGGCAATTCCCGAGACAGCGAAGAAATTAGCGGCGGCTTTGAAGAGCCAGTTGTGATATGGAGGGCAAGATGCCTTGGAACTTCGTTCCTCCCCTCCATAGCTAGCCAACGAACTTATAGCCGACGCCGCGGACGGTTTGAATTCGATCCACTGCATCCGGCGTCGTTGCCAGCCGCATGCGCAACCAGCGGACGTGAACATCGACTGTGCGCGAAGTTACATACGCGTCCTTGCCCCAAATTCGGTCCAACAAGGCTTCTCGGGAAAAAACCTGTCCTGCATTCTTTGCCAAAAACAGAAGCAATGCAAACTCTTTCGGAGAAAGGGTCAAAGTCTTACCGTCCAAGGTCGCTTCGTGGGTGCGAGGATCAATTCTCAGATCGCCCCGCTCAACTAATTCTTGAATAGTTTCGTTGCCGGATCGGCGCAGGATAGCACGGACACGTGCAACCAACTCGGTCATGTTGAATGGCTTGACAACGTAGTCATCGGCGCCCATTTCGAGGCCAGCAATTCGGTCTTCTTCCGAAGCCCGGGCCGACACAAAAATGATAGGAGTCTCATTCTCACGGCGAACAGCTTTACAGAAATCGTGGCCGCTGCGGTTGGGCAACATGATGTCAAGGATGACCAGATTTGGCTTGATCCGCTTAAAAAGCCGCATGCCGTCTTCGGCCGTCTCCGCGGTAAATGTCGTAAAGCCTTCCTTTCGAAACTTATTCTCAAGCGTTTCGATAATGGCGACTTCATCATCGACAATCAGAATGGTCATACTTCCTTTTCCTGGTTTTACTCGTTCGAGCTGATCTAATACTGCCATTTTGTTCTCGGTGTCATCACCTAGAACAGTTTTAACACGACATTATTAAGAAACAGTAAAGGCTATGAGCCAGCGGCCATGATTTCGACATTTGCACGAGGAACGGTAACCACCTCGCCTGAACCTAATTTAGCCCGCAAAACCCTGACATGAGTACCAGAATCAAGCGTTACCAATTCTGGAGGCAATTCGGTGACCGTGCCAATAACTCCAAAGTACGGTTCACGAATAATTCTGATTTGGGTCCCAACTTCCAGAGCCAACGCTTTTGCTTCTTTTGAGGCCGCACCGACGGAAGGTGGATCAGGCACGATGACTTCGGGTCGAATGACTCCAGCGCGAATTTGAGTGGCTCCATTGATCGAAGCTGTCATTCCAGCCAACGATTTGAAGAGCTCAAATGTCCGATTTGCCATCGGTAGGAATCCAAATCCTTCGGTAACAATCAGAGAAAGATTGATTTTTTCGGTTCCGGTAATCGCAACGCCGATATCGTAGCCAAGAAATGCGATAAGGTCGCTGTCTTTCAACCCGCCAGCAATGATGCCCGCTGCTCCAACGGCCGAAGCCTTCTTGATCGCCGCTGAGGTCATCCCAGAGCCTCCAACGATGATCTTTCCTGCATCGTCAGCCAAAATGTTTGCTTCATCCAAGAGTTGATCGGGACCGCTTACCGCAATTCGAATGACGCCTTGTCGTTCGCCGCCTACTCCAAAAATTCCCTGAACCATGGCGCATCGAGTTTCGATGATGGCGCCTTCTTCAGGCATGATGTCAACAATCTTGCCTTTGATGTATCCATTAATTTCGATTGGAATCGAAGGCTCTCGAACCAATCCATTCCCGGTGATATCGCTGAATGACTCTAAGGTTCCGGCAAATTCGCAAACTGCACTTGGGGCCTTAAACAATCCAAACATCTTCTTGCCTTCGGCAACAATCTGTCCAACTTCAACATGGGAGCCGAGCTCAACTTTCAAAAATTGCGGAACATCCTTTGGCTCAACCCCAAGTTGATCAGCAATTTTGATGTTTTGCAGAGCACCTGGTAGTAGGGCACGAGCAATTGGACTTGACGGATCAACCGAATCCCCGACTTTGACAAGGACCTCGCCCTTGATCGGTAGTCTTCTGGTACGACGAACGACGATGTCGCTGCTAACTGTTAGTCCTGGTGTATATGCGCTGCCCAAACCTTAATATCCTCGAATTGTGGACAAATTGTACTTGATGTCAGGCGTCCCGGTCGCTACTGTGACCAGGGAAGAATTTCGCTTCCGGTTCAAGATAGGTTTTCGCATAGCAAACCGCGGTGGCCGCTTCGCCAACCCCCGTCGCGATTAGCTTAAGCTTCGTCCCGTAACTTGCGACGTCACCAACGGCAAACACTCGCGGAATATTCGTTTCAAACCGGTCATTGACCTTGATCTGGTTCTTCTCGATTTCCAAGCCCCATTCCTTCAAAGGACCAAGGCTCGACTTAAATCCGATATTGACGCAAATTTCATCGCATTCAAAATGTTCGGTTTCTTTGGTTTGAGTATTTTCGAGAGTGAGTCCGGTCAAGTGGTCCACGCCATGTAACTCTTTCACCACGTAGAACAGTTTCATCTCTACTGAGCTGTTTTTGACCTTTTGGACGCTGTCTTCGTGGGCCTTAAATCCATCTCTCCTGTGAATTAGCGTAATCGTTTCGGCGATGTCCTCTAAATCCATGCACCAGTCAAACGCGCTGTCTCCGCCGCCTACGATTGCGAGCTTACGTCCGGTAAATACGCTCCGATCGCGAACGCCGTAGTGAATGCCTTTTCCGACCAAAGAGTCCTCGCGCTCGACTCCAATCTTGGTGGGCTGAAAGGCGCCGGGCCCAGCCGAAATGATGATCGTGTTGGTTTCAAGCTCTAACCCCTTGTCGGTAATGATCGTATAGGTATTGCCATTGTTGACGAGTGCTTGAGCCGTGTTTTCAAGCACCAGTTTAGGATGGTATTGACTCACCTGTTCGACCAGTGCCTTGGCAAGGTCTTTGGCCAGAACTTTCGGGAAGCCCGGCATGTCGTAAATATATTTCTCGGGATAAAGAGCAGTTAGCTGACCGCCAAGTTCGGGCAGAGAGTCGATGATGCGGACACTCATGCCGCGCAGGCCAGCATAGAATGCGGCGAAAAGACCACAAGGCCCCCCACCAATAACGGTTACATCAACTTTGCTCATTCTCAATTCGAGTGGCTCAGCATTGAACCGCATCTAGTGTACTTAAACCTGGGGGAGGGGCAAGGGCGATAAGGCTCGCAACCTTTCACGGGAAGTTAATCGTCCTACAATTGATTTAACCATGTCTTTTGCTTCGATTAAGGCCGCATTCAAAAGCGTTTTCAATACTCCCGAAGAGGAAGTGGAACGGCATATTCGTGCGGATGAAGAAAATGATGAGATGAGCATCGCTAAAGGCATCATAGAAAACATCTGCTTAAACGCTTTGAAAGAATGTGTTGGGCTTGTTCGCCTAAGAAACTGTCCCGACATTGCGCCGGGTCCGAATTCCGAGGGTTTCGCCTGTCTGTATTTTGTTTCAGCCACTAGCGAAGTGGAGTGTGGTCAACTGCCGATTGAGATGGCCACTCATTTGGCGAAGCGAATTCGAGTGATGGCAAACATTGACGGATGGGGGCACCTTACGACAACCCCTTACGAAATGGACGTGCAAGCACTCGACCAATCATTTCTTCTCCGAATCCTTGAATTTAAGCTTAAGCCTGACCTCGATGTTTTGATGAAAGTGGAACAAGCCGTTCGTCCTTGACTGGCACTTCGGTGAAATGGGACAGCAGCAAAATCTACCTTGGAGGATTGCCGGAAATGGGTCGTGAAAACAGACCTGGAGAGACCGAATGACGGTCCGTTCTGTCCCCAGATTCGATGACTTCCGAGCAAGTCCAATTCGCCCTCAGGGAATCTGTTTGGAATACCAGGGCCGCCGATTCGGGAAAAAAACGTTAGAAAGTTAACTGATTCATCAAAAAGTCCTTTCCCTTTTTCCCGCGAAATGGGTTACAATTCCCCAATCACACTTGGGAGAGTGTGTTTTTCCTGCTGAGAGTTCAACATGGCAATGCCACGTGTTTCAATGATAGAGTTCCTAATTCAGAAGAATTTTCTGACGAAGGATCAAGCCGATGAGGCAACTAAGGTTTCGCAACAGACTAATTCGTCCCTTGAAAAGGCGATTGTCCAGTTGGGATTCTGCGGAGAAAGGGAAGTTCTCCAAGCCAAAGCTCAAGAGTCCGGCCTTGGATTTGCCGACCTTGATCGCATGACGATAGATTCGAGCGCACTCAATGTCGTGCCCGAACGAATCGTCAAAAACCATAGTGCCATACCTGTTCGGAAAGATGGGACAACCATTTGGGTTGCCATGTCTAACCCAAACAATGTTTCCGCAATTGACGATTTTCGGGTCGCTTCTGGTTGCCGAGTTGTGCCCGTTTTAGCGGTTCAAGGCGCAATCGAAGATGCAATTCGTAAGAATTATGGAGGCGGTACCGTCGTTCAGGCCGTGGCCGAAAGTGGATCGAAAAATGTCGTCAATCCTGACTTTGCCCGATTCATGGCCGAAGCAGGCGTCAAGCAAGGGCGAGATGCCGATGCCGCTCTCGATGAAGGCCGAGAAGATGACGCAGCTGGTGCCGATGCTGCCCCAATCATCAAACTCGCCAGTGCGATCATCCAGCAAGCGATTTCAGATCGAGCGTCGGACGTTCATATTGAACCAGGCGTAAGGTCCATCCGAGTCCGTTATCGAATTGACGGTGTGCTTATGGAAGCAATGACTGTTCCTCGGAACCTCATGGCTCCACTCATAAGCCGCTATAAGATCATGGCAGACATGAACATCGCCGAGCGAAGAATCCCGCAAGACGGTCGTATTGAAGTTAAGTCGAATGGTAAAGAAATTGACCTTCGTGTTAGCTCAATTCCAACCCCGTTTGGCGAGAAGATTGTTATGCGAATTCTTGACAAGACCACGGTTATGATTGGTCTTGAAAAAATTGGCTTTACCGAAGAAAATCAGCTTCGAATTGAAGAGCTGGTCAGTCAGCCAAACGGAATGTTCCTCTGTACCGGACCTACGGGATCTGGAAAGACGACGACTCAGTACTCGGTTCTTAACAAACTCAATACTGTCGGCGTCAACATCATCACAGCTGAAGATCCGATTGAGTATCAGCTCAATGGAATTGCTCAGGTTCAGATGAACCGAAAAGCTGGCCTTACATTTGCAACCGCACTTCGTGCTTATCTACGGCAAGATCCCGATATCATCATGGTTGGTGAAATGCGAGACCTTGAAACCGCAGAAATTGCGATCGAAGCATCGCTCACGGGTCACTTGGTACTCTCGACCCTCCACACAAACGATGCGCCATCCGCTACTCTCCGTATGATCGATATGGGTGTTGAGCCCTACTTGATCGCTGCGACGGTTATCGGTGTCCTTGCCCAACGGCTTGGTAGGCGAATCGACGTTGAGAACAAAGAAACTTACGAAGTAACCCAAATGGACCTTCGACGGTTCGGATTCAACGTGACCAATCCTGATGAGCTAGTTACCCTTTACCGAGGAATACCCGCAGAATACAACCGTATGACGGGCTACCGTGGACGAACCGGATTCCATGAATTAATGGTCATGAATGCGGAAATCGCGGAACTTGTTGTTCGACGTGCCCCTCTAAATGATGTTAAGGAGGCAGCAAAGGCAGGTGGAATGAGAGAACTGCGTGAAGATGGACTTCACAAGGTTCTTCAGGGAGTCACGACTCCTGAAGAAGTAATGCGTGTCGTATTTACGGCAGGCTTCTAATTTATTGACTGAAGAGAAATATGCAAAACGATCCGACAAGACAAAACACCGGCGCACCTCCTGCTCCACCTCAAGGTGGCGCACCGATGGGTGGCGCACCTGGCCGACCGCCAATGCAGAACAACACCAACAATCGCGACCCGGATGATTGGAAATCACGGGTCGAAGTCATTAGCGGTATTCCCAACGACGAAAAGCCACTGGGGCCAAAGTCTACGGTTGATGATCTTCACATCGATGAACTCCTCGGAATCATCGTTGATATGAATTGTTCGGATCTTCACATCTGTCAAGCATCGCCTCCGGTCGTTCGGCACGATGGCAAAATCAAGCGACTCAACTATGATCAGTTCATTCCTGAAAACATTCAGCGAATCATGTACGAAATCATTACCGATGACCAAATTCAACGGTTTGAAACATCCAACGAATTGGACTTTTCATACTCGCTTCCGATTCCTTTCCATCTCCGAGTCCCAGGTGGACCCGTTGCTCGGGCTCGATTCCGTGTAAACCTTTATCGAGATAAAGGCTCGTGCGCGGCCGCTTTCCGATTAATCTCTTCCAAAATTCCTACAGTTGAAGAACTCAAACTTCCGCTGGTTCTCAAGAGCTTGACCGAAAAGCCAAGAGGATTGATTCTGGTTACGGGGCCAACTGGTTCCGGAAAGTCAACGTCGCTTGCGGCAATGATTCACCACATTAATCTGAATTATGCTCACCACATTATTACGATCGAAGACCCGATCGAGTACCTCCACGAACACAAGCTAAGCGTCATCAACCAGCGCGAACTTGGAATGGATACAAAGAGCTTCGGAAACGCACTCCGCGCTAGCCTTCGAGAAGATCCAGATATCCTCCTCGTTGGTGAAATGCGAGACGTTGAAACGATTCAGTTGGCGATCACCGCTGCTGAAACTGGTCACCTTGTTTTTGCAACGCTCCACACGAACAACGCCGCAGAAAGCGTTGACCGTATGATTGACGTTTTCCCTCCCGGACAGCAAGAGCAAATCCGTGTTCAGCTTTCCAACAACCTCGTCGCGATCATTTCGCAACAGTTGTTGGCTCACTCAAGTGGCAAGGGTCGAGTCCCCGCAAATGAAATCATGGTCGCATCACCTGCAATCAGAAACCTCATTCGCGAAGCAAAGACTCACCAAATTACGTCAATGATCCAAACTTCCGCCAATATGGGAATGTTCACGATGGATCAATGTCTCCGTGACCTCTACCTGAAAGGGTGGGTGAGCCTCGAAGACATCATGTCACGATGTACCAACGTCGAAGAACTTAAGAAGATGTTGGCCACCACTGGTGGCATGCAAGTTAGTACAGGAACTGGTCAAATTAAACGATAACAGGAGAAAAGAATGCCTATCTTCAGCTACACATTCAAAGACGCCGTAGGTTCGATCCAAAAGGGTACTGCCGACGCAGAAAGCGAAGAGCTTTTAAGGAAACGCTTTGAGGAGCAAGGCTTTACGATCACCGAACTAACGATGATCAAAGCCCGAAGCCCCAAGGTTCGGAGCCCGGGAAAAGTCAGACTTGCCGACTTGTCGGTATGGTGTCGTCAGTTCTCAACCATGGTCGATGCTGGTGTTTCATTGGTTCGTTGTCTAGACGTTCTTGGAAACCAAACTCAAAACAAGCGACTCAAAAAGATTATCGCCGACTTGGGTGGCCGTGTTGAAGCTGGTGAATCGTTAAGTCGAGCCATGCAACGACACCCTAAGGCATTTAGCTCACTCTTTATCGGTTTGATCAAAGCTGGTGAAGTTGGTGGTGTCCTTGAAGAGTCTCTCCAACGGCTCAGCCACTTCCTTGAAAAAGACGTTGAACTGCGAAGAAAAGTCAAGTCAGCTTTGACCTACCCAGTCCTGGTTAGTGTCATGGCAGGTGGTATTACCCTCTTCTTGGTTTACTGGTTTATTCCTCAGTGGGCCGCCATCCTTACCGATCTCGGGTTGAAGGCAGAAGATCTTCCAGCACCAACCAAGTTCTTGATCGATTTGTCAAACATCTTGGTCTATAAAGGTTGGATTGTTGCGGTTTCGATCATCATCTTGATCGTCGCCCACAAGCTCTTCGTATCCACACGTTTTGGACGACGAGTTATGGATCGTGTGAAATTGAAGGTTCCAGTATTCGGGAAACTTCACCATAAGATCGCAATGGCTCGATTTAGCCGAACCATGGGTACCTTGTTGACTTCGGGTGTTCCAATCTTGCAGGCAATGGAAACCGTTGCAGGCACAGTCGGAAACACGATCATGTCCGACGCGATCCTCGAAGCTCGAGCGCGAATCCGTGAAGGAGACCGAATTGGTGACCCTCTCGAAGAATCAAAATTGTTCCCTCCAATGGTCGTTCATATGATCGGTGTTGGTGAAGAATCGGGGTCTTTGGACTTTATGCTTCAAAAGATCGCAGACTTCTACGAAAATGAAGTTGAGGCTGCTCTCGCTGCTCTCACGGCTGCCCTTGAGCCAATCATGATCGTCGGACTAGGATTTATCGTTGGATTCATCGTTATCTCGATGTTTCTCCCGCTCGTCAAGGTTATCTCGTCACTCTCGTCGGGTGCCGCAGACGACAAGTAAAGAAGCCTTTCAAAAAGGTACGATGCCCGTTGCAAGCCGCAACGGGCATTGTTGTTAAGGAAGACCTATGTTTCCAGAATGGACTTGGATAGTTGGACTGATGATTGGAGCCGCCATTGGCAGCTTCCTCAATGTCGTTATATACCGAATGCCACGGCTACTATCGCTGGGAAGCCCCAAGCATAGTTTCTGCCCGTCTTGCAAGCATCAACTCGGATTGGCAGACCTGGTGCCCCTCTTTAGCTGGCTATTTTCAAAGGGCCGCTGTCAGCATTGCGGGCTAAAAGTTCCTTCACGCTACTTTTGGGTCGAACTTGTCAATGGCTCGCTATGGGCGGCCATTTGGTATCGCTACTTCTGTGCCGATCCAACCGGAAGCGAATGGGTTTTGGCAATTTTCTACCTGCTCGCCACCGCGGCCCTCGTCGCCATCATCTTTATCGACGGCGAGCATTTCATCATTCCCGACGAAATCAACGCCTTTCTTTTGTTTCTCGGCATCGGACTTGCGATATACAGCCACAATTGGAACCATTGCCTTACTGGCTATCTCATGGGGTGGGGAGTCATCTTCGGCATCGCCTTCTTTGGCCGAATTGCCTTCGGTAAGGACGCCATGGGACATGGCGACATAAAAATGATGCGAGGAGTAGGTGCCTTATTGGGCCCCATAATGACCGTCATTGATGTCGGTATCGCGGTTGTGACCGGGCTCGTTTTTGGACTCCTCTTTATCGCCATTCAATCTGTCAAAGACTCGAAAGCCGCCGCGGCCAAGGTCGCCTTGGGCGAGGATTTAACGAAACCAGAAACGGAATCGGAAGACGAATACGAACCGGAGCCAATCAAAGATCTTTTGATTTTGGGATTGACCTACCTTGTATGCCTCGATATCGCGGCAATATGGTTCCCCAAACTATACAGCCGAATGGGCTATCCGGTTGAAGATGTCAGCGTCGAAGACGACGAATGGGAGCCAAGTCTGACAACAATTCCTTTCGGACCTTACTTGGCAATTGGCGCAATAGTCTGTATGCTTATGAGAACTGAACTTTTGAATTACGCCACGAATGTTTTGAAGGCTCTAAACGGCTCGTAAACCCGCGATTTAGACGGGCTTTTCGCGTCATAATCGAGGTTTGGATAGTAGGACTTCCGACCTATTCGCAAAACAAAAGCGAAACGAAGGAACAGTATGGGGTTCGCTAAGGTCGAACTCTGTTAGGGAAGAGGGTACGGGAACGGTAGAAATGAAAAAACGCGCATTTACACTCATCGAGCTTTTAACGGTGATGGCGATCATCGCTTTGCTTTCAGCAATTATTTTTCCAGTCTTTGGACGGGTCAAATTAAATGCTTTCAAAAGTGGCGATATGTCAGCAATGAACTCAATTCGGTCAGCACTTCAGCTTTACCGAGATGACCAAGGAGGATATCCACCTGCGTTGCTTGGCTACATCACACCGTATCAGTATCAAAACGGCGTCACCGTTGTGCCTGCAGGTCAGGTTCATGGCGCGTTGTACCCCAAGCGAGTGGAGTCCCTTGATACCTTTAAAGGCGGTATCAATAAAGCCAAAGAAAATTTAATGGTGCCCGCAATCTGGCCTCAAGTTGATGCCCGACCTATTGGTTCCGCGCCAATTCTTGACTTGAACGCCGATGGCATTTTGTCACCGCTTGACGACGTGGCCCTCGCACGACAAGCTTATGGCTCCAACTACGCCAGTACCGCCCAATACTTCCTTAACGATCCCGCCGCTACCCCTAACATCAACCAATCCACTTCGACGACGGATACCGTCGTCGGTCGATTCTATGCCATCAGCGGCTACGATGTTGGACCAGCGAAATTCCTCAACGGAACCTTTTATAACGAATTGCACTACACGCTGTTCTGGACGGGCTTCGGCGTCACTGCCGGATCTGCCCTCGACGATCCGCGGCAGCTCGGATACTCAGACCCACCAGATACGACCGTTATCACGTGGAGTACTTATTACCGAGACTACAACAATGCTAATCAATTGACCAACGGCGGAAGCAAAGACATCGTCCTCTTCCTCGGTGGCGCGGCCAGACCACTCGATTCAAAACAGATGTCCGAGCGATCTTGGCGAATGATGCCCTAACAAATAGGAGAAAGAACAATGATCTTTCCTTCGCGTAAATTAAACCGGTTTGCCGGCACGACCCTTATCGAAATTCTGGTCGTCATCGTAGTCTTCTTGGTAGGAATCTTGGCAATCGCCCAGATATTCCCCGGTGGTATCAAAATCATGAACCACTCAAGGAACACGACGATGGGTGTTGGCTTGGCCCGATCCGAACTAGAACTGCTCAAGTCTCGACCTGATCTTGTTCCTGGTGAAGTCGTTCCCATCAAGATGACCCTGATCGCCGGAGTGTATGTTCCAGTCGAAGACCCAACGTGGCTTCCAACGGAATACTCGCCTGCCGTAACCGGAATCGACCAAAACGGTATCGCTATAGAAGCTGGTCGCGCTTGGCAGCTCGTTTCGGGTCCAAACACAACACGACGGGTCATCGGCGAAACCCATAAGATCACGGCTCCTAAACTTCTTTCGCCCGACGGAACATCGGTTACCGCACCATTTGGCAGCCTTTCGATCCTCGAATTTGGTCCAATCGACCACATTGGTGGAGTCCCCGGAATGCTCAACGTCTACGGCCGCGATATGTATCGCCGAGTCGCAAACGCAGTTCCTAACGACTACCAAGGTCTCCGAGATTACGAATATGCCGTTCGAGCCATGACGACTGGCGCCGCAGAAATCGCTTTTCCTGCCGCTGTCGCCGGAAACTACCGAATGAGCTTCACTGCAACCATTAACAATGGTGGAACCTTTTTCACTCGCCGGTTAAATGGTCTTGGCATTTCGATCGCCGCATCGCCAACCGGATACAGCGTACAGCCAGTTGCAACAATTCCTGGCGTGCTTCAAGGTGGTGAAACGCTGGTTGGGGTTGAAGTAGAGTCGCTGCAAATCGCTCACCTTTATACGCAGCTTGCCACCGCAACTGCTTTCGATCCAAACGACTTGTTCCAATACAAAGTGCTCAATGGCCGCGTCGGCGAACTGCTCTTCAACCCGAATCTGTTCGGGAAGTATGAAGAGCGAGCCGGAACGACCCGTCAGCCATATGTCGCTCGCATTGACTACGATGTTCGAGACTGGAGAATTCTCCACGAGGATTTCCGAATCAGTACAAGCAGCCCCGCTGGATTGCCAAAAGTACTCAAACTTGCGATTCCATCCCTTCGAACCAACTCGGCTCGACAATCAGATGGCATCTCGGCTCCAGCTCATGGTGTCGGTGCTGACGCTCCGAACGCAGGAATGGAAGATGTCTGGGTCGTTAAGAACGCCGATATTGCTGGCGCCAACACCACGGCTGCCGACAACATGCTCATTCTTGATGTCGCTACTGGTGGACAGATCCTTGAATCGTATGCCGGAAAGCCAACGTTCAAAATTGACAAGTCCAACGGGTACATAACCCTCTTTGATATCGACAATGACGATACCAATGGGTTGACGCAAGCAATTGCAACTCCGGACGGATCAACGGTTTTAACGAATGTCACAGGTCGAGTCCTTCGCATGTACTACATGGCTCGAGAAGAATGGGCAATCCAAGTTTCTCGAAGCGCCGCTCACTATGACTTTACGTATGGCCCTCCTGCCGCTGCCCAATACTATGTCGGCGGAACCGGACTGCTGAATGGTTCGTCAACTCGAATCTACTTCCCTCGAATGGATACCAATCGTAAAGTCGCCATTGGCCGAATTCGATACCTGTGGAATGATGCCGGAACGACGCGAGAAGGGCTACTCGAAGGCGCTGAATTCCAAATCAAGTTCCGAACCGGTGCTGATTCGATTACTCAGCCAATGCCATCGATTGACCTGAAGGATATTATTCCTACCGCGTTAAACTTTGTTCAAGATACGACGAGCGCAGCTTCAATGGCGTTCTCGGTGAATGATGTTCGTGGAGTTTCGATTATCGCAAAGTCGTTTTATAACAGCAACGGATTTACCCTCACCGCTGATCCAGTTCTCAACTTAAACAATAGATTCGGGAACTGGGCCAAAGAATGGGGAGTCAACTCCAAAGAAACCTACTTGCATCGAGGAGACGCAATCCAATGATTAACGGTCGAAGATACGCTTTCACGCTCATTGAGCTCATCACAGTTATGGCCATTACGGCCATATTGCTCACCATCATCACAGTCCCGATGGTTGAGACTTTTAAAGCTACTCGATTGGCCCAAGCCTACGGTGATGCCCAAGACAAAGCTCGAATCTTGACGGAACGGCTTTCAAAAGAAATCGGAGAAGCGTCGGCAGTCCGAGATATCGAAGGACTAGGCGGTCGAGTCAGCATCGTCTGCCCGATCCCTCTCAAGGGTGTCGATGACAATAACACGGTCGTGACAACACTTGGCGGCTACGTCAAGATTGGAATGAATTACACCAAGCTTGATCTTGTCTTGCCGCAAAAGGTCGGGCAAAAGGGCCCTGGTGGAGCGTTCATCGACCCAGTAACTGGAAAAGAAGACCCTACGCTACACTCAGCCAAGGGTCAAGTCCAATTACCACTCGCGCCTGGAACAACGATTAAGCGATATTGGATCGGCCTCAGCAACCCATTTGGAAACTACAATAACCCTTACGACGGTTTCTTGATGGCAAAAGCTGGCGGCAGAGATAACCTTTTTGTTCTCTATTCGGCGGAAATTCAGCCAGTCAAAATGGTTGAAACCCCAGTAGGAAGTGGAAACTTTATTCCCCAGGTCAATACCGATTTCTTCGACGCAGTTCCCGACGGAACCAATCGAAACCCCATCTACGACGATCCAGATTTCTTTCTCGCTACTGGCGCCCAAGCGGGTGCGCCAGTCAATAATGATGCGAAAGCTGTCAGAATTCAACACTGGAAATCAGTCTCCAAGATCGAAACCGAAGTAACTCGCTATGATCTGATTCAACCTCAATACGACAAGGCATCGCACCTCGCAAGATTGACGAACACCACCGGTGTTTGGTCTCCGCGAGTGACTCCACTTGTTTTGTTCAGGCCATCTCACGTCGAAGGCGACGGTGCTGATGCTCAAGTTGCCGCAACCCTTGGCAACGAAGTCGAAGGCTCCGATCAAATCGGTTCCGAAGTGTTCCAAGGCCAGTTCGCCATGATGAGCAATTTGTCGGTTCGAACCTACGGCTTGAATTGGCAAAGCGTTGATCCTTATCAAATTGCCCGTAAAGATGCATCGAATCTCAGCATTTTCTTTGTCCAGCCCGGTGTTACGGGAATCCCCGATACAACGATAGCTAGTGGAACAATGTTGTTTGACATCACCGCTTATGAAGACGCATTTAAGAAGCGACAATATGATGCCGCAAGTCGATATCCGTTTAGTGTTGGGCTCGATCTTGCCAACGTTTCAAGCGCATGGTTGAGCTCGGCAAATCCTGCTTTTCGAGCCAACTTCATGCCGTTCACGGTCAATACAACGACCGGAAAGATCATTGCTAGCTTCAATATCGGCGAAGTGGGTGACTACACCAAGGATCCAAACGCGGCTGCGAACCTATTTAGCAACCTCGATCCAAACCCGTTCAATTTCCCGCAAGTTCCAGCCCAAGGAACAGTGCCTTCAGGTTGGACTAACACCGATACTTCGTTCACACCTTCGAATGATCCTGCGCTGGTTGCCGGAGTCTTCTCCGACGCACCATTCTGGGATACATCGTTCCTGCGATATAACATCAACCGAACCTTCAACAAGGTCTGGGCTGATGCTCAAGCGGGACGAAACGGCATTCCTAGCCAGTTCGGTGATACAGGTGGAGCTCATCGGTTCATTGACCTAAGAACTATTCCGCAAGGTGACGGAACGCCAAATCCTTTGGCTCAATTCGGACGAACGAGAATCGTGCCTGGTAGCGAAGAGGTCTTTGGACCAGACCAAAATCCTGGTTCAAACTATGCCTACGAAGTGCGATATCACCGAGTGAACCGAGAACCTGGACCAAACGAGTATCGAATCAACTACGCAAACCTTACGCCTCCAACCGCCGCTGGCTGGGCTGCGATGGGCCTGCCCGTGCCACCCGCAAACTACGATCGACTGAACTTTGTCAGCGCAATTGTGGAGCCAAGATACAAAGCCGGATACATTCAGCTTTGCTCTAGTCCAGTAGTCCCAATTCCGGTCAAGATGCGAATATCTGGAACAATCAACGACGTTCCCGGTCGAATACGAGTAGCGTACAAATTCCAGTTCACAACACCTGATGATGTGGTCCGGGCCGAGTACGACACTCGACAATTGATGCAAGTCATCATGACAATTCGAAACTATCCGCAAGCCGACATCCCATTCCCTCAAACGGTCACGATGAAAGCTACCGCCAATGTACGCAACTTTATTAGGTAATCAGAGATGAGACAGAGAAACTTTAGTCGTCGAATTCAACATGGCCAGACGCTCGTAATTGCGCTTCTGGTCCTATTCGTTCTCTTGATCCTTGGCGCAGCCTTTGCGTCAATCCTAAGTCGAACAATTCGAGGTTCGTCCGTTGCCAAAGGCCGCGGTATTAATAGCGACCTTGCCGAATCGGGTATTCGTTTTGCTCACGCCCAACTGGTGAACTCAACGCTCGGTGCCGACTGGCGAGGAATACCGACGACACTGACTCAAGTGTCTCCTGACGTCACTCGAGATCCTGACGCCTACTACTTGCGACCACCAGCACGCTCTCCTCGTCGAGGAGCGCTCAATTTTCCTGGTTCAACCAGAGCCGACCAAGGTGGACCTGATGGTCTTGGACCCTTCTTCCGAATCGCATACCGAGGCGGACGAGCGCTAGTTCGAGTTCGATACGCTCCAGGCGACCCAAGCATCTTTTCATCGACTGGAATTGGCTACTTGAAAGATCCAGGACTTGCCCGAAACTTTCTGATCATCGAATCAGTTGGTCGACAAGGCGAAATTGATCCAAACGATCCGACCCTCAATAACGCCCGAAGCTCGGTTCAATTCCAAAATTATCCAAACCAAGCCCTTTTCGATACCGAAGAAGGCAAAATGCAGTCCTACGACGCAAAGGAAATTTCCAGTCGAAAGCTCATCGCGATGGCTCAAATCGGCCTCATCGACTACGCTCGAATGGACTTCAATAAGTATAAGAGCACTCGCCCAATCGAAATTGGCCTTTCGCCTGACATCGTCAAGTACCGAGAAGGTGCTGGCGTGGAAGGAACCCCGGTCACCGTACCAACCCAAATGGGCGACGTGATGGCAACATACGACCTGACCCCAACCGGAGCAGGCGCCTTCGCTGGACTTTACCCAAGCGGCGGCTCCATGCGAGTCAATGGCGACTTACGTTTCTACGGATCGGTCAACACCTATCTCAACCAAACGTTTAATGACGCAATTCTTTGTTCGGGAACATTCCAGCAAATGCCTGGATCTTCGTTGACGATCACCAAAACTCAATGGAACCGGAGCACTAATACATGGATTGTCTCGCCGCCAACGAACATGGTTCTTGATAGCCTTAATCCGGCTTTCTCGACCTTTGGCGGAGTTCTACGAGACGGTTTCCCTGGTGCCGACGGAAATAATGACGTCAGAGGAAATGGCATCATCGTTTCTCCATCCATCGAGTCGAATACTGAAAATACCGATAGCGCAAATACGAACCGATACATTACCGCTACCAAAGATTCGGGTCACTTAGATGCTTCGGGTAACACAGGTCTATTCGGCCAAGGTCCCGGAGTCTTTGTCAACAATGCTTCCGATTTCCAAATTCCTGACGATGAAACCGGAAGACGAAGGAGCGGCGCAAATGCATCCCTCGTTCAAGACTGGTTGGGTTCATTCGGAGATTCTTCCGCTGATCCTGCCTTCCGAACTGGTTGGCACGGTCCATTCTATATCCCCGTCGGAGCTTTCTTGCTTCTCACCAAAGACGGATTCGTCATTCAACGAAACGCAAACCCAGGCCAACTCCCAACCGAAAGAACCTGGAAACGAGCCGACGGAAGCGACAGCGGACTCACCACAATTCGATATCGAGTCGGTTACGGTACCGATAACCAAATCCACGTCATTAACACACTCACAAATGGGCTTTCCGCGTCAATCAACAATGCGTTGACTACCGCAGATTACGATAAAGGACCAGTTTTTAATGGCGTCCTTTACTTCGAAGGCAACGTTCGAGTGCGAGGCGTCATACCAACCGACGTTCAAATGACGGTGGTATCGAACAAAACTATCTACATCGAAGGAAGCGTCCTCAAAGGAACCGAAGCAAATGACGTTACTTCGGCTTATCCAGGAGTTCTGTCGAACAACCGATTAACTCGAGCGAGCAAGTCTTCGGCCATGTTTATGGCGAAAGACTATGTCACCTTGAACCCAACCATGTTCTTTGGGCCGCAGACTGAACAGAACGCACAGGTGTCTCAAGGCGGTACGGGCGTTGGCGGCTATAGTCCCGACACGCTGAACGGAGCCAACGGTTCGACCACCTTGAACATTGATACCGCTCTCAGTCCTTACGACCCAACCAATCTTGCGACCATTCTTCCGTACGAAAGCCGAGTTCCAGAGAATTTGACGTACAAAGAATTCGATCCGGCTGCGCCAAACAACGCAAATGGAACAAACGTGTTCCTGAACACCGGACTGTTGTTAACCGAAGCGTTGGAATACACCAACCCAGGTCCAACCAATGCGTTCTACGGATTGAAGGTCAACCGAAGTGGACAAATATTGGGCGGAAATGAGGACTATCAATTTGAAGTTCTGAACTCCCCAACGAATTCCGCAAAGCTAATCTGGGCATCGATCAACAATCCATTGCCTGCGCCTAACTTTGGCAATATCTACGGACTTGGAACAGAAGCCTTCCAGCAATCACCTAAGTTCGAAACGGTTAAGTTCCCATTGATCGTCCCAACGGCTGCAACGGCGAACATCGCCAATAATCGATACACCAATGCGTTCAATACAAATAGTTACGAAATGCTAATGCAGGGCTCGAACAGCCTCGAAGTGTTCTTGACCCAGTTCGGAACGCAAGCCAGTGGAAACTATCAGTTGGCCAGAGCTGCTGCGGTACCTATGGACATTCGAATCGAAGCGTCTATCTTCGCCGAAGAAGGATCATTCTTCGTTATCCCTGGCGATTGGTTTAACATGAACCCGAACGATCGACGAGATGCGTTTGAAGCCAGAGTCGCGGCACTTGTGTTGCTGGGCCAAACCCAGTTGCAATCTCGTGATGCCGCTTCGCAAGAGCGACTAGAGAACTTTGGCACGACCGCTGGCGCACCATTCTATGGTGAACCAATCGACGTGAAGATCAACATCGTTGGTTCCATCGCCGAGAACATGCCGCCCGCAATTTCCGCTCAATCCGAATGGATGAAGAAATGGGGCTGGATGCCAACCAAGCAAGCAGGTGCTTATAATTCAACGACCGGGGCACCGACTTACATCCCAGTTAGCCATGTTTCGAATTGGACCAAAGCTAACCCTGCAATCCGACCGTTTACATCGAACCTCACACTGTCGTATGACACCGCTCTGGCTACAGGTCGAGTTGGAGGAACCTTCGGGTTCGATACTCCATTCGACGCATCAAACCCAGGTAATGCGAACGGAATGATCCGAACCACACAACTTAATGGAGTGACGTACCAACTTGCACCGATGCCTCGGCTGCCAGTTAGTCCAACACTCGCCTTCTTTGGAGAATCTAAGTAATGAAGCGAATATTTTCAATCATCTGCTTTGCCGCAGCAACCGCATCTGTGGTTGCTCAGCAAGGAAACGCGTTCCGAAAGGTTGACATTCGGGCCGCGTATTTGCATTTGAATGGGGATCATCCGGCTGTTGCTTTGCCAACGGCTGCATCGCAAATTGCTCCGTTTGTTTGGTTTAACCTCGATAACAATCGGGCCGTAAAGCCTGCAGGCTGGAATTTTTATAATCCTCTCGCGCCAGGTTGGCTCGATGCAAGTGAGCTTTCGTTCTTCTCAACCCGATTCAACGGAACTCCTGCCGCTCAAACCCCGGTTAACAAAAGAACTGCTCGATATTGGTGGCTCAACGTTGCCGACATGACCGACAATGACTTTGGTCAACTCGATGTCGCCGTGCTTCAAGTGACCTCGACTGGCAATGGTGGAGCTGGCCTCACGGTAAATCCGTCCGATCGTGAAAAACTTCGACGATTCGTCGATAAAGGTGGCGTCCTTTGGCTGGACTACACATACGGTTATCTCAACCAGACCCAAGGCGGACCAATCTCTTTCCGCACGTTCACTCCCGGACTTCCCAATTCAGTTTCGCAAGCCGATTACAAAAATCCGCTACTCCGCTACCCAAATACCCTCACACCGTCCGAGGTATCCATGGTTGCCATGGGACCTCAGTACACGAATGATCCACTAACCTTGCAGCAGAACATGGCCTCAAGCGACCTCTCACTCGAGGGGGCAACCGCCGTAGAGCCATTGATGTACAACGTCGTTGGCAATGCAGGTGAGTACGGAAAACTTCAATTTGTCACCGGAGCGGGAACCAGTGTTCCCCCTTCAACTGCCTATGCGAAAATTGGCGATGGCTACCTGATCATCACTACTCGAGGTGTAAGCGAAGCACTAAACCGTGTCGGTAGTCAATTAAATCGAGACTACTACGCTGTTGAGCCAAACGGTCAAACTGGTGGAACGTCTACCGCTAGCTTCTACGCAAATACGGTTGCCAAGTTTGTCATCAACGCGGTATCGCTTTCGGTGCAATCAACGCAAACTGGAGCAGGCTCGCGACGCAACTACAGTGCGTTCATCGATACTGGCGCTCCACTCCTTCAAACGTGGGCTTCGCCGTACGCAACGTCGCTCGGAACATCAACGCTTTCGTCTCCAGCTACCGTCGTCCGACCACCAGTCATCTATAAAGGGATGACGTTTACGGTCTCTGACGACCAAGTCTTCTGCCACGACGGCAATCCAAAATCAGATGTTGACCGCGATGGCAATGCTGACGATGGCGTCCAAGATTTCAACCTTGGTAACGAAGAAGATCTCATTTTCGCGACCGCAAGAATCCCTAGCTTCATTTCAAGCGCAGTCTGTGTCGAAGTGCCAAACGCAGCCCCTGGCGTCCCAACCGATCAGTTGCTCGTGACTACCAGTGACGGAAAGCTCCTCGTTTATCCAATCTTTGATCCTGTAACTCGGCGATGCTCCGCAACAGAAACATTGGCTCCAATGGCAACATTACAGCCAGGACTCGGTGGTGCTGCATCATTGCCTGCTGGAGAATTTCCTAAGGCCCCAACCGTCCATGAAGGAATCGCCTATGTTTCCGACACCGTGAGCGTCGCTGGATCCTTTATCGGCCGAGTATGGCAAGCAAACTTGCAGACTATGCAAGTTGTTCGGTCCAATTCAGCCGGATCAAATGCTTTCGTCTTCGGTGGAACAGGAAACGCGATTCAGCGAATTTCAAGCTCACCTACCGTTGGCTACATTCCAATTCTTGACAACTCCGGTGGACTCGATAAGGTTATGTACCTTCCGCTCGCTGCGCAAACTATGCCAGGTGTCGCAAATGCGGGTCTGATGAGCGTTTGGGTAGGAGCAAAAGGCGAACGACCAAGTGCTGTGTCCGAATCCGGTGGCGTTGTTTCTGTAACAACAAGAGCCGCGACCCAAGGAGGACTTCCGATTTATATGGGAACCTCTGGCGATCCGCTGGCTGTTCACATTTCTCTCGTTCGAAAGACAAACGGTACGGTCTATACCGCCGCTGAAATGGCCGCTCTTTTCAACGGTGGCATCACTGAGTCCCAGGGAACATTATCATTGAGTCTCGTACCACTGGCAGTCTGGCCACCAGCCGACATCGATCCTGAAAACGGAATCCGAGTCGACTACACCATCGACTGGGGAGCTGCGTTCCCCGTTTCTATCGGGTCGGTCGAACGTGGTCGCCTCCAATTCGCGACCCCAACTGGACTCCTACAGAGAAACGTTGTCGACGGAATTGCTTTGTCTCCGTCCGGAACCGTTTATGTAACGTCGAGCACTCAGCTCAACACTTTCGCCCCAACGGCCCCTTCGATGCCCAACGTCCGATCGGGTTCCTTCTATGCGATCAAAGAAGAAGGACGCGGTATTTTTAGAATGGTTTATCGCTGGGATCTCTATCCAGAGCATAAATTTAGTTACAGCGGTGGCACTCAGAACATGCCTGCGTCACTGCCGGATAACGATCCGATCCAAAACCTCACCTTGCCAGGTGGCGGAAACATCGGTCAGTTCATTGGCGGTCCACTTCTTTCTACTTCGTTCCAAGGCGCACCTGTTGTCCGAAACGGAGACGTCTTTGTAACCGTTAACGGATTCAAACGACCGCCTGGACCATTCCCGGTCCCTGCCCCTTGTACCGCGATTTTGTGCTTCCGAGATGACTCGAGCGCTCGGGAAATTAGAATGGGGAGAAATGTCAGTGCTCAAGCGGCAATCGTTCAGCCAGACTTTGCAAGATCGTCTGATTCGCGAAATCCAACGACGATGAGTGTCTTGACTCCAACATCATTCCGAATAGAACGAGAGCCAGGCGATGTCGGCTCAACCATTCGGATTGATAACATGATGAATACCCAGCGAGGGCAGATTCTTGATAGCATCAGCACGAGCCAGCCAATCATTTTGCGAGAAACGGGGCGACCCGATACCGTCATTGATCCAGCACAACAAAATGATCGCTGGAACCCTCTGAAGTGGTACTCAATCATCCACGGAATGTCAGTTGAAAGCAGTGCTTTTGCCTCGGGCAACACCGTTTTCGTCAGCGGTGGCTCTTTTGTCCCATCGGCACTTTCGGGGATCTTCCCGCCAGCTTCCGAAGGGTTCGTCACCGCACTCCGCACCGACTTTGATCCAAGTGTCGCACAAAAGGCAAGCCAAGCTCACCTGCCATACGATGCAAATCCGGCAAACTTCGTTCCGGTCAATGTTGTCGCCGACGACAATCGACCATACATGAAACAAGTCATCTCAATGGATTACTTGAGAACCGGTCCAGGTTGGACATCAACTAATGTCAACTTCAGCAACCTTTATCCGAACCAACTGTCAGCATGGCCACAAGTCCCACAAAATAAAGAGGAACTTGGACGAACATCTTTCGAGGATTACCAAATCCGACTGAACCAATGCGTTCTCCGGGGTGGCAACGTCGGATTCCGAAGCACCAGTCGTGGTGTGGTCGGCGGCGATGGATTGCTCATGGCGTGGAACACGAACGGAGTGTTCTGCTTCCGACAAGCCAGCACATGGGTTGCCGATGAAGGTCGAATTATTCAACTCGATCCAAGTGGCAACACCCAATACGACAGCTCACTGCAGTCCGTCACTGGCGCAACGGGCGGAAACACCAACGGGGCCAACCTAACTAAGTTCGATCGACCAACTCGGGTTTATCCGCTCACCGATAGCGGAGACTTGCTAGTCGTCGATAGTAACCAGAACCGCGTGCTGCGTATGGCGGCGAGTGGTTCGGTAAGCCGAAACCTCACAAGCTTCACGCTCGATCAAACCTTTGTTCCTGCGGGATACAAGAATAGCGACCCGTTGACCTTTACGAATCCTCGCGATGCATCAACCTATGTGTCCGAAGTGTCGGCAGCCAACAATCCTTTCTTCAATCCGCAGCCACTCGAATCATGGCGACACTATCTCGTGGCGGATCAAGGCAACAATCGAATCGTTGAAATCGTCGATCGATTCCAAGAGGATCCAACCACCGGAAATCTCATTAGCCGAATCTCAGAAGGAACCCTCCTTTGGCATTCACCTCCAGCAATCTCTGGAAAAGGCTATTCCTATAACTCGATAACCCGAGTCCAAATAGGGTCAGGAAAGTTCATCGTGGTAGCTGGAGTAGGTGGAAAAGCTCCGTCAAGAATTGATTCTGGCGAGCCAAATCTCAGCTCAACCCTCATTGGAGATCAAAATCCATCGGACATCCACTCGTCAAACACGGGTAACGGAGGAATTGTCATCTTTGATAGCAGCCTCCCTGGCGGATATCGAGTTTTCAACCAATTCAATACTTCTGCCGTCGATCACACCCGAATCTGGGACTTCAGCGCTGGTCCACAAGACTGGTCAGTAAACCCAGCCCTAGATATCGCGGCCCGAACCCACGTGATGAGTAACCTTCAATCAGTTACCGCATCACTGATCCCGCCGACGGTCCCCGGAAGCCCACCGCAATTGGCAATGATGATCACCGACGGAACGGGAGTCTACGAAGTCGTGACGAATTCTGTTGACCCAACCATTCTCGATACGCGATGGATGTTGCCAAACTGGGCATTCCGCGCAATGAGAAGAAATGGAGTCGCAGGTTCGCCTACCTCGAGCAACCCAATCGGGTTCTTCCCGACCTATGCTCGGCGGCTCGACGAAGATAACATCATGGTCGTCAATGGATTCACGGGCAAGACAATTGATCTTGCAACCAACTATTCCGGCGAAGTCCTTCAGCTCGATGGTCGAATCGACCCGGTCGTTGGACTACAACCTAATATATACATCAGCAAGGGATTTACGGTTAATGCCGTTGACCTTGGTTTCAGCACCCGCAGTATTAGACTCCGATTCGGTCCAGTAGAAGGATCAAGAGGACTATTCCTGCCCGTTTTCGCAGATCGACGATAAGAGCAGCTTGAGGCAAGGCATGCAAAAGATGAAATTAACATTAAGCGTATTGACTATCGGACTCGCAGGATTGGTTTTGAGCCAATCCGCAACCGACCATCCAAACATAAAGTCAAATAACCAACATGACGGTGTAAACGGAAACGTCGCCCTTTCGGGACCCGGAAGGCTTCAAACGAAGACCAATATCCTCGCAAGTTCCTTGCGATGGTTCCGGCCCTTCATTTCAACTACACCAGTAGGATCCTTGCGCCTCAATGAAATTAATCCTCTGACGACCGTTATCGATAACACCGACACCGGTGCTGTCGTCAACTTTGATGGCGTCGGAAACAATGTCGGCCCATACGACCCTCTTCCAAACGGTGGCGTCTCGTCGACCGGCGCTTGGAACGCGCCACTCGAAACCGAAGAAGCTGGAGCTCCATTTACCCTCGCGATTCGCCGAAACATCAACGGCGCAAACCCATTTGGTTTCACCGCTCGAAACCAGAATGTTCGATTCCCAGCCCACCTATGGACCCGATCAACCGCTTCCCTTGGTGGTGTTAACGGAGATCCACGTCAAGCAATTGTTCCTGCCAACATCAGTACATTCTCGTGGACGTTCTCACCAAGACTTTCAACTCTGGTCGCCGGAAACTATGTCGTCAGCAATGACCCTACCCCCAAGGGCTACGCCCTCTACGTGTGGATTCCAACTGGCTTGGTCTCCCCTGGTGGAGTTTCATTGCCTCGACCAAGATACTGGGCATACGAAATCACGTACGGCATCGGTCAGCGATATGTCGACGTTGTTGACACCGAAGCATCAGGCGGCGGATGGGTTCGGCTAGGCAACGGAGGACGACCAACGAACCAGGTTTTCCAATATGCAGGCTTAAACGGGGTAACCCCATGGCCAATCACCATCAAGCTCTTCAACACAATTCCGCGGGATTCCGCTGATCAATTGACCGAAACAGTCAATGCAGGCGCACCCGATAACCGATTTGCTTACTTTGCAGACGCGGCAAAGTTCTCAGCAGAAACCGACAACTATGTCGCAACCCCAACTTCAGCTGGTTTTGGTACCGTCGACATCCGAGTAACTGGCGGACGAAACGAAAACTTAGTCGATCCGACAACGATGCCAACCGTGGCATCAACCAACTTCAGAGCCAAGCCAACAACCGTCGAAAACGGTACAGTGCGAAGCTTTGATTACAATACGGGCAACGAACGATGGCGATACAGCCCATCCGAAGATGGACCCGCAACGCTCTCATTCGATGATGGCAACGTTAGAGTCACGCCAACTCCTGGCTTCTCGACTGCAGTTGACAATCCAAATGCTCGGGGCGGAACCTATCTGAAGACTGCGGCGAATTTTGTACCGTCACCAGCCAACGCTACGACCGAAAACGTCACGGTCGATCCACAGACTGATATTGCGGACGGTTCATACCAGGTCTTCATGTATGTTGGCGGCGATGTTGTCGCTCCTCCGGTTCAGTATGCGCAAGCAGCCCAATACGAAGTCTTCGAAGGCGGTGTTTCGGCGGGCCGATTTACGATGGATATGAGCACTCCGGGCTGGAAACAGATTGGAAACCGACGCTATGTCCATGCGATGGCAGGAGCAGGTGCGTTAACGATCCGAATGGAGAACGGAACTTGGCTTGCTGCAGACGCAGGAAAGTCCATCTACGTCGATCAATTTAGATTCGTCGGCTCCGAAGGAACCAAGATCACATCAACTCCAGTCCATGCAACCGCAAAAGTTCGACATGCTTCTGGTGCCGCTCCTATCGACACAAACGTCGTCCTCATCGCCGACGAGAGAGGTCGAATTCACTGCGTTGACGCAACTGGCAACGGCGACGGAACCACTACTTGCTATTGGACCTACCCAAGCTCTACCGATAACGTAAACGATCCTAATCTTCAACCAGGCCAAGATGCTACCGACCCTAACTTGCTCGGAGTTTTCCAAAAATTCGACGGACTGAACGACACGTTGCAAGCTCAAATGGCGACCGACTTCGACCTAAGTACCGCAGTCGTTCAACGAATGACCGTCACTACTCCAGGTGGACCAACTGCGCTCGACTACCTCATCGTTGGTAGTAAAAACGGACGAGTCTATAACATCGCGATGGAAGGTCGAGGAGACTTTGCTGGCGGAAAGGGAACAACATTCCGACGATGGACTTATCCAGAAACATTCCCGGCAACCACACCGCAGCCAAGCCAATTGGGCGCCGTAAGTACGGTTATTTCCGCGAATCTTGTGATCTCGGGCACGCCAACCGATGTTGTCATTGTTGCAACCGAGCAAGGAAGAGTCTTCTGCCTTAATGCCCAAGGTGACTTCACATACACAACTGGAAATCAACTCAAAACAAACGTTATTTGGCAATATCCAGCCGCAAACGTAACAACATTGCCTGCAATCGTTGGCTCCCCAGTCTTGGATGTTACGAACAATCGAGTCTTTTTCGGAACCAAGCACGAAGACGACAATCCAGCCCGGTTCATGGCCCTCAATGCAACCACTGGTGCACCAATTTGGGGAACCCCAAATAACTCAATCACGGACACCTATGTTGACCCGAACGGAGTAACACCGCCAGATCAATTGGATTGGTTCAGTGGCGCTTGTTACGTAAGCGCAGCTCAACTTAACAGCTTGCCATCCGGCTCTCCTGCAATGCCTAACACAGTTTTCGCCATGAACGAAAACGGTTGCGTTTATGCAATCAATGCAGCAACTGGCGACACCATCTGGCGAACCCAGGAACTTCAATCAGGTGGCGAAGGCTCCCTGATGTACACCGAAATGACTACCTATAGTCCGCTCGGCGTATATGGTAACTATCCCGTGATCATGGTTCCAACCGAAGGGGGACGATTTGCCGCGCTCTTCGCCCGACTTGGCGAAGAAACCCGATTTGGCAACCGAACAGCGTGGGGCTACGAAATGGGCGCTCCAATTAAGTCATCCATGACAATTTCCAACAAATGGCTCTTTGGTGCTTCAACCAACGGCTACCTGTTGGCTTGGTCTGATCAAGCGAATGCTGGTTCGAACCTTGGTGTTGGTGAAAACGGCCCAGGTAACGAAACGATTCCCGACAATGATCCAAATTACGACAGCTATCGCACCTGCGAAGTTGCGTATCTTAGTCGACAAGGATTCTCAGACCTTCGGCAAACCTTAACCGGATCCATCACTGGAACCGAAAACTACGCGACCGTCATCAATGCTGCTGGAGTCTATACCAAACCATACGGTAAGGTGAAACCGCCATTCCGAAGCACCCACGGTGCAGCATTCGAATGGGGCGAAACGATCTATCTGATCGCCTACAACTTCCCGTTCACCACGCAAGATACCAGCGGAAACGATGTCGCACCTCCAGTGGTCGAAGCCACGGTTACAACCGCAGGCCGAGCAGGACGCCCAGTCGTTGCCGAAGCCCGAGTGTTCGCTGACAAAACATCAGCCGACCCAGACGGCGGCTACGCGATCTTCGCCATTCCGCTGACTGCGGGTGGTGGAACGTCGCACACGCCAGGTCCAGGTACGATTCGAGTCCAAATTCGAACGAGTGCGGTCAACAACACCAATACTCAACAATCGATCACGCTTAATCCACAGCTCACGCAATTGGATTATAAAGTCGCGAACCCAATCGGAATTTCGGTTGAAGCTGCATTCCGAACTGACCCGGCATCTCAAATGGGCGATACGATCGATCCTACGAGAGAAGACGCACTCCCTAACGGTTCACGAAACGTTACGGTTACCTCGCTAGGTAACTTAAACATCCGAGGAGATCTCTTCGGAATCTCGGTTGGAACGGCTGCCCATGGCACATCGAAGAAAGTCAATGTTAACCTAATCGACCGAAGCCTCATCACGCTCTTGCGTGGAGAAGGCCGAGGACTCGACCTCGTCAAAGTTGATCGAAAAGATCTGCGATGGCAAGGTGGAACCGCGGCAATCTACAAACCGTTTGGACTAGTCCCCGGAATCGGCGGACTCCTCGGCAACTTCGAAGACCTCCCCGGCAACTTCCCGAATACGTCATTCGACTATGGCGATATTCAAAGAGAGCAAGTTAAGGTAACGAAGGAACCAAATGGCAACGTCGAGAATCCAGTCTTTAGCGCAGTCTCCCTCAAGGGACCTGTAACAAACACTGGCGTCGGCTACGTCGATGAGCTCAATGCAAATACGCGAAACCTTGTTCCAACCGTCTTCCAGTTCCAAGTGGAAGTACCGAAGTATCAACCTGCGAACAGCGGTGCGATCTCGATACCAAACCAGAAGTCAGCCTTCTGGGAAGCTGGATACACCGGACGATTCACCGTCTACGTAGACAGCGACCAAAGCGGAAGCTTCGGAGGCAGTACAAGAGAAGCCTATCGAACCTTCAACCTTGGTGCGGCCGTCTCACCCGACGAGAAGATTGTCATCGGAACTCCAAACGTCGACCTCGGATCATTGGCTGGTGGCGCTGGATACGATGCGAGATTGACCTACAGCCCAACGTTCCCTTATAGAGCGTTGTCACCAGCCACATTCTTCAACCCATACGGACCCGAATACGCAAAGATGTTTAAACCGTTTACCGCTTTCAACGAAGGCAACGTAAATCTTTGGAATGTCCGAGTCGCAAAGGGAACCTATGATGTGACGGGTGGCCTTTACTGGCCATGGCAGGTCCTTTCGGGTGGCAACAACGCCGATGTCTGGATCGATTCCGCCGCTGACGTCCATTCGACCTTAGGCAGCACATTTGCTCCCGAATTCGCCCCTGGTTTCAACCCGGTCTTTGCCCAAAAGCCAAGGGTCGGTGACTCCATCGGACGACAAATTGTCATCAACCCAACTTCACGATTGAACTCAAACATTCCTGGAGCAGGATTCCCGCTGATTGCCGGAAACGCAAACTTGACGCCTACGATTAGCGTAACACCGCCATGGGGAACCCCGGTCGGTCGATACTCTCAACTCATGAGATTGATCGAAGACACGGGTGGAACCGGACTCGGTATTGCTAACGACGAAAGCCTGTCGCTCCGCTATGGTGCAAACTCGACGGTCATTCCGTACGAATCATTTAGCGATCCAACCTTTACCTTGACGTTCAATGTTAAAGAAACCCAGTTGACTGGTGGTCGAAGTGACTACACGTCGGCCGGATTCCACGAAGGCAACATTGTTGATCCATCGCACCCAGCTCAATGGACCGATATTCAACCTTCGGGACTACGAACAACCAACGGTAACGTGGTTATGGCTTTCTCGTCCAACCGACCAGATCCATATCCTGCCGCTGGAAACACGAATCCAAACAACCGAAACATGCGCATCTTCTTGAGCGTGCTCCCAGGAAACGTCCTCGGCGCCGCCGACTCAAGAGGACAGGATTCACAAATTCGAGACTTGAATAAGTTCTCGCCTGATGACCCTGCCAATCAACGATGGTTCCGAAACATGTATTCGTTGCCAAGCGTGCCAGATGCCAACATATTCTTGCCGAATCTTACGAACGGTGTAGCAACCCCAACAAATATTGGAGGAACGCTCACCGGTGACGTAACCTATGGCAACCCTGTCTGGTCAACAAACGGAGACAAAGACATGGCTGGAGGAGTCGAAGCGCAGAACTTTATCTGCTTCACAGGTACCGCCAAACGACAAACTAACGCAGGAATCGTCGATGATTCGCGAATCATTCTTTCTGCAGTGAATGTCGGTGGTGCCGCCGGAACAAATTATGTTCTCGACGCAGATCCGTTCTCACTCAAAGGCAGACCAACGATCGTGCAAGACGGTAATAACGTGACGATCTTCTATCCTGCGTTCAGCAACGGAATCTGGTCAGTCTATGTGACCACGTTCAATGCTGCAACCGGATTCCAGATTCCACAAATGCTACAGTTCGGAGCCGGATTCGAATCCGTTTCAAACCCTGCCGTTACCCTGCGGTCAGTTCAACTGAATGGAGTGCCTTCGACCGAATACAACCTGACCTTCACGGGTCGATTGCGAAGTAGCGGAGTGAGCGAAGTCTTCTTGGCTCGCTTGGACGCAAACTTCAACTATCGAACGTTCGGTCAAATCAATCCTGTTGGTTTGCCGGTCGTACCTGGAACGCGAATTGTCGAAAACGCGGTCTACGATTCTCGATTCGGTTCATTCCGAGTTCGAGGAAGTGGTTGGAACGGTCAATTTGATGTCACCGCTAACGGTTCATCGATCTTGACAAGCGCACCGATCGCTGACCGACAAACGAAACTCGAAACCGCCTCGACCATCTTTGGTGGAAGGGTCATGATCGATCCAGACCTGGGAACGATCAAGTTCACTGGATCAGCTTTGCCGAAGTCGGCTCAGCTGCAAGTAACATACACTCCGACATTCCTCCGAATTTCGGAAACGGGAATCTCTGGCTATACCAGTCCATCTCTCGCGTTCGATCGTCGATTGGAGTCGTCCAATAATAGCGTGAACTATGCGTTCTGGAAGACGCCTTCCGGAGTGGACGAGGTGCCGACGAGTGCAAACACATTCGCCGATCGACTTGTCATGTCAGCAGTGCGTAGCGCAACTTCTGGTGGACAAACATCACGACCAGTTATGTCAACCTTCCGACTCGGAATTCGGGTTGGAAGGTCCATCCTGACCAACCCAGATGGTACTTTGGCCGAAGGGATCACGATCTCCGGAAACACCGGATCGTACCAAATCGATCCGGCTGCGGGCAGAATCTACTTCACTCGATTCGATGAAGACAGATCCATCCGAATACAACTCAACGGCGGTGGAATAGTTCCGCCAGTCGATGTAACCCGTCCAGTAACCTTCGTTGGCGAAACCGCCGAGAGCTTCATCACCATGGAGAACCCGGTCAACGAGAGCAACCTGTACATGTTCCTCGATCCTGTAGGCTCCCTGTCCAATCGAAGAGGCATGATTTGGATGATGTGGTCAAGCACCAGAAACGGCGCTCCAAGCGTGTTTATGGAGACTGTGGCCCGAAAGATCATCCCAGTTCTGCCACCAAATTGACATTGAACTAAAAAAAACGAGAAAGCCCTAGCAAATTGCTAGGGCTTTTTTGATTGGTTAGTGTAAAATCCACGGGTCAGTAGAGTTGTTGCGAATAGTTTTTTTTGACGTTGACAGAAGTTAGCGGAGAATGATACTATGAGTCGCCTCTGCAGCGGCAGGTTTTGCGTCTATGGCTAGTAAGCTCAGTAGTGTTCTCGGAATCGACATCGGGAGTCACAGCATAAAAGTGTGTGAAGTGAAAGCTTCAGGCGGAAGTGCCACGGTATCAGCCGTTGGCGTTATCGCAACACCCGAAGGTGCTGTTGACTATAGCGGTGTCTACAATAGTGAAGCGGTTGGAGCTGCCCTCAAGCAGATCATGGCTCAAGTGGGAGTTTCATCTTCCGCAGCGGTCGTTACCATTGCCGGACAACATTCGGTCCTCGTTCGAGTGGTTGAAGTCCCTCGCATGGATCCGGATAAAGAATTGAAATCGCATATGGAATGGGAAATTAATAAGAACATTCCGTTTGCAGAAACCAACATCATGTCGGACTACAAAGTCCTCCCAAGTGCCGATCCAAATTCGGCCAACATGGATGTGGTGATGGCAATGGCACCGATGTCCGCCATTGAAGCCATTATGGATTGCGTTAAGCGCGCTGGCAAGAAAGCCGTCGCGATTGATGTGGCTCCTCTCAGCGTCGCACGCTCGATGGCAATAAGCAATCCAGAGTTCGCGAAAGAGAATGGTGTCGTAATCGTCGATATTGGCCATTCTACGACCTCTATCAACGTTTACGAGCATAACAATCTCGTTCTGCCCCGCCCAGTACCCGGCGGCGGTGAAATGGTCACTCGAGCAATTGCTGACGCAATGCAAACAGGTGTTTCCGAAGCCGAGACGTACAAGCTCAACTCCTTCGAGATTCCAGCCAACGCAACTACGGGTGGTTCGTCATTCGATCCATTCAGCGTTTCTGGGGCTACTCAATCAATGGACGCTCCTTACCAGGCAGGCGGGCCAGACGTTAATGCGACCGCTGCAATGGACGCAATGCCTGAGTTGGACCCCGTAACGGGAATGCCAGTCGAGCCCGACGGCGGAAGTCAATCGTACACGAACGATCCATTCGCTTCGTCAAATGCAACTCCTGCTCCAGCTAATGAAACGATGGCAATGGCTGCCGCTCCAGTAGCGAACAGCGTGCCGTCCGATCAAGTTTTTTCTGCAGTTCAGGGAATTCTTGACGATTTAGTTGCAGAATTAAGACGATCTATAGATTATTATAATGGTCGGGGAGGAACGGTATCAAGAATCGTTCTTTGTGGAGGTGGATCGAAGTTGAAAGGTCTTTCGGCTTACGTACAACGATCACTCGACATAAAGTGCGAGAACTACGATCCGATGAAGAATCTTGGATTCTCCTCCAAAAAAGTCGGAATGGATTATGTCAACGAGTATCGCGAACAACTCACAATTGCAGTTGGAAATGGCCTGCACATCTTGTTCGATTGAGGGAACACAGTGAAACTAAATCTTCTACCTAAAATCGTCGATACCACCGGTCGCGCTAAACGTGCGTTCGTTGGTGGCTCGATTGTGCTGATCGCATCAATCGTTGCAGCATTCTGGATGGCTAATGAATCATGGGCACGTGTCACAACGGCAAAGGAATCAGTAGCAAAGGCTCAGCCAATGTATCAGCGAGCAGTTGATATTGCAACCGAAGCCGACAACATGATGGCCAAGCCTGCTGTTCGACAGCTCGTAGTCAATACATCATTGGCAAGCTCGATGACGGGAGCTAACCGGCTCTATCCTGATCTGTTTGACTTCGTAAAGCCTTACATCCCTGGATTTTTCCGAATCACCTCGCTCGGAGCAACTCCGCTCGGAGCTCAAGGTTGTTCGGTGAATATGACGGGCACCGTAAAGAGCGCTCAGCAATATGCGGACTTGATGCTTGCACTGCTCCGAATTCCTGGAGCCCTGACAGTTTCTCGAGCGGGATATCAAGGCGACGATGTTATCGTTCCAGCCCTGACTCTTATCGACCAAGCTGGCCGACCGCGAAAAGAAAGCAAAGCGCCAATTCCTGACGATGCGCTAGATCGATTGACATATTTCCAATCTGAGTCATCCCCAACCGGATTCCTCAATGCAGGAAATTTCGGCACCTTGGAGCCTGGAACTCAAAAGGATGCAAGACCAGGCGAATCCGTGATTAACGTCACTGTGACATTGCCAAGAAATATTCAAACGCCAAATCCGCAAGCAACAATCAAGTCGCTAGCAGGTGCGGCCCCAGCGCAAGGTCTTCCGGCTTCGAACAAGGCGGGGGGTAACTAATGTTTAGAACACTCTATCCTCGAACAATTTGGCTCGTTGCCCTTTCGTTTTCAGCAATCTTTCTAGCCTTGGGGCTCATTAAGTTTTGGCTTCCCAATCAAGACGAAGCTACTTACAATGTAACGCAAGCTAACTTGCTGTACTCTGAAGCCAATAAGCTGTGGCTTGCGGTTAAAAAGAAGAATTCCGCGATCGAAATGGTCAAAGCTGCTGAAGCTGCTTGGGTTCCAATCGTCGCAGCCCGAACTCCAAATAACAACACGGCCGCAGGTGGATTCAATATCAACGTAAACCGATACCAGCTCTTGCTCGATACAAAGCGATTCCGAAACAGCATTCAAACCGCAGTTAATAATCAGCTGAAGGTTGGCGGAGTAAAGGTTGTTGGGCCAAAGGTTCCCGGAGTGACCGATCAAGAAGAGCCAAACTCAATTCTTGCTTCATACTACAACTTTCCCGCCGTACCGTTCCCGGTCGTCATTCACGACCTCGGACAAGTTACGGTTACCGGAACGTACGACCAGATCATGAAAAATGTCCGATCATGGGAGCGATTCCCTCACTATCTGGCAGTTGCTCATGGACTTCAAGTTCAAGGTACGGCTCCCCAGCTGACCGGAACATACAATTTATCAATTGTCGGATACATTCGGTATGACGGAATGTTTGGCCCCGCACCAACTGGTGCCGCCGCCGCCGCAGCCGCTGGATCTGCCCCAGGTGGTGGTCCGGGTGGTCCAGGCCAAGCTGGCAGAGGTCCTTCAAAAGGAGGCGTGGGAAGTAACTAATGAAAGCACAAAACAAAACCATGTTGCTCATCGGCTTAGCGACCGCTATCGGAATGGTAGGATGTGCTGACCCGAATAAGCAAATCGCTACGACCGAGCCTGTGCCTGGAAAGCAAACCAAGGAATATATTCCTACTGCAGCGGCTGGCGTCCAAAAGGATATTACGAAGAGTCAAGACCCAGGTCGCTACCTTCCTTATATTTCACGAACCGCAAGCTATGGTCATCGGAAAAATCCATTTGCGCTGAACGCAGATGAAGCCGCATTCGATCGGCAGCAAGCTGCTGAAAAGATTGTTCTTGATGGTGGTCAGATTGGCGAATTGTACGAGCTTCCGCCCGATACTCTTCCGCAAGTTGAACCAGTTGAGCCACAGCCTTACCGAAGATTGTCGGGAATCCTCATTGGGGACTCTGTTCTCGCAATCCTAGAGCAAGGAAATACATCCACGATTGTTCGACCGGGTCAAATGCTCCCTGGTACAGATTGGAAAGTTATTTCAATCGACCAAAATCGAGCAATTTTGCACCGAGTAGGAAGCAACCGGGCTCCAAGAGAAGTTGAAGTTCGATTGGAAATTGGATTCCCTAGCCAAAGCTCCGCTCCAGGCGGAGGAAACAACGGCACACCGAACAATCCACCAGCTGGTGGGGGTAACAAGGGCAGTGCCAACGGTGGCGCGGCAGGTGCCAACTAACATTTTCGTCAACGCAGTAAAATTAAAAAAAGAAACGATTTAGATTGAGGAACGTCCAAATTTTGAGGTCAAGAAACATGAAAATAAGAAACATGATGATTGTAGTCGCCCTAGCGATGACAACGGCTTGCATGACTCCGCTGGCAATGGCTCAAGGAGATATCCTTGATCATAAGATCAGCTCGGCAGAGTATCAAAACTCTGATCTTCGAGAAGTACTTAAAACCCTTTTCAAAGAAGTCAACGCTAGCTATAGCATCCCACCCGACATCCAAGGTCAGATTACTCTGAGCATGAAGGATGCAAAATTTGAGCTCGTTCTTCAAAACGTACTCGCTCAAGTAGGTGCAACGTACCGATACGAAGGCGGAGTCTTCGTTATCCTGAAGCGAGAACCACCAGAAAAGCCAATTGTCGAACCCGGCGGTCCTGATCCTAAGCCTGCAGGAAAGATCGTTCGAAAGATTTTCATCCGATCTGCTGACCCACAATTGATCGCAATGCTCATTGGTGGATCAAACGCAGGAACGCAAAACTGGAACAGCAGCTCAGAAATTACGAGCCTAAGCCGAATGCAGTCAAGTGGTAACGGCGGCGGCGGCGGCGGTTTCGGAAACGGCGGCGGTGGCGGCGGTTTTGGTAACGGCGGCGGTGGCGGCGGCTTTGGCGGCGGCGGCAGCGGCAGCGGCGGTGGATTTGGCGGCGGCGGCTTTGGCGGCGGCAGCGGTGGCGGCTTCGGCGGCGGCGGCGGCGGTAGCAGAGGCGGCTAGGTAGTCGTAAGACAATAATTGCGAGGTGATTGTAGGAGTTCAAATGCAAAATATTAAGATGAAATTAACGGCAGTAGCGTTTGGTGTAGTTGTAGCTGCATCATTCGCCACTGCCCAAGGTCAAACGAGTGATGTCACTCGATTGAATGTGAACCTGAAAGATGCAGATCTTGTTACTGCGACCAAAATGGTCACAGATCGAACAGGATTGCAATTCATGTTCAGATCAACAAAGGCGTTCAATAAAGTAACCCTTCAACTGAAGGATATGACGGCAGACGATGTAATTCGCTATATTTGCGATGCAGCGGGTGCTTTCGTAACCAAAGATGAAAACGGTGTCTACGTTATCAGTGCGAGCAAGCCAGTAATCGAGAGCCCAGTCGTACCAAATAAGCCAAGCGTACGATTTTTGAAGAAGATCAAACTTCTTCATGCTGGTGCCGATGAGATCTTTGCCCAAGTCGTACTTGGTACAGTCATTGATCCGTCTGCCCGACAGTCCCAAAACCTTCGAGCAATTAACATGGCTCGTTTGATGGTTTCTGGAACCGACTTCGGTAACAAAGCATTCGGAGTTCTAGATTCCGTTCGATCATTCGACCGTTATCAGCCAACCCCAGCCCCTTCAGCAGCAAAGGCAACTTCGACCGACAGCGGTAGCAACATTGCTATTCCTGGAAGCGAAGGAGCGAATCAACGCAATGGCGGCGGTGGCGGCGGTAACCTTGGCGGCGGCGGTGGCGGTAACTTTGGTGGCGGCGGTCAAGGCGGCGGCCAAGGAGGCAACAACGGCGGCGGACAAAACGGCGGCGGAACTCAGCTTACTGGCGGACAAGGACTCGTTCCAGATACTATCGACCACATCACCTACGATCCAACTGACAACAGCTTGATCGTTCGGGGAACGAGCGAAGAAGATATCAACACTCTGCAAAATATCATTGCTCAGTTTGATGTCCGACCACGACAAGTTCAAATCAAAGTCGAATTCATCACAACAACCGAAAACCTTGACCAATCACTTGGTTATAACATCAACTACTCACGTGGATCGGTTATCGCAGGTATGGCAGGCCAAGACTTCTTGAGAGCGTCGGACCCTGTCTTCTTGACCTACGCAAGCGGCGACGCAGTCTTCCGACTCCGAACCCGATTGGCCGAAGGCTCAGGACGAGTTGTAACTGCACCTGTTATTCGAACCATGAACAACACTCCGGCAACGGTTTTCGCGTTCACGAACGACTGGATTCTAACTTCAACTACAACCCAAAATAACAATGGAATCCTTACCACGGTAAACCCACAACAGCTCACGCTCGGAACGGGTCTCTCGGTAACTCCACGAATCAACGGTGACAACACGATCACGATGGGCTTAACCCCATCAGTAACATCCGTTGCTGGAACTCGACAGGTAACGTCATCCGGTACTTCATTCGAATTGCCGATCACAACCAGTCAGTCAGTCAGCGTTGTTGTTAACGTAAAAGACAAGGAAACAATCGTTCTCGGCGGTATGACGACGGAAAGTACGAATACTACTACAACGCGAGTTCCAGTCTTGAGCGACTTGCCAATTATTGGTCAGTTCTTCAGGAAAGTCGTGAAAGGCAGAGCTGCCAGCGAACTTCTCATCTTTGTAACTCCGGTTATCATCGAAGACGAAGACTCCGGCATTAACCCTTAATATCAAAACCTACAAACACAAATTCGGGTAGCGTTTTCGAACGCTACCCGCTTTTATTTACGACATGGACGCCTGGATATTGATCGGAATGATGGGAGCCGGAAAGTCGACAATCGGCGGGCTTTTGGCCGAAAGAACGGGCCGAGAGTTTGTCGATACTGACAAGCTGATCGAACGGAGACTCGGACGACCAATCTCTCAATTCTTTGGCCACTATGGTGAAGAAGCGTTTCGAGATCACGAAACCTCCATCATCAAAACAATCTCCGCGGGGCCAATCGTCGTCGCAACGGGTGGCGGCGCAATTCTTCGCGATGAAAATCGAGACCACCTTCGCTCAATCGGTAAACTTATCTATCTGCAATCAGAGCCCGACGAACTCATTCGGCGACTCAAAAATAGCAAAAAAAAGAGGCCTTTGCTCAACACCGAAAACTGGGAGTCATCCTTAACTTCAATCCTCGAATCCCGGAAAGGACGATATGAAGAAGCCGACCTCATTGTCACTGTCGACGAAAGTCACCAGGAAGACGTTGTTGAACGAATCATAAAATTGCTGGAGATAGACTCATGAGGATCAACCATTCGTCGGGAAGTTACGAAATCTACTTTCTGCCAGTGGCAATTCCAAATGGTATTGTCATAACCGACGAAAACGTCTTTCAGACATACTCATCGCTTCTTGAAGGGCGAAAGACGATCATCCTTGCCCCTGGCGAACAAACCAAATCACTGGAAAGCTACGGCAAACTCTGTCAACAACTCGTCCAGGCTGGAGCAAATCGAAAGTCAACGCTAATCGCATTCGGTGGCGGGGTCATCGGAGACCTAGTCGGGTTTACCGCCGCAACATACATGCGAGGGGTACCGTACATCCAAATCCCAACCACCCTCCTCGCCCAAGTCGACAGTTCAGTCGGAGGTAAGACTGGCATAGACCTTCCCGAAGGAAAGAATCTCGTTGGTTCGTTCCATCCGCCAACCGAAGTGCAAATCGATACGAGCCTTCTCCATAGCCTGCCAATTCGAGAATTTCGATCTGGCCTAGCCGAGGTCCTCAAAACCGCGATTATTCGAAGCCCCAAGCTAGCAGAATCGTTCCGACTCCAACCCCTCGTTCCCGGTGATTCCCGAATTCAAGCAATCGTCCAGGAATGTATCGGGATCAAAGCTCAAGTCGTCCAAGAAGACGAGTTTGAAACCTTGGGAATCAGAGCCGAACTTAACTTTGGTCACACCATCGGTCACGCTCTCGAACAAATAACCCGCTATTCCAAGTACACCCACGGAGAAGCAATTGCCATCGGTATGGCCATCGAAACAAAGTTGGCCGTGAAACTCGGCTTGGCCGACAAAGGACTTATAGAATCGGTCGAATTCCTCATGACCGGGCACGGATTACCGATAAAAGCGGTAGAGTTGAATGAAGCTAAAACAATCGTCGATGTAATGCGCAAAGACAAAAAGTCGACTGATGGACAACTTTCCATGAGCCTAGTCAAAAGCATCGGGAACTGTCAATTAGTCCAAAATATTAACGAAGAGGTCGTAAAAGAAGTACTGCATGAATCTGCAAAAATCTAGGATCCTTTTTGCGCTAACCGTTTTCGGATTTCTGGTGCTTTGTAACCTCGGATTCCTTTTCGCAACTTCTCAAGATCGGCAAACCATTTTTGCTCAGCAAATTGATCAACCCTCATTCCAAATCCTGAGCCTCGTTTTCCTCGTCGGAATCGTTGTCTTTGCGTTACTCAAACCGCAAAACCAAGAGGCAGAGCAGTGATTGGCCAAACTCTCGCGATCAAGTACGAAATTAGTGCTCAAGTCTCTGACGGTGCCATCTTTACCATGTTCTCGGCCCGCGACCGTCTTAGTGGTCGCAATGTCGGTATTCGGCAAATCAAGCTCCCGTTCAATTCCGAATCTGAATTTATCAATTCCCTCGTACAACTACTTCCCCAACTTCAAATTAACCATCCCAACGTCGAAGCACTTTACGAAATCATCGAGGATGCTGGGCAACATTACATCATCTCCGAACTGCCAAAAGGCTCCCAACTGAGCGAGAGAATCAAACGGTTCGCACCATTTACCGTTCCCGTCTCCCTCGCAACCATTGCCGGAGTCGTAGAAGCCCTCGACGCGATCCATATGGCAGGCCTCGCCCATGGCGATGTTGGTCCCCACAACATCATCGCAACCCACGATGGCAGCGCAAAGCTTCAACTCGCGGGGATTTGGAAAGCCTACTCTTCTAGCCGAACCGCGGGTGTCGCCGTCCTTGCCCAAATGGCACCGTACCTCGCTCCCGAAGTGTGCACAGGGCAAAAGCCAAGCGTTACCTCTGACCTATATAGCGTTGGGGTCGTCCTGTATGAACTGCTAACGGGTAAGGTCCCCCACGTCGGTGAAACTCCCTCCGCAACCACAATTCGCCATCTCACTAGCCCTGTCCCTAGTCTTCGAGGGATCAATGCCTCAGTCCCAGTGGCAGTCGAGCAAGTTGTTCAAAAGCTCCTTCAGAAAGACCCGAGCCTACGATACCAATCGGCAAAGACTCTTCTCGCCGACCTTCGAGCGATCAACGACCAACTCCGTTTTGGCCGCCTACCCGTCTCAAAGCCACCTGAAAAAGGAAATGAGGTCGTCGTTGAGCCCATAAAACCAATTAGAACGAGCTCCAAAAAAACACCAAAACCGATCAAGCCTAACAATGAAGACCGTATTGCGGAAAGAAAACGCAAGCGACAAGAACGAGATGTTCCCAGCTGGGTTCTCGCCATCATTGGAATCTTGGTCCTAATTACCGTCGGAATAGTTATCTTCTCATTAACCTTTCTCGCCCAAAAACCGCGTGAGGTAAAAGTACCAAATCTCAAAGGAACATTTACCAAAAGCGCGATCGAGCAGGTGCGAAAACTCAAGCTAAATATCCGAGTCGCAGGCAAGGAATCCAACGAGCGCGTCGAAATTGGAAAGATATTGCACACCAACCCTGACTCAGGCGAAACCATCCGAGAAGGCGGCACAATCAACGTCTACGAAAGTGCAGGAACCAAACTGGTAAAAGTCCCCGACCTTCATGGAATGACTGCCGACGAGGCTAAGTCAGCCCTGGAGTCTGAAAACTTAGCGATCGATGGAAAGCCATCCCGACTCACGAATTACAACAACACCGCAGGCACCATAATCAAGCAAGTTCCTGAAGCGAACGAGTTAGTATCTCGAACTAGCAAAGTTCAAATATGGATCGCTGCCCCGTCCGACGCCCCCGAAGGCAGCCTTCCTGGCGAAGGTGAGGGCGATGCCAAAAATCCGGCCCACAGCTTCCAACTGGATTACAAAATCAAAGGAGTCAAGTGGAAAGTTTCGGTCAAAGTCGATATAGAAGACGACGATGGTCGACGAATCCTCAAAGAAGATGACTATAATCCTGGCGAGGTTATCTCACTTAAACAGGTTGGGCATGGCACAACCGCCAAGTTTTACGTCTACTTTGATGGCGAGCTGAAGGATACAATTGAAGCGAAGCCCGGAGTTAAAGCAAAGAATTGAGTAAAAGCAAAGAATTGAACTATCATCTAGCGCCATCCATCCTGTCCTTTGACCTGACAACCCTTTCCACCGAAGTTCCTCGGTTGGTAGCGGCAGGGGCCAGCATCATTCACCTTGATGTCATGGACGGTCAGTTTGTACCTCCTATCACCTTTGGCGATGTGCTCGCGTCAAATCTCCGTCAGCATACAAACGCACCGATGGAAGCGCACCTGATGACTGTTACCCCTGATCGGCATTTCGATGCATTCATCAAGGCAGGCTGTAAACGGATCATCTTCCATATCGAAGCTACCGCCCACGCACATCGACTCGTTCAATACCTAAAATCCCAAGGCGTCGAAGCTGGAATAGCCCTTAATCCGGCAACCCCGGTCGAAGCGATCGAGAATCTCATTAACGAAGTTGATCTTGTACTCGTAATGACCATCAATCCTGGCTGGGGCGGCCAACCACTATTGCCATTCACGCTCGAAAAGATCAAGAGAATCAGAGCGATGAGGCCAGATCTCGACATCGAAGTTGATGGTGGTGTTGACCCAACGACTCTGCCGGAAATCATCAAGGCCGGGGCCAATGTCTTTGTCGTGGGTAGCTATCTGCTCCGTGCACCAAGCCTCGAGGAGGGCGTGAAATCGATCTTAGGCGGATTCCCCTAAAGTTCTTAACGAGCTTATTTGTCTTGATTGGGGTCGGAGCCGCCCTTGGATGGCCCTGGATCATTGGCAAAAAACCGCCAAAGACTGCGCCAATTTCAGTCCAACTCGATTTCCTGACCAAAGGCGTGGTCGTAGTTGGGGTCTCCCTACTGGCTTTCATTTTGGCGGGAATTGGGGCAATCCTCATCGTGAGGCTCGCACGAGCGGATTACCAAACTGCGCGAACCGAAATGCTTAAAGACCTCATCGAAGGCACCCAAGAAGACATCCGGAAACAACAAAATGCAAAAGCATGAAGCCTTCATGCAAGAGGCAATTAACTTGTCTCGTAACGGATTTCCAGCTCCGAACCCCCATGTCGGCTGTGTGATCGTCAAAGACGGAACCATAGTTGGCCGCGGCTTCTGCAATCGCCATGGCGGAGATCACGCCGAAGTCATGGCGCTCAAAGAGGCAGGATCAAAAGCTCAGGGCGCTACTGCGTACGTGACCCTCGAACCCTGCAATCATTTCGGAAAAACCCCACCCTGTACCCACGCTTTAGTAAACGCTGGTGTATGCAATGTCGTCGTAGCCACCCTCGACGAAAACCCGATCGCCGCAGTTGGAATTGATTATTTAAGCGAAAATGGCGTTTTCGTCGAAAGCGCAGCCCTCGCTCAAGAAGCCGCTAAGGTCAACGCCCAGTTCCTTTTTGCGATGCGGCATCGGCGACCGATGGTGACCGTCAAAGCCGGAATCACGCTCGATGGCAAAGTGGCCCTTCCATCGGGAGAAAGCCAATGGATCACAAACGAAGCCTCTCGGCAAGACGCAATGATATTAAGGGCTGAAGCAGGGTGCGTCCTCGTCGGACGAAAGACGGCGGAAGAAGACCGCGCCCGACTGACCGTGCGAGGTCTCGGCGATGTCAATCAACCGTTAAGAGTCGTGATCGATCAGCAAAGCAAACTTGATCCGTCGTTGCCAATCTTTGACGATTCTGCCCCAACCCTCCACCTCAACCGCGAGAATCCAGTCTCCGGCCCGAACGATATCCTTCAACGAATCTGGGAACATGGCCAGACCGGAGTCTTGGTCGAAGGTGGACCCACCACCACCGCCCACTTCCTCCAAGCCGACCTAGTAGATCGAATCGTTCTCTATATTGCTCCAAAGGTTTTTGGCGACGGACCGTCGTGGTCCGGGACTTTCAGATTATCGTCTTTGGCCAGCGCCCCCCAGTTCAAACTCGTCGAAACTCGAATGTTTGAAAGTGATGTGAAATTGACCTATCACTCTCGGAACCTTCAAAACTTTTTGGCGTCATATAACATGTAGGTCGCAAGACTTACACCGTAACTGACAGCAATGAATAAGTAAAACCTCCGAAAGGCGGTTTATCTCTCCCTAAGCCCCGCGCCTTAATCCCCCCACGGCCGGGGCCCTTTTCTGCCTTCAGGGTCAATTGTCAGCTACAGATTCAAAAACCATTCGTGCATCCGCACATCGTCGGTTAATTCTGGGTGAAAGCTAGTACCAATAATCTTTCTATGTTTAACCGCGACAACCTTTCCCTTATATTCTGCTAACACCTCTGTCGATGGTCCAACACGTGAAACGATCGGAGCGCGGATGAAAACCCCCATTACTGGCTCGCTCAGGCCCTTTACCGCCACTTCATCTTCGAAACTGTGAACTTGGGCGCCAAAAGCATTCCGCTTGACCGTAATGTCCAACAGGCCAAGCGAGTATTGGTCGCGATCCTCAACTTCCGTTGCAAGCATGATCATGCCCATGCAAGTTCCCCAAAGCGGCATCCCCGCCCGTCCGGCTAGCTTCAACGCATCACCCAAACCATATCGCTCCATCAGCAATCCAACCGTCGTACTTTCCCCACCGGGCAAAATGGCGCGGTCAACCGTCGAGAGGTCTTCTGGAGTACGAACTTCGACTACCTCCAGTCCTTGCTTGTCAATGCGATGGAGTGCTTCTCGATGCTTATCGAAATCACCTTGGATAGCTATTACGCCGACACGCATTGCCAAAAGCGTACCTGGGCATCCAGGGTCGGATTTCAAACACCAATCCTATTGACCCGATATTGGCAATCATGGTAATGTCACTCACTCACTCTATGAAGCTTTGGTTTGTTGCTGCATCTGGTTCACTTTTCGTCGTCGGCCTTATGCCAATTGGGTGTGGAGGAGTTTTTCCTGGGACAACTGTCCTCAAAGCGGATCTCGGAAAAGACCTCTTTTTTGACACCACTTTATCCAGCCCTGGCGGACAGTCTTGTGCCACCTGTCACGTGACCAGCACAAAGTTCACCGACTCAAGGGGAACCGTAACCTCAGAAGGTGTTCTACCAGGGATTTTTGGCAATCGCCAAACTCCTTCCGCCATGTATATGCAGTTTTCACCCGTGTTCGGCTTTGACGCCGATGCGCAAGATTATATTGGGGGCCAATTCTGGGACGGTCGAGCGGCCACGCTCGAAGAGCAGGCGAAAGGACCGTTCTTAAACCCTGGAGAAATGCACAACTCCACAAAACTTGAAGTGGTCACCAAGGTCATGACCGGAGCCTTCGCTGAGAAATTCAAAGCCGTATTCGGACAAGATATTTTTAACGATACAGACCGGGCTTATAATGCCCTGGCCGAAGCCATTGCTGCGTTCGAGAGAACGGATGCTTTCCATCCATTCTCATCGAAATACGACTTGTTCCTCAAGAACAAATTGAGCCTAACCGCCGAAGAAATGAGAGGGCTCGCCATTTTCGAAGATCCTGCCAAAGGAAATTGTGCTGCATGCCATCCAAATCGTCCAGGACCAAATGGCCAACCGCCCTTATTCACCGACTTCTCGTACGACAACATCGGCTTGCCCAAGAACCCATTAAATCCGTTTTACGCCCAACCGATTTGGCACAACCCAGCTGGTGCTTCGTTTATTGATGTTGGACTATCAGCCACCACGGGGCGACCAGACGATATCGGTCGATTCAAGGTTCCTACACTTCGAAACATCGCGGCCACCGCACCGTACTTCCACAATGGTGTCTTTACCACGTTAGAAGATGTGGTTCAGTTCTATAACGAACGAGATTTAGGCGGGTTCAATCCCCCCGAAGTGCCGACTGGTGTAAACCACGACGAATTGGGAAATCTTCACCTGACAACCCAAGAAAAAGCCGATCTTGTGACATTTCTCGGCACCCTAACCGACGGCTACGATCCAGCCCACTAGAGGGTGTTGCCCGGATGCCAAGAGCGCGGCTTCGCAGCCTCGGTAGCTCACGATGGAACTAACTCTAGGCTCAGAATTGCCAACGGAAACCCAGGAATTAGCTGCCGAGGCTAAAGAAAGTTGGGTGAAGATCATCCATACAACACCCTCCACTAGAATCAGGCACAAAAAAATATCGGCCCTGAGAAATTCTCAGGGCCGATATTTTAAATGGTTTTACTTGCCTTTCTTAGGAGTAGGAATGCTTGGAGCTTTTGCGAACTTGGAAGGATCAGCCTTGAACGTAGCTGGGCAACCTTCGCAGCAGAAGAAGTATCGCTTGCCTTTGTAGTCTGCAAACATCTTGGCCTTAGTCGCCTTTGCAATGTTGACTTTGTGTGAAGCCATGACTGCACAGGCAATTTCCTTAGGAGCTTTTTGTGCGAATGCAGGAACCATCAAGGCTGCGACCGCGATTGTAAGAATTACTTTTTTCATTTCGGATTTCCAGACGTGACCAAAGTCACATATGTCTATTATATTCATAATGCTTATAGGAAGCGAAAAGTTCCCCCAATTTCTAATATGAAAGTGAGATTCCTCCACACTAACGATTTTCATGGAAAGCTGGACGATCAGATCGTGGGGAAGCTGAAACAATTGAGGGCCCAAGCTGACTTCTATTTCGACTCTGGCGACGCTATCAAAGCCGGAAATCTTGCCATTCCACTTTCAATTGATCCCGTTTGGAAAAAACTCCAAAACCTCAATTGCACTGCCTCAGTTCTTGGTAACCGCGAGACCCACCCCTTACGAATGGCGTTTGAAAAGAAACTTGAGGGACATCGACATCCCGTATTAGCCGGGAATCTCGACGCCAAAGATGGTTCAATATTCCTTCCAAAATCGCTGGTGGTAGAATCAAACGGCATCAAAATCGGCATCGTCAGTACCATGGTTGCCATGGTTACAAAGAAAATGAAGACCCAGGCTGCTAGCGCCTTTCTCTGGTCCGAGCCAATCCAAACCGCCATAGAACTTGCAAAAGAACTAAGACCCCAGGTTGACCTCCTTGTTGCATTAACCCATATTGGGTTCAAACAGGATCAACTTCTCGCTCAAAAATGCCCAGAAATTGATATCATCTTTGGCGGCCACTCGCACTCCATTCTCGAATCGCCAGTGAAGGAAAACAACACATGGATCGTTCAAGGTGGCTCACATGGTCGATTCGCCGGACTCTACGAATGGCAAGACGGAAATTTGACTGGTTCACTAATTTCTCTGAAGCCTGAAGCCTGATCTCTCGCCCTCGCCCTCGCTCCAAACTCACTTCTCATGCTGAATGTCGTTGTAGAGGCAGTCGGAGGATAGGCGTCCCCGCCTGTTTCTGATGGCCATTGTCTTCCCCCTCGCCCTAATCGATTTGATTCGCAATTTTCAACAGACTCGCCCAACTCGACTGCAAATCAGAGATCAACGGCGTCTGAGCCCGAGCGATCGCAACTAACTCCAGGTCAATATCCGCCCGAATAATTGCCTCAACTCCAACCGGAGCCTCGACCAAAATCCGCCCCAATGGGTCACAGATCATCGAGCCGCCGACAAACCCCTTTCCGCCTTCGTGCCCAACTAACTGTGCGACGAAAGAATAAACTCCGTGCTCTTCCGAAATACCGCGGACGAGCCGAGAATACCGCTCGTGGTTCTCAATGTGGTCTGGCCTAAAACCCCTCGCCGGAGACGCCGAAGGAATGATCATTGCCGTCGCCCCCGCCACGGCATTAAGAGTCGGTAGAACCGAATGCCAAACATCCTCGCAAATCATGATCCCCGTTCGGCCAACCACCGAGTCAAGAACGCAGAGACTATGCCCCTTCGACACAAATCGGTCTTCATCAAAAACCCCATAAGTAGGAAGAAAGAATTTTTGATAGGTATCTAAACACTGAATACTCGTCCCATCAAATCGACAAAAGGCCGCCGAATTGTAGATGTTTCCACCCAATAGTTCATAAAATCCAAGGGCAAATTCAAGAGGATTCGAAACTTTCCCGACCAGCCGGTCTTGAAGTTTTTTGGTCAACTCCTCCGAAGTGATTGCAAGCTCAACAACTCCGCCTTCCAGGAAATATCCCGTCGTACACGTCTCCGGAAAAATCGCTAACTGAATTCCCTCGGCAGCGCACTGAATCAGATGCTCGGCAATCCGGTCGAGGTTGCCATCAAGCTTGCCCTTGTCGGGAGAAAATTGAACGATGCCAACCGAGACAGTCACGCTCGATAGTTTACACCCTGGAATGCAAATCCACGGAACTGGTGGCCAGGCAAGCTAATTTCGGAGATCAGACCCAGGTTGCTGGCTACGCCAGGTCTTCAATGAATCAAAAGCCGATTGTCCAAGCGCATTTCGAATGACTCCAATAAGGCCCGCCGATGAGTCTCCCCATGTCACAAGAATCAACCGCTTCTTCGCTCGGGTCATCGCGACATACTGAAGCCGCAAAAGCTCTTCTTTGTCGATTTGAGATTGCACCTTCCTGAGATACTCCGCAGCGTAAGTAGATGACTTGTTTTGCCAATAGCCAATCCAACCAGTTTCAGCGTCAAAAACTGGAGAATTAACATTGAATGACTTGTGATTCATCCCGTCGGCAAGGATTACGGTATCCCATTCCAATCCCTTTGCTTTGTGGATATTGACGAGGGTCACTAGGTCCTCCGAGTCGTCCGTAGTGGCCGCATCTCCTTCGTCGTGCCGAAGTCTTTCAATATTACGAATCTGCTCGGCAAATTCCCTCGCCGAAAGCTCCGGAGCATCCATCGCCAACAGCAAGAGTTTCCGAACATTTTCAATTCGGCGACGTCCTTCGGTCAGCGAAAGCAAATTCGCAAATAAGTCCGATTTGTTGATGATTTTCGACAACACTTCGCTTGCCGGAACATGGTCAACCTGGTTTCTTAATTCCAGAAACCATGAGCTAAATCGATCCAGCTTTTCTTGGTCTTCTTCGCTGAGCGGTAAGGTCGTGTCCGGCTTCGCCAGCAGAACAATCCCGTCGAGCGAAATTCCCACAATTGGACTCCTCAACGTTGATAGCCAGGCAAAATAGTCGCCTGCCGAAGAGACCGACAAAAGTGAATTGACTAGGTCTCGCACCTCAGAACGAGCAAAGAATTTGGATTGCCCCGCGTTCATTCGAACATCAATTCCAGCCCCTTTGAGCCTCGCCTCAATTGCTTCTGCAACTTTGTGAATGCGTACCAATATCGAGGTTGAACTGCGTTCGATGTTATTGGCGCGCTCATCGGCGATAAATTCGGCAAGCTCGCTCCAATTCTCTTTTGAACTAAGGTGAACTCGCTCAACTCCCTCAAAACTCAGCTGTTTCTCGAAGACATCGTAGCGGTTTGAGGTGAAATATTTCTCTGGCCCGAACGCCTCACTAAACACAACGTCAACCATGTTGATGATCGACTCACTGGACCGAAAGTTCATCGAGAGTTTCAAATACCCATCCTTCGCCCGATCATTAAACGTTTCAACGTCAGCGTTCCGGAAGGCATATATGGACTGTTTACCATCACCAACTAGCATCTTCGATTTGCTGTCAATGGCGTCAAATAAGCGAAATTGATTCCGATTGAGATCCTGAGATTCATCGACAATGACATGTAAAAATTGCTTCGAAACTCGATTCTTTACTTGAACAGAATTCTCAATCAACCGAACGGCCCGGCTCTCCATGCCGTCAAAATCGATTTTCTGATCCTGGCTGAGCAAGGTTTCGTACCGAGTCCATGCGCGCAAGGCAAGTTGGGCCAGTCCACAGGTTAAGTTTGCGATCGTTAACTCTTCATCTTGCGAGACTTTGAGCCAAGGGTACTTGGACTTCTCGCCTCTCATTTTTCCCGCCTCCTGCCAAGCAACATCTCGCCAATCGCTGCCTGGCTGTTCAGTGATGGCGTTCCTCATATATTCGGGTAGTCGTGCAATTAAAGCCTTATGAGTCAATTCCAAATAGACCGGGCCGCTCTCATAAAGTTCCTCAAAGTAACCGGGCTCGTGGCCGCTGCACCGCATTTGATTCAAAATGCCAATGGTCTCTTTTTCGAGCTTTTCGTAAGCTCCATTCATTCCGTATTCGGACTTTCCAACTGAAAACTTGACAAACAGAGGGATCAGCTCATTTTCGTCGTCCTCCGACAAATTAATGACCGAGCGCACTGCATCGCGCTTAAGCCGATCAGATTCCGCTCCGAGGGCAAGATCAAATTTTGGGTCAATTCCCGCTTCAACTGAGTTCTCCCGCAACAACCTCTCGTAGAACGAGTGAATCGTCTGAATCGGGCCAGTCTCGGCCTCTTGAGCTTGGTCAAAGAGCTCTTCATCAAAAAGTCGGTCAACAATCCGGCGCTTCATTTCCGCCGCTGCCTTTTTGGTAAACGTGATCGTCAGAATCTGAGATGGACGAACTCCAAAATCTCGAACCATCCGCAAATATCGCTCAACAACAACAAATGTCTTTCCCGATCCGGCTGACGCCAAAACAACCGAGAATCCATCCTCTTTGTTGATGATCTCTTTTTGTTCGTCAGTTGCAGTTCTAACCATTGGTTACTCCCAGATCGCTAAACTCCTCAGAACTCCCCTGTGACTGGCGACAGAGGTCGGTAAAAGAACAATACTGGCAATGGTCACCCGCCCGAGCCATCATTTGACCAGAAACCGCGATCGCTTTTGGAGCCCTCAACAAATTCTTGATACCCTCCGCCAGTTCGGTCTTATTTCCAAATTGCCGCGCGAGGTTAAGGACCAGTAGTTGGTCCGCTCGCTTCTCAAGCGTCTGGGTGTCAGAAAACAGCAGTGTCGTTCGGTGCTCGCTGAGACCGTCAATCTCAACGCGCACTTCGGTCACTCCGTACCATGCCGCGGCAAAATACATCCCATATTCAATCAAATATTTGTCCAGCGCCTCTTCCTTTGGGTCTTTCGGAGGAGTCCGTCGATACAGGTGAATGGTCCGAATTCCATTTTGATCGGTGATTCCTGCCACCCTACCCGTCAATTGGTACTTAAATATTTCGGGATTCAATTGTGGATCCCCAAATTTAAGGTCAAGCTTCGTATTCAATGGGTCCCGCCCCCATACCTCGCGAGACAAAAACTCTCGCTCAATAAGTCCCTCGATTAACCGAGATGATCCGTGTTCAATCATATCAAACTCCCATGCTGGAAGCTGGGGTCGAAGTTCATCGAGGTAGGCAATCAGAACTTGGTTCATTTCTGCCTTTGCTTGTTTTTCATTCGTGATCGTCAGGAGATTTGCCCGGCGAGGAACTTCCAGCATCCGACCCCAATGGTCGCTTGGCTGATGGTGCTCAGGGACCAAGCGTTCGGCGGCAAATTTATAATTGCAGTCAACCAACGATCGTAGCGTTCTCGGCTGCACGTTCTTCATGTCAAACCGGACTAACTCGATCGCGCGAGGATCAACCAAAACATTGTTTACTGGCCTCGGAGTTGCCGTGCTTAACCGAGCCGATAACTCCCGATCATATTCCGATTTGCACTGATCGGTCGGTGGGGTTAAGTGCCGTCGCGGATGGACAATAACCTCCCCAGTCTGACAAATTCGCCGGATTTCTTCAAGGTAGAAAGCTGGAACATTGTCGCTTTCACCATCGGACATCGGATAGCTAAAATAAAGAGCTTTCGATGGGCAAGCACAAACTCGGTAGAAAATATCTCGCTCACTTTTCGCAACGTCAAATGAATCGTTAAATGCAGGACCCTTAATTAGGCCAGAAATTCCCTTTTTCAGGTCATCACTAAGGATTGGATTTTCCGACCGTCGACGAGGAAAAGATCCTTCGAGCATTCCCAGAACCAGCAAGTATTCAATCTCGCCAAGCTCCTCGGGAGATGAAACCAGCAGAATGCCGTCTTCCTCACTAGGAACACTAACGTCACTTCTTTGCCAGACCGAATCAGCGTGGTTCAGCCAAGAACCATAGGACATGGCATCCGGGTTTTGAATGAGCTGAATCGTCGCATCCTGAGCCAGATTAGAAAGCAGGGAAGTCTGAGCCCGAAGGTCCCTCTCCTGAGCATTTTTTTGCCAGGGAGCACCTTCCAAAAACTGCTTAAGCTCGGCGTGCCATTCGGCGAAGCTGCGCCCGCGTTCAAGACTCCTAAGCCGGAAGGCAATCACGTATTGAAGCGCCTGCACCAAGTACTCATCCGATTCGTCGAGCTTCGCTACCTCCGCGATAAGCTCTTCCCAATCGTTCAATGGACTCGAGTGGGCTGAGTCGAGGAGCTCGGTTACATCCGACACTCCGAAATACGAAGTTCGAAACGGATTCACTAAATCTCGTACATCGTCGCTCGCAATCGCTCGCAATATCGACAGCGTGACTTTAGCAAATCCGCTCGCCAAAAGGGGAATCCGACGTCGAGTGTCAATGGGTACTCCGAGACTCTCGCCAGCGTGAATCAAAATTGGACCGTATTGATCGATGTTCCGAGTCAAAATTGCAGTTTTCGAGAAATTATTGATCTCAATACACTTCCTCAAGGCCCATTCGGATTCCGACAAAGGGTCTCCGCAACAATGAACCTCCACCCAATCAAGATCTACTCCGTGGGATTCCGATTTCGCAAATAGGTTATTGAGAAGCTTGGTACCTGCTCCCGGTGCGGCTGGCGTTTCGCCAAACTCCTTCGCTACGACATTGCTCAGATGAAAAATGTCACCGTCCGTAGCATGACGATCCAAAATAATCTGGACCTCAGCGCCTTCTGCGACCAACCAATGAATCCACTTAATTGCGGCTGGGTGAATCGTGCTCCCCATAAAGAAAAGCAACCGCGAGTCTTGACCATCCATATCAATGGTCGAATCCAGGCACTCAGCAATCATCTTCGAGACGATGGTCGCGTTGGCTTTTTCAAGAATCTGGATGACATCATTAAAGAGTTCAACCAATTCACTCACTTTGACTAATTCAGGGTGACTTTTGATTATCTTGCCAAGATCATGGTTATCTGTTCCGATCACCCCCCATTGCCCCGCCTCACGAAAGATTTCTAACAGACACTCGTGAAATCCCGCCATGTCGGCAACCTTTCGGAACGGACTACTAGCGTCAATCTTCGAGCAAACAAGGCCGATGGCGGTAAGTATCTGGCGCGAAGTCGCAATTCGGCGGCTAGGGAAACCCGTCATTCGGTGAACTTGATGAACCACCTCGCCAAACGACTTAACATCGACCAAGGTCTGATCATCGAGTTCGGCTCGAAGCATCGGTAATTGCGAATCGCTGAGCGAAGTCACGATTCCATAGTCGTTTTTCCCAAATCGCTGGACCAGTCTGGCCACATTTTTGGGGCCAGGAATGATGCTGATTACGTCCAATCGACCGGATGACATTTATATGTTAAGTGTAACATGAGGCAGTGTCACAACGACGCATATGGAGTATTCGTAGACAGGTCTTGGGCAATATCGTTCCGGTTCTACTGGGTATCGCCGTTGCCACGCTCTGCTTCAATTTCGGACCAATGGTTCAAGCCGTAGCGGGAATCCTTGCCACCTGGGTCGGAATCGACCGCTTCGGTTTTTTTGAGAATAAAAAGATTGATCATGAGCTTCGTGTCCGAACAGGAGCCGAAGGTGAGCTGATTGGTTTTGTCTATCGCAGACCAACGACAATTTACGACGCTCATGCCGAAATTGGACTGTTAAGCATCACTGAGAAAAAGATCCTGATCGTAACCGAAGACGAAACAATTGAAATCAACCGCGCCGAAATCGTAGAAGTCTCCCGAGAAAAAAAACATCCACTCCATCCTCCTGCTCGGCGGATGGCTCGTCATAAGACTGGAAAGCAGGGAAGTCTTCAAACTCGAAAGCCGGAGGTTCAATTCAATGATGCTTAGCACCATGCGAACCAACACACTCGTGGATAAAATGAGACCCTTCAAACATGAAAAAGCCCCCGCATAACGGAGGCACTTTCGAATGTTCGTTTAAGGTAAGCCTTATCCTCTCAAGAGAGAAAGAACCGACTGACCGGACTGGTTTGCCTGTCCGAGCATTGCCATACCAGCCTGTTGCATAACTTGAAGCTTAGTATAGTTGGTCATTTCTGCAGCAACGTCAAGGTCTCGGATCGAGCTCTCTGAGTTCGAAAGGTTCTCTTTCATACTCGAAAGTGTTCGGTTGTTCGATTCCAATACGTTTCTTTGGAAGTTACCAATTCGGCCTCGCATTTGGCTGACTTCGTCAATCGCCTTGTCAAGGACTGACAGAGCGGAGTTCGCACCAGCAGCGGTTGAGATATCCAAGTTGTTAACGGTAAGACCGCTGACAATACCTGATCCAAGTTGACCTGCGCTCATATTTCGGAGAGCAAGGTTGGCGGTTCCGCCAGCTTGGAATCCGATTTGGAAGCTTGAGTCTTGTGCGATGACTTGACCCATCAACTGAGTATTAACCGCGTTACCACCAGTGGTGATCGTCAGTTTGTTACCTGCAGCGTCAGACAAGGACAGACCGTCTGCACCAGCAGCGCCACCTGTATAGAGAACACTTTGACCGCCCATAGTAACCGTCGCAGTTGCGTTGGCACCAGTGACCGATGCTGAAGTGTTTGCCGCAGAAGATACTGCACCAGCCGTGTCAACAAAGTTGACTGATCGGTTGGTACCCGTTTGCGTCTGAGTAAAGATCAACTGGTTAGCTGCAGTAAACGAAGCAGTAACGCCCGTTTGACCGGAAGCTGCGTTAAGTGCAGAAGCAATGTTCGCACCAGAAGTACCAGCCGCAATTGTGAAGCTGACACCGTTGACGCTAATTGCACCAGATGCGGCTGCACCAGCAGTAAGAAGCGCGGTTGCGGTGTACAGAGCGGCAGTAGCGGCAACCGTTTGGTTGATCGTTACAAGACCAGTCTGAGTAATCGTCGTTGCGTTTGCAGTACCGCCGAAGCTGAATCCTGCAATCTTCGAAGTGTTCGAAATCTGGGTTGTGACACCAGCAGAACCGTCGAGGAGCTTTCGACCTGAATAGGTAACCGATGATGAGATTCGATTGATCGAAGTGATAATCGAGTTGATCTGATCTTGGTTAGCAGAGAGCTGCGTAGCTGTCAGAGTGGCCGAGTTACCGGACGAAACTGCAAGTCCTCGAGCATCGTCAAGAAGCTGGTTCATTTCTCCGAGTGCATTTTCAGCCGTCTTCGAGTAGTTCATGGCTTCAGTGTTGTTTCGCATGGCCGAGTCCATCGAAGCGATCTGTGAGCGGAAAAGCTCAGATGAGATGAGACCAGCAGGGTCGTCCGAAGCATCTGCAATTCGCAGACCCTTTGAAAGTTTGCCCATTGACTTGCTCATCAAGGTTGAAACATGGGAAACACTGTTGTAAGCGCCCAATGCGGTGATATTGTTGTTAATCTGAAATGACATTCGATCCTCCGTGACTATCAGGTCTTACCGCTGCCCTCAGGCTTTGGTTTACGATTCCTCCCCAGGTATCGTGGCTCTTGGTGTGACCCATCCTTGAGCTCACTGAGGCAATTCCATCTGGATTGTGCCAATGTCCCTGGTAAATACACGGTTATTATTCCAAGCTGTAATAATTACTAGCTAGTAACGGATACCAGGCGGACGAAGCTGGGAAGCGAGGAAGCAATGCTCCCGACTCAATAGCTCAAAATTTTCTGTCCCGCCATGAATGTCCATCAAGCCATAATCTCCCCAGAAGCAGGGGGATGATCCACTGTTCGTCTAAATCTCCCAACTCCACAACCTGCTGATAGCTAACAGCTTCTTTACTGACAGCTAGCAGCTTCCCAAATGTGCCATAATCATTCGTTGCTGCTTGGGGCGCAAGCCTCCGATGGAGACCAAAAGCAAATGAGTGAAGATTTAAATAAAGCACAATCGGTTGACCCGATGAAGATGGACAAGGACGCTGATGTCGGCGCCAAAGCCCGAACTCGACGCAAGAAGAAGATTAGCTACCTGACTCTCAACAAGATCTACATTGTTGATTATAAGGACACCGCACTTCTCCGAAAGTTCATTAACGATAGAGGCAAGATGATTCCGTCACGCCAGTCCGGTACGACCGCAGGCCAGCAGCGACAAATCGCCCAAGCCATCAAGCGGGCACGAGAAATGGCCCTAATTCCATTTGTCGTTACCGAGATGAGCACCGAAAAGCGCGAACCACGCGAACCACGAGACTACCGTGAAGGTCGAGAAGGTCGTGAATCACGAGAGCCACGAGAAGCCCGAACCGAAGCTCCTGAAGCAGTAGCAACCGCCGAAGCAGGCGAATAAACTAAACGATCCCCGATCGCAAAAGGTCCTTGAGCATCAAAAGCCCAAGGACCTTTCCATTTTCAACCACCGGCATTTCGCCAATCTTAGCCGCCGAATTCTGAAAAACCTCAAGTGCCTCGATCGCCAACAAATCTGGCTCGATCATCGAAGGTGAGACCGTCATAAACGTCTCCGTTCGAGCGTCAATATCAATCGGACTCCGCAACAAGTGCCGCCGCAGGTCGCCCTCGGTCACAAAACCCAACAAGCTTCTATCCGCCGAGACTACGCAGGCCGCCCCGACGCCTGCCGTCGCGATCTTCTGCATCACAGCCAAAACCGTATCATCGACCGAACAAGCCGCAATATCCTCAAACCGACGCATGACGTCTTCGACCCGAAGCAACAACCGCTTGCCCAGCGCCCCCGCAGGGTGATACTTGGCGAAGTCATCTTTGCCAAACCCGCGAGACTCCATAACCGTAATCGCCAGCGCATCACTGAGGGCCACCATCACCGTCGTACTCGTTGTCGGAGCCAAGTTGTTCGGGCAAGCCTCCTCGCGCACTCCAGTGTCCAACACCAAATCAGATAGCTTTGCCGCCGTGCTTCCCGGTCGGCCCGTAATCAAAATCGTCTTCGCTCCCGAAGCCTTAAAGCTGGGGAATAGCCGAACCAACTCATCCGTCTCGCCACTATGGGTGTAAACCAGCACAATGTCGTCAGCCGTTACCATGCCTAAATCACCGTGCACTGCCTCGGCCGCATGCATGAAAAACGCCGGAGTGCCTGTACTGGCCAACGTTGCAGCAGTCTTGTTGGCAATATGCCCCGACTTCCCGACTCCACAACAAATCACCCGCCCTTTGCACGCCATCAACCAGGCGCAAGCCGTCTCAAACGTCTCATCAAGACTCTTGGCGCACAGCAAAAGTGCCTCCGCCTCCTGGTTCAAAACTCGACGCCCATTCTCAATCATTGGCTAAAAGGGTACCTCGCACCCATGTCCAAGGTTCTTTGTGCCGCAGGCACTTTGGAGTGCGAGTGCCTGCACTCGCTTTGGGCTGCGAAGCCCGCTTCGCTGAATTCATGTCAATCCCTCGCCCTTCGACTCTTGCCCATGTCCCCTACTTCACAAAATACTCTTGCCAAACAAGCTCGCAACCCACTCCCCGCAACCGCACTCGCGTCGCCCTCCGCGAAGCGGAAAGAGAAGCCAATGAGCCAAATCCGTTAAAAGATGCCAAATCTGCTTGGCGAATTGGATGAGTCGATTGAGCGAAGCGAATAAGGTCGATTAGAACTGACTAAAGAATGCTCTTACCAAACAAACTCGCAACCCACTCCACCGCAACAATCGCCGTCTGATTGTTACTATCGTGGATCGGACTAACCTCGACTACATCCATGCCCACCATCGAATAGCTGCCCGCCGACTGAAGCGACGAATAAATCAGCTCGGCCAAAAAGTGCGCCTCGCGATAACTCAGGCCACCGCGAACTGCCGTCCCCGTACCCGGAGCCAAGATCGGATCCATCGCATCTACATCCAAAGAGATATACAGATACTCAATCCCTCGCTCACGAAAATAAGCATCAATCCGAGTCCAGCAACCCAAAACGCCATCGCGATCAATGTCGTGCATCGTCACTGCGCACCCCATCTTTGCCCGAGCAACTTCTCCGGGGTCCACGTCGCGCAGCCCAAACCAACAAATGTTGGCCGGATTCAACTTGGGCCGCCCCACGCTCAATCCCAACTGCCGCCAGTCAGTATCATACGAACCCGAAACTCCACTCTCAAACCCGCACAGCAACGCCAAAGGCATGCCATGAATGTTCTGCGAAGGAGAAATGTCCGGCGTGTTCATGTCCACATGCGCATCGATCCACAAAACTCCGAGTTTCTCGCCGTATTTGTCAACCATCGCCGACACCGGACCCGCAGACATCGAATGTTCGCCGCCCAACATGATCGGAAAATTGCCCGCGGCTAAAACCTCATTTGTGGCTTGCTTAAGTTTTGTCAAAGCCTCACAAACGGGTGCGGCGAACGGAAGACCCGGACCCGGCTCGGCTGCTAGGTCAACGTTAATGTTTCCGCGGTCAATCCCAGATAACCCGAGGTCGGTAAAAAGTGAATGGGCCAGCCCCCCAAGGCGCAATGCATCCGGGCCGAGGCGACTCCCTTGTCGAGCTCCCCCTAAGTCAAACGGGGCACCATGTATCTCGATCACGATCTAAAGGGTACCGGAAAACAGCGTTTAGCTGTTAGCGACTGAGCCCTGAGCCCTGAGCCCCGAATTCTATTTCTTCGGCGCGTTATTGCCGTCTGCCGGAGTAATGCCCGGTGCTGGTGCATTATTCGATGCTGGCGAATTCGTCGACGCCGGCGAATTATTCGAGGTTGCCCGTGGCGGCGTAGCTGGTGCGTTATTAGAAACAGCCGGAGTATTCGTCACTGGCGCATTGTTCACCGCCGAACCAGTGTTGTCCGTAGGCTTCGAACTACTTGGTGGCGTAACGGTCGTTCCCGCCGCCGCCGCTTTCTTCGTCAAAACACTGTATAGCAAGACCAATGCCATGAACGAAATTCCAAGATAGAGGGTTGCTTTCGACATGATGTCGTCAAAAGTTGCCTTGCCTTTATAGCTGGTACGAACGCTGCCGCCGCCGCTCATCGCGTCGCCTTTGCCCGTTATAAGCACGAGCAGCGAGAAAATGATCGCGGCCAAAATTGCGAGAATAAGTATGAAAGTAACCACGAAGTCCTAATAGAATACCTAAAACGCGATTAATTGGACTCCAAATAGCCACTGGATTAGGATTGCTATTCCTAACGTCAAAAATGAGCCCGCCATTACATGCAACATTCCACTGTTCAAAATTCTTTTCAATGGACTCGCCGAACGGTCATTCGCGACCTCATAATTGGATAGCAACTCCTTTCCAGCCGCAATCCCACTGGCAAGTTGCTGCGCATTTGGTGTCCGGGTGGTGAACCAAAACTGAACCAGCGATCCGACTTTACGCCACGAATAAAGCGTCACAATCACCCCTAACATTAATCGAGTCGATTCAAATGGTATCCACGGAGTTTGCCAAATCAACATGAACATCGACACTCCAACCGCTAAATTTGTCCCGCAACGAGGGTGAACCCTGGGCATCCTCGACACGACTTCGGGAGTCAATTCCTCATCGCGTTCAAGAGCATGAACTACCATATGCTCCGCCGCATGATAACCCGCAATTGGCATAAATCGAAAAACAACGAGCATAATCAAACTCGCCGCGATATAGCTCAAAGTCTCAATAATTCTGGTTTTTGGCAGGTGCTCGGTGGCTTTGCTAACGGCAACCACACCAACGAAGTAGAAGACCATCATGAACATGCCCGTCGAAAACAAGTACCAGCCGTGCTTGCCGCCTCGAACCGAACCCGTGGTCAAATACACCCCAAACGGAGTCGCCATCCCACCCACCGACGACGGCCGTTCCGGCAGCCGTACCGTGCCAATAAAACAACTCGGTGTCAGGAGCCCGCAAACGACATCATGGTCATCAACCACCACAATTGTCTGGTCATTCTCAAGCAGTCGCAGGGCCTCCGCCCCCGACGTTCGGTTCAAAATCTTTGGCAGAACCTCAACATATCGCCCAACGGGCTCATCCTTCTCGATGTTGCTTTCCAGTATTTCAAGCAAGCTTTTTTGGGTCAAAACCCCTGCCAATTGACCATCGCTGGTAACCGGAATGACTTCCTGGCCTGCCTCCCGCATTTTCTCGACCGCCAAATGAACGCTCGAAAAATCCTCGATCGTGACGCAAGGCCGCATAAATCGTCCAACGGGTTGTGTAAGCCGATCCTTGATCACGCGAATAGTATGCCCGTTTTTGGGCATAATGAACTGGTACGTGAAGCGAATTGGACTCATAACTAGCGGCGGTGACGCACCCGGCATGAACGCCGCAATTAGGGGAGTCGTACGGGCGGCCATCTACCGAAACGCCGAAGTCATCGGTTTTCTCCACGGCTGGGAAGGAGTCATCCAAAACGAAACCCAAGTCATGGACTCCAAAGCGGTCGGCGGCATCATTGACCGTGGCGGCACCATCCTCCGATCCGCACGAAGCGCCGAATTTCGAACCCCTGAGGGCCGACAAAAGGCGATCAATAACCTCAAAGCCAACAAGGTCGAGGGCTTGGTCGTCATTGGCGGAGACGGATCCCTCACCGGAGCCCTCAAACTTCAAGAGGAATTCCAATTCCCGGTCATGGGCATTCCTGGCTCCATCGACAACGATATTTCTGGAACCGATTACTCAATCGGCTTCGATACTGCGGTAAACATCTCGGTCGAGGCAATCGACCGTCTGCGGGACACCGCCTACTCCCACGAACGCGTCTTCGTGGTCGAAGTCATGGGCCGACGAAATGGCTTTATCGCCATCGAGTCCGGGCTCGCGGGCGGGGCCGAAGCAATCCTCATCCCCGAAGTGCCGTATTCTCTCCTCGACATTTGCAAAAATCTGCGGTCAGCATCCGATCGGGGTAAAAAGAGCTCGATCATCGTCGTCGCCGAGGGTGCTGCCCGGGCTAGCGATGTTAAAGTTTTCATCGAAAAGAACACTGGCTTTGATTGCCGATACCTTGTACTCGGACATTTGCAACGAGGGGGAAGTCCAACTGTTTTTGACCGAGTCCTCGCTCTGCGCCTCGGCGCACTGGCCACCAACCGAATGCTCAGCGGCTTCCGAGGAGAAATGGCGGGGGTTGATGGAAACAAGCTCGTTTCACACCCGCTAACCTACGTCCTCAGCACCGAACGAACCATCGATCCTGAGAAATTATTGCTGGCAGAAGTGATGGCTCAATAGGGAAGGGCAAAAGCTAATTTGGGAGTGCTCAAGCCTTCTTGAGCTTTCAACTGCAAAGCCTGCTTTGCTTTAAACTCACTTCAGCGAAACAGGTTTCGCAGGCCAAAGCTCGGACAGGTCCAAGCAATCCCAAAGGGCTAAACTATCTTTATGCTCCTCACCGTCACCCTCAACCCGTGCGTCGACTACTTGTTACGAGTCGAGACAATGGCGGCGAACGACACCAACCGCGTCAAGCGACAAGAAAAAGACGCTGGCGGAAAAGGACTCAACACCTCCCGGGTCTACGCCCACCTTCGCGGAGTCACCATCGCGACGGGCTTCCTCGGCGGAGCAACATCCTCCTTCATTCGCCATGTGATGAAAGAAGAAAACGTCCTCGACGGCTTCGTCTACGTCGAAGGTGAAACCCGCACCAACTTCTCGGTTGAGGACGAATCTGGAAACCCGCCCACAACCTTTAACCAACGTGGACCCACCATCAGCCCCGGTGAGTGGCTCGCCCTCAAAGAAAAGGTCGGAATGCTCGCCGCAAAGGCCGAATGGGTGAGCTTTGGTGGGTCGTTGCCTCCCGGAGTCGAAACCAACGCCTTCTACGAATTAGCCCTCATCGCTCGCGAAAAGGGATCAAAAATCGTGGTCGATGCCGACGGGGCAGTCTTATCCGAAAGCCTCAAAGCCATGCCCGATTTCATCAAGCCCAACACTCCCGAGGCCGGGCGGGTCCTCGGTCGAGAACTCAAAACCGACGATGAAGTGATTCAAGCATCCCGCGACCTCCATACGATGATCGGCGGCGGCGACCGTATCGCCGTAATCAGCCGAGGAGCCAAGGGCGCGGTCATGACTTGCGGAACAGGAACCTATGTCGGCATCAGCCCGAACGTCAAGCCCCTGAGCACCATCGGCAGTGGCGACAGCATGATCGCCGGAATGCTGTGGGCGATGGGCCAGGGCAACCCCCCCGCCGAAGCCCTCCAATGGGGCCTCGCCGCCGGAGCCGCTACTGCCCTCACCGACGGCAGTGCCATCGGCGACAAAGCCACCATCGAACGCCTTCTGCCCGAAGCCGTGGTAAAACCAGTCGGATCATAGTCGTTCCTGCGCTATGTCATTTACTTTTTTGATCGACTTGATTAGGATTTGTTAAGATCGCCTGTCGGCTCCGCCTTCGCTACGTCGGGTGTAAGCAGCCGAGCGTGGCGAAGTAGCTACGGCGGACTTGGGGGTCGCTCATTAATCCATGTAGGTTTAGAAGCTTGGTCTGAGCGACCGGGGAAGGGACATATTGCGATTTGGACCCAGCCCTTTGGAGCTTTAGCGCGGATTTGGGAATTTCGTTCCTCCGCGTAAAGCTCCTACGAGCTGGGCTGACACACTACCGACCCGTTGAGCCTCCGGAAAGATTGACCTACATCGAAATCCTGAACATTTCAGTCAGGCCAAATAAAAAATCTAGATGGCTTTGGGCGTCTGGCCCGTTTGGATGTCTAACAAATCGAGAAGCCAATTCAATTGGCGAGGCTTAAAAAATGTGCTTTTACCGCGAAGCGGTTACACCCAAGTAGCCGTGGGTGCTTACACCCACGGTAGACCCCGAAAAATCCCGACCCCGAAGGTGGTCGCACTCTGAGAGCCGAAAGCTGAAAGCTCAATCCCTACTTCGTTTTGAACTTATAAACCGTCGTCGAGGTATAAACCTCGCCCGGCTTGATTTCCGTCGTCGGGAACTCCGGCTGATTCACCGAATCTGGCGCGTGCTGAGTCTCTAAACAAAGCCCACCCCGCTTCGGATAAACCTTTCCGCCATGCCCGTGCAGCGTTCCATCGAGGAAGTTTCCGCTATAAAATTGAATGCAAGGCTCGGTCGTCCACACTTCCATAAACCGCCCGCTCTTCGGCTCGTGCACATTCGCCGCCCGGCGAAGTTTGCCAACCGTCCCGGTCAGAACCCAGTTGTGATCATATCCGCCGCCAAACTTGAGCTGCTCGTTTGGCGCATCGATTCGATCGCCAATGCGGGTCAGATTCGTAAAGTCAAATGGAGTCTTGGCAACGTCCAAATATCCGCCCTGAGGAATCAGCGTCTCGTCAACCGGAGTAATCGCCTCCGACATGATCTGCATCTTGTGATCCAAAATGGTCTTGGCCTTCGCCCCGCCCAAGTTAAAGTACATATGATTGGTCACGTTGGCAATCGTGTGAGCATTCGCCCGAATGTCATAGTCAATCTGAATCGCGTTGTCCGCGGTCAGCGTGTAGGTGACCATCGTCGTCATCTCGCCCGGATATCCTTCCTCTCCGTCAGCGCTTACGTATTTCAACGTGATCTTGGCGTTCTTGGCCGATGGCTTCGAAACAACCGTCCAGATGTGCTTATCAAATCCCTTGAGGCCGCCATGCAAACTGTTCACCCCGTTATTCACCGCCAAGGTGTACTCCTTGCCGTCGAGTTTAAATTTGCCTTTCGCAATTCGGTTTGCCACCCGGCCCGCAATGCAGCCAAAATAAGGGCTCTTCGTCGGATACATGTCGAATTTATCGAAGCCAAGGGTCACTTCTTCGAACTTGCCGTTTCGGTCTGGCGCAGTAAGTGAGACCACCGTCGCGCCGTAGTCCATGATCTTCGCGGTCATTCCGTGCTTATTTTTGAGCGTATAAAGGGTAACCGGGTGACCTTCATAGGTTCCAAAGTGACTTGTTTGCATAACCATAGCGAGAGCGATATTTGACAGCACCATTGCAAAAGTTAGATTATCTCACGAATACCAGAAAAGCAAGGGTAATCGGGCCCGATTCCGAATCACCCTGGACTTCCCATTTTAGTTTCGTTCAAACTAAAAGGGTGTCCAAATTCCCCAGCTGGTCCGGCGTCTTCCCAGCGTTGACAACCCCCTTTCATCAAGACCTCTCAATCGACTATCCCACCCTCGAAAAGCACCTCGAAGTTTTGATCGATTCCGGAGTCGAGGGCTTTGTCATGCACGGCTCCCTGGGCGAAAACCTTGCCCTCTCATGGGATGAGAAATTTGAAATCTTGCGAGTCGCCAAACGCGTCGCCGCCGGAAAAATCCCGGTCCTGAGCGGAGTCGCCGAATGTTCCACCATGCACGCGGTTGAATACACCCGAAAGTGTGAAGCCCAAGGCGTCGACGGAATCATGCTCATGCCTGCGATGGTGTACAAGGCAGACAACGATGAAGCCCTGGCCCACTACCGAACCGTAGCCAAGCACACCTCGATGCCGATCCTGATTTACAACAATCCGATCGCCTACCACGTCGACCTCACGCCACCGATGCTTGAGATGCTCTGTAACGAAAGCGACAATTTCATTGCCATCAAAGAGTCAGCCGGAGACGTTCGACGAATCACCGACATCATCAACCACATGGGCGATCGCCTCGCGATCTTCTCCGGAGTGGACGACCTTGCCCTCGAAAGCGTATTCCTCGGTGCCGTCGGATGGGTTGCAGGTATCGGACTCGCATTCCCTTATGAGAACCAAAAGCTGTGGGATCTCATGATGGCCAAAAAGTGGGATGAAGCCCGCGAACTTTACCGCTGGTACACCCCACTCCTCCACCTCGACGTGGGCCTCAAATTCGTTCAAAACATCAAGATGGCAACCCAAGCCACGGGCTACTGTCCCGAGTGGGTCCGCCTCCCTCGGCTGAGCCTTTCCGGAGCTGACCGAGCCAGAGTCGAAAAAGTCATTGCTGACGGCTTAGCGGCTCGACCCAAGATCTAACAATATGGAAGTCCAAGTCATCGATTCCCACACGGGCGGCGAGCCAACCCGAGTCATCGTCGGCGGGGTTGACATACCAAAAGGGAACTCGATGGCCGAAATGCGAGAAGATTTCGAGCAGAATTTCCGCGATATCCGCAACGGAGTGTCCCGCGAGCCTCGCGGCTCCGACGTTATGGTTGGGGCCATGCTTGTCCCACCTTACGACCCGACGTGCTGCACCGGAGTGATATTTTTCACCACGGTCGGAACCCTCGGCATGTGCGGTCACGGCAGCATCGGCGTCGTCGAAACCCTGCGCCACTTAGGCCGAATCAAGCCCGGAACTCATAAAATCGAAACCCCGGTCGGCATCATTGAAGCCAAATTGGAAGAAAACGGAACCGTCTGGATCACCAACGTAGCATCCTTTTCCCTTGGTGAATTCTGCGTCGAAACTGATGGTTACGGCACAATTTGTGGCGACGTTGTTTGGGGCGGAAACTGGTTTTTCCTGGTCGGAAAAAATGCCTTCGCCCCCGAGGTGAAATTCGAAAACCGCATGGACCTTTTACGGTTCACGTCCGATGTCAAAAACGCCTTGAAAATCTCTGAAGTCAGAGGAACCGACGGCGGGGAAGTCGATCACATCGAAGTCTTCGGCCCCGGAATCGTCCCCGGCGCTCATAGCAAAAATTACGTCCTGTGTCCTGGAATGGACTACGACCGCTCACCCTGCGGAACCGGAACCAGCGCTAAAATGGCCGCCCTCTATACGAAAGGCGAACTCAAACCCGGCGACCATTGGGTTCAAGAAAGCATCACTGGGTCCACCTTCACTGGATTCGTAACCATCGAAGGAGACAAGATAATCCCCCACATCTCTGGCCGTGCTCACGTCACCTCACAATCTACGCTAATCTTTGACGCCGCCGATTCGTTCCGCTGGGGAATCAGCTAATGGCTCGCGTCACCATCGTCGGAGCCGGAATCATCGGCCTTTGTTCCGCCTACTATGCCCGACAAAAAGGGTTCGATGTCTGGGTCATCGACCGGGATGCCGAAGGCACCGATAGCTGCTCAACGGGTAACGCGGGAATGATCGTCCCAAGTCATTTCGTACCTCTCGCCGCCCCCGGAATGGTCTCGATGGGCATCAAAATGATGTTCAAAGCCAAGGCACCTTTCGCCTTCAAATTCCCTCCAACCCTCGATCAAATTCTCTGGTCATGGATGTTCATGGGCAAGGCTGACCCTGAGCACGTCGCCAAATGCGAAACCATTCTACGCGACCTCAACCTCGAAAGCCGCAAGCTCTACGAAGCAATGGCCGAAGACCTCGGCATCGGCTACCAACTCGTCCAGCGTGGGCTCCTCATGCTCTTCAAAACCCAAAAAGCCTTTTCGGAAGAAAAGAAACTCGCGGAGCGGGCCAACGAAATCGGAATAAACGCCTCGGTTCACGACCTCGATGGCCTCAAAAAGATCGACCCTACCGTCACGATGAACGTCATCGGCGGTGTTCATTTCGAAGACGACTGTCATCTAACTCCCCACGAGTTCCTTGCTGCTCTTCGCAAAAAGCTCCGCGAGATGGGCGTCCACTTCGATCTCGGAACCTCTGGAGTAAATAGCCTGACGAGTGTGCAAGACAAAGTCGAAGTCACCACCGAAAGAGGTGAGAAATTCGATTCCGATTACGTCGTGATCGCCAGCGGAGTCTGGTCAAAAGCTCTCGCCAAACAAGTCGGCGTCGGAATGCCGATGATGGCTGGCAAAGGCTATTCGATGACGCTCTCAAATCCAGTCGAAACTCCAACCGTCTGCTCCCTACTGATGGAGGCCCGCGTCGCCGTTACGCCCATGCAAAATGGTGTCCGCTTCGGCGGAACGATGGAACTCGGCGAACCCGACGACTACATCAACATGGACAAAGTCAAAGGCATTGCTGAGTCAATTCCTGGCTACTTCCCCAACTTCAAAGAGTCCGATTTCGAGGGCCTTCCCATCTGGCACGGGTTTCGTCCCTGCTCGCCCGACGGCCTGCCCTACATCGGCAAACTCAAGGGAAATCCCCGAGTTGTTATGGCCTCTGGACACTCGATGATGGGCCTGAGTCTTGGACCAATAACCGGTATGCTGGTGGGTGAGATTTTGGCCGGCGAGGACTCTTCTTTGCCAATCAACCAGCTCAGCCCAAACCGTTATGTCCGAAATTGATCTTGTTTTGACTGCCTGCCAACGAGCAGCCGATGCCGCGCCAGCAATGCGAGCCGCTGACCCTTCCAAACTAGCCGTACTCTTGGAAACGGTCGCCGCAAAACTGGCAGAAAAAGAAGCGGAAATTGTTCAAATCGCCTGTGCGGAGTCCCACCTTCCCGTTCCCCGAGTGACTGGCGAACTCGGTCGAACCACAGGGCAACTCAGGATGTTCGCGAATGACATCCGACAAGGAAAATGGTCCGACCATCGATTCGTTGAAGCCCTCCCAGACCGACAGCCAATGCCTCGCCCCCAACTCGAGCGCAGCATGATCCCAATCGGCCCTGTCGCGGTCTTTGGTGCCTCCAATTTTCCCCTCGCTTTTTCAGTTGCTGGTGGCGATTCCGCCTCCGCGCTCGCCGCTGGTTGTCCAGTAGTCGCCAAGGTCCACCCCGCTCACCCAAAGACTTCCGAATTAGTCGGCTCCATCGTCTCCGCAGCCGTTTTTGAACTCGGATTCCCCGCAGGCGTGTTCCAACTCGTCTCGGGTTCCAACGAGGTCGGAGCGGCATTGGTCACCAACCCCAACATCAAAGGAGTCGGATTTACCGGATCAAAGGCCGTCGGCCGTCACCTCATGGATATCGCTGCTGCCCGACCCCAGCCAATCCCTGTCTTTGCCGAAATGGGCAGCATCAACCCAATTTTCATGCTTCCCGGGGCCCTCGCTGATCGTGGCGAAGCCCTCGCAACGGGCTACACTCAATCGCTCACTATGGGCGTTGGCCAATTTTGCACCAATCCCGGAGTCGTGTTCGGCATCGCCAGCCCCGAGTGGGACGCATTTTGCGGCAGCGTCGCAAAAGGTGTAAGCGAAGTCCCTACGGGAACCATGCTCACCGAAGACATCGGGAAATCCTATTGCATCAATTCTGCCCACGTATTAGCCGCCGATGGCGTCGAGACCTTAGTCAAACCGACCGAAGCAGGTCAGCCCGGTCTTGCCCGAACGACGATAGAAACCTATCTCGAAAACAAGGACCTCCCCGAAGAAGTCTTTGGTCCATTCGGAATCCTCGTCACGGCCAATAGCATCGAAGAACTCAAGTGGCTTTTCCCCGTCCTCGAGGGCCAACTAACCGGAACAATCCAGCATGGTACCAGCGACGAAGAACTTGTCAAAGAATTAGTCCCCCTGCTCGAAGAAAGAGTCGGCCGACTCGTGTTTAACGGCTTCCCAACTGGGGTCGAAGTGTGTGAAGGCATGCAGCACGGCGGTCCGTATCCCGCGTCGAGTGACGTGCGCTTCACCAGCGTCGGAAATCACGCAATCTTGCGCTGGCTCCGCCCCGTAACATTCCAAAACGCTCCAAAGTTCTTGTCTTAACCAAACCCAATAGCCTTTTACCGCGAAGCGGTTACATACAAGTAGCCGTGGGTGCCTGCACCCACGGTAGTTCAAGTAAAACCCGACCACGAAGTCGGTCGCACTAAAACCTTTGAATACTTGAATTCCGACTAGATCCGTACGCATTGCACGGTCCAAATGTTGTCCCTTTCAAGGTCGCCAAAAATTGACCGTTCTTCTGTTCATCGCCAAACAAATCGACCCCGGGCAAAGCCCGCCGAAGTGATATAAAGTTCCTAGGAAGTTGAACGGGAAAAGCAAAGGAGGCTGGTACAGCCGTCCAATCTAACACTGTATGGCGAAACGAAGAATGGATTTGTCCAGTAACGATTCAGATTGCCTTAATGTCTCTAGGTAACCTGAGCAATGGGTTGGCTTAAGGCAATTGGTTCTGAGTTCTCGCGGGCAATGAAAATGACGTTCATGAGTCGCGAACTAAGCGAAAAGAGAGACCTATTAGGTCGACAGCGACGGACAAGTTGGACCTCAGATCGGCACCTAAGGACTGGCTATTTCTTTGCCGCCCCAGTCTTTATTGTCCTTGGCGTTCCCGTCATGTTTTGGATGAAGCCAAGTGTCTTGCAAATCCCATTCATGGTCGCGATCGCTATTCTTGCAAACGGCATTTGGCTCGGATATGCGGCCTGGTCCCGCCAAAAGTCGGGAGAATAGGTTCTCTCTACTCGCAAACCTAGCACCCAAGCCCACCTCAATCTAGGTGATAATAGGATCATGATCAGGTGGGGAATTGTCGCAATCGTTCTCGCCTGTTCGTGTAAACCGAACCCCGAACCCAGCCCCCAAACCCAGGCAACTCCAAATCAAGAAACCTCCTTCGTAAAAGCCCAAACCAACAACGGCCCAAAGCTAATCGCCAGCGAAGAAGCGACCGTCATTTCCACTGCTCTTAACGAGTTCTACACCTCACGCTGGACTGACTGGCGAGTCGGTGAATTCGTCGCCATCCAACCAAACTGGGTCAATGGGCAATTCGGTTCTGAATCATTCGACAAAGCGCTCCAAGTCTGGACAACCAAGTTCGGTAACGACCAAAATGCCGACGAAGAGACCCTCAAACGAATCAGGGCAACCCTTGACACCGCAAATTCTCCTCCCGGAACTACGGCAAACGTGCATAAGGGTCTAGCCGAAATGGACCTCGATTCCCGAATAGTTATCGTCCCAACCACCTACTTTGACAATGCCATTGCCTGGGTCCCCGGCTCCTATACCGTTGTCAATCGAATGAACGAAAAAGGCGGTATCCGGGCCGCTGGTGCCCTCACCTACCCTTTATTCTCGGGTAACAGCCAATACGCCTTCTTGCAACTCAACCGAGTCAAATCTGGAACCGAGTATGGCCAACTCCACTTCTTCCTCGAAAAACAAGAAGGCAAATGGAAAGTGTTGGCGGTCGGACGAAAACCAGAATAGATCTCAAGAAGGCCGCTGGCTCATTTTTGCCAACGCCCACCCAAGGACCTCAATCCCAAAGACTTCAATCACAATCATCAGGGCAAAAATCCCAAGACAAACCAGCATAGAGTCCCGATGACCAAAAGACCAGTTCGAAAAACGGTCAAGGAAGAAAAAGAAGCACACCAGGAATCCAATGGTAAAGAATCCCGACATACTTTCATCCTCGCGAACCGAGTGCCCAATCGCCACAAACGGGCATTGAGTCAGAAAAACTGCCGCATCCCAAAATCGAGGACTCCAGCCCTGAGCGATGAACGGTAAGAGTAAAACCAGAAAGGGAATCACCATGAGCAAGAATCGAAATCGCTTATAGAGCTCTTCGATTCGCTTCATGCAACCAGCTTATCATCATTTAAATGAACTCAACGAACAACGGATAACCCCGAACCCCAAAATTCATTCACCACAAACCAGGCCCAAAAACTGTAAAGTAATACTGGGATGAATAAATTCGCGCAACTTTCGCTTGGAATCGTCATGTCGACAATGGCTTTCGGCCAGTCAGAGACCATGACCTTGGCCCCGGCAAAGCCAATCGACATTCGAGTGATGGAAGCCCAATGGCACCCGTCGGGCCAAGCAATCATCTACCGCCGCGCCGTCGATGATGCGTTCGGACTCGGAATCTATGCCCAAAATAGCAAAGAAGGCAAAGTAGTTATTCCGTTGAAAAAGGATGATAACTACGATGCGACATGGTTAGCAAACTCGCGGTCAGCCCTCATTGTCGTACGTTCCGATGCTCCAGGCCAAAAGACAAAATCAACCGCTTTAACCATCTATCATGTGAATGGCGACACCCAAAAGGCCACCAAGATTTTCGCCGAAATCTACGAAAATAAATTACTCCCTGGTGTTCAAATCGACCGATCACCAAGCCTCAATCATGCCATTGTCACCTTTCGAAATTCGACCGGGACGTTCCACAAAGTCCTAACTCTTGGCTCCGTCATGCTGTCCGACTCTCCCGACCTCGATCGGGCGAGTAAGGAAGGGAATAGTGGCCCCAATTGGTCGTTGGATGGAACCGCGATCTACTCGAACGCACCCACCCAAGGTCTTCGAACCTTGAATGATAGTCCAACCGTCCTCAGGGCCGGAAGGGCCGATACTAATGGCCAGGTAGTTTCTAGTGACTCATTCTCAGGAACTTTCACGGTTACTCTTTCGGGGGCAAGTGGTTTCAACGGCGATGTGGCCTCGTCCCTTACAGGTCTGACATTCCGATTGACGCCACCGATGCCAGTAACGGGCGCAAATGTACTTGAGCTCATGCCCGCAAACCCAATTTTGCGACCCATCCGCTTCCGCGGACCCTGGGTGGAACCAAATCAAAATGGTCCAAAGGTTGTGCCCCAAACCCAATCGCTGTCCCTCAAATTCGATCAGTCAAACGCCCAAGACACTAGTGTTTGGCTGACCAGAGGAACCGAAAAGGGAACGCCAGCTGTGCTTGTCGCCGTGCATGTCACCGACACCTGGCTGGCCCAAGCCAAGAACATCGTCGCCTACACAATCGACGGAGCCCTCTTTTACCGTTCCATAAATTAGAGAAAGGGTTATACTGCCGAATAGGTCGCCATGCCCCTCACTGTTCGCGAAAAAATTGCCCACCTATATCGTCGCTTCTCGTTCGGCGGGACCATTGGCGAGATCGAGCATGGCACGGCCATTGGACTAGATGCGACCATCAAAGCCCTCGTCGATTACGACAGCGTCCCCGGAAACTACAACGTTCATCCGTTCGAATTCGCCTGGAACGTTGACGAAAAAATGGAAGCCGAACCCGGCACCTACCGGTTCCGACTTTGGTGGATTTTCGCGATGGCGTCGACCAATCGTCCGCTGCAAGAAAAACTCGCCCTCTTTTGGCATTCCCACTTCGCCGTCAGCGAAAAGAAAGTCGAAAACGGCCCGATGATGCTCGATTACATGATCGTCCTCCGCAACGGAGCCAATGGCCAGTTCAACGATCTCCTCAAGTCGATCGCCAAGCTCCCCGCCATGATGCGCTACCTCGACATGGAGCGAGCGTTCAAAGGGCATCCCAACGAAAACTTTGCCCGAGAAGTCATGGAACTCTTTACCATGGGCATCGGAAACTACACCGAAAACGATGTCCAAGAAGTCTCTCGATCCTTGACAGGTTGGGGATTGCTCGATACATTTTATGAGGGCGGCAAGAATAATAACGAGCGGCTAATGACCCTCTATCGAGAAAAGCGGTCGGCCTCCACGTTCTGCCTAATGCCAACCATGCGCGACTCCGAGCCGAAAACAATTCTTGGTCAAACCAAGGATTTCGACGGCGATCAAGTCCTCGACATGCTGGCCAACCGACCCGAAACCGCCCACTACATCTGCAAAAAACTGTGGGAATTCTTCGCTTACGAAAACCCCGAACCCGAAGTCATCGAGCGGCTCAGCTCAACCTTCTTGAAATCAAAAGGCAACATCAAACAAGTGATGATGGCAATCGCCAAATCACCCGAATTCTATAGCGAAAAATGCGTACTCAAGGGCTACAAGAGCCCCGCCGACTACATCATCGGCACCGTGCGCCAAATGGACCTCGGAACTGAACTCCTCCTGCTAAGAGGCAAAGATGGTCACCCTACCAAAGCTGTGCCCCGAGTCGTCCTCGACCAAGTCTCTACCATGGCCTATTTTATGGGCCGAGCTGGTCTTGATATCTGCTATCCCGAAGATGTCAGCGGTTGGAAATGGGGCAAAAATTGGATCTCATCGTCCACGATGACCACCCGAATGCAATACAACGGCATGATGATTTGGGACACCAAAGGACCCTGGATCGCGACAAAAACGACCCAAACTATGATGGCCAGCGCAAACCCAACTACGCCAGAAAAAGCCGCCGAGCGATTCAAGCAAATATTTGAACTCAATGTGTCTCCTAAAACCGACGAATTCTTGGTAAACGTTTTCAAGGCCCAAGGCGCAAACTGCTACCAAGAGCCGGGCAAATGGGCCGGAGTTCTCTATTACTGCCTCAAAATGTTGAGCGCGTGTCCCGACATGCACATTTGTTAAATGTAAACTGTGTCGTCATGAATCGACTTCGAGTTGGCATCATCGGTGCCGGAAACATTAGCGGAATTTACTGCGAAAATCTCACGAAATTCCCGTCAATCGACCTCATAGCTATATCCGATGTCGATGAGCCAAAGGCCGCCGCTCAAGCCGAAAAACACGCAATTCGATCAATGTCAGTCGATGACCTCTTGGCTTCCAACGAAATCGACCTCATTCTCAACATCACCATTCCAAAAGCCCACGGCGAAGTCGCCCTCCAAGCCCTCAACGCTGGCAAGCATGTCTACAACGAAAAGCCGCTGGCGATCAGCCGCGAAGATTGCAAAAAAATGCTTGCGATCGCGGCAACAAAAGGACTGAGAGTAGGCTGCGCTCCCGACACTTTCCTCGGCGCCGGACACCAGCGAGTGCGAGAACTCATTGACAGTGGGCTAATTGGAGTTCCAGTCGCCGTTCATGGCTACATGACTTCCCGAGGGGTCGAATCTTGGCATCCAAATCCCGAATTCTTCTACAAGCCTGGCGCAGGCCCAATGCTCGACATGGGGCCCTACTACCTCACCGCGTTCGTCAACATGTTTGGCCCGATCCAGCGCCTCGCCAGCATGACCCGAACCACGTTTGATGAGCGAACTATCACCTCAGAACCATTAAAAGGTCAAATCATCAAAGTCGAGACCCCGACCACCTTCGTCACCGCGCTCCAATTCGCAGGTGGGGTCGTCGGACAATTAACCACCTCATTCGATACCCACAGCTTCCCCGGCCAACCAAACATCGTCGTGTATGGTTCCGAAGGAACCCTTGTGGTTCCTGACCCAAACTCGTTCAACGGCTGGAACGAAAGCTCTTCAAAAATCATCTTGCGGGATGGCAAAGGCGACGAACACATTTACCTCTCCGATTTACCCTTCAAAGCAAACTCGCGTGGGGTTGGAATTCTCGACATGGCCCATGCAATTGCCGAGGGACGCGACCACCGTGCGAGCGGAGCCCTTGCGTTCCACGTACTAGATACTATGCTCGCCGCAATCGAATCATCCGATGAAAGCAAATTCATTGCTCCATCAACCCAACCCAATCGCCCAGCGTTAATTGGAGTCGAAGAATTCCCCGACGAACGTGGGTTGATGGGCTAATGGCCAGCTACGAAACAACCATCGAATGGAAGGGCGGAATGGTGTTCGAAGCCACCCCGCCAAGCGGGAACAAACTGGTTATGGATATCTCCCTCGAAGAAGGTGGCACCAATTCTGGCCCAAGCCCGGTCGAAGCCCTGCTCAGTGCCATCGCCGCCTGCTCCGCGGTGGATGTCGTCATGATCTTGCAGAAAAAGAAGCAGATCTTGACATCATATCGAGTCGAGATCGATGGCGAACGAGGTCCGACTGGCGTCTATCCTCGACCGTTTGTCTCGATCACGGTCAAGCACGTCGTTCAGGGCGAAAACCTCGATCCCGCTGCCGTCGCCCGCGCGGTTTCGTTGAGCGACGAAAAGTATTGCACCGTCCTTTCCACAATCCGCTCTGCCCCGTCGGTTACCAGTGACTGGGTCATAGAGTAATTCTTGGAAATACGAGGGGTATAACGATAGTCGTAATGAAAGCAAGCAGAATGGCCAGTATGGTCACCCATGCTTCAATAGGATAAATCCGAATTCTCAGCATCATCCTGACTGGCAAGAGTAAGGCGTAAATTGTTGCGCCGCCAAGGAAAAACATCAACCACGTGCCGCAGATAAAGAACGTGAAGGTCAGCATGGCCAAACTTAGGCCGCCCACAACAATCCATTTCTCTAGCTTCGTCGGTGCATATCGTTCCCCCTCAAACCTTGCGCTGAGAAGTGAAAAATACATTACCGCGACGATCGGAATTGCAATGAGCATCGATTCTCTTTGATTCTAGATCGCCCTGCCAATTTCAATGAATTCCTTACCTATACGAGGCAGGGTGCCTAGACAATTTTAACTAACTTAGCCTATGTGAGCAAGAACACTTATTGGCAACCCCTGGGCCCCTGGCGAAGAGTTCTTGAAAGAGGCTGATCGATTTCGATTACAAAGCCTTCTTGAAAAGCTTCTTCTTGCGGAGAAGGATCGCTAACCCAAAGCCAGCCAAGACGGTTCCGGATAGTGGTTCTGGAACGGCTGTTGGTGTACTGACATTAAAAAACATTAAGTCCGTCTGCTGGGAGTTTGGAATCAAGTTACTGACCGTTAACGTCATGTCGATTCGCGAAACGTTCTGCAAACCCGTTACCCAAACCTCGCCGCCTTGTCCTAAATCGGGACTCGCGGCCGTGTCTTGCACGAAGAAGAGTGAATTCAAGCCTACCGCTGATCGCGACGTCGAGCTTGTTGAAAAGTATCCAGAACAACCTGGTGCTAAAGCGTTGAATTCGCTGACCGTTGCCCAAGTATTCACATTTATAGGATTGTTGCTTAAATCCCATGCCGAAATCGTGTACCCATAACCGTTGTGGATATTGCCGATAAGCATGTCGCCTCCGGTACCCCAAGCATAACCGGACGAGAAGAGAAATGTAGTTGTGGCCCCAAGTGATGTTGAAGCATTGATCTGAAACTCATCAGATGCAAAGGGTGTCCCAGTCATCGCTGTCGGCATTCCATAAGGTCCAGGAGATCCGGCAAACCCGCCCGCCGGGCAAGTTCCGCTGATCGTTCCGGCAGTACTTGTATTGTTGTAATTCCAGAATCCACCTGAAAATGTCTCAGTCCAGGCGTGCCAATTCTGGGCGCCAAAGGAGAGAGAGGCAGCAAATAGTGATGTAAAGCCTGCGAATATTCTCAATGTTGAAGTGTTAAATTTCATAACCGTTTTTCCCTCGTACCAGAGCGATTATCGCTCTCTAACTATCGATCCCCCGAATGCCCAAGCTTGCTGTTTTCTCCACAAATAACTGAGTCGTCAGGAGCCGCTTTGTGTTCGACCAACGACAAAGATTCTAGGTTCCGGTCGTGGGTACTTTGTCGAATCGTACGGTATTGATGATCACTCTGACATTCTCCCAGGTACCGATGACGAGAAATATTAGGTTCAAATCGGGTAGAATCTTACGTGCCCCCAACGCTAATTTCCCCATCTCGTAGTGCCTCCATGCTTGCCGAATTGGGCAAATACGTGATCGCCGAACCCTATCCATTTGCGGTCGATCTTGAGCGATGCAACCACATGACCTTGGTAACCGTCGATGGCGATGAGCTGTTCGATTGGGCCGGATACTATGGCTCAAAACTGATCGGCCACAACCACCCTGGCCTCTACGAACCCGAGTACCTCCGACGCCTGAGTCGAGCTGCCAACAACAAGGTCGCCAACCCCGACTTCATCACGCAAGAATGCCTCGATTTCTATCGTCTGGTATACGAAAACGCCCCCGAAGTCATGCAAAACAAAGACCTCGAGGTCTACGTGGTCAACTCCGGCGCCGAGGCCATCGAAAATATGATGAAGTACCTGGTCGCCAAGTACAACCAGAAGTGCATCGCCGCAGGACGTATCCCTGGGAGACGTCAATTCCTTTACTTTGATCGTGCGTTTCACGGTCGCACGGTCTTCGCGCTTGGTGTCACCCAGACCATGGATCCTGTCGCGACTAAGGACTTTGTCGGACTTGCGTCGGGAGGAAACATGAAACTGTCTTTCCCGATCTATGACTCCGAACGAGATCACGAAGAGAATCTAAAAAGCGTCAACCAAAGCCTCGAACAGGTCGAATCGGTTCTCCTCCACATGGCCGAGGACATCGTTGGCATCATCATAGAACCGATCCAGGGCGCGGGCGGAAACCGAATCGCATTGCCCGAATTCTTCCAAGGGCTGTCGCGCCTGTCCGAGCAATACGGGGTCTACCTCGCGTTCGACGAAGTCCAAACTGGACTCGGTGCAACGGGCAAGATGTGGGCAATTGACCACTTCGATCTGCCCTACCCGCCGATGGCCGTCGCCAGTGGAAAGAAATGGGGCAACGGCATCATCATCATGCGAGAATCTCTCGATGATGTGGGAGTCTTAGACTCAACTTGGGGCGGAAACCTCGCCGACATGGTCCGCGTCTGCCACGAGATGGAAATTGTCAAGCGAGAAGGCTTGATTGAAAGGGCCGCCATCAACGGCGAAATCCTCAACGCTGGACTCAAGAAAGTCATCGCTAAATTTGACTTCACCAGCAACGTCCGAGGGATGGGACTCTATCAAGGATTCTCACTCGACACCGCTCAGAGAAAGGGCCAGCTAACCAAAATCGCCCGAGAACAATTCGGCCTCCTGCTTCTTGGCGCAGGAAATCGAAGCATCCGCACCCGACCAAACCTCTCGGTAACCAAAGAAGATATCGAGCGATTCTTGGTTTTATTGGAACAGTCTCTTACTCAAGTGACTTAAGGGCGAATGATAAAGCCTCTTGTAGTCATGTTCTGTATTCTGCATTTTCCAGGACCAGCCCCAAGGGGGCGCCCTTACCCTTAGCTCAATCCGAGAGGTTTTTTGACGTGTCAGCGTCAATTGCCTCGGAGGGCTGGGTAAAAGGTCGTTTTCGTCAAAGTCCGAGGAAGGGACCTTGAAAATCCATGCCAATAGGGCATAGATTTTTGAGGTAGCGACCCGGCGATTATCGCCGACTCTGAAGCCCGGTTTCCCTGACGCCTGAGGTCGTGAATATCTATGACTATTGTACAGTCAAGCTTCATGACTAACATAATCATGAAGATCAATGCTAAAACAATCAATTAAGATTCCATCTCCTAAACTATTGGGGGAGAGAACGTTTGTGAAAGACCCTGCTGAGAAGCTTGCTTTGTCCAGGCTTCGG
>JANYCU010000007.1 GCA_025360125.1 Armatimonadota bacterium | reverse complement strand
ATTGAGGTAGTTGATACCCGAAAATACGGCGTAGCCTAAACCAGTTTGGCAGCCGAGTGGAGTGGTAAAGGTTGTGAGTTGTCGGTCAGTATCGTATTGAAACGTCCAAAATCTTCCACCCCAATCTTGAACCGAACTCAGCAAGGAAGTCGTGGTGCTAGCCGAGTAGGTAAAGGTGACCTTTCGTCCATCGGTTACTTGAACGGTCTTAAGCAGCCCGGCTTCGGGGGTGGTTCCGTAGCTGAAGGTTTGGACGCATCCCGCGGCGGAAATAGTTCGAGTCAGAAGATAGCTTCCGGCGTTTTGTGTTTCATATTCGAGGAGACTTCCATCGGGAAATCGTTCCTGGTACTTCGTGCCGTTATAGGTCAAAGTTGTTGGCGAATAGGTGGAGGCGTTGGGAGAAAAGGTGGTCAGGCCGCCCACTACACTTTGAACATTCCAGGCGTAATTTTTCTGGTCGCCTCGGTAGACGTTCGCGCCGCCAGATTCCGAATCTGGAATAATATAGGCATTTACACTTGAAGATCGCTTTTTGCCATATTGAGCATTGCTCGTCGAATGGCTACTGTAGAAGAATTCAACCGTTAAGCCCATGCCAAGGGCTTTGAGAACAATTTCTGGATCTACGCTAAGGGAACCATCGATTGGGTCTGGAAGCGGACGATGGGCATGCTGGTAAATTGGATCACTGACCGAACCTTGCGATTCGGCTAACAGGACTTCGGAATTCTCGGAAAGTTTCATTCGTGAATTCCTCAACTAGAATGGTGGGCAAACGGGAGCTATTTGAAGGTCGCCTTTCCAGGGTTCATAACCACCAGCGGGACATGGTAGTCCGCCACTGTTGCCGCTGGTGCAAAGTTCGGAAGTGCCATTTCCGCCCGTGCCTTGGCCCGCAGCTGACGGGAAAAGTCCGCCGGGCGTTGGAGGACATGTTCCACCACCACCGCCACAACCTTCACCAGCAACCGGAGCGATCATGATTCTTTGACCTCTTTTGCATTTCTTAATGCTTGGATAGCCAAATCAGCGTAATAGCCTTTTCCTTCGGGAAGGCCACCAAGGAACCCTTCAAGTTCTCTTGGTTCAAGTAGTTTCATTTTGTTCATCTCTCTCCCTATGGCAAGCTCACATAATCCACTTGAACATCCAATTGAACTTGGACATCCATTCGTGTCATATGAAGCTTTGAGAATTCGATCGTCTTCTACTTTTAGCCAGATTTTAACAAAGGGTCCGTCTCCCGGAACTCCGGCAAGACCAACTCTATTGCTATCGGGCATTTCCCCACGGTTTCTTGGATTGACCACATGGTCATGGACTCTATCCGAGAAAACCATTCTCTCAAATTCCCCTAGTAAAAGTACTGTACAACGATTTCATTAAAAACGTGCCAACAAAATAAATATTGTTATGCTGATTTTCTTAACATTCTTTAGCTTCGATTAAAGCAATTTTCCCGACTAGGATTCACAGTTCGTGGCGGAACGAAGTGGCACAAAATTGTCGCGCCACGCTGGCGTATAGCCTCGCTCACATTAGTGACCAGTCACTCCCTCAGTGATAAGTCTAGGTTTCAGATTCCCTTTCTGCCCTCGACAATCCAGCATTAATTGATTGCCTGATCTTTTTTACAGCTTCCGATGTATTGACATCGTAAGATTCCATTGTAGAAACTAATGTCTCCCATCGCTCAAGTTCATCGAGCGCAGCCTCAAATTGGTTATCTACTGCCAACTTCAAAACTCTACTCATAGAAGGTAAATGTTCACTCATATTATCGAAATAATGGGAGGATATCCAGCATCAAACATACAGATTTCAAACACGTCTTGAGTGCAACGAAGATAGCCCTGAGAGTGTACTGGGAGATTTATGCAGGTTGCGGCAGCAACGGCAGTGCAAATGACTTCTTGTAGATACCGTGCTGAACAGGGACCAGGAACAATGGGGTCAGGGCGAGGGCGTAATAGAATGGGGATTATAATTGGAGCGGCCGCGGCTAATAGGCTTACAATCAACGCAATACACCCAGAACATCCGGCAGCGCATAATAGCCGGACCCAAAGCGGTAATTCTTGCCAAATGTCATAAACACATTGCCAAAAGTTCGGACTATCTTTGCAAGCCGCTATGAAATGTCCTAAGCAGGGTAGGCACGCTGCACAAGCAACTACCAATATTGGTATCAATCCGGTACTATCAGTGGCCCCAACCGGATATGTTCGGCAATACTGAAATGCCATTTGATTCGGCCAAAGTGGATCCACGGTCAACCACCTCGCAAAATTCGTAGTCAAATATCTTGCTCGCACATACAGCATCGTTGGACTATCTGTTAGATAACCAGATAGTCCAACGAAGCCCCAAAGACTCGGGTTTGTTCCGGTCGATGTTTGCAATTCACCGTAGGGCCAATATTCGGCAGAATAGGTCTTTGCACCAGATGAATTCCGACATTCGACCAGGCTGCCAAGTGGGTCCGGGATGTAATATGTCTCGACCCCGCCACGGGTTTCTTGCACTAGCATTCCGTTGACAGTTATAAAAGTTGTGGTTACTGTTGCCATTAGCTTGTCTGCTCCGAGAGATAATCTGTTCCGTCCCAAATATAAGTTGTTAGTTTGCCAGCGGCTTGCTTCGTCCGACGCAAGCCATTGCCTGCATATGTCATGGTCGAAAGTGCACCGACATCATTGAGAACCGACAACCTATTCTCCCTATCGTAACTGTAGGTAGACAGAACTCCGCCCCGATTTTCCAGGATCATATTTCCGTTTGAATCGTATGTTTGAGTCACCAAGGTTGGTCCATCTTGGATCGTAGTGATTCGGCTAGCGGGATCGTATATCATAGTGATCGGTTGACGACCTTGATGCCATTTGCTGAGTACATTTCCAACCGAATCCATCGTGAATGTCGCAAATGCTCCCGCCTTTTGCTGGCCAGTTAAACGGTTAATTCCATCATACGAATAAGTGGATGGGTTTCCGTCTCGAACCTGCTTGGTCTTTCGACCTCCAGCATCGTAGGTGTCTATGTAAATGAGTCCCTCCTCAAAATTCACCTGACTTACTGTGAGCGCCATCTGCTCCGAAAGCCGAAGCCCAGCTAACAAAAAGGTTCCAAGCATAGCCTGCTGATGATGATCTAAGTTTTTGGAATTCAAGGCTTTCTTCGCCTCGGCAGGAGTCAGTGCTACTGCCAAGCGCCGTGGTTTTGAGTCCATGGTAAGTCGAAACGGATTTCCCCAAATCATGGGAACTCTTCGATATGGAGAAATTGCTTGGTTAAAGACGCGAACGAGGTCGCACCGAATAGCTTCACGGGTGGCATGACCAACTTCAGCGAAGCGCATACCAGCATAAAATTCTTTCACCTTCAGTGGATCAATTTTGGTGAGCGGAACTTTGCCAAATCGAGCCTCTACAAATTTCCCAAATCTTTGTAGGCGACCATGGATTGTTTTGGCATCGAGCGTATCTGGCCAATCATGAACGGAAAGCCAACGAAACCAATCTCCTAGTGTCAGCTCCTTTCTCGCCAACGCCTCAGCCTTGCCGTCTTCTCGTATGAGCGACCTGATAAATTCTTTTCCTTCGCGCTGGGTAGGGAAGAGACGGGAAAGTTTTCGACATCCTCCAAGTTCACTTTTGACGATGATTTGAACCCGCCACTTGCCTTGATGACGACCAGAACACACGATTTTGCACGATCCGTCTCCATGTGCCGATCTGGTAGCCATACCAAAGGTTGTACACCACGATTTATGGAAATCCAGGAATGAAAGTAGAGACCTGAGTAGAGACTAAACTTTTGGAACAATTCTGCGTTCTACTGTTTTAGGTCATTTTGAACCTAAAATAGTGGTGGCGATGAGGGGCTCGAACCCCCAACCCTCTCGGTGTAAACGAGATTTCAGCAGGTTCAAATGGGCGATTTTGAATCTACAGGAGTCTCTGGAAGTCTCTCAAAGTTTCCTTGAATTGAGAGACCAATGGGTGGAATAGCGGAAACTTCCAATCGAATATTTAGGACTTCGGGCCAAGTACCACACTCTGGGAAAGCTGGCAACAAAAGTTGTCCCTTCCTTCGTCGATTCAACTCTCATTGTGCCCATGTGGGCTTCGACAATTAGTTGAGCGATGTGCAGACCAAGGCCGAGACTTCCCTCGAATGTGACTCCCTGCTCATGATTGGCCAATCGTTTCATTGGTTCGAAAACGACTTTCATTTCTTCTGCGAGGATTATCGATCCCCAGTTGTGAACATTAAGAAAAATTTCGTCAGTCTTTCCGAATATGGTGTCGGTACAATTTTTGAACCCATGATGGGGCGTCGGTTAGAAGGTCCTATGTATCCGCAACCCTATAACCGGCACTGGCCCCCGATCTCGGTTGTAGCCGGGATTTTTCAGGTATTGCAGGTCCAGCGAAACGGTTGTTGACTGAGCCAGAGCTCGGGAATAGTAAAGCTCTAGGGCTGACTCTGGGCCATAGCGAAGGTTTCCGTCGCCGAGGCTGAGGCCCGCGCCTCCGGCCGTCAGATAGTCTCGGTGGGACGATGAAAGCCCGGACCGGCTGATTGCGATTCCAGCCATGTCCTTCGGACATTTCCACCTCGCTCCAGAAATCTGTGTGCCAGTCGAGACGAAGCTATTAGATTCGGCAAAGCCGTAGTTCTCGGTCTGGCCATCGTTCCAACCGGCGCGGAAAAAGACTCCAGTATCGCCGCCATCGGCGAGCGCCTGCTCGGTGTTAAGACCGAATCCGATTTTGCTTGCGGTTCGTCGGACTCCCGAGAGGTCGGGAGGCGAACCCGCTGCGATGGCATCTCGGAAATTACCCATCGGGGCTACGTTACGGAAAGCCATGAGTTTGACGGAAGCGGGCGGCTTCGGATTGCGAACCCACTGAGGATCGACTTCAACCTCGAAGATTTCGCCATGGTGATTGCCGTCGTAGATCAGGCTATCTCCGGCTGGGGTGGTAGGTTGAGCGAACGTTCCAAACCGCAGGTTTACTTTGGAGGAAACGTAGGAGACCGACGCTCACCAATCGTAACCCCGTGCGTCGCCCGGATAATCCCAAGCGAGATTGTTGCGGAGTCCGCTATTCATAAACTGCGTTCGCCCATTGTTGGCGTAGGAACTGTAGTCGAAGGTATCGGTCGGGGGAATTTTTCCGATCGCTATGACCAGCCGCTCGGCAGGAACGCGTCCCGATATGATGTTTAATGATCGTCCCACCAATTCGGTTTGGCTGGTTTTGTCGTCTTTGGATTTAACCGGTATTCGAATTCGGACAAAGGCGCGAGCAATGTACGGCGCTTGGGCTTCGGTGAATTGGCCGGTAATGTCGCCGTTAACGTATCCGGCGATCCCGGGTGCATCGCCAACGCCATGACCGAGCGCCATTTCAGGATTGAGGTAGACCTCGACATTCTTGGAGAGACGTGCGCCCAGGTAGGCGGTGTAACTGTGAGAAATCTCTGTATCTGATTGAGATTTCAGGGAATTTGGTCCTTCGTACTTTGATGGAAATGCAAACAGATGCTGAAAGATGAACGTGATTTCACTTTGGTAGTCATATCGGGCATCGGGTGAAATGGCGGGAATGGGCTTGGCTGGGTCCGGCTTATCTTGAGCTAGGCATAGTTGTGAACCTGAAAATGCGGCTACCGATAGGACGAGCGTATGTGCACTAACCATGTCCTATATAACGCCGTTCCGAAGAAATATTTTTCAGGAGGCCGCATTGTATGCCCAAATTGCCCAAAGCTGCTTTTGCACTCCTGAAATAAATGTCAGCATCCGTTGCCAATAGGGTCTCCATTTGTTAGTTATGGACTCCCTATTTACCCCAGAAAACGATCATCATAACGCTGGCGGCGATCATGACTGCAGTTGCCAGCCAGCCAAGGATCACTGTTCGAGTTTTCAGCTTAATTTGCCCCATTATTTTCGGGTTCGTTGCCATCAACATCGTAAGGATCATGATCGGCCCTGCTGCCAGTCCGTTCAACACTGCCGCCCAATAGAGAGCCTTAATGGTATTAACATGAGCCAGATTTAGGCCGAGCCCCATCAGGATCGCAAGAGACAATGTGAAGTAGAAACCCTTGGCCTGTAAAGGCGGGCGCTCAAGGCTTGAGGGCCAGCCCATGGCTTCGCCGACCGCGTAAGCCGCCGAACCTGCTAGAACTGGAATCGCAAGAAGTCCCGTACCCACTATGCCAATTGTGAAAAGAAGAAATGCAAACTTTCCGGCCACCGGTTGGAGGGCTTCCGCTGCTTGCGAGGAGCTTTGGATATCGTGAACACCCTTCAGATTAAGCGTCGCGGCAACCGAAAGGATGATGAAGAATGCAACCAAGTTCGAGAATCCCATACCAATAAACGTGTCTTTGCTAATCCGTTTGATCTGATAAGCGGCCCGTTCTGGATGCTTTTTTAGCGGTTTCTCATCCGGGTCAGTCCTGATTTCTTCTACCTCTTGAGAAGCCTGCCAAAAGAAAAGATATGGACTAATTGTTGTTCCCAGAATCGCAACAAGAGCGGTGATGTGCTCCGCATCAAACTTGAAATTAGGTACTACGGTTTTCATCAATGCCTCGGGCCAAGGAACTTTTATGATGAAGACTGTTGCAACGTAGGCGAACAGAGCAAGGGTCAGCCACTTGAGGACGGACACATACTTTGAGTACGGAACGAAGACCTGAAGTAATAGCGACCCGAGCGCAAGGAGCGATGCCCACAAAAGCTTTGGACCGCCGATGATCAAACTTACCGCATCTCCCATCGCGCCAATATCCGCACCAAGATTGATGGTGTTTGCCAAGACTAAAATTGTGATGACTATGATGGTCAGCGAGCGGGGATAATTTCGTCGCAAATTGCCCGCGATTCCGCGACCGGTAACACGTCCAATATCTGCGCTAGCCTCCTGAATACCAGACATCAAAGGATAGCTAAAAAGCATGGTCCAAAGCATTCCAAACCCGAACTGCGCGCCTACCTGAGAATAAGTCGCAATACCGCTGGGATCATCATCCGACGCGCCTGTAATTAACCCAGGCCCGAGAGATTTGAGCAGCCCGCCTTGTGTATCCGCCGACTTCTTTTCCATTGCTTGTACAGACGTCAAACGATCAGTAAATATCGCGCAGTAAATAAAGTCAGTCCTTTTTGTTTCAAGCTGCTCTGAACTTCGCTCCCCAACTTGAAGGATCGAGAATAATGACTAGATGAGCGAAAGCCCAATGCCAGATGCTGGAGCCAATAATACGACCCCTTTGGACGAAAACGTCGAGGCAATTGCAAGTCTTCTTGCCGATGCACACAATGAGCTAAATAGCTATCAGCGTGCAATAGAACGATTCGTTACTGTGATGACTGCTCCATCGTTCTTGTTTGTATTGCTGTTCGTATCGCTTGCGTGGATGGTAGTGAACTGGGGACTAGCGCTGGTTGGTAAGCACCCCATCGATCCTCCGCCATTCGGCTGGCTTCAGACCTTGACGGGCTTCTTCAGTCTCATCCTCGCCTTGGTGATCGTCAGTACACAACGGCGACAAGGAATGCTTAATGATCGAAATGCTCACCTTGACCTTCAAATAAATCTTTTGGTGGATAAGCGAACGGCAAAAATAGTTCAACTGCTTGAGGAAATGAGACGAGATTCACCCACGCTTAAGGACCGCATGGATGAAGAGGCGGAAACTCTCAAAGTGGCCGCAAATCCGCAGGAAGTTGCCAATTTGATCGCGGACAAACTCACTGCCGCTATTTTGGAGTCTCCAAAGCCGCTCGATGATCCCGAAACAACTATGTAGGGCGACATTTGCTACTTTGATGAGACGATGAAAGTTTAGAGATGGTTTGTGCAACACGGTGGGCTACTGCACATTGTGACGCTACAAGCCAGAGGCAATGTGTGTTTGGGCACAGGATGCGTCGCTCCGTTGCCGGACTATCTCTGTAGCTATCTGGTCATGTCTTATTGTGTCTGGGCGTCTCTGTGTAAACGAGAGAAAAAGTGCTCAAACCCCTTGACAAGATTCTCTCGAAGTCTACCGAGGTCTCTACTTTTCGCTTGGCTAGTAGAGACAAAAGTAGAGACCGAGCGCTCGCCGGCATTGGAAGCCAATTCATTTGCTTTGAGCATGCTTCATCGCTTGATGGTCTAGCAGACGGCACAATGGAAACTGTGGCCAAGATCACAGAGACAAATGAATATCTGAACACCAAGGAAAAGCGTATCGACATGATCGCATCTTCCGTATCTCGTTCCTCAGCTGCCGAGCGTATCGAAATCAGCGAACCGGAGATCAAGCAGCATTTATTGATGAGAGAACCCAAGACTGAAAATGCCATGACGAGATCTCTCTGTCTCTCAATTTCTACCACGTAAGAGAGCCAAGTGGGAGACAACAAGAATCAGATTCAGTTGCCCACCGGACCCTCCAGTAGCCTGATTAGTCGCTAACAGAACGTTCATCGGCATGGAGGCGGAGCTCATGGGAGTCAATGTCGTATTCGAATAGGTCTGCGTACCGTCCCCAGTTAACTGCGGTATCGAATTGCTCCCTTGCTTCATCATCACCAAAGTTCTCGTCAAGGATGTCCAAGAAAAAGTCGTCCTTCAGGCGGCCATTCTTTGACTGCTTAAGAGCCTTAAAGATCGTAGTGAGTAGCGGAGCACTCGTAAGCGCTTGTTCTCGGAAAATCGCCCGGGCTTCTTCGACCTCGGCGTCCGCGAACTTCCGCCCGATGTCAGTCAGAGTTGCGTCGCCCTTGCTGACTTCGGCAAACCCCAGTAAGACGGCGGCGTCGAGAATAGGAAGAAGGTCGTCGGCTTCAATACGCAGCTTTTGGGAAATCACAGCAACGTCATCGGCCCCGCCATACTCTTCTATCAGTTCGAGTAGGCCACTGATTGCGCCTGGACGAGCATGCGGGAGCGGCGACCTCTCCACACGTGGCTCACCGGCTCGAAGCGGACTGATTTCAGTGTCTGGATTGGTCATGATCGTGTAGATGTGATCTGCCATGGCTCTGAAGTCTGAGCTCCCCCGTTCGCGTGGTCGGCTAAGCCTTATGGTAATTTCACCCCGAATCCGACCTGGATTGGACGATAGAACGATGACTCGGTCGGCAAGCATGATTGCTTCTTCAATATTGTGTGTGACCAGCAAGACACCTTCGGCGGGAAAGTTTCCTGCTTCCCAAAGGTCGGCGATTTCGCCTCGAAGGTTCTCCGCAGTCAGGACATCGAGAGCACTGAACGGTTCATCAAGTAAGAGAAGCCGGGGCCGCACAACGAAGGCGCGAGCAAAGCCGACACGTTGTTGCATCCCTCCTGAGAGTTCTCGGGGGTATGCGTTCTCGAAACCGTCGAGCCCTACCATTTTGAGAGCTTCCGAGGATCGCTTTCGGATTTCCTTACGGTCTAATTGAAGCGCTTCCAAACCAACCTCGACATTTTCAGCAACGGTCAGCCATGGCAGCAGTGCAAAGCTCTGAAAGACCATTGCAACGTCGGGATTGGGTCCAATTACAGGTTTCCCGCCGCTTAGCACTCTGCCACTAGAAGGTTTGATAAGACCAGCGACTGAGCGAAGTAAAGTGCTTTTCCCGCTGCCGCTTCGCCCAAGAAGAGCCACTATTTCTCCGGTTGCGACCGAGAGACTGATGTCTTCAAGTACCGTAAAAAAGCCGCTCGATTCGGGGCGAGGATAGGTCTTGCCGAGGCGATCAACGACGAGCAGCGATTCACGAATTGCGTTTGTAGTCATTTCAATTTCTCCTAGATTATCCGAGGCGATACCTAGATTCGGCGAGGCCGTAAAGGCCACGCCAGACGAGTCGGTTGACTCCGACCACGAAAAAGCACATGAGCATAACGCCCAAGACGATGCGGGGCCAGTCGCCAACGGCAGTAGCTTTTGCTATGTAGTTACCGAGGCCATCGGCCCGCAAGGTTTTGTCACCCCAGGTTACGACTTCGGCTACTATGCTGGCATTCCAGGCACCACCCGATGCGGTTACGGCTCCTGTTACCCAAGCCGGAAAAATTGCGGGAATGATAAGCTTTCGCCACAGATTCCAGCCGCGTAAGCCCATATTGGCTGCCATTTCTCTGAGATCGTTCGGCACTGCCATTGCCCCGGCGATCGTATTAAACAGGATATACCATTGGGTTCCTAAGGCCATCAGAAGGACCGACCCCCAATTGAGGTGAAGTCCAATTTTTAGGAAGATAATTGTCGCGGCCGGAAAGAGGAAATTCGCAGGAAATGACGCGCAAAGAAGTGCAATCGGCTGGGCAATTCTGGCGAGCTTCGGGCTAAACCCGATGGCAACCCCGATTGGTGTCCAGACAATGGTCGCAACGACCAGCAGGCCAGCGACGCGAAGCAGTGTCAAGCAGCCCAGCCAAAAGGCAAGACCGACTTCGTTAGCCGCAACCTCGGTTTTGATAAACCTGAATCCATAGAATAGTGCTGAAACAAGAATCCCGCCAAGTACAACTCCAAAAATGAGGTCATGATTGAAGGCAAACCTGATCTTTTTCCGCATAAAGTTGAATTTAAAACGCGGAATTCGAGCCATGCGTAACTTCTTCACCAAAGACTGGAATCGTCTCCACCTTCGACCCAGAATCCGGGGCAATTTTGCGGCGCGAATGAGGTCCAACAACCACGAATGTGTCTGGGTGGCCGCGCTACTCTTGTCCATTCGGAATTTCTCCGACCACGCAACCAGTGGCTTCCAAAAGAGTTGATCGACGACGATGATGATCGCGACCATCGTGACAATCGCCCAACTAAGCGCATGGATATCCTTAGCCTCCACCGCCTTTGCAACATAGGCCCCAATGCCTGGAAGCGTGTACTGCTTGTTGAGAACACTAATCGCCTCGCTAGCTGCGACAAAGAACCATCCACCTCCAAAGCTCATCATTCCATTCCAAACTAGTCCGATCATGGCGACGGGAATCTCGATTGTCACGAATCGACGCCATTTAGAGAATCGGAAGACTGTTGCAGCCTCATCAAGCTCCTTTGGAAGCGTAATGAGAGAGTGATAGAACGAGAAGGTCATATTCCAGACCTGCCCCGTAAAGATGGCGAAGATTGAAGCACATTCAAGGCCAAGAAGGCTGCCAGGGAAGAGTGCGATGAATCCCGTTACGGTCACTGATAAGAAACCCAAAACTGGAACAGACTGGAGAATGTCGAGAAGGGGGATGAGAATCCTCTCGACTCTTTTGCTCTTTGCTGCCGCGTAGCCGTAGATCAAGGTAAACCCGATTGAGATGCCCAGTGCCAAAAACATTCGGAGGGTGGATCTTGCGGCGTAATACGGCAAATTGATCGGATCGAGGCTGACATTCGGCAATACATCTGGCGGTCGGAACGCGACAAAGAAGCCAGCACCGACCTTTGCCAGGGCATAAAGCGTGAGAAAGAGTCCGCTCAGCAGAGCGAGATCGGCGAATCCAATCGGACTCTTTGGGATTGTCGGTTTTCCTGAAAATCGGATCATTGGGGCTCCACCTCGAATTGCGGGAGACGCCGACACCCAATCTTAGTGGTGAACCAGTCGGGTTCGGAGCATACCAATCGGGTGGGGCGGATAGAAAGAAGTTGAAAGTTTTTCATGACTGTCGTCTCACAAATCGAACTGCGACAGGTGAACAATCACGTAAAAGCCCCTGAGAAGTGTCTTCTCAAGGGCTCCGAAAAGCCTTTGAACGCAGGCTCCCTTAGCCTACACACACTCCATCAAGAGCAGGCACGGTTGAGGCCTGACTCGCTAACGATTTGTTCTTGTTGTTGTTAACCAGTGAGCAAAAATGACCAGGACTATCGCCCATGTGGCGTTCCTCCATCACGGAATCCTCCGCAACAGAAAGAGAGTATCTGACCGAGAGTTTTTTTTTCAACTCTAGTTCCTTTTTTTGAACTTTGGAATAACGAATGGGATCTCCCACTCAGTGTGAGCGTCAATGATGGCACTTGACTTACCAAAGATCGCTGGCCACTGTTGATTCTTTGTCGAGGTAAATTGAGCCAGCCCATGCAAGCACGTGAAATGGTTGAAACAAGAAAAGCTCTTTGCCCAGAATGTAAGGCCGTTGTCGCGCTTTCGAAGTACCCATGTCCTGCCTGTGACAATGAAGCTCTCTTACGGAGTCCTTCGTCGGACCGGATTCCAAATCCGAGGATTAGGTGCAGAGCGTGTTGGGATGACTTTGCGTCGGTTCCCTGCCAGTGCGGTTACCGTTTGGCCGGCGAACTTTTCGTTTAGATATCTTGTTTCAGCATGTATCTCCAATGTGTGCGATCAGGATAAAATCCTGATCGCGTGGGATTTTTTTGAACGAATCCTAATTACTTCCGTTCTACTCCAAATCGCTGATCGGATAGCATAATGAAGGGGGCGTTTCCTGTGCAGGCCTCCGCTCCATCGTTACTTCCCAGACCACGGAGATTGTCAGAGAATGCGAATCAACAAATAGACCAACCTTAAATGACATCAAACGAATTCACTCAAGCCATTTCGTATTTTTGCCGAGCCCTCAGTCCTGGGGAGTCTTTAGCTAGGGTGCCTGTGATCCCTGAAATTGATGCAACAAGCGGATATTGCCCTCAAAATGTGGCGGCAAAAGTTGCTCGCGATGGTGGCGAGGCGGTTTCGGGCTGGGATATTACATGGGAGGAGGATGAGTGGATCGAAGCAGAGGCTCACATTGTGTGGAAATCTCCCGACGGCTTTCTCATTGACATCACTCCTAAAATGTCTGGTGAATCAGAGTCAGTCTTTGTTCCCAGGCCAGGATTCTGGGATGGCACAAGGTTCGTTCCAAATAGAAGGATGACTCTCCAAGATAGCCAGGAATGTCGCGCATACTTTATGTACGGCAAACTGAGAGACAAGCTTAAGGAAAAATCGTGGAACGGATCTGTTTGGATAATCACCGAACAGGAAGAAAAGGAACTTCAGGCGAAGATTTCAAAAATCTTGTCGGGTGTTCCAAACTGGCAAAAGTGCCCTTGTCAGAGCGGGAAATTTTTTCGCAAATGCTGTGGTAGGCCCAAGGGTCGACCCTGGAGCAACATCTAGGGCCTCAAACCAGGTGCTCGATCACTTCTGCAATATGCCGTAGATAAGAAGGCCAGCACTTATTGCCCCAGAGGTCATTCCGAGAAACCAAATCGTGCGCTGGCGGGTTATAGCCGCAATGGCAGACATCGCAATTGCTATTTGCGAAAGACTGACGGCAAGGGCAAAATAGTGACCATTGTGAAGGTAGTGTTGAGCCTCCTTGTTGAGATCTTCGGCCTTCTTTTCGTGTCCTTTAGCCGTAGCTGAAATGTCCTTTTGCTCCTTGGTGTACCTAGCAGCATTATCTTTGTCCTTTACTTTCAGTGGGGAACCTTCAGGCAAAGCATCGGCCTGAGCACTCATGATGAGGCCCTTAATTCCCTTGGCCTGGTAGTAATTCCAAGAATCCGATGCGAGAGTATGCTCAGCGATCTCGTTGTTTTTCTCAAGCAGTGCCATGTTGACCAGTTGCCCCGCGTTTAGAGAGCTGACGGCGGCGATAACGGCCAAAATTGCAGTAGTCATGGGAACCAGCTTCAGCCACACTGGGATATTTTCTCCGCTCTCTACCATGTGCTCATGGTGCCTATCCAAGTGCTCTTTCACATCTTCCATTGGTACGTCTATTTCTTCTGGCATAATTTAGCTCCCGAATCTGAAGTATGGCTGAATTGATTCTTGTCCCGGCTAACTCAGGGAACTAAGGCCCTAAGACCGATGACCCTTGCTTTCAGGCACAATGCTTATCGAACCATCCACCTCGAGTACTGCGACTTTAACTTGGGAGCAAGTTTGTATTCCGTGTTGCCGTATGGCGGCCATGAGTTGGGATTTCGTTATTCCCTCTCGTCGCAGTCGACGCTTAAATACCTTACCGTTGCTAATGATGACACTCGGTACGCCAAGTAACAGACGCTCGGCGGAACTGAATCGCAGGAAGCTACGGGTGATAATCCAGCCTGTAATTAGCAAAGTCCCCGACGAGATGAGCCCCGTCCTCAAGTCGCCCGAGCCTGATGTCATCGCATTTTGAACGGCGTTTGCAAGGGCCATGATCATCGCCAAATCGAAAATGTTTAATTGTCCGACTTGCCGCTTACCCATTAAGCGAAAACCGATGAAGAGCGCCAGCAAGACGGCAACGGTCTTGCCAGAGAAAACAGTGAGATCGAAAATGGTCAGGTGATCCATTACGGCAACCTCAGCGCACGGAAGTGGCGGCGAGTCTTGAAAGCTCCCGATCCGGTCGGCACAACGCTTATAGAGCCATCAACTTCAAGCACGCACATGTGGGCTTGCTTTGGATCGGTCAAGCCGTGTTCTCGCAGAGCAGTTAATAGTTGATCGTCAGTTAACCCCTCTCTTGTCATTGCTTCCCTGATTGGAACCCCTTTGTGGAGGATGAGAACGGGTTCGCCAACCATCAATTTCTCAATCTTCTTGGATCGCTGGAGCAAGACATTGAAAAGTCGGTTGGCTATTAGCAACGTGGCAGAAGCAATGAGGCCGCCCCCGAGCGAGTTGTCGTTGTTCATCATCGCATTTTGAACAGCGTTTCCCAAAATTATGATCAGAACCAAATCGTACAAGGTCATTTGGCCAAGTTCTCGCTTGCCGATCAGGCGAAGGCCAAGGATGAGAAACAGGTACACAACCAGGGTCTTGCCCGCTATAATGAGGGCTCCCATTGCGTTAGGATGATCAAATACTTTCGAAAGCCACAGGTTCATAGCAGAGGAACTTTAGTATGAGCGGTCAAACAAAGCTGTTTGTTGAGGTCGTAATCAATACGACCGTCATTTACGCGTTCCTTATTGTCGCGATTCGACTTATTGGTCGTCGACAATTGGGCCAACTTTCGTCGCTCGATCTCCTTATTCTGATTCTACTTGGAAGTTCGGTCGAAACGGCAATGGTAAGGGCTAGTACCTCCCTTAAGGTGGGAATTGTTTCCGCGACGACTTTGCTAATTCTGAACAAGCTGCTGACGGTTGGGATGACAAAATCTAAGAAGATGTGTCGCTTGCTTGGGGCTGGACCGGTCTTACTAGTATACGATGGGCACTTTCTCGATGAGAATTTAAGGCGGCTCGGCATGACCGAAGACGATGTGATCGAAGCGATTCGCGAGCGTGAATGCGGGAACGTTAGGGAACTGCGATATGCTGTTTTTGAGGCAAATGGAGAGATAAATGTTGTCTACCGGAGTGCAGTCGTGGCGAAGGAAACTTAAGAATTCCATTCCTTGTAATTCACCAGCAAAGTTCTCTTTAATTTCCTCGGCCCGAGCTTTTTCGTGAGGGTCGATATGGAATTCAAAGAGGTCAGCATTGCGCCCCCAACTGACGGCGGTGTCAAATATCTTGCTCCCTTCGTGATTGCAGGAGTTCTCACCGAGGATATCTAAGAAAAAGTCGTTCTTGAGAAGGCCCTCCTCAGACTGTCTCAAATCCGTGAAGATCTCTGTGAGAAGTGGAGCATTCTGAGGGGCTTGGTCTCCGAAAATCTCCGTTGCCTCTTCGACCTCGGTATCCGCGGATCTTCGCCCATATTTGGCGTAGCCTTTGCCAAAAAAGGCCACACGGAATAGGATGGCCGCATCGAGAATTGGGATCCATGTCGCTCGCCATATTGGTTCGATCTTGGCCCGAGGTTCATCTTTTGCGTCTAAGGTGGTCTGCGAGAATAGGGATTTCGATTCCGAGCTAAATTGTGGTTTCCGAGCCGAAGCAATCCTACTGCTGCCATGCCCCCGAAAGTTCCCTTGATCATTGGACCCCGTCGCCGTACGAAACAGTCTTGGAATCCAATGTTGCCCAAGAAGAAAAAGTGGTAATCCAGTCTTTCCTCAGGATTACTGCCGCTTTCGAGGCGTGGCGAAATATCGCTACCGAAGCATAGGCCGACGATTCTTGTTTTTAGGCCACGGCATAACCGCAAAAAGTGAACGGAACTAGCAGTCCGTTTAGCATCTTGCCAACACTTTATTTTTCCTTGGTCCTGTTGGCTTCCATTTTCTCAAGTCGGTCCAAAATTGCATTGATCGCCTCATCCTGTTCTTTAAGGTGCTTTTGGATTTCCATGGCCTCATGGAAAGTTGCGTCGGCATCTTTGTAGGTCGCCTCAGCACGTTTATCCGCCGCTTGGCCCAAAATGTTCTGTCCAACCATGATGACGGACAGCATTACCAATTGGATAAATGTCTGGCTCACCCACTGGATGAGGGTCAACATCCCGCCCTTGATTGCGTCTGGCAAAACGAGAAGTGCAAGAATAGCAAAAATGTAGGCGCACCACATCGTGCCCACTCCCGTGGTAAGAAGTAGCGCTAGGCGGCTATTCAAGTCTGTCTTCTTTTCGTGGACCTTAACCTGCCCCGTCTTCTTCCTCTCGTCGATATGAGGGTGGCGTTGGTGCTCAAACTTTAGCTTCATTTTTCTCCCGATCATACTCAGGACGGATCAGATAGGAGAAAGGCGCGGGCATCATTAATGTAACTTCAAATACTTGGGATGCTTCGTGCCCTGACGTCTTTCTATTTCCCCTTCAGTTGAGAGACCTTTGAGAGACCGAACCTTTGGAACGATTGTTCGTTGGGCTTCCGTAAGACTATTTTGAACCTAAAAAACTGGTGGGCGATGAGGGGCTCGAACCCCAACCCTTTCGGTGTAAACGAGATACTATTAGGCTCAACGGACTTTTTTTGAATCTACAGCCGTCCATATAAGTCTCTCAATATCTCCTCCAATTGAGAGACTTTTGAGAGACCAGACCTTCAAATCGCGATGTGACTTGTTCCCCAAAAAACGATCCATGGTGATGTGATGATTCGTCTCTTTTTGAAAGAGAGTGAGCATGTCAACCAAAGCAAAGAAATATAGTGAAGAGCAGATCCTTCAGATAGTGAAGGAGATCAATGAAGGCGGAAGCCTTGCGAGTATTAGTCGAAGCCACGGGGTGAATGTTCAGACCTTGTACCGGTGGCGAGACCGGTATGCGGGTATGAGCGGAACGGAGCTTGCTGAACTGCGACTCTTACAAGCCGAGAACCAGCGTCTGAAGAAGATCGTAGCCAACCAAGCCTTAGACCTTGAGATGCTCAAGGAATTACAGAAGGGAAAATGGTGAGCCCTGAGTCAAGGAGACGGGCCGTCTGTTTTCTGGTGGCTCAGGGCTATGCGCGTAGAGCCAGCTGTAAGCTGGTTGGCATCACTCCGTCCGTATCCCGGTTTCGAAGGCGGGTAAGAAACCCTAGACTCAGGGACAAGATACTCACGCTTGCCAAAGAGCATCCTCGGTACGGATTTCGCCGTATTCACGTCCTTTTGGTTCGTAGTGGGCTGAGCGTAAACCTGAAAGCGGTTCACCGCCTTTGGAAGCTTGAGGGACTTCGTTTGAGTCGAAGAGTGGTAAAACGCAGATTGGGACGATCGACGATTGGAACTCCTGAGGCGACAAGACCCGGCCAAGGCTGGTGCTACGACTTCGTCCACGAACGCTTAGAAAATGGCCGTGCTGCGAGAATCCTTGTGGTTATGGACGAATACTCAAGGCGGTGTCTGAGCCTTTTGTGCGCCCCTTCCATTCCCTCATCGCTTGTCGCCAAAGAACTCTCGTGGCTCTTCCTGGTCCATGGAAAGCCAGAATACATTCGCTCGGACAATGGAACCGAGTTCATCGCCAAAGCGGTCACCCAAAAGCTTGAAGACTCAGGAGTCAAAGCTAAATTCATTGAACCTGGTAGTCCTTGGCAAAACGGAAGAGTTGAGAGCTTTAACGATAAGCTCAGAGACGAACTCCTCAACCGGGAGATCTTCCAATCCGGCACAGAGCTCCAAGCAAGGCTCGATGCATTCCTTGATGACCATAACAACTTCAGACCCCATTCATCCCTGAACAATCTCACCCCCGCAATGTGGGAAAGAAAGTTCGCGAACGAACATAATGAACAGGAGGCAATCCTCACATACTAGTGGATCGTCAAACGGGGACTAGCCA
>JANYCU010000053.1 GCA_025360125.1 Armatimonadota bacterium | reverse complement strand
AAGGACTACTTGGGCTTTAAACTCGGCTGAATGATGACGAAATGATCGTTTACTATCTGACATCTAAATGTTTGAACCTGAGGGCCAATACCCCCTTTGACAGATGTCCAACTTTACCCGTCCCCTACACACCGACCTCTCCGTCCAAAGAGGTAGCTTTTCGGCATAGGCATGAGCGTAGGTTGACCTTTGAACGGGGCTAACAGCTAAAGGCAGGCAGCTGACTGCTAAGATCATTTCGTTGCGCCTCCGAGGAGGGTGTTTTTGGTTTTATGCGGCTCAATGGTTAGGTCGGCATTTGGAGTTTCGAATGCGAGGACGGTGGCGTGGAATTTTGCGTCATCGTTTTTCGGGAGCGGGCACCAGTCGTCGGCACGGAAGCGGGGGTCGTACAGGTGGGCTTTGCCGTCTTTGATCTCAAGGATGGCCACATAGTGGTCGGCTTGGAGCCAGATGAACGGTCGGCGCATTGCGTTAAAGTCTTTGGCGTTGAGGTCGAGGCCGATGGGTTTCAGGCCAAGGGATTCGCACCCTTGTTTAAGGTGTTCGAGGCTCGTTCCTTTGTCATCAGTTCGGCAAACCTTGGCCAGCTCCTTATAGCTCATGCCGTCTTTTCCGAGGAGTGGCAGGATTTTTTCGAGGGATTTTGGTCCGCAGACGCTGGTTTCGAACGCGATCTGCTTTTCTTGGGTAGCGATGCCGTTTTCGAGCCGGAGCTGGTCCTCGGGGGAAAGCGCGTCGCCGTTGAGTCGCTCTAGCCTTCTCGCGCAGGCGTGAATGAGTGGGCTGAGGGGCCGTTCGGCCATGAACTTGCGGTATTCCTTCTGCGCCTCTTGCTGGCTACGGGTTAGGTTTTTCGGATCGAGTTTCTTTCCAATGCGATCGCCCTTGCCATCGCCCTGATTTAATCCCTCATTCTCAAGACAAACGATTGCTTGGTAGGCGGCCTGGTCGCTCAGCGTTCCGAAGTCGGGGTTCATGGCATCGGTGCCTTTGTGCTTGTAGGAAGCTTCGATGAACTCGGCCCGGGCGGTTGAGTAGTCCTTCTTGTTCGCGGCATCGTAGGCCATCGTCATTCTGGCGCGGGTCACGAGGGTTTGAACTTTTACATCTTTCGATGATTCATTCTTGGCGATGAACTCCTTCGGCGACTTTTGCGCCTCTACGAGGCGGAGATCCTTCGCGGGAGGTACGGCATGACGGGTCGTGGTATGAGGACGCGAAAGCACGAACCAGCCCACTCCCGCGATGACGCCGATCGAGCCGATGCCGCTTATCAGTTGCAAAGAACGCTTCATCGGGCTATCTCACTTTCCAAATTCGTGGTCGAGAGTCGGTCAAAGGGAATACTTGTCCAGTTACTCCTTCAAGCCATGTCGACCCGAAGTATTGCCAGGTGTTGGGTGCCTCGTTGTTTTGGCAAAGGGCAACGTATTGCCACATTTTTTTCGTCGCGGTGGTGTTGTCGCCGCCATACTCCTTCCTCCAAATCGCGTCGGCGTACGGCATCTGCCAGTTCAGGTAGTTGTTTTGGTCCGTGGTGGTTGGCGAAACCGAGTAATACGGTCGGAATCGATAATCTCCGGCAAAGGCTTGGGTTCCCGCAGGATCAATATTCCATCGGTTGTCCCAAATGGAGAGGAGGCCCGTATTCAGGTTCAGATCGAGGGCGGGTGGGGCGGGAGTACCGGTCGTGATGCTTGAGGGACGATAGAGACCGATCGTGCCGGATGAAAACGTTCCTCTGGTTCCCGTTGCAAACATGGTCAGACAACCTGCGAGATAATTGTCCGAGTCGCCCATGGAGGTCAGCATGTATTGGGTCCTAGCGGTGCCGCTGAGGTCCTTTGACGAACCCCAACCCATGTTTCCAACAAAGTGACCGCCCCGGAATATCCAGGGTTGAAAATTATTGTTCGACCGTTCCGCATTCGGGTCTCCTGGGAGTTCACCATCCAGGTTGGCTTTGCCATAGACCTTGCGGGCATCGAGACTGATCGATGTCAGTTCAATTTTATCGAGGTTGAGCGTCGTTGCGTGCCAACCAGCGTTGGGATTGGTTCGGGATCCATCTTGCTGACCTTCGGTGTTGTAGTGCTTGCCAGAACCGATGAAGTAGCCCCAATATTTAACTTGGCCGCCAGTGAGGATGCCACTCGCACCACGCTGAATGTCGACGTACCAAGTGGCGGGTGATTGTGTTGGAGTGTAGCTGTTTCCAAACAAGACGGTTGCACATTGCTCGGGCGGATTGGGCAGATAACCGCTTCCGTAGGGCGAAAGGAAGATGGTGGGTGGGGTTCCATCGGCGCCAAGTTCCGTCCCGACAGGTACGCCTAGCGCGGTGATGAACGATGTATCAATCCAGTACCCGGTTGCGTCGGGTGTTGTCGTCACCGTATATGGACAAGCGATTTTGAGTCTGACAACGTGCCGATCCGTGTTCGGCGTTATCATTGCGCCGCTGACAATATAGTCCGTCCAGGCATGAAGCTTTTCTTCGATCTTTACGAGGACCGTGTAATTTGTCATCGCTTGACCAGAGCCATCACCTCCGGTACCTCCCGTGTCTGAGCCGACAACGACTCCGCCGCCCGCTCCGGCCTGGGCACTCGCAAGAATAATCCCCATTAGGAGAATGACGCCCGCGATGAGGGTCCGTAAAGATGTGCTTCCGCGTTTCATAACTACCTCCAAGAAAACTTGGATTCCTTAGTTATATCAGGGAAACCTCACGAATTCGCCAAGAATTTACAGTAGATTTCCAATACTTTCTTGACTTTCGAGCATTACTGAATCTGGATCCACATTTGTACCCTATTTTTTCCTTTATTTTTGACTGGTAAATCTGACTAGTTGCTTGCAGATTACCCATGGACTATCCAGCCCCGTATTCGAACATCAGCATGTTTATTCCCGGATAAAACAGCACTATTCGTCGCAAGATTCCGAATTGCGTAAGGTCACTGGTTGTTTTTCAGTTTGGAGGGGTAACGTTTGATAGTGACCCATGGAATTTGATCTCATTATTGTTGGGGCGGGGGTGGTTGGGCTTTCGACGGCGTTGGCGGGGACGAGGCGTGGCGAGCGGGTCTTGGTCATCGACACCCATGGTCCGGCGAATTCGTTCGGGGCGTCGAGCGATGGCCTTCGGCTGTTTCGATTGAGCTATTTTGAGCACGCGGGGTACGTGCCATTGCTTCGCGAGGCTATTGAGAAGTGGAAGACGTTGGGAGATGATTTGTACGTTCCGGCGGGTGGATTTTACGCGGGACCCGCTTCGAGCGAACTTGTGCTGGGTTCCTTGGCGAGTGCGATGGAGCACGATATTGACCATCGAATTTTGACTGCGAAGGAGGCGAACGATCAGTTTCCTCGCTTTCGCTTGCCCCAAGATTACATAGGATTCTTTGAGGCCGAGGGCGGCTACGTTCGATCGGCGGATGCGACGTCAGCGATTTATCGGAGGGCGAGCGAGAATGGTGTTTCGTTTGCGACGGATAAGGTGTTGGGGCTCAGTCCGGTTGGCGATCGTTGGTCTGTGCAGGGAGAGCGGGCAGCCTATTTGGCTAGTCAAGTTGTTGTTGCGGCTGGAAATGCGACGGGCGAATTGGTGCCGCAAGTCGCTCCGTTTTTATCACGCGAGACACATTTGCTGGTGTGGCACGAATCCGACTGGAAAGATCTTCCGGGCTTTGGAATCATGAACGAGACGGGAGAGATGCTGTACGGTTTTCCGGCGGTTGACCAAGTTCCGGGAGTAAAAGTCGGCGGACATCATCGATTTTCTTCGTCCAGCACTGCCGACCAAGAAAGGGGCTTGGCGGCGTTGACCGAGCGATTTCTGCCTGGCTTATCACCCACTATCTTGAGCCGCAAAACATGCGACTATGATGTTTCACCCGACGGACACTTTATGATTGGCGAGGTGGAACCGAACCTCGTGGTCGCCTGCGGGTTCAGCGGCCACGGGTACAAATTTGGCTCGATCATTGGCGATGTCGTTCATGATTCCTTTTATTGCATTCCTCATGAGGTCTCGTTTCTTGATGTGAGTCGGTTTATTTCGACCAACGAATCGACTTGATCTCGTAGGTTGCGAGGGTTGGCACAAACGGCTTGATTGAGTCCTCTAGGAAGTTGACCTCGGTCATGGTTTTGCCTTTGAATGCGGTGGAAACCCTCATTTTTGAGCCGTCGAAGCTGCAGTTGTACATCCGAGCGATCGGATCGGAGGAGCCTTCGGCGAGTTTGAGCCCAAACGGAATTCCCTCGGGAGTGTCGATCGTGATAGCGCTCCAATCGAGTGGTGACTTTCCGCGAGAATCGTACGGGACCGTCGCGCAGACCATTGGCTGATTAAGGTTATATCCGGCGCGGGTGACGTCAGCCCAAGTTTCTCGTTCGGTCTTGGGATGAATGACGTATTGCCATTGGTGGACGCCAGAATTTGGTTCGGGATCGGGGTCGTAGCTGCTCCGAATCAGAGTCATCGTCAGGGTTTTATCCTTGGTCGCGTAGCCGTATTTGCAGTCGTTGAGGATGGCGAGATCGCCGATCGCGCCCCATTTCATCGCGGGATATTCCTTTCCGTCGGTTGGTCGCTCGAGGATTCCGTACGGAATGTCAAAGATTCCAGTTTGTGGTGCTTCGGCGGAGTCAACATCGAACGAAACTCGAAGCATCGGATTGTTGGTTTGACCAGTTCCCACGTTGTGCCAGTCGCACAGCACTTGCACGGGAATGTCATTTGCGCCGTCTCGGAACTGGAAGGTTTGCGTGACGGTGGTTGGCACGCCGGGTCGGTTAGTGCTGTCCATTGTGTAAGTCATCTTGAGGTCGAGGCCCAAGGTTGTGGGTTTAACTTCGATTCCGGACGGCTTCCATGTGTCGACGTGATCAATCGGTTGAATGACCCACGCGGTCATTCCTCCGGGCTTTTCGTAGTTCATTTTCAGTTGGCCGACGTTACGGAACGTCTTGCCTCGAATGGTCAGTTCTTTCAATCCACCTTGAATTGGGTCGATGACGGCATGAATTCCGTCGCTGCTAATTTCACTCTTATTAAATGTGTAGGATGACTTTGGGCGCGTGTCGCCGTTGCGAACCTGGAAGACACGGTAGCCAAAGCTCGGAACATCAGCGGCGTAGAATTTGATTCGTTTCGTGATTCGATCTAATACTTCGACGGGATATTCTTTTCCGTCTGGGGCGACGGTAACGAGTCGGTCAATATCCATATTTTGGCCATTCCAACCACTCGGGACGGCAAGAGTTTCGACCCATTCGCTTCGCGTCCAACCGACCGGGTTCGCGACCATGAAGCTCATTCCGCCGACCTTGGCGGTGACCCGCTGGGTCATGAGTTCCATCGCCTTCACGGTGGTGTCCTTGCTGTCGGCGATTGCTCGACCCAGGGTTACTTTGGTCTTTTCGTAAGGTGCGTGGATGCCGCTTCCGGGCAATGTGTCGTGGTGGTGATTGAAGCATATATCCTCCCATGACTTGCGGAATTGGGCGTGCGGATAGTTAAATCCAAATTGGTTAGCCATGACCGAAATTGCTTCGGCGGTTGCTGTAGCATTTTCGGCTTGACGATTGAGTTGCTTGACCTCGCTATGAGTGGTGTAGCAACCGTCAAAAACCGGGTTTAATTCATCTTCGATCACCGGGATCTTGGCGAGGTCGTAAGTTGAAAGTTTGTTGAAGAACTGACTTGCGGTGCTGAATTTGATGCCAGGAAGGTCTTGTTTCGCCATCATCTTGACCGCTTCTTGGATCATTTCACGGGTTGGTCCACCGCCGTGGTTGCCGACTCCGTAAACCATGAGTGCATCTTTGCTGCCCGTGTTCTTTTCGAAGTCGAGCATTTCTTGGAACTGCTTGTAGGAAATATCGGCGTTGTACCAGGAGCCGCTGGCCGGCTCATCGAACGCGAGAATTCGAGTCTTATCCAACCCTTCCCACCAAAAGAGCGGTTTCCCTTGGCCGCCCCGGCAGAAGTAGTAATACTTGCAGCCGCCCATCTTGAGGATTTGCGGCATCTGGAGCGAGTGGCCAAACGTGTCGGGCTCCCAACCGACCGTCGCCGTCTTGCCGAACTTTTCTTTGAAGTACGACTGACCGTAAAGGAACTGTCGAGCGTGTGATTCGGGCGAAATCATGTTGGTGTCGCCTTCGCACACTCTTCCGCCAACCAATTCCCATTGGCCTTTTTTGACCTTGTCCTGCACTTTTTTGAACAGGTCTGGATAGGCTTCTTCGACGGCTTGATAGATGACCGACGAGCTTTGGCTGAACGTGAAGCCGGGGTACTCGTCCATGAATTTCACCGCCTGATTAAAGGTGTCGTGCGAGGTGACGATCCCCTCTTGCCACTCCCAGAGCCACTGAAGGTCGATATGCGCATGCCCAACCAAGTGGCCGGTGTACTTTTTCATTTCCGGGTGCGAGTGCTCCAATGCCTGGTTCGCCATGTGAAGGGCGGCCTCGATTTGTTCGGGGGTGACGTTGTCGCTCTGGTAAAGGGCGTCGAGCATTAACCGGGTTTGGTCCAAGTGTTGCTTGGTGTGAATGTCTTGGGGCTTGCCTTTGAGGTAATTCTCGACTATTTTGAGTTCTTCGTCGATAGCTTCGAGGGCCTGTTTCTTTTTTGCCTGATCTTCGGTTTTTGCGATCAACGGCTCGAGGTCTTTGCCGGGTTCGATTTCAGCTTTGTCGACGACCCGCCAGGCAGGGAACTTCGTGTATCCACTTGTTTGGGCGAGTTTGTGCGCTTGGGGCGGGCCTCCGTCGTAGATCACGTCGACGCTTCCATCGGCGTGAGTAACTTTGATGTTATCGACTGCCATCAAGTAGCGGCCGTCGCGGTCTCCTTCAAAGTTAAGGTTCCAAGCGGTAGCCGTTCGCCCGGCGAGGTCGTTGACATTGATGACTCGGTGGAGCCAGTGTCCCTTGGCTGAGTCGAGGGCTCCATCGCCGTGGGCCCGCTTACCGTCAGTGTCGTTGAGTTTGCGGTCGCGAAGCGGGTCGCCTTCGTCGAGTTCGACGTCGAGCGCGCCCTTCGTCACCGGGTTCTTGGGGTCGAGGAAAATGTCGTAGCTGAGTTTGTCGCCGGCTTTGAACTTCAGCTTCCGTTCGGAGATGCTGAAGTAGGTGTACCAATTGCTGTCGCCTTTGGCCAGGTTTCGACTGACGAAGACAAGGCACTCGTCGTTGTCGGCGAAGAAAGTAGAAGCGAATGCAGCAGCGAGGAACATTGTCTGTTATTGTAACTTTTCTGTGGGCGTACGAGGGCGTGAATCCAGTTAGAACTTGATAATCAGGAGTTTCTCAGCAAAGCAGGCTTTGCAGTTTAAAAGCTCGCGCAGGCACGAGCACTCCCAAAGGATGCTAACCGATTCACACACCCTGCTTCACCGAATGCTTTCTCCTTAACCTAGTGGGTAACCGCGCCTTCGCAGGCGGGGCCGACTGTTCGGGCGAATTTGGCCAGGACTCCTTTCGTGTATCGCGGTGGGAGAGGCTTCCAGTCTTTCCTTCTTTCCGCCAGAATCTCATCGGTGACGTGGACGGTGAGTTCAAATTTCTCGGCATCGACGGTGATTTGGTCGCCATTTTGCACCAGCCCGATGACTCCGCCTTCGCTCGCTTCGGGGCAGACGTGACCGACCATGAGGCCCTTCGTGGCTCCGCTAAAGCGGCCATCGGTGAGGAGAGCGACGTCGTTGCCGAGGCCTTGCCCTACGATCGCGGCGGTGACGCCGAGCATTTCGCGCATGCCGGGGCCGCCTTTGGGGCCCTCGTTGCGGATGACGACCACGTCACCTTTTTCGATCTGGCGGGCTTGGACGGCGGCCATCGCGTCTTGCTCGGAATCGTAAACCTTGGCCGGGCCGGTGTGGGCGAGTTTCTTGACTCCAGCGGTCTTGACTACTCCGCCGAGGGTGGCGAGGTTTCCGTAAACGGCGACGAGCCCGCCGGTCGGAGAGACGGCGTTCGCTGTCGTTCGAACCACGAGTTGTTCGGTGGGAATCACGACATCTTTAAGGTTTTCGGCCATGGTTTTTCCGGTGACGGTCATGCAGTCGCCATGAAGGCACCCGGCATCGAGGAGAGCCTTGAGAACTGCGGGAACGCCGCCGACTTTGTGGAGGTCGAGCATGACGTACTTTCCGCCCGGACGGAGGTCGGCGAGGATCGGCGTTCGTTGGCTGATCTCGTGGATTTCTTGGAGGGTGAGGGTGATGCCCAGTTCGTAAGCGATGGCGGGAAGGTGGAGGGCGATGTTGGTCGAACCACCGGTAGCGGCTCCGATCGCGACTGCGTTTTCGAGCGATTTCTTGGTGATGATATCGCTGGGCAGGAGTCCGGTGGCGAGCAGGTTCATCATCGCTTCGGCGATTTGAGCGAAGTATTCATCGCGCTTGCCGTCGGGGTCTTCGGCAGGCGGGCTCGACGACCCGGGAAGGGCCATGCCAAGGGCTTCGGCAACGCAGGCCATGGTGTTAGCGGTGTACTGTCCACCGCAGGCACCGGCACCGGGGCAGACGGCGCACTCGACGGCGTGGAGTTCTTGCTTGTCGATGGTTCCAGCGGCGTAGGCACCAGCCGCCTCGAACGCGTCTTGGATGGTGACGTCTTTGTCTTTGTGGCGGCCGGGGAGGATGGTTCCGCCATAATAGGAAGATGCTGGGGCAGTTGAGGCGAGCCATAACCATGAGCATTCCGGGAAGGCTCTTGTCGCATCCGGCGACGCCGACGAGGGCGTCGTAACAGTGGCCGCGCATCATGAGTTCGACCGAGTCGGCTATGACTTCTCTACTTACCAAGCTTGCGCGCATGCCTTCGTGGCCCATCGCGATTCCGTCGGCGACGGAGATCGTGTTGAAGCGCCTTGTCGTTGCGCCGCGTTTGGTGATTTCTTCGGCGACGCGGATACCTTGGGCGTCGAGGTTGACGTTGCAGGGCGTGGACTCGCTCCAAACGGTGGCGACTCCGACCCAGCTTTGCTGCATGTCTTTGTCGCCGAGGCCCATTGCGCGGAGCATGGCGCGGTTAGCGGTTTTGTCGGCACCTTCAGTGATGGTGCGAGATTGGTGGCGGGGGTCGAAGGGTTTCATGGGTTTGGAGTTGGGAGTTAGGAGCCTTAAGTGATTAAATTTGATTTGGGCCTAATAGTGCGCGTCGCATCTTGGGAACTTCGTTCCTCCCATTGGCGGTTTTGTCGGCACCTTCGGTGATGGTGCGAGATTGGTGGCGGGGGTCGAAAGGAGGTTTCATGAGTTGCGGGAGGATATCGAAGTTTTTCGGATTAGCATAAAGTTTTCAGCGAGACAAGTCTCGCAGGCCAAAGCGCGAACAAGTTCGCGCACTCCACATGGGCATCAACTGAATTGTCATTTTACAGAAATAACCTCAAGGCGGGGTTGTTGGTTTCGTCGGTATGGTCGTAGCCGAGGGTGGTGAGGAATAGGTCGAAGTTTTTTTCGGTGGCGGGTGGGACTTGGATTCCGCAAAGCACGCGGCCCTTATCTGCTCCGTGATTGCGATAGTGGAACATCGAGATATTCCAATTTTGGCCGAGTTGGTTGAGGAACTGCGATAGTGCCCCCGGTCGCTCAGGGAAATCGAAATGAAAGAGTCTTTCGTCGGTGGCGGTGTCGCACCGTCCGCCAACCATATGGCGGACGTGGGTTTTGGCGAGTTCGTTGGTGCTGAGGTCGTGGGCTTCAAAGCCATTGGTTGAGAGTTTCTCAAGGATTTGAACGATCTCGAGCGCGGTTTTGATATTGAATCCGACGAAAATGGTGGCTTGGTTCGCATCGGCCATCCGATAGTTGAACTCGGTGATGCTGCGGTCACCGAGACATTCGCACAATTGGCGGAAGCTGCCGGGCCGTTCGGGGATGCGGACGGCGAGGATCGCTTCGGAGTGTTCGCCGAGGGCGGCGCGTTCGGAGATGTGGCGGAGGCGGTCGAAGTTAACATTGGCTCCCGACGCAATGGCGGCAAAAGTCTTTCCCGTTGTTTGCTCGGCGTATTGTTTTAGTCCGGCAAGCGCGAGGGCACCGGATGGTTCGAGAATGGCTCGGCGGTCTTCGAAGACGTCTTTGATCGCGGCGCAAATGGCGTCGTTCGATACGACGATGACTTCGTCAACCCACGTTTGGATAATGCGGAATGTCTCTTCGCCGACTTGGCGAACCGCGACGCCGTCAGCAAAGATTCCGGCCTTGTCGAGCTTGATTCGTTTGTTTGCCTTTAGGGATTGGTAAGCGGCATCGGAATCTTCGGGTTCGACGCCGATAACCTTGATTCCTGGTCGGAGTTGCTTGAGGGCAAGGGCGACTCCGCTGATGAGTCCACCGCCGCCGATGGGAACGAACACGGCTTCGCAGTCGGCCGGAAGTTGTTCGTCGAGTTCGACGCCGATGGTTCCCTGTCCGGCGATGACGTCTGGATTGTCGTACGGATGGATGAATACGAGGTTCCTTTGTTGGGCTATTTCGAGGGAATGGTTGTAGGCTTCGTCGTAGGAGTCGCCGTGGCGGATGAGCTCGGCTCCGAGGGCGAGGATGGCGCGCTGTTTGACCTCGGGGGTGGTGAGCGGAACGACGATCGTAGCTTGGCAGGCAAGTTTTTGGGCGGCAAGTGCGACGCCTTGGGCATGGTTTCCGGCGCTTGCGGCGATGACACCTTTTTTGAGTTCGCTCGGGGTGAGGCGGGACATCGCGGCGTAGGCTCCGCGGAGCTTGAACGAGAAAACGGGTTGGAGGTCCTCGCGTTTGAGAAAGACCTGGTTGCCGAGTTTGGCGGAGATGGCAGGGGCGAATTCGAGCAAGGTTTTGGTGGCGACGTCGTAAACCGCCGACGACCGGACACGCTGAAGGTATTCGGCGGGGGAAAGGTAGTTGGTGGTTAGCGTGGTTGTCATTCTTCCTCTAAGAAGTAGTTTTCGATCTATTTTTGCGGCGATAATCGCCGGGTCGCTTTGCTCCTTGGACTTCGAACAGATCCGACCTTTCCAGGGGTCTTCGTTCCATTTTCGCTAAAGCTCAATGTCACTGCGACACCCTGGCTACATTCTGTGACCCCTCCGGGGTCGGTCCTTGATAATCCTTGGCAGTCAGTGCAAAGCCAAGAAGATTTGGCCCATGTTGCCCACCCTTCAGGGCTATGCCTGGGCAAACGGTAATCCTGGACTCTTTTGGGAGTAGGCATTGTAAGTTAAAAATGGTGATCGCGAAACCGCAAGTTGATGTGGTTAACATTGGAGTGCGGAGAATTCCCGAGCCATCAGTCCCTGCAGCGAGACAAGTCCTGGGAACTTCGTTCCTCCAAGACAAAGCGCGGACAAGTCCGACGCACTCCACATAGTTATTTCGCGTTAATGAATGGCATCATTCCGCGGAGTTTTTTGCCGACCTCCTCGATTGGGTGGGCTTGTTCTGCGGTACGGAAGGCGTCGATCTTCTTGCGTCCGGTTTCGTTTTCCTCGACCCACTCTTTGGCGAATTTGCCTGACTGAATATCGGTGAGAAGTTCCTTCATCGCTCGCTTGGATTCATCGTTGATGACCTTCGGCCCGGCCACATAGTCGCCCCATTCGGCGGTGTCGCTGACGCTATATCGCATGTAGTTGAGGCCACCTTCGTAGAGCAGATCGACGATGAGCTTGGTCTCGTGGAGGCACTCGAAATAGGCGGCTTCGGGTTGATATCCGGCTTCGACGAGGGTTTCGTAACCGGCTTTGATTAGAGCAGAGAGTCCGCCACAGAGGACAGCTTGCTCGCCGAATAGGTCGGTTTCGGTTTCTTCTTTGAAGGTAGTCTCGAGAATGCCCGCAGCGGCCGAACCGATTCCCCAACCGTAGCTGAGGGCGGTGGCTTTCGCGTTTCCAGTGGCGTCTTGGTAGACCGCGACGAGAGACGGCATTCCGTTTCCGCCCACGAACTCGGCGCGAAGTCGATGACCGGGTCCCTTTGGTGCGATCATCGCTACATCGACGTTTGCTGGAGGTGTGATGCGTCCGAAGTGGACATTAAATCCATGGGCAAACAGGAGAGTTTGACCATCGCGGAGGTTAGGCGCAACCTCTTCGTTGTAGATTTTTGACATCGGAACGTCGGGCGTGCAGAACATCAAAAGGTCGGCCCACTTGGTTGCATCCGCGACAGTCTGAACCGTCAATCCTTCGGCTTCGGCTTTGGCTTTGCTGGCACTGCCCTCGTAGAGAGCGACGCGGACGTCTACGCCGTTATCTTTCAGGTTCAGCGCGTGGGCATGACCCTGGCTTCCGTAGCCAACGATGGCTACTTTGAGGTTTTTGATGAGGTTGGTGTCGACGTCTTTGGTGTAGTAAATGTTTGCCATGTGTTTAGTTCTTCACCCGGATGGCGACGAGGCCGCTGCGGACGATTTGGGTTATTCCGAAAGGTTCGAGCAGGGCGACGACTTGGTCGATTCGGCTCGGTTCGGCGGTTGCTTGGAGGGTGATGCTTTCGGGTTCTAGGTGAACCACGTCGCAGTGCATGACTTGAGCAATTTCGAGGATGCTGCGACGGGACTCTACTCCTGCATTGACTTGAAAGAAGGCGAGTTCTCGTTGGACGGAGTCATTTCCGCTGAGATCTTCGACTTCGATCACGTCGATGAGTTTGTTGAGTTGTCGCACAGCTTGGCGGAGATCGCCGTCGTCACCTTCGACGACCATGGTCACTCTCGCTAGGCCCTCTTGCTCGCAGTCACCAGCGTTCATGCTGCTCAGCGAGAACATTCTTCGGCGGAACAGTGAAGAAAGGCGGTTGAGGGTTCCGGACTCGTTGTGGACGAGCGCGGAAATGGTGTGCAGTCGGGTGCTCACTTTCCTGCCTCCACCAGCTCATGCTGTTTGAGAAGCGGGTCGGTAATGATGTCGTCGTTCGACTTTCCGGCGGCGATCATCGGGAAGACGTTCTCTTCCATCTCGACCAGGAATTCGCAGAGAACGGGTCCCTTTGCTTTTCTGGCTCGTTGGATGGTGTCTTCGACTTCGTCTCGCGACGAGCATCGGAAGAAGGTAACGCCGTATGCTTCGGCGAGCTTGCCGTAGTCAGGGCTGCCCATCGAGACGTGGCTTTGGCGATTGTCGTAAAACATCTCTTGCCATTGGCGAACCATGCCGAGGAAGCCGTTGTTGATGAGGCAGATTTTGACGTCGAGGTTGTTTTCGACTGCGGTTTGGAGCTCTTGGAGCGTCATCTGGAATCCACCGTCACCGACTACGGCCCAGACTTCTTTGCCAGGGTGTGCAAACGCGGCCCCCATGGCCGCAGGAAAACCGAAGCCCATGGTTCCGAGTCCGCCGCTGGTGAGCAATTGATAGGGATTACGGAACTTGTAGAGCTGGGCCGTCCACATCTGGTGCTGGCCGACGTCGGTGCTGACGTAGGCGTCGGCATTGGTGAGTTCGTTGAGCTTGTGGAGCACATGTCGGGCAACAAACTTTTTGTCGTCCGGAACGACGATTGGGTTGGCACGTTGCCACGCTCGAATCTCGGTCCACCATTCAGCATTAGTTTTCGAATCTGCGTTCGCCACGAACTCAGGGAGCGACTTTGCGAGGTCGCCAGGAACCACGACTTCGGTCTCGACAACTTTGCTGAACTCGCTAGGGTCGATGTCGAAGTGGATCAGTTTTGCTTTTGGAGCAAATCCGTTGACTTTGCCGGTCAATCGGTCATCCCATCTCATGCCGATGCCGATGACGAGATCGGCTTCTTGGACGGCTCGAGTACCGACGAACTCGCCGTGCATGCCCATCATTCCTAGCGACCGTGTGTCGTTTCGGTCGATGTTTCCAAGACCGAGAAGAGTGGAGATAACGGGGAGGTCGCACTTCTCGGCAAGCTCGCGAAGCGCATCGGACGTGTCGGACCAGATGACTCCGGCTCCGGCGATGACGATCGGCTTTTTGGCTTCTTTGAGAAGGTGCGCGGCGCGTTGGAACGAGAGAGGATTGAGATCGGCGCTGGGCTTGTAGCCTCGGCGTTGAACTTCATTCGGGAAATCGGCCCCGGTTAGAGCGGTGAAGACATCCTTGGGAATGTCGACGAGGACCGGCCCTTTGCGCCCGGAATTTGCCAAATAAAAGGCTTCTTCAAGGACGTGAGGAAGGTCGGCGACGTTCTGCACGAGGTAGTTGTGCTTGGTGATGGGGATCGTGATTCCTTGGATGTCGGTCTCTTGGAACGCATCGGTACCGATGGCCCACGAGTTGACGTTTCCGGTAAGTGCAACCATAGGAATGCTGTCCATCATCGCGGTTGCAATACCGGTGACGAGGTTCGTGGCTCCTGGTCCGCTCGTGGCTAAGCACACACCGACCTTACCGGTCGCTCGTGCATAGCCGTCTGCCATATGTGCCGCGCATTGCTCGTGTCGAACGAGGACGTGCTTCACCTGTGGCCAATTTAACATTTCGTCATATAGGGGAAGCACCACTCCGCCGGGGTACCCAAATATGGTGTCTACCCCTTGCCGGACAAGGCTCGCCATGACAATCTCTGCTCCTGATCTTGTATTCATTATTGACTCCACGTCCTCCGTTGGACTTGGCCCCGACGACAATGTCGAGTCAACAAAAAAGCCTTCCCGTTTCCGGGAAGGCTTTTCAATTTCTTTTCAGCGTTCTTCCCGGTACCTAGCAAATAATAATAATAATGCTAAGAAGGCTAAGCACGACGAGACCTAGGAGGCTAAGCTGCCCGACCTGGAATTCGTTATTAGCGGTGCGAGAAGGTCGCATTGGGGAATAGCATAACCGAAATGCTTTGGACTTATAATTGTTGGAGCCGGATCGGGTTGTATACCGTATCAACTAGTGAAGTTATGAAATTTAACCGTTCGTTGTCGCTTTTGCTCATGGGAATGTCGGCGATATCTTTCGCCCAACAAAACTCCAAAGCCGATCAGGTTTACCAGGACCTAAAGACCAGCACCTACTTTGCCCAACCAAGCTTTAACGGCAAAATCGACTATGGCCAAATAAATTCCCTTGCTAGCCAGGTCAAGCCGTACGAATTTCGACTCTTGGCCGTTGATAAGCTGGGTCCGAATTGGGTGAAAAGCGGTCAGGAACAGCGAACTGCCTTTGCAAAGTACGTTGCCGACAGCAAGCTCGGACTTGGCGACAAGACGATTTTGGTCGTGCTTACCAAATCGGGGATTTCTGGTTACAATCGAAAACTCACGGTCAATGAACTTGAATACCTGGATGGCAACGCTAAGAAGCTTGTGACAATGAACGATTTCACTCCGGCGATCAAGGACCTGGCAACCAGGGTTAAGGCAGTGGCCGAAACGAAGGTGATGAATCGGGGTACAAGCGGATATTCCAATAAGTCGGCTAGTTCTTCAAGTTCACCTTTTTCAGGCGTTGGCCTCTTCTTCTGCATCGGAATTCCGGTGGCGATGGTTGCGGCCGTGGTAGCTATTATGTTTGGAGCAAAGAAACAAAAAATCAATCGAGCCAAAAAGGCGGCGGAAGAAACCAAAGTCAAGGCACTAAACGCGATGACTTATTTGGATTCCTATGACGGCCTCCTTAAATCGGGCCAAGATGCCGACGCAGTTCGTCAATATCGAGACCGAATGGGACAGACGTTTGATGAAGGCACGGCCAGAGTCCGCAATGGCAAAACTGTCGCGGATTTCGATATAGCCAACAGCACATTCAACCAAGTTCTTGATGATTTCAACAACGCGAAGCCTCACGTCAGTGCGATCACGGGAGATTCGGGGGTTGCGTTCACGATTCCTCCGATTATTGACAATCAGCGCGCACCGTTGTTCGAGCCGATGCAAGGAGTTTCGTATTTTTCTTCGCAGCCAAGCGATCAGTTAATTCCGGTTGAAGTGAATTTTGGCGGCACTCGCAAAACGGTTATGGTCACTCCGCAGGAACGAGACCAATTGATGCAGGGTCAAATGCCGCAGTTGCGGGGGCAATATTCTCAGAGTGGTCAATTCATGCCATGGTACGCGGTGTCGGGTTATGACCCTTACCGAGACTACAATTCTCACAATTTCATCTGGGACGTCATTGCGATCTCCGCGATCTCCAGCATGTTCACTCCCCATTACGGTTACGGCTGGGGCGGCGGATTATTTGGCGGCGGCTACGGTGGCTACGGCTACGGTGGTGGCGACACGATCATCAACAATTATTACGAGCAAAACCCGGGACAAAACACGTTCTCGAACGACAGTTCGGGCGACTTTAACTTTAACGGTGGTTCCAGTGGCAATGACAGTTCGGGCGACTTCGATTTTGGCGGCAGCTCGGGCAATGATTCCGGCGGGTTTGACACTGGCGGAGGAGGCGATTCGGGTGGATTCGACTTCGGCGGCGGCGGAGACTCGGGTGGAAGCTTTGACTCGGGTGGCGGCGGGGATTTCTAAGCTAGCTTTCGACTTTCGGAAAAATGAATATTAAGTTACTTTTAGGTGCTTTTGGTGTTCTCTTACTTGGCGCGTTTGCTTGCGCGAGGGATATTTCAATGTCCGATCCGAACATCACATTTAGTCCTTACAACTGGGTTCGGGAGAGCGATTACGCTCAGACGCCCAACCCTGGCGCTTACTTGAAGGTTGGCTTCACGGGCACGAGCGTTCGGGTGACTTTTGACGGGACTGCACTTTCCAAAGCGGGGGTTCCGGCAAGTCAATATCCTTTGGTTAGAGCTTCGATTGACGGAGGTCCGGGGACCACTTATCAGATCAAGTCGGGGATTCAGACCATCGACTGCGCGGTCCATTTGAATTCGGGAAACCATACCTTGCGACTGGAATATGTTTCAGGATATGTCTTTCTAGATTTCTGGACTCCGGTCAATGTCGTTCGAGTGAACTCGATTAAGTTGGATGAAGTCGCTCGGACATTCAGGGCTGATACCGCCAAGAAAAATGTACTTTTTCTTGGCGATAGCATCACGAACGGCGACGACGATGTAGCCAACTTCAAGGACGGAATCACCAACGCGGTGGAAACTCAAGATGCGACACTTGGCTATCCTTCGGTTGTCGCAAAGGCGATCAATGCCGAGTATGGAATCTCGGCTTACGGCGGGGCGTCGTGGGACCGGAAAGCAGCAGACGGGAACACGCCCGGTGTGATGACATTTTGGTCGATGATCGACAAAGAGCATTCCCGGTTGAGGAATGGAAAACTTTGGCCAGTGCCGGATGAAATCTACGTTAATATGGGCGAAAACGCGGGGCCAACCAGCGATGATGTTCCTCAGTTGCTGACTGCGCTTCGGTCGGTTAGCAGTCCTCGAACCGAAATCTTTTTGATCATTCCGTTTTCTGGTCGTTCGCGGGCGTCCTTGACGGCCGGATTTAAGAATACGAAAAGCGATCCGCACACGTTCCTCATGGATACAGGTAATAACGCGCATCTTGCGGGAGTAGGGCCGACTCTCATGTCAGTCGATGGCCAACATCCGCTGGCTGCTTTGCATGCTCAGTTGGGGGCTCGTTTAGTTGAAGCTAGAGCAAAGGCATTGGTCGCAATAGGAAATTGATTCGAAGCATTCTAATGCCATTGAGTCGCTTCAAAGATTTCAAGATCACCTTCCGCCTCCGTCAATGCACTATGGCCGACAAGTCGGCTCCTGCTTCGCTATTTCGAACATTCCAAAATAGCTTCGGCGGACTAAAGAGGGGCCGCTCAGATCGCATCTAGTATTTTTAGTTTGAATTGAGCGGCCGTGGACTTTGGCTTTTTCGGACTATTCCGGGGATCTTCGTTCCAATTTCGCTAAAGCTCATTGTCGCTACGACACCCCGGCTACCAACTGTGACCCCTCCGGGGTCGGTCTTTGAGGTTCAAAGCCGCGAAAAGTGATCCACATACGTTCTTGATGGATACAGGTAATAACGCGCACCTAGCGGGAGTAGGGCCGACGCTGATGTCAGTTGATGGTCAACATCCGCTGGTTGGTTTGCATGCCCAGTTGGGGGCGCAAATTGTGAGAGTACGCGCAGCCTTGCTAAATCAAGGATAGTTTCGGCGGATTGATTGGACCTGGTCCAAATTTAATTGGGATCGCCTTCGGCAAGGGACGCTCGCAACATTGTTTAGGCTCAAAGTTAGTAGGAGCGCCCGTGGAAAAGACAATTTTCGATTCCTACCCAGGCCTTCGTCTTTGGTTGCCTGAAAGCAACAAAAAACTGCGACCTGGGCTGAAATACCACCGACCCGTTGGGCCTCAGGAGGATCTGGGTGTCCACAAATTGGGCAAGATTGTGAAGAAACGAGCTCAGGTCTCAGCGGATTGGGTGCCAGCATTTGGCATATCGAGTGTCAATGGGGAAGAGGCTATGGAGCGGAATACATGATTCCAACGCAGAGAACGAGCATGCATAGAAGGAATTGGAATAGAAAAATGCTCCACATTACTTTTGGCCTTTTTGAACATACCAGCAGGAGCGGAAACCACAAAAGAAAGGAGACCCAAAATATTGGTGCAAGGAAGGCTAGCGACACCTGGTTGTCGAAGCGTTGATATCCGGCGGCCAAAATGATTGAATTAGCAATCGTGCCGATGAAGACACAGATTCCCTGAACCTTCTCTGTTCGCCAAGTCTCTGAAAGCCTCAAATTTTCACACCGCTAGCTAAGCCGAAATCTACTTCCTTGAAGCGAACCGTCGGAGCTTTCGTTTCTCTTGGCCGAGACGACCGTCGCTGGTACCCATGATCTTGCGAAGGCCTTCGATCTCGTCGCGCACGTGGGCGGCTTTCTCAAATTCCATGGCCTTGGCGAGGTCCTTCATTTCTTTCTCCATGCTCGAGATGAGGATTGGAATATCTTCGACTCGAACTGGCGATCCGTCGAGAATAGCACTTCGGGTTTCGTCGCTGTACTGAGCGGCGACTTCTTCGACCTTGTCGTAGGACCGAATCGTCTCGCGAACTTCCTTTTGAATCGTGACTGGTTCGGTATTGTTATCGATGTTGTACTGTCGTTGGACTTCCCGGCGGCGATTCGTTTCCGCGATGGCGCGTTCCATCGATCCGGTGATTTTGTCGGCGTACATGATGACCTTGCCGTCCACGTTTCTGGCCGCACGTCCAATGGTTTGAATGAGTGATGTTTCGGATCGAAGGAATCCTTCTTTGTCGGCATCGAGAATTGCGACGAGGGTGACTTCGGGAAGGTCAAGCCCTTCTCGAAGGAGGTTGACGCCAATGAGGACATCGTAGATTCCAAGGCGCAAGTCACGCAGGATTTCGGGCCGTTCAAGTGAATGGACATTCGAGTGAATGTAGTTCACCTTGACGCCAATGTCCTTTAAGTAGCCCGAGAGATCTTCGGCCATTTTCTTGGTGAGCGTAGTTACGAGGACCCGTTTGCCCGTCGCAACCACTCGTTGAATTTCGGCGAGAAGATCGTCGACCTGTCCTTTTGTCGGGCGAATGACGACTTCGGGATCGACCAGATACGTTGGACGGATGATCTGTTGCACGACCTGATCTTCCTTCTCCTTTTCGAACGGGCCGGGGGTGGCCGAAACGAATACGACCTGAGGTACTCGTTCGAGGAATTCTTCGAACTTGAGGGGTCGGTTATCGAGTGCGCTTGGCAATCGGAAGCCGTAATCGACCAACACCGACTTTCGTTGCTTGTCGCCGTTATACATGGCCCTAACCTGAGGCAGGGTTTGGTGGCTTTCATCGATGAAGATGAGCGCGTCACTCGGTAGGAAGTCGAGGAGCGTAAATGGCGCGGTTCCGGGTTGGCGTCCGTCGAAGTAGCGCGAATAGTTTTCAATGCCGTTGCAATAGCCAAGTTCGGCCATCATTTCGAGGTCAAATTCGACCCGCTGTCTAATTCGTTGGGCTTCGAGCAGTTTGCCTTGGCTTTGGAAGAGGGCTTCTTGGGCGTCGAGTTCTTCTCGAATCTGGACGAGTACAGAGTCCAGTTTTTCCCACGGCGTTACATAGTGAGTGGCGGGGAAAACGCTGATTTTGGATGGCTCATCAATGACGTCTTGGGTCAGGGGATCGATCAATCGAATTCGCTCAATCGTATCGCCAAAGAACTCGATACGGGTGACGGTCTCTTCATCCTTGGGTTGGATTTCGAGGGTGTCTCCGCGCACTCGGAAGGTGCCTCGTTCGAGAATCAAGTTATTGCGCGTGAACTGCATCTGGATCAGCTTCTTCAGTGCTTCTTCAAGATCTAGCGGTTGTCCGGTTTCGAACGTTACGACGGAGTCGGCGTAGGTGTCCGGCGAGCCAAGACCGTAGATGCAGGAGACCGAGGCGACAACGATGACATCGCGCCTTTCGAGAAGGGCGTGGGTTGCGGCATGGCGCAGTCGCTCGATTTCGTCGTTCACGCTGGAGTCCTTCTCAATGTAAAGGTCGCTCGACGGGACGTACGCTTCCGGCTGGTAGTAGTCGTAATACGAAATGAAGTATTGGACCGAGTTCTCGGGGAAGAAGGCGCGGAATTCTTGACAAAGCTGAGCAGCCAAGGTCTTGTTGTGGGCCAGGATGAGGGCGGGACGTTGGGTTCGTTGGATGACGTTCGCCATCGTAAACGTCTTACCAGTACCCGTGGCTCCGAGGAGGGTTTGAAAGCGGTAGCCGGATTCGATACCTTCGACCAGTTGGTCTATCGCCTTGCCTTGATCACCCTTTGGCTCAAAGTCATTGCTGAGTTCTAGCGGCGTATCATAGCGGACAATGGACACAGTAATAGTCTACGCTTGTCCACGTCTTTTTTGCACCAGAATTTCGAACTCTGGGCCTTAATAGTCACTGCTTTGTCGTGCCAATGTACCGTGTTGTAGATGGGCATTTGGTTAAAAAGCGGAAATGATGGATCGTGGCTTGCTATTACCCAGCCATCGACTATCAGGGCTTCTAGTGCGGCCATCAACGCATGGTAAGTGTTGCCGCGAAGCTGCTCGTTCGGGATATTCAGCAAGTGAGATTTGAGAGCCTCTTTGATCTCTGGAGTTCGCTGATGCTTTCGAAGCGTTGTCACCCAAAAATCATAAGGAAAAGCCATCGGGAGGAACTTCATTCCACGTCGATAGACCATTCGTTTCAGGACTCGCCCTTCATTGTAGGTCGCGCCCTTTTTTTGCTCAGCATCTTGATCGTTAAACTCAAAAATTGAGTTTGTATAGACTGGTGAAGTTGGCGGTAGCTCGCCCATGTAGTGCCCCAGTTCCTTCACGACTGGTAATCCAAATCCTCCAATTCCCGCAGTCAATTCTTCGTCGATAAATCCTCCTTGGGCAATCCAAGCCCACGCCTTATCCGGTTCATAATCGAGGCCATTGGCTTGGGCGATCTTTTGCGTGTGCTCTTTAAGGTCTTTGAACTGTTCGTTGGCGGTGTACCAGTAGTCCGCGAAGCGGATGTGATTGGTGACTCGCGACGTTTGTCGCCGATCGTAGACCTCTCTCAGCCACATCGGGTCTGCCCCTCGGTCGGCTTCTAAGATTGAGAATGCGACCTCCCTGGCAGCGGCGTGAGTAATGGTCAAACCTGCGGACAGGATCGGATCGGCGAAGCCACAAGCCTCGCCAACCAAGAACCAGTTTTCACCTGATTGTCGGTCGGATAGAAACGACCAGTCTTTGGTTGTATAAGTTTTTCCTTCGGAGACCGCGTTCGTCATGAATCCCTTCACCCGGGTCTCATCGTCGAGGGCTTTATTGTAAAGTTCTTCGGGCTTCTTACCGCTGTGCTTGTAATATTCGGCGGGGATGACGAGGCCGATGCTGGTTCGTTTAGGGCCAAGAGGAATGAACCAAATCCACCCATAGCCGACACTCATGACTTGGATTCGGGTGCCTTCGATTCCGATTTCCTCGGCCCAGTCAGCATTTTGCCAGTACTCCCAAATGGCAATATTTTGGAGGGCGGTGGGACTGTGGGTACTAACCTTCATGGCTCGGCGAAGAATCCCTGAGTGTCCAGAGCAGTCGAGGTACACCCGCGCTTTTACCAGTTCACCGGTTGAGAGTTCAAGCCCATCGACTCGGTCTCCGTCAGTTCGGACCTTGAGGACCCGGGTGCCTTCGCGAACATCGCATCCCATTTCGGCGGCATGATCAAGGAGGATTTCATCATAGATTGAGCGGTCGACCTGAAATGCGAGATGCTTGCGTTGACCTTCAAACTTGCCCGGCCTCGGCTCATCCTTGATGAACGGTACTGGCATGAAGTCGAAATCCCAAAGCTCTTTTGTGCGGCCCCATTTGTAGGTGGCACCTACTTTGATTGGAAATTGTGCCGCTTCAACTTTGTCCCAGCATCCCATCTCGTCGAGGACTTTCGAGATTTCGGGCAATTGGCTTTCACCTACGTGATCGCGTGGGAATATTTCGCGCTCAAGAATCAGAACCTTTAAGTCGTTCCCGTACTTGCGTAGGAATGTTCCGGCGGTGCTTCCAGCTGGTCCACCACCGGTGATTGCGACGTCAACATTGACGGTTTCCATAGTTAAGACATTATAACCATAGTCTAGGCAGGAATCAGAGAGCGGAGATCAGAGATCGGGCAAGAAAAAGCCCTCCTGGGAGGGCTTTTCAACTGGATTATCGGATGAAAACTACATTCCTTTCTTCAGGCGAGCGTTGACGGCGTCCCAGTCGATGACGTTGAAGTAGGCATCGATATACTTGGCTCGGGCAGTTTGGAAGTCGAGGAAGTAGGCATGCTCGTACACGTCGAGGGCTAGAACCAAAGTCGAGTTCCAGGCTGGATACGTGTCTTGAGCGTCACCCATGAAGGTGAAGAGCCGTTGCTCGTCGTGGTCATAGGCTAGGTATGCCCAGCCTCGAGCGCCGATTCCGGTGGTCTTCCATTCTTTTTGCCAATTCTCGAACGAACCATAAGCCTCATTGATGAGAGTTGCGATGTCGCCAGTCGCAGGTCCGCCGCTTCCACCGATTGTGTCGAAGTAGACATTGTGGTTCTTGTATCCGCCGTAAGCGAACGCATAGTTAACCTTCAGCGCTCGGACTTGGCTGTAAATCTGGTTTGCCTTGGCTGGGTCCATTTCTAGCTCAGCGAGGGCTTTTCTAATTTCGTTGGTTTTGTTGGCGTATCCTTGCCACAAACCGAGGTGGGCTTTGTGGGTGGCTTCGCTGATGCCGTGGGACGCCGTGTTTAGTGCTTTGGCGATATCTGCATCACCGGGGACATGAACGAGTTTTGGTTCCATTTTCTTTCTCTCTACAGTTTTTGATCCACCAATTTGGCCGAACGAAGAGGACCCTAGCCCCACTGCGACTGCAGTCGAGACAAATTCTCTTCGCGATAATTCAACCTTCGTTGTTCTCACATTTACCTATTTTCTACTACGCGCAAAAAACTTGCTCAATTCTACTTGCCTTCTTTTAAAAAAAAGCGTTATCTATATGTAGGGCAGATTATGAAGGCGTACCTCAGCTCGCTACAGAGCACCCCCAAAACGCTCGTCAATATCGTCGATCAAGTGAAACCGGATAAGTATCACGAAACGACCGACCCCGATCGATTCAACCTCGCCGAAATGGTTGCGCATTTAGCGGACTTCGACGACATCTTCCTAGACCGGCTCCGTCTTGCCCACGAGGAACCCGGTGCTGCGGTTGAGTCGTATGACCCCGAGAAGCGCGCGCTCGAAAAACACTATTCCCAAAAGGACATTCACCACGAGCTCGACGTGTTTGAGAATCGGCGACGAGATTTGGTTGAATTTTTAAGCCAACTGTCACCCGACGATTGGAACAAGCAGTTCTATCATCCGGACCTCGGCAAAACCAGTATTGATGAATATGCGAACATCATCATGGCGCATGACCTCAGTCACTTGGCGCATGCGACGTCATACATGAAGTAGACAGGGCTCAGGGCTCAGGGCTCAGGGAAGAAATTCTCTGAGCCTTTTCATTTCGCTTATCACGAACATTCAAGGCAAGGCTGAGAACGATTGACGTTGCAAATACCCAACCAGCGACGGTACGGGTGAGGTCGGATGGCGGAGCCCATCCCGACAAAGCCTTCACTAAGTAATCCAGGTAGGAGGATTCGTTGGTAGTTTGGCCAAGTGCTTTGCGGATTTGCCAGTGCCAATCAGTGCAGATGCAATAGCCAACTCCCTTCCATAGCCCCATCACGAGCCATGAGAAGGCGGTGACGGCGAGGGTAATGAGATTCCATTTTCGGGTTTTCTTCCATGCCCAGCCAAGACAATTGAACACGATGAGCAACGTGTGGAAGATGAGAAAGAAGATATTCAGAAATTGTAGAGCGGCGGTGCTCATTGGACCATGATTACAGATTTCAGGCAAAGTGAGTTCCCCTCGATTGCCATCCCGATGATTCGCTCACGGAATTTTCATGAATCGTGTTAACATGTGGTATGCGAATCGCCAGATTCCTGTCATTGCTACTTCCATTGATCACTGCGGCTGTCACATACGGCCAAGACCTGAAGCCCGCTTCTCCGGTGATTCAGGCGCACGCAGTATTGAGCGCACGAAGTCAAGCGGCTACCCCAGCGGCTTTGCCAGGTGGACGTCCTCCAAAGATCGACGAGACGCCCTATTCTGGCAGCGCTAGTGTCTCATGGCGCGCATCGAGACCCTTTGCCGAATTGATGATTAAGGGTCCAGGCCCTTTTCCCAAAAAGGGGACCATTGAAGTTTTCAAGTCACCTCCAGGCTTTGCAACTCAGGTTAATGGTGCTGCATTTTCGCTGGCCAATCAGATTCAAATTAAGCCGATCACGCCGATTTATACGGCTCCAGTAACTTCGGCTGAAGACGGAACTTTTGCCCTTAATGTGGGCATGTTTGCTCCGAAACCAAAAAGCACGAGACCGATTGGTATTTCGCGACCAGGCAACAACGGTGACGGGGGATCGAAAGGCCCAGTATCCGATCCAACTGCTGTCGGCATGATCGACAATGTTGGATTCACCACTTACTACGTGAGATTTGTTGACAGCGCCGGAAACTCATCGACGACTGCGACAATCGAATATGGCGAAAAGTCGCCACCAGAAATACCTTCGAGCGTTGAAGCAAGAAGAGAAGGCAACGGTCCACCTTGGACAAACAACCTGACGACATCTTCCTCCGCCATTGCGTTTCGGTGGACTTCTCAAGCCGCTGACGTAGCGTCAGCGGTCTACCAAATTTCGCAAAATGACCTTGGTGGCGATCCCCGTTCCTGGCGAGTTGTTGGCTTGAGTACCCCCTCTGGCGCAGTCCCGTTTCCCGCCGTTAACGGGGAATTTGGACTCGATCTTTCCAATCAAGTTATTGGCGGAAGCCACCCGAAAGGCGACTATTTCTTGAGGGTTATCCTTCTCAAAGTCAACGGAGATTTAGCTGCCCAACCTTCCGACCCAATGAAGATTCATTTTGTCGAACCACCTGTCGTTCAATTGCCTCCAACCACCTTTGAAACCGATTCCAACATGTTCTCAGGTGGGCACGGCGAATTCGCCGAAAAGTCAGTCTGGAGCAAATCCGCAAAAATAGAACTCACAAGGCCAGTTCAATTTCGATGGACTACCGATCCTGCAGCAAAGCAGGCCATGGTTGTTTTACGACAAGTAGACGAAGGTAGCAATAAGGAAATTCAATCCAAAATCCTTGTCAATCAAGGGAGGTTTGAGTGGGACCTAACTGGCGTCATCGCCTATCCTCACGTTTACGTCGCTATGATTTATCCCAATGATGGGCATGGCAAGCAAGTATCCCAGCAATCTGGCGTCATCATCTCGCTTTACGCCCCCAATACGAGTCCGCCTCAAACATTACCGCCTCACCCCCCTATCCCGAGCGTCTCGTTCGGCGTCGAGCTCGCCCACTATGCGCCACCATGGGCGGGACCGCTTTACCACTTCGTTCTCACCAAAGATCCGCTAAACAACAATCCTGTCGAACAGGCATATTTCAATTGGTACAAGCAACTAGGTGGTGGCGCAACTCCTCACAAGGGAATGAAGGTATATCTTCCCCCAAAACAGGACAATGGAAAGTCTTGGACCGAAGTGGTGGCTGACGCGCCAAGCTTCCTTGCTTCGGTATTTAACTTTGCCGAAAACCTCATTTCGTTTGCTAATGGCTTTGTTGACTCGGTGAAGAATTTCGCTGCCGAGCAAATTAGTAGCGCCACGGGAATTCCAGTTGAACTCGTTCGACTAGGAATTGACGTTGCCTGTACGATGATGGGAGTTCCCGAGAATCCGATTCAGCTACCTGGACTGGGCGAATTAGGTTCAGACTTTGTCGCCGGGCAAATACTAGATGCTTCTGGTGCAGGAGACTTGGCCCGGGACCAGCTTTCTTCCGCCATCCAATCTGGCGCAAAAGACATGGCCAAGGCCGGACATCTCTCAAATAATACGCTAGGTCCAGATCTCGTACCTGACCCAGATTTTGCCGACAAGCCTGCAATGATGCAAGTCAAAGTTACGTGCAAGTGTAGCGAAGAGAACGTTTATGTTGGCACGTCACCAATCTTCGTCCAAGTTGAAGGATGGTACGACGAAGGAGCCGGTCAAGATCACGTCGTATTGTTCGAAGCAAATGTAAAAGTTCCTAAAATGAAGAATGGTCAGACCCTGATGATTCCGTTTGCCCTCCGGTATTCAAAAATGCACAGTACAGAGCCGGGCCGATGGAACAAAGCGTTTAATTTGAGCAAAAAGACATTGTTTACAGTTGACTACAACAAGTACAACAATAAGCCGCTTATGATGGCTTGGCCATAGAGCTAGTTTATGATAGCAATCCTCTGTTCTTTAGGTGTAATGGTTGGCGCACCGCCATCTATTGCGCTCCATTCGTTGCTTGCCGAGATGGGTGATCGGGATCGACTCGCACGATTTCCCAATCCTCCTTACAAGTCGCTCCAGGCGTCGAGTTATAACCGCGAATCGGTTCGCCGCGACATGCCCGGCTGGTTTGCCGACAGCGACGGGACGGGATACATTCGCGAAGAGACGATCCACGGAAAGCGCGAATACGTGATGATGGAGCACACTGGGCCCGGCTGCATCACCAAGATTTGGACGCCATTTTTCTATTACGATTTCAACAATCGGGTCGGTCCCAATGTGCGGATTTATTTAGATGGATCGACGACGCCGACCTTTGATGAGTCGCTGATCAAGTTGGTTCGTGGCACCGGAAGTATTCCGAGGCCGTTTGCCCAGCCAACGGCGCGTGCGGGAGACTCTTATTTGCCGATTCCGTTTGCTAGGAGTGTTAAGGTAACAATGGTGGACAAGCCGTTTTACAACATCATCAGTTATCGGGCGTATCCGACGGGGACCAAGGTCGAGACATTTAAGAAACCAACCAGCTACCAGGGGCTGCCTTTTGTTCGACAAGCGGTTTATGTTGCAAGTGCCATGGATCTCTTACGTTCACAATCCATTGCTCCTTCAAAGGCCCTCACTTTTCGCCTCCCGAATGGTCCGCGCGCGGTGACCCAGTTGCGCTTTCAAGTGGGAGGACTCGAAATGGCGGCGGTGATGAAGAAGCGACCGGACTTATATCGTTCGATCGTGGTTTCGGCCACTTTCGATGGCAAGGAAACGATTTGGTGCCCACTTGGGGACCTCTTCTCTCAGCAAGATAATGAACCTCAGTCGGGGGTCTATACGGTCAATCGTGACTTAGATCCGAGCAAGATTCTGAATGTCCGTTGGACAATGCCTTACAAGAAGTCGGCGGTTATCAAGGTTTACAATTTAAGCAATCAAGCGGTTGCTCTTGGGATTGATGCCCAAACAAAACCTTGGAAGTGGACCAACGATTCGATGCACTTTTACGCTCGATGGCGTCCTGACGACATTGTGCCGGGAACGCCGTTTCAAGATTGGAACTTCGTTGATGTTCGTGGCAAAGGCGTTTATGTGGGTGACGCTTTCACGGTTTTGAACATCCGAAAAGACAGTTGGTGGGGTGAGGGCGACGAAAAGGTTTACGTCGATGCAGCCTGGGACAAAGGCTTTCCGACCCACTTTGGAACCGGAACCGAGGACTACTATGGCTGGGCAGGTGGCGTGTATCCAACGGTTGAGGACAATTTCCATCATCCATTTTTGAACAACAAGGTCGGGGGGCTAGATGGACACACGATGGGCTACAACATCCTGACGCGTGAGCGCGCGCTTGACGCGATTCCGTTCAACAAGCGGCTGAGGTTTGACATGGAATCGAGCTTTGGCACCGACATGCGGGAGAAATGGAATCTGTTGGGATATTCGGCGGTGACATTCTTTTACGCCGTCCCGGGTGCCGTGCATAATCGTCCAGCGGTGCCGGATGCAGCGCGGAAGCCGATTGTGTCGGTGGAGGAGTTGCAGAAGTTGTCGGATCGGATTCGGTTGGGTGAGTAGGCAAAATTCAGCGAGATAAATCTCGCAGGACAAAGCGCGAATAAATTCCTGGGAACTTCGTTCCTCCGCTCCACATAAGATTCCCTAAACTGTCTTTGCTCGGTGAAGGCAATCCTTCATTCCGAATCGTTCGGGAACCGGGAGACCGATTCGGATTTGATCGTCGCTGAACGGAGTCTTTGGCATTAGTTCCGCTGGGATTTGGTCAGGCGCGAGGGCTGGCTCGGCGAGGCTCTCCGAGAGGATTCGTACTTGGGCCTTCGCGGCGAGCGGAGTCGTCATTGTTCGCTCGAAAAACCAGGCCATTACGTAGTGAACCCAGACGGGGACCGGGAAAGTCAGGCGACGCTTGTTGGCAACCCGGGCAATTCGTCCGACCGCTTCGCCAAGCGTCATTTCTTCAGGCCCAGTGATCGGAACAGTCTTTCTGGTTAGCTGACCTTCGACGATCGAAGCCATCATAACGTTGACTAGATCGTTAACTGCGAGCGGGCGAACGGGTTGCTTCTTCAAACCAACCAGCAGGAAGATTGGGAAGGTGTGGAGCGCGTGAGTGATATGGTCGAGCATGTGGTCACCCGAACCATAGATCACTCCGGCTTTGAAAATGGTGTAATCCAGTCCAGATGCTCTCACGATTTCTTCGGCCGCGAACTTTGACTCGTGGTAGGGCGAGCCGCAGTCGGGTCGGGCCCTCAGAAAGCTGAGCAAGAGTATCATTGCGACCCCTGCTTGCTTGGCGGCATCAACAACGTTTTGCGTTCCTTGAACGTGAACATTAGCATAGGTCTGCTCTCCAATTTCTCGATTGATTCCACCTAGGTGTGCCACGGCGTCGCAACCTTGGAAAGCTTGGATTAACGCAGAGGGATCGTTGGTGCCAATGGCGGCAAAGGTTGCTCCTGCAAGCTCCCGAATGGTTGGATCGCGGTGGTCTACGCCGCGAGATATCAGAACCACTTGGTGGCCATTGGCAGTTAGCTTTCGAGCTAAATGTCGTCCGACGAACCCGGTACCACCGGTGATCGCGATCTTCATACTTCTATTATTCCACAAGTTTCAGAATATTGTGAAATATTTGAAATTTGCAATAATACAGATGTGGCTATCACCGTCGAACCATGTAAACCCGAAGACCTAGAATCGCTGGGGAAAGTCTGGTCTGTGACTTATAACAATGGGGAGCCTTTCGAGCGAAACCCCGATAAGCCACGGTTGTCGGAAGACTTTATTGCCAAGTCGGACGGAGTTGCGGTCGGCGGTTTTGGCGTTAGTCCGATGTCGGCCACGCGAGGAGAGGCTGAATTTCAGTGTGCTGGAGTCCTTGCGGTTGCGGTAATGCCGCACGTTCGCGGCGGCGGTGTCGGTGGCAAGATGATGCGATTCGGGATTCGCGAGTACTTTGATCGCGGATATGAACTCGCCAGTTTATATGCCTTTAAGGAAAGTTTTTACCGTGCGTTTGGATACGAGACAACCGGACTTCGATACAAGATTTCTGTTGACATGAACGTGTTTCCTCGGGTGAAGGCGACACTTCGGATTCGTCAACTCGATGCGAGTTCGGTGGACTTGATTCAGGACTGCTATCGAAGTTTTGCCCACAAACGGTCGGGGTTGAACCTGCGACACGATCATCAATGGAATAGGATTTTGCCGCCGGACTCGAAGCGTACGATATATGCGGCAGGAGACCCGATTGAGGCCTACGCGATTTTTCAACACAAGGTCGAGTTTTGGCAAGATCAGGAGGTCGTTGAATTTGTTTGGACGACGAAACCCGGATACGATTCGATCCTGTCGGTGATCGCCGGGACCGGGATCAATAAGAAAAATGCAGTGTGGGTCGAACCTTCGGATAGCCCGTTTCGAACTCGATATTGGGATCACGATGCGAATGTTGTGGGGCTGACTCCTCAGCTCATGTTTCGCGTTTTGAACGTAAAGAAGGGGCTGGAGGGGCTGAAACCAGTTCATTCGGGCAGCTTTACGATTCAGATTTCGGACGAAGTTGTTCCAGAGAATAATGGGCCTTGGCGTGTCACTTTTTCACCGAGTGGCGTCACCGTTGAACCTGCTGAAACGGCAGGATTCACGATGGATATTCGCCAGTTCACCCAGGCTTTCATGGGTGAGCCGAGCTTGGCGAACTTAGTGATGAATGACTTGGTCGAGATTCGGGATATGGAGCAAGTTCGTGAGGCGGAAAAGCTTCTTACTCCGTCGCCGACGATCTGCTTCGAGATGTTCTAAAGCAAGGGCTCGCTGCGCTATGGCGAGGGCGAGGGCCAGGGAAACATAACTGGTTCGAAAGTCTATTCCCATTCCAAAGCTTCTCCCCCCTCCGTCTCGCTCGCCCGATAATTCGTCAACATTTTTCGATTGGCGAGCGAGTCAGATGCAAAGTGAAAGGGGGAAGGGAGTGGCGGTCACTCCTTCACAAAGGTCTTTAGGAATTTGACTGACTCGGCGAGCGCATCTTCGGGGAGTTCGTGGCCGCCTTCGTGGACATACCAAACGACGGGAGTATTAATCTTCGACTCGAATCGGGTCATGAATTCGCCAATCTTCTTCCCTTCCGGTTCGCATTCATCGAGTTTTCTCACGTAGTCAAGAGATCGAGACTGCATGCCGAACTTGACGAGCGGATCATTTCGTCCACTGACATGAAAGACGGGAATTGGCTTTTTTCCACGAACCGCGAGGCCGCCCGCTGCAAACGGCGCGATGGCCGCGAAGGTGTCGGGATGCGTATTCCAAAGGAGATACGTAAATCCGCCTCCGTTGGAATGCCCCATGGTAAAAACAGCCTTGTCGTTCACTTGGGCCTTGGTATGCACCCACTTCAACATCGCGTCGAAGAACTTCAGATCGCGGTCGTCGTTGTCGCCCGCCTTGCCTTGCCATCCGTTTTTTTCACCTTTCGGGTCGGTTAGTTGTCCGACGGTCGGGAGGCCTTGAGGATAGATCGAAATCGCTTCTGGCCAAAGTTTGTTGACTTTAAACTTGGCGACTGAATAGCGCGAGTTCCCGCCGTGGCCGTGAAACGCGAACACAACTGGTCTTAGCTTTGCGTCCTTGGTCTTCGGAAAGTAGACATAGAATTGGCGCTGGGTTCCATTTACGTCGAGCGTAACGCTCTCGGTTTCGGAGATTTGGGTCATGGCGAGACCAAGGGCAATTGCGATCATAGGTTGTTGAACGATTGTACTGGCATCAAGTTCAAATCAGGTGTCGAAAGACCCATGAGAGACTTTAATGTTAAAAATTTCGCAATTAATGCAACAAAACCCAAAGAAGATGTGTTATAAATTTAACATCACATGAAAGTGCCACAAAAATATCTCACTAAGCGGGAGCAGGAGATCATGGAAATCCTGTTCCAAGACGGTCCGACTACCGCCAACGAATTGATGGCCAAGCTTTCGGGAAGCCCGAGCAATTCCTCGGTACGGACCCAATTGCGGATTCTGGAGGAGAAGGGCGTCATCGGACACGAAGTCGAGGAGGGCAAGTTCATTTATAAACCACTCGATGCCCGCGAAGATGCAGCCGAGAATGCCCTGGCATCGGTGGTCAAGACGTTTTTCCGTGGCTCGATCTCTCAGACAGTTGCATCGCTCATCACCCAAGGCGAAGCAAAACTTTCGCCTAGAGAAATCTCCGAAATTGAGAAGTTAATTGCCCAAGCAAAGGAGAACGGACAATGACCCTCATCAGCTATTACCAAAGCGTCGTGTTTCCAACTATTTTAGTGTTGTTTTTGGGTGGGTTCTTCTTGCTCGTCTTGCGAAAGAGGTCGGCGGCCACTCGACAATTTGTATGCTCATCAACGTTGTTTGCAACTCTTGCCGTCGGGCTCATTCCCTTTTTGCCGACGAGAGTAAGGCCAATCGCTCCACCCAGTTTCCCCACGATGTACTCGATCATTCCCGAGAGTGCAACCAAGGCGATCGCCAATGTTCCTGCGACGATTGCCGTCAACTATCCTTCCACTTTTCGATTTGATTTCCTATTCCCTGTATCCTTGATTCTCATGGCAGTGTCCATGACTCTGGGGTTGCGGTTAATCGGAAGTTTGCGATCTGCAGCTCGGTTGCGCAAGCGAGCCCAGCCAGCAAGCGAGATGATCTGTCAATTGACGAATCACCCCGTTCAAATCGTCTCGGGCCTATCGTCTCCCGTCGCCCTTGGCGGGTTCAAACCGATGATTCTGCTTCCGGCCGAGGCAGAGCATTGGTCTGAGGAGCAGCTCCGCGCGGTGCTGCTCCACGAAGAGGCTCATCTCGACAACCATGATCCCGACTGGCAAATCCTGGCTGAAGTCGTCTGCATTGCTTACTGGTTCAATCCGTTGGTCTGGCTCATGCGCCAGTCCATGCGAAATGCCGCCGAGCGCGCCGCCGATGACGCCGTTATCTGCTCAGGAATTACCCCGAGTGCCTATGCCGAAGATCTTTTCGAGATCGCGACGAGCATTCGGCGAAACCAGTCATCGATCGCTTGGACAACCTTCGCCCGAAAGAACGGTGTGAAGGGACGAATTCGGGCGATCCTCAACACGAATACCGTGAGAACTCCTATGAAAAAACCCATTAAAGTCACCTCGGTGGTTGGCCTTGCGCTAGCTGCCTATCTAACATCGGCCTACACGGGCCAAGGCCAGGCGTTTCCCAAATCGCACTACAAGGACATTCGAGAAGGTCGAACTATTTCGGCTGAATCTTCGAATGGTTTCATGGGGCGATTAGCCGACGCGCGCGAAGTTGAAGTCGTCCAAATCAGCCGACAGCTTCAAAATGGTTCAATCGTCGCTTGGAAGCCAGACGGAACGGTTCTTGAACCATCAAAGATATTCAAATTTCACTATCATCCATTGAAAACGCTCGATACTCATACTCGATACATTTTGCTTAAATTCCCGGATGTTAAGGGCGGCACCGAACCCAATGCGGGTTGTGGAAGCGCAGACCAGAACCCGAATCCTCAGCCAAGCGAGATGGTTTTCGCTGGTGGCGGAAATGTCGCCCATAAGGATGGGTTTTGCTATACCGTTAGCTACATTGGCCTTCCACACGAAGATTCCGAGAAATTCTCAGCCGGATTTAGTGTCAGCGATTCAGTTTATACGGATCGCGGGGTTGTCGATATCAGTAATCCTGTTTTCAAGTCTGCTTCGATTACCGAAGTCAATGCTCCACTGGCAGGCGATACCGGGCACGATTTATGGTGGAGTACAAGAAAAGGGTCTGCAACAATGGTCGAATATGTCGTTCCTGCCGACTCACCGGAAGACATTCCCGAATCCCGCTTGATGCCCATCTTCTTCGATCCGGCCAAGAGCCATAAGGAGATTGAAGAACTAGGATGTTATGGCGACTATGTTCAAAATCCTCCAACGTATCGGATCGAAGGATTCAAGGGTCGGTACTACTTTAGGTACCCGAAGTCGATGATCAAGGAATTTCATTATCAGACTCGGACGAGCCAGCATTGCAACATTTTGAATCTGGCCGCAAGTCCAAACGGCGGAAAGCCTTAAACGAGAGGGTGGTTGGCATCTCCCAAGGATGCCAACCCATTTTTTTGACTCAGTTCAAATCGAACAACTCGTCGGTGCCTAGGTTGCCGTCCATATCAATATCACCAAGGTGATTTTTGACAAAATCCGTCGAGTTGTAGCCGTAGCCGAATGCTCCGCTTCGATACGTCGGAGTTAATGTTTTAGCGTGCGAATCGACCCAGAGAATCGTGCCTTTGCCCGAGTGGCGAGCGTGAAACGACGGGAAATCGCTTGACGGAGGTTCCAAATAGGTGTTCCCTTCGAGGGTCGGCGTCGCGGTGGACCAATTGTTGATTCGCGCGCTTGACGCGAAGCAAACTGTCTCGGAGACATTGGTGATCTGCGAGTAATTCACCGGAATGGGAGTCTCGGCGTATGTCGGTGGATTATAGGTCGAGGGGCTAAGATAGTGGTAGTTGTAGCCATATCCAGTTTGACCAAGCACGGTTCGCAGTCCTTGGGGGAAGCTCGGATCTTGCTGGATTCCCTTCCCTTTCGTGTATGGATACAGCAGGCCCTCCTCCTCTCGCAGCTTCGTTCCGTCGAAGGAACCCCACCAATACGTAACCTTTGGCAGCGGGGCATTGATGCTCACGCGCATCACCGTATCGTCGTAATCGCCCGCATACATTGTCCAAGCAAGGCCGATTTGTTTGAGGTTTGAGAGAGATTGGGTCTTTTTGGCGGCTTCTTTGGCTTGGGCAAAGACCGGAAAAAGGATGGCGGCAAGGATGGCGATAATCGCGATGACGACGAGGAGTTCGATGAGCGTGAAGGCTCGGTTTAAGTTTCTTTTCATATTGTGCCTCATGCTAAACAGCCAGAAACACAACATGCCCCTGGCCGGAAGCAAAGGCTATCGTTGATGAGCGGAGAGAAGTGTGGGAGCCGAACGGCTCAAACACATCAGCCAAATGCTCGTTGGCGACAGCGTTTTCTCTTTAGAGCGGGCATTCGGGCTAAGATTGTGATCTTTACCGTTGCGGCACAGCGCCGGATTTACACCGGACTTTCCCCATTCTTTCAGTCCCCCCACGACGGCGAGACCTCCAAAGACAACAATATGATACACGCGGATCGCAACCAAAATGTGGATATGTGAATAAGAAATTCCCTATTCATTACGAGCCGATTTCCGGTAAGGTTCAACCATGAAGTTAGGGAATCGTTTTGCCGTTTTGGCCCTTCTCTCAGCGTTTTCGAGTCTCGCGCTTGCTGATCAAATTGTTGGAGCCAGGTGGCTTGCTCTTAGTCCTGATGGAAGCAAGATTGCTTTTAGCTATCAGGGCGACATTTGGGTTGCTCCGGCGATGGGCGGGAAAGCAGTTCCTTTAACCGACAACGTCGAGATGGACGACCGGCCCGTTTGGAGCCCAGACGGAACCAAGATTGCGTTTGCCAGCGACCGATATGGCAACAATGATGTATTTGTGGTTGACGCAGATGGTGGACGACCAAAGCGCGTGACCTTTAACTCGGGCCCGGATATTCCAAGCTCATGGTCAGCCGATGGCAAATCCATTCTTTTGCAGCGACGCCTTGATGATGCGTACCGAGGAATCTATTCGGTGGACATCGAAACCGGAGCCCTCCACGAATATTTCCTCGATCAAATGGCAATCTCTGACCCCCAGGCCATGTCAAACGATCAGATTCTTTACGGTCGATACGGTTTCCCTTGGACCCGACCTCGATACACGGGTTCGGCGGCCGAGCAGCTTTGGATCTTTGATAAGAAGACCAATACTCGAAAGGAGCTTCGAAACACCGGATTCCAGCACCTTTGGCCCCAAGCGACTGCCTCGGGAATCTATGCGGTCACGATGAGTGAACCCGTTCCGAGTAGCAGCACGTTGACCAAGAGCGTTGGTCGGGTCACTTTTACAGTTGGTGGAACACCGAATGTTTATAAGATCGAATCGAACGGAAGCGCGAAACGGTTGACCAACTATGCGGGTGACGGCACTCGATTTTTGACCGCTAGCCGGGACGGAAGCACTTTGGCCTTTGAGCGAAACGGCGACGTCTTTGTCATGAAGCCAAATGGTGAGCCAAAGCAGGTCGAATTCAACGCCAATATTGATGACAAGGTGACGACCGAAGAGCACATGGTTCTTACCGATGGAGCCTCGAACGCGACCTTAAGCCCAGACGGCAGCACGGTCGTGTTCTCCGCTCAAAACGAAATTTGGTCGGTGCCAACGAAGAAAGGCGAAGGACCGAATAAGGACGACGCCGCACGATTGACCGATTGGGCGGGCCTCGACACGGACCCGGTTTATGCTCCGGATGGCAAAAATGTATTCTTCATCAGCGACCGCGACGGCTCCGAGCGACTGTACATGATGGACCTCTTGACGAAGCAAGCTTCGGTTATTTCAACGGAAGATGCGCAGGTTGATAATCTTCAATTGAGCCCCGACCGAAAGTCTCTGTACTATCAGCAGTACGGCGCGAAGGGCGGCATCTATAAGGTTCCGGTTACGGGCGGAGCACCAACCATGGTCGTTTCTCGGCCCGGTAGGTCCAACCTCCAGTTCAGCTTGTCGCCGGATGGGCGTTATGTAGCTTTCGTCGAGACCTTGTCGGGAAGTGGTTACTACTATTGGCAATCGGGCAATAACGTCTTTATTGTCGACACCACGAACGGGAACAAGGTTAACGTTACGCAAACCAACCAGACTCATTCGAGCCCAGCATGGACGCCCGACGGCAAATACCTTTACTTCAATCGAGGCGCAAGCCTTTATGCTTTGCCACTTCAGCCCGAAATGCAGCGGTCATCCGAGATGACGATGAAGTACGAGAAGCCTAAGGAGGCAGTAAAAGTTGAGATCGATTTTGATGAGATTGAGACTCGAGCTCGCGTCCTTGCCGCAGGAATTGGCGGCTCGATCAAATTCGATAAGGAAGACGGAACATTTTACTACAACGGTGCTGACGGAATCTACAAAGCTGACTACAGTGGCGAGAATCCTCGTCGGGTAACTGGAATGGGCACCTACGAAATTAGTGAAGATGGCAAGACGATGGTCAGCACTCAAGCGGGCAAGGTCTTTACCACGAATCTCAAAGCTCCTGGCTTCCCGAGTACACCGATTGCCTTCCGCGGTGAATTCACCCGAGATTTGGCCCAGACTCGTAGGGCGGCTTTCCGCCAGTTCTGGCGAGGATTCAATAACGGATTTTACGATCCGAATTTTCATGGCCGCGACTGGGTTGCGATCGGCAAGAAATACGCCAGGTTACTTCCTTCGGTTGGTCATCGAAGTGAGATGGCCACGGTTCTTGGCATGATGGTGGGCGAGCTTGAGTCTTCTCACTCGGAAGTCTCGGCCGGACCAGGCGGAAACAAGGGTCAGGCATCGGCTCATCTTGGTTTTAGCTGGGATTACAGCTACTTCGGACCAGGGATCAAGATCAAGGACGTTCCGAAGCACAGCCCTGGCAGTTACGCCAAGACTAAGCTGAGCCCAGGTGAAATTGTCCTGAAGGTCAACGGTAAGGAAGTTTCTGCGAACGAAATAATATTTCGAGATGTTTTGGCCGATCAAACGGGTCGAGACCTCAATATGACGGTGCAAGAGCTTGATGGCAAGACTCGCGAAGTGAAGTATCGGGCGATCTCTCAAGGTGAGTATTCGGGAATTGTTTCCTCCAACCGACTTGAATCGAATCGAAAGTATGTTGAGTCGAAGTCAAGCGGAGCCGTGACTTACGTCCATATTTCGGGAATGAACGCGCCGGCCCTAGAGCGATTCCAGCAACAGCTATGGCAATATTCGCCGGGCAAGAAGGGGGTTATCATTGACGTGCGAGGCAATGGCGGCGGAAACACGGCCGACCAAATCATCGACATTCTTGAACGACGGCAGAATATGAACTACATTCCTCGCGACGAGCAGTTGGTTAAAGGACCAGGTGCGACCTTGGATGTTCCGATCATTGTTATGATGGATCAGACCAGCTTCTCGAATGCGGAAATGTTTCCTGAAGCGATGCGAACCAGAAAGCTTGCCCGTTTAGTTGGTACACGTACTCCGGGCTACGTTATCTATACTGGCGGTTTTCCGCTCGTGGATGGTACCAATGCGCGAATGCCGGGCTCAGGCGTTTGGCGAGTCGACGGAACCAGCATGGAAGACGACGGCGTCAAGCCTGACTTTGAAGTCTTGATTACCCCTGAGCAGTACCTCAGCGGTCAAGACCCTCAGCTTGATAAGGCGATTCAGCTGCTTGGAAAGGGCTAAGTCGACTCGCAAACCCATTCAGGCCAAATTCTCATTAGAATTCGGCCTGATTTTTTTTCTCTCTCCCGGTAATCACCAATTTTTGATATGATGCAGACATAACCCATATGATTTCGATCGCACTCGCTTTTTCGTTTCACCAGACGGTCCTCAAGGACATTCACATTCCGGTTGCACCGATCGAAAAGGTCTTGGTTCAACTCTCGGAGATTTATCATTCGCCGATGGATGTCTCCAACGCCCTGACGAATAAGCACATTTTGATCGAGGCAACCCAAGTTTCTGAGAAGGACGTTCGGGACCAAATCGCGAAGTTGATCAATGCAAGTTGGGAGCGGAAGGGAGCGGTATGGCATCTGACAAAATCGTCGAAGCAAGAGCGGGAAGATTTAGAGCGGGGCGTCGCTATGCGATACAAAATGCTAAAACAGACGGCCGACCTGCGCGACCAAAGTCTTTCGGAAAAGCCAGTGTATACGTCCGAAGTTGCCAAACAGACGTATTTTCAAATGAAGAATGAAGCAGAGAAGAAGGATCCCAACCAAATGGTGCGGCCGGGACCTACCGCCGCAGGATATCAATTGCCGAACCAACGATTCTTTTCGCGGTTCTTAAAAGAATTTGGTTTAAAGCGAATCGCAGAAATTCCTTTTGGGCATCGAGCCGTCTATGCTATTCATCCCAATGCGATGCAACAACCGATGGGATTTGACATCGAACCTGAAATCCAGCAATATCGCAAAGAGTATTTGACTTGGTTTCAGACGGCAGAACCGCTGGTTCGAAATCCAGAGACGACGGTTCGATTACCGAATCGGTCTGGCGGCGCCGGTGTAGAACTAGGTGGAGATGATATTGGCGACGATCTCAACAATGCCTTCGGCACTTTTCCAACAGAATTGAAGGACTTCATCTTCACCGTCTATTGCTCGACCGACGGGGCATACCAAATGCAACTTATCGGTGTTCCGCAAGTTGACGATAACATTGCCTATAAGATCGGGGGAACATCGTACGAGGGAGCATTTGCCGGGATGGAAGCTCAAGACTTCGAGATTAAACCCGATCCTAACTTTAAGCTTTCTCAAGATTCAGCGGATTTCAAGCAGTTCTTTGAGAGCCACTCGGAACAGATTCCGGCCACTCGACGAGATGCCGTGCTCAAAATGATCGCCGACCCGGTTTCGAGAGACCCATTAGCGTTTGGATATTCAGAAGGGATCTCTTATGACTTTAAGCGCATTCATATGAATGTAATTGCGTTGGGACGAGATGGCGGGCTCAATCAATTTGAGCCGATGTACGCCGAAATGATTCAAAACCCAAAATTCACTCCGCTTTTGGAAGACTTTATGGTCAAGGATGGTAGCTGGGTGAGGCTTTTGGAACCACCCAATGACGAACCTGTTTTTCCCAGAAGAGATCTCAAGCGGTTGATTACCACGGTTCAGGCAAATGGCCGCGTGAATATCGCTGAGCGTGCCGCTATCGCGGCGATTCGTCCACGGAACAATGCAGTTTCTTATGTCGAAAGGTTGTTAGAAAAATTTGGTCAAACTGCCGAGGAAGAATATTGCGACCCGGACGCGCTCAAAATCATTGGGCTCTTGTCGGAATCGGAACGGATTCGAGCATTTAGTCCGACGGGGATTCCCTATGGACAGCTTAATCCACGCCTCAAGGCGCATTTATTCGAGTGCTGCTTTTTTAATGATCGGCCTCGAATCATTCCGTCGAATCAGGATAGTCGGAACGTTTCAAGAATTAACCGAGCAGAACCGACCTACCAAGCGCCAAATGGCATTTTGCCGGATTCCATTTTTAAGATCACAGAGACTTCGGAAGTGCAGGTCAAGGAGGCGGACGGGATTAATGCCGAAGGTATTCAAGCCATTGGTTTGATGTCGAATGCGAAAGGATGGGGTGCGGTGAAATATCAACTTGATCATCCTGATGAATACAAAGGCAGATACTTCTACAACGGCAAGGAATCTCAGAGGTCTGAGCCGAAGGCCCTTTACATCACGAAATTGTCACGATACGAAATGAGACTCCATATCACCAAGGATTGTGAATGGGGAGCAAATCTTCAGAATGTTGACCGAGTTGGAAGAGACACCTTTACAATCAATTCATTCCCCGAGGAATTTAAGGCCGACCTAGAAGCAGGCTATAAACAAGCGGCAGAAGCGATGAAACGACAACAGGATTTGAAGAAAAAGAGAGACGGTGGCGGTGGGACCACCCGGCAAATTGTGCGTTGAAGTCGGTACCTTATAGGAATACTATGCCAAGTAACTACTACCTCCAAATCGAGAACACTCCGTCTACGTTGATCCGGATGGTTGACGCGATCCGACCGGACTTGTACGACACGAGCCTGGAAGGCGACCGGTTTACGCTGAAGGAAGTCGTCGCGCATTTGGCTGACTTGGAGCTAACTTGGCTTGATCGCATCACGACTGCGATTGAATATCCCGGCAAGGCGGTTGAGAATTTTGATGAAGATGGCCGTGCGGCTGAGCACAAGTATTCGGACAAGGATATTCACCATGAGCTTGAAGTGTTTGATAACCGACGCCGAGACACGGTGGACTATCTGCTTCGCCTCGCTGAGGATGATTGGTCGAACACGATTGTTCATCCGAACAAGGGTGAGATGTCGGTCCTCGAGATCGTGCAATTCATCACTGGCCACGATCTGTACCACCTTCATCAGGTAAGCGAGTATTTGAAGTAAGAAACTCATTTGGGACTGCGCGAACCTGTTCGCGCTTTGGCCTGCGAAGCCTGCTTCGCTGAAATTTCAGCAAAGCAGGCTTTGCAGTTTAAAGCTCATGCAGGCATGAGCACTCCCAAAGCTTCTTTGCCCACCTTTAGGTGTAAACTCGCCTCGTGAAAGCTGGTATCGCCACTCTTTGCCTTTTGATTTCAACTGCTGCCTTTGCTGAAGAAATTCCCTTTCTCAGCGGAAAGGTCACAACTGCTAGGCGGAATGCTCGGACCCCGGTTCGAATCGATCCAATCGAGGCTTCGCTCTATGAGGGCACATTAGACCCCTCGAAATGGGATGACGTTACGACTACCGCCGATAAGCCGTTTGGCGGTCGTCAATTCGGGTCGGGCTACGCCTATTTTGAAGTCAACTCAACTTCAGACAAGCCGATGTTTCTGGAGGCAAAAGGCGACTCCATGGTTTACGTCAACAACGAACCAAGAGCGGGCGACCCATACTCGTGGGGATATAGTTCTCTGCCCGTACAACTGAAAAAAGGCAAAAACACGTTCCTTTTTGCGGTTGGTCGAGGCTCGTTCTCAGGCAAACTCGTCGACGTAGCCAAGACCATCAGCTTTAATCCGGGCGACCAGACGACGCCGGACATCATTAAGGGCGAAAAGGAGAACTTGATGGTGGCGATGATCGTCCGAAACGCCACACCTGGCGATCTGGATGACATCTCGATTGAGGCTGGTGGAGTCACCACCCGAGTCCCCCGAGTCATGGGAACATCGATTCGCAAAGTTGGATTTGAGGTTCGACCCAACGCCGACGGAAAGTACACGGTGAACCTAAAGCGAGGCGGAAAAGTTGTCGACTCCCTGCCGCTCGTGTTACGAGTTCGCGACAAGCACCAGTCGCACAAGCGCACTTTTGTGAGTTCGATCGATGGCAGTGTTCAGTACTACGGCGTCAATCCGTCGCTCTCTGACGGCCCCGGACAAGCGCTTTTCTTGTCGCTCCACGGAGCATCCGTCGAAGCTATGGGACAAGCCGACGCCTACGAGCCAAAATCATGGGGCTATATCGTTTGTCCGACCAACCGACGACCATACGGATTCGACTGGGAAGACATGGGCCGAATTGATGCCCTCGAAGTTTTCGAGCTCGCCAAGAAGCGATACCAAACCGATCCGTCGCAAAGCTATCTCACCGGACACTCGATGGGCGGGCATGGCACCTATCAACTTGGAGTCTTGTATCCCGACAAGTTTGCCGCGATTGCGCCATGTTCCGGCTGGGTCAGCTTCTTGTCTTATGGCGGGGGCAGCACCTATCCCGATACTCCAGTCGGAAATGTATTAAAGCGAGCGATGTCTGCCAGCGACACCCTGTCGATGAAGTCGAACTATTACAACAAGCCGATCTTCATCATGCATGGCGAAGTGGACGATAACGTTCCCGTCACCGAGGCTCGAAATATGCGAAAGGAACTTGCCGACCATCCGATGCTGTTTTGGCACGAAGAGAAAGGCGCGAGCCACTGGTATGACACCGATCCCGAGCCAGGCTCGGGTTGCGAGGATTACGGTCCGATCTTCGACATGTTTGCCCGAGCGCGAATACCCAAGTACAAGGAAGTTCGGGATTTCACCTTCAAAACGCCGAATTTGGCGGCATCGAATCAGTGCTATTGGCTGAAGATCATGGCTCAGGACGAAGCGGGAACGCTATCGGAAGTGCATGCGGCGAGCTTCCCGGGTCTTCGGAAGTTTGTGATTGAGAGCAAGAACGTTGCGTCTATCGAACTGGATTCCAGTGTTCTCTACGGGAAGGGACCTTGTACTGTCGAAGTAAACGGCAAGGTCGTGACGACGAAAGAGGAACCTAACGGAGCCATTGTCGTTAACCTGTCCGGAATGCTAAACGATCGAATACTGGGACAACCCATCGTAACCGGATTTAAATCGATCTTTAAGAATCGTCTCACGATGGTGCTACCGACTGGCGGTTCAGAATCGGTTCGCAGATGGGCTCGCAACAAGGCTCGATTTGACTCTGAGCAACTGGAATACATCGGCAACGGCTCCGTTGACATCATTACCGATGTGGAATACCAAAAAAATGAGAAGCTTTACGGTTCTCGAAATCTCTTGATCTATGGAGATTTACCAGCAAATAGACTTGCTGCAATTTTCCACAATGGCTATCCAGCATCGATCTCGGAAAACGAAATTATCTTCGCGGCAGCGGTTGAAAATGGACGAGGCGTTGGCATTATTGGGGCGACAAATGACAGGCTATACCCTTACGCAGATCGAGTTCCTCTGTTCACGTCCGGCGCATCGCTTCCCGACATTTTAAGGTTGAACCCGAACTTCCTCAAGGATGGACTGAACGGAGTAACAATGGCTCGTTTTCAAGGCGATAAGTAATGAATCCGCGCGTTTACCAAGCCCACCATCAGCCCGGCATCAAGCACCTCGACGGCAAGCTGAATAAGCATCCGTGGACCGAATGTGCTTGGTCGGATGACTTCGTCGATATCGAAGGCGACAAACAGCCGACGCCCCGCTTTCGAACCCGGATGAAGATGTTTTGGGCTGCCGACGGACTCTATATCGGCGCGGAAATGGAGGAGCCGCAGCTTTGGGCGACGTTGAAGGAGCGCGATTCGGTGATCTTTCACGATAACGATTTCGAGGTGTTCATCGATCCGGATAGTGACGGATATGCCTACTCTGAGCTTGAAATCAATCAGTTCAATACCCAGTGGGATTTGCTGCTGATTCGTCCTTACCGCGAGCAGGGTCGCGGTGTCGATGGCTGGGACATCAAGGGACTTCGCTCGGCGGTTCATCTCGACGGCAAAATCAATGATCCGTCCGCCAAATGTAAGGGTTGGAGCCTTGAGATCTGCATTCCCTGGCATGCGATGGAAGAGATTTCGAAAGGCGACTCGCCACCGAAGCCGGGCGACACGTGGAAGATCAACTTCTCGCGAGTTGAGTGGCACGTTGACATCGCGGACGGTAAATTCGTCAAGCGCCCGGGCCCGAAAGAAGACAACTGGGTTTGGTCACCGATGAGCCAAATCGACATGCATATGCCACATGAATGGGGCATCGTTGAGTTTGTGAAAGGCTAAAAACCAAATGTGGAGTGTGCGAATTTATTCGCGCTTTGTCCTGCGAGACTTGTCTCGCTGCAAAAACAAAGGGTTTTCCATCAGGAGTGTGAATTGGTTGGAAAACTTTGCAGCGGAATAAATTCCGCAGGACAGAGCGCCGATAAATCGGCGCACTCCACATGAACCCGTCTACCCGGTAAAATCCTTGCACCGCCATGTCCGATACCATCGATACCCTGCTCTCCGAACACCGCACGTTTCCTCCTTCCGCTGAGTTCCGAGCGCAAGCGAACGCGAATGATGTCGGAATTTACGAGCGAGCATTTCACAACCCAACCGGATTTTGGGAAGAGTGGGCCGAGAAGCTCGATTGGTTCGAGAAGTGGCATACCACGGTCGAGTTCACCGCTCCGAACGCCAAGTGGTTCCTCGGCGGCAAGCTCAATGCTTGCTACAACTGCGTCGACCGCCACGCGATAGGTGACCGCGCCAATAAGGCGGCAATTATTTTTGAAGGCGAACCCGGCGATAGTCGCACCATTACATTCGCCGAGATGAAGGACGAAGTTAGCCGAATCGCCAATGCCCTCAAATCTCTTGGGGTAAAGAAGGGCGACCGAGTCGCGATCTACCTGCCGATGGTTCCCGAGTTGCCGATGACGATGCTCGCCTGCGCTCGAATCGGCGCGCCGCATACGGTCGTTTTTGGCGGATTCAGCGCCGACTCGTTACAAGAAAGATGTAACGATGCAACCGTAAAAGTCATCGTCACTGCTGATGGCGGATGGAGACGAGGCGGAGTCGTCCAACTCAAAAAGATCACTGACGAAGCGATGGACCTGGGATGCCATACCGTTGAGAAAGTTCTGGTTCTCGAACGAACGGGCGAAAAACCTGGCCCGGTTACCATGGTCGCGAATCGCGATATCGCTTGGAATGATTTGGTGCCTCAGCAGTCCGCCGACTGCCCTTGCGAGCCGATGGATGCCGAAGACCTGCTTTACATTTTGTACACAAGTGGCTCCACGGGTAAGCCGAAGGGGATTACTCATACGACCGGTGGGTACATGGTCGGTGTTTCCGCCACATCGAAGCTCGTCTTCGACCACAAGGAAGACGACATTCATTTCTGTACCGCCGACTGCGGTTGGGTGACTGGGCACAGCTACATCACCTATGGTCCGCTCTGCAATGGAACGACGGTTTTGGTTTACGAAGGCGCGCCGGATACGCCGGACAAAGATCGATTTTGGCGCATTATCGAGAAGCATCGGGCGACGATTTTGTACACGGCTCCAACCGCGATCCGAACCTTCATGAAGTGGGGCGACGAGTATCCGATTCGTTGCGACCTGTCTTCGCTTCGCTTATTGGGGTCGGTTGGTGAGCCGATCAATCCTGAAGCATGGATGTGGTACCACACGATCATTGGCGCCGAAAAGCTCCCCGTCGTTGACACCTGGTGGCAAACCGAAACGGGCGCAATCATGATCACGGCCCTGCCGGGAATCACGACGACTAAGCCAGGCTCGGCAACCCACCCGTTCCCCGGAATTCGGGTTAAAGTTTTGGATGAGGAAGGCAACGGCGTAGACGTCGCAGGTCCGCACGCGGTCAACACGCCGAAAGGCGGATTCTTGGTCTTGGATTACCCGTGGCCATCGATGACGCGCGGAATTTATAACGACCCTGAGCGATACCAGAAGACGTATTGGAGCAAGTTCCCGAATACCTATTTCGCCGGAGACGGCATCAAGCTTGACGAGGAAGGTTATCTCTGGCTTTTGGGTCGAGTAGACGATATCATGCTCGTCGCCGGGCACAATATTTCAACCATGGAGGTCGAATCAGCATTAGTCGATCATCCGGCGGTCGCCGAAGCCGCAGTAATTGGCAAGACCCACGACGTCAAAGGACAAGCGATTGCGGCTTTCGTTATTTTGCGCTCTAACTATTCAGGTTCGGAAGAATTAATTAAGGAGCTGAAGGCACACGTTGCCCACAAGATCGGGGCAATTGCGCGTCCAGATGACTTGTTCCTGTGCGCCGAGCTGCCGAAGACGCGCAGCGGAAAGATCATGCGACGGCTTTTGCGCGATGTCGCCGAAGGGCGAGCATTGGGAGACACGACGACGTTGGCTGATCCAAGCGTGGTGGCGAGTCTGAAGGACAAGTACGAGAATTCTGAGGGTTAGATCCGAGCTATTCGCTGCCTCAGTAGCTTATAAGCCAAAGACATTGATTATGGTACTTGCCTTCAAATTTCGAAGTCTCAGCTACTGAGGCTAAAGAGTCTGGTCGAACCAGATAGAATTGCTAAACTGTGCCGAAATACAAGCACTATGTGAACAGCAAGGAACCCGGACAGCTTTCGTACATGACATCAACCTGTCTCGATTGGGCTCATCTCTTCATTCGAGATGAAATGAAAACGAGATTTTGTCTCTCCTTGATCAGAGACTGCGTCAAGGAACAGGCAAGGCTCTATAGCTTCGTCGCGATGTCCAACCATGTTCACATGATCATCAAACCCAATGATCGCCAAAGGATTTCGACCTTAGTGCAGGCGATCAAGGTTAATTCGGTCACTCGGCTTCGGAAGTATTGGCTACCGTCGGAGTTGTCACAAGCTAGCATGCAAGACTCTCTCAATCGACACAAGTACTGGCAGGCGTCATTTAGGGGAAATCCGCTGCACACAAAGGCTGTCGCCGACCAGAAAACCAGCTACATTCATGCGAATCCCGTCCGAGCAGGATTGGTTAACTTGCCGGAAAACTATGTTTGGTCGAGTTTGAACCTCATCAATCTCGGGATGATGAGTGAGGACGAGACTCTGGATTTGCGACTGGCGCGCGACTACTATGATCATGTGTTGAACGACTACCTTCCATAAGCTGTTCTTGCTCGAGACATGTTTTGCAAGGTGGTTTTCTTAGCCTCAGTAGCTGATGCACGGGCATCCTGCCGCAACTAGTTACTTCCAAGACTTGGGTTCGTGAGCTACTGAGGCAGCGTAAGGACGTTGAACTCCACACAAATTTTAGGTTGCAGGGACGTAGAGTTTGTAGGTGTACTCCAAGGTCAACTTGTCGCCACTTTTAACTTCGGGTTTCCAAGTCAATCGTGATGTGGTGTTCACCTGTCGAAGGCCCCGGGTGGTCTTCGTCACGACTGGGGTTCCGGTGCTTGTAACCACCTCGCCCGTCAAGTTCTTGGTGATCGTCATTTGCACTTTGTCCTTACGGCCGTTCAGCACCAACAGGGTTCCTTTGACGGTTACCAAGTCATATCGAGGATAGTTATTTCGATCCTTGATCGCTCCACGTTCTCGGGCGACTTCCTCTTCGCTGGCGTCGGCGCGGACGTCCAACGCCTTGTTGATTCGCACATCGCAATCGCCATCGGCCATGCAATAGTTCATCATCGTCTGCCCGATGAGTTCGCCTTTATTGAAGATGGTCGCGGCGGCAGTTGTTAGCGGCTTTTTGGCGCCATTCTTGAATTTGATCGTATGCCAGACCTCTTGGGCATCTTGCCCAACTGGCGGAGCGGGTTTGTAGTTTCCGTTCGCATCGACTTGATCGTCGATATCCCAGGTGTAGATATGCTTATATTCAGCGTCGAATCGGAATAGATTTTGGTAGAGCCGCGAGTTCTTTTTCGAGTCGAGTTTTGGCAAGTCGTAGAAGAAAAGGTCACTGATTTGCTCACCTCCCACCTCGCCTGTGGAATTTCCACCCCAGTTCACGTCTTTATCCATCATTGGCGCGTAAGCGTTCTGAGACATCATTTCGTTTGCCCGGCCCCGCGGGGCAGCACCAAATCCTATGCCGCCACCGCCAGTGCTCAGCGAATTCAGCCACTGGTCTCCCGGCATGTTGGCGGTAAATGGATCGAGAATGTCTTTGAACTGCATGTTCGGGAAGCCCGTAATTAGCCGGGCAGGAATGCCTTTTAGGTCAACCAAATCATTCATCACCGTCGCTTTGGACGCGATTGTCAACTTGTCGGGATTTGTGATGTCGACCGCATAGCCAGGCGCCCAGGTGATTCCGCGTTCGAGCGACATCATCATGACTTCGTGGACCTTTCCGTCAGTCTTGATCTTGTAATACTTCTCTTCGCTCGTTGTTTCTACCGTTTGCTTCCAAACGAAAGCGGAATCTTGAGTCTTTAAGACCTTGATCTGGCTCTTTTGGATGACGACGGTGCCGTTTGCGGTTTCAAGGGCAAGGATTTCTCCGTCGGCGGACTTGATTTTGCCTTCAATCGGAGCCGACGTATTGCTCTCAATGTAGATGGTCTTGCCTACATTCTTGGAGACCAGTTGGTCAAAGTTTTGGAGGTTGATTTCAGTCTTTTTCTTCGAGATTTCTTCGGCAGTCGAAATGTTTTGGATTTCACCCTCGGGAGTCCAGAACCAAAGGGTTCCGAGGGATGCCCGCGGCACCTCGACGATGTTGGCTTCTCCGCCGGAGACGGCGATCTTTCGCGTGACAAACGCAAAGCCGTTTTTGAACATCGAGACCGAAACGACCTCGGGTGAGGTCATTTTGGTCGGAGTTTGCAGCAGCAACACGCCGCTGAGTAAGGTTGACAGCATGGTTATTGGACGCTCCTACTGGCCAGTCGGCACGTATACCTTGTACCGGACCGTGAATTTTGACGTCTTTCCGGCCTCGAGTTTGAATTCCCACTTCAACGTATTGGTGGGATTTTGACCTCGAATTCCGGTCTTGACGATCTCAATCTCAGCCTTCGGCTCGGTCTTAACGACCTCGCCCATGACCGGGAACTTGATTTGGAACGTAACGGCTTCCTCTTTCGGATTCTCTACTTCGAGGTCGGTCTCGTACGTGATGAGGTCCATCGTCGCGACACCCTTCTTATCCTTAATCGCCCCAACAGCTCGGTCGATCAGGTCGGTATTCGAATCGGTTCGAAAATCGAGAGAGCGGCTAACCGTCAGCTCGGCTTCAGTGTTCGCCGCAGTGTAGTTCATCATTCCTTGGCCCACAACTTCGCCTTTCTTAAACATCGACGCGGCGGCAGTCGAGATCGGCTTACCCGTCATGTTCTTGAACTTGATTTTGTTGAAGATCGGACTGCCTTTTGAGCCGTCCCACGAGTAAGTTCGCTTGTAGGGCGTTTCGAATTGGTACAAGTATTGGTAGCTTCGCGATCCCCTTTTGAGCGAAACCTTTTCCAGGTCATAGAAGAAGAGGTCTTCGAGTTGCTCGCCTTTTGAATTAATGGTTTGACCGTCGACTCCTCGTACTATAAGGCTGTTGTCGGTGGGATCATACGAAATGTGATCGATTGTATCTGGAACGACTCCTGCCCCGCCCGACAGCATAGTTCCCGCCGCTGCCTTTCGAGTGACTTCACCGCCCCTGGACTGTCCTCCCATTCCGCCTCCACCGTTACCGAAGCCGCCGGGAACACCACCTGAGATCGACCGCAACCAGTCATCGACCGACATTCCCGACGTGAGGGGATCCAAAATGTTTTGGAATTGAATGTTGGGAAAACCTGTGATGAGCCGAAGTTTGGCGTTTTCAAAGTCGAGCAAATCATTCAAGACGGTTGATTTCGCGGTGAATACCAACTTGTCGGGTGAGGATAAGTCGATGGCGTAGCCAGGGGCCCAGGTCATGCCGCGCTCTAGCGACATCATCATCACACTCTTAGCGTTGTTTTTGGTGACGATGCGATAGTAGTGGGAATTCACGTCGTATTTGCTTTCCCGGGAAAGAACTACGGCAGGGTCTTTCGCAACAATTGATTCCAATTTTTCTTGCCGAATGATGGCAGTTCCGTCGGCGGTCTCAACGGTAAGGAACCCGCCAGCGAATGTTTTGAGAATTCCTTCGACCTTTTCATGTCGGTCGGTCTTACGATCATCTTTCGTGTCTTTGTACAGAACCGTGAACTGAAACTTCTTGCCAATATTGGCTGCAAGAAGCTCCTCGTCAGTTGAGAATGGAATTCTTTGAGTTGCCTGGGACTTATCCTCCATTCCGGTCACTGAGTCGACCTGGCCTTCATTTGTCCAGAACCACAAACTGCCAAGCGACGTCACCGGAACTTCGACGACTTTCGCCGTATTGTCAGTGATTGCGATTTCTCTCGTCACGAATGCATAGCCATTCTTAAACATCGATACCGAAATAACTTTCGGCTTGACAATAACGTCCGATTGAATTTGTGAAACCAACGTTGTCGCAAAAAATAACGGAATAATCCCCATGAAAACTCAAACGTTCTAATTTCCAAATGGTTTTGAAGTAAATGAAAAGTGTATGCTTGTGTCTACCATTTGATCTCATGACCCAAGATAAGATTGTTGTCGTTGGCGCGAGGGAAAACAACCTCAAAAATATCACGGTAGAGATACCGCGTAACCAGCTCGTGGTCATTACTGGGCTCTCGGGTAGCGGAAAATCCTCGCTGGCTTTTGACACCATTTACGCCGAGGGCCAGAGACGCTACGTCGAGTCCCTTTCGGCCTACGCCCGTCAGTTTTTGGGCCAGATGGATAAGCCGGACGTTGATCACATCGATGGTCTCTCTCCCGCAATTTCGATTGACCAGAAGAGTGCTTCGAAGAATCCGCGCTCGACAGTTGGCACGGTCACCGAGATCTACGACTATTTAAGAATCCTTTTTGCCCGAGTTGGAATTCCCTACTGCATCAACGGACATGGGCCGATCGAACGGCAAAGCACCGACCAAATCGTCGATATCGTCAAATCGCTGCCGGAAGGGACGAAACTTCAGATTTTGGGACCCGTCATTCGAGGACGAAAGGGCGAATACAAGAAGGAGCTTGTCGATATTGCCAAGGCCGGATATGTCCGCGTTCGAGTTGATGGACGGATGTACGAGGTCACCGACGACATTCCGATGGACCGCTACAAGCAGCACACGATTGAGGTCGTAGTTGACCGAATTGTGGTGAAAGAGGGACTAGATCGCCGACTTTCCGACTCGGTTGAAGCGGCGTTGAAGATGGGGTCGGGGTTGGTCACGGTTTCGATTCAATTGCCCGATGGCGTAGAACCACCCGCAGCAGTCGCAGGAATGTTGACTCGCCAAGCCGAATATGAAAGCGAAGCGGAGGGCTGGTCAGACCTGCTCTTTAGTGAAGCCTACGCGTGTTCGGTTTGCGGTTACTCGATGCCCGAGCTTGAGCCGAGAATGTTCTCCTTCAACTCGCCTTATGGTGCATGCACAGACTGCATGGGGCTCGGAACCAGAACCGAATTTGATCCAGTTCTCGTCGCTCCTGACCATTCGAAACCCCTTCGGAACGGCGCGATCCTTCCCTTTGTGTACAAATCGGGTGAAGTCAAAGATTGGTGGCCAGAAATGCTCGATGCGGTTGGCAAAGAGATGGGCTTTGACGCTTCGTTGCCGATTTCTCAAATTCCCGAAGAAGGCATGCACGCGGTTTGGCACGGGCTGAAGAAACCGATCGAAGTAAAGATGAAGTACGGCCGCACGGAGCGGACGTTTAAGCAAGAGTGGAAGGGCGTGCTGGTCTCGCTCCGAAAGCGATTTGAAGAGACCACCAGCGAGTGGGTCAAGCAGGACTTGGAACAATACCAAAGCACCAAGCCGTGCCCAGCTTGCGGCGGACGAAGGCTTAAGCCCGAATCGCTGTTGGTAAAAGTCGCCGATCTCGACATGAGCGTCATCACCAGAATGTCGATCGCCGAAGCGGTCACGTTCTTTGTCGGACTGCCCGCTAAACTCACGAAACGTCAATTGACGATTGGCGAGCGGGCCGTGAAAGAAATCGGTGAACGGCTCAAGTTCCTGCTCGATGTGGGTCTGAGTTATCTGACCCTCGACCGAAACGCCCGCACATTGTCGGGTGGCGAAGCTCAGCGGATTCGCTTGGCGACCCAAATTGGCTCGGGACTGATGGGATGTTTGTACGTTTTGGACGAGCCGTCGATTGGCCTCCACCAGCGCGATAACAAAAAGCTCATTGAGACTTTAGAGCGGCTCAAGGCTTTGGGGAACACGGTTTTAGTGGTCGAGCATGACGAAGAAACCATGCTGGCGGCGGATTACTTGCTCGAACTCGGCCCTGGTGCCGGGGAGCATGGCGGAATGGTGGTTGCGGCGGGAACGGTCAAAGAGTTCTTAAAGTGCAAGACCATGACGGCTGAATATTTGAATGGGAAGCGAGAAATCCCCATTCCCAAGGTTCGACGTTTGCCACGAGTTCCGGTTGAGCCGGAAAAGCCAATTGTTTTGAAGAGCGACAAGAAAATGAAGAAGCCCGTTTCGAAGAACATCGGCGCTCGCGGAAAAGCAGCGAAATAATTTTTTGTCTTTTCGTGGATTCCATCCGTCTTGAACCAGGACTATGTCATATATTCCTCCTTCAAGCCCATTTACAAACTACCCCCGCCAAGGAATGGGACCGGACGCACGAACTCTCAGGTTACTCGCCGACGGCTACTTCGGCCTGAGTACCGCTTTTGTGCTGAATATTGTCATGAACTTTGCTGGGCGCGCGGTTGGTACCGCTGCAGGCCAAACTGGCGGTGTAGGTGGGATCGCCATTCTTCTAGGATATGTACTCATCATGTTAATTGCGATTGCCGCCGTTACTTATCCTCAAAACAAAAAAATTGGCGAAGGACTGGGCTGGAGTCCCTCTGGTCCAATCATTGCTTCACTTCTGATGGGGTTAAACTCGGCATTGTGTTGCGGAGCCATTGGATATGTCGTAGTTCAAGGCATGGTAGCGAAGAAGTTCAAAGAAGTTGGCGCACCCCGAGGATTCTTTGGCTACAAAAAAGCTGAGCTATACGCATTTATCGATCAATTGGGAATGGGTCAACCCGCTCCTCCTTCTGGCACTATCTAGCCGACATACTTCCCGCCTCAGCAAAACGATGATCTGCTGAGGCGATCTACGATGGAGAACGGCAAGCAAACACTGTTGATTCCTGAGGTTTAAGTAGCTTATTTAGAGCCTTTGACTGGATAGAGCAGGTGAGTTCCTATACAATGCTCGAATGAGCGGACCGCACGATCTAAACCCAAATTCTGGACCTGCTGGAGATTATCCACGGAGAAATCTTTCTGGCGATGCTTTACAAAAAACTGCAGCAGGAATGAAGTTGGTAAACGGTGCGGCCGCTATTTGGGTATTTCTTAGCTGCACCTGCCCGGTCCTGAGTTTGGTGGGGCAAGCTTCCACAAGAAAAACTCATAGCAACCAAATTATGGGACCAGAATTCATTCTTGGTCAGATAACGGCCATGGCCGTCATGACAAACACAATTCCGATAGTGCTGCTTTTCTTTGGACTGAGGAATGTAGGCGAAGCTCTTGGTTGGAAAAGGGCGACGGTATTCCTTATTCCACTTGGAATCCTCGTCACGTCCTGCATTTGCGGCGGCGTCTTTTTTCTATGTGGGAGTTATTGTTGCGGTGAATCAGCAATTGGCACAGCTAGGCGCACCAAATTGGTCTACATTGAACACCAGAAAGTTGATCGACTACGCGAATTCGTTAACCTGAAGCACATATTTCCCAAGTAATTGATGGCATCCCTTTGAAAATGTCAACCCAGGTGATGTAGACTCATGTCGGGTATGTCAGACGGTTGGTTGAGCATCAAGAATGCAACGGGAAATAACTTAAAGGGCGTGAATGTCGACATCCCGCTTGGCCTTTTCGTGTGTATCACTGGCGTCTCTGGCTCCGGCAAATCAACCCTCATTCAGGACACCCTTTTCCCCCGCTTGATGTACGATCTGCACGGGACCCGTTCGATCTGGGCTCCGCACGACAGCCTTGAGGGCGTCGATCAGATAGACAAGGTCATCGATATTGACCAATCGCCCATCGGGCGAACGCCGCGATCGAACCCCGCCACCTACACGGGTACGTTCGACATGATCCGCGATTTGTTTTCGAAGACGCCAGACGCCAAGATTCGTGGCTACCAACAGGGCCGATTCAGCTTCAATGTCAAAGGTGGGCGGTGCGAAGCGTGCCGCGGCGACGGCGTGCTGAAGATCGAAATGCACTTTTTGCCGGATGTCTATGTGCCTTGTGAAGTCTGCAAAGGCAAACGCTACAACCGCGAGACCCTGGAGGTCAAATACAAAGGCAAGTCCATTGCGGACGTGCTTCTGATGACCATCGAGGAGGCGGTCGAATTCTTTAAGGCGATCCCTAAAATTCATCGCAAGTTAGAAACTCTGCTCGAAGTTGGCCTCGGTTACGTCCGAATGGGGCAACCCGCAACCACCCTTTCGGGTGGAGAGGCCCAGCGGGTCAAGCTATCATCGGAACTCGCCAAACGGGCAACAGGAAACACGTTTTATATCCTTGATGAGCCAACGACCGGGCTCCATTTTGAAGATGTTCGCCGACTTCTGGGCGTGCTTCATCGCCTGGTCGATCAAGGGAATACCGTTTTGGTTATTGAGCATAACCTCGACGTAATTAAGACTGCCGACTGGGTCGTCGAAATGGGCCCCGAAGGCGGAACTGGGGGTGGAGAAATCATTGTATTTGGGACACCAGAAGTGATTGCGCGGAGCGAACGATCGTACACTGGCCAGTATCTCAAGGACATGTTCGAGCGGAAAAAACACTCTTACAAATCGTGAATTAGCCCAACAATCGGTATGCGCTGGTTGAGTTTCCATTCTCCTGGATGATTCTCAGCAGTTTGCATCGCTTGGCCAGTTCCATCATCGTATTGTTATAAGCTTGCTTGGCAATCACCATGTTTACGGGAATCAATTCATACGTCTCAAAATAGGTAAGGCTGGCAAGGTACGGCCAGTCGGCCCGAATGATCGTGCCAATTTTGTGGTACCCGCCCGTCACGGGGCCATCGGGACCGAGGACAATGATTTGTCCACTTGGTGTTTGCTGAATCAAACCTGGGCAAGCGGGTTCGCTCGGCCCTTGAATCGCCTTTACTTTACGGGCCGATTCGAATCTGAAGCCCACACGGCTGAGGTTAAGCGTCGACTTTATATTAAAATTTTCGCCACTATCAATAGGGAGATAGCGCAGTTGGTTGATAGGCGCAAACATCCCTTCAAGATTTCGATCGGGGAGGATTTTTGGAGTAAAGCCCATATAGCCTGCAAACTCGCCGCCGCTGGTGATCCGAATTCGTTCGAATTTCTTCAAATATTTGACGAACCCGCCCTGCGGCGTCATCCAGGCCACCGACATCGGGCGTCGGGCTTCGAAAACGATGGTTCCCATCACTTCGACGAGAGATGATGTCGGTCCGTGAAGCAGGGCCGCGCGAACCAATTCTGGAGTGAATGGGTCGATGGGTCCACCGGGCGGCACCCCGTACTTTCGCAACTTGGCGGGAGTAGTGATTTTCGCGATATTCCCGTACTTCTTAATGACTTTGAGGCTCATGCGGTTATCTTGTATCCCTCCTTCGTCAATCGTTCTCGCACGGCGAATGCGACGACGACCGCGTCTTCGCGATCACCGTGTATGCAGATGGAGTCCACTCGCTCGGCCAAAAATACGGCTTGGGAGCAGATTTGCTCAAGATTATTGATGACCGCACCTGCTTCCGAACGCGAAATGAGAAGGCCGCGAGAATCATATCCTCGTTCACAAAATCCTTCGTTAATCATTCGCAAACCACGCCTCTGACATTGAGTTTCATGCCCAGTTCCAGGCATCCCCATGAACGGTTTTTCCATCTCCTCCAGAACGTTCCACAGGTATTTTGAATCTTCTGGCGCATTTGCTAGCCAGTGATAAAGCGCGCCGTGCGGCTTGATGTATGAGTAGGATGACGCGTTGCGAAGTTGCTCTTCAACCGCCAGAATCCACGATTGGGGATATCCTTCTGAAAGCTCCTTCCTGCCCATCGATTGGTGGTCAGGAAAGCCGACATGAGCACCAACTCTCAAGCCTTTCTCGCGGCCCTTTGTAAATATTTCGGCGGTCAGGTCTTCGCTCCCAGCATAGGCTCCGCTACAAATGTTAATCGATGAAACGATGTTCATCAGTTCCAAATCGTTTGGAAACCCTTCGGCTATATCGCAATTCAGATCAATCGTTAACATAGTCGAGAATGGTCTTGTCTCGATATTTTGAGAGGTGACCGCGTTCAATTTCTAAGAAGCGAATGGTGTCGCCAGGATTGAGCGGAAAGAAAGCATGCGCAGCATCGGCAATTTTGACTGGCGTCTCGCCGATAAGATTCCAACCACCAGGAGACTGCTGAGGATAAATTCCCGCTTGTCCGGCCGCAACGCCAACAGACCCAACCGGAACCTGAATCCGGGGTTCATCGCGTCGCTGGAGAACCTTAAATTGCTCGGGAAGTCCGGTCAAGTACGGGAACCCAGGCAGGAAACCGATGGCGACAACAGTATATAGTTGAGCACAAAAAGCTTTGACCGCAAACTCAGGCTCCGAGCCGATGATTTGGCAGATTTCGGCAAGATCGGGTCCGTCAAAGACTACTGGAATCGTAAACCCGCGACCTCGGGTAGCCGTAGCCATTCGCAGACCTTTCAGGCTTTCAGGATCAAATGTATCGGGATTAATGTAGATGCCGACGGTCTCCATCGAAGGCACGATCTCTTCGACGCCCGGAACACTCGCTAATTCGATCGAACGGGCGACAATGTGGGGCTCCACTTCTAAATCTCGAAGAATGTAGGCCGTTTCACCAAGTGGTTCGATGCGCACTAAATTAGTATTCCACTTAACCCCTTTAAATTTGATGGTTCCAAACCGTTACAATGTTAGGAGATGAGCCTTAAAATTGACCTCGAATTGATGGAGGGCGGCGTTGCACCTCAATATCAGACAGCCGGAGCCGCGGGAATGGACCTCTGCTGTACCGAATCATTCGAGTTAGAGCCGATGGAACGGAGGGCGGTTAGAACTGGTGTAAAGATCTCTTTGCCGGACGGATATGAGGCTCAAGTTCGACCTCGAAGTGGCCTCGCGGCCAGGCACGGAATCGCCATGGTGAACGCTCCTGGGACTATTGACTCAGACTACCGAGGTGAAATACGAGCCATTCTCATCAACTTGGGTCAAGAAGTTGTACGCTTTAACTTAGGTGACCGTGTGGCACAGCTTGTGATTGCTCCGGTTACTCGGGCTGAATGGAATCTCGTTGAGCACCTCGATGAAACTGACCGCGGCGAAAAAGGGTTTGGAAGCAGCGGTGGATTTGGATTGAAAGGAGAGTAATAGAAATGGACACAGACAGCGCAACCGTCACAATGGCTAGTGCGGTTATTGATGACCGACAAATTTTACAGGCAGACCTAGCACGGGTTAACTTGCTCCGAATACGAGGCGATGTCTCAAGTTCTAAGGCGCTATGCCTATCTATCCTCAAGCGATATCCCGAAAGCATTGACGCCCACGTCATGATGGGCGATCTTCATGCCGAGCAAGGTGACCTAGCTCCTGCCGCTGAGTGGTATTCCCTCGCGCTTGATCTTGATCGATTTGCTCCTGGTGTCTCCGTCAAGCTTGCTCGAGTCCAAGCCGCGCTTGATATTTCCGGCCAAGCTTCACGATCTCGCGCATTGATCTTGACGGGAAAGAAAATGTCGCCGTGGCTATATATGGCGGTCATTTCCAGCGCAATGGCCGTTTTATCCGTTGCGTATCTCGCAGGAATGGGTTCTTCGACGAAGAACGCCACCGCGAAAAAACCGGTCTCCGAGCGCATTGAGTCGCCAAAAGTCAATGATCCAGTGATCAGGACTGCCAGCAGCACGCCGAGCAATACCGTCGCGATCCCAACCGTTACTGCGGCCGATCCCGGACCAGTTCCAAGCTCGATTCAGAATCCAACCACCATTCCTGAGACCAAGAGTACGGGCGGAAAAGAGACCGTGGTCTCGGTGGTTGATGACCAAAAACTATTCGAGCAAATCACCAACCGATCCCTTTTTGGCAAGCACATCATCAGTATCATCGCTGACCCTCGGTCGAAAGGCATGGTCTTGACCTATAACGTCGCTCAGGGTGAACATGGACGCTACATGGGCGCGATTCTTGCCGCTGTCGCACTTGAATATGATGCCAAGACCCTCAGTGTCACAGTTCGAGGAGTTCGAGGTGGAGTGCTTTCTTATATTGCTGATGTCCCCCGCGAAAAAGTCATGGCGGTTCAAGAGCGAGAAAAAAAGAACGTACAAGACCTTGATGACAAGGGCTGGATTGATGAAGTTTTGACCAACGAATACTTCAAAGCTAAAGAAGCAAACAAGACTCCTTCATTTTAGGTTTCATAATAAGCTTCGATGCGAATTTCGATCCAACTTTACACCCTCCGCAATGAATTATCAGCCGATCCTCTTGGAACCCTCCAGGCGGTTGCCGATACTGGCTTAAAATTTACTGAGCTTGGTGGATTGGACCGAGCTCTGGTTTCTCAGTGGCGTCGGTATTTGGATCAGACTGGCCTCGCGGTCAGCGGTGCGCACTACGGCCTTAGTGAATTTGAGCACCCAGATGAACTATTCGAAGTGATGTCGGTTTTGAATTGCAAAACGATCATCATGCCGTGGATTCCTTCGGAGCATTTCGCGTCGCTCGACTCGATCAAAGCATTCGCCGACCAGCTAACGCAGGCCGGAAACCTTGCCCACCAAGCCGGATTTGATTTCCTCTATCACAATCACGACTTTGAAATTCGTGAGGTTGAAGGTAAGTCGGGATTGGAACACCTGATGGACTTGGTTCCCGCTGACGCGATGAACTTTGAAGTTGACGTGGCGTGGGTTCGCGTTGGCGGTAAAAATGAAGTGGACTTTTTGAATCAGAATGCCATTCGAGTAAAGACCCTGCATCTCAAAGATGTTGACCCGAGCCGAACGCCACAATGGACTATTGCCGGACAAGGATTGGTTGATATGGATGGCTGCTTGAAATTTGCCCAAGCGAACAACATCCTATTTGGATGCATTGAGTTGGACGAAAGTCCGTGTGCGCCGATTGACGCCGTCCGACAAAGCTTTGAATTCTTTCAATCGAAGGGCCTAAGCTAGGCGCGGAGGAAATTGATCATTGCCGTCCGCGAAGGGCCACTAAAAGCACCGTAATCGTCGTAAACGACGTTTGTCGGGTCGGGCTCATGGTAGTGAGCAAAGAAAAACGCTGCCTCGACGCTGCGGTAACCGACAATTGTTTCGCCAATCGCTTGGATGCAGTCAGCTCGAAAACTATCGTCACATTCGCCATTGCGATACCCGAGCATTGGCTTGGTGACATACCACTCATGAATCCTAACCTTTTGGCTTGGTGGGGCAATTTTCAGATGAGATACCACCCCAAGGATTCGTTCAAGCTCAACTCGATAGAAAGCGGCGGCCTCGTCGGGAGTGTTGGCCCTCTGAGGCAAGTAGATCCCAAGATTCACGCATCGACGAGACATTCGAGACCACCATTCGCCGTGGTGCCCACCCGTTGCGGACAATAGTTCAACCCGTTCGGCGTCCTTTTCGCCAAAGAAAGAAAGGGTTGGCCCGACCAGTTGATGCCCGCGAAAGGAAACCGCTTTGGGACCGACCAGCAAATAATTGCAAAACGCATGAAATTGGGTGTTCCACGTTCCCTTTGGTTCGAGGCTAAGGCTTCCGCCACTGGCATGGCCAGTTGCAGGTTCATTAAACCATTCGAAAACCAAAGCGCCCTTAGCGCCCTTCATCGACTGCCACTTATTCACGCAATGGTCGATTGCTAGCTGCAGTGACTCGCGGATTGGCTCCCACAGTCGAAAATCGGGGCGCATCCACACTGGCCACGAGCCTCCTGTGCGCTTTTGCCACCCTTCAGAAGTCGGGTGCGGGCACGGAACCACATTGAGCATCAGTTTTTTGCCACTGGATATGCACAGCACCATAACCGCATCCAATCTTTCCGGGGCGACTATTTCTCCTGGGTTCCAGCAGACCTCCCAAAAGAGAAGGTCTTCTCGGATCCAACAAGTCGGAAGGCCGCGGACGCCATCCGCGATGGAACTCCATTTGGGGTCGCTGACCTTGCTTGGCAAACCTGCGGTCACTCCGCGTTGAGTCAAATCTTAGACACCTTGAAGCCGTTTTGACGTAAGGAAGGTTTCAATTTGACCCGGGCTCAAAATGACCACCGAAGCTTGGGCGTTCAGTTCAAATTGGTCAAAAGTTATATCTCCAATCTCGCCCGAAGTTTTGAACTCCTCGTATAAGTCCTGAAGCACCATGGTTCCGTTGGGCATTTCGGGATAGGCCTCGAGCCAGACTCCGGTCTTTTCTTTGTTGGCCCGGTAGGATACGGCTCCGAGATAAGGCATTTCCATCAATTCAAAGTCGTCGCCGATCGACCATAGCCCGTCGTATACATGAAAGCCATCACCATGTAGCTTGCTTTTCACTTGATCAAGCGGCGATTGGGAGGAAGAAATGACCACCATTTTCTTGTCGCCTTGCCCCGCCGAAATAATCACTCGGGCGTTATCAGAGTGAACGTATGCGTCGTGGGTGCTTAAGTTCCGTCGAACTGCCTCGACAAATCCATCAAAAGGAACTCTGAGGGTCATGACTAAATATTAGCAGAGAGCCGATCCCTAAAGTTAGTTGTTAAAGTGCCGACAAATTAACTAACCATGAGCAGTTCCACTCAGCCCCTCGCATGGACCGGTGAGCGAATGATTCCATTCGTCAGCGATTACGCAACCCAAGCAACCCACTGGCAACGGTACCTTTACTTCCGCTCGTGGTACGAAGATGCAGTAGTTGTCGATGCGGCTAGTGGCGAAGGTTACGGCACGGACTATTCATCGATTTACTCGTCAAAAAGCTACGGCGCTGACGTTTCCGCTGAAGCAGTGGATCACGCCAACAAGGCATACCCACGGGCCGATTTCACCGTTGAAGACTGTTGCAATTTTGACTATTCCAAAGCCGACGTGGTAACCAGCTTTGAGACGATCGAACACCTTCCTGATCCCGAAAAGTTCCTCGAAGCCCTAAAGGCCTGTAAAGGCAAGATTATCATCAGCACCCCCAATCGCAAGCTTTACGATCCGAATGCAAAGCTTGGCGATAAGCCGACTAATCCGTATCACACCATCGAGTGGACCGCCGAAGAATTTGCTGAGTTAATTCAGCGCCACTTCCCCGACCGACAGGTCCGATTCCTGAGCCAAAGCACGACCCTTCCAGGCAGACTTTATGAGGGACTCGACACCAATGCATGGTTCACCATCGCGGTGATTGGCGACGGCGAGCTTCCTCAGTGGCCAAAACTTGGCTTTTCGATGCCAACTGTCAACAATGCCCAAATGGGTATCGAGTGCATATCGGCCTTTGTAACCTACTATCCTGGCGAAGTTGAATTTGCTGTGGTCTTGAACAACACCGATGCACCGAATAAGAAACTTTGGTCAGATTTTGCCGCTCAAGCCCCTCACTTCTTGACTCTGGTCGAAAACTCAGAGAATAAAGGATATGGCCAGGGCGCAAACCAAGGTCTTGATTACTTACAGAAGAAAGGTGGATTTGATGCCTACGGCGTCACTAACGACGACGTTTATGCATCGCTCGGATGCCTCAGTGAACTTGCAAATGCTTATAACAACCTGAAGAGCTTGGACCAAAACCCTGGTCTCCTCGGTGTCGTCTCCAACAAAGTTGCCGGCAAGCAGCAGGTTGAAATTGGTCAATTTACTGATTTACCTAGTTTGATGCGAAAAGCAAACGATTTTCTGCACTTGAATAAGTCGCGGGCAACCCCTTGGAATCAGATCCGAGGGCTCTGTTTCATCATGGCCCCTGAGTGCTTAACTGCTATTGGCGGCTTCGATCCTGTATTCGGCCTTGGCAACTTTGAAGACGATGATTATTGCGTTCGCGCAAAACTTGCCGGCTTTACCAATTGGGTCGTTGACGGGGCATTCTTGTATCATGAAGGGTCCAAAACCTTCGCAACTTTGGATATTGACTATGAAGCCAATATCGCCCGTAACATGCATGTTTTCAACAACAAATGGCAGCTTGAGAACCATTTTGAATTTCTTGAAATTACTAAGGCACCGAAGGGAGTTAGTCTTCATGTTCCGCTAAATGCGACTTACACGCCTACCCATGCGATTGTGATAAGCGGCGAGAACGTCGACCTTCGCAACCAAGCAACCGATAGCGAATTCGCTTATTGGGTCTACACTGTCGTTCGCGAGAAGGGCGAATCCGCCCGAGACCAGGTCTTGAAAGCCCTCGCTGCCTAGTCAAAAACAGGTAAAACCGGGCATGCCTTTGTTGCCCGGTTTATTCCTGCTATCCCAAATTCAGAGTCGATTCCAGCCGGGGAATCCACTCCCGGGCCTTCCTCCGATCATGCTCGATCGGCAACTGATCTACGATGGTCCAGCCAAGCAGGTCTGCTCTCGCTACAATCTTGAAGCGCGTATCATGTGGATCGACGCCACCGCCAACATCGAGCGGTACAACACCCCCGAAAAGATCGTGGCTCTTGTCGCTCGAATCAAGACGGCTGGGTTCAACACCATCGTTTTTGACGTCAAGCCTCTATCGAGTGAAACGGTTTACCCCAGCAAGTTTGCGCCGAAGCTGAAAGAATGGAAAGGCAAAGAGCTTGGCGATTTTGATCCCCTTGGTCCGATGTGTACCGAGGCTCGAAAAAACAACCTATCAATTTTTGTGTCCATGAACGCTTTCTGTGACGGGCATCGATTGGTGAATCGGGGTCCTGGGTTTGACCGCCCCGACGAGCAGTCCGTCTTGTATGAGGCGAAGCCCGTCGTGCGAATCGGAAATATTAAATTTGACTACTCACCAAAGCTTGACCCGACTAAAATTACCTTCCTTTCGACGCCACCGCCAGCGGGGACTTACGGGTTTCCATGTGATCGAAATGGCACTATTCTTGAGGATGGCAAGCCGCTGCCAAAAGGCGGGTTTTATGTCTGTGCCCAAGGGCTAGGCTCGGCTTTCTTGCAAGGTGCCCGTGCACAAAATGGCACGGTTGCGTTAGATTCTGAGCCTTCATTTGTACGAATTGGAGAATCGGTTGCGGACAAGCAGTATCCTCTCATGACCAGCCCAACCAATCCAAGCGTTCGGAGACGGTTGTTCGATATGGTCGAAGAGGTGACGACGAACTACGACATTGACGGTGTCATCTTCGATGATCGATTGCGCTATTCCGGCCTTAACGGCGACTTCGCCCCGCTCGCCATGTCGCTGTTTCAACAACACATTGGCAAGCAAGTTCAGTGGCCAGACGATGTCTTCAAATTCAGTTACTCGTACAGCACGCAGCTTAACCGAGGCATCAGGCCTGGACGGTATTACGACGAGTGGCTAAATTGGCGAGCGGGCATCCTTCACAACTTCGTCGCTGACGTCCGCACCCGAATTCGTCAGATCAAGCCGAAGATGCAACTTGGAGTCTACGCGGGTTCTTGGTATGGAGACTATCAGCAGTACGGTAATAACTGGGCTTCGCCAGCGATGGACGCGGGATTCTGGTTCCTTACTCCCGAGTATCAAAAGACGGGACTCGCTCCTGACTTGGACTTCTTGATTACGGGTTGCTATTATCCGACCGCGACTGGCTATGACGCCTTGGTTGAAGGACGTGGGGTGGGCGTTACCGTCGAAGGGGCGGGGACGCTTTCTTACCGGGCGGCTCACGACCAGACTTTTGTCTATGCGGGACTGTCTTTGATCGATTTCAAAGATAACCCGGTCGGGCTTGGCAAGGCGTTGCAAGCTGCAGTGGCTTCGTCGAATGGAGTCATGGTCTTCGACTTAAGTCACGACATCGAGCCGATGTGGTCCGTTTTCGAGAAGGCGTTCGCCCAACCTAAGATGCCGCCGCACCTACTACCGGGTTACCTTGCCGAAGCAAGGCGACTCAGAACCGCGCTTGACCGGAAGGGGTTCAAGGAACCCCCAATCATCATCGCAGGAGGCGCGTCAGGCGTCGGTTTTTAGTTAGTTCGCGGGTGAAGAATTTCCATGAAATGGAGCAAGTTTTGGAAAGTTGTGATAGTTGCCCTGGTTATTCTCTTGTCGCCAGTCGCGATTCTTTACGGCCTCATGAAGCCCCGTGATCCTCACTTCGAGTACAAGTTCTTAGTAGGACAAAAACCGATGAGGATTGGCTTTACGCAAGACATGGGCGGGGGCGCAAATGGTAGCGAATGGGCTGAATATCGATGGAAGGAGCCCTTTTCCGAAGTGGTCAAGAGAGCAAAGGCGGAGCTCAAAGGCTGGAAGGTGGAAAGCACTGGTAGCACTGGTCCCAAAGACAAAATTGAATTCGCAACCTTTGACGGTGGTCATGGGAAATTCGTGGAAGTCTATGCTCAAGATATACCAAATGGCATCGGAATGTATTTCAACAAGAATGAAGTCAATAGTCCAAACGCAGTGGTAGTTCTGGTCGGAAGGCACCTACCAGATGGCCTCTTTTCCGAACTCCGAGTCATGACCTTTAAGTCTTATCCGTAATAATAAGAGAATGAAGTCGGGCAAGTTTTGGAAAGTTGTCTTGATTGCGGTAGTTGTACTCATTGGCACCTATGCCTGGATTGTTCCCAAGCCACCGGACTTCAGGTTTCAATTTTTGAATGGATTGAGGCGGAATAGGTATGGGATAGCACGGGGAGGCGATTTGGCACCACCAGCATTTGAGTTTGCGGACTATGACGCGGATATGACCTATAGTGAGCTAACTCGCCAAATTCGCAACGAGTTGCCAAATTGGCGGGAAACCGATCTAACCGGAACCAATCTACATAAAAGTTGCAGTTTTCTCGACGACAAAGGCACGGAAATTTTGATCGCAGAGTCATCTTCGCCAAAAAATTCGACCGTGACCGCCTTAGAAATTGGAATATTAAGGCCAGTCGAGCCAACTTGGTTGGTCGGATTGCGTCTAAGAATGTTTCCGCATGGAATTCACCACTAACCTGTTGGTCATTTGCCACTCCCCGCAATTATTTCACCCAAACTTTGCAGCGAGATAAATCTCGCAGGACAGAGCGCCAATAAATTGGCGCACTCCACATAAATCCAACTATCCCGCGCTAACGGGGATTCCGCCTTCAGCGCCGACTGCGAAGATGTGGTCGTCCTTGTTCTTCCCTTTCACGACCGCTTTGTCGACTTCGCCGACATTGACCGAGCCCTGCCAGGTCGGGGAGTTCGTTTCGCGCCAATAGACCACGTACTTCACGCCTGCCTTAGCCTTCCAGTGGATCGACGTATCGTGAGCCTGCTTAGGGTCATACGCCACCGCGGTTGGTGCTTCACCCGCATCGCCTAAAGCCTCCATCGTCAAGATGTTCATCTTGGTGACGTTTGACAGGTAGTTGAAGTCAATCCAGTCGATGGTGTCCTTTTCGGTGTGCTGATGCTCGAGCCACTCGATGGCCTCGACGAAGCGCACGGCAGTGAATCCGACATTATTGAACGGGGTGTGGTCACCACCGCGCTGGAATCGGTCCTTTCGGAACACCAGCCACGGCGTGAAGCCGCCAAGCTTTCCGCGAGAATTCCACTCGATGAATCGGGCCAATTCTCGACTGTTATGCTCGACTCCAACTTCGCCTCGCTTGAGTGGAGGAAGCTCCTCGGAATAAAGACGGACACGCCTATTGTCTTTGACATCGCCTGCACGAGAGCTACCTACAGTGTCATTACTGAGGACGGCTTCGAGGTTCCATTTCTCGGCTTTTGCCCGGGCGGCGAGGGCTGCAGAACCAAAAAGACCTTGTTCTTCACCACTAAAGGCAACAAATACGAGGGTGTTGTGCCACTTCTTTTGTGCGAGAACGCGAGCGCCTTCGAGGGTAAGGGCGACGCCACTGCCGTCATCATTGATTCCAGGTGCGTTGGAGGTCAACGGGTCTCCACCGAGGTTGATCGTATCGAGGTGGCCACCAACGAGAACTCGTCGATCCGTCTCTCCGGGAAGGACGGCAATAACTTGAACAACCGTCTTGTCGGCAGGAACTCGGCGACCTGCTTTGACGGCATATTCCATGATTTCGACTTGAAGTCCAGGAATCTTGCGGAACTCGCTGGCAACCCATTCGGCCGCTTTGGTAAGGCCTGGCGAACTTGTATTGCGGGTTGGATAGTGGGTTAGCTCAGTTAACGTCGCCTTAAGATGATCGGTCGAGACTTGATTAATCATTGACATAGAAAGGATTGCCATCGTGGTTAACATATGATTGTTAGCATAGCCTATGCGAGCCACCAGCTTCTAGCCACCAGCTTCTAGCTATTCTTCTTGCGGCTTGCAACTTGGTGCTTGAAGCTATGGACTATCTTCTTCCCAGTCGTCAATATGCGTGCCCATTTCATAGACTGGGGCTCCGCTACCACCATTGAAGATCGATGCAAGATCGGCGATGCCAATTAACACTTCTCGTGGTCGAGGGCCATCCTTTGCCGCAATGATTCCACGTTCTTCCATCTGGTCGAGCAAGCGCGATGCGCGCTGGAAACCGAGTCGGAATTTTCGCTGGATCATTGAAGTCGAAACCGAGCCAGTCTCAACCGTGAACCGAACAACTTCTTCCCACATCGGGTCGATGTCTCCACCAAAGTCGCCACTTGCTTTGGCCGGATCGACTGCATCAAATTCGGCAGGATCGAAGGCGTAGTTCGGCGCTTCTTGTTCGCGCCAGAATTTGCAAACTTTGGCAATTTCTTGTTCTGTGACGTAACATCCCTGAACTCGGACTGGTTTACTTGCATCGATCGGCATGAACAGCATGTCGCCTCTTCCGATCAGAGATTCGGCCCCTTTCGAGTCAAGAATAGTTCGCGCATCGATTTGAGAGGCAACCGAAAAAGCGATTCGAGAAGGGATATTGGCCTTAATCGTGCCAGTAATAACGTCAACGCTCGGACGCTGGGTCGCAATAACAAGGTGAATACCCACCGCACGTGCAAGTTGAGCCAAACGAACAATCGAGGTTTCGACTTCGGCCTTCGCCTGAATCATAAGGTCGGCAAGCTCGTCAATGATGACGACAATGTAAGGCATTTTTTCGTTGTACGAAGCAACGGCATTCCAACCATCGATGTTACGCACGCCCTTTTCGCTGAGGAGGTCGTATCGGCGGTCCATTTCTCGCCAAACGGCGCGAAGCACGCCTGGGGCTTCTTTGACATCCTTAATGACCGGACAAAGAAGGTGAGGAATCTGATCAAACAAAGTCAATTCAACCCGTTTGGGGTCGATCATGACGAGCCGAAGATCCTTCGGCGTGTTTCTCATCAAAAGCGAAGTGATAAGCGTGGCCAGCCCAATTGATTTTCCGGAATTCGTTGCCCCAGCAATCAGAAGGTGAGGCATTTTGGTGAGATCGGCATACCGATTGACTCCCGCAACATCCTTTCCAAGCGACACAAAAAGCCGAGATGGATGATTCATGAATTCATCAGAATCGACCAACTCTCGAATATTGACCGTCGTTGCAGTTACGTTTGGAATCTCGAGTCCGATTGCAGCCTTTCCAGGGATTGGCGCTTCAACTCGAACTTGGGACGCCGCCATATCCATGGCGATGTTGTCGGCAAGGCTGACGATTCTTGCAACTCGGATTCCAGGGCCAAGCTGAATTTCGTATCGGGTAATTGTGGGTCCAGTCGCGACCTCAACCACATTCGCGTCTATGCCAAATTGTTCGAGAGTGCCTTCGATCGTTTCGATATTGCGCTGCATCTCTTGCGCAGTTCGTTTGGGTCGCTCGGCGGGCATCTGGAGCAGTTCAATTGGCGGAAGTTGGTATCCCTCCTTCGGGACGCTCGACTCAATATTAAATTCTCGAGGCTTAATTGCCGAGAATTCGCGGAAGGTGGCTGTTTTCTTTTCTTTCGGCTTTAGCTCTTCGGCGGCATCCCGGGCTACTGCTTCGCGAACGGCAGGGTGAATGTCATCAACCGAATCATCAATGCGAGGAAGAGCGACAACTGCTTTCCTTGACTTCTGTTTTTCGTCTGGTTGGTCTTGAGTAGGCGGAAGGGCAGCCTTATTTTTTAGATCGGACAGAATCTCTCGAATTGGCTTTTCGAGGCAAAGGATCGTGCCAACTCCGGCCATCGCGAAGAACGCGACAAATTTGCCTACGTTTCCGAGGATCGATGAAAAGCCAGCGCAGACAATAGCGCCAAGGTATCCACCGGAATCGGAAGCGGCTTGAGGATCAAAATAGTCCTCCCCAGCGGGTCTTGCCAACACTCCTAAAATCGCGAGGAGAACCATGGTTATTCCGAGCGAAGATCGAAGCCCTCGTTGACGAGAGTGTCCGCGCAGGTACATGAGGCCCATTGCGGCAAATGCAACTGGAGCGGCCCAGGCACCCTTGCCAAAGACCAATGAAAATCCTTTGCGAATGTACTCGCCCACGACGCCAGAATCTTTGGTCAGTAGGGCGACAACGCACAACGCGGCTAGCGCAAAAAAGCCAATCGCGGCAATATCGAATTTCTGGTGACTAGGCACCGCTTCCTTGCGCTTGGCAACAACAACTGCTTTTTTGGAGCGCTTTTTGGCACTCACTTTAGGTTTTCCTCGCACCATCCTTGTGCTTCCGAATTCATTATAGCCGTAATACGATTTTTGATGCGAATAGGCTTCACTTAAAACAAGACCGAGCGCTCGCGAGCTCGAACATTTAGCGCAAGGCCAACCAGGCTCATGCACAGCCAAATTGCAGTTCCACCGTAGCTGAGGAACGGAAGCCACATACCTACAACGGGCAGCACGCCCAAGACCATCCCCGCATTCACAATGAGGTGGAATCCAAAGATCGTCAATATCCCCGCCATGATGAGTTGGTAGTACAAGTCAGCCGCGCTCAGCATTCCCAGCCAAATACGATAGAAGAGCAAGGCAAAGACCCCCAACAACACAAAGCACCCCATCATTCCAAACTCTTCGCCAACGGCGGCAAAAATGAAGTCGGTATCAACGAAAGGAACCTGTTTCTTGACTTCACCCTTCAGGTACCCGGTGCCCGCGACACCTCCGTTGGCGAACGCATACGACGCCATTTGCACCTGATATTGATTGTCCTTAACGCTCTTGCCTTTCGAGGAGAGGCCGAACATTCCCAGAACACGCTCCCACTGGTACGGTTTGATAATGACTCCTCGTACGGTTGGAGATTTGAATACAAGCGTTGTCAGAACAACAAACGATCCGACCGCAATGAGCATGTATTTCGGCGATACACCCGCAACCAGGCTCAGGGCTACCCATAAGCAAAGGATGAGAAGCGACGCCCCAAGGTGCGGTTGCTCCATGATCAGCAGCACGGGGACAAAGACGTGCAGGAATCCGAGGGCAAAGGTACTGAATGACTTTATTCGATCCTGGCGAGAAGCATAAAATGTCGCCAAAGTTAGGACAATCAGAATCTTGGAAAGCTCACTTGGCTGAAATTGAACGGGACCAAGTTTCAGCCACCGATCAGCACCATTTGATCCTTTACCAACCGCAAGTACAGCCGCCAACATCGCCAAATTGACCAAGTAAACATATTTTGCAGCTTTGGCCCAAAGTCGAGGGTGGCAAAATGCGAAGACACTTGTGGGAACAAGGCCAAGCAGAATGTGACCCATTTGCTTTTTAAAATCACCTGCAGTCTGCTCGTTGCCTGCGCTAAAAATCTCGGCAACACCAAAAACAGCGAGAAAAATGGCTGCGCACAACAACCACCAGTCAAGTCCGACTTTTTCGTTTCGGGATTCAGTCGTTGGGCGGAGCGTGATCGCCGCCATTATTCTTTTGGCTCCCGGATTGTTTTGACCATTTCGGTTTTGAGAATTCCCTTTCCTTTAACAAACCAAAAAGACAATTTGCGAGTTCCACCGCTACCGAACGTTAAATTCACTTCGACTTTCAATGCATCCTCACTTTGGTCCTTGTGCGAGACAAAATCGGTCGATGTGGTGACTGCAGCATGCGCGTCTAGAGTGTCCAATTCGCAGCAAAGTTTTCCTTGCCACTGATATTGACTGCCGACTTCAAGAGGAAATTTGATCAAGGTGATCGGTGGCATGAAGTTCTCGCCGACCGCTTTCTTTAGCACGACGGTATTTCCTTGAACGTCGTACATTTCCTCGTCGATCATCTTCCCCTCGGACATTGATTGAAAGCTCACAACAGTGCCTTCGGTTTTGGTTTTGAGAGTGTAATTCGTCTTAGTTCCGTCCACGACAAATTGCCCCTCTGTCTGGCCAGCATCTAAGGGAAGAAAGTCATCAATCTTGGAGGCATAGGCGGGCGTTGAGGTAACCACTGACGTGTGAATGTGGTCACAACCAATCGTGCAACAAATCGCAATGAGCGCCAAGGCGCTATTTGGATTCGAGGACTGTGATTTTTTGAGTGGTCTTCCCTGAAACATTGGTTACTTCCGCTTTAACCTGTCCTCGTCCTTTTACAAGCCAGAGTTTGATTGTGGATGTGATTTTTTGTCCAGCTTGGTTGCCTGAGGCGGTTGAGACAATGACTAAAGCGTCCTTATATGTACCAACGGGAGTGGTGACGGATTCAGTTCCCGTTACCTTGTTGGTGCCTGTAAAATTTGAACCATCGAGGTTCATTTTGGTTGGCCAGGACTTACCTTTGGTGAGTCCGCTGGGCAGTTCGAACATATTTGGTTCAGCTTTTTTGCCGTCCATCGATACGACTTTGATTCCTTCTTTATCGAGTTTCAGAACAACTTCACCGATTTTTGAGAATCCGCCTTCATTTGAAACCGTAAATTCGGCTGAGTCTTTGTCAGACTTGGTCATTTTGACCGTTTGGGTTGCGGTTTTCGTTTGTCCGTCCATGGCCATCGTCATGGTGATGGGTTCTACTCGACCTAGGCCGTAATACTCAAAGGCATCGCTTTTGAGTTCAACTGGAAGTTTAGCAAGGTCAATGCCAGGTTCTTTTGGCTTTTCTTGATTCGTTGCGGGGGAATTATTGCTAGCGGGGGTATTCGTGGTTGAGTAGGAATCAGCTAACTTTCCGCCGTCAGACATGCTGTTTGAAGTATTGGCGACTGAGGAATTTTTCGTTGCGTCATTGCAACCAACCAGGCTCAATAAAACGGCGGTGGCGAGACTGAGAGCAATGAACTGTTTCATTTCTTAATATTGTAACTTTTCAGGCGCATAGTAATTGTCGATTTTGCGGTCTTTGTGATGATCTCTTGTCGATATCGGGCAAGACCAACGCCAGGTGAGAACCAAGCATTGATGACTAATCCCCCCTCAACACCTTCATCAGTGGCGAACGTTCCGCCAGATTGCATAAACAGCGAGTTCATTGGCCCCATCTCGGTGTCAACCGTTTGGTTGCCGTCGCATTTAAAGACGTATTTCATCGATCCTTTTTTGTTGACTGGCGTGAGCCCCTTCCCAGTCCACCGAAAATTTTCTTGGTCCTTGACTGGGAAGCGAATTACAGGTTGCTTTGGCTCGAAAATCAATGGCTCGGTTCGCGGGGTCGGTCTCGAAGAAATTTGGTAAATGCCAGTGTTGTCGACCGACCAGATTTGTTGATCTTGCACTTTGCCGTTACTCGATACATCGATGGTGGCCTTGATTGCGCCCCCCTCGTTCGTGACCTTGGTTACGGCATATTGAACGATAAGGTTTCCGGTCGATCTCGGCTGGTTAGGTGATTCCATCGTGACTTCCATGGCAAATGTCCATGAATTCCCGACGGCAAATGGGAAAAGCGAATTTTGATTCTGAGTAGTAATCTTTACTTCAGGAGTAGGTTTGGGTTTGTTGGCCCCGCTGATGGGATCTGATTTTCCACATCCAACGATTGCAACGGTACAAAGGACTATGATTGACTGAATTTTCATACTTACACCATTTCAATAGCTGACTAGTCTTTCTTTAGCTTTTTGACTGGAACAAACTTACAGCATCCTCTAAAAGTCGCTTATTCGCTATCTGCTTTATTACGAGTTCTTGACTATTGAGTTGGGTCCCGATGATTGCGGCGGCGATCGCAACTCCCTTTGAAACGACGAGAATCTGTTTTCCGCCTTCGGAAGAGAATTTCAAGAGTCGACTCTTGCCTTCTGCGTTGAGCCCTATTTTAAGGTCATAGGTTACGACTCGGCCATCGGATTGTTCTTCCATTGAAACTTTTTCGATCATCGGTTGATTGACCAAAATCGTTGAGTACCGGGCGATGTTTTCGGCTTTTTTCAATTCGTCGCTACCTTCTACGCCAGCAAAAATTCTTTTCAGCGTATCGCCGATATCCTGGGGATCTGTCTTATCGTCCTTCAGAAAGGATGTGTAATAAGTTTGAAGTTGCGCTTTGTCATAAAACTTGGTTTGCATCTGCTTGTAGAAGCGACTCATGACTTTTGGCTTAAAGCTCACGATGTCAAAGGTATCAATCTTTTGGCCCTTTGCATTTGGAGCGTTGAGTGTGATGGGAACTTTGATTCGGATTCCGTAAAAGTAAGCGAGTCGGTTTATGACGGGGTTCATTTGGCCGTTTATCGTTACCCCCAAATCGTGTTCGAGCTTTTCGCGCAATGGACTTTTTACGGCGATTGCGGATTGAAGATCACTCTTTGTCCAGACCGGGGCGGCTTCGACCGATTCATCTTCATCGGTATGATCTCTCAATTTCTTGACAAATGCTTGGGCACTATCTGGATCGCCACCAAGAACGCCAATTAGCTCTCGAACGGGAATCCGCTTTTTGACGGCTCCCGATTCCATTCCGGATTCTCCACCCGAATCGCCACTAAATCTGTCAGATGATTCGACAATTTGAACCATCTGGTTTGCAATGATTGTTTTCACGTTTGCTTTCGGGCCGATCGCAACTAGGCAGAAATCGCTGGATGGAATCGGATGAAGGTCGACCCCTCTTAGCTGGAGTTTCGTCATTCCATAGCGACCACCGTAGGCTAAACCGACTAAGCCAATGAACCCCAACAGGATTTTTGTCGTGGCACGTAATTTCATAATCTTTTTTTCAACAGCCCTGATTCCAGAGGCGTTCCGACCTTTTACAGTCTACTCACTAGGATTAAAGTCCGCATAAAACCGACCTGCAATCGTCGTCAACAAGACCGTAGCGCCAATATTGACCAATGCGCTGATGGCGGCAGGAACAATTGGCGAAATTCCGAGTGCAATAAGTCCAGCAAAAAGTAACCCTGTCGGAATCATCACGGCGACCAACGCAATCAATTGCATGATCCCCCGAAACTGTCGCTGGGTAGGGTCATCAAAATCGGGGAATAAGACAACAATTAAGAAGATGGCAGATAGCAATGCCAGCGCCATAAAGGGTGCGGCAATCATTCCGGAAACATGAAACTGCCAAAGGAGAGGTTTGTAGACGAGTCCGAAAACAAACGGCATGAAAGCCATAAACATAGCCGACGCCGCCTTTGCTACGGTTTCGAAAAACGCAATTTGACCCGACGTGAGGGGTAGAGGCTTCATGACTTCCACCCGCTTTAACGTCTCCGTAAATCCATTGTAAGCTTGAAATGAACTCATATTGACCGCCATGAATCCTGTGATTCCTAAATACATGTAGGCTCCAACATTTCCTTCTGGCGAAATCCGTGGAAAGTTCAAAAACATCGCGCCAAACATCGTAATTATAATGAGGAATAAGAGATTCATCCAGAATCCAATCCGAGACTGGATCAGGATGTCTTTATAAATCAGGGTCCATCCATTACGGAAATTCCAATTGGAGACTCGCTTGGCAATAAAGCTCCTCCCCCCTTTTCCGAGTCTTGCCCTTTCAGCGGCAATCGAGTTGTAGTCACCTTTTCTCTGAAAATCGCGAAGGGCTTGCCCCTGGGACCCTTTTGTTGCCGCCTGATCGTACATCCAGCCGCTCAGTCGTGATGCATACGTGAGGCACCCACCAGAAATGGCAATAAGGACCACGGCTCCGAGGGCGGAAATAAAGAATGAACCTTGAAACCCACCCATCACGATTGCGGTGGCCGCTGAAGGGATGACCATCATGGCCCGAAGCCATGGAGCCGACACGGCTTCAGCAGCGGTCGAAAAATCAGGATTTTCACGGATTTGCAGTGCGAAAGCGCCAAACGTGATCGCGACGACGAGAAATATGCACCATCCGATTCCGTTAACAATTAACTTGCTGTGCTTTTCATGCTTCGCAACGAGAAAACACAGAGCATAGCTGATGCTAATCCACGCAAGGGACATTAGTAGCCAAGCGATCAAGCCTCCTCGAATCATGTGACTGAGGGCGTCCGGATCATTTTTCTTGATGGCAATGTAGAGTCCTTTGGCTGGCTGAAAGGTCAGGATTGTGAGAATGATCGGGAGGAACATAGTTGTCGCATAATCTCGCAGCAATCTGAAGATCATGACAACCTTGGTTGATATTGGCAGAGGGAAAAGCACATCCACATCGGATTGTTTGAAGGTATTTCGGTAGCTAAAGATCGCTACTGCAAACAAGATGCTGATGAGCATGAAGATCGAGAAAACCCCCGCGTCGACCATTTGAGGATCGACGTGAAAGCCGGGAGCAAACTGCTTCTCTACTTGAACGGAAGTCCGGCTATCCCATGGCCGAAAGAGGATTGTAATCGGATAGCCAATTCCAATGAGAATTGAAATCAGGCGCCGAGGAGTGCCGATGGCTCGCTTGACTCCATTGACAAACTGGCGAGCCCAGAGATACCACAATACTCTGGCGGAGTTCACTAGACCGAATCACCAATTCCATCAACATTCGCAGTAGGAACCATGTTGGGTGCCCCTTCGATATCGCTGGTCAGAGTCAGGAAGAGTTCTTCGAGGGACTTATCCTCCATATTGAAATGAGTACGAAGCTCAGCAATGGTCCCCTCGGCGAGAAGCTTTCCTCGCGCGACGATCAAAACTCGATCGCATAATTTTTCGGCTGTATCGAGCAAGTGGGTTGAAATCAGGATTGAAGCTCCGCCGTTTCGGGCGGCAATTAGCTCCTCTTTGAGCTCGTGGGCGCCAGCCGGATCAATTCCGATCAGTGGCTCATCAAACAAAAAGACATTTGCGTCGTGAATCAAGGCGCAGGCAACGGACAACTTTTGCCTCATTCCCTTACTTAAGGTTGCAACGAGGTTGTCCTTCTTTTCCCACAAATGATATTTGCGAAGGAGGGGTTCATACTCTCGGTTGAATTTGTCGAGGTTGTCGAAGCACATGGCCACAAACCTCAAGTGTTCGTATACCGTTAGCAGTTCGTAGAGCGACGGGACTTCGGGCACAAACGCTAATCCTCGCTTGGCGTTCATTTGGTCACCGATCAAATCGTGATTGTTGATCAGAATTTGGCCAGCGGTTGGCCTAAGGATTCCCGCGACACACCGAAGGGCAGTTGTTTTTCCTGCTCCATTCGGACCAATGAGGCCCACAATTTCTCCGGGCTTGATCGTGAATGTCAGGCCATTAACTGCGCGATATCCTTTGTATTCCTTGACGAGTCCATTGACTTGAAGCATTCCTATTATTTCTACCTGATTCAGGGGTTTTTCGTTTCGTCCAGACATTTTCATTTGTCCGAATCATTTTTTGTTGGGTTTGTGCCATGCTACGAAAACATATGTCCGTCGAACAGTTGTCTCAAAAGATCCAAGCGGAGATCGCCAAAGTCATTTCTGGCCAAAATCAAGTAGTCGAGCAGGTCGTTGCCGCGACCTTCGCTGATGGTCACGTTTTGCTTGAAGGTGTGCCTGGATTAGCAAAGACGTTGATGATCCGTTCGCTCGGACAAGTCTTTGGGATGAAGTTCGGACGGGTTCAATTCACCCCCGACATGATGCCCTCGGACGTCACAGGCACGATGGTCTTTGACGTTTCGAAAAACGAATTTCAATTTCGCCCCGGACCATTGTTTGCTGGCTTGCTATTAGCCGACGAAATAAACCGTACTCCACCAAAAACCCAATCGGCTTTGCTCGAAGCGATGGAAGAGCGCAGAGTCACGATAGACGGAGTCACCCACGCGTTGCCATCTCCTTTCCTCGTTTTTGCCACTCAGAATCCTTTGGAATACGAAGGGACGTATCCCCTTCCTGAAGCCCAACAAGATCGATTCTTGATGAAGGTTTTACTTCGGTACCCCGAGCCTGAACAAGAGATCAACATCTTGAAACTCCACCATTCGGGCTTTCATCCTCAAGACCTAGCCGAACGAGGGTTACAAACGGTGACTTCGGTCGACGAGTTAAAGGCCGCACAACAAATCGTCACAAATACGACGGTTGAAGACAAAGTTTTCAACTACATCTATGAAATCGTGAAGACCACCCGGGACAATCGCGACATTCTGGTTGGTGCATCGCCACGGGCCGGAATTGGATTGTTAAACATTTCCAAAGCCATCGCACGAATGAGAGGGCGAGACTTCGTTATTCCTGACGATGTGAAGGAATTTGCTCCGGCGGTTCTTCGCCACCGCCTTCAATTGCGACCAGAATCGGAAATTGAAGGTCAGACGACTGACGACGTTATTCAGCGAATTTTAGATTCAATTGCCGTACCCCGATAAATTCGGTTTGGATTAAACTTTTTTGAGATCTTGGTCGTCTAAGATCAAGATATGTTTCTATTGCCCGTTCTCGCGGTGCTTCACGTAGCACTTCACTCTGCTTCGATGCAGACACCCATTCCAACCCTGAAGAAAGCACCTGCGCCGGAAACGGTTTTGGCAAAGGTCAATGGAGTCGAAATTAGGGCCAAAGACATTGAAGACTTACTTTGGGAAGTCCGTGGAGAAGACATCCTCAACGATGTGATGTTCTATCGAGTAGCCAAAATGGAGGCCGACAAAATGGGGATTGTCGTTACCAATGTCGAAGTTGAGCAAGAAGTTGCCCGGCAAAAAGACTTAATCAAAGCCGGGCTCGCCCCTGGGCAAACTCTTGAGGATGCACTTGCTCAAGCGGGGCAAACAGGCAGCCGATTGTATCTTGCGGCTAAGGCATCGCTCTATTTCACCAAGTTGGCGATGCTCGATTTTGATCCTAAAGCGTTTGTTCGGGTCTCGACCATCGTCGTTCATCCTCGGTCCGAAAATGCCGCCGACATCGCGGCAACCATCCAGGTGGTTCAAAAAGCTTATGACCGACTAAAGGCGGGTGAGCCATGGGAGAGGTTGGTTGATGAGTTAGTCGTGGATCAAGAGGGCAAGCAACGGCGTGGACTCTTGGGATGGCGCGAACTATCAGCATTCCCTGAGGAAGCTAAATCTCAAGTCATCAAACTCCCGAAGGGTGCTATTACCCAGCCAGTCCAAACCAAGAACGGAATTCAAATCTTCCGGATTGAAGCTAAGGGCGACGGAGCTACGAAGGAAGAACTTGAACAAATGCGCGTTGAACTCACCGAGCTGCTGAAGTTTCAGGAAACTCAAAAAATCAAGAAGAACTTAAAGATCGAAAAACTGTATCCTGCAAAAAAAGCGGGAGGATAACAAGTATCGTAATAGGATGACCGTTACTGAAGCTCTTCAGGCTCGCAGAGCTATCCCATCGTTTGAAAAAGGTGTATCAATAACCCGTGAAGAAATTGACACATTGATCAACCGGGCTTGTCTCGCTCCAAGTTCAATGAACCTCCAGCCTTGGGATTTTTTGGTTTGCATAACCGATGAAGATAAGGCGAGAATGCAATCGGTTGCCATGAACCAGAAGAAAGTTTCCGAAGCGTCTGCCGTACTAGCGGTCATTTGCAATCTCGATTTCCCCGACCATGCAGCCGCAGTTGCGGATAGCAATATCGCCAACGGATATTTTGGAGAAGATCGCAAGGCTGGGTTTATTACTAATGCCACCGCGATCAAGGCTAATCCCCAAGCGGTGCGGGAAGAGGCTATCCGTAGTTCAAACCTTTGGGCGATGGCGTTTATGCTTGTCGCGATCGAGGCCGGATGGCATACTGGCCCGATGGGAGGATTTGTCGCTGAGGATCTCTCAAAAGAGTTCGGTTTGCCGCCATCTCGGTTCCCAGTTTTACTCATTACGATCGGGCGACCGAATCCAGAGATTAAGCTTCTACCAAGGGGTATTCGATTTTCCTCGGCAGAGCTAACCCATTACGGAAATTGGTAAAGACTCAGTAAACCATCTCAATTCTAAAAAATAATTTCCATTTGCGAACTAATTACCGAGGAATATGCGTCATTGCTTAAGATCGATGGGGAGGAAGTTTCAAAAGGTACTCGCGGCCGCACTTTTGGTGGCCATTGGTTCGGTTGCGAATGCGCAAGCCGTTCGGTTGACGGTTCAACAAGTTTGGTCAGGCTTGGGTACGTCGCGTGCGAATCCTTACTACGCAAATATTGAGAACTCTGGGCCACACGAAGATGGTCGGTTGACGATGTCAAGGTCAGCAAACCAAGACAATATTGAGTATCTGATTGAACTGCCGACGGGAGCGCGAAAGCGAGTTTTGTTCACGTCGGGTATGTATGGTGAAAATATTGTTCACCTTCGTTTGACTTCCTCGGTCAAAGAAGTACCGATTCGTGAGAACTATTCCCCAGAAGACACTCGGTATGGCTTGATTAGCGACAACCCCTCTGATCTAATTTTTCTGAAAGGAAAAGTTGAGCAAAAAAATGATGGATCGGGCGGAGGAATCGGAGTTGGAGGATGCATACCAGACGATGCTCCAGATCGAAGTTTTGGCTATGATTGCCTGAATGCGGTTTTTCTTGGTGATGGTACTGAAAAGCTTCGAGATGACCAAATTCGAGCCATTAAACAATACATTCAATGGGGCGGCACGGTCATTTTTGTAGGAGGTGCCGCCCAATCAGCAACGGCCGACAAACGATGGTGGGATATTTTGCCCATAGCTGATTCAAATGTGGTGACTAGTCGAGGTTTGACTGAGCGGGTTGGAACTCCACGTCTGGGTTCGACCAAGGTCACGGTTGCAAAAGGAACCTGCTATGTTCGTGGGTCTGGACTCGGCACGGTTGCTATTCTTTCGGTCAATCCCTTTGAATCGCCCATTCGCGAATCTGAGGATCGTCATTCGATCGTTTCCAAGGCTATTCGAATGAGCCACGGCAATTCGGTTCGAAAGCTCTTGCTTGCGCAAATTGGAAAATACGATGACGAGTATATGCCCCGTTATAGTTCTTCTACGTCCTATTCTGCGGTTCCTATGAGTCCGACTGCAAGTACTGCCCGCGCTTTTGGAACCAACCCGGACCCATATCAGATTAAGCCTCCTTCAATTGAGACCATCTTGTGGATCTTAATCACCTACGTGATCGTCGTCGTTCCGATCAATTTTCTAGTATTACGAAAATTTAATCGCCTCGAGGTCGCTTGGGTATCGACTCCGCTGATCAGCGTTATTTTCAGCATGTTTTTGCTGAATACCACGATTGGACTTTACAAAGCCAATGCCACAACAAGGACATCTTCGATTGCGGTTCTCGGCGAGAACGACTCGGAGTCATTGGTTTTTGGCCGATCAGAGATGTTTTTCCCGCGAGCAAAATCGACTGACCTTGAATTGGCGAATGTTGAATCTGTTCTTTCTACCGACCGATATCAATATCGAGATTCGAGCGGAATTAACCTAATAGATACTGGTCGTGACATTCAGGCGCCGAGCGTCCAAACGGGAAATCTGGCATTCAAGGAGTTGGCATATATTCAGTCAACCAAGGAACTCAAGGGCCTGAAAGTTACCCTGGTCAGAAAAAATGGCGAACCAGCGGTTCGAATCGAGAATCAATCTCACTCGGTTATTTCTGGAATCATCTTATTTGGTCCGGGGGACCAAAAAGGAATCAGTGAGGCGGTTGTCATTGGCGCGACGCTTGTGATTCCGGCATCAAAAACGATGCATTCCAAGATTAACCCTAATGCCGATAATTCGACGACTGGATGGCAGTCTCTTGCCGCATCGACTGCAAACAAGCTCATCGTTATGGCATCGGTAGACTCTATGCATGTGGGTCCGAAGTATGGCCAAGGGCACCCGGCTTCTCAATACGCGGTTGTGTGCGTACCACAATGGAGTCAAACACCATGAAAGTAAGGCAAGGTCCGTGGTGGGAAGTGCTGATCACAAAGAACCCGATGATGGCGGAAGTGACTCGATTTCGAAAGCGTTTTCTCTCCATACGAGGATCTTCGGTCGCGATAAATGGTGGAATCGGAATTGTCTTAGTTCTCTACGCTCTTTTCGCCATGGTGTGTGTGTACTACCGAGGTGACATCGAGCCAATTATGTTGCTCGGATTATTTATTATCCTGATGCTGCTTGCGATTCCCCTTTTGCTCCATGGTTCTATTTCTGGTGAGCGCGAGCGTCGAAGTTGGGACATGTTGATGGTTGCCCCAATCACCCACGCCCAAATCATTGTTGGGAAATTCATGGGCGCATTTGCTGGCTTGGGAATGGCTTTTGGTCTCTTTATGATTCCGGTCATGATTGACGCGGCCTTTCATTCTGAGTCTCAGTTTGTCAACGTATTGCTTGCATCGATAACTGTTATGGCTCAGGGAGCGTCGCTGATTGCAATGACGCTTTTGATCTCGGCACGGGTCAAACGCCCTTTGGTAGCTTTGGCTGTTTCGATTGGAGTCGTGATGATTTACTTCGTCATTGTTCCGATGGTGATGTCGAGTGCGTCCTTTTTGCTCGGCCAGTTCTTGACCACGGTAATGTCGCCCTTTCTTGTCCTATTTCGACTGACGCTCAATACTCCTGCTCATGAGAATGATTACTACATGGTTCGAAACGAAGGTCAGTCGTTTGACGTCATTTTGGTCACACTTTGCCATATTGGGTATCAAACCATTCTTACAATTTGCCTTTTGATGTGGGCAACCAAGACCCTTGTCTTTGCCGACCACGAAGTGAAATTTATTCCTAAAAAGAAAAAGAAGAACCATGCTTGAAGTCAAGAATCTCCATAAGACATTTGGCGGCTTTCCGGCCGTGCAAGGCATCTCATTTAGTCTCAAACCGGGAGATATTTTTGGGTTTATCGGCAGTAACGGAGCCGGGAAAACCACCACAATCCGAATGTTGGCGACCTTACTGGAACCAACTTCAGGGACGGCGACCTTGTATGGAACCGACATTCTGGATAACCCAATGCAGATCCGCCGAATGATCGGATATATGCCGGACTTTTTTGGCCTCTACGATGACGTCAAAGTGTGGGAATATCTTGACTTTTTCGCCTCGATCTATGGGGTTCAGAAACGTGACAAAGTTATCGACGAAGTATTGGAGCTGACTGACCTCGGGATTAAGAAACATTCGTTTGTTCAATCGCTTTCGCGGGGCATGCAGCAGCGACTATGTTTGGCGCGGTGTTTGGTTCACGATCCAAAGCTTTTGTTGCTTGATGAACCCGCATCGGGGTTGGACCCTCGGGCCCGAGCCGAGCTCAAGGAACTCATTGCCGAATTGGGCCGAATGGGCAAGATCGTCATAGTCTCCTCCCACATCCTTCCTGAATTATCGGACTTCTGCAACTGCGTAGGGATTATCGAGCGGGGCAATTTGCTTGCTTTTGGCGATGTAGCCTCAGTGGTTCGCAGTATTCGCCCGACCAAATTGGTTCGTGTTCATTGCATCAGTGACCTGCAAAACCTCACGACGATGGTCAACCAATCATCGAAAGTCCAAAAATGCGAAAAGGTCGGTGACGACGAACTATTGATCGAACTTTTGGGAGGCGATGATGACCAAGCGGATTTCTTAAAATCGATGGTTGATGGTGGTCATCGCATCCTGAACTTTAACGAAGATCAAGCCAACTTAGAAGACGTCTTTTTGAAGCTAACCACTGGAGCAGTGAATTAATTTGGACCACGAGTTGTCATGGATTGCGAATGTAAAGCGAACTTACTTTGGTAATGCCACGGCAACTCGTGACTTAAGAATTCAACTCAGAGGCAGTCGGGCTGCGATCTTGTTTACCATTTACATGGTCGTCATGACCATTGTACTGCTCTATATTTACAATCAGTCGCTCGGTGCGGATGGACAATATAGCCTTGCGACGGCTCAGAGTAGGCTGCAAGAGTTTTATTACGATACGTTAGGAATGTTAGCGGCAGTCATCACTCTTGTTGCTCCTAGCATGGGAGCATTTGCGATTGTCAGCGAGAAACAGCGGCGATCGCTCGATTTGGTATTTTCAGCCCCGACGGAGCCCAAGTATTACTTGGTTGGCAAACTGATTAGCTCTTACCGATATGTCTGGCTGTTGCTGGTGTTGTCGCTGCCCTTTTGCGCGGTCAGCGTGACCCTCGGCGGTACGACGTGGAGTCAGCTGTTCATCACGTTCTTTCTGTATTCAATGTATGGTCTTGTCTGCGTCTCGTTTGGCCTTCTGATGTCAACTCTTTGCAGCAAAGTTTTGCCCGCAATCATTTGGACCTATGCGGCGCTTGCTTGTTACTTGATTGCGACTTTTGCTTTAACCGCCGCGAGTTCAGCGTCGAGTTACGGTTCCTTCTTAAAGTCAGTTAATCCGATTTTCAGCTTAAATCCGATTTGCTATTCGTTTGCGGCTGACCAGACTTGGCCGGTTTTTGGGCATGACGTCCCTACTTGGATTTTGACCACCATCATGCATTTGCTCGTGGTGAAATTCATTGTTTTGGCTGCGGGCTCTTTGTTAGCGCCGGGCAATTCAAAAGAAATCCGAGGACTGCGGATTCACGCTCTAGCATATATTGCCCCTTTGGTTCTGCTTTCGGCCGCAAGCCTGGCACCCGTTTTTGCCTCATATTCTTCCTTGAATTCGGCACGAGCTAACTTTGGCACTTTAACTGCCGACCAAGTTTTGCAGGTGTATCACGGGAGATCCCTTTTTGGAATTTTGTTTTTGCTTGGGATTCTTGTTGTCCCTTATTTGGCGAGCTTTGGATACAACGACCTGCGGCGGCACCGTCCGGATGGTTTCTTTAATTTTCGCGAACTATTTTCGGGTCGTCCGAGCGGACATTTGCCCTTCTTGCTATTACTCCTCTTGACAACGGTGGTTGCCTATGGAATTGGGGGTTCTCTATCGAGCCTTGGCACGACACTTGGCCCGGTATTTTCGCCTCGCGGTACACCGACCAGTGAGAAATATAACCCATTCTCGCCTTACTTCTTGATGTATGTTGCTTTGATTATTGCAATCTGGCTCATTGCGTTTTTAGTTGGTTGGTACGCTTCTAGTCGCCGACCGATCCTTTCGAAAGGTCGAACAATCTCGCTTTTTTTCTTTGTCCTAGCGCTTATCCTGCCAACAGCATTATTTAGCATCGTGACGCCGGAAGATACTCGCTCGGCAACGGGATTGTGGGCATTGAGTCCAATTGCGGGCGTAACCTGTGATATATTTGCCGTAAGAATTACTGGATTTCATAGTGTCATCTATGGATGTATCGCAGTACTATTATTGCTAGTAACGATTCCTAGTGTGGCCAAGTGTCGGTCACGCAACTTTGAAAACAGACTTGAGGACCGAGATGATAGCAACAAAGAAGTTCCAGCCCTTTAGAAAACGGATCAAGCTCCTCCGCGCCATTGAGGGAATTTTTGGGGGCATCCTTGTTGGTTCCATTATTGGCATTGTTTGGAGCGTTTTAGATTGGCGAGGAATCGTCTACTTCGAATGGACTCAATTTGGCATCCTGCTTGTAGGATCGGCGTTTGTTGGAGCGGTGATTCGAGTTGCTCAGAAAGTTGATGACCTCTCGATTGCTCGGAGCTTAGATCGTCGAGCCAAATTAAAAGATCGGTTAGGGACGACTGCCGAATTGGGACATGAGGATAGTGTTTTCTCGGAATTGCAAGCTCAAGATGCGAGTGACCATTTATCCGCGTTGAAGCCCGGTGCGCTTTATCCCATCACATTTAAAAGAATTCACCTATTGGCTATGGCCGGAATTGTCGTTGTAGCGGGAATTCTTTTTCTTGCAAACTCGAAGCTATTTCTATCGACCGAGACCGTTGTCGCGAAGGAGTCGATGCAAAAGGAGTCGAAGCGGTTGGAAGAATTGCGAAAGGCAATCTTTGATGATGCCACCGACAAGAAGAGTACAAGCCCCGAACTGCTTGCCCTCCAGAAGGACCTGTTGAAACTTCAGAAAGACTTTGACAAGGCCCGAATTGATCCTAAAGAGGCGATGATTCGCGCTGATGAACTCGCGAAAAAGGCAAATGAGCTTGCGAAGCAAAGCGCGGTTCAAGAGCTTGATAAGCTGAAAGATTCTGAATCCATGCTCGAGAAAATGCAGAAAGAGGAGCTCAAAAAGGCTGGTTTGGAAAAGGCGGACATGAGCTCGGTGAATATGGAAGACTCGGAATTCAGTAAAAAGATGGATTCCGCCCAGCAAAAGTCGAATGATGCCCAAAGCAAAGCTTCTGAACTAAAAAGCAAATTGGATTCTTTGAAGAGTCAACTCGGTAAGGCAGGTCTCGATGATAAGGCCAAGAAGGAGCTTCAGGACCAAGTTAATCAGACGCAAAAGGAATTGGAAAATGCCATGAAAGGCGCTGGACAGGCTAAAAAAGACCTCGATGCGATGCAACTTTCCAAGGAGGCTCGGGAATATCTCAAGAAGATTTATGATGACCCGCTTTGGCAGAAAATCTTAGAGAAGGCAAAAAAGATTAAGGCAAGTGCTGAGCAAGCAGCCAAGACGGGTCAACCAAAATTAACCAAAGAGGAGCGCCAAGCATTACAAAAGGAATTTGAAGAATTCCTGAAGAAGTTGCAAGACGACGACTTTCGTAAGGCCTATTTGCAAAAGCTTCTTGACTCCCTGAAAGATGGGTGCAGCACGTGACAGGGTGCAGGTTTGGGCCTCGGTCTGGGGCTCCCAAGTTCAACACCAGGAAACCCTTCAACGGGTCCGGATAACGACATCATGACCTTTGATACTGGACATGTTAATTTGAAGAATCCGGAACAAGGAAAAGGAAAGGGTAATCCGGTTTTCGCTCCAACCGAACGCGACAACAAGCGGCCGGGACAAGAGATGACATACGAAATCAAAGCACCAACGTTTAAGGGTACGAAATCATCGATTCCTTACCAAAATGTGTTGCCCTCGTATGCCAAGAAAGCTGAGAAGGCACTCAACCGAAACGAAATTCCGAAAGAACATCAGCAGCGCGTCAAGCGTTATTTTGAAAGTCTCAAAAAGTGAAATATGTCAGCAGATCAAGCAGCTTGGTTTCGTCAGACCTTTGACAAAATAAAGTCAGAAGTCAACAAAGTAATTGTCGGGCAAGAAGAGGTCGTTGATTCGGTTCTCATCGGATTGGCCGCGAATGGGCACGTCCTTCTTGAAGGCATGCCGGGGCTTGGGAAGACGCTTTTGGTCAAGTCGCTTTCCCAGGCGATTTCGCTGGACTTCTCACGGATTCAGTTCACGCCGGATATGATGCCAGCGGATGTTACGGGAACGAATGTTTTGAGCGATGCTCGAATGTTTGAGTTTCGGCGTGGACCGATTTTTGCGAATATTGTCCTCGCGGATGAAATCAACCGGGCAACGCCAAAGACACAGTCGGCTTTGCTGGAAGCGATGCAAGAAAGGTCCGTAACGGTTAGTGGGAAGAAGCATGAATTGGCCGAGCCATTTTTGGTGATGGCGACCCAGAACCCCGTCGAGCAAGAGGGAACCTACCCGCTGCCCGAGGCTCAATTGGATCGTTTCTTTTTCAAGTTAATTGTTCCGTTTCCGACTCAAAGCGAATTGAAATCAATCGTTCAGCGAACCACGGGAAGTATTGGGGCAGATATTACTCCGGTAGCCAGTGGGGCTGACGTAATCAAGATGCGATCGATTGCCCGAGAGGTGCCGATTAGCGATTCCGTCCTTGATTATGCGCTGTACATTATTTTGGGAACTCATCCTGATTCTGATCGTCCGTGCGATACGGTGAAGCGATATGTTCGATACGGATCGTCTCCGCGAGGAGCCCAGTCGCTCATTACTGCTGCGAAGATACGGGCACTGTTAGACGGCCGATTTAATGTTTCGAAAGAAGACTTGACTGCGTCGGCGGCCCCGGTTCTGCGACATAGGCTCATTCTTAATTTTGAAGCTGAAGCGGACAATGTTTCTGCCGATGAGATCATTCGAGCGGCACTTTTACATGTCGGCTCACGTGATAAGGATCCGATTAAGGTTTAGCGTCACAGAACATGGCAGTCGACTCATCCGGACTTCTTGAGCCTCGGGAGCTAAGGACTCTTGAGACCCTTCGTCTCCGACCCAATCGAGCGTATCGAGGTTCATCAAAGGGTGAACGTATTAGTAAACAAAAGGGTGTCTCGATTGAGTTTGCGGACTTTCGCAATTATTCCGATGGAGACGACCTAAGGCATTTGGATTGGAACGTCCTTGCCCGTCTCGACACGCCAGTCATTCGAACTTACCAGGATGAAGAAGACATCGTGCTGTACGTTTGTCTTGACTGTTCACCGAGCATGAACTTTGGTGAACCTACAAAGCTTTCGGTTGCCCAACGATATGCAATGGCATTTGGTTACGTTGCCCTTGTTGGCGGCGACGGCGTTCGGCTGAAAGCAATTGGTGCCAAGCAACCACCTTCATCTATCATGCGAGGTCGTTCATCGGCATACCGCTTAATGGATGCGATCCTTCGCCAAAGTGAGGAGCAGAGTGAAGAATCGCTTTGTGACTCTTTACGCTCTCTCCTCAAGTCCAATCTCCGAAGTGGAATTTTGGTGTTGATTAGCGATGGGTTAGATCCTGCACTTCCAGCCACAATCAGAGCACTTGGCGGTCGCGGTTTTGAGGTTTGGCACGCACAAATCCTCAGTGATTTTGAAATTGACCCCGATTTAGAAGGCGACCTGAGATTGGTTGATTCGGAAGGGGGAGCTAGCACCGAAATTACGATCAACCGAGATACGTTGCTTCATTATCGACGAAGTCTTGAATCCCATATCATTGCCGTTGCCGAAGCAACTAGTCGGACAGGGGGGCACCACCTTGTCATTCGAACATCGGATTCGCTGGAAGAGGTGATGCTGAAGAAGCTTAAACCTGCGAGATGGTTGCAATGAATCTTCAGGGCCCATCGCATTTACTTTGGATTCTGCCTTTGAGCGGCATCATTGTCGCGCTTTATTTGTTGCGAATGCGCAGGCAAGACCTTCGCATTCCCGCCACATTTTTATGGCCGGAGCATACCGAGGAAGTCCGGGCCAACAGTCTCTTTCAAAAGCTGCGATTCAATTGGCTGATGATTCTCCAGTTGATCATTGCTTCGCTGTTGTGCTTTGCGTTTGCCCAACCTCAGGTTCGGCAGGAAGGATTGTTGGGCGAGACAACCGTTATCGTTTTGGATACTTCGGCCTCGATGCGAGCCACAGATATGTCGCCTTCCCGGTTTGATGCAGCGGTTGACATCGTTCGATCCGCGATCAACACGAGCAAGCCCACTGACCGATTTGCCCTCATCGAGGCGGGCGCGATCCCACGCGTCGCATTTTCGTTGAGTAACGACCCAGCCAAACAACGAAATGCCCTTGAAAAACTGCATGCGACCGACGAAGAGGGGAACATGGGTGAAGCTCTTCGCCTCGCATCGGCTCTGGTTAGTTCTCTTGACTCGGCCCGAATCCTCGTTATTTCGGATGGCTGCTTTCCGAAAATCGAAAACTTTTCGCCCGGTAAAGCTTCCGTTGTCTATAAAAGCATGGGTACTCGACAGGAAAACCTCGCGGTCACCGCATTAGGTTCGGCCAAAACGTCTCGTGGAAACGAAGTCTTTTGCGGAGTGAAGAATTACGGATTCAACCGAGCGGATGCAACGATCGAAGTTTTTGCGGACGACAAGCTGATTTATTCGACCAAGCAAACGATCCAGTCGCTTAAGACAGCGGGCGTTTCATGCCTGGCCCCGGCTTCCGCTCACATCCTTCACGCCAAGATTGAAAGCAAGGACGACATGTTGGCCGCCGATAACGAGTTGTATGCCTCGGCTGACCCTAACGCGGCAATAAGCACGCTTTTAGTCTCTAAGGGGAATCCGTTTTTGGAACGGGCACTTTTGCTTGACCCACGGGTCACGCTGGACCGAACAGATACGTTGCCCAATTCGGAACGCGGCACTGTTTCAAAATTTGATCTCATCATTTTTGACGGAGTCAAACCTCAGCCAGTCAGCAGCCGAGCAGTTGTTTCATTTGGCCAAGGTTCAGAGGCAAGCGGCGCCACAACGAGCGGGAAAATTTCGGGTCCGAAAATAACCGACATCACCCAAGCTCCTCTCACGAAAGGAGTTGATTTCAATTCAATTTACATCGAGAATGGGTCCGTTCTGAAGCCATTCGAGGGAGCGAAAACCCTGGTGGACTCGAACCTGGGCCCCATTGTAGTGGCTGATGATGGGGAGACCAAAAAAATTGCCGTGGCGTTTAACCTGCTCGAGAGCGATTTCCCGCTTCAGGTTGGCTTTCCCATCTTCATCGCCAACATCCTCGACTTCATCGCGAAAGAATCGTCGGGTAAGGATATCGTCACACGGGCAGGCACATCTTTTGCCTTCCGCTCGGCCAATGATGTCTCGATTTCGGGTCCGAATGGTTATCAGCAGTCGGTACCGTCGAAGGATGGCCAAGCGATTTGGCGAGACATTACTTTTGCAGGCAAATACCAGGCGACGGTGAAGGGAGCCAAGAGTAATGTTTTGGTGAATCTCAAGAGCGAATACGAAAGCAACATCGCGCCGAAGCCCGAGCTCATTTTTGGATCGGCAAAAGTGAAAGCCCTTCAAACCCCGTTTCGCCTCCAGGACTATTGGAGAATTTTCGTCCTTTTCTGCCTTGCCTTCTTGGCATTTGAGTGGTGGGTTTATTCGAGAAAGAGCTAAATGAGATTTACGAACCCCAACTTTTTCTTATTGCTCATTCCAATTTTCATTGGGCTGTTCTGGTCGTTCTCGCAGGTTCAGGGAATGGCCAAACGGCGTAAAATCCGCGCGTTTATCCTTCGCAGCCTCATCTCTTCCCTTCTCGTCTTTGCCTTGACGGGCCCGGAAATGTATCGGGGTAATAAAGGCACTTGCACGGTATTTTTGGTTGACCGCAGCGATTCGATTCGAGATTATGACCAGCGAAACCAGGAAGCATTTATCGAAGAAGCGGTTTCGAAAATGCCGGACTCGGACCAAGCGGCCATCGTGGTTTTTGGTGGAACGGCAGCGATTGAATCATCACCCGGAGGAAGGCGTTCGATCAAGCGAATCGAATCTCGCGTTGTAGGTTCGGTCACTGATATTGCGGGTGCTGTCCGGTTGGCTTCGGCAACCTTTCCGGAAGGTAAGGCTAAGCGTATTGTGTTGCTCTCGGACGGCAATGAAACCCAAGGCGATCTTCGCGGCGCAGCTCAAGTTGCCGCCCTTGATAACATCAGCATTGATGTTGTTGGCCTTGGAAAGACCGAAAAGGCGGCCGAAGCCTTAGTCTCATCGCTTGAAACCCCGGACTCAGGCCGCGAAGGTCAACCTTTTGACTTAAAGGTCAACATTGATGCACACGGCATCAAAACAGCCAAAGTTCGACTTGATCGCGACGGTGTTGTTGTCGCCGAACGGCTGGTCAGCCTCGACGAAGGTCGAAACTCGATCATCTTTCCGCAATTGATCAAACAAATCGGCTTACTCCGGTACCGGGCCACCATCGAGGCAAATGGCGACACAGATCTGCGGAATAACGTTGGAACCGGATTCATCAACGTGAAGGGTCGGCCAAAGATCCTTATTGCGCAGAATAACCCCTCCGATCGGGCGTTGGCAACCGCACTTGAACGAAACAGCATTTCAGTTGACCTTGTCGGCCCGAACGGACTCCCGACTCGGCCCGAGCAATATCAGAGTTACGACAGCATCATCTTAAACGACATCAACGCGTCGAACGTGCCAGATGCGATTCGCAATGCGATCGTTACCGCGAGCAAAGACAGCGGAATCGGCCTGGCAATGATCGGTGGAGAAGACTCATTTCTGCCCGGCGGGTGGTACGGAACGAACGTTATTGACGCTTTGCCAGTTGACCTCAACATTCGACAGAAGAAATCTCTGGCAGGGGCTTCAGTGCTCATCATGGCCGACTGTTCGGGCAGCATGGGAATGGTTGAAGACGGACAACAAAAGATTCAGCTTGCCTCCCGTGCAGCTGAAGAAACGATCAAAATGCTCGGACCGATGGACCGCGTAGGGGTGGCTGGGAGTAGCGACGGCGTGGACCTCTACGTGCCGATGCAGTCGGCAGACAACAAAGAATCAGCGATTATCGGAGCGCGAAAACTTGCGGTCAACGGAGGCGGGATCTACATTCGCCCATCGATCACGAGGGCATTCGAAATCTTGAGACCGGAGCCATCAAAGACTCGGCACTTTGTCCTTCTCGCCGATGGCAACGACTCGACCGACTGGGATACGGTTTTCGATACGGCGATGGCAATGCGCGCGGAAAAGATTACGACTTCGGTGGTCGCAATCGGCGACGGAAAGGACGTTCCGAACCTTAAGAAACTTGCGGCAATCGGTGGTGGGCGATTCTATTTAGCCCTTAAAGGCTCTCAGCTACCAGCGATCTTTACTCAAGACACGGCGGTCATGAGCCGCAGCGCCATTGAAGAAGGGGCATTCATCCCCAAGATCACTCAACTCGACGACGCTATTCGGGGAATCTTTGATGGGGGATGCCCACCGCTTTTGGCCTACTGCTTGGCTGAATCCAAACCTCTCGCCAAGACCATTCTCAGAACGAAGAAAGATGATCCCCTCTTGATGACCGGGCGAAACGGCTTGGCTTCGACTTTTGCTTTCACCAGCGACGCCAAGTCGAAATGGGCGAGCCAGTGGGTTAGTTGGCCCCAGTTTGGACCTTTTTGGGCCCAGTTGGTGCGATCAATCGGACGTCAGGCCCCTCGCAATAACTACCAAATCGATGTGAAACAAGAGGCAGGCAAGGCAAAGTTAGTTGTGACCGCCCGCGATCCAAATGGGAATCCACTCAATGCGCCCGAAACTCCAGTGCGAATTGGGGCGCCAGATGGCACGAGCAAAGACTTAATTTTGAACCAGACGGGACCGGGCATTTACGAATCTGAATTTGAGACAACAAGTGTCGGCAGTTACATCGTAAGTGTGGTTGAAAGCGATGGAAAGGGCGGGGCAAGGGTGCAAACCGCGGGAGCTTCGGTTTCTTATCCAGCTGAATATCGAATTTTCCGTCCTAACACGGCATTGTTGAAAGAGACCGCATCCTCGACTAAAGGCAAACTCGTCACCAAGCCCGCAGAGATTTTCCGCCCGGTTGAGCTGCAGGGCAAGTCGTTTACCGAAGTATGGGCGTTCTTTATTTTCCTTGCGATGATGGTTTTGCCGTTTGACATCGCCACCCGGCGAATTGTGGTGCCGATGACAGAACTCTTTCGGTCCAGAAAGAAGACAGCCAGGCCCGATGCTGGTCCGGCTTTGCAGGGCTTGCACCGAGCAAAGCAACGGGTTCAGACACAAAAGAAGTTGCAAACCGGACCTTCGGTTTTGCCTGATGGAATATTGACGCCTAAGGACACGATGGCCAAGCCGGAGTCTGAGCCGACTGAGCCAGAAAAGCCGAAGGTACCTGGAAGTTCCAGTACGGCAGGGGCATTACTGGCGAAAAAGCGTGATCGCAAAGACGAGTAGCTCGTTCGTGGTTTGCCGAAAAGGTTTTCTGTTGGGTCGAGGCAAGGGCATTCCTATCAAGGTCAGTTGATTTCTATCGATTTCTCACGGATTTTTGAAACATATTTTAGTAGACGTACGTCTATATTAATGTGCCTTGGCGAAAGGAACGTTCTGGAACCTATTTTTATATCACCCGCAGGGCCAATGGCAAAAGGGAGTGTAAGTGTCTTGGAAAAGGTCCTCTTGCGCAAGCGGAGGCAGACCGGATTGCCGTTTGGAAGCAAGACGTAGCGAAAGCTTCGGCGATGAATGCTCTCGACCGAAAATCAGATCAAATGATGGCGGAACTGAAAGCTATGATCTCGGACCAAGTTACCTCGGTCATGACCGACTTGGGATTTCATGAGAACCAAGGTAAATGGCAGAAGCGCCAAAAGCAACGAATTGACTAGTTTGTATCTATACCAAGCGTTCCCCATGGTCGCCGAGGAGGCGAATTATTCGATAGTGCTTGGCCACCATTTTTTATTTAATGAAGCGAAAAATTCAACCCGTCCGAGTTAGGTCATTCGCCGCAGAAGTGCGGAATTGTTCGTTGAGGGCATTGGCTCTGGAACCAGAGGCGGTTGACCGAATCCTTGCAGAAGTGGACCTCTTGGCTCAGCGAATGGATTACGAGAATCGCGACCCGATGGAGCAAGTGATGATCGAACAGGTGCTTACGGCTCACACCCAAAACCTTGTCGCAATGTACCAGCTCGAAAATTTGCCCGTGAATACTCATAACTCTCGACAAAACAAGTACCTTACTGAGCGAGTTCGGTCAACTCATTATCGGCTCTGCCGATCGATGGCGATGTTGACCGCATTGCGAATGGTTGGTCCGCGACTGAATCCAGGCAGGAAGTTTGGCAAAGAGGTCGTGCCGAAAGAGAACGTCCACCGTATTTGGCCCAACGACCAGAAAGAATTGAGATGGCAAGACATTGAGGACCCGCGAGCACGTACGGAGGCGATGCAGCATAACGAGGATATACGTAAGTGGATGAATCTTCGAGACTTACATCCCGAAGTTTATGCTGACGACCCACCGCACCTGTTTATCGAAGTCGTGCGGGAAGCGGTGCCTCTTCCTCAAGCGAACTAGTAATGGTTCTCCCATTCGGTACTTTTACTCTCGACACCTGCATCGAAAATGCTGGCAGGTGCCACTGTGCCCTTGCCCCTTGAACCCAATTCGCAAGGTCAGAAATCGAGTTTCAACTGGCTCGCCATAATCACCGCTTCCAAGACTCGGACCAATTCTGCCAATAACTCGTGTTAAAACGAAAGATTGACTTGCCGGTAGTGGCGTTGAAGGATTCTGCATAGGCGGTTCCTGCCTCTCCGAAAACAGCGACCGAATCTCCGTTCAGAACTAGTGATACCATCTCGATAACAACACCATTTACGGTCCATCGGCCCGTCGCCCAAACATCGGTCCGCCAAACGATGGTTTTGGCGTCTGGACCAAACAAGTAGAGTTTTCCTGGTCCACCCAAGGGAATAACGACGACTAGGGCTTGATCCTTCCATCGAATAGCGTCGAAGGCTAAAATCTCGGTCGATAACGGCAAAGAGCCGACTTTTTGACCACTCAACATGACCGCGATTGAATCCTTCTGAACGATAAAGCTTGATGCCTGTCCATGAGGGAGCGGGCCAAAACATGCACTACCTCTGCCAGGCTCCATCTCTGTATTAAGAATGGTCTTTTGCCACCAAGTGGGGATCGACACCGAGGTTCGCTTCCGAAAGAAATCGACGAACTGTTGGGTCTTGACGGGGTCATATCGCCAATGCCAGTGAGTGTTTTTATCGAAGTGCTTCTGGGGACGATGCGAAGCCTCCCAAACGGAATGTAAAGCTATACTCGTATTCGACTCTTTGCTCGCCAACCCAATATCGCTTGGCCAGTGTTTCGTGAACAGAGCCTTATAAGCATTTGATGCTTTTTCGGACGTCTCGGCACGAATAACGGCGTCTCGCAATGCCTCGATTGCCGTTTGTCCAGCCGTCAATTGGCTCGCGGGTAGGAGGGAGAAGAAGAGAGCGGTGATCATGAACATTCAGACGCTTGAAGCAATCCCGTACTTTCCTTATCTGGGTCAGAAAACTGAGATAATCCCCTGTTCCCAGTGTACCGCCCCCTTCTCTTGAACTACCCCAGTTCCAGTAATTCCTTCGTTGTCGTGTTGAAGATCTCGATGCCAGTCTCGGTAACCAATACGTCGTCTTCGATTCGACAGCCGCCGAAGCCTTCAAAGTAAATCCCTGGCTCAACGGTCCAGATTTGGCCAGGTTCGAGAACAGTCGTACTGCCAGCGCCAAGGCGACCGGTATCGTGAACCAAAATTCCGAGACCGTGACCGAGGCCGTGGCCGAAATACTGAGCCCAGCCTTTTTCGTCGAAGATTTCGCGAGCTTTCGCGTCGACGTCGCCAGCGATCACGCCCGGCTTCATCATGTCGAGACAAGCCAATTGGACCTTGAGGACCTGGTTATAGATGTCGCGAGTTCGCTCGCTGGCTTTGCCTACGACCACAGTTCGGGTCATATCGGCACAGTAGCCGCCCATCTTCGCACCAAAGTCGAACGTGACCAGATCTCCAGCTTCAAGTGGTTTTTCCGTGGCTTTGCCGTGAGGACGAGCACTATTTGCTCCACTCACGATGATCGGATCGAAGGCACAGGTTGCGCCGTTTCGGCGGAAGAAAAATTCTAATTCGAGTTGAATTTCGAACTCAGATACCCCGACCTGAACCAACCGTTTAAGGTGATCGAAGCATTGGTCGGTCAGCGCACATGCGTCCTTGATCGTTTGAATCTCGGACGGTGTTTTCAACATTCGAAGATTTTCGATCAGGTCGCCAACCGGAACAAATTCGATCCCCGCGACCTTCTCTTGAAGCTGCATGAGTTGGCCATAAGTGACATAGGCCGACTCGAAAGCAACTGTCGAAATTCCCATTTCGTCCATGCACTCTTTCAGCACTTGCATGCCTGACTTTGGCGAGGCGAAACCAACCAAGTCGAAGCCGTGAACTTGCTCTTTGGCTTGAACGGTGTACCGGCTGTCCGTGATAAAGCGTGCTTCGTTGGCGGTCAGTAACACGTAGCCAAACGAGCCAGTAAAGCCCGTGAGCCAAAAAAGGTTTGTTGAGCTAGAGATGAGAACAGCATCGACATTGGCGGACGCCATCGCGTCGCGCAGTCGTTGAGTTTGTGATTTCATGGCGGTTAAAGTACTCATTTAAACAACTTCCGTTTGCAAATTAATCAGGGCTCGAAGAGCCATTTGGTAGCCGAATCCGCCAAAGCCGACAATTTGACCGACGGTGACGGGGGAGATTACGCTGGTGCGTCGAAATTCTTCGCGAGCGTGAACATTGGAAAGATGAACTTCGACGACCGGAAGCCGAACGGCGGCCAAGGCATCGCGAAGTGAAATTGAATAGTGGGTGAGGCCACCGGGATTGATGATGATTCCGTCGGCCCAGCGTCGGTGTTCCTGGATGGTATCGATTAAGATTCCTTCGGAGTTTGACTGCAAGATGCGAACCTCGATCCCAAGGGAAACCGCCTCGGCCTTGATGTCGTCATCGATTTCATCGAGTGGCTTTTTGCCGTAGACATCTGGCTCGCGGAAGCCCGTCATATTGAGGTTTGGTCCATGGAGGACGAGGACCTTCAGGTTCTTTTCGCTCATTTTTTCAATAGCTCCTTCATTTTGTCGGCTGAAATCTCTTGCTCGGGCAACAATTGTGGAATTCCGTCAACGATCGGAAACCCAGTGCCAGTCTTCGAACAAATCAAATAGTCTCCTGATCGCACCAGGGGAGACCGATCGGGATCGTTTGGATTAGCTAAGATTTCTAAGAACTGATTGTCCATTGTTATAGCAACTCTTTGTATACGTCGTAATGAGCTTTGGCCGATCCCGCCCACGTAAACTCTTTTTCCCGTCCAAAGCCCTTGGTTTGAAGCTCCAAGAGTTTACTTGGATCATAGACCAACTTTCCGATTGCTTTCGCCCAAGTTTTTGAATCGTAGTCTGGCATGATGAAGGCGGCAGTGCCTGCGATTTCAGGCATTGCTCCACCGGGTCCGCACACTACGGGTGCGCCACACCGCATCGCTTCGAGCAAGGTGATGCCAAATCCCTCGTGGAGGCTTGGGGCCAGATAGAGTTTCGCTCCAGAATAGAGTGCAGAGAGTCGGTCGGTGTCGACGTATCCGGTTGAGAAGATATTGGGGCCAGAAAGATCGGCGGATTGCTTGCCCGTGACGACAAGCTTGAGGTTCGAGATTTCTTTCATCGCATCGACCGCCAACTTCATGTTCTTCCTTGCCCAATTGGTTCCGACGGTCAAAACATATTCTCCGCCAACGCCAGGATCACCGTCGGACCGCTGAATCCACGGTGGGCAAGCGTTATGCGCCACCCTTGTCTTCTCTTTCGCGACCGCAAAATAGCGGTCAATTTCACCTTTTGAAGTCTCGCTGACGGTGATTATTCTCCGGGCCGACTTTGCTGCGACCTGGACACCCGTCCGAAGCAGCACTTCGTCCTTTTTTGCAAACCAACTGGGATTGACCATGAACGAAACGTCGTGGACCGTAGATATTCCATTTTTGCAGAGTGGGCTAATTCCGTACTGCCCGTGAGTAATTTGTGCCCCCATCTTGCGGGCCATAAGGGGAAAAGTGACCATGCTCCACCAGCGAGATGATTTCGCAGGTGCGACAATCCAAGTGGACTTTTCTAAAAATGGAACGCCATTGGGCTTTTCTCGGTTTGAAATGAATACAAGTTCCACATCAGGGTGGTTTTCGATCAGTGACTGTAAAAAGCAGGTCCAGTAGGTGCTATCGCCCGTGCTGGTCCCGCCAATAAGACGGGCATCGACGGCAACCTTCACGAATTAACCTTGCCTGGTCTGAAATTTGCGTTCACAATTATCATACAATAACCTATAACAAGGAATCATAACCATGAAAAGGAAGAAACCACCGATCGCACTCGTAAGCGTGCTCATTCTCTCATTATTAGGATTGGTCATTGCAGGTCCGGGATTTGCCTTCTATAACAAGAGCACAGCAGATCAGATGGCTCAGCTCCAAAAAGAGGCTGAAGATCGAGCCAGAGCTGCACAAGAGGACCAAAAGAAGACTAGCAAGATTGATGCTACTGGCGAACTCGATAAACTACAAAAGAACGTCTCAACCGTTGGAACGCCACAAGCCCATTCTCCGATGGAAATGGCGAGTTCTGATGGCGGAAAGACCACTAAGTCAGCTATCCCTACGGTCATCATGCCGAATACCGATATTCAGAAGCCGAAACCAAACCCTACGGCACCGGTTAGCCACTGGTATAAATAGGAAAAACCAAGCCAGCATTTTGACCAGTCTCGCATTGCTCGAAGCGAACCCCTAGGGTTTGCTCGAGCAATTTTTCATTAAGAGCATCTGCAATCGTGGCAACGTGATCGTTGAATAACAGGAATTGAGTGCCGATTTGCTTGGCTTGGACGGTGTCGTGAAGAGAGATCACGATGGTCTTTCCATCCTGAATGAGGCGGCTGATCAATTGCAGAATCTGGATTTGATGTTCGATATCAAGATGAGTGGTCGGTTCATCCATCAAAATGATCGGAGTTTCTTGAGCGATGGCACGAGCCAGTCGCACTCGCTGACGTTCGCCCCCGCTGAGTTCATGGTAGTACCGTTCAGCCAAAGCTTCGCAATCCGTGGTTAATAGCGCCGCTTGGACCGCTTGACTGTCTGCAGGTGTTAGGTTCAAGCCGTCATTCTGGGCGATTCGTCCCAACGAAACATATTGGGAGACGGTCCAGGAAAACTCAAGATGCTCTTCTTGAGCGAGCCATGCTGTGATTTTTTCCGTTTTAACTTTATTTTGGGGTTGACCATCAAATGAGATTTCACCCGCGATTGGTTTGATGAGGCCAGCGATCGTTCTCAGAAATGTTGATTTTCCGGAGCCATTTTTTCCGACTAAAACAAGAACTTTTCCCGGTTCTAAAGTTAAGTCATCGCACTGAGCCACTTGCTTTCCGGATATTCCGATTTCTAGTCCTCGGGTGGTGAGCGTTGGACTAGCCAATTCCGTCCTCCAGGACTCCGGCACTGAAGAGTCTGAATAAGGCAGCGTATTCGCCGTCCTTTTCGATGAGATCCTTGTGGGAACCGGTTTCCACAACTTGTCCTCGTTTGAGCAATAGGATTTTTGTTGCTCGGGCCGCGGTAGTTAGCCGGTGCGCAATGAAAAGAGTCGTGCGAGTCTCCATGACCTCTTGAAGGGCTTCGGTGACGGCGGTCTCGCTGGCGGCATCGAGTGCGCTCGTGGCTTCATCGAGGAGAAGAATGGCGGGTTCGCGGATAAGAGCACGAGCGATAGCGACTCGCTGCATTTGTCCACCGCTGAGGCGGGCTCCACGTTCACCCATGACAGGGACGTTTCGCTCGCGAAATTCAGCGGTGAAGTTTTCGGCGTGTGCCATGCGCAGGGCTTTGCCGATTTGTTCCTCACTGGCATCTGGCGCACCCAAGCGAAGGTTCTCATCGATGCTCCCAGCGAAGAGGAAAGTTTGTTGGGGGACGACGCCGACCTGAGATCTCAGCCAACGAGAGTCCAGTTCGCAGATGTCGACTCCATCAAGCAGGATCTGACCCGACAAAGGCTCGTAGAATCGGAGGAGGAGATCGGCAATCGTACTTTTCCCGGCACCGCTTGGTCCCACGAGGGCGAGAGAAGTACCGGGTTCGATGACAAAGCTAACATCGTGCAAGGCCGGAGTGCCGTCCGGGTAAGCGAAGGAGACGTTCTTAAATTCAAGCCTTCCTTGGATAACCTTGAGAGTTCGTGTTCCGGAATGTTCGGGGGGCTCGGGAACATCGAGGACTTCTCCGTAAATTCGATCCGCCGCCGCCTGAACGGCAGAATAGGTGCTAGAGAGGCCAGAAATCCCCTTAAAACCTTGATTGATCCAGTCAAGCGCGATGACCAGGCTGGTCATGCTACTGGCTTGCATTCTCCCCTGAAGGGCTAAGTAGCCGCCAATTGCGAACGCAAGGATAAGGCCAGATACACCGAGCAATTCAACCGCTGGCCTCAACTTCGCTACCAATTTTGCGGTCAATAATTGGCTTTTCAGACTGCGTTCAGTCAATTGGCGATACTGGACATCCATTTGGCCTTCAGCACCAAACGCCTTGATAACTCGGACTCCCTGAAGGGTTTCTTGGGTTACCGCACCAACCTCAGCCATGTCAATTTGAACCTGGGTCTGGGCTTTTTTCATCCGTTTGGAATTCTGGTGAACAATGACCCCAAGTACAGGCAGGAGCATGAACGTGACCACCGCCATCTCCCATTGCATGATCATGATTGCTGTGAGCGCAACAATTGCCTTTGTAGGTGCCTCAATCGAATCACGAAGGACTTGGACCGCAGATTGAAAAACATTGACATCATTCGTCAGGACACTTTGAACCGCGCCAGATCGTTTTTCATTGAAATATGTCACTGGCAGCCGAAGAAGCTTGGCCATGAGCTTTCTTCGCAAGTTTGTCGTCAGCTTGGCGACTGCTTCAGCCAAGTAATAAGTTTGAAATCTTACAAAGATGTAGCGGACCAAGAACACTAAAATGAAAAGGCCACAGATTCTGAGAAGGCCATTAAAGTCGGATTCATGTCTGTGGCGACTAATATTTTCAAGCGTCTCAGTGACGCTTTTGATCATTGGAAGCGTCAGACCGTAAAGGGCGGCGGCAACGCCCGAACTCGCTACTCCGATGAGGATTGAACGACGTTGCCCTACTAGTTCGCGCTTAATGCGAGGATCAAACCGGAAGCGACCGTCGGATGCCATTAGAAGTCTGCGTTGCCAGGAACGCGGTAATACGGGATCACGTCGCGAATGTTCTTCATTCCGGTTACGTACATTACAAGTCGTTCAAATCCAAGTCCAAATCCTGCATGGGGCACACTGCCAAATCTTCTTAGATCGAGGTACCACCAATATGCTTCAAGCGGCAAGCCTTGCTCCTTGATCCTAGCTTCTAGTACGTCAAGTCTTTCTTCGCGTTGCGATCCGCCAATGATTTCTCCGATTCTTGGTGCCAAAACATCCATGGCTCGAACAGTTTTTCCGTCATCGCTAAGCCTCATGTAAAAGGCTTTGATTTCCTTAGGATAGTCGGTAAGAATGACTGGCCGACCGACTTTGACTTCGGTTAGCCATCGCTCGTGCTCGCTTTGGAGGTCCGTTCCCCATGAAACTGGATATTCAAATTTTTCGCCTGAGTTTTCGAGCAGTTTGACTGCTTCTGTATAAGTCAGTCTTTCGAATCCGCTTTCAACTACATGGTTGAGGGTTTTGAGAAGGTCTGGTTCGATTCTTTGATTGAAGAATTCGAGATCTGGCATACATTTGTCGAGGGCATGCTGAATTGTATATTTGAGAAATTCCTCGGCGAGGTTCATGTCACCCTCGAGAGAACAGAATGCCATTTCTGGTTCGATCATCCAGAATTCTGAGAGATGCCTACTGGTTGCGGAGTTTTCGGCGCGAAATGTTGGGCCAAATGTGTAGACGTTAGTGAGGCCAAGGGCAAGGGTTTCTGCTTCAAGTTGCCCACTGACTGTGAGGAACGCAGGCTTGCCAAAGAAATCATCTTCGGGGCTCTTTTTGGTGACGGAGTAGCCTTTTTCATCGTGCTCCATGCTTGTTGTGACTTGGAACATGGCGCCTGCACCTTCGGCGTCGCTGGCGGTAATGATGGGAGTGTGGATGTAATGGAAACCGCGTTGATCAAAGAATTGATGGACCGCTTGGGCAAGTTGGTTGCGGACTCGAAAAACGGCACCGAACGTGTTACCCCGAACTCGGAGGTGGGCGATCTCGCGGAGGTATTCCATCGTCGCTCCCTTTTTTTGGAGCGGATAGGTCATTGGGTCGGCTTCCCCGTACACTTCGAGACCACTTGCTTTGAGTTCAACGGCCTGGCCAGCAGCGGGCGATTCGACGATTTCGCCATCGAATCGTACACAGGCTCCGGTCGAAACAGTTTTGAGGAATTCAGCGTCAATCGACCCTTCATCAACAACGATTTGCAGATCCTTAAAGCAGGAGCCGTCACTGAGCTGAATGAAGGTGATTCCTTTGCTATCACGCCGAGTTTTGACCCAGCCGAATGCGCTCGCCTTAGCCCCGGGCGACAAGAGAAATAGGTCTTTGATGTACTGGCGTCGATAGTCCATGTGAATTTGAACTTAAAGGATACCGAAACTACCACTTCCAAGTTGAAATGTCGTAAGATGTTTTGACCCAAAGGTACACCATGGCTAACTTATTTCAATCCCTTATCGGAAAACTAGGTCTCAGCAAGTCGACAGTTGTTGATCAGGCCGAGAATGTATTTGAGCAAAATCGTGACAAAATTCCCGACCAATTTGAAGGTCAAATCGAAAATGTTTTGCATGGCGATATGCTTGGTGGCCTCCTTGACAAAGTTGGCTTAGACGGCGAGGAGACTCCAGCAGCAGAAGTAGTACCCGCAGAAGCGGAAGCAGAGGAGGTTCCGGCCGAAGAGGAAGCATCAGAAGAAGTGACCGAAGAGGAAGCTACTGAAGAGGACGCAACAGAAGAAGCGACCGAAGAAGAAACCGAGAAGACATCAGAGGATGAATCTGAGGAAGAAGCTACGAACGAAGAAGAGTCGAAGTAAGGATTTTAAGCTTCGCCAATTCTCTTACACGAGCAGGTCAATTAAAGCGAATTTGCCCTCACCCTAAATCCCTCTCCCTTATGTCGCCAACAGGGGACTTCACCAAGTCAATTGCACCTGCGACAAAAAGGGGAAGGGCTAATGAAGCAAAATGCCCAGTCAAAATATGGGCATTTTTTGTTTTTCTCTTCTCTTGGGATTCCGTGGGTCGTATACTTTCTAAAACCCCACCACTTTTTGGCGCAGCGTAGCGTCTTTGTGTCTTGAGGGAGTTGGGATCATGGCGACAAAGTACATTTTTGTGACAGGCGGCGTAGTTAGTGGCATCGGTAAAGGAGTCGCAACCGCAAGCCTCGGTCGGCTTCTCAGAAACCGCGGTTTTACCGTCGCTCCCATCAAATTAGACCCATATATTAACGTCGATGCGGGCACCATGAACCCCTACCAGCACGGCGAAGTCTTCGTGACTGACGACGGAGCCGAAACTGACCTCGACCTGGGTCACTACGAACGATTTATGGATGTCAACTGCTCGAAAGGCAGTTCAATCACCACCGGAAAGGTCTACAAAAATGTTATCGAAGCCGAGCGACGGGGTGACTACTTGGGCGGAACGGTTCAAGTCATTCCACACGTTACCAACGAGATCAAGAAGCTAGCCAAATTGGTTGCTACCGAGCAGGAAGCCGACGTGGTGATTGCCGAAATTGGTGGCACCGTTGGCGACATTGAATCCCTTCCTTTTCTCGAAGCGATCCGCCAAATGCGAACGGACCTTGGCTACGAGAACACGATGTACGTTCACGTGACGATGGTTCCGACGGTTGGCCCGTGGCATGAAGTGAAGACCAAGCCGACTCAGCACAGCGTTTATAAACTTCGCGAGATTGGTATTGCACCCGACGTTTTGATTTGCCGATGCGAGGTTCCGATGTCGGACGAAGTGATCGACAAGATCAGCTTGTTCTGCGGAGTGCCAACAGAGGCGGTTATTCAATCGCAAAACGTCGATACGATTTACGAAGTACCGCTTTGGTACGAAGAGAAAGGACTTGGCGACTTCGTCTCAAAGCGATTGGGGCTCGAACAGCGCAAAGGAAACATGGAAGAATGGGCCGTACTGGTTGACGCACTCAAAAACCCAGTTACCGATGTCACGATTGCGGTTGTAGGCAAATACACCTCAAATGGTGACGCTTATAAGTCGATTGCCGAAGCTCTGATTCATGCGGGAATCCCTCACAAAGCGGCGGTCAACATCCGATGGATCGAAAGCGACGAACTTGAGAAAGCAGGCAAGCCATCCGAACTCCTCGAAGGAGTTGACGGGTTGGTTGTTGGTCCTGGTTTTGGACTCCGCGGAATTGAAGGCAAGATTGAAGCGATCAAGATTGCCCGCGAGACTGGAATGCCGTTCTTTGGAATTTGCCTTGGAATGCAAATGGCGGTCATCGAATACGCTCGAAATGTCTGCGGCCTTGAAGGGGCCAATTCAGAAGAGATGAATGAGGAGGCTCCATATCCGGTCGTTCACCTTTTGCCTGAGCAAAAGAGTGTGAAAGACAAAGGTGCGACTATGCGACTCGGTTCTTATCCATGCAACTTGGTTAACAATACATTGGCTCACAAGCTCTATGGCACCACCCGAATCAATGAGCGACACCGCCACCGTTTTGAAGTCAACAATGACTTCCGCGAGAAGCTTCAGCAGCACGGAATGCACATTTCTGGCGTTTCGCCCGACTACCGTTTGGTCGAGATGGTCGAAGTTCCTGCGCATCCGTTCTTCATTGCCACCCAAGCTCACCCAGAGTTCAAGAGTCGTCCGAATCGAGCCCACCCGCTCTTTGCCGGATTAGTCGAGGCAGCCGTGAAGGCGAAAGCAGCCGTAATCTAGCCTGGAGTTGGGAGTCTTGGGCCCCTTGGCGTAAAATGGAAGAAGCTAGTTGGTCAACCGTGAGTTTTGATATTCCGTCAAGGATAGCTTCTACAGGTTGGACTTGCCAGACAAACTCCTGCGCACACAGTGACTTGTCGGTTTTTACATGATTGGCCCGGTCATTGGGATATTAGAATGTCCCTGCTTAAGCTCGCAGCTACGCAGATGGTCGCTTAAACAGGCCACCCCTTACCTAGAATTTTTACCCAGCCCACACAGTGGCTCGCCGGTTTTTACCTGATTGGCCCGGCCATTGATGGATATTAGAATGTCCCTGATTAAGCTCGGAGCTGCGCAGATGGTCGCCTATACTTGCCACCCCTAACTTAGAATCTTTACCCAGCCCACGCAGTGGCTCGCCAACTGGTCAGTTTAAGGGGAACCGGTCAAAGCTCACACAGTGACTAGTCGACCCACACTGTGGCTCGCCGAATTCAGCGAACCAGTAGGAAAACATTTTTTTGAAGATCTAATCATACTCAGGCTCTTTCTGCTTTCTTTCGTACAACAAGATTCTTAAGTCCGTCTTACCAGCGTGGTCTAATGGCCAATAGAAATCGGAATTGAAATTGAAATAGTTATGTAATGAAGCTTGCACTTCGCCGAATCCCAGGTCGTGTTCAGAAATGAAATAAGTACTGCTGGTTGTACTGATACACAAAGTCACCACATTCCCGAGAAAATTGTACTGGTTCAAAGCTTCGATTTTATAGATTTCTGGAAAAGGAATTACGTACTCATCAATGCCCTTAATCAGAAGGCATTCATCCCTTATTTCAACCGAGCCCTGATTCACAATCTTCTTCTTTTTCCAGAACATACCGTACAATTTAACCATAACCAGCTGTCAGTCCACCCTGAGCCATTTCGTGACCAGCAGCCCGACCGACGAGGCCCCCAGCCAAAGATCCAATAAGGCGAGCCAGTTCGTGGGCGGGGTTAAACTAATTAAGTAGAAAGACCTTGGTGTGGCACTGGCTCCGACCTCTGCCTTGAACGGAGTGGAGATGCGAAGCATCCAAATGGGAGAAGCCAGTGGAAAGGAGACTGCTTTCAAATGGCACCCA
>JANYCU010000052.1 GCA_025360125.1 Armatimonadota bacterium | reverse complement strand
ATAACCAAACACGGCTGCACACATCACTGAAATACAAAACACCATTCGATGCTTTTCAACAATTCTGGGAGAAGGAAAAAAATTCGTAAGACCTCTCTCATCTCGTCAAAAACTGTCCAAAATTCCCCGTCCCCTACAGTGGCACGTTGCCTTGAGCATGACCATTGGTTGCGTCCAGCGACTGATGCGCCAAACTCGCCGCCAAGATGGCTTGGTTTTGGGCCAATGTGTTGGCAATTGTCATAGGAGTTGCAGGATTGACCTCTCGACCATCCCACATGACCGTACTAATAAACCGTAAATTCGTTGTTGGCAGAGGTCTTCGGAACAAGGAAAGGCCCGCCGCACTTGCAAAATGATATGGATCGTTGACCGTGACAAGGCTGAACTCGGCACCAGCCGGAATCGGACGTTCGACCCGAATCAATCCTTTTGTGAGCAGCATGCTATAGGCTCGGCGGCGATCCTGAACCGTATTGACGGTGGCATTTGGCGAATTCGATCCGTCAACCAATCGAAATATTGGATCCAACCCTTTTGTATGGTCAAATCGCTCTCGCACATCATCTGGCGAAATACTCCAACCTTGATTCTCTCGATGACAAGTGTCACAGCTTCGACTGTTTGTGCCAAGAGACTGAAAAAACGGTCCCGTCATGTCGATCTGTCCATTTGATGAGACAGTTCTTGCCACACCAAATTCATTACGAGAGTAGTGTCCGGCTTGGGGCGTTGCCGCTGGTACAAGCAAGCCAAACCCCAAGCTGGCAATGCCCATCACGAAAAAGTAATTAGGTTTCATATTGGTTCCACCCCAAATCTAAACAACTCGCGTACACACAACCATAGACAAAATCGAGCCATTTCTAAATATAGAGTAAAGGTTATCGACCAAAAAATACAATCGAAATTGCATTGTAAGTCAAATCCAGAGAACATTCCGTCGGGGATCAAGGTTTTTGATGGGGAAAGCAATCGAATAAGGACCCAGTTCTGCGCCGATCATAGCCACAATGCTGGCGCAAAATTACTCGTCCCAAAATGAGAGAGGACTAATCTCCGTCGACCGACCTTAGACCCTTTCGAAGTCGATCCACGTCGATTTCGACTGGCAACTTAGGATTCTTGATGTGGTTGAAATACAGTTTGAGTGCAACCAAAGCTGCTTGACACTGAACACATTTCAAGGAGTGCAGCCGCGCATACCAAAGGTAAAGGCCGCCTCGTTTGCCCTGCGCAATTTGCTCCAAGGCTCGTTTTATATGTGGGCAAGGGGTCAGTTGCGAGGTTGGTTCAATCATTTCGACTCCAAGTCTTGGGTAAGTTGGCCACCGATGGAAAGCCTAGCTCGTGACAGGCGCGACTTCACTGTACCGACCGGCACTCCCAAAATGCGAGAAGCCTCGATGTAACTACACTCAGCAAAATCGATTAATTCGATGCAAACGCGCTGATCTGCCGGGAGCTGGTCCAAGGCCTCAGAAATCTCCTCCGATATCGTTGGCGCAATGAAGAGCGACTCAGGGGTTTCGAGTTCCTCAACGTTGGCGAAGACCGAGCTGTCAGGTGGCATGATGTCACACCGACGTTCCTTCCTGCGGTGCGCCAAAAAGTCGCAGGTGATGCCACGAATAAACCATGACAATGATCCTGGACCAGCTTCAAAACGACCCTCAGTCAGCAATTGATAGCCCCGAATCATCGATGCCTGAACCAAATCTTCGGCGAGCGCAAGGTCTGGATAGGTCAAACGGAGTGCCGCCCTCATTAAGCTCTGCGACAGCGGCATGACAAAACGTTCGTATTGCTCCCTTGTCATACCGGTCTGGTTCACCGAATGACCATGCATCCCTAGCGCAATGGCTATAGTTTCACCACAATGATCCAAATTCACAACTCGTGCCGAAAGTTCCATCAGGTCGTGGAACATTTCGCGATTCTCAAATCTTTGACAAGAGCGGCACGTCGCCGCATAGGAGATACAAATGAGATTACTCACTTCACTCGCTTTCATTTCGGCTACAGCTCTATCGTTCGCCAGTTATGATGTCAAAGTCATCAAGGCTGGACTCAATCGACCAACTGGAATTGCGGTTTCCACTGCCGAATCAGGAAATGTCGTCTACTTTAGCCAATTGCCAACCCCCGGAATCTCGGGTGCCAAAGGCGGTTCAAACTCCGTTGATATGCTCCAGCCAACGACAGGCGTAGTTACGAATATCCACATGGGTGAGCCTGACCCGCGCAACCTAGCGTATGGTGTTGACGGCAGCCTCTATTGGACTTGTCGAACAGCAGGAGTCATTTTGCGCCGTAGCTCTACTGGTGTCATCGCGCCGTTGTTAACCAGTCTTGATCATCCAAATGGTATCACGGTTGATGCATTCGGCACGGTCTATTACACGCAACTTCCGACCCCCGGAGTTTCTGGACCAAATGGCGGATACAATACCGTCAAAGCCTTTGCCAATGGGATTATTACCCAGCTCGCCATTGGCGAACCTGAGCCAACCGATGTTGCCGTAAACCCGCAAGACGGTCATGTGTATTGGACGTGCCGCTCGGCTGGAGTTATCTTAGAGCGAGCGCCTAGCGGAATAATCAGCAAATTCTTGGGCGGATTGAACAAGCCAATGGGAATCACCATTGACCGTCGCGGCCACTTATACTTTACCGAAGTGCCTACCCCAGGGCTCTCGGGAGCGATGGGAGGCGGCAACTTTGTATGGGAGGTTAATCTTGATACGGCCAAGCGAAGCATTGTTCATTTTGGTGACCCCGAGCCAACCGATGTAGCCGTTGATCGCCAGGGGAGAGTCTATTGGACTTGCTCGAGCGCGGGCGTAATTGTTCGAGCCACTAAACGAGACGACGACTAGATATTCGCTCAATTTGGGGCGACACTGTTGCCCCAAGTTGAAAGGACCTCAATATGCCCTTTTCCTAAAAGTTGTGCGATTTGACTAACAAATCGAAGTGGATACCTTACTGAGATTCGGTCTAAAATATGTAAAAGGAGCAAGTCATCGCAATCATTCATTTCACTGCAAAACTTTGCCGTCCAGCCAGCATCGACGCAAACGCATGGACCTTTCTCCATCTCCCACAAGAAGCCAGCGACAAACTCCCAACCCGAAGCATGTCCTCCATCGATGGCACCCTTAACGGAACACCGTTCCACGCCACGCTCAACCCTGATGGCCAAGGCGGCCATTGGCTCAAAGTTGACGAACAACTTCGAACGACCGCCAAAGTCAACCCAGGCGACCTCATCAATCTCGAAATCGCTCCCGTAAGCGTCGAACCTGAGCCAATCGTCCCCGACGATTTCACCCAAGCCCTCAAAGCCGCCCCACCAAAAGCTCTCGAAACCTGGCGGGCCATTACCGCCATCGCCCGCCGGGACTGGATTCAATGGATTACCACCGGAAAGAAGGCCGAAACCCGCATCAAGCGAATCGATGTCGCCATCGACAAACTTTCCAAAGGAAGCCGCCGTCCCTGCTGTTTCGACCGCTCGGGAATGTACGATAAGAGTCTTAGTTGTCCCATCGCCGAAGACGAGTAAGCAGCGTCATCATGAAGACCCACACAATCCTTGGATTCTTCGTCATCTTATCTGTGTCAATCCAAGCCCAACTCAAGGTCACCAACGGCGACTTTAGCGATATCAGCGGGCTCAAACCACTGAACGACGGTTGGCACTCCGGTCTCCCCAATGGCTGGGCAGGCTCCGCCGGAACCTATGGCATCGACGTGTCGAAAGGTGACTCCAAACCAACCTGCAATCCATCCGAACTTGGTCTCCTTCGCCAATCGGTCGGCACCCTTAAACAAAGCAGCGACTCCTCGCCAACCCCAACGGACCGCGTATGCTCAACATCAATTGCTGGAACGAGTGGACCGAAGGCAGCTACCTCAAACCAGATCAACGAAACGGTTACAAATTCCTCGAAGCTATTCGCGATATCTTTCCCACGAAATCGAAGAAGCCTTACTGAGTCCTAATCTTGACCACCGTCACCGAAAGAGCCGGAAAACTCATCGTAAAATTCGGACTCAAGCCGCTGATCTCCATTTCTCGTGGCGACACCTTCTTCGGCTCGGCCAACGTGTTCATGTCCTTCAGGCTTCCACCCGCAAGCTGCACCACCGCCCCGTCCGGCAGAACATTCTTCGCCCCCTTAATCGAGAAATCGACCGACTGAACCGCCGCCTGTGGGTTAACCACTTTCAGATAGACCATCCCACTCTTCGAGTCCCGAGTCGCAACGTAGAACAAAGCCGGAATTGTCTTGTCGCCATTGTTCTGAGTCGGTAGCCCCGAAGCACTCGAAAGCACCGTCCAGTCCCCAAGGCTCTCCATGAACATTTTCTGCGCGTAATACGAAGGCGACCCAAAGCTCGTCAATCCGTCATAGCCAATCAAATTGACCGCCCACTGCCTTCCCCCCGGGTTCACGTTGACCAGCAATGGAGCGTAGCAAGACATCTCCACCAAATCAGAATTCCGCTCCATGCCCGTCATAAACGCCGCGTCCGCAAGCGCGCAGTTCAAATTTGGCGTCGGCCCTTTATCCGCCGGGTTCTGCCACGGTGCCGGAACATCCTGAGCCGCCCACTCGCCCACAAAAATCTTGGGGCCACTCCGGTCATAACTGTCGTACTTGTCCGCCATCGCCATCATGTTCCAAGTGCTCGAATAGTAATGTTCGTCCACCAAATCTGGCATGCGCATTTTAATCGGATAAGGCAAGCCCAGCCCATCTTTACCGCCCGTCGTCGAAATAACCTTCATCTTTGGATACTTCTTTTTGATAGCGTCATAAAACTGTACAAATCGACCTTCATAGCTTCCCGTCCGATCGAATCCGTCCTCATTTCCAATTTCAACGTACTCGAACTCAAACGGCTTCGGATGCCCGCTCTCGGCTCGAACCGCACCCCATTTGGTGTTAGCACTACCAGTCAGATACTCGATCTCATCGAGGGCATCCTGTACAAACCCCGTCAGTTCAGTTCCTGACTTCACCACATCACCGTTTAAGACGTAACCCGCAAATACTGCCAAAACCGGTTTGGCATTCATGTCCTCAATCCAGTTCATGTAGTCAAGCAATCCCAACCCATCGCTCGATCGGTAGCTCCATGGCGCCATGTGACCAGGGCGATCCTCAAGCATCCCCAATGTTCGCTTCCAATCAAATCGCTCCTTAAAGGTATTTCCCTCGAGATAATTTCCACCCGGGAACCGCAAAAACGACGGTTTCATATCCTTAAGCAAATTCAGCAAATCTGGTCTCGAACCATTTCTGCGATCATTTGTCGTCGGTGGGAAAAGCGACACCAAGCTCAACCAGGTGGTTCCTGCCGTGCGAATGACGAACCGAGCATCGGACGTTACAGGTGCATCTGCCGAGGTAGTCAACGTGAATTCAGCTTTGTGCCAATCTTCAAATCCGACTACGCCGCCGCGAGCGTAAACCGTTTTTCCGTCATTACTCTCCAGAGTCACGTCAATTATCGAAGAACCTCGAACGTAAAAAGATGCTCGATACTTCGTTGAAGGACGAATGGGAATGCCCCAATATCCATCGTTTGATACCGCAAGCCGACCCTTGCCCGCCATCTTAAGGCTAACGGCGAGATTCTTATTTACTGGTCGGTCCCGATCAAGCGAAATTTCTGTATCTTCAATGCCTTGCCAGTGCGGAATAGGAGCGGTGCGATTTCCGTCCTTAAATGCCCGATTCTGGATCAGCTCTGCGTAAAGACCCCCGTCATAAGAATGGTTGATCTCCTCCGTCATCAATCCGTAAAGCATCGGACTCACCCGGTGACCAGGTTTCGTTAAATCAAGCGTAATTCGAGTCTGCGCGCAGGCAAGCAGCGCAGTACCTAATAGACCAACAGTAGCGACGATGCGAAGACGATTCAGCATATAACTGCATCGTACCACCCTCCGAATAGTTATTCCCAGAAACCTATAGGCCGCTACGTCGAGACCCAAGGTGATTCTGAATCGATATCCCAATCGTCTTTCTCAACTTTTCCGCTGCCTCTATTTCCAAGTCAACAATCAAAATCGCGTGCCCGCCAGTCGCCGCGCTACTCGCCGTCAAAGTAGCCAAACCCCGAAGCCGTTGAAACCACGACGAGTAAATCGAGTACTGCTGAATTCGATCAAACGGAATCACAATCGCCGACTTTCTTAACAGCCCCGTTCGAGCCACCAAAATGTCATCGGTCCAAGCATATCCAACCACCCGATACCGAATGTACGAGGCAATCCAACAAAAAACCACGATCCCCGGCACCAACCAAAGCGCGTTCCAATGGAGCCACAGCCCAAGCGGCAAAGGAAGAATGACCAAGTAAGCCACCATGTGCCGCCAAGCTTGACGAACGATGGAACGCTTACTCACCCGATTCCAATACAGTCGCTCAAACTCAAATTCCGGCAGCAAAAGCTGACCAATTCTATTGGTCTCATCCGACCGTAAAATCGGACAGATCTTATTCGCCGAAGCAACATCCTTCGCATCAAACGACCCCGCAGTATCCGCATAAATTTCGCAATAGCCAAGCCAACGATACAAAATCGGCTCAACAATCCGTACATCTTGAACTCGACCAAGCGGCACCACCGACTGAAACTGGGTGATCAAACCATGCGTCAACAGCAAGCCGCGCTCGTGTCGCTCAATCCGAAAACCGAAAAAACGAGTCGCCGAAATCACAATCGAGACGAGCCATCCGACTAATATCAGACCAACAAATACCGCCGCCCCAAACGCCGCCGCCATCACCGGGCCAAGCTGGTTCATAAAGTGCGAAATCGGTCGAATGAAATGCCGGGCCCCATCAAACTGAAACACCGCCATCATACTCGCGAGGATATACAACGCTCGGTTTCCAAGCGCCCCCGCCAACAAGACCTGCTTTGGCGACAACTGATAGATCAGAGCTGGCTTTGCCGCTGTCTCGTCCGTAGCAACTGCTCCGCGATTCCGCAGCAAGACCATTTGTAACTTAGTCGCATCCTTTTCCGAAAGGGCCGTAAGCTCACCTTCGGACTTATGCCCGGCCGCCGTCTCAACTTTGACTTCCGCCGCACCCAGCAACCGATGCCAAAGGGTCCGTTCAACATTGACATTTTGGATTCGCGCCAAAGGAATCACTCGGCGTTTCTTCCAAATAAAACCGCTATTGATCACGAGCGAATCGCCTTCAATGAAGAAGTTCGTCGAAAGGAAATGCAGAATCGTTCCAATCAACGATATTGCCCCGGCCAACGCCACAAATCCCCCGATCAACAGGGTCACCAATTGTTGAGAGGTCTTCTTTTCTGCGATAAAGATTCCGCCAATCGGAATCGCCAATGATCGAATTGTATAGACAAAATAAGTCCCAAACTTGATGACAATCGCCGCAGGATGAAGCCGGGTCGGGGTCTCAAACATGCTCAGCCTGCGTCTCCACCAACATGCTTCTCAGTTCGTCCGCTTCCTGCGGTGTCAAGCCCGGAATCTCACCCACCGCCCCATGGGCCCCCGCCACGTATAAATGAACGTGAGCCAAACCAAACTTGCGCGCTAGTGGCCCCGAGGTAATGTCGACGTGCTGAATTCGATCTCTCGGCACAAAACGCTGCTTCTGATACCAAACCCCAGAATTCAGAATGATCTCGTGATCCGTAACTTCATATTTCCAAGCGTGCCATTGACGCTTCACAAACATCGATGACCATAGTCCGATCAAAACCCAAAACAGCGGCATGACCAGTGGCACAGGCCAATGAATCACGTCTGCCTGAATGAGGGCGAACTCAATTCCCGAAGTAATCAATCCAACGATCACAATCGAAATGAGGTTCGAATAAAGCCAAACTTTACAAATAGCTTGGTGAATCGGCTGTGGGCCATTCGTGGTTTTTCGGACTGAAGGAACTTCCATTTGGCTTTTCTGATTATGAAGACGCTCCCACGCAAACTTTCGGTGCATCCGGCAACATTCAAACCATCACCGCGTAAACTTCAACAAACATGTCCACCTTAACCCTCACCCCCGAGTTAGCCAAACAATTCGCCAAATCCACGCTCGGACATGTCGGCCGCGAATACCCAAACGGACTCGGACTTGTGCTGACAGGACCCGCAGAAATCACCCCATCCGGACTCCATCCCATCTTCTACGGCAGCTTTGACTGGCACAGTTGCGTCCACGGTTGGTGGCAGCTCTTTCGCCTCGCTCGACTCTATCCTGAACTGGCACCAGACATCTATGCCCGAGCCGAAACGGTGTTTACTCCTCACCACGCCAAAGGTGAACTCGAATACATCGAAGAGAACCCGGGTTTCGAACGCCCCTACGGCTGGGGCTGGTTGCTAGCGCTCCACGGCGAAATTGCCCATCACAACGCCCTATGGGATCAAGCTCTGCAGCCTCTCGCGGGCTTGATTTCATCTCGATTGACCCACTATTTACCTCGCCTGACCTATCCCGTTCGTGCCGGAACCCATGCCAACACCGCTTTCGCCCTCATTCTTGCCTACGAATGGGCAACGAAACATGACCCGAACCTCAAGATTGGAATCACGGAGTGGGCTCGAAGTCGATTTGGCAAGGACATCGCGGCGCCAAATATCGAGCCGAGTGGAGAGGACTTCCTGTCACCAACCTTAACCGAGGCGCTCTTAATGGCTCGTGTATTGCCGACCGACGAGTTTCAAACCTGGGCAACCCAATTCATGCCCCAAGCTCCCCAAATCCTCTTGAATCCGGTCGAAGTCTCGGATCGAAGCGATGGCCGCATCGGTCACCTCGACGGCCTCAATCTCAGCCGAGCGTGGTGCTGGCGAAACCTCGCCAACAAGATTCCGAGTATTAGAGACACAGCAAATCAAGCCGCCGAAACCCACTTCCTCGCCGCCCTCCCTCATGTCGAAGCCAATTACATGAGCGAGCACTGGCTGTGTTCTTTCGCCCTGCTAGCATTAACCGATTGCTAGCCTAAGGCGAAACTGTCACCCGCAGAAACGTCGCCGGAATCGAAGTCAATCCCGGATCATCGCTTGTGTTTTGCGACGTGAATAATTCTTCAAGTTCCCTTCGCAATTCGGCCGCCCGACCGCTATTCGTCGCCGCTTCAAGCGCATTCATCGTTGGACCATAGAACGTCAGAAACGCATCAACAAACTCGCTCGGAGTCCCGTCAAATTGGAAAACATAAGTGTCCCTCACGCACGAAATATTTTCCGCCGCGACGCCCGACACCCCAAACCGCTCAACCACGTTTGCATCAATTCCCCACATCATCGGGCTCACAAATCCCTCGGGAGGAGGCGGTGAATAAGCCGCGCATGTTTTCAGAATCTGCGCCACCAAAGTGGGGTCGCCCGGAATCCAATTTCCCATCACAATTCTCCCACCTGGCTTCGTCACGCGAACCATCTCACGGGCAACATCAAACGGCTTCGGCGCAAACATCGCCCCGAAAATTGAAACCGTCAAGTCGAAGGTGTGTTCATTAAGTTCATTGAGGTCCGTTGCATCCCCATGCTGAAATCGGCAATTCAAAATTCCCATTTCTTCAGCCCGACGGTTTCCCGCATCAACCAAATTCTGGGCGATATCGACCCCCAAAACATCAGCCCCTAAGGCAGCCTCGGGAATTGCGGTCGTCCCGTCTCCGCAGCCCAGGTCCAGGACCTTCTGACCGCGCGCAACTCCAATTGATCGAACGAGCGCCTCTCCGCTTTCTCGCATGCTCTGGGCGATCTTCGTAAAGTCGCCTTTTTCCCAAAGTGCTCTGTTTGGATTCATGGCGTTTATCGTAACATGGCAACGAGAAAAATAGTATTTTTTTTTGAGACAGCCATTCATTTTTCAATCAGATCGTTTGAATTGAGCCAGCAATGCCGAAACATTTGCTCGATTGGTCAAAATAGGGTGATACAGGGTGTCCCAACTTAATTAGTCGAGTTCACCTTGTGAGTGCCTATGATGAATCGTTCCGTTCGTGTGTTATCTGGATTAATCCTGAGTTCTGTGGTGGCAATGACCATTTTCGGAATGATCTCCGCCCAACAAAGCGGGGCTAAAACGAAGACTGGCAAAGATGCCCTTGGAGATTGGACCACCGACGCCCCCGGTGTCCGAAGGTTGATCACCGTCAACGAATTGCCAAAACCCTACGACACCGAATCCGTCGACAATGGACCTCACATGGTCCCCCGCCCTGAAGGGGCGTGGCCAAAAGCCCCCGCCGGATTCAAAGTTGAACAAATGATCACTGGACTCAACAACCCACGGGAAATCGTAACCGCCCCCAATGGCGACCTTTTCATCGCTGAAAGCGGCCCTGGCCGAATCAGAATCCTAAGGGGACGCAACGACACTGGCAAGCCAGAAACGAACGAAGTTTTCGCTACTGGCCTCCATCAACCGTTTGGCATCGCGTTCTATCCTCCCGGTCCAAATCCGGAATATATCTATATCGGTGACACAGATTTTGTTGTCCGATTCCCATACAAAAATGGTGACCTCCACGCAACCGGAGCCCAAGAAACCATCGCAGCCCTTCCAGGAGGCGGACGGTTAAGAGGTGGCGGACACTGGACTCGCGACGTCCGATTCCGACCTGACGGCAAAAAAATGTACGTCTCCGTCGGCTCACTTACCAACGACTTCGAAGGCTCCCGCTCGCCCGAGGACCGACGCGCCGACATCCTCGAATTTGATCCCGATGGTAAAAATGAGCGAATCTATGCTTCGGGAATCCGAAACGCAGTGGGCCTCGCCATCCATCCCAAAACTCAAGAGCTCTGGTGTTCCGTAAACGAGCGAGACGCTCTCGGCAACGACCTCGTGCCCGACTACATCACTCGAGTAAAAGAAAACGGCTTCTACGGATGGCCTTGGTTCTACATCGGCCCCCACCAAGATCCCCGTCATGAAGGTGAAAAGCTAGAAATGAAGGATAAAGTCCTCGTTCCCGAAGTCCTCCTCCAGTCGCATATGGCCTCCCTCTGCATCACTTTCTACACCGGATCAACATTTCCAAAAGAATTCACCAATGACGGATTCGCTGCCCAACACGGTTCTTGGAACCGAGCAAAACGGGTCGGTTACAAGGTCATCCGAGTGCCCCAAAAGGACGGAGTCCCAACGGGTGAGTACGAAGACTTCTTGACCGGATTCGTTACCCCAGAAGGCAACGTTTGGGGTCGCCCAGTCGGGGTTGCCGTCGCTCCCGACGGAGCCCTCATGGTTTCCGATGATGGCTCGGGTTCTATATGGCGTATCCAAGCCGAAAAATAACTCCAGACTAAGTCTCGGAACGGTGGTAATTGGCGTCGTAGCGAATCTTCCATTCCTTTCCGTCCCGGCTTGATTCAATAACTTGCCGAACATCCCCGTTCGGCAACTTCGTCAAAGTCGTTCGATCCTGATAAGTCTTTCCGTCGGGCAAAAAGACAGTACCTGCGAACCGGATACCGTTCGGAATGGGTTCCGAGATCTTTTCCTTATATCCCTCGCCATCCGTCACCCAAACCTGTTTCCATTGCTTCTTCTCCGGCATAAAATAGAAAAAACTCTTGCCTTCATGACCATCGACATCCTTCCAATGCTCGACAATCGCATTCCCCGCAACCCACTTCTCGACTACGTCGTCACCGTCCTTCTTTCCGCCGGCAGTAACGACCCATTTACCAATCCAAAAATCTAAGCTCGACTTGTCGACTGCGGTCGCCACTAATGACGCCATTATTACGAATTGCCCTATCACGAGTCATATGACGAAGTTCAGCAAATCGACAACGACAAACAATCAAAGGCATCTATTCAAACAATTTCGCTAAAGTTCCTAAGGCACATCTTCTTAGCAGCCTTAAACCCCATACCATTGCTAGGGTCTCAAACATAAGCTCAACGTTTGATTTCGCCACTATATAGTAGGGGAGCGATGGAGAAGGAACAGAATCGATTTTTTATGGCCCGGCAGGCGATCTATGACCGCGACCTCAAGCATGTTGCCTACGAACTCCTCTATCGCAAAAGCGATACGGCATTTGGTTCAGAAATAACTTCCGAGGACGAAATAACGTCCCTTGCCAACGTCCTCATGGAAGTCGGCCTAGACCGCCTAGCTGGAAACAAGCGAGCATTCTTCAACGTCCCCGAATGCATGCTCGCCAGTGATGCCCTCCGGCTACTACCGACGAGTAATGTAACCCTTGAAATTCTCGAAGACACGGTTTGGAGTTCCGAAGTTGGCGAACAAATCCAAGATCTCAAAGAACGGGGCTACCAAGTCGCCCTCGACGATTACATTTTCGAAGACCGTCACGCAAAGTTTCTCCCCATGGTTGACCTCGTCAAAGTCGATATCATGGGGATGGATCATGCCTTACTTCACAGTAAGATGCCAAGCACCAAGCGGCGTGGCCAAATCTATCTTGCCGAAAAAGTCGAAACCCAAGCCGAATTCGAACTTTGTAAATCCGTTGGCTTCGACCTTTTCCAAGGCTACTTCTTTGCAAAGCCCAAAACTATTCGCGGTTCAGGAGTCCGGGCCGTGCAATCCATGTCCCTAAACCTTCTGGCAAAAATTCAAGACCCTGCCATAACGATGGACGAGCTAGAGCAAGTCATCATTGCTAATGTTGCCCTCTGCCACAAAGTCCTTCGCCTCGTCAATTGCGTGGCCAACGGTCTCCCAACTCGCGTCAATTCGATTAAGCAGGCTCTCATGTTCTTGGGAACCACCAAAATCAGGACCATGGCCTCGCTCGCGGTCATCACAAGCATTCCTGGAAAACCGCCAGAGCTCTACCGAATGGCGATGATTCGGGCCAGAATCTGCGAATTGGCCGCCAAAGAATCTGGATTCGATTCGCCCGACAAACACTTTACGCTCGGAATGTTCTCTGTTCTCGATGCCCTCACCGACATGCCAATGAGTGAAGTGATTGCCGAATTACCGTTAGACTCGGATGTTCTTGACGCCCTTGTCGGAATGCGGAACGCAACTGAATGCAACGAGACTCTCGAATACGTTCACAACGTCGAACATGGAGACTGGGTACAAGCCAAAATCGGATTGAAGAACGTGTCGCCGGAAGTATTTACCCAAGCCGTGCAATGGGCACAAGAACAAGAGCGATCTTTGGCTGCATAAATCCAGGCTAGACGTCCATCCTTGAAGGAACTTGAATTGGACATATCGTTTAGTTATGCAAAATGGCCACTGAACTTTGGAATTCATCATTTCTCCCGCTTCTTCCGCTACTTCTACAATTGACAGGACTTTGGTACTTCGGCGTGCTAACCTTGAAGGATGGACTTTTGGACCCAAGACGCGGCAACGTTAGCCAAGCAACTTGGAACCGACCTCAAACAAGGCCTGGGTGACGATATTCGACGTCAGCGGCTAGCCGAGTCAATCCAAAAGGTGAAGTCGATGCACCCCGCACTTCGGATATTGCTGGGTCAATTCAAAAGTCCAATTTTGCTCCTCCTCATTGCCGCGGCTGGCCTTTCATTCGGTCTCGGTCAGCCAGTCGATGGAACCGTTGTCCTCCTCATCATCTTCGGCAGCGCGATCATAGGCTTTCAGCATGAGTATCGGGCCGACCAAGCCGTCGCAAAACTCATGTCTCTGGTCGAGACTCAGATCACGATTCTCCAAAACGGGAAGGAGATTCAGGTACCCAGCAAAGATGTCGTCCCCGGTGATATCGTACTCGTCAGTGCCGGAAGCATCGTCCCCGCTGACGGAGTTCTCATCGAGGAGTCCAACATCTTCGCCGACGAAGCGGCTTTGACGGGCGAAACATTCCCCGTCGAAAAAGAACCGACGCCGACCAAGTCCGACACCCCAATTTCCCAGCGATTCAACGTTCTCTACAGCGGAAGTCATATTGCCAGTGGGTCGGGAAAGTTTCTCGTCGTCCAAACTGGCATTCAAACTCAGCTCGGCGGCATCGCCAAAAGCTTAGGCACCCAACGACCCGAAGCCGAGTTCGAACGAGGAATCCGCCACTTCGGACTGATGTTGGTCAATCTCACCATCCTGTTGACCTTAGGCGTCTTTGCCATCAACGCTTTTCTTGGCCGATCGGTTCTCGAATCGTTCCTGTTCGCCCTGGCCCTTGCCGTCGGACTGACTCCTCAGCTTTTGCCCGCCATCGTGAGCGTAAACCTATCGCGCGGTGCGGTAGAAATGGCAAAGCAAAAGGTCATCGTCAAACGCCTCAGCGCAATCGAAAACCTTGGCAGCATGAACGTGCTGTGCTCGGACAAAACCGGAACCCTCACTCTCGGCATCGTAAAGGTCCACGGTGCCTTCGATGAAAACGGAAAAGACGCTCCCGAAGTTCTTCGGCTAGCCCAAATCAACGCCATGCGGCAAGAAGGCTTCCGCAATCCGATCGACCAAAGCTTGGCCGAATCGGCTCCGGACGACATCAAAGTGGAGCCCCAAATGATCGCCGAGATCCCATATGATTTCATCCGAAAGCGCCTCAGCGTTTTGGTTGAAGGGGACGAGCCGATGTTGATTACAAAGGGTGCCCTCGACCCAATATTATCCACTTGCATAACGATTGGCGACCACTCGCTTGACTCAGCAAAAGACAAAGTCCACGGGCTTTTTCTGCAATATAGTAACCAAGGCTATCGCGTCCTCGGAGTTGCAACCAAGAACCTTCCAAAAGGAACTACCAGCGTCAAACCAGAAGACGAGGCTGGCATGTGCCTCCGCGGCTTCATTATCCTCGAAGATCCCCTTCGACCAGAGATTTCGGACACGATTGCCCACCTTGGGAAGCTCGGAGTCGAGCTGAAAATGATCACGGGCGATAACCACTTGGTTGCCACAACGCTGGGCAAAAAGATGGGTTTGAAGTATCCCGAAGCTATCACGGGCAAAGAAATTCAGGCAATGAGCGACGCGGCGCTCTCCCATCGGGTCCGTACAGCCCAAGTCTTCGCCGAGATTGAACCAAACCAAAAAGCTCGCCTCATCATGTCGATCAAACATGCTGGAAACGTGGTCGGCTACATTGGCGATGGAATCAACGACGGAAGTGCCCTCCACGCCGCTGACGCCGGAATCTCGGTCTCAAATGCCGTCGATGTCGCCAAAGAAGCCGCCGACTTCGTCATGCTCGAATCCGGCCTCGACGTCCTCATCAACGCCGTCCTCGAAGGTCGCCGAACATTCACCAACACCATGAAGTACATCTTCATGGCCACCAGCGCAAACTTTGGCAACATGTTTAGCCTCGCTGGAGCATCGTTGCTGGTTCCGTTTCTGCCGCTCCTGCCAAAGCAGGTTTTGATGATGAACTTCCTTACTGACATTCCCGAAATGTTCATCGCGGGCGACTCGGTAGACGATGTACAACTGCAAAGGCCACAACGTTGGGACATCAAATTCCTTCGCCGGTTCATGATTACGTTTGGAATTCTGAGTTCCGTGTTCGACTTCGCGACCTTTGGAACGCTTCTCTATCTCAAAGTTCCCCAGGACGTCTTTCGAACTGGGTGGTTTGTCGAATCAGTTGCTTCTGCAGCGCTCATCGTACTCGTGGTCCGGTCGCGCCAACCGATGTTCAAAACCTGCCCCGGAACCCGGCTCCTCCAGGCAACCATCGCCATCGTCGCGCTCGTTTTCATATTGCCCTACACCCCACTCAGTCCAGTTTTCGGCCTCGCGGCTCTGTCTCCTGCGTTGCTCGGAGCAATTGTCCTAATCATCACGGCGTACATCACGTGCGCAGAGATTACGAAGCACTTCTTCTACCGGGCGGAAGCTGAACAAGTAATTCGTCCCCGTCATTCATCGTCCTTCGCGTCTTCTTCACCCTACCAACCCTGGCTATACCGGAACCAACTAGTCAGTTCTGCCAATACGGACCTCAGGGCTTCAGACCATGTAAAGCCAGTACATTATTAGAATTTTTTTTTTTATTAATTACGAATTTCTGCCCAATCTACTGTATAATTGTACGAATCATGATTGCAGCACTTGCACTTTATGCGCACATCGTTGACCAGCAAATACCCCTTGATCCTTCTTTATCTCAAGCAGAGCAGGATTACCTTACTCAGACTGCGGCTCAAATTGCGTTGCCAGAATCATACAACGATGGTGATACTGCCCAGCCAATTGCATTTACAGAATATACAGTTGTGGATGCGGACGGCACAATGCACAATAGTATGCCGTCTAGTCCTGATGCCAGCAGATATTTGCTAGCGTCCACAACGAATCCTGGCCTTTTGCAGATGCTCGATGGCGCAGATGGTGCCCCTTCAAGTGACAATTTTTCGCCAATTGACCAAGAACCGGTCGATGGTGCAGGTCAGACAAATAAATCGACTACGGTAAGTGAAAGTCAGGAACCAATGGTCCTAGCGGAAGGACCAACGGTTCAAATTGCTCCAGATCCGCCACTAGTCCCGGGCCCATTTGCTGGATCTGGGCCCTACCATCGCTGTGGCCTTGGTATTCCTGAGCAATCCAGCGGCTTCACTGGTATGGAGGTATCAGGAAGGTTTCCTGCTTCGAACGAAATGCATAGTATGTTGAGCGTCAACGACATCAGCTACCTCTACGTAACACCTTGGGCGCACAAGCGCCGGTTTACTTCGACAGGCACTTCGTATTGGGGGTGGCAATCTTTCGGCGACATCGGTTTCATTGCTAGCCGAGTCTATCCCAAGCCATTCAATATCTACATGAAATTTCCAGGTATCGCTGGAACGATTGTGGGAGCCATGATTAACAACGAAGCGGCATTTCGCGTTAGGATTCAGCAACCAAAAATTGTACAAGTTGCCAAATGGTTGGAGAACGGAGTCTACAAATATCGCTACGAGATTTGGTTCACCGAAACTTTTTATAGCAACGAAAGCTATGGGGAGAATCAAGGTTGGAAAGCTCGTCAATACACAGTTAAGCTTCCGGACACGGCCTGTGGTCCACAAGCAACCACTATTTCATGGCTAAATAAGGCCATTACCTGGGCCAAAGTCACTTCGATTGCCCAAAAGTATGGTGAGGGACTTCGAAATAGCTTCATCCTCAACGCCAACTGGTACGACTCATACTTTTACTACGATCCTACATTCAGCAATTTCAACCGGAAAACTTGGGCTCAGCAGGCTGATAGTTACACAACTTCCTTTAAGTCAAACTATCCTGATGGCGCCATTCCTACATTTGGAAACAAAGTTGGAGTCTCGAAAACGGTGTGGACAAATCCGTCGGATTGGTTTGCAGAAAAGGTCTCAATAAACACAGTTCCATGACTTCGATCCTACTAGCTAGTTACTTGATTGGCCAAAAAGACTTCATGAACCCAAAACGGTTCACTGGCACAATAAAGAAGGTTGAATTCACCCCGTACGCAACCCTTACGATTGCCGTCCCTGACATTAAGAAGCCCCTTGTTCTGACAGCAAGGGGAATCGCCTTATTTGAAGATACTGCCCTTAAGCGATCGGCCGTAGCCAAAATAAAGAAAGAGTTTCTTGGCAAAAACTTCGTAGCTATCGTTGCAGAAAATAGCAAGAGTGCCCTGCAAGATGCCATTTCAACGGAAAGAGAGCTGAGATTCCCAGGAGCGCTTTACGTGGAGGGTCTGCTCTATGCCGACGCAAACAGTCCCATTAACGACGATCAACGAAGAGTTGCTCAAAAATCTGGACACGGTTTCTACCGTCTAACACCAAAAGAGCAGGCGCATATTGTTATGAAGACCCAAAAGTATTTGAAGAAGAAGCCAGCTAAGTAGGATGTCCAAATTTACATCAAACTGGAAACACCTATTAGTCAAAGGGAGTCACCAATCGTCTCAAAGTTCACCAGTAATGGAATTGACTGGATCAATCTTGTTTTCCCTCAATTTTCACCCTTATCGCTTCCTTGCTACTTTAGCGTCAACAAGACTCCGCCCACAATCATCGCGGCTCCGCCAATGAGCTTCGCGTCCACTTTCTCCTTCAAAATAACGATCCCCAGTACCATCGCCACAACAAAGCTCAACTTGTCAATCGGAGCCACCCGCGCCACTTCGCCGCCCTGCAAAGCGCGGAAATAGCACAGCCACGAAAGCCATGTCGCAACCGCAGAAAAGCCAAGAAACATCCAATTAGGCTTCGTCAAGCTTCCCAGCGAAAACTGCTTCGACGCCATCGCAAGCCCAACTGAGAAAGCAAAGACAAACCCCACCCGCACCAAAAGGGCCAAGTTTGGCGGAACGCCGTCAACGCCTTTTTTCGCCAAAACCGCGGTCACCCCCGCAAACAATGCCGACAGCAATGCCCAAATCCGAAAGTCCATGATGGAATAGACGATTCGAAACCACCTTATGATGGGACAACCTAAGAGAGCAGCGATTCAACCCGGTCGATCATCGCTTCCAACGCCGCCGGACAATAGATAAAGAACAACGAAGGCTCGACCAGTTCAAGCTCCGAAAGCCTCCACAATCCATCGTCGTCCATCATCAAATCAACCCGCGCATAGAGAATTTCATCTCGGATTGGCTCGATAATCATTTGGACAATGCGATCGTACTCATCAACTTCGAACGGACCGTCAACCCGCTCCTCTTGACCCGAAAACCGCGGATGCTTGATTATCCGGTGAGTTGGTTTTCCCGCAATCACAATAATCGACTGCTCGCCAACTGTGTTCACCGAGTTATAAAACGGCTGAACCATAAACTCACGATCCTTCGCTTGGTGCGAAAGCCATGTCATCGCTTCATCAACCTGGTTCACCTCAAACACCCGAGTGTCCAGCGATCCACAACCAACGACTGGCTTTATCACTGACTTCACCGTCAAAATGTCACGTAGCGAGGAAGCCGCAGTCGGATACACCCAGTGGGTCGGCGTTGTGGGAACCCCTCGCTCCCCAAGTCCAATCAAATATCGCTTGTTCAGGTTCCCAAGCATCACATTCGCCGGATTCAGGAGGGTGGTTGCCGCATCGACATGCTGAATCCAATCCGCAAACCTATCAGCATTCAGAGGGTAGTTCCACGTCGAACGGACAATCACCGCATCAAAATCTGACCAATCAATCGTCGAATCTTCCCAGGCAGCTAGATAGACCTCATGTCCTCGCCGATCAAAGGATTCCAGCATCAACGCTTCGTCGATGTCCGGCTCCGGAATGTTGAAGCACGTAGCGAGGGCTATTTTCATCGAAACTTGTAGTGAACTCCCGAAACGTCTCGAAGCCGTTGAGCCGCTTGCTCTGGCGTAATGTCCCGTTGCGGTTCAGCCAGCATCTCGTAACCAACCATGAACTTGCGAACGGTAGCCGACCGCAGAAGCGGTGGATAAAAGTGAGCGTGCAACGTCCACGCTTCAGGTTGCGCAGAATTCCCCGAAGCATTGTGCCACCCCATACTGTACGGGAAGCTCGTCTCGAATAAATTGTCGTAGCGAATCAGCAGTCTAGACATCACGAGGGCCAGGTTCGCTTCGACTTCCGAAGTCAAATCGTTAAACGTTGGAATAGAAACACGAGGCAAGAGCAATATCTCGAATGGCCAAACCGCCCAAAATGGTACCATCGCAACCCAATGCTCAGTTAATTCAACGACCCGCTCCCCGAGGCGAATTTCCTCATCGGCGACCATTTGCAGCATCGGTGTTCCCGTCTTTGCAAAATGGGAAACCTGAGCATCCTCTTCTTTCTGGGCCAACGTCGGAACCGAGTCACTCGCCCAAATTTGTCCGTGCGGATGCGGATTCGAACACCCCATTACCGATCCCTTATTTTCAAAAATCTGAACCCAATCGTAGGTTTGCGAGAGTTCGGCATACTGCGCTCGCCAAAGGGTCACGACCTCTGCGATATCACTCGGCGGCATCTCCGCAAGGGTCAAATCATGCCGTGGCGAAAAGCAAACCACTCGGCATTCACCGCGAACCGATTCAACTTGAAACAATGGATTTCCCGACGGTTCAATCGGCTCCGAGGTCTTCATCAAAGCCGCGTAATCATTGGCAAACACAAAAGTATTGGAATACTGTGGATTAGCATCTCCGCTCGCACGCGTGTTGCCCGCACACAAATAGCATTGAGGATCATAGTCAGGCCGCGACACCCGCGAATCCGCTTCTTGTTGACCCTGCCAGGGCCGCTGGGTGCGGTGAGGCGACACCAAAACCCACTCATCCAAGAGCGGGTTATATCGTCGGTGCGGAGCGTCGCTCAGATTCATGCCTAGAAAATCTCAATGCCGCTGATTTTTGCGTTCTGGTCCGGACTTCCCTTCGCCGCTCGAATACGAATCTTGATCGTCCCATCCCGTCCTGGTCGAATATCACTGAATTCTCGAACCACCGCTTTATTCATCCCACCAGCCACAACAAAAGGATCGAACCCTGGGAGTACCAAAGAGCCGTTGATTGAGATATCCTCCACCCTCATTCCCTTTTCTCCATCAAAGATTTCTGCGAAATGGAGCCTAACCGTGTACGCACGTCCGGCGGGAACCGGAAAAGAGTAAGTGAAGTCGCTGCCATAACGCTCACTCTGATAGATCTTCGCAGGTCCAGCATTTTTGGCGCTCACGTCAATTCGACCTCTGGCCTGGTTCGTCGATCCATCCAACATATTCGGGTCAGGAACAAAATCTCCCACCGCGTCATCCGAACCGCAAACGACCTTGATCGGAAGCGACAATATTACGGGCTTATCCGAGGACGCCTCCGGCAATGGTGCATACCGGAATCCGTTTGGCATCGTTGCTGGTGGCCGACTAGCCATGCTCGATCCCCAATTCTTATTCGGCAGCGGTCCCATCATCAATGTAAGCGTTCCGCCCTTCATCAAGTCTTGGTGAGTAATCCAGTTCTGCATCAGTGGCCGACCATTAAGTTCTGCCGACTGAATATAAGCATGAGTGAACGAATTGTTCTTCGCGACCATCGTGAAGGTCTTACCACTCTCAAGGGTAATGGTGGCCTTATCAACGTTTGGACTTCCTAAAACGTAAACCCCGTTGGCCGGGTTGACCGGATAGAATCCGATCGCGCTAAACACGTACCACGCCGACATCTGACCGCAGTCATTGTTCCCAACTTGCCCACCCGGGGTCTCGTTATAGAACTTGAACATGATGTCCCGGATCTTTTCCTGAGTCTTCCACGGCTGCCCGGCAAAGCTGTACAAATAGGCCTGGTGATGGCACTGTTCATTGCCCTGCGCGTATTGCCCCATCATCCCCGTAATGTCTGGAATGTTCGTGTGAATTCGCGCGTTATTGGCAAACATCTCATCCATACGGTCGGCAAACTTCACGTCCCCGCCGTACAAATCGATCATCCCCCGAACGTCGTGTTGGGCCGCAAACGCATACTGCCACGCATCGGCTTCGGTGTACTCATCACCCACAAGCCCTAACGTGTCGAACGGAGTTCGCCAAGCACCATTGGCCTTTCGACCTCGGAACAACCGCGTCGTTCGGTCAAAGTGATTGCGATAGTTGGCGGCTCGATTAAAGAACAGCTTGGCATCCTCGGCGTGTCCAAGCGATGCAGCCATCGTCGCGATACACCAGTCATCGACCGAATATTCAATTGTTTTCGAGGTCGCCTGTTCACCACCTGCCGACGCAACAAAGCCATTCTCTTGCAGCGATTTAAGTGCTCCTCTTTCCATCAAAGCCGCGCTCTTCAGGGCCTGATAAGCGGTTTCACTGTTCAATCCAAGCAATCCCTTATGAAAGGCATCGACGATGACCGGAGCCGTGTGGTACCCGATCATACAGTAGGTTTCATTCCCCCACAGAGGCCAAATTGGCGTCGTCCCAAGTCCCGATTCTTGCGATTCGGTAATCAACGCTCTTGTCATATCCGCAACCCGCTTTGGCTGAGTAATCGTCAACAGCGGATGCAGAGCCCGGTAGGTGTCCCACAAAGAAAAGGTGGAGTAATTTTGAAAATCGGCCTTCGCATGAACCTTACGATCCATGCCCATGTAAGATCCGTCCGCATCATTAAATAGACTCGGAGCCAAATTCGAAAGGTAAGCATTCGAATAGAACGTTCTGAGAATCCCCTGATCATTGGACTCGATTGAAATTCGACCCAAAACGTCCTTCCATTGATTTTCTGCCGCTTGGCGAACGCCGTTGAAGTCCCAATTCGGGATTTCTTTATTCAGATTCAGGCGCGCACCCTCGGCACCCGTGGCCGAAATTCCGACTTTCGCTTCAAGAACTTCGCCAGCGGTTGTCTTATAATTGGCCCAAACTCGCAGCTTCCCTTTCGCCTGCAAGCCCTCGATGATCTTCCCGTCTTGCTCGATCTTCAAACTATCAAACGGTTTGTTGAACTGAATAACAAAGTAAACCGTTCGAACTCCACCCCAACCATTCGACCGACGATAACCCGAAAGTGTATGGTCGTTTTCAACCTGAAGGCCCATCTGCATCGGATTATTCGAAATACCATGGATCAAATCAACCAAGATATGCGCATTGTCACTTTGAGGAAACGTATACCGATGAAAACCTGCGCGAGCCGAAGTTGTAAGCTCAACTTTCACCTTAGGTTCGTCCAAAAAGACCTGATAGTAGCCAGGGCGAGCAGTCTCATTCTTGTGCAAAAAGCTCGATGCCGCAGGACCATCTCCGACTTCTGGCATCAACATGATGTCGCCCATGCAACCCACGCCTGTTCCGCTCAAATGCGTGTGGCTAAAACCTAAAATCTTCTTGTCGCTGTAGTGGTATCCCGACGATCCATCCCACGTGTCGGTCCGGGTATCCGGACTCAATTGCACCATTCCAAACGGTACGGCCGGACCAGGAAAAGTATGTCCATGGCCGTCAGTCCCGACCATCGGACTAACATATCCAAGTGGTGAATCGGCGGCAGGTTTAATCGGAGCGAGGAAGGTAGAAAGGAAGAGCCCGATGAGCGAAGTCATTGAGGCAAAGTCTACCTATCAACGCACATTCGCAAGCCAAGGGTTCGACCAAGTGTTGAACCAGTTTTCACTCGCTTTGACTAGGAAAAGCAACTTCGGTAAAGACCCGAAAATTGTCTCCTCAACAGACTTTCGTTCTACTACAAAAAAATGTCCCCTTGCATGGGCTGCAGGAGGACAAATGCATCGGTTGGAGGGATTAAGTCTTACGGATGCCCGCTAAAAACCACGGTGCCATCGGCTAGTGTGAGGACGACCGAAGTTACAACGGGCAATCCAAAAACGCCAGTTGTAACCACGTTTGGATTGTGGAACGAAATTGCTCCAGCCACCATTGAGCATGCTCCGCCAGCCATAGGAGCCCAAGGCAAGCCCGTGAAATAGTCCCGAGAATAAACGGTTGCAAAAACAAGTGTTCCGTCTGGAAGGTCGGAATTCTTCATCTTGTAGTCGATACTCAATGTCGTAACGTAAGTGGTTATGTTGTAACCACCGACGCAACTGCATCGACTGCCACCAACGGTGCCATTATGGTCAAAAGTAAGGTTAAAGCTACCGCCGTGACGAGAGTTTCCACCACCACCACCGCCGGAACCTCCTCCCCCGCCGCCACCACCGCTTTGGGCGAGCACAGCGCAAGTCGACATCGCAAGCATCATCACAGCAAACAACAAAATTAATAGATTTCGATTTGGTCTCATTCTTTTAACTCATCGGCCAATGTTTGAACCCATTACTCCCCATGAGGGGCCATTACGAGGGAAAAATACAGGACAATCGTTTTTTGCAAGATAGACCAGGTAATCCGACAAAGAGACCCTGGAATAAGCCCCGTAGAAGCGAAAATCGTGAAGATAGACCGACCGCCGACTCCTCAGGAAGCTGAAAATGCCTATGATATACTCGCACAGCGCATGGCGAACGAACCATTCATATCGGATTTAGAGATCCTGGTTCGCAAATGTAAAGCTGGAGACTCAAACTCTTGGGGCATCCTTGTTGATAGATTTCAGGCTCTCGTTTGGTCTTCCATTTACCGGGTCGGCCTCCGAAACGAAGATGCGGAAGACACCTTTCAAAAGGTGTTCGTCATCCTTTACAAAAACCTAGATCGAATTGACTCGGCTCTCGCCCTACCAAAATGGTTGGCAACCACCGCCGCCCGAGAAGCCATCCGCGTCCACCGCCTCAACCGAGATAAGTCAACCATCTCAATGGATGCCATCGAAAACCTTGATGAAATGCTTGCCGCCGAAGAGACCTCAGTAGAAGAAATAGCGATCGCCACCTCTCAATCCAACACGGTCCGAAACGTCATGAGCCAACTCCCTGGCAAATGCCCCCAACTGCTTTCGATGCTCTACTCCAATGAAGAAAGTAGCTACGAAGACGTCAAAAATCAGCTCCAAATTCCTACCGGGTCGATTGGACCAACCCGGGCACGATGCATTGAACGACTTCGACAAGCACTTATTTCTGTAAATTTCTTCGAAAGTGAATTAAATCACGATTAACCATCCTCTTGAGTATTTGAACATGAGATTGAACTTAACCGAATTACGACTTGCAGAGCTATGGGACTCTGCCCGAGGCAACGACGCTTCTCGCGATTCGATGTCCGCCGAAGAACTAATGGTCTTGAACCAATATCAGCGAATGCACACATCCTTGTCACAATCGTGGCAAGCAGCGCCCGCCAATCTGGTCTCTCAAGTTAAGTTAATCATGCCCCAATCTTCCCGAAAGTTCTCAATTGGACGTTTGGTTCACCCACGACCCATTCTCGGTTTTGCCCGAGGAGCGGTTTCCCAAATTCAATTCGAATCCGAAGAAGTAAATGTTCGCATCCAAATCGAAGAGATTCCCAATGGTTGGCGGCTATGGGGACGAACCTCAGCCCCAGGATGGAGTCTATGGTCGGGTACGTCGCAAGTCGAATGTAACGATGATGGCGAATTTGAACTCGATGTCCAAACCAGCAGCGTTGAACCGCTTTCGCTGCAAAATGAGTCAACCACGATTCTCTTACCAATGATCGTTGATGAGACCGGAGATGGAAACGTCTAGCCTCCTCGTAGCCTTTGAGCAAGCCGACGCATCGGAAAGACGAGCCCTTCTTCGTAAGAATCAGCCCGCCACTGGGTTTGCCGAAAGGTTCTTTTTTCGCGTCGCAACGCTTCTTGGAGAAAACCCCGCCGAAGCGAGAAAACTCGCCGAAGGTTGGTCAATTGTCGACCAACTCGGTGACGACCGCTCATACGCCTGGCGAACAAAAGGGGCACTCGAACGCATCAACGGAAATTGGGAAGCCAGTGCAAAATCCTTTATCCGCGCCGGATCCTTCGCGACGACTGCCGTTCACCAATTCAGCTTCCAAACGGGTGCCGTTGACAGCCTTGCCCGAGTGGGCAAAACCGATGCCGCCGTCCGCCTGGGTCGCACCATCGCCACAAATTTAGAGTCCATTGGCGAGCTCGCATTAGCTGGGCGCGCCTGGCTCAACACAGGCAATGCTTACAATTGGGCCGACCGCCACAAAGATGCTCAAAGATGCCTAGCAAAAGCCTACGAACTGCTTCGAGATACTCCATTTAGTCTAGAGGCCGCGTCGGCACGCCTAGGCATTTCAACGTCTGCTCTCTACGTTGACCTCCCGAGCCGCTCGCTAGCTTTAGCCCAACAAGCGTCCGACGAAATGTTTGAGATCGGCGCAAACGCCTACGCAAACCATGCACGGATTAACATCGGGCACTGCCATGCAATGATGGGGCGAGCGGACGAAGCCGTCCGCATTTTCTCAGAATTAAGGGCCAATTCTGAACCCAATTCCCTCGAATTCACTCGCCTTGGTCAATTCTTGGGTGATGCTTGGCTTGATCTTCAGGTGTACGATGCGGCCGGAGATGCCTTTGAGTCCGCACTCAATTCACCAGGCATCCGACAGTCTCAACTCAACCACGGCTACATCCTCGTGGGCCTCGGAGATGTTCGCCTTCACCAAGGTCGAGGAAAGGAAGCAAAGGAATTCTATCACCGCGCCAGTAAAATACACCAAAAGATCGGCAACTTCCCCGCCAACAACTTGAGCCAAATCGGACTCGCAAGGGCCGAAATCTCCCTAGGACGAATCGGACCCGCAAAGAAAATTCTCGAAAAATCGATAACCGACCTGCGGTCGAGGCGAATGTTCCATTTCCTAGTCGGAGCGTTACTCGATCTCGCTGAAATCCAAAGCAAGAACGAAGACTTACTCTCAGAAGCTAGCAAGATCATTCGCAAATTTGGCTTCATTGGCGACGCATGGCGAATTCACTCGATCCGAGCCAAGTCTTCCATAACTAATTCCGGGGCTATCCGCGAGTATCGAAAAATGCTCGAAACAATCCTTAACCACCGAGCCCGACTGTCGTCCATCACTGCCCGAACCAGCCTCATCGAGCCTTGCCTCATAAGTATCCGAACCTACCTCACTATCCTTATTGAGAAAAAGTCATCTGCCGCAACCAAAGAAGCGCTGCAAGTCATTTCTGATCTTCGGTCAATCACCCTTCTCGATGAATTCTTACTGGCGGGAGGGGAATCAATGTCCGATTCCGCCCAGTCGATTCTCAATCGAATCCGGCAGGAAGTAACCGCCGATGGTGGAGACCAGCTACCTGGGGGACCACTTCGCCTGATCGCGAATGGACTTTGGAGCAAACCTGCACTCGTGCGTGAGTACCTCGAGCAAATTGGATTGAGCAGAATTGACGGACTCAATCAAAAAAACCTTTCAGAGAACCAAACGCCAGTCAACACTTTCATATTCTTGCAAAATGGTTCCGCCTGGCTTTCAGAAAAGAAAACGCAAAACTTCTCGATCACTCGAGAGGAACTGATCACACGACTGAGATGGATTCACTTTGAACTAATGGCTCCCTTATCGGGATTCTTGTCCGACGATATTCGCCTGGACCGTGAAATCAAACGACTTCGAGCCGATCTTGGAGTTGAATCGTTAGAGTCCGTCGGCAATAACCTTCATGTCTCGGTCGAAGATGTCGCCTACCAAATCCCGTGGGCCTTACTCACAAACAAAGAGGCCGTCCTCCATCTTCGACCCCGGGCAAGCATTTGTCCCAGTAGAACTTTTCTAGGAAATGACCCCAAAATTGGCATATGGTATTTTTCCCGCAAGGAGTTGCCTCATATTGATCGTGAAGTAGCACAAATCCGAAATATGTTCCCCCAAGCAAAGATTTATTCGACCGTAGACGAAATCCTGAAATCAGCCGACCAAGAGTCATTCGATCTCATTCACGTTGCTGCGCATGGACGATACGATCACGAAAACCCGATGTTCTCGAGCATTCAATTAGCAGATGGGCACTTGTTAGCGTGTGATATCGCGCGCTCGGCATTTCGAACTCGAATTGCCACGCTCGCATCCTGCGACTCCGCATCGATGGGGCAACCCACCGGATGGGAACCGCAAGGACTGGCGCGGGCTTTTCTGGCTCGCCGAAGCGAAGTGGTCATCGGCTCACTTTGGCCGCTCAGCGACATTGCCGCAGAATTCGGATTTAGCACTTTCTATCGTAAACTAAAAGTTGGTCGCTCAGTTAGCGACTCGTTGTCTGACGCTCGGTCAGACCTGAAAGAAAAGTTTTCTCACCCCGCATATTGGGCCTCCCTAGTTATGTTTGGTGGATACACATCATGAAGTTAATTAAGCGTTTGTTGCTCTCATTTGTTTTGGCAATCTTTGCCGTCGGACAGTCTTTGGCCAATGGAGTCATATGCCAAGTAACTGATCCGAGTGTCATTTCTTCTATCGTTACCGATTACACCGTCATTCTTGGCGTCGACATCGCCGGACAATCTCCATTCGTCCGGTTCGAAGTCTCGCCTGGGGATGTCGACGTGTTAGAAGTCGCCCTTTCGAGTGATCCTCGGATTGTTTGGGTTGAAGACGAAGACTCATACGATGCACCAGAAAACCAAAGCGGTCATGGAAGCTCAGTTGCCGCCATCTATGACCGAACTGCTGTTTTTGGTCAAAACAAAGACATCTGGAAGCAAATTGATTTCTCTCCAATTGGTCGACAATATACGCCACTTCGAGTGGGGATCGTCGATACAGGTGTATCCCATCTCCAGTCGTCAATTACTGCAAACATTGTTGCCAAAGAGAGCTTTGTCCCCAATTCGCCAACGATTGATGACATGCCAACCTTGCTCGATAGCAACAACAACGGCATTTTAGATGAAGGTGCTGGCCATGGAACAATGGTCGCCGGAATCATTCTGCAACTATCCCCCAACACTCCACTGGTCATCGCAAAATCCGCCGACAGCGACGGAATGTCTTCTTCGTGGCTCGTCATGAAGGGCGTTGTTTTCTGCGTTGAAAATGGCTCAAAAATCATCAATATTAGCCTCGGCTCACCAGACCGACTTGCAGGCTTTTCATCGTTCATGGACTGGGTAGGCAAAGCAAACGTTACGATCATTTCTCCAATCGGAAACAACAATCTCAACATGACCTTGTTCCCCGCTGGTTACTCGTCTGTCATCAATGTTGCCGGACTATTGCCCGACAATACTCGCGCACCATTCAGCAATTGGGACAGTTCAGCGCGGGTGGCAGCACCAGCCACCGGAATCCTAAGTGCTTGGTGGGACGGCGGAACCGCCATCTGGTCGGGTACTTCATTCTCCGCGCCCCTGGCAACGGGTTGCTTAGCCATAGCCTTAGCCGTAAATCCAGCAAAGTCTCCGAGCGCAATCCGGTCTGCGTTCACCAATTCCGGAAGGAATATTGACAACCTCAACCCCCTTTACCGAGGTCGGCTGGGCAAACTTCTCGACTTCAACGCCTTGGTTGGCATCCTCAAACGATAAACCCTTTCACCCAACCTGTACTCATCGGGACCCCTTAAGTAAGGGTCCCTTTTTTATGCCTGCATTGCCCCAAATCGAGAAAAAAGCTTGACGAGTAAATCTTGGCTTTTCTGACAGGATTAGAGCCTTAAAAAGCAGGGAAAAACCTAAGTATCAGCGCCCTTCCTTTCACCCGAATATAGCCCCACCAATTGGGTGCGATAGCACCTCCCCATGAAGTTTCATTATCGCCTCTTTACCGTTTTCGGTTCAATCGCTTGCCTTTCCTGTCAACTTTTCGCAAGCGGCCTCATCGTTCGACTATCCAATTCAAGCGACCTTCAATCGGTCTTGGCCGACTATCCGTCGATTACAAGCTTCGACAAAGCAGGAAAATCTCCTTTCGCCCGCTTCGTTGTCGATGACGCAAATGTCGACCAAACAATCCAAGATTTTCAAATCGATTATCGGGTTCGATGGGTAGTTGTTGATGGAGACATTAAAGGCCGGAATAGCGGCCACGGAAGTTCAGTCGCCGCAATCATCGATCGTTCAGTAGTTTCTCCGGCAAATCCGGCCATCTTTCGACAAATCAACTTAACCGTCCAAGACCATCGACCCACTTCGGTCAAAGTCGGCATTGTAGACACTGGCGTTTCACCACTCCAACCGGACCTCCGAGCCAAAATTGTGGCCAGCGCAAGTTTTGTTCCCGGTTCTCCAACCATCGATGACCTACCAACTGGGCTCGATACAAACCAAAACGGCGTACTCGATGAAGGTGCAGGGCACGGAACAATCATTGCTGGCCTCATTGCCCAAATTGGCCCCAATATCCCACTCATTGTCGCAAAATCGGCCGACAGCGACGGAGTAGCTACACCATGGTCGGTGATCCAAGGCGTAGAGTTCTGCGTCGAAAACGGAGCCAAAATCATCAATGTAAGCCTAGGGTCCCAAACAATCCTTCCTGGCTTCGCCGGGTTTCTCGATTGGGTCGAACAGAATGGATCGCTGATCGTTGCTCCGATCGGAAACAACAGAACATTCGGCTCCCTCTATCCTGCCGCTTACGGCAAGGTTGTTTGTGTCACCGGGTTAGATTCAAACAATAATAAAGCAGACTTCAGTAACTGGGACACAATTGCTCGGGTCGCCGCGCCAGCCAATGGCCTGGTTGGTCCCTGGTTCAATGGCGAACAAGCAAATTGGTCAGGAACTTCGCTGGCCGCTCCCCTTGTAACGGGCAGCCTGGCCGTCGCCCTAGGAAGTCATTCGAGTCGGAGTCCCGAATTCCTTCGCTTCGCCCTGACCGTTTCCGGGAAGAACATTGACCTACTGAACCCACTCTTCCATGGAAAGCTCGGCAAACTTCTTGACTTTACGAACCTGTCCTTTTTCCTACGGGGCGACTAATTTGGGTTAAGCTATTCTTAGCTTGACGCGACAACCTTGGTTCCGTTTGGTCGCGCTCTGCGCGATCTTCATACTAGTTGGAATTTCCTTTTGGCCGATTCCAACCGTTTCACGGCCCAGTATTATTGCTTCCGGGTTCTGCTTCATCCTTGCAATTGCCCTTCGATTTCGAAAATGGCGGGACGATAACCGAGATCCCTACAGTCTAACAAATCTCAACTCCCTCATCAGAGAAGGCACCTACGAAGAGTCCGATGTCCCCGACGTTGACCCGGACGGAGACAAATACTGCCTCAATTGCCACCATGTCTATGGTGCCCACTTCGGGGTTTGTCCCCAATGCGGTCACTAACTAGTGGTTGCTAACTGCCGTCGCGGCCTCAAGTGCAATAAAAAACTCCTCAATCGTCGACGCGTGTTTCACATCGTCAAATTGACGAAATTCGCCAAAATTACTCGCGATCTTCAGCCATTGCTTCAGGCGCATCACAATCCGCTGAGGAACCCCATATTCATCGGGATCGACAAAGGCGAGGAACTGACGAAAGAGCTCAACCCAGTTCGTCATTGGGGGTTCTTGGTCAGAAATTCCTAACTCGCGTGAAACCAAGTATGGAATCGACGGATCCGCCAGCGCGCTCCGCCCAATCATAAAGTGAATACAACCCGTTTCATCCTGGCATTGACGAAAGTCATCGACCGACCAAATATCGCCATTGGCGACAACGGGAATATTGAGTGCTTCGCGTACAACCCCAATCGGTTTCCAATAAACTGGTGGCGTATAGCCTTGAACGCGTGTTCGAGCGTGGATGGTCAACCAGTCCGCCCCTCCCTCAGCCGCCATCGTAGCGTTTTCATAAATGGCGTCAATGCTATCCCAGCCCAATCGAAGTTTCGCCGAAACCGGAACGTCTGCTGGCACCGCATCGCGCACCGCCCGAACTATTTCGCGAATCCGACACGGTTCTCGCAAAAGCGATGCTCCTCCATCATGACGATTCACCGTCGGGGCGGGGCATCCAAAGTTAATATCGATGGCCGTAGCTCCGGCTCGGCACGCGGTAAACGCAGATTGGGCCATCCGACCGGGATCGCCGCCTAAAATCTGCACTTGAACGGGCAATCCGCTCTTAGTCCGGCTGTGACTGTTGACTTCCGGAACTTCGCGCCGAAAAACCTTCATCGGCAGTGGATCCATACTCACCCGCAGGAACTCCGAGACCGCGTACGAAAACGTTCCCGTCGAACCTTGAAAGTCACGCATCGGTGCATCCGTAATGCCATCCATTGGAGCCAAAACCAATGCTGGCACGGAAGGGCGAATAAACTTCCCTTCGCCTAGCATCCTTGGTACCACTTGCATTTCCGAAACCACCCAACACAGTTTGGCATGGTCTCAGATTCTCTAGGTAGCCGTATCAAAAGTTACCAAGTTCGATCGCCGTAGATGGTTTGCAGATATTCGATTTGGGAAGTGTGAGTGCGCGTGTGCAAAGCACCAACCGCGAGAATTGCTCCAAGCGGTGCCGAGCCAAGCTTGAATGGCAAATCGATCATCGTATCAAAATCCGACTCGCTAAACCCTTTTAACGTCTCGACATACTTCTGAAAATTCGTTTACAAAAGACCGAGTGCCAGCTCGCGCGTGTTATAGGGTTTCTCCATCCCCAGGAATTCGGCATCAGTTTCAGCCATAGTTGGAGCGGGATACGGCTTTCCTCTGAGCATCGTACTGATGAAATCGAGCGAAAAGGCCGAATGGGTGACGTTCTGCAACGCCGTTCGAGCATTCCCGCCCGGACTCCAACTAACCCGGTCATCGGGAGTATTGCCAAGGGCGCGGACCATGAGGTCCTTGGCGTTCGTGAGGTCATTGATGGCGGATTCAATTTGAGCGTTCATAGCAATTGGAAGTAAGACTAGCTCGAGCAAGCTTACTTCCCGCTGCGGAACGCGAATCTATCGCTTCCAGTCGAAAATCTGAGTCGGTAGCCCCGGCGGCGGCACCGTTAAGTCAACGCCCGTGTTCGCCAAGACCTCTTGGCGAAACCACACGTCAAACGGTTCTTGCGAAGAACCCAGGCCAACGAACACTGCCATCGGATCATCCGCCACGAAATGAACCACGCAAAAAGTCCCCATCGGAGTCGGCTGGAGCCACCAGCCCTCCTTCGAAATACTCACTTGCGACAACTCAAATTCTGCTTTTCGCTCGTTCATCAATTGACGACAAAATTCCGTTAACGACTCACCCTTACCGGGGAGCACGGGAAAGACCATTCCTATTTCCATAAGGCAAGATTTTCTCAAGCAAATCTGAACCTATTCTGAACAACATTTAGATAGTTCATGACTATTCTATTTTTTAGATTTCCCTTAACTCACGTAGAATGGATAAGCTGATCTGGAACCGTAATCTGGAATAATGCCCCATGACCAACTTAGACATCGCCCAAAATGCTGTCCTTCGCAAGATAACCGACATCGCCACAAATCTTGGATTGGATGAGGGCGAATATGAAGCATTAGGCCATTTCAAAGCAAAATTAACTCACGAAAAGGTTCGGCAGCTTTCCGAAAGCAAACGCGGAAAACTCATCCTGGTTACCGCGGTGAGCCCAACCCCAAGCGGAGTCGGAAAAACGACCGTCACCGTTGGCCTCGCCCAGGGGCTACAAACCATTGGCAAAAACGCCATTCCCGCAATTCGCGAGCCAGCCCTCGGCCCCATTTTTGGCGTCAAAGGCGGTGCCTGCGGAGGCGGTTACAGCCAAGTCCTGCCAATGGAAGATATCAACCTATTTTTCACCGGTGACTTCCCCGCCATCACCTCGGCCCACAATCTTCTGAGCGCGATCCTCGACGCCCATTTGAACTTTGGCAACGAATGCCAAATCGACACCCGAAGCGACCTCTGGCCCCGCACGCTAGACATGAACGATAGGGGCCTGCGCGAAATCGTCATCGGAATCGGCTCGGGCAATGGAGTGGTCCGCGAAGATGGCTTTGTCATCACTCCCGCCAGCGAGATCATGGCGATTCTTTGCCTCTCGACCTCCCTCGCCGACCTCAAATTGCGCCTCGGCAGAATCGTCGTTGGACGCAATATGAAACGTGAACCCGTAACCGCCGCCCAAATTAAAGCCGATGGAGCTATGGCAGCCCTTCTCTCGACCGCCATAAGACCGAACCTCGTTCAAACCATGCAAGGCGGACCTGCGATCGTTCACGGCGGCCCATTCGGCAACATCGCTCACGGTTGCTCCTCTATTCTTGGCACAAAATGCTCCCTCGGCTTGGCCGATTTCACCGTGACCGAAGCTGGATTTGGTGCCGACCTTGGCGCAGAAAAATTCCTTGACATCCTCTGTCCTCAACTGGGTCACGGCCCCGATGCCATCGTGCTAGTCGCCACCATCGCCGCCCTCAAGCACCAAGGCGGAGGCGACCTCAACCAAGGCTTCGCAAATCTTGCGCGGCACATTAAACACCTTCAGAATTACGGACCCAAAATCGTCGTCGCCATCAATCAACGGGCAGAAGATGACCTCAACGACCACCAAATCCTCATCGAAAACTGCCTCTCTATCGGCATCACCGCAATAACAACTAATCCATGGGGCGGTGGTGGCCAAGGATGCGTCGACCTCGCCATTGAAGTCGAATCGATGACTCAACAACTAGCACCATTCCGAACCCTTTACGAATCCAATTCTTCCGTTTCCGAAAAGCTAACCGCGATCGTGACCAAAGCCTACGGCGGACAAGACATTGAGCTGTCTGACAAAGCCCAAAAGAGCCTCAACTGGCTCGAAAAGAACGGATTTGGTAACCTCCCCGTCTGCGTGGCAAAGACCCAATATAGCCTCAGCGACGACCCAACTCTCCTCAACGCACCCGAAGGTTTTACCCTCAACGTCCGAGAGCTAAAACTGTCGGCCGGAGCGGGCTTCATCGTCGCGATATGCGGCGACATCATGCTGATGCCCGGCCTTGGCAAGACTCCAACTGCCTTCGCTATTGATGTCGACGACAATGGCAAAATCAGCGGCCTCTTTTAGTCGCAATCGTCAAGAGTCTTTGGAAACAGAACACTCGAAGCCAGGTTGGAATCACGCAATTTGCGCCTTCCACTGTCAATAGACCGTCATCAATTTAGGTAACGATGATGCATATTGATACTGGCAATACCGGATTCATGCTCCTGTGTACAAGCCTCGTCATGCTAATGACGCCAGGGCTAGCATTCTTCTACGGCGGCCTTGTGGGCCGCAAGAGCGTTCTCACCATCATGATGCAAAGCTTTGTCTCCATGGGTTGGACGACCGTACTTTGGTTTGCATTTGGTTACTCGCTCTGTTTTAGCGGAGACGTTGGTGGCGTCATTGGAAACCTAGATATGGCCTTCCTCAAAGGCGTAGACCTCATGTCACCTTCTCCCGCGAATGACTCCATTCCCCTCATCGTGTTCATCGCCTATCAAATGATGTTCGCTATCATCACCCCCGCCCTAATCACGGGTGCCTTTGCCGGACGGGTGACGTTCAAAGCCTATATGTGGTTCTTGACCGGATGGCTTGTCCTCGTCTATTTCCCGTTCGTGCACATGATCTGGGGCGGCGGATTCCTGCAAAAGATGGGTGTGCTCGATTTTGCGGGAGGAATCGTCGTTCATAACATTGCCGGAATGGCTGCCTTGGCATCCGTCATTTTCGTGGGCCGCCGAAAGGTTGCCGAATCGGGCCCCCATTCGATACCATTAGTCGCGCTAGGCACTGGACTGCTTTGGTTTGGCTGGTATGGATTCAACGCTGGTAGCGAATTCCGCGTCGACTCCGTCACCGCCATAGCCTTCCTGAACACGGATATCGCCGCCTCATTTGCCGCAATGGTGTGGCTCGTCCTCGACCTATTCTATGTTAAGAAGCCCAAATTTGTTGGCCTCCTAACTGGTGCAGTGGCTGGTCTAGCCACAATCACCCCGGCCGCCGGATACGTGTCACCTACCACGGCAGTCATCATTGGTTGCATTTCTGGGTTGGTGTGTTATGGCGCGGTCGCACTAAAGAACAAATTGAAGCTTGACGATGCTCTAGATGTCTGGGGCGTTCACGGCGTTGGCGGCATGCTCGGCATCATTTTGCTCGGAGTCTTCGCCAGCCTTTCCTTCAACCCAGCCGGACAAAATGGTCTGATTGGCGGCAACAGCAAGTTCTTTTTCAATCAAATTTTTGCCGTGGTTTTCTCGTCCATTTGGGCTTTTGGTTTGACCTACGGAATGCTTTGGCTGATCAACAAGGTCACTCCAGTCCGAGTCTCCGAGTCAGACGAAGCAGTCTTAGACGAATCACTCCACGGAGAAATCGCCTACACTGAACTCGGTTGACAGACAAGGAGTCCTTATATCGCGGCCAGCACTACATTTGTTGGTGCTGACCAGCGAGCCAAATCGCGAGGTCAACGCTTATTGCAGTCTAGTTTTTGACTGGAGCCGCTTTGGTGCAACAAGATGCCCATGTAAATCCAGACCCTCTTGAGGCCCGAAGGGTCGGATATGGTTTAGCCCAGGTCGTAGGAGCTTCAAACGCGGGTAGCGTTCAAAAGCTCCGAAGGCCTGGGTAAGCGATCGATACTGTCCATTCCACGGTCGCTCGTTCCGAACTCTTATGACGCGAATCCTATTGAGCGACCCCGAGGCCCCGTCCGCCAAACCGTGAAGGACAAGTTCTAATCAACAAGTGAAAGACAGGCTGCAATCAACGATGATCGAAAGCGATCTTAACCGACCCTGTCGCCCACAACCACTGAAACCCAAACTCGCTCGCCCTTCAATTCACCAATTCGCCCGAGGCCAAACTCGGGAGTGTGCGGCACGGCAAGAAGCCAATTCTTCTCCGCCGCCATTGCGATGACTTTCGCCCGTGTCCCAGAGGCAAGGTCTGCGTCCGAATCAAACCCAATGTGCCATTCCGGGTGCCCAACCTGGGCCGGATGATGCCAAACGTCCGCAGTTAAAAGGCAACCTTCGCCAACCAGAACGCTCGTTGCGCCACTCCGGTGACCTGGCGTCAGCCAAAGTCGCATTCCCGGAACAATTTCTGCATCGTCAGACACGATATCCAACACTCCCGCTGCTTCCAGGGGAGCCACAAAAGTTCCAAACGTATCGCGGTCGGGATCAACCTTATAACCTTCGTACTCGCTGCGCCCAATAGCGTAACGCGCATTCGGAAAAGTCGGCTTTCCATCAACCAAATTCCCACCTACATGGTCCATGTCGCGATGAGTCAAGATGACCATAGTAATATCGTTCACCGAAATTCCGGCTTCATTCAACCCAGACAGAAGCAATGCTCCTTCCCGATCGTGGGGAACACCCGTATCAACCAAAACAAGATGGGCCCCAGTTCGAACTAAACAGATATTTTGCGTAAACCGAAGCTCAGTCGAATCCTTCCCAAAATAGGTCGAATCCCGGTCAAACTCTCGATCAAATTCCGAATGATCAACGGTCGGAAACAACTGCGCCGCCTGAATCATACGATTCGGCTGAGCTTGAATCGCAATGATCTCGAAATCGCCGACCGAAATACGATGAAACGGCATCAGAGCACGATGACCGAGCGAATAACGTCGCCCGTCTCCATCTCGTGAAACGCCTCTTCGACCTGATCAAGCGTGATCTTTCGAGTAACCATCTGATCCAAATTCAGCTGACCCTTGAGATAGAGGTCGGCAAGCATTGGAAAGTCGAGCGATGGCAGCGTGTCGCCGCAATGGCAAACTCGAACCGATGCCTTATTCCAATAAACGCCCGTCGCCATATCGCCTAAATTCAGGTTGACCGAGTCCGTTTGAGCCGGAAAGCCAATCGTCGTCGCCGTTCCGCCGTAGGCCAACATCTTCACCGCCTGCTCGGTGCACATCGGAATACCCGTCGCCTCAAACGCATACTCTACGCCGCCATCCCATCCGTCCTCAGTCAAAGCCCGAACCGCAGCAACCGGGTCGCCATCGCGCGCATTAACAACGTCCGTCGCGCCAAAATCTTTCGCCCATCCAAGCTTGACCGGATTCACGTCAACCGCAATAATCTGCTTTGCACCTGCAATTTTTGCTCCCTGAATGACGTTAAGCCCAACTCCACCACAGCCAATAACCGCCACCCGAGAACCTCGCGCAACCGGAGTCGTGTTCAACGCCGCACCGACCCCCGTCACGACTCCGCAAGCTATCAGGCACGCTTTATCCAAAGGCATTTCCACAGGCATCTTGATCGCAGCCTTGGCGTGAACAACCGTATGGGTCGCGAAGGTCCCGCATCGAAGAACTTGAGAACAAGCAGCCCCGTCGCTCGCTCGCTTAATTCGTGGACCAGGACGCAAAGCCATATAACATCGACGCGGGTCACCACGAAGGCAAGCGGGGCATTTTTCACACGGAGCGCGGTACGCAATAACCACTGCATCACCAGGAACAAGGTGAGTCACACCTTCACCAACTTTCTCGACGATTCCCGCTCCCTCGTGCCCCAGCACAATTGGGAACGACATACCATTCCCATTGAGCATTTTCACGGTCAAATCAGTGTGACAAACGCCGCTCGCAACCACCCGAATTAAGACTTCATCTCGACCTGGATCATCAATGGTGATATCCCGAACAACCGCAGGGGTGCCAGGTTCTTCGAGGAGGACAGCTTTGCCGAGAATGGACATGCCTTGATATTATCTGGTTGCCCACTTCCGGTGCTAGCCAGACCTGATCCTTTCGAAAACAATTCGCTAGAAGCTAAAAGCTCGAGGCTAGCAGCTAGCTTTCTGGTGCCCAGGGAGGGACTCGAACCCTCACGGTATTGCTACCAAAGGATTTTAAGTCCTCTGCGTCTACCATTTCGCCACCCGGGCAAGTCCGAAAAGTATATCTCAACTCACCTCGCTAGGCTGGTTTCAATTCGCAATCATCTGGTATATTAATTGCTTCCCGGGCTCATAGCTCAGTTGGTTAGAGCGCACCCCTGATAAGGGTGAGGTCGCAAGTTCGAATCTCGCTGGGCCCACCAAATTTTCCACTAAGGCAATTTGGGTCGGATATATATTTTGTATAACAGCTTCGCTACGCTGTCCGAATAACCAACCACGATTCTCGGCAAGCAATTCGCAAGCTCATCGCCGACTGGTCGCTTGCCCAGGGCCAACCCAACTCTGATCTCCGCGGTTTCCATCGCGACCATCGATTCTGTATTGAATCCACCATAAGGAAAGGCAACGGACTTTGCCTCAATCCCTCGCTCCCTTAACTGATTCGAAGCATCCAGCAACTCCTGTCGTTGCCCAGCCAAATCCAAAGCATCAAGGTGCAGATGAGACAATGTATGATTTCCCAACTCGTGCCCACGGCCCGAGATCGCCAACAGTTCGTCCCAACCCGCTAGCGGCCGAGCAATCTCTCCGTCCCAAGTAGATGTCATCCCAACTAAGCTGGGAACCACATAAAACGCCCCAAAGAAGCCGTACTTCTCCAAAATCGGCGGCGCATTTTGAACCGCCGACACATATGCATCATCAAAAGTAAAGCAAATTCCTTCGGTTCGACCCCTCTGGAAATCTCGAGGAAGAAAATTTTGCCACTTTTTTTGCTGAAAGAACCGGGCGTGGGAATCAAGTCGTTCGGGAGCGCAATTGAGGAACCGACCTTCGTCAGGTTCAAATCCGATCTTATGGTAACAAAGGATGACGGTTTTCAAAATAATGAATCCAGAATTAATTTTGCGCGTCTAAAGTGTATCTCGCCCCTATCGCTGGACAAACAGACCCTAGTAGAATTACAATGTCCTTGGGATAGGTCGCCGGGCGATCTTGGAGACGCTGCATAAAAATGTTTGGGATTCGTACTTTCGTCATTGCAACTACTGCGATGGTAGGCTGCATTGCAGTCGCACAGTTTGATGGACCAGCTCCGCTGGCCTGGAGATGGCAACAGCCATCAACAATCGCCGCGACTGGATCACCACTTGTAGACGGCAACACACTCTACTTCAACCTTGGGAATCGGGTCTACGCAATTGATCGCGAATCCGGCAATACCAAGTGGAAGTTTCCGAATGCAGCCCCATTTAATGGCACGGTTCGAAAGTCGCCAATTATGGTTAACGGAGTAGTTTGTGTCTACACCGACCAAAAAGAAGTCTATGGAATCAATCCAGCTAACGGTGACCTCAAGTGGGTCTATCAAGCACCATTCCAAATCTCCGGACAAATTGTAGCCGTCGGCAACAACATAGCCTTTCCAATGGATGGCGGAAATGTCATGGGCGTAGACACGACCACTGGTCAGTCGATTTACAAAGACCCACAGACTGGCGTGGAATCATCCTATCGAATCTTGGATGGTATGCGAGGTCCAATCTTCTCAGATGGTCGAGATATCGTAGCATTCTTCGATAACCGAAACTTCCTCCAAGCATTTAACCTTTCAACCAGAAAGCCAGCCTACAAACTATACTTTGGATCGACACCAGCGGATGGATCGATGACCGCAAACGAAGGAAACTTTTATGTCTATACGGGCACCTTCGTTGCATCCATCAATGCATTCTCTGGATCGGTTAAATGGCAAAAACCACTTCCCGAGCGAATGATGTTCTCCCCAGAAGTTGGAGGCGGCATCGTCTTCTGCGTCGCTCAGTCCGGAAACATATATACATTTGACACGGCAGGCAACGCCATTAATGGCAAAAAAGTGCTGAACCTCGGTTCACAACCTGCAGTTCGCCCAAGCAACGTTGGGAAAAAATTTGTCGTCGGCACAGTTAATGGTGCTCTTCACCTGGTCGATCCTACTCGTGGAACATTGGATTGGGAATATTTTGTTCGCCCTATGAACGAGCAGGCCAGAGCAGCAAGCAAAGCTCCTGCAGGCGGCGGAGGCAACCTTGGCGGTGGACCATCAAGCGGTGGCGGCGGCGGTAGCCTCGGTGGAGGTGGCGGCAGCCAGGGTGGTGGTGCGGCTGGAAGTCGTAACCAAACCAGTACTGAGCCAATCACAACGGTCGAAATTTCTGCTCCCGTGATCTTGGCCGGAAAAACTCTTCTTGTGCCCGCAGCAGACTCAAGCCTGCTCGCATTTGACATGGACTCAGGCGTGGATCTTGTTGGACCAGAAGTCAAACAAGTATGGCCACAACCAGGCGAATTGACATCAGGCAAACTCGGTCAAGAATTCATCTTCAAAATCGAAGACGAAGGATCAGGAGTCAACATTTCAACCATGAAACTCGACTTCGACGGCGTCAACTACAACTATGAATTCGGTCGAGACGGCTACCTTGTATGCCAAATATCACAAACGAAGCGGAACAACATGTTGTCCGCCGGGCGTCATACCGTTCATCTCAACGTTACCGACTGGATGGGCAATGTGACCAGCTACTCGGCAACCGTTCGAATCGACAATACACTTGATCCAGTTAAGCGACCAGGAAGCGATACCAAGCCAGGTGCTGGCGGTGGAAAAGGTGGCGGAGTTGGTGGTGGCGGTTCCGGCGCTGGCTAGTGATTCACGATTGATTGAGAACTGGAACGCGTTCTTAGCCGCTGAACTATCAGCTCAAAAGGGTCGAGAGATTGCAAAATCTCTCGACCCCAATTCTATTTGGAAGGACCTTTTGCTGGCGTCTCCAAACCTGACCGATGCCGAAAAGCGACGAGTCGAGTCTGCGACGAGTACGGTCCAAATTCCTGCCGACATCAATTTCCTAGCCGAACCAGACTTTCCTTCGGCGCTTCAACACTCCGACGGAATTTCTCCTGCTATTCTCTATTCGGGCAACCCGTCTGCGTTTAGTAAGCCATGCGTTGCCATCGTTGGAACCCGAAGCGCAACCTCATACGGAAGAGTTTGCGCCCGTAAATTCGCCGAAGATCTCGCTCGACATGGTGTTACTATTGTAAGCGGTGGCGCCGTCGGAATTGATGCCGCAGCCCACGAAGGCGCACTCGCGGTTGGAGGTTCAACCCTTGCAGTTCTCGGGTGTGGAATCGATCACGTATATCCCAGCGCCCATGGCGGACTCTTTAACCGGATCAAACAGAACGGCTGTCTTGTAAGTCAATTCGCAGCAGGCACAAAGCCAGCTGACTACAAATTCATCCAGCGCAACTTCCTTATCGCCGCCCTCAGCATTGCCGTCATCGTTATCGAAGCTCCTCAAAAGTCCGGTGCAATTCGTACGGCTGGGTTTGCCGCCGAGATGGGGCGAGAGGTCTTCGTTGTCCCTGGTCAAATTGACCAATTTGGATTTCAAGGCTCGCATGCCCTCATTCGAGATGGTGCCACCATGGTCGACCATCCCCTCCAAATCCTCGAATCCCTCGGTATCGAACAAATTTCCGCCCCAGATTTGGCCCCACTCCACGGAATATCAGCCAAAATCTTGGAAGTGCTCTCCGCAAGTTCGATTTCAGTGGAAAAAATTGTTGAGCTAACTGGTCTCGATATGAGCGAAGTCCTTGCTGACCTCACTATCCTTGAGCTCGAAGGGCACGTTCTCCGCCAACACGGAGGCTTTTCAAAGGCATTATGAGCAAAATTGTAGTTTTGACCCCAGGCGAAGATGGCCTTGACCTCATCCGATTTGATACCGAAACGGGCGAGATGAGCGACATCAAGAGCGGCGAACCCGAGGGAGTCCTCATTCCTGGCTTCATCGATATCCATATTCACGGAGCTTTCGGAGTTGATTTCATGTCAGCTACCAAAGAGCAAATGGCTTTCCTGTGTACAAAACTTGATGAAGAAGGATACGAAGGCTTCCTGCCCACCACCGTCACCGCGTCCGCCGAAGATGTCAAACACGCCATATCAAACCTTCCTTCTAACTCAATGGTTCTCGGCTTTCACCTCGAGGGGCCATTTATCTCTGAGGAGTTTCCCGGCGCCCAGCCGCAAGAATTCATTCTCGACCCCGAAGATGCCGGACCAGAATGGGATGAAATCCTCAGCGATCGCCGACTAAAAATCGTTACTCTTGCGCCCGAACTACCCGGCGCTCTCGAATTAATCGCGCGACTGACCAAACATAAAGTGATTGCCAGCATGGGCCATACCAACGCTACTTACGACGAAGCCGCCCTCGCTCACGAGGCAGGCCTTCGTCATAGCACCCACACGTTCAACGCCATGCGAGGCCTTCATCATCGCGAGGCGGGAGCCCTGGGGGCGGCAATGACCCTCACCCCCTTCAACGCAGAACTAATCTACGACCGAATCCATGTCAGCCCCGAGGCCGCAATGCTTCTCATTCAGGCACGATTGGCCGATGGCAATGTCATTGGGGTCAGCGACTCCACTATGGCTTCTGGCCTTGCTCCGGGCACGGAATTAAAGATGTGGGGCTTAGATTGCATCGTCGGAGAAGGCGATGTTCGCCTCGTTAATGGCGGGAACCTAGCCGGAAGTGCCGTCACCCTGAAAACCGTTTTCGAGAACCTAACCGAAGACTTTGGCGTCGATGTCGCCGCTGACCTATGCTGCTACGCGCCGCGAGAGGCCCTCCGAATCAAAGGGATCCCCCATAAGTGGAACCTGGTCGAGGAAGAAACAGGCAAGCTTATCAAGAGCTTCAGAATTTAGCAACGTGCATGGATCATGCAGTCGCAGTGGCTTTGCTAATGCGATCCCAGATGGCCATCCATGGTGCCGTCAGTGGTGGAAGCACGACAAATATTTCGTCGTGCCCTTGGCTATCCAAGTCGGCTAACGATGCATAAAGCTGTTGGGCGTAAACCTTTGGGTCACTGGACATCCGAATCTGATTTGCGTTGGTCGGCTCGTCAAAAACCAAACCCGCCGTAGCTGGATCGATTGCCGTAGTTGCCAAACATTTTGTTCGCGGAGCATAATGCCGGCGATACATGCCCGGAGCTTTGTGGGCAGTTCCGCCTTCACCGATCTTATGGCTCAAAACACGTTCGATCTCTTCACGGGTAACCGAGCCTAGCCGCAAGATTGTTGGTTCACCCGTCAAATCTAATACCGTTGACTCGATCCCAACCGTACAAGCTCCCCCGTCAATAATGGAACAAACACTATCAGCAATTGAACGATCCAGCATATCTATTTTGGTTGGGGACAATCCCATAAACGGATTCGCACTGGGCATCGCCAATGCCCGTTCGCTAAGCTCAATCACTGCCAAACACGCCGGATGATCGGGGATTCGAATCGCAACCGTGTCCAACCCGCCCGTAACAATGTCGAGCACAGAAGACCTTTTCGGTAGCACGACCGTTAATGGTCCCGGCATAAACGCCGCCGCCAAAGACCGCACAACATCAGGAACCGAATCAGCAAAGTCCTCGATCTGCTCAACCGATGAAACATGGACGATAAGTGGGTTGTCCGCAGGTCGCCCTTTCAATTCAAATATCTTGGCCACTGCCGCGTAGTTTAAAGCATCCGCCGCCAAACCATAAACCGTCTCAGTCGGCAAGACCGCCAACTCGCCTTGGGCTATTTCATGAGCCACGCGCTCCAAATTTTCACGAGTAGGTAGAAAGACACTCATAGCAAAGCAGCCATCATCACTTCTCGAGGGGCCGTCTCATCCCACCAAAACTCAAAAGCTGCCGCGCCTTGTTCCATCAACATCCGACGCCCATCCTGTACAGCAACTCCCAATCGATCAGCATCAATCAAAAACGGCGTCAACCCATCCCCGTAGGCCAAATCATATGCCAGAGCGCTCTTGCTGGCCTCGGTCCAATCAACCGGAAGGCGATTTCCCCCGAGACTAGCCGACGTAGAATTGACGATCAGGTCAAAGCTGGCCAACGAAGGCACCGAAGAAACCGATGCAGAAAAACCGAACTGTTTAACCAGGCGATCCGCTCGGCTCGCGGTCCGATTCCAAAGCGTAACCTCCCAGCCATCCAATTCCAGCGAGTAGATAATCGAGCGAGCGCTTCCACCCGCGCCAAGTACCAATGCTTTTTTTCCGGTGAACTGGTGTCCCTCCAAGCTTCTGCTAAAACCCACCACGTCGGTATTCGTCCCTCGATTCCTTCGAAGGTCAATTGTATTGCAAACGCAGAGCTTGACCGCAATATCGGAAGCATCTTGGCACCAATCAAAAGCATCCTCCTTATGTGGAACCGTCACATTCACTCCTCTATAGCCAAGACTCTGCAGATGATCGAGCCCTTCGGCGACCTCACCCACTTGAACTTCGATTGCAACGTAACTCGACTCCAGGCCAAGCTCGGCAAACGCCGCAGCATGCATTTTTGGAGACAAACTATGAGAGATCGGGCAACCAATGACGGCAAAGTCGGCTTCGGGAGCTTTACGCCAAGGGTAAAAATCGCTCATTCTGACTTATGCACCCTAAACGCGAAGTATCGTTGGCCTACAAAGTTCCACATTGCAACAATCACCGCAGATAGCACGGTAGCGATAGCCCAGCTACGTTTCGGATGTCCTGGAATGATGGTAAAGAGTCCAGTACGAACGACGAGATTAATGAACAATCCCATGTATCCGACAATGTAAAGGCGCAACGCTTGCTTTCCCTTATTTTCATTGCTTTTAATCTTAAACGTAAATGATCGATTCAAAAAGTAAGAGTTGATCATTGCGATCGAAGCTGCGATCACTGTAGCGACGGGCAAAAAAGCTCCTGTCGGAGAATTTGCGAATCTAAAAAGGCTCGGGAAATGGTCAAGAAGGTACTGTCCACCTCGATTGCTCAATAAGTCGCCATCGAGAGGAATCTTAAACATCAAAACGTAACTGACCGCCGAATCGATCACAAATGAAATGCCACCTACAAAACAGAACTTCAGGAATTGCTTAACGATGGTCCTTTCAAAGAATGGAGTATTAGGTGCGGGGTCTGATGTCGTATCGAGTGGAATCACCAAAGATCGATAAAGCAAACTGGTGACCAAACGTTCCACCACCCGATTTATTTTTGTTCCTGCAAACTCCGGGCCCTCCATCTTCTGAACCCAAATCGCGTCGATTCCCGCTCGATTGGCACCAAAGACGTCCGTCATGATTTGATCACCGATCATGACCGCATCTTCCGGTTTCTTTCCGTACTTCTCAAGTGCCATTTCATACATGTGAGTGCTTGGTTTAAACCGGCCACGAAATGTTTCGATTCCCAAAACCGCCGCAAGTCTAGCAAGCCGCTCCGGGTGCCGAGTGTTGCTCAAAATGCACATTTCAAACCCCATTTCCTTGGCTTTTTTGACCCAAGCCAGGACCTCGGGAGAAAATTCCTCTTGCTTCCATTTCACCAAGGTATGGTCAACGTCTAATAAGATCAGCGAAAGGTTCTCCGCCTTCAGGTCATCCAAGTTAATCTCTGGCAAACTTGCGACTGCGTGCGCAGGGCAAAATGGTCGGAGAATCCCCGTCTTAGATCGGTCAAAAGTGCCTTCGCGAAACCTCATTGTTGTTGTGCCTTTGCCTGTGCCTTCATAGTATCGCGCAATTTAACGTTCGCAAGGTGCTCCGGGTAAGTGGCGGTGTATCGAGTAACCCCGCCCGGCATCGCAATGAAGTACACGAAATCATGCTTGATCGGATGCAAAGCCGCCTCAATTGACTTTACTGTCGGTGAACAAATTGGCCCTGGCGGCAGCCCTTTCACCAAATACGTGTTATACGGCGACTTTACCGATGTGTAGTCCTTGTAGTTCAAAACACGCCATTCCTGCATCCCATAGTTGACGGTTGGATCAATTTGAAGCCTCATTCCTTTCGCAATCCGATTCTCAATAACCCCCGCAATCATCTTTCGGTCTTTCGAATTGCTCGCCTCAAGTTCAACCAACGAAGCAATGATCAACGTACGACGAATGTTCACTTTAGTCAGCCCTAAGCTTGCAGTCTTCTTTTCAAAATTCATTAGCTGACGACGAACCACGTAGTCTGCCCCAATATCTGGCGCGAAGTTGTAGGTATCGGGATACAGAAAGCCTTCGAGCGACTCATTAAAAAAGGGAATCCCAAACTCGCTAAATTTCTCCGGATGTTTGGTTAGCTCGATATACTGATCCGCCTTCGCGACTTTTTTGTCTTCCAAAACCTTCGCGACCCGATCAATCCATCGCCCTTCTGGAATCATGACCAACTGCTTGATCGGATTCCTCAACGAAGTCAAAATTTCCGATGCCGACATCGCGGGCCCAATTCGGTACGCCCCAGGTTGGACGACCTTTTTGCTGCCTGAAAAGACGTTCAGCACATTTGCGACAAACGCGCTCTTGATCATTCCCCTTGATTGAAGGTCCCTCAAAGTCGCCGAAATCCCTCTTGGTTTCATAAAGAGAAGGGTTTGTGGAGCTCCCGTGCCCACTGGCTCGCATTCGGTCTTAAACCAAAGTCCGCCGCCGCCAATCAAAGCGATGAAACTCAGGAGGACAATTCCTTTCTTCGATTTTCGCCGCTTAATTGCCAAAGTACCTCTCCAAAATCTGGCAAGCTGCCTCGCTATCCAAATGCTTCTTCACGGTTGCCGCCGTCCACTCCCGATTACTGAGCGCAGCCTCGGCCTGAACCGATGTCAACGATTCATCCACAAATGCCACCGGAACCCCAAGCTTTTCGATCTCGGCCCCCAACATCCGACAAATGCGCGACATTTTCGTTTCCTCAGACCCCACCACCGGAGTCCCCAAAACGACCAAAGTAGCCTCTTCTTTCGTCGCGATTTCGACTATCTTGACCGCATCCAGTCGCAGCGTTCCCGTCGCCTCAATTTGGGATCGCGGAGTTGCAACATGGTGATCAGTTTCTCCCACCGCGACGCCAATCCGCTTTCCGCCAAAATCTATTCCTAAAATTCTCAAACGGTATACATCCTTAAAATTTCATCGTGAACGTGTCCGTTCGAACTAATCGCTTCCAAGCCAAAATCACCCTTATCAAACGGGTTCTCACCTCGAAAATCGGTAAATCGTCCCCCGGCCTCTTCAACAATGACTTGAATCGCGCTGATATCCCACCGACTGACAATAGGATCAATCATCGCATCCACCCGGCCAGTCGCCACCAAACAATGTCCGTAAGCGTCGCTCCACGTTCGTGTCGCCACCGCATCCGCCGACATCGCCTCAAACGGTTTCCAACGACCATACTTCACCATGCTGTTCGGTCCGCCACTGGCCAGAAATCCGCCCTTCACCGTTTTGCGCTCCGTAACTCGAACGAGCCGATCATTCGTAAAGCACCCACTTCCTCGCTCGGCGTAAACCATCTCATCCAAAGCCGGAAAGTACGACACGCCCAAAATCGGGACGCCATCAACTTCGTAACTCAGCAATGTTGCATAAAGAGGAACACCGCAAATAAACGACTTCGTTCCATCGATCGGGTCAATAATCCAACGGGTATTCCCGGATCCCGTCATGCCTTCCTCTTCACCAAGAATTGCCTCGCCCGGATATGCCTCATTGATCGCGGCGCGAAGAATGGATTCCGCATTTTTGTCCGCAATCGTCACCGGCGATTCATCGCTCTTGTATTCAACCGCCACTCCGGATTGAAAATGTTGAAGAGTTGATTGTCCCGCTTTGCGAACGGATTCAAGAGCAAAGCGAAGGCGAGAAGTCACCTGAACAGTTTACTGCCATGAGTCCGCGGTCGGCGGTTAGCGAGGTCAAAGTGCGAGCGAGAATCTGCAGTTGACGAAATTGAGTTTTGCATGTTGGTCACCATTTGAACCTGTAGGAAGAGACTATTACGCTCAGGCCTCCCTCCAAAAGAGTGCCCTTGTGGCACTCTTTTGAGGGGACCTTTCTCAAGGTTCATCAAGCGGTTTCGAATATTCATTGGGAATTGATTCGCCTATCGCTCTTCAAAAAGAGATAACTCAAAATTAGGTCAGCATCAAAAAGCGGGGGTGATGAAAAAAAGTACCCTAAGTTTTTGAGGGCGAGGGAGAGGGCGATGGCGAAAGAAAGTGGGCCATTCATTGGACTTTGGCTAGGGAGCGATGGTCTCCTGCAAAAGTGGGACTGTGAACGGCCGTGAAAAAAAAGCTTCCTAAAATCTCTTAGCTGCCCAAGTCGAGCTGGAAATTGGTTTGGGAGTTTTTTCAGGGTCACACTTTATTAGACGCCTAAATAGCAGACAATGTTCTACATATAATGCAATTAATCAAATTTTCAGTCGAGGAACTGATCCTCGCTTACGATGGTTTCGCCCGAGCTCACCTCCAAAAAGTCTGCCAGAATCGGCAACCCATCACGGCCCCGATTATTTATTATCCCAGATCGATATCAAAGATCGATGAGAGCTGACCTCGATTCATGTGATCAGGGACATTTAATCGAGTAACAGATAAGTGATTGCTTCACTGTCGAATTTGGTTAAAAATATCATATTCCTGGAACGAGTTGACATTCTTGCGTGTATGATGTTCAAGTAACGCATGTCTTCTATGGCAAGAATGTGTGTGAGATGAAGGGACATGGGGATTCTTAATTCTGTTTTAAAGTCGTTAAAAGTGACACTCTTGGTTGGATTTGCTCTTTTTTACCGAGCGGCCTTTTCTCAGGTGGACCCGCCTAGCGGCATAACAGCAACCGGACAGTGCGCAGTCATTGATTTAGCGTGGCAACCTGTCTCGGGTGCAAGTTCCTATGTCATCTATCGCTCCTATGACCCCGTGTTCTTTTTTGAACCTATTGGCTCTACCGATGGGTTAAATTATCGAGATGGCACCAGTAGCAATGTGACTATGATTTTCTCCGGTACCTACTACTATAAGATTGCTTCAGTAGGTACATCGGGTGAAGGTGCTCAGTCTTCCGCCGTGGCTGGTACAACAATTTCTCCAACAAACTGGATTTCGGCTGTCCCTTCCGGTGCATCCAACATGGTGAAGTGGGGAGGCGTCTCGGGTTCGTCGTTGCTTTATCGCTACTCCGAAATAAGACGAGGGCAAATTAGACTTGGCACGGTAATCGCCAATTTTACAAGTACTCCTACAAGCTTTCTTGATAGGACCGCGCCAAGGGATGTTAAAAGCTTCTACCGACTCTATACAACCGCCAAGGGATGGGAGACAGGACCTGGTTCGGTCTGGTCCAAGCCAGATATCTTGTCTGGCCCATTTGACATTGATTTGAATCCGACAAATGGAGTTTTGCCTGACGCTCTCATCTTGCCAGGTTGGATGGCGCAAACAATGCCGACTGATTCCTCAAATGCTCCGTCAGGAGGTCCTTCCTCGGCTATTAGTGTCGATCTCGCTCACGGTGTAGCCTCAGCTGGTGCACCTGGCGTCACTGCTTTAAACCCAGATGGCTCCGATTTTGGCTTTTCACTTCAATATAGGACTGCATTAGCGGCAGGCAATGTGGCTTCAGCTGGGTTGCCATTGGGATGGACTCACAATTGGGATGTCCGGATAATTCAGGACGGTACGCAGACCGGATGGGACAGGTCCTTTCGACTTGTCTATCCAAGCGGTGCATCGGAGGTTTTAACCCCAGACCTCGATTCAAATGGAAATCCTTTGGATACTTTCACACTGCCAGTTGGCGCACCATACGTCGTGACTGGCGTCCACTCAACTGGTTCAAACTCGACCGGAAAGTGGGACAGCATCACCATTTCCGGCAACGGTGTGGCTAAACAGGTGTTCACACAAGCAGTCGGCGATGTGTTCTACCGCCTGGTTTCCCAAGTCGACCCTAACGGAGCAAGCACCCTATACTTCACATATAACAATGGCAAGCTAACCCAAATCAATAATGGGCGCTCGGACAACTTTGCAGCTAGAATTACCATTTCTTACAACAATGGCGGACTTATCTCTCAAGCCGCGACCTCGGGCCAAAATTTTGTTAATATCTTCACCAGAAATTATACGGTTACCTCTGGCAATCTAACTGAGGCATCAAGGCTAAATCTCAATACGTCAGAGTGGACTTACAGCTACGGATTTACAGCGCTGAACGGGCAGTCCTTTCTTACCAATGTGGGCTCGATAACTCCAACAGGTTCAACAACCTCCGCCACCATCGGCTACGATCCAGACAGTGGCCGGGCCAATATCGCTACCGATGCAATCGGGAATTCAAGACTCTACAATTACACGGTCTCCGAAGATGGCGGGAATACCACGACTGCGGGGGCCAGGACGACGACGATTAAAGATACCGTTGGAAATACTTTTGACGCCAGTGAAGTTATCTGCGACGACCAAGGGCGCGAAACAGTGTCGAAAGACCGCCTAGGCTCCGCAACCACAATCACATACGGCGCTTCGAACGACCCTTCCGCCGTGACTCAGGTACAGCCTCCCTTGGGAAGCCCTTCGATGGCGGAATATGACTCACACGGTAATTTGACGAAAGCGACAGCTCCGTACGGAAATTACATTCGATACACCTGGGAATACCCAACCGAAGCGCCACTTGGCCGAATTACGAAGGTTCAGGAATTTGGCAGAGACCAAACCCCTAAAGCTCCAACAACCTATTCATATTACGTTCTGGGAGAACAGAACTATTTTAATCAGCCAACCAATTGTGGCCCGATCGGATATCTGAAGCGAGTAACATTTCCAAATCACGGCACCCTGAAATACACCTATGGGGGCAACGGCAATCTTCTAACCGTATCTGGTATCGAAACGTACTCATATGGCTATTTCGTGCCCGGTAACTCATCGCAGCTGATTGGCAGGCCCACTGTAGTCACCGATGCAAACGGAAGGGCGACAACTTTCGCGTATGACTCCAATCTGAGGTTAGGCTCAGTTACTGATCCGCTCGGGATCTCGGTTTCAGCCGACTACAACGAATACGGGCAAGTAAAGAAGACCTACCTGCCCGGCAGTAAATCAATCGACATCGCTTATGGAGTCAACGGAAGAGCCGCGAGTTCGTCAACACTGAATACTCCCCAAGGCAATACAACGCTCTTTACAAATACCTACAATCCCGAATCGATCTTGGCGACATCAAAAAACAGTTTGAATGTTACGGAGACTCAATCTCCCAATCCGGCTCTTGGTCTAAGTTCGGTCAAAAACGGCAATTCGCAACCTATGCATTTGTTCACCCCTGACACCAACCTGCGGACGGTGGACTATAGGATTGGCAACGGGAGCAATGCGGTTGGCATTAAAACGACATTCAACGCGATGGGCAATGCCATCTCAACCAAGCAGACACTGCCAACTATTGCGGATATCGGAACTTCCAACTATCGGGCCGACGATCCAGATATGCTTGATAGCTCTTTGGCCTCGAACACCAGCACGTTTGCGGCGAATTTCAATACGAGCTATACCTATGATGCTTTTGGTCGAATCTGGACCGCCACATCCGTTGGCACCGGAACCGGTGCAAATGTCGGGACCACGGCACCGTATTCGGTCATGCACACCTATACTTACGACGATGAAGACCATGTCTTGACCGATAATAACATCACATACACATATTACGCGAGCGGATTGCTCAAAACGATGACAGTTCGTGACGGGCTTGGTAACTATGTGCGGTACTCGTACAACTACGATTCAAAACAGCGAATATCTTTGATCTTGGCCGAGAGGGTAAATAACAGTGCTGGGGATATTGTGCTGCAGAGTCTCGCCAGCGCCACCTACATGTACGACAACTCAGACCGGGTGACTTATGTTTGGACTACTTTCGGAGTGACGAAGTATGTCTACGATTCAGAAAGTCGAATTTCCGCCATATATAATCTGAGATCCGATGGCAACGCACCTCAACTTTACAAAATAGATGTCGAACTGCCAAATGGAGGAGGTGTGACGCAACGTGCTGTTCTGTCTCAGTTCACCAGTATCACTTACGATAAGCAAAACAATCGCACGGGAATGTTGATCGCCCTTGCCACGACATCTGGTAACCCGACCGTCTATAAGACTGGTGCGGCGGCCTTCGGATACGATGATGCCGGACGCCTTACTTCGGAATCCTGGACGGGTAACATTGTTGGGGGAACGGGGGTTTCGTATACCCACGGATATGATAATGCCGATAACTTAACCACCCTTAGATCCAGCGGTTTAACCGTCGATACAGCATCCGATTTGCTCACGTCTCTCGGTTATTCATTCAATTCGTTCGGAGACTGTGAATCGTGGAAAAATACGGGCTTCGACGGTACTCCTTGGACGCTTAGTGCTTCCTTAGGGTGGGACCCGGCCGGGCAACTGACGCGTGTAGCCGGACCAAGTGCCATAACCAACTCATTCAATAGTAACGTTACTCAGCAAATGGCCTACGACGATCAAGGTCGAAGAGTTTCAAGTCGCGTTTACGGTTATCAATTTCAATCATCTGGACCGACGTTTTACACTGACAGCTACACATACAGTGGGAGCGATTTGGTGATGAGACAGTCTTTGGGGACCCCTTTTGGAAGTTCGACCACAGTTGGGAACGATTTCTCTCAGAAAGATACGGTTTTCTACTTGATTGGTCCAACTGGCCCAGTCTCCGAGTTTGATGTTGATGGCAATGTAGCGGACCTGACGTATGATCCTCAAGGTAACTGCGTTGCTTCGAACAAGGGAGGCTCGCTATCAAGTTCTCCTTGGATGCTTTACGACGCCTACGGCAAGCCCGTGGCCAAGCATCCAAACATGACCTTTGACGACGCTTCGCGTGCTATCCTTAATCAGCCGCTGCAGTACAAAGGTCAATTCGGCTACATCGCCGATGCCCATACTGGCGCCTACTACTGTACTCACCGATTCTACGATCCAAACTCAGGTAGATGGTTGAGTCGCGATCCGATCGGACTTGAGGGTGGAACCAATACATTTACCTATTGTAACGGCAACCCCGTGATGCAGGCCGATCCAAGTGGTCTCGATTCATACATCATCATAAGTGGAATTTCTATCCTGGACAAAGAACATGATAATTCACCAGCTAACTTCACAAAAGCCGCTTATTACTTTGCCAAGAAATTGATGTCGGAGCATCCCGGTGAGAAAATTCATATTTTGCTTTACTCGGGCCCTTACGCTAATCCAAAAAGGAATCACGGCAAAAAACCTAACTTAAAAGCAGTTTTGGCTGACTTGGGCACGGTTGGTGATGTAGTTCAAATAAGTAATGCTAAGGACATAAATCCGATTCTAGGTCGAACAACCGCCACTTCAGTAAAGGCTATCGCGTATTTTGGACACAGTGCGGCAGATGCATGGCTCTTGAATTATGCTAGCAATCCTCCCGATGCGAATGGTGAATTTTTTGGTTCGGACAACATGACCGCAAGTCAGCTCCAGAAGCCACCCAGCCTTGATAAAAATGCTTACTTTTTCTCGGCCGGATGCTCGCAAGGGGTGGACAAAGGATTTTGCTCCGTCATCGCAAGTAAATGGAGGATAAAGGCCTACGGTGCAAATAACAAAACCGACTTCGCGAAAATGATTTCACCATATAGACCTGGTGTGTCACATAATGGAAAGTACGTCACTTGGATGCCAGGCAGATGAAACACCTCGCTAAAAATATTTTAGGCCTTCTTGCGTTAGTTGCATTACTTGCTACGCAAGCAACAACACGACATCAGGATAAAGAGGCACTGGAGGCGATGCGAAATCGCTTACACAGACTCGAAAAAATTGTCGATCAAAAGGAATACAATATTGACAAGGCAAAGAACCGTACTAAGGTACTGGAGAAGAAGATCGGTGAGTTGGTGCATGCCTACGGAGCTAATCACAAGATGCTACCCAAAAACGATCTCTTGAGAGAGACAAGGGAATTCAATCCTGAGATATGTGTATTCATGGACAAAAACAGATATGGTGCTACTGATGCGGTCCGTTATATTTTTCCCGCTTTGAATGTTGGATCATACAAAACCCAATTCACGGTATGGGTGCAGTGGGACAACAAAAATCTGGTGGTTCACAGAGACACACAATACGAAGACGAATTTGGAAGTCGAGAATCGATCTCGAATGTGTCTTTTAAGAAAGCAATGTAGATCCTTGCTGAAAACCAACAGTTGAAGGCGAGCAGCTAAATCAAAAACGGGGACTTATTGGTCCCCGTCTTCAAGGTTCAACTCAAAACAACTACTGCTTAGTTGTCGCCGCCGCCAAAGCCGCCGCCGCCTTGACCACCCGGAGGAGGTCCGCCAGGGCCACCCTGACCGCCGCCAAATCCGCCTGGTCCACCTTGTGGTCGATCAAGCTTGAACGGTGAGCCCGTCATTTCTCGGTATTTGCCTCGTTGCCCGTCGTTCAACACAGCTAGAACCTTCTTCATGAGTTCATCGGCAAACTTGCCCATGTCTCCGCCAGGTCCGCCCTGAGGAGGTCCGCCTTGACCGCGACCGCCTTGTCCACCTTGTGGAGGTCCGCCTTGGCCTCCGCCAAAACCGCCTTGTCCACCAGGTCCGCCCTGTCCAGGTCCACCTTGACCGCCCTGAGGAGGTCGGCCACTCTGGAGGATTTGGTCAATCTTGTCGTGCTGATCTTCGCTAAGGTTCAGAGCTTCGACGATCTCTGGACGATTGAAGGCACGAGGTCCATCAACTTGAAGGTCGATCTGGTGATATCGTTTGAATTGGCCGGCATTGAGAATCTTCTTGATGCCGTCATCAAGCTTCTTCATTGCTTCTGGATTCATGCCAGGTCCGCCTGGTCCACCAGGTCCGCCTTGACCACCTTGCCCACCACCGGGTCCGCCTCCTTGTCCACCCCTACCGCCTTGGCCACCGGGTCCGCCACCTTGACCGCCACCGCCGCCAGGTCCGCCCTGACCACCACCAAAGCCGCCTTGGCCTCCGCCGCCACCGGGTCCACCTTGTCCGCCGCCTTGACCTCCGCGTCCACCCATGCCGCTCTTTTGCAGCAAGGCTTGAATCGCCTTAACTTGTTCGTCCGATTCTTTCAATTCTTTAACAACTTGGGGGTTCAACAAAAGCATTGGACCATGAGGTGGGCCCATTCGCTGACCGCCACCAGGACCGCCAGGGCCGCCTTGGCCACCGCCAAATCCGCCTTGACCACCCTGACCAGGATAACCGGCGTTGCCGCCCTGTCCGCCCTGGGCGATTACTGTACTAGCCGACAACACAACTGCGATCACTGCGATCCAAGTTAGTCGGAATCCTTTTTGGTTTTTCATTTTTAATTTCCTAGAGCGATGTCTATCGCTTACATTGGTAACTATACGATTGACTTATTTGAAAATTGTTTGCTCAGTTCATTTTACGAACTTCTGGTCATTTTACGAAATTGCCGGAAAGATTAGTTGAACTTCGGTTCCTTTGCCTGGCTCACTTTGGATCATGAGCCTTCCTCCGCTCGATTCAACGATCGACTTCACGATCGCCAAGCCCAGCCCCGTCCCGCCCATCTTTCGATTGCGGGCGTCGTCGACACGGAAGAAACGCTCCGTCAATCGACCAATAAATTGCGGCTCAATTCCAATACCATTGTCCTTGACGCTCAAAATGCTTTGCCCCTCACCGGATCGAACGGAAACCAAGATCGGCTTCTCGGGTGAATACCGTTTTGCATTTTCGAGCAAGTTAACCACCGCCCGAATCAATCCTTCGCGATCTCCATGAATGCGAACATCCGCGGCGACTTCCAACGAAATTGGATTTGTCGTTGAAGTCGGAAACTTGCTCAAAGCCTCGCTCGCAATTTCCGACAACTTCAGCGGTTCCAGTGATGGTGTGTGACCAGAATCTAGTCGTGCCAAAGTCAGCAGTTGATCCACCAGGTTCGACATGTGGACGGTCTCACGATCCGCAATTTCCAGGGCCTCTTTCATCTCTGCCGGACTCGATTTCTGCTCCAAAACGCTGCTCGTTGTAATCCGAATTCGTGCCAGCGGCGTCCGCAACTCGTGTGATGCATCCCCAACAAACTGTCTCTGTTTCTCCAGCGCAACCCGCAGTTCGTCCAGCAGTTTCTGACGCTCATTGAATGAGAGTTGAAGTCGATCAACCATGCCATTAAACGCAGAACTCAGTCGACTGATTTCGTCATCGCCCTTGACTTCCAACCGCGTCGACATATCGCTGCCCGAAATCTTTTCCGAAGCTACCGCAACGTCATTAATCGGCTTAACCGCCTTACCCGCCAAAAACCAACCAACTAATGCAGCGATGATCACCGAGAATGGAAGCAGCAACAGTATCGTCGTCATTTGAGTCTGCTTCAGCCGCTCAAAATCGGCAAGGTCGTGCCCAAACTGTACATAGTTGAACCCACCGGTCGGGTCTGGAATCGACATCGTAATTACCCGGGTTGGAATCCCTTCGACCGGAACAGTTGAAATCACCGGATGCCGATTCTCATGAAGCGAAAGGCCAAGTGGGTCAAGCACTCGCGTCTCACGATTATTAAAAGGCTTTCCGTCCGCCTTGTACCGAATCGGACGCCCAATATCATTGTTAATTGGGGCCTCAAATCCCGGTTGACCATTCGGTCCATTACCATTTTGCGGACCATTGCCCTGTTGCGGGGCATCGTTTGGATTCCCACCTGGCTGACCATCTTGGCCGCCACCCGGACCTCCGCCAGCTCCACCTTGACCTGGCTGACCAGGTTGTCCACCGTTTCCGCCTCCTCCGCCTTGCCCGAATTGGCCACCTGGACCACCGCCTTGGCCACCCTGACCTCCCGCGCCGCCGCCTGGGCCGCCCCTTATGCCCGGATTTCGAGCAAACATCTGCGCACGGAAAACCAAGTCATGGTCCAATGAATCCAAGAAAACCCGACGTGTCTGCGATACCAACGCAAAGAGCCCCAAACATAGAGCCAGCAAAACGAATATCGTATTAAACAGGGCGAGCCGAAGCTTCAGCGACACTAAATATCCTCCGTAATTCGATAACCAAACCCGTGAACGGTTTCGATCAGACTCTTTTCCCGACCAACATCAACCTTCTTCCGCAGCGATGTGACATGAAAATTAACCGTATTCGAAACGCTGTCCTCATCGTTCCAAATTTGTTCAATGATGTAGTCGCGAGAGAGAATTCTTCGCCGATTCCTAGCCAGCGCTTCCAGCAACGTGAACTCACGCTTGGTCAGCTTGAGCGGCTCACCACCCTTGGTGACAGTTTTTGCCCCTGCGTCAATATCCAAATCCCCTAAGTGAATGATCGAAGACTTTTCAATCTTGTTTCGTCGAGTCAACGCCCGAATCCTGGCCAAAAACTCCTTCAGCGAAAACGGCTTAACCAAATAGTCATCGGCGCCAAGGTCCAGCCCTTTCACCCGGTCTTCAATCGAGTCTTTCGCGGTCAACATCAAAATCGGGGTGACATTACGAGAATCTCGCAAGGCTTGGCAAACCGACCATCCGTCCCGCCTTGGCATCATCACATCCAAGATGATCACCGAGTATTCGCCCAGTCGCGCCATTTCGAGGCCAGCTTGACCGTCATGGGCGATATCAGCCGTATAGCCTTCTTTCTCAAGCGCTCGCTTCAAACGCTCGGAAATCACTTCATCATCTTCGACCAACAATACGCGCAAGGTGACTCAGAGTATACGGCTGATTTATTTGAATTTCATTTAGTTAGACTCGCGAAGAGGCCCAAGCAAGCCGAGAATTTCTGAGGTAAACTTCTATTTCGAAAGTTTGGGGGCTTAGCTCAGTTGGGAGAGCATCTGCTTTGCAAGCAGAGGGTCAGGGGTTCGAGTCCCCTAGCCTCCACCAAATTTTTCAGGCTCCGCAAGGAGCCTTTTTAGTTTGTATTTTTTCACCCGAGTCCTGGTGAATTAGCGGCCACGCAAGCATGGACATTGTTCTTGATCCCAATAATATCCTTAGGGACTAGCCTCGATTGACCCAACTGTAACTTCGACGACACCAAAGCACCATTCTAAAACGTTTAAGAGTTAGCCATGAAATTCCAAGGGAAATCAGTGAATATCGGTGCTGCCATGGTTTTGATGACAGGTCTTTCGTCGTCATCAAATTCGAATATCAAATATGAATCGGACTGGACCTCAATCTTAACCAAGAACATCCGCCTGCTGAAGGGCTGCGAACAACAGTTAAGAAGTCAACCAGATGAGCGATCCAGGTACTGGGCCAATTTTACGAATGAACAGAAAACTCAATACCAATTTTCGGTCGAAGTTTATAACCCAGAATACGTATTCAGCCCACGACATCAAGCTGGCTGGGACGATATTCCGTTTGAATCAGGGTTTATGTTAGGTACAACCCATTCTAGGAGCTCTTCTGATGAGAGTATTGCTGTGGTTGACGGTCGTGTCAAGATCCATATTCTGGCCGTCTACCAAACTACTGGAGGTACCCCACCACGACAATTGAAAGCTGGAATTATCAAAGAAGTAGCATGCCGAGCCAATGCCCTCATTCAATATCAACTTCTCACTGAATTGAAGGTTCCCAACACATATGCCGTGTTTGACGCTCCAAAGCTGGGGGCCCGGTTTACTTTAAATTCGGACAATAGTGAATTCACGGTTTCCACACCTCATGTCGAATTCAAGGGTTGTCTCGGCAGCTATGACATGTTTGTTGGGACTAAGAAGATGATAATGAAAAGCACTGTCCTCCTCAATGAGGATGGGGTACCCGTTGCCGATGATGCCTTTCTTGAGTTTATTCGTCAAAATTCCAAGCAATGAAGCGGGCCATTTTTACTTCAATTACGCATAATTGACTTCGCAATAAGTGAGTGACTTCGGTTGGGGCTTCGCCAATTCGTTAAGAAAGTCGATGGCGAGCCAAAGGTCTTGGGCCACGCACGAACGCTGTTTAACGAATTCGACATCCTTGGAGTAAAAGTCAAAGACCCCATCAAGGTCGGCGGAATGACCATCAACGTCCCCCTCATCGAAATGCATGACATGTTTCCGATTGGGAACATCGGCGGCCGCGTCCTCTCCCAATACCGAGTCACCATCGACCAAAAGAACCGACGAATCCAATTCGACAGCACCAAATAAGAAAAATCCAGATTCCACACGTCATGGCTTCGCCAAAATGTGTCGTAGAAAATGCCCAACTTAGCGAATACTTTCGATGTGAAGAATTACCAAAAAGGCCGTAAATTCCCAAATCCAGCCATCCCCGTCACCAGCCACAACGTGGCGGCCCTACCCTTAGCCTTGGTCACAGGTGCTTTTTGCCCGAACATATCGGAAGCAAAAAGCACCGGAGGCCAAGGTAACGAACCGAGCCAGACCTAAGTCCGAGATTTCGTAGAAACCCCGGTTGTTACAACCGCAAATTACAAACCAAACTAGTCCCTATAACGTTTCCAACAACGCCATCATCGCCCAGCAGCTGCCGTTAAACGATGAATACTGCGACTGCCCATGCGGGAAGCCACCGTCGAAGTAATTGTTTGCCGGAATCGCACGCTTATTCACAAACCACGACCCATCCTCATCCTGCGTTCTCAACAAATAACGAACGCCACGCTGATACGCCGCGTCCGAAACCGCAACTCCGCCGCCTTCATGCAGAGCATAAAGTGCCTGCCCCGTCGCATACGCATCGCTGTGCATTCCCGGAAGCTGAGCCCAGCCGCCGTCAGGTCGCTGATCCGCCATGATTTCCTTCGCCGCCTTCTTCAAATCAACTGAACCTGCATGCGCCCACTTCAAACCAAGCATTCGACCCGCTCGGTCTTCGCTGTTCTTCGCCGGAGCCTTCGCAAGCCATGCCCGGGCGCGCTCAATTCGACCCGCGGTCTCCTTCTTGGTTCCGTAAGCCTCTAGGCATTGAATCGAAAGAGCAGTAAACGTAAACGGACTCGACTGCATCGGAGCCCGAGGCAGCGACATCGTCCACGAACCGTCCTTCGACTGCTGCCTGGCCAAAACGTCGGCCATCGATTCGGAAGCGGCATTTCGCGGATACTTCTGGGCCGACATTCCCGCCAAGATCCAGGTATCCAACGTGTTGACTTCGTTGATCTCAATGAGCGGAACCTGCTTCATAACCTCCGAATTCTTCAACGCTTGCTCGTGAAGCGGCTTCAACGCCATCAAGACGCCATTCATCCGGCCATCTTGCGGCAGGGTCATCGCTGGGCTCAAAGTAAAGCCCTTCGACTTTGCCATGCCCGTCGCCATTCGACCAAGGCCTTCTTGGTGACAAGAAACACACGAAGTCTTGTTTCCGAATGTGCCCATCGATGACTGAACCAATTTCAGGCTCGCTAAAACCGCTTGCCGAGGATTCCGATTCAGGCTCATTCGCGTAACCTTTGTGCCAACGCTCAGTTCGTTGATGCATGCCACATTGCCTTTCAAAACCGCCAGCCTTATGACATCTCGCCCCTTCGAATCCGTCGCTTTCGCATCTGCTCCACCCTTCACTAAAGCCCGAATGGTTTCCGGACTATCGTTATAGGATGCCGCCAACAGAAGTGGAGTCATTCCGTGTGCATCCTTCGCGTTGACATTGGCCCCTTTGGCCATTAAGAGCTCAACGACCTTCGTGTTTCCGACTTTGGCTGCCTCAAGCAAAGGAGTCTTATGGTCGTTATCCACGGTGTCAACCTCGACCCCCGCGCCTAAAAGCATTTCCGTCACCTTGTCGTGACCCTGACGGGCGGCATACATCAAAGCCGTATCGCCCAAATCGTCTTTGGCATTCACTTCGGCTTTATGCTCCAACAGTGCGCCAACCAGAGCCGGATTACCGGAATATGAAGCCATCATCAAGACCGACATTCCATCATTTCGAACCGCGTTTACGTTCACTCCCTTTCCAAAAAGGATGGTCGCACCTGCGATGTTTCCCGTGGCCGCGGCAAACATCAGCGGGGTACCGTAATTGCTCTCGGCGTCAGCATCAGCCCCCGCCTTCAAAAGCTCGCCCATCACGTCCATTTGGTACGAGGCAGCAGCGATATAGAGTGGCGTAAACTCCAATCCGTTGCGAGAATTAGGGTCCCCGCCCTTCTTCAACAACGCCTGAACTCCCGCTAAGTCGCGATGATCAATCGCCAAAAAGATGTCTTGGCCAAGTTTTCCGTGGCCAGCAATTGGCGCCTCGGTCGACTTTCGCCCCCGCTTTTCTTGGCCAGCACGAGCGATCTTTCCGGTTACCGACCAGGCGACCGCCGCAATCGAAAGATTCCCAACTAAAACTGCCCCCAGTACCAGCCGAGTCTTCGGCGAAACGGCCATTTTTCGTATATTCATTTTCACTCCAAATATAATCGCGCAAAGCACAATCTTGCCAAGGCATTCTACACCTTTGAAGCTGAGCAGACAAGGAATTCACACCAAGAAACTATCTAGTCAGCTAGTTTCTTACGCGCCAACAAATCATATTTCGTCCCCGCCGAATCAAGCTAGGCGTGGCACTGGCTCCGACCTCTGCGTTGAACGAAGGAGATGCGAAGCATCCAGGCTGGGAGAAGCCAGTGAAATTGAGAATTGAAATTTGACCTATTCCGCAAGCCTCTTGCGGGCAAGCAGATCGTATTTCGTCCCCGCCGGATAAGCGTCGTAATCCGGCCCCTCAGGAATCCGAACTCGAGTTGTATCATAAATATGCGCCTTTCCGCGTCCCAAAACTTCCGCCATACTGCCCTTCACAACAATCGCCGTTGCCTCGTCCAAACCAATGCCCAGAAACTGCGGGTACTTCTGCATCAAAGCCGTCATATCGTTAAACCGATTACGAGCCGAGAAATGCTGGTCAACCACAACACCCGGCAAGAATCCGAGCGCCTGTTCGTACCCTTCGCACATCATCAAGCCCGGCCCAGCCGGGGCGCCGCGCGACATATAGTCGCCAATAATCGTTGCCCCCGCCGAGGACCCACCAATCACTCCACCGCGATTCAAAACGTCCCGAAACAAAGCCGGAAGCTTCGTCCCTTCGTAAGCATCGACAAAATTCCATTGCCGCCCTCCGCCAAACCAAACCCCAGTCGCGTGTTTCAACATCTCGATAACCTTGGGGTCTTCCAACTGCTTCTGCTCGCGAAACGGAATGACGTCGACATTCTTCGCCCCCATCCGGTGCATCGTCTCCTCTTCCGCCTTCACATCAATCGGGTCGGGCATCGAAATCGGAAGTATCACAAAGTGACCGTTGTCCCCACCTCCGCCGTCAATAAAAGCCTTTGCGATGTCCCGCGTCATCCCTCCGCCGCCAACAATTACCAAGGTTCCCTTCGCCACGATCGGCTTTCCAGGATTCTTGGGTGGCCAAGGGTTCGGGTTCGTTCGTTGCATCGCCGCCCGTCGCCATTCGTTGTAGTCAGCTCGCGTTGTCTTTCCGAGTTCAAGCGAGCGCGATTCCCTTGTCTTGGATTTTGCCAGTCGTAGCGTGACTGTGCCATCCCCGACGTTTTTCATCACACGCTTTTCAACTTGAAAAAGGGAGTCTTCCGTTTGTAGAATTCCAATCAAACCAGGGCTGGGTTCATCAGTCGGTGAATTCAGATACTGAAATCCGTGAGGCGGTGGATCAGTTGAACGAAAGTAAATCTTAAAGTCGGCAGGCAGATTCAAACTCGTCGAGACATATTTTGGAGCGATGACGATCGTTTGCTGAACTCCGTAAGGAGAAAGGTGCTCGGCAGATGGTGGCGCAACGACGAGCCCGGCCAACAAAGACAAAAGTTGAATGGTCATGATATGTTGTGCCTTAAGGACGTTCCAAATCCGTCCCAGGCACCACTAGTGCCCGTCGTCTGACCAGTGAACTTTGTCCGCCATGACGTTCTTCAGGTGAATCACCCCGTACGTCGCCCCCGCCGCAATCAAATCCGGATGCGTCGAATTTCGAGGCGAACCCACAATGTTCCGACTCGATCCATCCTTATTGCGAATCACGATATCTCCGTCCCAACTCAGGCTTGTATCCACTGCGCGCCCATCAATATGCCGAGAATTCAGCGCAGGTGGAACCCCAAGGCTCCCAATCCCATAGCCATCCACCATCTCTTGGGCTCCTTGCTTCGCGTGAGCGTGATTCCAAATGATATCGGCCCCCTGAAGCGCTGGTAAGGGCGGAACGTCGGCTGCATCAATCTGCCCCTTCACGATCATCCATGAATAATGCATCATGTACGCCCGCTCCTTGGGCCGATGCGTCGCCGTGATCTTTACCGAGATCTTCGACGCCACCATCGCCCGCTGAAACGCCTCAAAATTCCCCCGAAACGGCTGAACTAAATCCGCCGTCTTCGTCGAAGTCGGAAACTTCGCAACCCACAATGCCCCACTATTTGTTGCCATAACGTACTCTGCTTAACTTTATCTTATTCCCAAACTCGAGTGTCTTGAGTTACCAGAAAAATCGAGAACTGGTACAGATTCTAACGCCTCAATTCTCTGCTAGCTGTAAAAGTCATCTATTCCCAACCATTTGCTCAAGCCCGACTTGCTGAAGACAAGTCATTTTCATAACTCACAATTAATAAACAATAGAATCTAAGTTAATATTTCAAACAAAAGGCTTTTCATTGACGATTATTTTTGTTACAATGATTTATGCCAACAATACGCAAAAACCAGAAAGATCTAACGCCAGCAGAATGGACGAAATTCAAAAATGCTATAAACCAAATGCATGGAACTCAAGCCCCGGCTCCGGCCTATCGGGCATTTGTTAAAGTTCACGTTCAAGCAATGACAACACAAGTTGGTATGACTTGGCAGGTTCATACCATGAGCGGAATGGGGATGATCGGCTACAACTTTCTTGCCTGGCACCGGAGACTCTTGTTGCAATTTGAGCATCAACTGCAGCTATTTGACCCCACTGTGTTCATCCCGTACTGGGACTCGTCGATCGACCAGGCAATTCCCACGGCGCTAACAGGAAGCGCTCTATTGAATAGTTGGTCGGTAACGCGCGGAACCTTTGATCCAACCCAACTACCTCCTCCAGTTGCATTTACAACTGTTCAAACCATACAATCGTACCGAGGGTTTCAGTCGCAACTTGAAGCATTACACGGTGGACTCCATAATGCAGTTGGCGGAGACATGGGAGGAGCGGGTTCTCCCGCCGACCCACTCTTCTTCCTGCATCATGCATTTATTGATAAGCAATGGGCACAATGGGAAACTCAATCCAATCGTGGTGCAGATCCATTTCTTAACAAAGTATTGAAGCCGTCACCAATGTTTGGTATTAAGCCTGCCACTCTACAGAGCATCTCTGCACTTGGCTATTCGTACGCCTAATCCAAACTGGATTCTGAGGCAAACCGAGAAACTAATATGAATGGGTCGGTAAGCACTGACCCACATACCGTATCGTTGTAGGACGGCTTTGTGTTCAAATTCCCGCTTTTGGATTCCAAAACTCGTCACTAAACCAACCTCACTTATCAAATTCATCTGCCAATTTGATCAACCATTTTCCCGTAGGTCATCGGCTCCAATTGCTTGATCGGTTCAGAATCCTTGAACCACTTTATAAAGATATTCGCCTGCTTCGAAGAGAATCGATCAAACGAGGTCGAGCGCGGTTCCGACCGTGGACCAGTATGTATTTTGAAGGCAATCTTGGTTGGTAGACCCTTCTTTGGGTTGATAACGAAACGTGTTCCTCCATGCAAATCCGCAGAATAGAGGACTCGAATGAGGAAGTCAGTATGGAACAATGGCTTGAGGCCCATCGAAAGCAGAATCAGATCAAACTTAGCTAGATCCACCTTTGACATGGATGGTGTAACTTCATATTGATCATCAAAGAGCTCGCGCTTCAAACCTTGGAGCGCAAATGTCGTATGACGATCCGCGCTTGCAATGAACCATTTCCGAACCGTCTTAGCCTGGGTGCCCGGGTCCAATTTCATGAATTGACCTAAAATTGACTTCGACCTTGACAGCAGCTTTGAGTATTCCGTTGCATCGATGCGTCGAGCTAGTTTCCAGTGAACGTATGCGGGGGAAGGCAATTCTGCCAAATCTGGAATCTGAGTTCCGAATACAACGGCAAGCAACATCATGACTTCAAAACCTACCCCTTCGAATTCCAAAACTCGTCGCTAAACCCGGCGTCAACCTGCCCCTTTACGATCATCCACGAATCATGCATCATGTACGCCCGCTCCTTGGGCCGAAGCGTCGCCGAGATATTAGACGCCAAAACGATAGACGTAATTCTATCTATTTGACGAAATACTGAGAATCTTCCCCTCACTACTCGATGCCTGTTGCCACTTGCTTTGCTTCCGACACTCGCTCTGGCCAAGGGTCGGGAACTTGTGTCACCTAATAGCCCACTCAGGTCGAGGCTCACAAGGTTTATGGCCAAATCCTAACAGAGCAAGGACCATTAATATTATTGGTACCAAAAAGCTTGATGCCTGTTATAAGGTCAATTGTAACATCTCGGCCTGCGAACTTCATTGAAGTACTTCGACTTTCCGCTTCTTGAGCTGAATAACCATGGTTTTGCAACTCCAGAATCAATGATCTTTGAGTTCGTTGTTGTTCATCCTCGGTTAAAGTTGTCTGGTCCATATTTGGGAAAAGATAACTCTGGGCTTTTTGAATCGGCATTGATGCTTTGAATATTTCAAGACGATACTTTGAAACTTTTGACTGGTAAATTCGTCCCAGGATTTCTAATAAGGTTGCATTAATGCCTACAAAGTCTTCGCTTGTTCCGTACGCATTTTGGATTTTCGTGCAAATTGAGCCTTCAGTTGACTCGGTACCAATAATTGGACCATCTTTTCCGTAGCGGTGATTATTCGAGGTCTCGAAGTCTGGCTCAACCAGGACCCCGGCTTTCTGGTTCATACCTTTGCTGTAATCTTGCTGGGCCTCGAAAGACTGAAAATGAATACTCGGAGGGATAGAAATGGTTTCGCCTTGATTCGTAAATCGAACAACGGACCGAGTATCAAAAAGTAACCGAATAGACAGAGAAAGATTACTGACGGGAATTGTGCTTCCCGCCCATCGCTCGATGAGGCGGGACAGAATCCCTAATTCTTTGTCGTTAAAGTCAGTTCCTTGCATCGGAAATAGGTTCTTAGGAGAACTTGAGGCACCGCCATGCCTCAATACTTTTATAGCGAGGTTAAAGCGATCATCAAGTTGCTTGAGCAAGGGAGTTTCTTTGGAAACTACGAAATAGCTCCCATTTTTATATTGTCCGAAATGCCCTGATGGCAGGATTTGAAAATCCTTCGATTTCCAATTCTTTTTTAGGTTTACAACATCATCGACAGGCAACTTTGCCTTTGCGTCGGACAACGAAAAGCAAATCGGAGCCATGGGAGGATTTTCATTGCCTTGAGAACTTTGTCTCAAAGCAACGAAAAGTCCAAGTACAATATTTATCATTCTGCATCAAAGACGCCAACATAATCCCATTGGACTCCATTTCTCTTGTAAACATTGCCAGTGGATGTCCCAAGAAATTTCTGATAACCCTGGCATGAGATGAAATCATAGTTGAAATTCAAAACAGTGCTTCCGTAGTTTTTCTTGTGATTTAGTGTAAACGTGTCGAAAAGGCTCACAAACCAATCAGTCCAATTTAGGCTAGGTGCACCACTTCCTGTCGTAGGTAAAGAGCCAGTGGCTGGAACAACAGAAGCGTCGTCTTTGCAACTATGATTACCAGGGAACGGTTCAGTATCTCCTGGTTGAATGTGGGCTGTCTTGTGCTTTATGTCCGGACTCCAAACGGTGGTCTTGATGTAATCTTCGGGAATGACGATTGTGGGCGATACTAGCAGCGGGTTAACTACCGAGCTAATTACAATGGCAGGAATAAATAACACATTGGTAATCATATCACACATTGAACATGGTTGCAACTTTTTTTAAAAAGCTCTTTCTCCCCCTGAAACTTTCGCACATTTGACCAAACCTGATTTAGATAAGGCTTTCCTAAATCAAGTCAGGCGACATGGCTAAAGTTAAAACGAAATTAACATTGATTTGCGGCACCTCAATTTAGGGAATAGGTGCGAAGTAGATAAAAGGGTTAGAGGCAGTGCAGAAACTTTCCGCTAAGTTCCCCACGCCATCGAATTCCAAAACTCGTCGCTAAACTCCGCATCCCACTTCTGCATCCGCGCTTTCAAAAGGCCCACCTTCGCCGCGATAACCGCATCCGCCTTCACCCGTCCCGCAACATATTCCCGATCAACCAACAGGTGCCCATACAGCTCCGCCTTATCTTCCTCAATCGCCGACATCGCGTACGGAGTCAAAACCCCCGGCAGTTTGTCGGTCAGCACTCCCGCCCCTAAGTTCCGCATCTTGTCTCCGCCATTTCCATAATGAAAATCTGGCGGATTCAATGCCGCCCATTCCGGATCCTTCCGCACCAGACCCTGCACCTGATCCATCATGTGAAAAAACTCATGGTGCACCACCAACCGCTGATACGCCTCATTGTAGGAGCCCAAAGTCGTGTCGTAATACATCGTGTTCGAGTCAAACGAAGGCACCGCTGCCCGAACCTGTTTGTTCAACGAGATCCCAGTCGCAATCACGATCCTCTTCACCTTCGCGGCCCGAATCACGCTCACCGGATACCGATTCCACTCGCTAGCGAAAATTTTCGCGTACTTCGCCAAGTCCGCCGAAGTCGGTGCCGACGTCTCAACCGTATATCCCCGTCCGCGCCAGCTATATGGCTCAGCAATCACGTCCACCTGAACCTCATACTTCTTTGATATCTGAATGAGACTCTCGGGGATGTCAACCCGGCCCACGAACAACATCCCGACCAAAATGCCAACCATAGCTCCATTTTGCCACGAATGAGTTAGGATAAACTCCCACCATGAACTCCCTCGAACTTTTACAAGAACTGGTTTCCGTCCCCGGACCTCCCGGCCAGGAGTCTCTTGTTCGAGATGTTCTCATTGGTCATCTCAATAAACTCAAGTTCGAACACACCATCGACGCCAAAGGCAACCTCATTGTCCGCCTTGGCAAACATAAGAAATCCAAAATCGTTGTCACCGCCCACATGGACGAAATTGCGCTCTTCGTCAAACAAATCAATCCCGACGGAACCCTCAAAGTCGCGCCGCTCGGCGGAATCTTCCCCTGGAAACTCGGAGAGGGCCCTGTCACCATCATGGCAAAAAGCGGTCACTTCGAAGCCATCCTCGGGGTCGGCTCTATCCACACCGACAGTAATCTCAGCGCGGCAAAACGCGCCAAAACCGACGTCCTCACCTGGGATATGGTCACCATCACTACCGGCCAAACCAAAGACGAACTCAAAAAGCGTGGAGTCCGACTCGGCACCCGCGTCGCCGTCTCCCCCAGTCGACGCATCCTCACCCAGTTCGGTGACTTCGTCTCCGGCTACTTCCTCGATGACCGCGCCGATCTCGTCAGTTGGCTATTAGCCCTCGAAACCCTCAAAGGTCAGGACCTCGACGTGACCTTCGTGGCCACCACCAGCGAAGAAGTCGGCGGCGAAGGTGCACTTTACTTCCTCACCCAAGAACAACCCGACATCTGCATCGCCCTCGAACTCGGCCCCCAAGTCCCTGACGCACCAATCGCCATCGACGCCCGTCCAACCGTCTGGGTCAGCGACGCCTACGCCGCAATACCACCCCATCTTGGCGACCTCATCGCCGAAGTCAGCGCGAAATCTGGCATCGAAGTGCAGTTCCAAGCCCTCTCCCGAGGCGGGAGCGACGCAAGCTGTTCAGCCGCGAAAGGCCTCTGCGCACACCCCATCACCCTCGGATTACCAATGGAAAACAGCCACGGCTACGAAATCATTCACCGAAACTCGATGGATCAGCTAGCCAAGCTTACGGTCGCGCTGATAAAAGCTCTCTGAGCCACTTAACCGCGTGGCGAGTTGCCTCAATGCCGTCGTCGCCGCACTCAAGCTCAATGTCCAAACAGATCGGTTGACCGTCCAGTCGGTCCAGCAACACATTCAGGGTCTCCCGCAACGGAACAACGCCCTCTCCCAGCCGACATCCGCCGTAAACCTTCCCTCGCGACGAACGATAAGGACCCGCTTCATCCAACCGAAAATCCTTAACATGGATCAGCGCAGGCAAGGGCAACTCCGAAGCCGCCGACACCGCATCGATGTCGGCCAGCAAAAAATTGCCAACATCAAAGCACAATCCAACGTTCCGTCCCTCCAGAGGCTCCAACATCGACAACAATCTGCCCGGCGTCGCAAACACCGCGCCGTGGTTTTCAAGCGCAAGCGTCACGCCTTGGACCGCCAAATCTTTAAGCGCATCAATGGCCCGGTATCGAACCATATCTACGCCATCACTCGAAGTCGGATTCCCCGAAAACACCCTTACCGCCGGAGCAGAAAACTTCTTGGCAAGATCAATCCCGAGCTGAATCTTCTCCCGCTCAACTTTCAACCGAGCCGAGTCCTCAAAGTTAAAGTCGTTCGTGACGCTGACGGCATGGACCGCCAAACCGGTGCGAAGCAATGCCTCCGAAGCCTCGGCTACAAAGACATCCAAAACTTCCTGGCTGGGCAAGTGATCACGCACAACCCCCGGCGCATACAAGAATGCATCGAGAATCTCAATCCCATCCGCGCCGACTTCGTGAGCAAACTCAATGAACTTGCCAATGGGCATATCGCCGGCGCGCCACGCGCTCAGAACCGAATACCAGCAGATGCCGATCCGTACGTTATCGGGCCGTGATGAAGTGATAGATTGGGGAATAGAAAATCACGCTTCCTACGACGCCGACCGTGCAAACCGCCAAAGCGATCTTACTTTCGATGCCGTTCTCAAACTGAATGGCCGCGCCTTCCTCTTCGCTCGAGTAGGCAGCCTTAAGTATCTTCAAATAGTAAAAAGCAGCGAACGCCGAATTGGCCAACAGCACGATCGCCATCCATGACTGATTCGCCTCAATCAGGCCATTCACAAAGATCAACTTTGCAACGAATCCCGCCACTGGTCCAATCCCAATCTGCGAAAGCACAAAGATCACCAACAACGCCGCCAGTCCGGGGCTCCGCTGCGATAGTCCCCGCAGCGACTGGAGCGTTATTGGGCTCGCGTCCCTGCCCGAAATCTGGGCCAAGATGACAAACACTCCCAGCGTCGCAAAAACATATCCCAGCAAGAAATAGCCAAACGGGAATGCCCCGGCCATGTGCCCTTTCATCAACCCCGCGAGGTAGATAAGCATGTATCCCGCATTCACCATCGACGAGTAAGCCAAAATCTTCTTCACGTCGCGCTGGCTAAACGCCATGACGTTGCCAACCACCATCGACAAAATGCTCAAGGCAACACAGATCGGCACCGCGATTGCACTCATGGTCGGAACCGCCATGATGATGTTATACAGCGCGATAAATGGACCCACCTTTGCGCCCGTCGCCATGAATGCAACTACGTTGGTGGGAGCTCCTGAATACACGTCCGGAATCCATTGGTGAAAAGGAACCAATCCGCATTTAAACCCAATCCCGACCATGATGAGCGCGAAGCTCAAATAAAACAGTGGCCGATTGTCCGTCCCCGAATGAAGCGGAGCCGTGCTAAATCCGTCCAAGCTCAGGTTTCCGCTGGCCCCGTAAAGAAAGGCAATCCCATATAAGAAGAAACCAGTCGCAAACGCGCCCAACAAGAAGTATTTAAGCGCTGCCTCTTGCGAGAATTTCGACCGCTTGTTCAAGCCCGCCAAAACATAAAGCGAGATCGAAAGCAGTTCAAGGCCAACAAAGATGCACAGCAAGTTATCCGACGAGCACATGATCATGCCGCCCAGCGCCGCCCAACAAAGAAGCGGATAGAACTCCGGCGAGTCTGAAGCCGTGCGCTCCAGGTACGGTTTCGAGATCAAAACCACCACCACCAAGCTAATCAGGATCAAAACTTCCCCGATCATGCCCGGATTCGTCTTCATCACCATGTCGCCCATCGAACGGTACTCTCCGCCGAACAGCGCAAACTGACTCACCAACGCAACCAAACCGCCAGAAATAGTGACCGTTCGAATGACCTTTGAATTCGCTTTCGGATTCACCAGCAAGACCAGCAAGCCGAAGATTCCCGTGAACGCTAAGATGAGGAACGGAAGGAGAACTCCCCAATTAAAGTCGGGCAAAGCAAACAGTGTTTTCACGGTAACTTGACCTCCCCAACTGGTGCCGAACTATTCGAAACCAATCTAGCTGTGGCTCCTGATCCGGCTGGCGCCGCACTGCCCGAAGCCGAGTGCGTCATCTGAAATGGTCGACCCAAGGCATCAATTTTTGGTTCCATCGAGTGTAGCAACGTCATTGGCAAAATTCCCAAAACCAAAATGAGGATAGCAAAGGTCCCGCCTATCAGCGTTTCATGCAAGGTCAAATCCTTAAACTCCGCGGTCTCCTGCTTCTTCCCGTAGAACATCCGCTGATACAGATAAAGCATGTAGCCCGCTGAGAGAATCGCACCAAACGCGGCCAAGTAAACCCAAATCACCGAAAGGCCATTCGCTCCGGTGAATCCCGCCATATAGGCACCGACCAGCGACAAGAATTCGCCAATAAACCCGCCCGTAAACGGCAAGCCCAAATTGGTCAACATCGCAATCAGGAACAGCGTGGAGAAGATCGGCATCGACTTCTTCAGTCCGCCAAGCTCGCTCAAATTCTTTGCCGGAGTTCGCTCCGCCAAGAAGCTCAGCAGCACGAATACCGCCGCTGCGGCAATTCCGTGATTAAATTGCTGGAAGGCCGCGCCCATCATTCCCGCATGGTTCAGCGAGAACAGCCCGACCAAAATAAATCCAACGTGACTGATCGTCGAAAAGCCCATGACCCGACCTGGAGTCTTCTGGATGATCGCGAGGATTCCCCCGTAAAGGATCCCAACAACACCTAAAGCAACTACGACTGGAGCGTAAACCCGACATGCGTCCGGGAACAACGGCAAGCAGAACCGGAACATACCAAACGTTCCAACTTTCAAAACCACGCCCGCAACAACGGCGCCAATCGGCGCATCCTCGTAAGTATCGTTCAGCCAGCGATGCATCGGCACCACCGGAGACTTGACGAGGAACGCGACCATGAATCCCCAAAACGCCAAAGCCTGAAGTGGCCATGAGTTCGCCCAAAGTCCTTTTGTATCAACTAATTCCTGAAGCTTCAACGCATTGAACGTCGGTAGCCCGTCAACCACATTCGCCCGGCTAGCCAAGATCGCCATGCCGACCAGCATCAACAGCGAACCTGCAAACAAAGTCGCTACGTACCGCAACGCAACTTTGCCCTTATCGCCCGAGCCCCAACCGAGAATCATCAGCGCGACCGGAACCAAGCTAAGCTCAAAGAAGACATAGAACAGCACCAAGTCAAGGCTGCTGAAAATTCCGAATAGAGTTCCCTCAAGGCACAACAGCAAGCCAAAAAACTGCGCATCGCGTTCTTTCGGCTTCGAAATCAACACCGCAATCAAGGCTAAGAAGGCGGTCAACAGCATCATCCAGGCCGCCATGCTATCAACCCCAACAAAGTAACTGATTCCCATGTTAGGAATCCAATTCAATTGCTGCTGAAGGCTAAAACCCGCGTCTCCAGTCAAAAACAGCGCGGTTATCGTGCCCGTTACGATCAAGGTCGCCAAAGCAACGAGAGATGCAAGACCTTTCGGAATTCCTGCGCCAAGCTTCGGAATAAAGGCCAGCCCTAACCCAGCCAAAATCGGTAGCCAAATCAGAATGCTCAAGTAAGGAACCGAACTCATTTATGGCCTCCCATCGTCACATAAACCACCAAGAGTCCGATACCCAAAACGCCAGCCAGCATGCATAGTGCATACATCCGAACCATGCCCGACTGAAGGCGATTCAATATCGAGAAAGTAAATTCTGAGAGCTTGCCAAGGCCAACTCCCGTTCCCGCAATCGCCCCTCGATCAACATTCTCGTCAATCAAGACCGCAAGCTCGTTTCCACCATCGACCGCCGCACTAACCATCGCATGATCAAAACCGTATTGGTTGCGAATCCACCGTCGAATTGGTGACCACTCAGCCTCGTTCCAGCCTTCACGCTTAGGCAATCCTTTCCAGTAGAAAAACGCTCCCAGCAGAATTCCGCCAAACGCCGCCGCAGCAGAAATCTTTTCAAGCTGGCTAACCGGAATCAATGATTCGGTAACTGAGGCAATCGTTCCTCGTGGGCCAACAGTTGGAGCCGATAGCCATTCCTTCAGACGCTCGCCCTGATCGAGGAACCATCCGCCTCCCAAGCTCAACACCGCAAGGATAATCAAGGGAGACCACATGCTAACGGGTACTTCGTGGGGCTTATGATCCGCCGTCAAAGCGTGGTGATCATCCCCATCGTGATCTGAATCGTGATGATCGTCAGTAGTAACCGGAATTTCTCTCCACTGCTCCTTTTTGCCGCCAAACGTCAAGAACATCATTCGGGTCATGTACATCGCAGTCAGCAGGGCCGTCAGCAAACAAATCCATCCGGCAAACTGTCCGGCGTTAAAGCCCGGCAGCACCGCAAGGTCTGTCTCCAGCGCAGAAGCAATAATCTTCTCCTTCGAAACCGCACCCGAAAGAAGCGGCACACCAGAAATCGCGAGGTAGCCAGCCATCATCGTGCCAAAGGTAATCGGAATGTATTTCGCAAGTTTGCCGTAGTTGCGCATGTCCTGTTCGTGCGACATCGAATGAATGACCGCACCTGAACCCAAGAACAACAACGCCTTAAAGAATGCGTGGGTAATCACGTGGAACATCGCGATCCAGTAGGCACCCGCTCCACACGCAACAAACATAAAGCCAAGCTGTGAAACGGTCGAATAAGCCAGCACCTTTTTGATGTCCGTCTGACCAAACGCGATCACGGCGGCAAACATAGCCGTAAAGGCACCAACTACGCAAACGACTGCAGAGGCCGTGGGCGACAAGTCATAAACCACGTGCATCCGGCTCAGCAGAACCACGCCAGAAGTTACCATCGTAGCCGCGTGAATGAGCGCAGAAACCGGGGTCGGACCTGCCATGGCGTCCGGCAACCAAAGATAAAGCGGGAACTGAGCCGATTTTCCGCATGCACCAACAAAAAGTAGTAGGCCTATCGTCGTGGCAAGCATTGGGTGCAACCGAAGAACGTGCTCCAACACCGGGAAGATATTGTCATAGCTGAGCAATCGGGCGTCCTTCGGGCCAAATCCGGTCGGAGCCGTTGCCACCGTTGCGATGATCAAAAGCAGTCCAAGCGTAAGTCCCCAGTCACCGACTCGGTTGACCAAAAACGCTTTATTTGCCGCTTTCGAATTGGCCAGATCCTCATACCAAAATCCGATCAGTAAGTACGAACAAAGACCAACGCCTTCCCAACCGACAAACAACAGAAGCAGGTTATTGGCCAAAACCAAGATCAGCATCGAAGCAATGAACAGGTTCAAATAGGCAAAAAATCGGGCGTAATCCTTCTCTTTCGACATGTATCCCGTGGCATACAAGTGGATCAACGCTCCAATTCCGGTGATGATCAGAACCATTGTCATCGACAAGGTGTCGATTCTTAGTTCAAACGGAATCGAAAGGCCCTTAATGTCAATCCAAGGGACGCTCGAAATGACGCTCGAAGTCGACGGATCCAAGTTCTTAGCGATCATCACGCCAACAACGAAAGCCAAAAAGATCGGAATGACGGCAAGAAATCCGAGAAGTCGTTTTCCAGAACCGGAGTCCTGCAGTTTTCTGCCCAAAAGCGTCTGAAGGAGCGCTCCCAAAACCGGGAGGGTAAGCGTTAACCAAATGAGTCCGTTTCCTTGCATGGTCGCTATCCTCCGAGTAAGTTCAATTCGTCCACATCGACTTCTTCCTTAAGTCGATAGATCGCCATGATGATGCCCAAACCAACCGCAACTTCTGCAGCGGCAACTGCCATCACAAAAATAACCATCATTGGTCCGCCAATCGCCTGATTCAGCGAGTGACCTTCCGTCGCATATCGATACCGTGCAAACGACAAGAACGCCAAATTAACCGCATTCAGCATCAACTCTATGCACATGAAAATGACAATTGGGTTTCGCCGAATCACGACCCCGACAACTCCGGTCGAGAACATGAAAAGACTCAGGCCAATGTAGGCCATCAAAGGAACGCCGTTCAATCTGTCCTCCGCTTGGCTAGAAAGACCGAACCTACGACGCCAACCAAAAGCAAAATGCTGATGACTTCAAATGGAAAGACATACGAGGAGAAAAGCGCATCTCCGATGACGTTCGGCGAACCGATTTGATGAACAACTGGCTTTGCACCCTCAAAACCCAAAACGGGCAAAACCTGACTCGCCAAAATCCCGAACAGAACAACCCCAAACGCGATTCCAAACGGACGCTTCAAGTCTTTGCGCTCCTCGATCAGCTTCGGATTAAGCAGCATGATGACAAACACGAAAAGTACCATGATCGCGCCACTGTAGACGACGATCTGAGAAATACCCGGCATGTCCATACTTAAAGTGAAATAAAGGAACGCCAGCAAGAAAAAGTTAAAGACGAGGCAAAGCGCGCTGCGAATGGCGCTACCAAAAGCAACCACTCCGACTGCCGCCAGAGCCGCCGGGCCAGCAAGCATCGCAAAGATGATGAGTTCGGGGGTCAGTTTCATGGAGTCACCTCTTTATTCGGTACAACGTCAAGCACTCTTCGGGGCGAATTGACCATATTTACGCTTCGGGATTGGAACTGAGGCTGAGTCTTCTTCGCTTGGTGCCGAATAGCGGCCCAAACAATAAACAGAACTCCGTAGCAAACCAGACCAACCATCCACGCCGCCATCGGCCCGTAGACCTTTGCGGCAAAAATCCAAGTCGCCGTAATCATCAAATTAACGACAGCCAAAGGAAGCAAGAACTTCCATCCGAGGTTCATCAGTTGATCATATCGAAGCCGAGGGAACGTAGCCCGAACCCAAATATAAACGGTCAGTCCAACCGCGCCCTTCGTGAGCATGACCACCACGCCAACGAGATACATATTCTCATAAGGGGCCAATACATCCCATCGAATCGGGAAGTGATATCCACCCAAAAACACCGTGGCAAAGATCATGCTGAACGTGAACATCGCCATGTACTCCGCCATCATGAAAATGCCCCATCGTTTCGTGCTGTACTCGGTGTGGTAGCCCGCAACAAGCTCGTTTTCAGCCTCGGGCAAGTCAAACGGAGGTCGATTCGTCTCGGCGATCATACAGACGCCAAACACAATCGCGGAAATAAAGCCCATCGGCGTAAAGACATTCCAATTGGGAATGAAGCTAACGACACCATAGAGAGGAGCATCCTGTGACTTGACAATGTCGGTCATTCTCAGCGATCCAGAATTCATGACCATCGCCGCAAGCGCAATGCCCATCGCCAACTCATAAGAAATAAGCTGAGCCGATGCCCGCAACCCGCCCATCAGCGAATATTTATTGTTCGAGCTATAACCCGCCAAAACCGTCGAATAAGCTCCCAACGAAGAAATAGCAAGGATCACCAACATGCCAACATTCACATCGGCAACCGGAGTAAATCGGATATCTCCGCCAAACGGGATCGTGCATCCGAGCGTCAAAGCAACAAAAAGGGCGATCAGCGGAGCCAGGATGAACAAAACCCGATCGGTCTTGTCCGGCATGATGTCCTCCTTCGTAAATAGCTTCAGTCCGTCGGCAATCGACTGGGCAAGGCCAAAGAGCTTGAACTTCTTCCCGCGTAGAAAGCTCGGAACCATCTTGCTGGTGCGCGAAAAGGTGATGTTTCCCGTTCGGTTCGGACCAATTCGATCCTGCATCCACGAAAGGAGGCGTCGCTCATACCAAATAATGACCGGGACCGGAGCGAAGATCGGAATGATTGCCAAAATCGCCCGCCCAATTGCTGAGAGAACATCTTGTATAGCGGGGCTTAGGTTGTGTAACCAGTCCATTGGCAGTCCCAAAGAATTTACCTGAGTCGAACCCGCCGATGCACCCGCCGAAGGCTATCTGAGCAATGATTGCTAGAATAAGGAACAATTCATGAAACTCACAACCCTCTTGCATTGCATAGAACCAGGTGCCTTAAGGAAGACTAGGTTCTTGCTAGCTCTTATGAGCTATTTGACATTCGCGGTGATTCTCGGTACGTTCTCGATATTCCAGCAGTTTTTGGCAAGTAAAGGTATTTTCGTCATTACTGTCCCTGGGACAATCTTCACCTTCCTATTTGTACCGATCTATTTAGCTTGGGCTTTTGCTAGGCCAAGTCGGATTGTTCGTGATAATCGATTGGCACTTAGCCGTAAACGAATCCTGGAATTCAGTGACGAAGGAATCACGATGCGATTCGATTCTGGAAGCAATTCCTTTATCGTTTGGGCTGACATTGAGTCAGCGAAACATAAAGATGGAGTTGTAACGCTCTTTCTTACGAAACTGTATTCTCACGTGGTCCCTGACTCCGCTTGGCCCTCAACCGTCGAACGAGATCAGTTCCTCGACCTGCTTCGAACAAAAGGACTCCTCAAATAACTGCCACCCCCAAATAACCACAACCCTTTTTGCCAATATCCTGTAATATTGAAATGTGAAGAAATCGACGGCTGTACCGGCAACTTTTTGTGCCTCAGTAGCAACCCTCATCCTGTCGGGATGCTCTAGTCCCGTATCGGTGCGTCGATGTGTCGATCCCGCAACCGGAACCGTATTGCCCGACGTCGCCTGCTCTAGTCCAGTAACCGCCGCAACCTATCGCGGTGGACGCTATGCCCGAGTCCCAATGCAAAATGGAAGCGTTTGCGTCGACACCACCACTAACCAACCCGTTGGCGCGGGCCTATGTACTTCATCGTCGGGCTACTATCCCGGATATTACTACTACGGCAGTCGCCTCTATCGGTCTCCAGGCTGGGGGTACGGTGGCGTCTTCAGTGGTGGTCGAATCAGTAATTTCTCGTCATCTCCTCCCTCTGGAGCAACGATTCACTCTTCGAGCGGAAGCGTCGTCTCAACTCCCAGCAGCAGTAGCTCATCCAGTTCCGGCGTTTCTCGCGGAGGCTTTGGAAGTTCCGGAAGCTCAGGCAGTTCGAGCGGCGGTTAACCCCAACAGTGCGACGAAACAAGATCGAACCGCGCCCGGATTGGCAGCAAAAGGTCGAACGGGCCGGACTGGTCTATCACACCGAGGACAATGCCCAATATTGGAACGAAAGTGCCTACTACGAGTTCACTGCCGCCGAAATTGAAGAAATTGAAAAAGCGACCAACGAATGTCACCAGATGTGCCTCAAAGCCGTCGAGCACATCATCCACAACCGAATTTACGCGACATTTAACCTAAATCCGCTCAACATCAAAGCGATCGAGCAATCTTGGGAAGAGGAGCCTCCAACGATCTATGGTCGGTTTGACTTCATTTACGACGGTTTCCATCCGCCGAAAATGCTCGAATACAACGCCGACACCCCAACCGCCCTCCTCGAAGCCGCCGTCATCCAGTGGAAGTGGCTCGAAGAACTCTATCCCGAGAAAGACCAATTCAATTCCATCTGGGAAGGTCTCGTCGATCACTGGAAGTGGCTCAAAGAAAACCGAAAACTCCTCGGGAGCCAAATCCACTTTGGCCACGGCGACCTTTGGGAAGACGAATTAACTGTCGCCGTACTCCGCGATACTGCCCACGAAGCCGGACTCACCACCCAATCAATCCTCATGCAAGACATCGGCTGGGACGGAAATCGAAGTTGGTTCGTCGACATGCAAGGCACCCGAATGTGGACCGTTTTCAAGCTTTACCCGTGGGAATGGATGGTCAACGAACAGTTCGGCACCAACGCCCTCTCAACTCTCAAAGATTGCCAGTGGATCGAGCCCGTGTGGAAGATGCTCTTGTCCAATAAAGCCATCCTCCCCATCCTTTGGCAGCTATTTCCCAACTCACCCTACCTTCTCAAATCGTACATGAATAGCCCAAAGGAGATGACCCGATATGCCAAAAAAGCCATGTTAGGTCGAGAAGGCTCAAACGTTGAAATCTTCGGCACCACCTGGGAAAAACGGGAAGGCCCTTACGCCGAATCAGGCTTCGTTTACCAAGACTATGTCGAAATCCCCGACTTTGAAGGCAACCATCCGGTCATCGGAAGCTGGATCATCGGCGATACCGCCCATGGCATTGGCATCCGCGAAACCGACGGAATCATCACCGACAACTACGCCCGCTTTGTCCCTCACTTGTTTACGTCGTAACATCAGGTAAAAGCCGACCGAACAGTATGAGCCAATGACATGCCAAAGAGTGAATAAACAGGCAGTCGGAGGATAGGCAGAGGAACGAAGTTCCCAGACGCCTGTTTCTTTCGAAACAAAAAGCCCCACTCGAATGAGTGAGGCTCTTTCTTAACTCGCCTAGCGAAGTGGAGGAACGAAGTTCCCGAACCTTGCCCTTCGCCCTTAATTATCAGGTTCGCTTTCGGAACTTCGCGTCAGGTGCGCCTGCACTGCTGCCAGTTACGCCGCCATCGCGTGGTGGTCCGGAAGGTGCCGCGTCTCGACGTGGACCGCGATCTCGATCGCCGCCACCGTCTCGTCGGGGTCCGCCTCGATCGCCGCCACGGAATCCACCGCCGCCGCCATCTCGTCGAGGTCCGCCTCGGCCACGGTCTCCACCGCCGCCTCGTCGTCCGCCGTCATCGCTACCTGCGGTTGAAGGTGGAGGGGTTCCATCTTCGTTACCAGCCAAAGTAGGCAAATCTTGCTTCACGCCAATAGCCGTGAGGTTCAATCGTCCCATCGCATCAAGCTCGAACGTCTTCAAATTAAGGGTGTCGCCCATATTGACAACTTCCTCGATTCGACCGATCTCTTGAAGAGTAATCTGCTCCTTAGGAACAAAGCCCTGCTTGCCGCTTGTGAGTTCGACCAGCACGCCGCGACCCATGATTCGGGTTACAACGCCGCTGACTTCGGTGCCCATTTCGACATCGCCAACCGCATCCTTGATCATTTGGATCGCCTTTGCAGTTTGCTCGGCACCAGATGAACCAACCAAAACTCGTCCGTCTTGCTGAACGTCAAGCGAAGCACCGGATTCGGCGGTGATCTTCTTGATCATCGCTCCTCCAGGCCCGATGAGTGCACCAATCTTTTCTGGATTGATTTGAATCGTGGTGACTTGTGGAGCCGTATCGGCAACCGTTTCGCGAGGAGCGTTGATTTCAGCTTCCATCACGTCGAGGATGGCGAGTCGTGCGCCAAGAGCTTGGTTCAATGCCCGAGCCAATACTTCGTCGGGGATACCGTCGAGTTTGGTGTCGAGTTGAAGAGCTGTGATGCCCGCTCGGGTTCCAGCGACCTTAAAGTCCATGTCTCCGCAGAAGTCTTCCATTCCGATGATGTCGGTAAGGACTTTGAATTCCTTTCCGTCGGACATGAGTCCCATCGCAATTCCGGCAACTGGTGCCTTGATCTTAATTCCGGCGTCCATCAGAGCCAAAGTCGAACCGCAGACCGAAGCCATGGAGGTTGAACCGTTGGACTCAAGAACTTCGGAGATCAGGAGCAAAGTGTATGGGAAGTTTGGATCGTCAAGAGGAAGAACCGCTCGAAGAGCTCGCTCGGCCAAAGCACCGTGTCCGATTTCTCGTCGGCCTGGTCCTCGCATCGGTCGGCACTCGCCAACCGAATAGGCTGGGAAGTTGTAGAAGTGCATGTAGCGCTTCGGATCTTCGTCTTCGATTCCGTCCATCGTTTGCGCGTCGCCTGGCAAGCCAAGCGTGACAACCGTCATGACCTGAGTCTGACCACGAGTGAAGAGGCCTGAACCGTGAACTCTTGGAAGAATTCCGGCAACCGCTTCGATGTTTCGAAGCTCATCGAGCTTTCGACCGTCTGGTCGCTTCTCTTTGGTGATGATAAGGTCTCGAACGACACCCTTAACAACCGTGTCAGCGGCTTCGCTGAGTTGGCCGAGGATTGCGGCGTTGCCTTCGTACTCGGGCTTCAGCTTCTCGACGATGTCTTTGATAAGATCGTTGAGAGCGCTTTCTCGAACATTCTTATCCTTGCTGCCAAGGAGAGTCTTTTCGATGTCCTTGCCGAACTTCTTGGTGATGTTCTTCTTGAGGTCTTCGTCGATTGCGTGAAGATTGACAACGCGCTTTGGCTTGTTGACCATCTTGCCGAACTCTTCAAACTTCTCAGCAATTGTCTTAATTGCATTGTGGGCAAACTTCATTGCGGCGGCCATATCGGCTTCCGAAACTTCATTGGCACCCGCTTCAACCATCGAGATCGCGCCTTTATGACCAGCGACGATTAAGTCGAGGTCACTTGCTTTGATCTGATCGCCCGTTGGGAAGAGAACGAATTCGCCATCGATTCGGCTCACTCGGACGCAAGCAACTGCGGCTTTGATTGGGACATCGCTGACAGCAAGTGCTGCGCCAGCGGCGCAGACGGCAAGGACGTCCGGAGGACAATCTTGCTCGACCGCAAACGTCATCGCAATGACTTGAATGTCATTTCGAAGACCTTTAGGGAAAAGTGGTCGTAGAGGTCGATCCATTAATCGACAAACGAGAGTCGCTTTTTCGCTAGGACGCCCGCCGCGCTTCATAAAGCCGCCGGGGATCTTGCCTACTGCGTATTTTCGCTCTTCGTAGTCGCAGGTTAAGGGTAGAAAATCTATGCCTGGTCGGGGATTCTCAGACATCGTAGCGACGCCGAGAACGATGGTTTCACCCATGCCGAGGAGGACTGCTCCGCCTGCTTGTTTAGCAACGCGACCAGTCTCGAGGTAGAACTCTTTACCGCCTACCTCAAATTCAATTGTTTGTATCATTTAGCTTCCGTTCTTTAACGGGGCTTAACTTCACGAATTCCAAGCTTCTTAATAAGTGCGCGGTACTTGACAACATCTCGGTTGCGAAGATACGCCTCAAGGCGTCGGCGTTTGCCAACCAAAACCAAAAGACCTCGTCGGCCGTGGTTATCCTTCTTATGTGTTCGAAGGTGGTCGGTAATTTGCAGGATTCTCGCCTGCATAATGGCGATCTGCACTTCGGCAGAACCGGTATCGCCGTCTTTGACAGCGTTATCCTTAATGACTTCTTGTTTCTTATCTGGACTCAGGGGCATCGTAATTCAGGCTCCGTGATAGATCGCATTCCGCAGAAACGTTAGCCGCTCAATTCAGCCTCCCAAAGGTCATTTGTGGGGCTCAAGTCAACGGTCAACGCAAATCCGCAGAACCGACGCAACTATTGTACCCGAGATTGTTGGAGAAGGTGTTTGGGACGGGTATGGAGTGCGCAAACCTGTTTGCGCTTTGGCCTGGAGGAACGAAGTTCCCAGGGCCTGCTTCGCTGCAATTCAACATTCTCTCTATTTTCTTTTCCTCGCCATCGCCCTTGCCCTCGCCCTGACTGTAAACTACCCACCATGTCCGCTCCCCTCAACCTCGCCTGGGTTGGCATTATCTGAATTGTTTTAAGACCCTTCGCGAAGCGAGATACCTCTTTGGACAGAGAGGTCGGTGTGTAGGGGACGGGTAAAGTTGGACATCTGTCAAAGGGGGTATTGGCCCTCAGGTTCAAACATTTAGATGTCAGATAGTAAACGATCATTTCGTCATCATTCAGCCGAGTTTAAAGCCCAAGTAGTCCTT
>JANYCU010000040.1 GCA_025360125.1 Armatimonadota bacterium | reverse complement strand
ATGGGCGCATCAAATGACTTCGAATCCGAGCAACCCGGCTAGCGCCCCCCGCCGAAAGGCGAATTCTTCAATCGAACGAATGTTCCAACGGCGTCCTTGCTTGAATTCGGCCCCAAAACCAAACCGACCAACGTTCTGATTTCATTTCCCATGAACACTTCGCATATACTCTTCCCATGCTCCAATGGGAAAACACCGACCAGTTTGGAAACCTGAAGGTCGCCACCTCCACGGCAACGACATTAGACAACGTGAAGTCCGACCTTGAAGATTTGGTACGAGCAGTTTTTGAGCAGCACGGTCGGGAAGTAACATTTAGCGTCGACGTGCCTTATGCCGAGATTTCGGCCCCGAGAAGCGACCAAGTCTCTCATGTCTTGAACCTTCCATTCGTGTCCGTCTTCGTGGCTGGCGGAATGCCTAAGGACGAAATTCAGAAATCGCTGACGCAGCAACTAAAGTCATTTGTCGGAGATACAACGAAAGTCATCGGCCCATGGGACCAGGGATAATTCCAATAAGACACATGAAATCTTTCACTATGATTGCCCTCGCTATTCTTGCAGTTGGATGCGGACAGAAGCCAACTCCGGTAGTTTCAAAGCAAAATATCCAGTTGCCGAAGAACTGGATTCATTGGCAGATTCAACGCCCAGACAAAAGACTTCTCATGGTTGACTTGCCGCCCCAATGGAAGGCTAACGTGCCAATCCGAAACGCGGTTGCAGGTTCCGATCAATTCCATGACGAATTTGGAAACGAGCTGTCTGCCACGATGATGATTGAACCGGGTCAGAGCGTTATAAACGGGTTGTTAGCGATCGAACCAACAAGTCCCGGGGTCCAATCGGACAAATTCCAATATGGACCAATCAGTCGTGGAGAGTGGGTCGGAGAATCATTCGTAATTCATGAACAAAAGGACCACTACAACATTGACCGCATCGCCATAAATGTTACGAATAAACGCAACCTCAAGACGTGCAGCTATTCAACCCGAACAGGGAAACCGACTTTGACTCCGGAGGAGGTTTTTCAAATCTCCGACAGTTTGCATGCCTTGTAAGGCAATTTTGATTTGATTCCGCTTGCCCTTTCAAGCTAAAGTGAGCCATATGGTTTCACTTCTCGCGGCCGCCGCAATGCAAAGCGCATTGGTTATCCCCAATCCTCGCGTCCTCGTCTTCTCGCGAACGCTCGAGTTCCGCCACGACAACATCCCCAGCGCCATCGAAGCCATCAAAAAACTCGGCGCCGAACACGGTTTCCAAGTTGACGCCACCGAAGACTCCGCCGTCTTTACCGACCAAAACCTCGAGAAATACGATCTCCTCTGCTTCGCCTCCACCACAGGCGACATCCTCAACGAAGAACAACACAAAGTTCTCGTCCGCTTCGTCGAAAACGGCAAAGGCTGGATGGGCATCCACGCTGCGTCAGATACCGAGCACCATTGGCCGTGGTACCGAGACCTCGTCGGAGCCTATTTCAAAACCCACCCGGCCGGTGGTGCTCACGTCAAAGTCCAAATCGAAAATCGAGGAAACCCGAGTACCGCCAACCTACCAAACCTCTGGATCCGACCCGACGAGTGGTACGACTGGGACGCAAACCCCCGAGCCAATGTCCAGGTTCTTGCAAGCCTTGATGAGTCCTTTTACCGACCCGAAAATCCCCAAGACCACCCGATCACCTGGTGTCACTGGCAAGGAAAGGGACGCTCTTGGTACACCGAAATGGGCCACTACAAAGAGGCCTATTCCGAACCCATCTACCTCGGGCTTCTCTATGGCGGGCTCATGTGGTCCGCCCAAGGAAGCCGAACTCTAGACGGAGCAACTCCCTACAGTCCCCAAAATAAGGGCTACGGAAGTTGCTACTTCCACACCGAATTCATGACCGCCAAAGGCGATCAACCAACCATCGCATTCGGGGGAAGCAACACTCTCTCCCTCGCCGAACCAATGGCTACCACCTGGTCCCAGCTCAAAGACACCGATTGTGGGGGACTAACTGGCCACGCTCCAACCTCAAATGCCTTCGCCGGAACCGCAAATTGGAACACCGTCGATATGCTCGTCGATGCCAACCACCATCGATTCACCGAGGTTCGAGTAAACGGAATCGTCGTCCAACGAAACGTCGATTTCCAAGGGTCAATTGGCGCCGTCAAACTCAACGCTAGCAACTCCAAATTCCGAAACACCTGGGTGAAGAAGCTCTCAAACTAGAAACGAACACCTACGACCAACGTCTGAACTAATATGATTCCCGTAGCCCTTGCCCTGTTAATTTCCAATGCGCCACCCGCCAACGACAGTCTGAGCGATCTATCAAAACTCCTTTCTGACATATCTAAACGATCGGCAATTACCATTGTTCCAACCTATGCGCCGATCAAAATTGTTTCCGACCCTAAAATCGTCGATGACATCGTCTCACCACTCAGAAAAGATGGATTTGCAAGCCTCGTATCGGATGTCGCAGTCATCTATCAGATGGGGCTTCCCCAATCGCACCTCGGAGTCCTCAAGGGTCTCGTCAACGTCAAAGAACCCGCAAAGGTTGAATATAACGAAGTAACAATTCCCAAGTCAGCGGTGAAGGACAGCAAGATCACATTTGAAACCAAACCAGGCGAGGCAATCAAGTTGTCAACCTTGCTTGAACTTGACATCCCTAAGCGGATCATGATTTCACCCTACTACAATTTCGATAATACCAATGATTTTCCCCTTGCGATGGCGGCAAAAAATATGGTTCCAGCCGAATTTGCCCGTGCCCTCACCCGAGGACTTTCCGCTAAGCTGGTCATCGAAGACAAGGCTTACAAGATTAACTTTGATGCCAATAGTTTCCGAACTAACGCGGCAAACATCATCAAATTGGCCCAAAAAGGCGTCGATGCTGGTCGCATTCCAACCGGAATGTCCGTCCAGTATCAAGGTGGCTCTTACTCCGACTACCAAGAGTTCCAGGATGCGGCTCAACCCGCACAATCAAATACAAAGCCGGGCCTCACCGCGGCCCTCGCGCTTCTCAATGAAGCAATCGCGAAAATGAACGACTCCCTACTCGAGCAAACCTTTGCCTACAAAGGAACGTCAACGCGGCTAAATATGTCCACTTTCACCTCGTTGCAAGAATTTGCCATCAGCTACCTCAAGGCCGCTTCTGCAACTCCAGCGTCCGGACAGGCCGGAGCCGATGTCCGGCGGCCCCAACCCAGCGGACGAAACACGCCCAATCTCGCCGCGATAATCAATCGGGTCGACCGGCAAAGTCCTGGGCGAGTGGTCATCACCACTGATTTTCGCATTTCACTCGAATTGAATTTGGTTCAACCCCGTCAACGTCCAGGGACTCCGGTCAATGCCGACGCCGCCAACGTAATGACGATTCAAGTCTTGTAAAGCAGGCCGATCGCTTTTCTATGGGGAGCAGGAAGTGGCACCTCTTTGATTTCGTCTAGGGCAACCCAAGTCAGCCCGCCTGGCTTTACGTCAAAACGCACGTAGCTCACCACCGCCGTGATCTTATGATTGGTTACCGTATAGCGAATCTCGCCTAAATGCTCCGTCCAACCGTTCTCTATCAGGTGCGAAAAAGTAGAAGTAAGTGGCAATAAACTTAGTCCTTTCCACCACGAGTTATCATGAGACTCAAGGATTCCGACTTCGTCTCCAAAGAGCGGAATCAACAGCTCCTCCGTCGATTTCAACACCTTTGCCTTAACCTTGGGGGAAGGGAACTCCGAAACCCGATTCGTCTGAAAGGCCACGCAATCGCCCTTGATTGGACAAATATTGCACTGCGGTTGAGTCGGCTTGCAAAGCGTCGCCCCAAGCTCCATCACCGCCTGGTTCCACTCGCCCGGCTCTTCCGCAACCATATGTTTATCGGCCCAAATCCACGAGTTGTCTTTCAGTTTCGAACCCGTGGCCGGGTCACAGGTCAATCGAGCAACTACTCGCTCCACATTTCCATCTACAACCGCCGAAGCCTCACCAAAGCAAATACTCGCGATCGCCGCCGCAGTATATCGCCCGACGCCAGGAATCTTGAGCCACTCATCCCGAGACTGAGGGAATCCATGCTGGGCAACCAACTTGGCCCCATCTAAAAGCATTCGGCAACGACGATAATAACCCAGCCCCTGCCACAATGTCATCGCCTCCTGCTCAGTCGCCGCCGCCAATGCCTGAACCGTAGGGAAGCGAAGCATCCAACGCTCATAATACGGCAGCCCGGTGGCTATTTGAGTCTGCTGGAGCATGATCTCGCTGATCCAGATCGCGTACGGAGCCTTGGTCCTTCGCCACGGAAGGTCGCGTTTGTGCTGCTTGTACCAGGCCAGAAGTTCTTCTTGGATGATCTATTTTAGCTTGAGCAGCTGGTGGTAAACCCCATGAGTCTTCTCCAGCATCACTGGCACGCTAAATAAATTGACTGCCCGCCAAATCGCCATCGCGGAAAACCCATGTATGTCGCCATTCACAATGGAGAGCGCCGCCCGAGCCATCGCGCCAGCATCCTCCGGCGGAACCAAGATTCCCATATCGTCGGTAACGACTTCGGGCAGTCCACCCACGTTCGTAGAAACGACCGGAAGACCAGTCGCCATCGCCTCAACCACCGAGATTCCCATTGCCTCCTTGAGACTCGGGAACAAAAATATGTCCATCGCGCAAAGTGGCTCAAAAACGTTCGCTTGGTAGCCCAGGAATAAGACTGCGTCGGTTAATCCCAAGCTCGCGATAAGGGACTTGTATTGCTCCGTGTGGTCTCCGTCGCCAACCAAAACATATTGGGAATTGGGTTGCTCACGATGAATCTCTGCGAAAGCTCGAATCGAATATTCAATTCCTTTCATCGGCGTCAATCGGGCTACCGTACCAAACACAAGGGCGTCGGCCCGAATCCCAAACTTCGTTCTCGCCTCCGATTTCGAAAGCACTTCAGCGGGAACCGCGACTCCGTTGTAAACCGTGCTGACCCGCTCCGGTTTAATTCTTTGAGCAATCAGATGTTCCCGAACCCCCTCCGAAACGCCAATCATGTGGTCGGCGAAGACAAAACTGAGCTTCCCGCTCATCCCATGAACAGTAGCTACGCAAGGAACCTTTGCCAAGCGCGCCGCCATGCAACCATTCACCGATGAAGTCGAGAGGTGGGTATGAACGATGTCGAACTTCTCTCTACGGAAGTACTTCGCCATTTGCACAATGGCAATCGGGTCGATCTTGAATCGAACTCGGAAAGGCATCGGCTCCCAGCCCCGTTGCCGCAAGTCGTCGTTAAATGGCTTGCCCTTAAAGGTAACAATCTGAACGTCGTGACCCGCATCGCGTTGAGCCTCGGCCAAGGTCATCATACTGTGCACGGCCCCATAGATCATCCGCCCCGCACTCGTGACGTGGGCAATCTTCAACTTTCGATCTTCACCCACGTTCGCTAGTTTATTCTATCGGACTCGCCTGAGCAAGGATCAAAGCCGAAACAAAAGCCAAAGCCCCTAAATGCGGATTTCATGGAAGCATCGATGTTGTAACTTAGGATTTTTAAGGCGACTCAGATCAAAAGCTTAAAGGTATATATGTTTAATGATTAAGACAGTTGCGGAATTACTTGAGGCTCTAAGATCTCAAGAGCGAAAGATCTTAGATGCCGAAAAAATTACACACCCAGGAACAATTGGTGCAATGTATGAAGGTCTGACCGCCGACTTGCTATCCATGGCCATGCCACCATCACTAGCTTCAATAAAGGTTTTAAGTGGTTTTATTGAATCGGACGACGGAGAATTGCAGTCTGGACAGATGGATTGCATGATAGTCGTTGGAGAAGGGAGACCAATCCCCTACACTGCTGAATTTGTATATAAATTAGAGCAAGTCTTAGTTGTTGTTGAGGTGAAAAAGAACTCGACTAAAAGCCAATTACTTGATGCGATTGATCATTTGGCCTCAATATCAGAGCTATTGCCAGAGATAATGGGCCCCTCCCGGCTAAGTGACGAATCCACGGGAAGGTTGATCGGATATAGGCCGTACCATGCCGACTTGACAAACATAAAAAGGGCCAAAGATCGAATTATTATGGATACAGCAGTAACTTCTGCCTATTTACCTCTGCGAATAGTTTTTAGCTATGGCGGCTACAAAAAGGCGAATTCGATACCAAAGATCTTAACAAGCTTTCTTAGCAAGGACCTGAATGATGAATCGATAGTGAATTTTCCCGACATAGTTGTCGATGGTGACCGTGTGTTCTTGAAAACTATAGGTCTTCCGTACGCAATTCCAGTAAGGAACGGCAAGTGGCTGTGGTTCGCCGAAATTGCTAGCAATCCTTTTCTTGCCGTGTTGGAGTCCATCATGTGGAGAGTATTGCCGTACATGGAGCGGGCCTTTCCAGTTTTTGCAGATCATGACGAAAACCCAACCATAAAGTGCGTGTTCGGTGCTCAAATAAATTCAAGTAAGATCGGCATTTTCCCATGCAAGGGACAGCTGCCTGCAGATAGCCAGTCATATAGTGAACTTGAACATGGTGTAAGAATTGAGGAATGGGAAGTGAATTATCTGTTTTATTTTCAATTCTCGATCCGTGTGCCAATTGATCAGTGTGTAAAGAGATCGGGGCAAACAAAGAGTGTGGTCATGCGATCAATTGGTCGGTTCGCAAGACTTGGTTTAGTGTTTATTGACGGCGAGGATCTGATCGCTAATTCAACAACCATGCGTCTAAGTATTGGTCCTGAGTCGCAAGGACATTGGGTTGGTGAAGACTGTCGAGGTCGATTTGGACGAAATAGCTTGAAGCGATCTGCTCACGAAGATGGCTCAGGATCTCTCACACTTCATGTCACCATGGCTAGTAATTACGACCTGACGCCAGTCAGCATGGCCGATACTGTGATTTACCCTGGCGAAGAAGGCAAAATTGACGTATTGCGATATAAGAGCATGAAGGAGGCACAAAAAATCCTTGAAGGCGGGGCCACTTAAGGTAGGATTCGTCTTTCAAGGATTATGGAGTCCGAAATTGTTCAATAGACTGGACAGAAAGGTAATCCCTGTTGACTTGCAATAGATACCTTATGATCTATTGCATCCGCGAATGAAATTCGATCTTCTAATATCTCCATCAAATCCCTGCCATCCATCAGGATCAGATGATTTTCCGCCTTATCCCAGTCGCTGATTACTTCTGGGCGAAAACCGATCACAGATATAAAGAGCCCCCTCGTTCCGTGTAGTTTTCCAAGGACCTTGCCCTGGAATTCAAGCAAGTCACCCTTTGTTGGATGCACTTTTCGCCATCTGGCCTCGATCAAGTATTCAATCCCTTTGAACGAAAACCACCCATCAATCTGTTCAGTCACCGTCTTGTATGGAGGGTGATAATCAAGATCATTTAGCACCAAGAGATCCTGAATGATCTGTTCTAGGACGTACCCTCTTCCTTGAGCTTCATCTTGTTTTGTTGAGAAATGATAGAATGTTTCCTTTATTTCGTTTAACTTGGCTCTCCGAGATTCAACCATCAAGCTTCGTTGCTGTGCTTTTCTCTTACGTTCCTCGATCTGCCTTTCGTCGCTTTCTGTTACGAGGGTCATCATGCTTGCCAATTTCTTTATTTCCGATAGCGAAACTTTTGCTTTTTCTGGATTGGGAACGTCCTTTTCTGGAAGCGTTTGCATCGAAGCGAATTCTGCAATCATCCTGTGCTGGACTCGAATTCCATCTTCTCCAAGTCCATCGAGGTCTGAAAGTATTGATCTGGCTATTGTGAACTTAAAATCACCTGCATATTTAAGATAAGTATTCTCCGAAACGCCACAGCGAATTAGAAGTGCTTTCAATTTGGTCTTGTAATGAAAGACAGTACCACAGCATTGAATTAGTGCTTCTTGTATGTCTAGTGACGGTCGTTGCAAACTCATGGTTGTCTGCCTTACGGCTTGCTACGATGTTACCGCCCCAATCGGAATGCTCGCCAGAGCTTATAAACAAACACCGGCAACGATGTATCATTTCGAATCGCAATCCGTTTCAATCGCAACGGATCTTCTGTGCCATCATTCAACCCCTTGTCGCACGTCACCGCAAATCGATAACCCGCCGCGCGAGCTAAATTCAAACTGTTCTCGTCGTAGCTCCCATAAGGGTAGCAAAAGGTCTCAATCGGAAATCCCAAAAGGGACTCCAATTCTAGTTTGCTTCCGCCAATCTCCCCGCCCTGAGTTACCGAGTCATGGGAAGATAGTCGCGGGTGAGACTTCGTGTGTGATCCAAACTCCACTCCCTGGTCATGGAGCGGAAGGATCGATTCCCGACCCAACAACGGATACGAAACGTCGCCAATATTCTCGTCCCATGCGTTAGTCTTGCCAATGAAATCGGCCACCAAAAACACCGTCCCGTTCATCCCAACCTTCTGCATCATCGGGAACGCAGTATCTTCAAAATCCTGAAACCCGTCATCGAAAGTCAAAATCACCGGCTTAGCCGGACCCAATTCCGAAAAAATCGAATCGAGGCGAATCGTAGAAAATCCCTTACGCGACAAATGCCGAAGGTGCTTCTCAAATAAGGCAGGCGGAACAAACGTCCCCGGATAGATCGTCTTGGCATGAATCGGCGAGATCTTGTGATAAGTCAGGATTGGAACTCGCGTCGCCACTACGATAGTTTAGCCTTAGAAAAAGCGGAATCTGCGGAATCGCTCCCTCAACTGCTCAAGAGTCGTGGTCATAGGTGGCTCCCATTGCATCCTTTGCGCCAAAGATTTAGCTGTTGAGGGTAAACAGTCTCTTTGCAACCTGAATTCCGCCCCAACCGCGCCTTCAAACACTACTGCTCGCCCTCTCCCTCGCCCTGCGCAGCATGCTCCTCGCGATACTTCTTCCTTGCCGCCGAATCACTGTCCATAATCCGCTTCGCATGCAAACCGCCGCGAATCAAGAAGGCAACAAAAAGCATGACCAAAACCCCAATAAGAAGCATGCCAAGCAATTTATTTTCGAAGATCGTATCGTAGCCTCGGACCATAATTGGAGTGTACTATCACGAGACACTTTGAAACAGATTCGCTCCAAGACAGGCATCCGCAAGGTATTCAAAGAATACAAGGATCAACGAAACCCGATTGACCTCGTGATTCTCCTCCAGGATTGGGGCGATCCCTACAATGTCGGCGGAATGTTTCGCGTTGCCGACGCATGCGGCGCAGCCGAGCTGATCCTAACCGGAAAAACGCCAAAATTGGGGGAGAATCCAGCGATTCCCGTAACGTCAATGGGAGCCCATCGTCGAGTCCATTCGCGATACATCGAGAAGCCCACCGACGCCTGCGAACAGCTCAAAGCAGAGGGCTACACCCTCGTCGCCGTCGAAGTCGCTGACGAGTCAGTCCACTACATGAGCTTTGACTATCCCGAAAAATGCTGCCTCGTCCTTGGAAACGAGGGCGCGGGTGTATACGGAAAGGTCATGAAACTCTGCGATGCTGCCGTTTTCGTGCCAATGGCCGGAAAGGGCAGGTCTCTTAATGTTCATGTGGCAGCCGCAATCGTTGCCTTTGAAGCAACCTTACGACTCAACTGCACCGACGAACTGATCCCCGATCTCTGATCCCCGATCTCCGACCTCCGATCCCCGATCCCCGAACCAACCAAGCTCTCCACCTTGAAAGGGGGAGTGTCAGGCGAATCGTTCCGAGAAATTTGGACTACGCAGCGATTCGCCTGACGAGGGGGCTGAATCCTAAATTTATAAGTAATACCGAGGACTGCCAGTGCGAATGTACAGTCAAGCTTCATGACTAACATAATCATGAAGATCAATGCTAAAACAATCAATTAAGATTCCATCTCCTAAACTATTGGGGGAGAGAACGTTTGTGAAAGACCCTGCTGAGAAGCTTGCTTTGTCCAGGCTTCGG
>JANYCU010000014.1 GCA_025360125.1 Armatimonadota bacterium | reverse complement strand
TGCCGTTTGAAAGCAGTCTCCTTTCCACTGGCTTCTCCCATTTGGATGCTTCGCATCTCCACTCCGTTCAAGGCAGAGGTCGGAGCCAGTGCCACACCAAGGTCTTTCTACTTAATTAGTTTAACCTCGTCCACGAAGTGGCTCGCCTCGCGACGTCACTCCCTTCGACGCAGGGGTCGGAGCCAGTGCCACAAAATAGCCCCGCCCACGCATTGGCTCGCCAATATATGGCTGAATTGGAGTTAGAATATGCCTAGTGGTCGGTGCTCGCTCAGGTTTTTCACGGTTAACTCTCAGCTTCGCAGGGGTCGCTAACCGTGCCACCCGGGTAAGGCTTTCATCAAGCAGAAGTACCCCACCCACACAGTGGCTCGCCGCACACAGTGGCTGACCAAGATTTAGTGCTAGTTTGAACATAGGTAACTCTCAGCCCCCGAAACGGGGCGTCGCTGAGACGACGTTCGCAGAGGTCGTTACCTGTGCCACACAATGCTTAAGCTGCCCACTCAGGCTTGCCAAAATCGGGCCTCATCTAGTTGACAGAGTACAAAAGTCTTGTCTTTATTGCCATCATATCGTATGATGGCCCTAGACATTTCAAATTGGAAATGTGATAAGAACATGAATATCTTCAGCATCATTTGGAGTCTCGTCGTCGGCCTTATCGTTGGAATCCTCGCAAGAACGCTGTTGCCTGGTTCCCAGCACTTATCACTGCTGATGACCGCCCTCTTTGGAATCGCTGGCTCGTTCGTTGGTGGATTCGTTGGCAGTCTCATTAAAAAACCGGAGGATGGCGCAAAGTTCCATCCAGCAGGAATCATCATGTCGATCATTGGAACGATGATTCTCATGTACGTCGCCGGAATGATCATCCACAAACCATAAATAATTGCACGCAATTGAAACCCTCGCAGTTGCGATGGGGGCCAGTTGGGCCTCGGGCATACGGCTATACGCTGGTCTGGCAACACTTGGCTACCTGCAACACTTTGGACTGAGCAAGATTTATGTGCTAGTTTGAACACAGGTAACTCTCAGCCCCCGAAACGGGGCGTCGCTGAGACGACGTTTGCAGTGGTTGTTACCTGTGTTCAAACTAGCTTAACCTGCCCATTCAGGCTTGCCGTTGAGAGACTAAGCATGCCACAAAAATCCCGCCAAACCAGCTATTCGTTGCTCTGTTGAAAAAACACTACGGCAGCAGTACGAGCGTCTAACTCAACTATCGTGGGAGCAACACCGGCTTCATGGTTAGCTGGTCGCCATTTTACGATCCATGCACCATCCAATTTCTTAACTTCAGGATTCCCTTTAGGCAAGTTAGCCATTGGCCACTTCATCTCTTCGAGCAAGACCAGAGCTATTTTTGTCGCACACTTCTCGGATCTGATCCAGCCACCAGTAGGGACGAGAGACAGTCTGTCTGGATCATTTGAGCGGCCATGAAACTGAGCCCAGCTGACTGTTATTGCGAACAGTAGTCCGCATGAGGCGAGAGTTTTGCTGTTTCTTAAGTTATTCATTGATATATCCTCCAAGTCCGTCTCTGACGTATGTCATTGGCTTACCATAGAATCTTGGATCGTTTTACTCGGGAAATGGCCTATTGGACCCAACTTTTGGCCGCCTAGCCCACAAAGGTAAGATCGGGAGGGTTCAAGAATGGCATTTGCGCATCGAGTTTTCGTCTGTTTTTCGGTATTGCCGTCGGTGCTATTGGCTTCACCGGGGTTTGACCAACTTAGGTCGAGCCTGCTTCCTCGTCCACTGAGTGTTTGGCCGGGGAAAGCGGACAAATTAACCCGCCCGATCGTGGTTGTGAATCACGAAGCGGGATTTGAGAATGTTGTCGACGCGTTCAAAGAAGATTGGACCATTGGTAATTTCAAGAACGGTCGAATTGTCGAAATTAGTCTTGATAAGAAGCTAGAGGAGGAGGCATATCGGATCAATTTTGGTTCGACGGTTACGGTTAAGGCTTCGACAAGAACTGGGCTCGCATGGGCATTGCAGACTCTCGGCCAGTTGATTAACTCCGACCATTGGGAAAAACAGATTCTGGATAACCCAGACGTACCCTTTCGGTCCGTTTCCGTAGATGTCGCCCGACGATTTCACTCGATCTCGACGTTGAAAACCTTGGCAAGATGGTGTCAGTTGGGCAAGGTGCGTTTTATGCAGTTGCACTTGACCGACGATCAGAACTGGATGTTGCCGAGCAATGTATTTCCGCATGTTGACTCTCGAAATCAGCATCACCTTCCTGCTTATACTGCAGCCGAACTAAAGGATCTTCAATCTTTTGCTAGCGCAAGGGGGGTGACGATCGTTCCAGAAATCGATATTCCCGGTCACTGTTCGTTACTCGTCGCTTCTGATCCCAAACTTTTTCGGATTCAGAATTCGGCATCTGTAGGATGCGTCAATTTTGGGCCGCCGTTGGTGAGGGCGAAGTTAAAGCAGCTTATTGGTGAGACGGCGCGTTTGTTTTCCGGTTCGCCTTACATTCATATTGGCGGGGACGAGGCGTGGTATCCAGATGCGGAGAAAGACCCGCAAATGAAGGCTGCGATGGCGCAATTGGGGCCCAATTCCAATCCGTCACAAGTGTTCGTTGACTTTGTAGGCGAAATGGCGGATGAAGTTATTCGGCTGAAAAAGAAGCCGATTGTTTGGGAAGGTTTTGCCGCCAGCGATTTCGCCAAGAAACGCATTCCGAAGGAAACGGTTGTGGTTGCTTGGGAGGGGACCTATTATCCGGCAGATAAGTTGATTGCGGACGGATATCAGGTTGTGAACGCGGGGTGGGACCCCTATTACGTGGTGAACCACTTCCCGTATGATTCGTTTACATTGGTTCCTTTAGAGCGATTATTTCGCTCCTATTACCATCATTTTGGCATCGTTTCGGGGCTAATGGCTCCGGTTAGGCTCTCTCATGGCCCGTTATTGAAGGGGGCGATGTTGTGCTGGTGGGAGGGGCATGAGTGGAACACGCAATGGACGTTGCCGAATCGGATCGTGGCTTTTGGCAGTCGTTTGTGGAATTGGGAAGATGCCCGGAAATACGCAACATTCAAATCGGATCTTGATGACGCAGGCTTGAAGGTGATGCACCAGGCGTATCCCTTTGATTTTTTGTGTGAGGGCAGCCTCTCAACTGACGAAAGTCTATTTTCCAGCAAAGTAGTTGTTACTATGAAACCAAGTTCAACTAACCTGAGGCTTGCTTGGCGAACCGATAAGAAGATGCCCCAAGTTTCGGATGAGAAGGCCGAAAATTCGGTCACGATTACTTCGGATACGGTGCTGTCGGTTCAAGCCTATCGAGGTTCGACTCCCGTCGGCGAGACTCAGATGATTCCCTTTCACAAGGTTACGGTTGTCCCGAATCTTGCTTTCCACTGCCGAGTCACGACGAGTTGCCAGAGTGACCCTCAGTTCGCGGCGAAATTGGTGACGGATGGAGTGTCTGACTTGGTGAGTGGTTTTTGGCTGGCTTATCCGAATCCGCAAACATTAACCATCGATCTTGCGGCGGTTAAGACGGTTGGTCGGTTGGAGGTGGTTGGCTTTTGGGCGACAGGGGCTCCGACTCGGTATCGATTGGCGGTTAGTTCGGATGGAAAGAACTTTACTGATGTGGTGGATGCTTCGAAGCAGACCGCGCCGAGTACGAAGGACGGTTATGTGCATCATATTTCGCCCGTTTCCGCTCGGTACATCCGGATTGAAACGTTGGGAAGTGACTTGTTTCCGTCGACGATGACTCGGATCAATGAGATTCGGGCGTTTGAGAACTAGGGTTTGGCGCCAGGGTATTTTCGCCATTTGGATTTCTTAAGATCGCCTATCGGCGGGGTCGCTCATTAAGTGCATTAGGGTCAAAAGTAAGTTCTGAGCGACCATGGAAAGGACATATTGCGACTCTTACCCAGGCCTCAAGGATTTGCTTGGGACTTCGTCCAGTCGCAAATCCTTTCAACCTGGGCTTACATCCAATCGAGCCTTCGGCCCTCCGGAAAGGCCGAAACATCTCCGTTCATGTTTGTTCTGATTGTAGGCTTGTATGAAGCAGGACCGGATGTATAGGGATTCCTCGGGGCGAGATTTTCGCCGCTCGATTGCTTGCCCGCCGTTTGCTTGGATCAATGAGATTCGAGCCTACGGCAAGTAGCGAGTATCCTGGTAGGTGCGATGATCGATCCAGCTACCACCGGAAGTCCCTTTACCGTTTTGACCTTCATCGCCGCCCCGGCTTTGCTAACCAATGCTACGAGTGTTCTTGCAATGAGTACCACCACGAGAATGTTGCGAACCCGGGATTCGATGGGGCAACTATTGCGGCGGTCAGAGGGGCACAGCTTGACGGGAGCCGATGCCCAACAAATGATCAACCAGGTCAATCGGACCGAAAAGCAGGCAGGACTGTTGTTGGGGGCGCTGGCAGCAATCTATTCTGCCCTTGGATGTTTTGCCGGAGCTACTTTGGTGACCCTTATTGCTGCAGCTTTGGCCGAGTTTGGATTCAAACCTTGGTTTGCCTACCTTGGCGTTATTCTAGGCGCGATTGGAGTCGGTTTCGTTGTTCTGGGAAGCATTCGGCTGTTTCGGGCGACTCAGCTCTCGATCATGAACATCCATGAAGAAGCTCAGTTGATCCGCGGTCGCTACGCCGATAGTCGCAATGCACTGGATGAAGAGCCGATTATTTAATTGGCCTTGATTTCACCAGGTAGAGAGTTCCACCAAACCAAATCATCATGAGGTTGAACCCAATTGCGTTTCCGGTGGAGACGAAATTGGAGCCAATGGCGGGAGAAACAAGGGGGCCGATGCTGACGAAAAGTAGAATGCTCCAAAGAACCAAGGATAGTCGAGTCATCCAAGCATTCCATGCTTTGCCTCGCATCAGCCCGATTGACCAAAAGATCGCGGCAATGGTGTAGAAAAGGGCGGCCCAATGGCTCGTAAGATTAAAAATTTCCTTTTCAAAGAGCCCATAAGGAGCAGTATTTCCGGTTCTTGTTGCCTCTTTGGCGATATCGATTCCAGAGGTAATCCAGCGAAACTCGGCAGGCTGCTCGGCAAGAATAGCCAGGACGGTGAAAGCAAGGCTACATATCGCAGGTTTTCTCGGTATCCAAACCGTGCGAACGAGAGCCACGGACAAGAATAAGTCTGATAGGGCGGTCATTTGCCACGGAAACCAGCCAAGCCTCCATTGAAAGACATGGTTTGCGATGTATTCGACTCGATGGGCTAAATCGGCGGTCCCGCCAGGCATTCCCGGCAGGAGGAAGATCAACATGGACATCATGGCCGCCCCGTGGCACAAGATGGTGAAGACTAGCGAGAGAGTCAGGAATTTCGATTCTGTGGAAATCGGGGCTTTTAATATTTTCAATAGTCCCATTCTGACCATTCTAAAGAAACCTTGCTAATGGAACAAGCTGGGTTTCATCGCTTTTCCACCGGTTTCTCCCAGCGTCACCTCAAAATTGATTGCCTTTGTGGCAATCAATTTCAATGACTCCTGTTCAACGCAGTGGTCGGAACTTGTGCAACAAATAGCTTGGCCTTATCGGATACCGACACCACCGTCAACATTGAGAACTTGACCAGTAATGAAAGAGGCAGCATCACTGGCAAGGAAGACAGCGGCTTCGGCGACTTCGATCTCTTCTCCAAGTCGTCCCATCGGTACCATTGCCGCCATCATCGCTTCGGCATTTTCGCGGTTACCTGCCATGGTTCCGACTCCTTCGGTCCAAATTGGCCCAGGGGCTACGGAGTTGACGCGAATATTTGCGCCAACTAGTTCGACGGCCGCGGTTCGAGTGAGGGTATTGATCGCGCCCTTGGTCAAAGAATATGCAGAGGCTCCGGGGAAACCTATATCGGCCACAACACTCGATGTTAGAACGATTGATCCGCCTTTCGCTCCAAAGGCGGTGCTGAGGTGTTTGATTCCGAAGTAGGCGCCCTTGATATTAATGTCGATTTGGTTGGTGAGGTCAAGATCGGTTTGGTCCGCAATTGGATTGAATCGAAAGACTCCAGCATTGAGAAAGGCAACGTCGACTTTGCCATAGTGGCTGATCGTCTTCTCGACGAGGTTTTTGACTTCCGATTCGTTTTGGACGTCGGTTTTAACGAATATGGCATCTCCGCCAGCCTTGGATATTTCAGCGACTACTTCGGCACCTTCCGATTCTCGCCGTCCAGCAACTACCACTTTTGATCCGCGTTTAGCCAATAAGAGGGCGGTTGCTCGGCCAATTCCTGATGTGGCCCCGGTTACGATTGAAACTTTTCCTGTGAATGAGTTCATGACAATATATCGATACGCATCGATATATTAATGTGTTCACTTTTTGTCGCTTATTTTTCGTTTAAGTTCTTCGAGGTACTCCGTAATGAGTTGTTGATTGACGGAAAGGAGCATAGTCCGTCCATTCTTGACTCCGGTAATGAGCCCTGCATCGGCCAACTCGGAGACGTGATGCGAGAAAGTTGATTGGGACACGCCAGTCCTTTCGAGAACCGTCGAGCAGATGATTCCACCTCCCGTGTTTAGCTCGCGAACCAGCTCAATAATCTCCATCCGGTTAGGCTCGGCCAAAGCCTTTTGAATTTTAGAAAAAGCGACCGAATCCATATTATTTATGACGTTTCAAAGGTCGATAGTTGTTCGAGTGGTAGCAATCGAGAATCCAGCAGTACGGCAGTTCGGTGTCCGAGTCCCTTTAAATATTCTTGGTTTCCGGCAAAAGCTAGGAAAGAATCGACGCTTGATTGCTCGATCAGCATCACTAAGTCCCATTTTTCGTCCATTGGACCGATCAAGTAGTGTCCACCCTTTCCGAGGAAGATGATTTTTCCGCCGCTCGCGGTTAGAAACGGAAGAGTGTGGTCCATATATAATTGGAAGGCCTCGGCCCCGCTGATTGGTTCTGCGGGCTGCAATTCCGGGCTTTCACCGTAGTCTGCGACTTCGCGAAACCGAAGCAAATTGAGCATGAGTACTCGACCCTGAATTTGGCGCATGATGAAGATTCTTCCAGCATCTTGGGTCGGCTCTAGGTAGGTCTCAATGGCATCGCCGTTAATCACAGAAGACATTTTGACATTAAGACGCTTGGTTACCTTTGTTGACGTCAACGCAACAGACCCATACGCAGTCAGACGGCTAAGCATGGCAGGATAAAGCCGAGGGCTTGGATTTTAACCTGATGTTAGGTTTCCATAGGCGTTTTTGCGGGGAAAGATACGACATTCCAATATTCAGCAATGTTACGGATAACTTAAAATTGTTGTGAAGCTGAAATTGCTTTACTTTCGACTTTGGTGGGTTGCGCGGTTGCGTCCAACGCAGCATTAGGCATTTATTTGGGAAATGATGCAGGAGCAAATTCGACGGATCCTCGACCAATTTCCATCGCAACCGCAGCCGCATTTGACGTTGCAGTCCCTGGACTTGGACCGACGACGTTGATCAATTTCGAGTCAATCGCGCTTGGCTCATTTTCGAGTCTGGCTGTCGCGCCGGTCGTAACCCTGACGGGCTCTGACATCGGCTCAGCGAACCAAACGATTGTTAATTCTCCGGCAGGTACGTCTGACTGATTTTATGGCTATAACACGACTGCAGGTGGATCGCGGTTCGCGTCGTTCAATAGTGGAACCATGACGTTGACGTTCGCATCGCCAGTGAATTCATTTGGTGCCTACTTTGCGGTAGTTCAAAATCTTAGTGCGAACACCATTCAGTTCAACGACGGCACATCGCAAGCTGTGAATTACTCGGGGGGAAGCGGGCTAATGTCATGTTGCACTCGCTCCATTAATGTTCTGTAAACCTAGTAAATTTATCTGTCTAAGTCACTCGCAAAGTGTTAGAATCTACTTGAAGACTCTGCTGGTGAATGACTGGCGGAAATAACTTGTTTTGGAAAAATGATATGAAAAAACTTCTAATTTTGGGTATGGCTGTGATGTCGGTTGCTTCTGCTCAGGCCCAGTTGCTTGGGTCGAGCGTGTTTGGGAACTTGATGTTCAATGGCATCAATACTACGAATTACTTTGATCCATCGAATGGATTTGTTCCAGCTGGATATTTGAACACTGCTGGTCCGACGGTTACAATTGCGAATCCGGCCAAGGAATTTGGCTTTGACGATGGCATCAATCTTGATGAGGCCGACTTTACGGCAAATACGCTGACGATTCACGATGTTTCTCAGGGTGGCTCGGCTGTTTCCAAATACCAGTTCACCTCAAGCGCATTTATTGGACTCACCTGTACTCAAATTTCAAGCAGCTTTCCTGCGATCAGCAAGACGTTAGTTGGCAATTTGCTCACGATTGATATTCCGACATTCGGCGCTGCGGGTAACTACACTGCGGTCTTTCAATTTACGGCGGTCCCAGAGCCAGCAAGCATTGCGGCCGTTGGTCTTGGCCTCGCATTCTTGATTCGACGACGACGCAAATAAGTTTCGGCTTTCGGCCGAAGAAGGAAATCCGCCTACCAGCATTGTTGGTTGGCGGATTTTTGCTTTGGAAGGTCGGCGGATACTGGAGTACCCTTGGTCGATTCGGAACTTGCCCGCCTTCGCTTGAATCATCGCTAAAGCTCGAAGATCGGTCGGCGGACATTTTTTTGCCAGGGCAAAGAAAGTGGTGGGCGATACTGGATTCGAACCAGCGACTTCTTCCGTGTGAAGGAGGGCGTCGGGAGTTCGAGTCCCTCCGAGGTCGCCAATGTGTACAAGTTTAAAGATTAAAACTTAAACTTGTTTCGTGCAAGTATTAATACGGATATCCAGTTTCCGCCGTTTTCTGCACATTTGCGATAGCGGACTAACATACGAACTAACACACGACCACTCAAGTAGATATGAGAATGAAGATGAATTGAACAATGACTTGGTGACTTACTTTAACGCCAATTCGACTCCCAGATTCAAGCAGGACTTTTCACTTTTTCAGGGATCACAGCATAGAGCTTGGGTGAATCAGTGACTCTCCTTAGAATTGTGCTCATTGTTCCTAGAACTGATTCATCCTGGACACTCGGCGCGAATTTCTTTCACGAGAGCACTATCATTTACCAATGCCCGGTAGATCACCTATGATTGAATTAAAATGCCTATCCAAATGGCTGAAACCGACTTATGGCAGTCATAATCTTCACCGATCCAAATACAGTACCAACATAATTTTTTCAAACTGGCATCGTGGATCAACACTGGAACTCTTAATTTTTAAACAAATTTACCAATTTTCAAAGTGAATTGACACGATCTGTCATATCCTAACATTCATCGAGTAGGGGATTCTATGGTGAATAAGGGTAAGAATTGTGTCGTTTTATGCTTACATGACGATTGGTGGTTCGTCCGGAAATCCATCGAAGCGTCGAAAGACTTTGGGCCAGTGCTAGCATTTGTTTCTCGTTCTTCCTGGAACGGGACCAAGGGGGACTGGGAGAAGGTGGCAATTGAGGCAGAGCGAGCTGGTGCCGAAGTTGTCCTCGGAGACTGGGACAATGAAACAGATCATCGCCGAGCCGCATACAAAGCCACGCTCGAAATGGGCTACAAATACGCTCTCATTCCCGACGGCGACGAGATTATTGAACCCAAACTCTTAGAAAAGCTCACCAAAATAGCGGACACCGAGTTGTGCGATATTGTCCGCGCCCACATGGACACCTACTGGAAGTCCGCCCGTTACGTTATTCGCCCCAGAGAAAAGCTCGCCCCGGCAATCCTCATCAATCTGAAATCCGTTTCCCACCAATACATTAGAGACTTCACGGGAGGTAGCGAAATTGTTCTCGGTCCTGAGCACGGCGTCATCCACCACCTCAGCTACGCCGGACCCGATGAGCGCATCCACCGAAAAATTACAACCTGGAGCCACAAACACGAGTTGGTCCCCAACTGGTATGAAAACGTCTGGCTCGGCTGGGACAAAGACAAGACCCTAAGAGATTTCCACCCGACCCATCCGCCCGCATACGGAATGGCGGAGCGAATCGAGATCCCCGAAATCCTCAAAGGCGTTTGGGATGAACGGCTCGTGGCAAACTCAGAACCAATCAAGCCCAAAAACTGGCCAACCGTAAGCATCGTTATCCCGCTCCACGGAGGGCGAGAGGATATCCAACTGTGCCTGGACAGCCTCAAAGCAAGCCAAGACCTCATCCACGAACTCATCGTCGTTAACGATGCCTCACCGGATGATGCCAAAGAAGCAGCAAAACAAGATCGCGTGATCCTCATCGAAAACGAGACGAACCAAGGTTTCGCAAAGACATGCAACGGGGGCTTCGAAGCCTCAACGGGAGAAGTCATTCTTTTCCTCAATTCCGACACCGTCGTCCCAAGAGTCGGACTCATCAAACTCATCGAAGGACTTATGGAAAGCGGCTCTATCGGAGCGGCAGGACCGATGTCCAATAACGTCGGCTACCACCAACGAATCACCTCAACCTACACCAGCCTCGACACGCTCGATAATTTCGCCGCCGACCTCGCCGAAACCACCCAGGAAACCAAAAACGTCGAGATCCTCGTCGGATTCGCTCTCGCCGTCCGTCGATCAGTCCTGGGCGAAGTCGGAACTTTCGATGAACGCTTCCCCATCGGAATGTTCGAAGACACCGACCTGTGCTACCGAATCACAAGAGCCGGATATAAGTTGAGGATGGTCTGCGGAGCCTATGTCCACCACTGGGGTTCGCGCACCCTCCAGCGCGTCGTCCCCGACATGGAAAGTCTGCTCCACCAAAACGGAGCCATCTACCGTACAAAATGGCAGCACGAACTCGAATGCGGCTATGCCTCACACCTACCTGGGTTCAATCTGAACGACGGAATAACGATATTCGATGAAAACAGGCACCCGGACCGCGTTCGAAGACAATTCGATGAACTGAAACATCGTGCGAACATCTCGCTTTGCATGATCGTTAAGAACGAAGAACGAGTCCTCAATCAGTGCCTCGAAAGTGCGAAACCGTACTTCAAAGAAATCATCGTGGTCGATACTGGCTCAACCGACCGAACCAAGGAAATAGCAAGAGATCACGGAGTTAAGCTCATCGAAAGCACCTGGCCGGACTCCTTCGCCGAGGCCCGAAACGAATCCCTTAGCCACGCCACTGGAGACTGGATATTTTGGCTTGACGCCGACGATGTACTTCCGCTCCAAAGCGGAGAAGCCGTACTCCACGCTGCAATTAATGCAACCGATGACGTTACCGCCTTTGTGATTCCCGTCCAATTCGTCGAGGAAGGGCCCAACGCCGGAACCAGAGTAGACCACGTCAAACTCATCCGCAACTTTGCAGGCATCGAGTTCGAGGGTCGAATCCACGAACAAATCCTGAGTTCCATTCGCGAACACGGAGGCGAAATACTGCGTCTCAACGCCGTCGTTCTTCACGCCGGATATGACACCTCAGAAAAGGGCCAAAAGAACAAGCGAGAGCGAGACTGGTATTTGCTTAACCTCGACCTAAAGGACCGACCAGAACATCCGTTTGTCTGGTTTAACATCGGCATGACTCACCACTACACCGGAGGTCACCGTGAGGCCATTGAAGCGCTAATTAACAGCATCCGTTTCTCCGGTGAGCAGGATTCCCACCTTCGCAAGGCATATTCGCTCATGGGCGTCTCCTACCGAGAACTTGGAGAACTGGAGAACTCCGAACGAGCCTTCCAAGAAGGACTGCAGCGAGTAGGTGAGGATCCCGAACTCACGTTCCAGCTTGCGATGACCGCTACCCAGCAAGGCAAGTTACTTGAGGCAAAGCGTCTTTATGAGACGATAAACCCAAACCCGGGTGATCACTTCAGCAGCATCGATATCGGGATTCTCACGTTCAAACGCCTCCACAACCTAGGCGGAATAAAGATGGGGCTAGGTGACTATTTCGCCGCAAAACGAGATTGGATCGAAGCCTATCAGCACAACCCAAGATCCAGTCTGAGCCTCTTTGCACTATCAGATGCCGCGATCGACATGGGCGACTTCGTTACAGCCCGCCAAGTACTCGATGACCTGAGCCGGATAGAGGGGCTATCGATTGGCTGGGCCGAACGCCGTGTCAAACTTGCCGAAGCTCAACAAGAACCCGGTGGACCGTTGGGAGTCATGACGCACTATCACCAAATGAGTCCTAACGGCCTTGGACCCAGACTTATGTTGTCGAGGCAATATTTAGCCCGCGAGATGGTTGGTGAGGCGGTGCCTCATCTTGAACTCTTAGAAAGGCATAACATTGCCGAAGCGGCATTCTTGCTGAGCGTTATCTCCCTTCGCTCTGGCGACATCAAGCGGGCCATCCATTGGACCGAAAGGGCATTAGACCTCAATCCTGGGCATCAGCAAAGCATCGATCAGCTCAATGGCTTAAGAAATTTGAGTAATGAGAAAATTCAATCGGCTCTTACCGAAGAGGAACAGCGGGAACTCCTCATCGGACCAGACGCCGGAACACTTGGAAATGCTACGAAGCGGCACTCGGTCGTCATCGTAACTTACAACTCTGCGGAATGGATAACCAAGTGTCTAGCAACAGTCATACCAACACTCGGCAAAAACGATGAAGTGATCGTTGTCGATAATAGCTCGCTCGATGAAACGGTCAAAGTAATTCCCAAGCACAAGCAAATAAGGGTAATCGCAAATAAACATAACCTTGGCTACGCTCCCGCCGCAAACGTCGGAGTCCGTGCAAGCAAAGGCGAATTCATCACCCTGCTCAACCCCGATACCGAAGTCTGTCCCGGCTGGCTCGAAGGGCTTTCATCAAAGGTAACCGAAAGTACGGGAGCCATCGGCCCAGTCTCCGACAACATCGGCGGAGCCCAGTTCCTCGGACACTATATCCAAGCCGGAATTGCACTCGATCAGATTCAAAATGAGGTCGAGTCCCAGTTCAAAGACAAAACCGTCGATACCAAACTCATCATGGGAATGTGCGTTATGATTCCGCGCAACGTGCTGGACGAAACCGGGCTTCTCGACGAAGGTCTCTTTCTCGGCGCGGACGATCTTGAACATTCTTGGCGACTGAAGCAGCTTGACTATAACCTCACCATCGCGCTCGATGTCTTCGTCCACCACGCCGGACAAAAAAGTTTTGCCACCCGCGAGAAGTCGGAAGTTTCTGAATTGGTCGCAAGGAGCGATGCTTACCTAAAGCGGAAACTGTCTAGGTTTTACGGGCAAGACTTGCCAACTTCCCATCAGCTTTGGTCCTGCGATATTTTCAACGAGGCTCTCGCTAGAAAGCTACTTTAATTAGTAGGTGGAAAAATAATAAAAACAATGGGCACGTTTTTGATGAAATCGTTGTACAGTACTTTTACTAGGGGAATTTGAGAGAATGGTTTTCTCGGATAGGGTGCACGACCATGTGGTCAATCCAAGAAACCGTGGGGAAATGCCCGAAAGCAATAGAGTTGGTCTTGCCGGAGTTCCGGGAGATGGACCCTTTGTTAAAATCTGGCTAAAAGTAGAAAACGATCGAATTCTCAAAGCTTCATACGATACGAATGGCTGTCCAAGCAGTATTGGATGCTCAAGCGGATTATGTGAGCTTGCAATAGGGAGAGAGATGAACAAAATGAAACTACTTGAGCCGAGAGAACTTGAAGGGTTCCTTGGTGGCCTTCCCGAAGGGAAAGCCTACTACGCCGTCCTCGCGATTCAAGCGCTAAGAAGCGCCATGGAGGTCAACGAATTATGATCGCACCAGTTGCTGGAGAAGGTTGTGGTGGCGGAGATGACTGCGGTGGTGGCGGAGCACTTTTCCCTTCCGCGGCTGGTCAAGGAACAGGTAGCAACGGTACTTCCGAACTTTGCACTAGCGGTAACGGCGGCGGTACTCCATGTCCCGCTGGAGGTTATGAACCCTGGAAAGGCGACCTTCAAATAGCTCCTGTTTGCCCACCGTTCTAGATGAGGAATTCACGAATGAAACTTTCCGAGAATTCCGAAGTCCTGTTAGCCGAATCGCAAGGTTCGGTCAGTGATCCAATTTACCAGCATGCCCATCGTCCATTACCGGACCCAATCGATGGCTCACTGAGCGTAGATCCCGAGATCGTCCTCAAAGCCCTCGGCATGGGCCTAACGGTTGAATTCTTTTACAGCAGCCATGCAACGAGTAATGCCCAATATGGCAAGAAGCGTTCCTCAAGCGTAAACGCTTACATCACCCCCGACTCAGAATCTGGCGGTGCGAATGTCTACAGAGGCGACCAAAGGAATTATGCCTGGAATATTCAAAGCATTGTAGGTGGCTTAACAACTTTTTCTCCCAACGCCTCCACCTATTCGCCAACAACTTTGACCTATAACGGCACAAAGTACCAGGAACGGTTTCCCGATGGAAGCCTCCTTGAGTACGAAACGCAAAACGCCGGAAACTATCTTTTGACTAGAACAATTTCCGCTGCTGGGTGCGTCCAAACCTTCAGCTACGGAACCACCCCAGAAGCCGGGCTGCTTAAGACCGTTCAAGTAACCGATGGACGAAAGGTCACCTTTACTTATTCAGCTAGCACTACGACTTCGCTTCTGAGTTCGGTTCAAGATTGGGGTGGAAGATTTTGGACGTTTCAATACGATACTGACCGACAACTCACAACCTTTACCACTCCACTCGGCTGCCAAACTGGTTTAGGCTACGCCGTATTTTCGGGTATCAACTACCTCAAT
>JANYCU010000005.1 GCA_025360125.1 Armatimonadota bacterium | reverse complement strand
CGCGTTCGCTTCGCGAGCCGCGTCAGGTGCCGCGTTCGCTTCGCGAGCCGCGTCAGGTGCCGCGTTCGCTTCGCGAGCCGCGTCAGGGTTCGCTTCACGAGCCGCGTCAGCGGGCATAGCAATGGGGATGGAAGGGCAGGGGTACGACGCGGGCAGGCAACGGCTTGCCGCGCACCAGAAGCTCGAGGGCGGTGCCGTCGGCGGCGTGCGCGCGGGCGACGTAGCCCATGGCGACGGGGCCGTTCATCGAAGATATCAGTTCGAAATCGTCAAGTGAACCGGGAGATTAGATTCCAACTCCGAACTTGCTTCCTAACAGGCTTCATAATGAATGAGATGACGCCAGAACCCGCCCCATTCCTATTGCGAAAGAAGACGGACCCCAAGATCTCTTTTGGGAGGGTGGGCATCTTGCCCTCCATAAAGATTCCTGTCACTTCATAATGAATGAGATGACGCCAGAACCCGCTCCATTCCTGTTGCGCAAAAAGACGGACCCCAAGATCTCCCTTATCGTTGGCGTCACAGGCTGCGGAATATGCCTGTTCATCGATTGGATCATCCACGGAATCACGCGGTCATCGACACCCATTAGTTCGGTCTCTCTCGTCCCCGTGCTATCGCTCTTCAATGCGTTCGGCGGATTCTCTGTCTGGCGAAAAATCGAAGTTCGCCATCGGTGGATCATCGGATGGGCAATTCTCTCTTCTGTCGGTGCATTCTCATTCATTCCTCACCGCTCCGGCCCGTTCAATGCGGTCAACACGTTGCTTTGGATCCTCGGAATCTCGCTGTGCACTTACTTCGCCATCCCCGTCCAGCGATTGGTCATCAAGGTCGAACGCGAGGCATTGAAGAAGACCTTGCGGCAGTAGGTTGGAGGAGCAAGTTGCGGTAAATCGGATGGCTTGACCAGGTCAAGTCACTTTCAATTGAGGCGAACTTTCAGCTCGCGATTAGATGAATCCTACCCAGTATTTCATGCTGGGCTAATTTGAACTGCCCCTTCGGGGCAATGAGGAGGCGATGGCTGGGTTAACAGTACCCAGCATTGCACCCCAAAGAATATATGCTCTATTGGCATGGTCGAGCAAGGATTATTAGGCAAAATTGAATTGTACTGTTGGTACAAAAGTCGCGTTGACCAGTCGCAGTTCCTGCTAAGCTGTCAAGTAGCGATGGAGCCAATCCGACAAAGACGAGACCTCTGGTTAGCGCCGGTCATCGCGGCAGTGGTCCTTCCGGTCTTCCTTGCCCTCGATTGGGTCGCCGACCTGATATTCCGTCCGAAATCGAGTCGCTCGGCAATAGAAATGGCAGGCTTTTGCGTGTTTCTTCTGACAATCCTAGGCTTGAGGCATTGGAAGAGAATGACGAGCAACGACAAGTTCGCCATTATTTCGGCAGTCATCATCAGCTTCGTTCCGTGGTGCCTTATCGCCTCGCTCGCCAACCGGCTCACGACACAAAACATCCTCTGGATCTGGCCAATCTTGGCAGTCAATTTATACTTTGTTTTTCCCTCGTGGCGAAGAGCTACCGAGTTGGATAGGGAAGAACTAATGCCAAATGACCCGTAAAATAAAAGGACCATGCGAAAATCGCAGGGCCCTTTTTGATTTTGATGTTAAATACGACTACATCAACGACATCGGCATGATGACGCAGAAGTAATGCTTGTCTTCTTCGACCGACCGGAAGATCGCGGGTCGCATGGACTCTGTCATTTCGACCTTGATTCCCGGACCAGAAATTGGCTCCAGCGCGTCCAAAACGTACTTGCCGTTAAATGCAATCTCAAGCTCACCGTTGGTCGAGATCATCGCCAACTCTTCCTTAGCGTCACCCTTCTCCTCGCTTCGCGCGGCGATCAACAAGGTCTCTTCGTTGCCCTTAAATCGCAATCGGTTGGCAGAATCCTTCGCAACGATCATCGCGCGTCGGACTTTGCTGCCCAACTGATCGCGCTCGAGGCTCCAAGACCTGGTGGACTCGGCGGGTACGACTCGCTCCCAGTTGGGATACTTATCGGTCAAAAGTTGAGTGACGATCTTCGCAGCGTCGGTCGCGACACCAACTCGGCCGTTGCCAAAGTTCAATTCGATCGCCATGTCGTCGCCGAATGGCAATGACTGGATCGCCCGCAGCGCTTTCGCGGGAACGATTGCAGTAACCGTCGAGCCCATGCCTTCCTTCGTCAACTCGCGGACGGCCAGACGATGGGTATCGGTGGCTACCAATCGAAGCAAGGAGCCATCGTAGCTCATCTGCACACCGTTGATGTTTTGTCGGTGCGGGTCGGTCGAGACGGCAAAGATGACCGAATCAACTGCGTCCCTAAACTCACCCAAAGTAAGCGACAGATTATGCTCGCCACCGAAGTCAGGCGCATCGGGGAAGTCGATAGGGTCCAGGCTATGCAACCGATACTCGGACGCTCCCTGGGTCAAAAGTACGTTGGTGCCATCGGTAGTGACGAGTTGAACATCACCGTCCGGCAAAGAGTTCGCGATGTCGACGAGCAGTTTTGCAGGGACGCAGATGGCCCCTTCCTCTTCGACAACGGAAGCAAGGCGTCTTTCCACCCACATCTCGCCATCACATCCGACTACGCGGATCGACGATCCAGACGCCTCAATTTTGAGGGTCTGGAGAATGTTGACGGAAGTGCGTGCGCTTGCGGCTTGGCCAGCGGCGCTGACTGCTTCGAAGAACTCTTTTTTCGGACAAGTAATTTTCATGTCTATGGATACTTTTAGCCACTCATTGGCAGCTGATATTGAAGATGTCGGGGGTCAGGAGACTGAGTTTGAAGATGTCCACCCCTCGCGTATAGCTTCATCAGCACGCGTTGGTAGCTCTCCTCAGTAAATTCAAGTTCATCGGCCCGTAGAGATTCTACGGTTCGGCGAAGGGAAGTCATGTCTTGCTTCAGGTCGAGGTCGGTCTCTGCCGCCATTTCCATTTCTTGAGTCAGATCCTCAGGCAATTCATTGCCTGCATATAGATCGACCAGTTTTTTGTATGTGTCGTTCATTCTTGTGTGCCTCCTAGCTTGTCGCGAAGCGCCCTACGTCCTCTGTATAGGCGAGATTTTAGTGCCGGAACACTAATTTTCAGTACCTCCGCTGCCTCCCTTGCTGCCATTTCCTCTAAGTCACAAAGGACTAACGGTTCCCGATATTCCACCGGAAGCTCCGAAAGTGCCTGTTGCACGGTAATCCGCAAGGTCGATTTTTCCTCTGTACCGGGGTAAGCGGCGTCGGCAGGTAACTCCAGGAGTTTGTGCTGACGCATCTTGTCGATGCAGAGATTCCGCGCAATTCGAAAAAGCCAGGTGCGGAATGCTCCATCTGCCCGCAGCTCTCCCGAACGTCGAAGCACCCTGAGGAAAGTTTCCGCAGTAATATCTTCGGCGTCTGAACGGTTGCCCAACATTCGGAAGGTGTATCGAAAGATACGCTCTCCGTACAGTTCATAGATTCCGCCCAACGCGCGCGGATCACCCTCATTGAGAGCAGTGAGCCAACGCTTTTCTTGGAGCGAATCATTTGAACCTTCACTGGGCATGGTTATAGACGCATCAGCAGTCGTAACTGGTGCGCGATAATCAGTTTAACATGGAAGCTGGTCTAAGTACCAGCGTTGGGGAAAGGTTGCACGGGCCTAGGGAGTCATTTTCGGCTTTTCGCTTGAACTGAGGAATTTTACGTCGCCCGCAATTGTGAAATAGCACTTCTTACCGTCGTCCCACGCATTCTCTTCGTAACCGAGAATGAGCGTCGGATCGACCCCTTTCGTAGAGATTCCAAAAGTAGCCGGGTTTTGGACGAAATCACCTCCCTTGAGGTTGTCCGACTTGAATTCATGCTTGAAGTATGGATAGATGGCCTTTTGCCACTCTTTTTGGGTCGCATACTTCGGCGGCATGACACCGTCATTGTCTTGGGCATACATCAGCATGCCAATTGCGAGTTGCTTTGCCGAAGCAAAGGTGTTTTTCCGCATCGTCTTTTCGTCCTCTCCGTTTTCGTTGGTCTTGCCGCAGCCAACGATGGTGAGGGCAAGGGTTATTGTGACGATGACTTGTGACTTCATGACTTCCTAGCCCATCATACAAGGTTCGTGATTCGCTGTCCAGCTACGCTTGCCTGGTTCAGTCAGTTGGAAGAATATCCTAACGGCTTGGTGTACCCATGGCTCCTACTGGCGCCTCTTTGAGGAATTTCACCTTGCCATCAGCAAAAAGAAATACTCGCTCACCTTCCTCCCAACGCTTTTGTTCGAACGCCACGATCAAATGGTGCTCCCGCAGATAACTAAGCTTGCCTCCAGCGACTCTAGGGTTTGGGACAATGGATCCTCCTTGTGGATTGTGTGACTCAAAAGCGGTAGCCCCATACTGACGAAGGAGCGCTTGCCAAGCAGTCTTAGTGTCAGCCATTGGTAGGCAGTCATCATTATCTGCCGCGTACATACTGATGGCCAGCCCTATTCTCTTCGCATAAGAGCTGGTTACGTATTTTCGTTGTCCAACACTACTGCCATATCGATTCCACCAGGCCATCTCTCGCATATAAACGACAGATCTCGTGACCACAATCGTCGTCACAACAATTGCGATAATCTTCTTCGTTCGGGTTGTCATGGCAAAATGGGGACTTCTTTCGAGAAGTCGCTTTCATGAATTCGAATCAGATTCCGCAAAAAGACCTTGCCGAAGTAGGGCATTAATTGCGTCTTCTCGAGAGACCTGATTTTCAAGTATGTATTTCTGAATTCCTTCCTCGACGTCCGAATCAAATTCGACGGTGATGCTCATAATTCCATTTTGCATCAAAATGTTTGTATGTCGCCCATCAACTTCGCCGAAAAGCTTTCGCTCTTTTCCGAGCACTGGTCGCCCAAAGTCATCGCTGAGCTGAACGACACCCAGTTCAAGCTCGTCAAATTCCAAGGTGATTTTGTTTGGCACCAACACGACGATACCGACGAGGCATTTATCGTGATCAAAGGCGAAATGCAGATCGGGTTCCGCGACCGCGAAGTCACGGTGAAGGAAGGCGAACTATTTGTCGTGAAGAAAGGCATCGAACACATCACGAGAGCCAAACACGAGTGCCACGCCATGATCATCGAGCCGCGAGGCGTCGTCAACACGGGCGAAGCGGGCGGAGAACTGACCGCAAACAACGATGTTTGGATCTAAATCTCGACGCCGAGCAATGAATCGTTCGAAAGGATGATAATTTGTTGAGAGGTTCATCCTATAATTGAGCAAATGCTCGCCCTCGCCCTTGCGGCTCAAATAAGATCCAACGATATCGATTGGAAACGGTTCGAATTGTTTGTCAACGACAAAGTTCCTGTCGCGAAAAACTCCCGCGCCTTTTTGGAGGCCATGGAAGAGCAAATGAATGGGTTCCTCAAAGCCAATCCAAATGCCGACAAAGGCGAGTTCCACCCCAAACTGGTGTTTCAAGTCCGCGGCTCCTCTCTCTTTGGCTTTTCGATTGGAAACATCTTTCAGGTGAATGCTTCCTTTGTCGCTCGACCAATACGCGGCAGATACCATCTCGAACCAATCGACCAAGTAAAGAGCGCAGACCGGTTCGTGCCTCAGCATGGAGTCATGTCGTCTGGACGCCTAGTCGTCGTCGGGCAAGAACACGTCGAATCAAATTACATGAGCCCTGGCGCGGCCAGCTGTCAATTCTCCAATGGGCATTGGAAACCTGTTCAATACCAGACCTCAAAGTTCCAAGGCACTGTCGATGGATTCGAGTATCGAAACTCGAAATGGTCCGCCGAAGCATCTGGTCGAACCTATCCGAAAAATATCCACGTCCCCCACTCGGGTGCAGAGGTCCAGATGCGGCGAACGTTCTCTGTTCAAAAGGGAAGACTAGCCAACAGCCCGCAGAAATTTTTTCCCTGCCCGATGAAAACGATGGATGACCTCATCCATGCGGTTCAGATGAAGAACTGGAGTTTGGTCTCATCGTACTGCGCCTCGCCAAAAATTGCCAAAGATCTCAAGGCTGCCTCGGCGCATGCCAAGAAAGACTTATGGTGGCCCTCCGGCTCTTTTGGAGAAGATTCTCTCTCTTGCCAGATCGTCGGAACTGATCGAGGCGTTACCGTCGAACGCAAGGGCAGGGGCTACAAAGTAACGAAGCTATTCAGCCTAGTCTTTTGAAAAATCTCCGATAGACTTTGATTCGTGGCGCGAACTCCTTCTGTGAATGCGAATGAAAGGAGTCCCGATTGATTAAATCCACACTTGAAGCCACCGAACTTCCCAGGCGGGCTGAACGCCTATCCTTTGCCGAGGCAAGGACACGCTACCAGGGACAGATTTTTGCTTTCGTTGCCAATCGAATTCGGCCCGTCCAAGAAGCCGAAGATGTTGTCGCCAACGTGTTTGTCGACGCCTATCGTCACTGGGGCCGCTGCAAAGGCGACCCAAGATTGTGGCTGCTAGGCATCGCCCGACGCAAAGTATCCGATGCTCTTCGGAAGAAAAGACCTATTTGGTCGATACGAGAAGAGGACGCAACATCGAACGCCATGGACGAATTTGTAACTCAGGCCCAAGCCAATCAAGCCGCGGCCATGGTCGCCAAACTACCGCCCGACGAACGCGATGCTCTCCTCATGCAAGTGGTTGAGGAAATGTCCATCGAAGAAATCGCGACCGTGCTCGGTCGCAGCGTCAAGGCGACCAACTCCCTACTCGGACGAGCCAGAGCTCGAATCCGACGACAACTCGAACCTTTAGGAAATCAATCATGAACGAACAACAATTTAATGCAAATTTGAAGGCTGCTTTTGTGGCGCCAGTTTTTCCGACGCATATGGAAAGCAAGATCGATGCTGTGGTGTCGAAATTCAAGAACCGGAAACAGATTCGAAGGCGGGTGACCCTTTCGCTCGGTGCAACGGCGGCGGTAGCTTCAGGAATCTTTGTTTTTCCCGCTGTCAAAGCCCAAGCAGCCCTAGGAGGAATGATGAGTGCCCTCGACAAGCAAACGAGCGCAAGGATCTTCACCTACACAGTGGATGAAAAAGGAAACCGATTTCCAAAATCGACAACTATTATGGCCGAGGGCAATGTGGAATCCCGTGATGCTCAGAACCGGATCGAGCAAGTGGAAATTGGCGACACGACCTTCGCTTTCGATTCGAATACCAGGAGTTTCATCGCGAGCCAACGGAACAATCAAGGAATTCGCTTGTCGCAAATGCTCAGCCAGGCAAGTCGATTCACGATCAGTAAAAGGGTTGAACTTGAAAAGGTAAATGTCCGTGGCCGGGTAATTCTTCGGGCAACAGTGACTGATACCGGATTGCCCGAGAGACTTATCATTGAAGCCGATCCGAATACAGAGTTACCGTTTCATGCAATTGCTGAATCATTCGAAATGGGCAAATGGAGGATTCGCCAGGAGCACGAATTTGCCTATCTGCCGGGGCTCAAAGTTCTCAAACCTGATTTCACGAAGACGCCAGTATTGACGATGGCCGAGAAATGGGCCAAGTTTAATGATGGAATGACGGAATCTGAGCTTGGTCGACTGAAGTTGAAGGACCGGACAGTCATTATTCGCAAGATCGACATCTCTCGCGATGGAACGGTGTTTATTGCTTATCAAGCTGGAAATAGGGATCCTCACCGATGGTCTGGAAGCTATATAGGTCTATCGGACAATCTCGGAACGGAATATGTTCAGTCCAATGGACCGGAGCACGACCAGTCCGAAGGAGCCAATGTTCCGGTGGATGGAATCCTCGAGATGGAAGTCATTGTCCCAATCGAGCCTCAGAATGCGCGATCAAAGAAATTAAGTCTCTTCGTCAACTGCACCGAATCAGGAAAGAGCGATGCGATCTCGATCGGCACCAATACGATGAATGGAGTGACCCAGTTAATTAAAATGCATAACGGCAATCAGATTGCCGATTCAGGATGGAAGGGAAGTCGGAAGAAGATTTTGGATATCGACTTTGACCAATCGACTTGCGACGTGAAACCAAGCTGGGCAAGCAGCCTCAGTTGGCTCATGAGGAACGAAGTGTATGCCGAAATCTACAAGGCGGACAAACTTGCTGCCGACGCCATGCAAAAAGAGAAATGGGAATCTGCGGAGACGCATCTCAACGATTCTCTCCACTGGAAGCGAGAATCGGAGATCCAAGGTTTCAGTGGATGGGAACAAGGTCAGACATTGAAAGATCTAGAAAAAGTGAAGCTCCACCTTAAACCAAGCCAAATAAGGTAGCCACAAATCGGCCCTTTTCCGAAGGAGGAAAGGGGCTTTTTCTGTTTCGTGTGGTGGATTCGTTGTTCAAGTACTGACGCCGAAGTCCCAAACCGTCTAAGGTAAGGAACTACCGTGAGTTTTAATGTTGCGGGCGAACCCTTCATCCCGAAGTCGGTTCTCGCTCTTCGAGACTATAACGCAAAGAAATTTGTCGCCGACTTAATTGCCGGAGTGACCGTCGGTCTTGTTGCCCTACCTCTCGCCATGGCGTTTGCCATTTCCTCCGGCGTCCCGCCTCAGAGCGGCATTTACTGCGCCATCGTCGCCGGATTCCTCATTTCTGCCCTTGGCGGTTCCACAGTCCAAATCGGCGGGCCGACGGGTGCCTTCGTCGTGGTCGTCGCCGGAATCGTGCAAAAGCACGGCATCGACGGTCTTTTCATGTGTACGATGATGGCCGGAGTCTTGCTCATGGTCCTCGGCGTTACTGGCCTAGGAACTGCGGTTAAGTTCATTCCTCGACCAGTCGTGATTGGGTTCACCAACGGCATTGCTGTACTCATCGCCAGTACCCAAATCAAAGACTTTTTTGGACTGAAGATCGACAAGCCGCCAAGCGAATTCTTGCCCCGAATCGAGGCAATCGCGGGCCACTTTGGTACGATCTCCGCAACCACGACGATCCTGTCGGCTAGTTGTTTGCTCGCGATCATTCTGATCGCCAAGTTCGTGAAAAAGGTGCCCGGCTACATCGTGGCCATGGTGGTCGGCACCGCCGTGGCATTCGCCTTAAAACTACCCGTCGATACGATCCTCACCAAGTTTGGCGGAATCCCAAGTGGCTTTCCGGCTTTGAAAATCCCCACGTTCCGAGCCGACCTAATCCTGCCGTTGCTCGCGCCCACCCTCACCGTGACGATGTTGGGCGCAATCGAATCCTTGCTCAGTGCGGTCGTCGGCGATCGAATGACCGGGGACAAGCACAACCCCAACGTCGAGCTCTTTGGTCAAGGCGTCGCAAACTTTGTGTCGCCTCTATTTGGCGGCTTACCCGCCACCGGGGCAATCGCACGAACCGCCACCAACATTAGGAGCGGGGCGGTCAGCCCGGTTGCCGGAATGATTCACGCCCTCACGCTCCTCGTTGTGCTTCTCATCGGCGCAAATCTCGCGAAGCACATTCCGCTGTGCGTCCTTGCAGCAATACTCTTCGTGGTCTCCTACAACATGGGCGAGTGGAAGGAAGTCCCCCAAATCCTTAAACTCGGCAAAGCGCCAATCGCGGTTTGGTTCATCACGTTTGCTCTCACCGTTTTCGCCGACCTTACTGTCGCGGTGGAGGCAGGCATGATCTTGGCGATGCTCTTATTTGTTCAGCGAATCAGCACCACCACAACGGTCGTGAGAGTCACCGACGATTACATTGTGAAGGGAATCGAGCACTCACTTCAGTTGAATCCGTTGCCAAAAGGCGTGGCGGTTTTCAGGATTCATGGTGCGTTTATGTTTGGTGCGACCGACAAGCTCAGCGTCATCACCGATCAGGTCGACGACCTCCCACCAGTCGTCATTTTGAGGCTGCGAAACATGAACGCGTTGGACGCTACGGGGCTGAAAGCCCTTGAAGAGTTAGCCGTGAAGCTATCCTTGAAAGGGCGACACTTGGTGATGTGCGGCCTCCAGAACCAAGCGGCGAGTTTGGCCAATCAGGGCGACTTACGACGCCACGTTGGCGAAAAGAACCTCGTCATGAGCCTAAAAGAGGCGATCGCAAGGGCAAATGAAATTCTGGCCGAGACCGAATAACCTTACTTCGATGGAATCTCGATGAAATTGATCGTCGGTGCGTTGACGCCCACTCCGCCCTCAACACCCGTCAGGGCCATCAGGTAAATCTTCCCGGCTTCAAAGGTCTTCGTTACCGAAGCAACTTCCGTTTCAGTATCTTGTCGTTGGGCGACCAGAGTGGTCGGTCCCGCGTCAATTTCCTGGGCGGAAACTTCGCCGAAGTTAACTGGATTAAAGTTAATCGTGGAAATCGTGCCCGGGTTCTTAAAAATGACCGCGAAATTTTGGTTTCCGAGCGAACGGTTGAACGTGTTCATCGCGAAGACGCGTGATTTGGAGCCATTGGGAAGGAGTCGATTGACGGGCTGAAATAAGAATCGAAGTCGCTTCTCGGGTTCAGTGCCGAAATTTTTGGAGCCAAACGCAATAACCAAGTTGTCGGTATTGGCGGACATCGCCTGCGCCTGAGAGTCGATGAGGACTGTGCTTCCAGTTTCTTCGATGCCGAAGTCTTCAAGTTTTGGATCTGTTTTCTTAAAGATCGTAGTCTGATCCATGAAACCGATGTTGGTGTCGATGGTCGTGTCGTCAATCAAGAAATCAAGGGTTGCGTCGGTACATAAATTAACAAACCGAACGTTTGGATCTGGCTGCTTTCCGACTGACCCGCCACACCCGATGGCACTGCCAATCAACAATCCAATTCCAATGATCCCAGACCTTATTTTCATTCGCTTACCTAATTGTGACTCAAGAGCCTCTTTATATTTTCGTCAAAAATATCGTAGCAAATAGGGCAACCAACTAAAGAAGTCGTTTGAATTTGCTCGAGAGTCGTTTTACAGACGGGACATTCGGTCGCATTGTTCGTCGGTTCTGGCACGAAAAGCTTCCTTTTTAGGTTAATTGCGTGCGGACAGCTGCCACAAACTTGATACGATTTGCCTTCGAAAGAAATCTTTCGAGATTTCTCGCGAAGGCAGTCGGGACACTCTAAATTGCTAAAAAGCAGTTCCTTCACTCGTATGCTGTCTAAATCGGGCGATCAGATCGTTGGTGACATGACCAGGTTTCCCGTCGCCGATTGGTCGACCGTCGATGGTAACCATTGGAATAACTTCAGCCGCTGTACCCGTCAAAAAGGCCTCGTCAGCCGAGTATAGGTCGAACGGCGTAAGGAGACACTCTTCAGTTGTGTAGCCCGCTTGCTGAGCCAACATGAGAACAGTGTCTCGGGTGACTCCTCGCAGAAGGCCGCACGATGGGTCTGGAGTGCGTACGTGCTTGCCCTTAACCAAGAAAATGTTATCGCCCGTACACTCAGCGATGTAGCCCTGGTGGTTGAGCATAAGCCCCTCGCCAGCTCCTCGGCTGTTGGCTTCTTGCTTTGCCAAAATGTTGGCCGCGTACTTACCGATGCATTTCAGTCTTGGGTCGAGTGCGTCGGCCGGAATCGTTTTGAAACTTGTTGTGACGACGTCAAGTCCAGTTCGGTAGCTTTCTTCGCTATAAAGGGCAAGCGTATTAACCATCACCATTACGTTTGGCGTGTCGTCGATTTTGCTCGGGTCAAGGCCAAGTCCAGTTCCGCGAGTAACGTTTAACCGAATGTAACCACTTTCGGCTCCAGACTGGCGACAGACATCAAGAATGATCTTCTTCAGCTCCGGCTGCGAGATCGACATGTTGTACTTGAGGTACTTGATTCCGTGGTACAGCCGATCAAGATGCTCGTCGAGTTTGAAGACCTTGCTGCCGTAAATCCGGATCCCTTCAAACAGGCCATCCCCGTACAAATAACAGTGGTCCGATACGGACGTTGTCGCTGATTCGAGCGGGCTTACAACGCCATTAAGCCAAACGAGCTTCGTCATATCAATATTATGTACGTTTCTTATATAAGAAAATTGCGTCATTTTAGGTTCAAATAGCGTCATAATTTGTAACTGAGTAATCGGTTGAAATGAAAGTGTTTATGAAGCGCGGCGGAATCGTGCTAGTGGGTTGTTTAGCGGTCGTATCGGTCGTCGTCGCTGCTGTTGTCCAAGGAACTGAAGCGAAGTTAGTAAAAGGAAGTCAAATCGGCGTAGTTGACGTGGGTGGACTGACGGTTTTAGAGGCGCAAACGAAGCTTCGAGTTTGGTGGGAAGGGGCGAAAGTCGACAAACTAACCTTGACCATTAAGGACAAATCTCTCAAGAAAACCTACACTCCTGGCGAGCTCGGCGTCTCAGTTGACGACGTGGCCTCCGTGGCCCAAGTCCCGGTCGAGGGGCTGGTTGGACAAGTTTTGGATAAAGCGGCGGTCCAAAAATTCCCGCTGAAAACAAAATCAACGCTCTTTGACCTCCACGCTCTCAAAGTCGCAGTCAAAGAATCCTATGGCGATCCTGGTCCTGCCCGAGTTAAGTACATCGACGGAAAAATTGTTCGTGAGCCAGAAAAGCCACGATTTGCCCTCGACGAAGCCGCGCTTTCGGAAGCGGTCGTCAAAGGCCTGCTGGACGATCAAACCGTAACCCTGCCAATCAAAGAGGAGCCGAAGCGCGTCACCGATGAAGTTTTGAATCAGATCACCGACGTGGTCTCAGAGTTTTCGACCAATTTTTCATCAGGTAATCGACCGAGATCGAGCAACATCAAGTTGGCTTCGAGCAAGCTCAATGGCATTTTGGTTATGCCCGGCGAGAAAATGGGCTTTAACGAAACTGTTGGTCAACGCACCCTTGCGGGTGGATACAAAATTGCTGGCGTTTACGTCAATGGCCGCCACGATACCGGAATCGGCGGCGGAATCTGCCAAGTCAGCACCACCCTCTACAACGCCTCGCTTTTCAGCAATCTCAAAGTACTTGATCGGACCAATCACTCGATGCCCGTTCCATACGTTCCCCTTGGCCGAGACGCAACCGTCAACTACGGCGCGCAAAATCTGGTCATCCAAAACACGATGTCGACCCCGATTGTTGTGGTAAGCCAATACGTGCCCGGCAAGCTAACCTTCCGAATCCTCGGCAAGAAAGAAGAAGGTATCGAAGTCAAAATCACCCAAGGTCGAGTTCATTCGTCAGGAGCAGCTACCCGCCGAGAGTACGATCCGAAGCTCCCGCCAGGAACAACCAAGGTTCAACATAACGGAGACAACCGCTATGTCCAGACCTTCCGAACTGTTTATAAGAACGGCGTGAAGGTCTCAGCGGAGACATTGAAGGACAGCTACTACAATGGCGGCGGAACGATTATTACGTACGGCCCGAAGGCACCCGCTAAACCTGTAGTTCCGCCCATCACCGCTCCTGGAGTCACACCTCCAGCAACCGGAGTTGGGACGCAAGCTGGCGCATCCAAAACGGGGCACTAGGATTTCACGGGCCTTGTAGTTCTCTATTCAATTGTCAAAGGGCACATCTTCCCGAGGGCAAGCTCCGCTTGGGCTTGCTCCGCAAGGGCAACGGGCCAATGTGAGCCGACTTATGGTTTTGGGAAATTGATCCTGAGCTAAAATCAGGTCAGCATGAATCCCGATTCGATCGAGCCTCTCGGGACGACGCTGAAACGCCGAAAGCGGGGGTGATGAAAAAAAGTACCCTAAGAAATTGAGGGCGAGGGCGAGGGCGAAAGAAACAGCAACATTCATTGGACTTTGGCTTGTGATTGCTGGCCTCCCTTAAAAGTGGGACAGTGAACGGCCGTGAAAAAATTCCTTCCTAAATTCCTCATACCGTCATCTCGTGTAGGAGATTGGATTGGGACACATGGCGAAGGCATACTTATATAGACGTCAATTAAGTAGACAAGGTTCTACTTAATTGGAATATTTTTGCAAGTTTGCACCTGCTTAAGCTCGGAGCTTCGCACATGGTCGCTTAAACAGGCCACCCCTGTCTCATTTTCATTTCCTTCTTGCCTCTCTCGGTTTGAGACCCTTGACTGAATCCCGGCTGAAAGACTGGCCAACAAAGTGGTTTTACGAAGTCATTCAACTTATCAATTGGAGTTAGAATAGGCAAAGTGGTTTGCATGATTGAAGGATATTCACGGTTAACTCTCAGCTTCGCATCCTCCGTCGCACAAGAGT
>JANYCU010000013.1 GCA_025360125.1 Armatimonadota bacterium | reverse complement strand
AAAGTGGTTTTACGAAGTCATTCAACTTATCAATTGGAGTTAGAATAGGCAAAGTGGTTTGCATGATTGAAGGATATTCACGGTTAACTCTCAGCTTCGCATCCTCCGTCGCACAAGAGTGCTATGGCGGACAAATGGGGGGCGCTAACCGTGCCATCCGGGTTAGGTGCTCCTCATTGAGAAGTACCTAGTCCACGCCGTGGCTTGCCAAGCCGTAGAGACCTTTACGAAGTTACTTAATACGGTGATCGAGGATTTTCCCGATGTCTTTCGTGGCGAAGCATTTGGACAAGGCGTTCAAGAGCATCCGACGGTAATCAAGTATTGGGGTCCCCCAAAGCCGAAATCAGAAGAGTAGATCAATTGGGCGCAACCAAAACGGGGCACTAAAGCTTGATCAGGGCCAATTCAGGCCCCCGAAAGATGACGGTGCCATAGGTTTCTAATGGCTGTTGCTCCTTGAGGCCGTTAATCGGGAGAACGAGATGGGTGATCCCGAGTTCCCGCAAATGCGGGGTCGGGCTGAAAATCTCCTTATTTAGCGCCGCCCGACGATTGGCATAATCCGGGGTTTCGCTCCAGTGCCCGGCATAGGTTCGCGAGCCAGCAATCCCGACGAATATAGGATTCAGGTCCGCGACCAAAGGAGTATCGAAGGAATCAGGGATTTTTTCTCCCGCTTCGTTGTGCGAAGGCGATGGAATGCCCGGGTAAGCCGCGACGACCGCATCTCGACCCAATGGAGTCAGGATGTTCAGAATTTCTTTGACGTCGTTCGAATAGTAAATCGAGTGCATCGTCGTGCTCGAAACATCCTTCTTCGCCAGCGTGATTTCGCGCGAAACCCACCGAGCACCCGTCGCTCCGAATACGATGATACAAAGAGCGGTCAAGAGGTTGCGCTGACCGCGTTCCCGAGTTTCAAGGATCATGGCGACGCCAATACCTGCGAGAATCCCCCAAGGGACGCTCAGCATCATCGTAAGCTTGCGTTGAAACAGTTGGGGGAAGTACGGCGCGATGATCCCGACCAACGCCCAAGCCGCTATCAGAGCCATTCCTGGTTTCTCAGGGCGAATGAAATAGAGGCTAACAACGACAATCCCAAACAGTCCGCACCAAACCCCCATCGACATGAAATAACTGTCCGTGAGGTGACTTGAGGCCGCAACATTGAGTCCAATCAGCAACGCGGCAAAGAGACCAAGGCCAATCAAAACATTACGCTGTTTCGTGTACAGGGCAACCATTCCCGGAATGATGAGCAACACATAACCAGCAAATATCTGACGGAAGTTTGGCGAAAACGTCAAAGTCTGCGACCGAGCCTGGAACACCGGGTCATTCTTCAGAACGTATACAAACCACAAGGCGAAGGGAACCGCACCCAGGGCAATCAGCAGTGACCGAGTTACCCACTGGGTCGTAATGATGCGCGATCCGTACGTCGCGGCGACGAAGCCAACCAAGCTCAAAGCAATCAGCAGAACATCATAACTGTGGATGTTCATCAGAAGGCCAAAACATGCGACTCCGACGGCGATCGCCTTCTTATCGGTTCGGACGCGCAAAATGCTCGTCAGAACCCCAAGAATGAGGCAAAGGCTCACCATGAAGAGGCCATTCGTGATCGCACTGTAAAGGAAGAAGCCTTCTGGTTGCCAAATATCAACTGGTTGCCGAGAAAGCAAGAGGTCTTTTAAAAAGGGATTAGCGGGAAGTTCGAGTATCCGCCCAAAGTTATGCCAGACCGAAAACCCAATGCCACCCCCAACGACGGCGAGCGCCAGTGCCAACTTTCGCGGATAAATTCGCTCCGTCACAAACTCAATCAAGCGGCCCAGCAAGATCACAGCGAGAAAAGTGAAGCCCAAACGCGCCAACGTCATCGCAACCGGAATTCCTGTCAACTTGGCCACCCAGCCAAGCACCAGAAAATACAAATGGAGCGTTAAGCCAGGCTGTTGGTCCGTGGTAAAGCGATTCTCGAAGGTGAAATGACCCTCCATCGCCTGTTTCATCCATCCGGCGTAGACCATATGGTCATCCAAGTTATATTGGATGCCAAAGTATGAATATCCGGCGGGACGAATCGCGAAGCAATAGAGGGTCGGAATCGCGACTAAGACGGTGATGGCAATCGCAAACCACCGAGTGAACGACCGAAAGATATTTAGCTGTTGCTCGTCGTTGAGTTCAGGCACTCTAGTGTTCGCCAGGTACTGGTCGTTTCATGCTCTTGTAAATCGCAACGATCATGTCGTAATTCTTGTTGGCTTCTTTGTGCTTAGGATCGACTTTCTTAACTTCACGGAATGCATCTAGGGCAGTAGTGTATTTTTGGCGAGGAGGCAAAGAAACTGAGTACATGCGCCCCATTCCAACTGCAAATGTCGCGTTGATATAGGCTTGCTTCACTTTCGCATCCTTTGGCTTCTTGGCGAAGCTGGCTTTTGCTGTTGTATAGGCTGCTTCCAGCGCTTTTAGTTTGGCGTCGCTAACTTGTTGGGTTGCTTGTTGAGCACTTTCTTTAGATTTTCCACTGGCTGCTGGTGGCTTTTGAGCGAAAGCAGCACCGACAAGAACCAAAGTTGCGAATAAGCAAAGTATCTTCATCCTTTCACTTATACCAGTCGGGATTGGCTTAAACAAGTTTTTTTAGTTCCTTTGAGAAGCGAATTGCTTCTTGTTCCGAAATATCGTCCAGCGTCGCTGCCTCAACGTCCTTAAGGATTCTCGCTTGGTCAGGGGGCAAATAAAGGTCGGGGCGCTGAATGATATGCTCTCGTCCAATTCGATGACGTCGCTCTAATTCGGTCAAAACTCGATCAAAAACCGCTCGAAGCGCCCAACGAGCATTTCGTTTTCGTCTGGTCATCCAAGCAAGGCCATCAACTAGTTCTCTCGCTCCACGTTGCTTGGCACGGCTCTCTGGTGCAAGTCCAAACCGTACCGAAAGCGTCACAAAGATCACAAAAATGAGGATCAACAGTTGACCCCATGCGGCTTGAACCGGAGCTCCCAACTTCGTAATGATGCTTTCGCGATTGTCCTTGCTCGTAAACGAAGTAATGAACGAAATCGGCTTGTTGGTTTCGGCTACTTGGCTGATAAGGCCCATCATCACACTTGCATTGTTGGCTTTATCGAGGTTTCGATTGGTGATGCATGCGGCATCAATAATTTCGATAACTCGAACATCACCCTTGGTGTAAACCCTCACGAATGCAGTTTCCTCGCCTGCAAGCGTCAACAGGTCGGTGGATTCACCATCGTTCAATAAGTGAGGCTGCCAAGTAGTCGAATTGATCGAGATGGGTCCAACCTTACCGATGGTTTTGTGTTCTGAATCCCTAATCTCGACGGGCTCCGACTTCGATCGATCCTGCCGAGGAATCATGTAGGCGATGATCGTCGATTTAGTTTTTTGAGACTTTAGCAATTCGATGAAGCTACTGCGGTTTTCGTAGCTAACCGGAACGATGATTGTTCCATCTAACGATGATGCACTGGTCTTGACGACCTTCGGCTTGAAACCCACTCGCTTAACTAATTCGAGAAATGCCGATGTACCAGATGGCTCAAAACTGTCAAATCCGTTGTCTTTGGAGTAGGAATAATCTCCAGCCTGAAGGATGATGACGGCCAAGAACACCAGGCAGAAAACCCAAACTGCGATCTTCCCCGGAATCTTCAACCCATCCCCTCCGTCATTGCTTTGATGCTGATGTAGCTTTCCCGGAAAGGAAACACATCGCTAAGCTGGGTAGCCCGATATCCGTACCAAGCGAGGTCAAAACCCTTGGTGATGGACCGAAATTCTAGATTCTCTGGCTTCGTCTTGCTAAATTCAATGCGCCGAAGGTGCTCCCAGTTGGTCTGAGTCGGTTCAAATCGAGCTATCCGAGCCGTGCTAATGCGAAGAAGGGAAGCCAAATAAAGCGCTCTACACGCCTCTCGAAACTTGCCTTCGGCAATAAGGCGGTCAGCTTCGATAAGGTACTCGTCTTCGGAAAGGAGCATCTCTCCATCTTCAAGGATGCCTCCTCTCTTCGCCCGCTTTGCTCGTCCAGCGGCTGTCCAAGCCCACGGTACCTTGACCAGCAAATAGATAATCGCGGCAATAATTGCGCCGCAAACAAGGACGAACAAAATTTGAATAATGGGGACTATCCAGGCTGGAATATTAGGAATATTAGGAGTGTCAGCTGCTTTCTTTCCCTCGAAAATCTTCTTGAATCGGTCATTGAGCTTTTCGACCCAATTACTTTGCCCAGCTTCTTTTTCAGCGGAATAAATCGGATCCTTTTTGATCTCCTTGGCGATTTTGTCCGCATCACCTTTCGATTTAAAATGCTCCGCCATTACTTTCGCATCAAGGAAGTTGACTATAGAATCGTAATCCTCTCGTTTGCCCTTAGCAGAATCGGCCTGGTAGGTTTCGATCAACGGCACAAGTTCGTCGTCTTTCGAAAACTCTGATTCGCTTAGCCGTGAAACTGCTCTGTCATGGTCTTTTTCAGTCTTAAACTGTTTTTGCACGGAGGCCCAGTCCGCCTGAGCAGAGATCGCCACAATGAGCAAACAAATACTAGCGACGGTTCGAAGGAAGATTTTCATTGAGAAGTGAAATATCCAAGCCCTCCACGCAGATTCGTCGTTGGTAATAGAATAACGCGGCGGCAACCGCAACGTAAGGCGTGATGAAAAGGATCGCCAGAAACTCTGGCAATATTCCGATCACTATATCGGCAGCTGCTTTGAGATACGGAGTCGGCATCAAGTTTTGAATGTGCGTCCCGACTTCGAACGAGCTTAACAGGGATGAATACCCGGCCCGAAGCAAGATGTAAATCAATATTGAACCGCCAATTGCTGTTGCAGCGGGGTTGGCTTTGGGTGGCGGCTTCGACTTGTTGCCAAACAAGTATTTGGATCGGAGAATCGCTTCTTTGGGCTTTCGATTTTCGTTCAAAGCAACCGATGCGGCTCCTAGCCCAACATTCAATTTGGTAAGGCTCCAAATTATTCCGATGGGGATCAAAGTCGAACCAAGGGCTGCTGCAACCCCAGGAATGATATTGGCTTCTTGGGTAATCGTGAGCAAAAGGCCACAAATAACAAGAGGAATCACCGAAGCCATCGCCGGAGCCAAGGTGAAAAAAATGGTGCGCATCATGGTTCGGTAGGCTATGCCAAAATGTCCGGCTGCTCTGCGCTCGACCTGAACACGATTCAAGTCCTCTTGGTTGATCGCAGCATCAACTATAACGTGAGCGTAAGTCGCAATCTTTGCAAGGCCAATGTTTGCAACAATAAATCCTGCGGTTAAGCCGCCAAACAAGTAGATGCAAAACTCAAGGATTTGCAGGCTGGTGTCCGATTCGAACTGAGTAACGAACAACCTTGGGAAAATTAATTCGTAGAAGATAATAACGAATCCACTGATGAACAAACTTGGCAGCATCGAAAGCTGGGCCAAGGTCGAAAAGTTCTTACGGTAAATGAAAACAGCGGCGTCGCTTGTTTCGCCCGGAGCATGAGGGCGAAGAAGAGACGACGAACTGGCAGACGCGTAGCGAGCGTAATCATGAATGGGCCCATTCGTCTGCATACTTCGGATAGTATACGAGTCAAAATATACAGAACACACGGTTATGATCACAACAACTTTTGCAACTCTCGTTTTAGGTGGATTTCAATCGACCAACATTGATTCCTATTTGCCCAGCGGATTCAAAGATATTTCATTCAACATCTCGCTGACCAAGCGCTTTCCCAAGGAGCTTCAGAAGATTGACCAATCCTACGTGATTCAATATTCACAGCTGGATTCCGCCTTGTTTCGAGGGAAAGAACCGTTCAAGCTGCGAATCGACGCGAAATCAGAGGATGCGTCAGGCTACACGATTGTCAACGGTGGTCGCAAATTGATCAGTATTCCGGTATTGCACATCAAGAGCAAATCTGACGTCTCAAAACAACCTGGGCAGCGACAAACCTTGATGGATTTTGCAATTTTAACCAATGCCGAATCGCACGAGTTTTTAGAGTCCAAATTCGTCCGGTTCGACCGCGAGACTGGCAATCCGGTCTTCGACCTAACCTTTCCTTCGAACCTTGATTATCCGGTACGCCATCGAGTTTGGATTGATAAATCTACAAAGAATATGGTGAAGCGCGAATGGTACGGACTCAAGGGCCAACTCCGAGCGACATTCTTGTATTTGAATCCGACCACCATCAAGGGCATCACGGTTCCAACCGTCCTGAGAGTCCTCAATTCAGAAAACAAGATCGCAGCCGAATCAAAATATTTGAACGTGAAGATTAACGACGGAATCGCCGACTCTGTTTTTGACTTCTAAACTTCCAAATACGATGCCTCGCTAATGCGCCAACGATAGCCAGTCGGATATCCAAGCCTCAATTTGCGAGGCTAAGGAAGTAAATCGAGGCCAAATCTCCCCTCCAAATCTGACGAAAACGATGCGAGATTGACGGAATTTGGCCCCACAGGGGCTAAATATGCCATGTCCACCCCGGATACCTCGTCTTAATAGTTGGCAGCTCAAAAAAATGTAGCTGCTGGTCAGACAAGCAGAGAATGCAACTGAGCCAATTCCAAATCCCTCCCCCCAAAAAACAGGCCAGCTCGAAAGAGCTGGTTTTGTTTTAGATTAGACTAGCCTCAAGCACCGTGTTCGCTAATAAGTCTGAGGTCTGGTTTTCGGGAAGCTATTGGGGATTCACCAAGACCGTCCTGCGCAAAGTCCCGATCCCTGTCATCGATGAGATCCTCCGAATCGGCGTACGTGAATCAATGCTGCCGCCAGTCGGACACCTAACCATGATCTGCGCAATGACGAAAAGCCCTTCCGGAGTCTCAATCAAGACATTCTTGACCCATGAGCAGCTTCAATCAATGGTCCCCAAGGTCTATGATGAATTTGTGAAGAAGGGTTTGATCCCAAAAGAGCTTCGCACCCCATGTCCCGAAAATTGGAAAATAGTTGAAGGGAATCCAACCCCAACCTTTGCTGAACTCTACATTCAGCGATCTCATACAACGTTAACCATTCAAGATCCCTGGGTTCTGGATTGCTTCTCAGGCTATTGGAACCACTCCGCTCATCTCGGACGGCCTTCGCATGACCTAGTGAGAGCAGTCATTTACGACGGCGATCGCAGAGTCCCAGTCGAGATCGAATTGCAGGAAATCTTTAACCTAAATCAACGACTCTATGATCACCTCAAGCCGTATCTCTAAATCGCAAAAAAATCGGTTAGAATACGCCTATGACTAGCAAAGCAACCACGATCCAGCAGTACTTGGACGAATTGCCCGAGGATCGCCAACCCGCTATCGAAGCCGTCCGAAATGAAATTCTAAAAAGTCTGCCTGCGGGATATCAGGAGGGGATGCAATACGGAATGATCGGCTACTTTGTGCCCCACGCAACTTACCCCGCCGGGTATCACTGCGACAAAACTCAGCCATTGCCTTTCCTCCACTTGGCTTCCCAAAAGAACCACATGGCAATCTATCTTTTTTGCCTATATCTCAACCCAACTCTCAAAGAAGAATTCCTAGAGAAGTGGGCTGCGACTGGTAAAAAAGTCGACATGGGCGGAGCATGTGTTCGATTCAAGAAGATTGAAAACTTGCCGCTAGAACTCATCGGCGAGTACGTGGCAAAAATCCCGGTTAACGAGTTTATTGCCAACTATGAATCGATTCTGGCCAAAGGCAAGAAGAAGTAACCCGGCCTACTTTCCGCCTTTCTTACCTGGAGGATTTTTTGCGGGTGGTCCCACAAAAATTTCCGGCATCATCACATTCTGAGGCTGAAACGGCGTCGGCGAAAAAACCATGCAATCCAGGGCAATGTCAGTCGATGGGCTTCCAGTTAACTCAACTGTTACCGGAGTTTTTATCGTTGGTAGACGAGTCGTACCACACTGATACCACGCAAAACCACTTCCATATGGGCTCATTGGTGTCGTGCCAAGCGCCATCAATTGTCCGCCTACTTTAATTCGTATCGCGGCGCGATCGGCCGGATTGGGAATTCGTGCCGCAATCCACATATCCATACTGCCTGTCGACCGCTGGGGCACATTGACAATGACATTGACAAGGCCGGTCGCTTCGCCTAGCGGTGTCTTCAATGTCAAACAAGCACCATTACTGCACCCGGCGTCGTTCACAACATCGCTAAAAAGGTGATTCGAAGTGGATTCAAACTCAGACCAAACAACCCCTGTGAGCGTTGATGTCAGACTCTTCATTACCCGTTTCGCGGTCAAATAGGCCTTGTTCGGTGCTTGGGTCAGTTCATCCTTGTAATTTCTGAATTCAACTGATTCGGCAGTGGTGTCTCGATGTTGGCTCGTAGAAACCGCGAACAGGTTGCCAATCTCTCGTTCAAGGCGAAGGACTTCAGGCACCGGAACTGGGAAAGCCGAAGCACCTGTGATCAAAATCGGTGAATGGTCAAGTTCGATTCTCAGTCCTGACTTGGTGACTGTGACAGTTGGCGGAATCACGCCTAGTCCGCGAACTGTTGCCGAAGATGGGTTCAAAAGGAGGAAATCGGTGGTAACTCGGCCCCCATTTGCCCAGATCACATAGGACGGATTCTTACCATCAGAAATTTGGTAGCCGCTGAGATCCGGTCCAAGGTCAAGTCGATTTCCGTCGGCAGGAGAGGGTAGCCACAAGAGGTTTCCTGGCAGCTTCTGAGTAAAAGCTGGGTTGGTGGCATTGACCGGATAATAAATCGCAGTTGGTTTTGCTTCCAATTTGCCGATCGACATCTTGGCGATCTTTGCTAATTCGTCAGGCTTGTCTGACTTAACAAAAAGGCCCCGAATGCCAAAGGAGTTAAGATCATCCATCACACCGGGTTGATCAAGATCGTTTGAATACGGAACATCAACCGCGAAAACAGGACCCGGATTTCGACTTCGCAAATTCGAACTCATCGCACCAGAAAGGGAGTTCAGTAATCCCGAAGGAGTGAATTTGCTCAGGTGAATCGAAAGACCAGTGAGTTCATTCTCTGGATTTTCAAAGAACCAACTCCAACCCGCCCAGTCTTGAAAAACTGGAACCGACGAAGCACGGCGGATAGATCGAATGATCCGATGAACCCGCCGAACTCGGGTCTTACTGATCGATTCAGCAATATCTGACCAAAACGCTGACCGCTTGACGTTTTCGACAGGCAAAATCAGATTTCGCTTGGCGCTATAGAGACCCTTAACCCCACGGTTACCATTCCATAGTGAGATCATCTTAGAGGCTTCATCAAAGCTCTCGATGTCAGCCGATTGCATGTACCAAGCCTGAAGCATGCTCACAACATTGCTGTATTTATCTTGCAAGAAGTCCGCAAATTCAGCTTGAAAAGTTGGGCTAGATGGGATAAATCCGTTGTCCTGATTCGCCAAATAGGGGGTGCTGCCAAGCGGGTTTATGATCCCGCGCAAACCCGGCTGATTGCCCATGATTCGAACCTGTCGAAGGATCTGATCCCGTCGGGCGTCAAGCCGTTCCCACAGGTCTTCCATCTCAAGTGATTCACCCATCGGGTAAATGAGTACGACTTGGGGCGTGTCGCTATTTGCTTTAATGTCAGTTTTTAGCTGGCCATTGACGACTTCGGCGGTCTTGAAAGACACCACAGTACCATCACGGGCAAGCGCAACCACGACCAGAGCCTGAGTTGAACCAGGCAATTTGACCGAAATCTTTTGCGGGTTAAGGACTCCATTCAGTCGATAATATTGAGGCTGGACAATCGTTCCTTTTGCACTCGGCAATGACGAATTAACCGTCAAGAAAAACCGGCTATCGCCCATTTTCCCGGCGACGTCCTTCCAAGAGCCCGAAGCAGGGACCTCAAGATTGAAATCCTTAATTCCTGCGGCCATCGCTTCAGGAATTTGCTTGGAATTAGCTTCAACTTGCAGGCCGACCGGAACATAATCCGCCCCGCTCCAAGTTAGTTGGAGATGATTGCCTACTGCCCAATTTGGCGCAAGCGCGAGAAAAGCGATGAGACTATTGACAACCACAATGCGACTTTACCTACCTTCTAGGTACCCTTATAACTGTGAGAATTGCTGAACCGTCGCTCGAAAACCTGTGTATCAATACCATTCGAGGACTTTCTATCGATGCGGTTCAGAAAGCAAACAGTGGACACCCTGGATTGCCGATGGGTGCCGCGCCAATGGCTTTCGCCCTCTGGACCCGACACCTACGATTTAACCCGACCAATCCCCACTGGTTCGACCGAGACCGCTTCATTCTGAGCGCAGGACACGGTTCGATGCTGCTGTATTCTCTCCTACACCTTACAGGATACGACGTTTCTCTCGAAGATTTGAAACAATTTCGTCAGGCACACAGCAAAACGCCTGGTCACCCCGAGAATACAATGACCGCTGGAGTCGAAATGGCCACCGGACCCCTCGGACAAGGTTTTGCTCACGGAGTCGGATTCGCAATCGCGGAAGCCCACCTGGCCGCTCGCTATAATCGCCCGGGACATGAGGTGATTAACCATTACACCTACGCATTAGTCTCCGACGGTGACCTCATGGAAGGCATCTCCTCCGAAGCGGGGTCGCTCGCGGGTCATTTGCAACTTGGCAAAATGATCTACCTGTACGACGACAACGGAATTTCGATCGACGGTTCGACGTCGCTCGCCTTCACCGAAGATGTTTTCGGACGGTTTTCCGCATTCGGTTGGCATGTCCAACGAGTCGATGGCATGAACGTTGAAGAAGTCTCCAATGCGATTGAAGCCGCAAAGTCGGTCTCCGACAAACCGAGCCTAATCATGTGCAAAACCGTCATCGGTTTTGGCTCGCCAAACAAAGAAGGAACTTGCAAAGCCCACGGTGCCCCACTCGGACCCGATGAAGTCATTCTTGCAAAAGAAGCCCTCGGAATTCCACTTGAACCAGCATTTTATGTTTCCGATGAAGTCAGCGAATGGATGTGCAACCGAGCAACTGGGCAGATGGCGGAGATGGACTGGAACACTCGATGGCAAGAATATACTGTTGCCTATCCCGCCGAAGCCGCCGAGTTGCAAGCCATGATCGACGGAAAGCTTCCCTCAGGTTGGACATCGGCCTTGCCTTCATTTACCGAATCCGTGGCCACGCGAAAAAGTGGCTCTGACGTTTTAAACGCAATTGCAAAGGTCTTGCCTGGTTTGCTGGGCGGCAGTGCCGACCTCGCCGAGTCGAACTTAACCGCCATTCACGGCGAGCATTCATTTCAACCGGGACACTTTGAGAACCGAAACTTCTGCTACGGCGTTCGAGAGCACGCGATGGCCGCTGCCGTCAACGGAATTGTTCTTCATGGCGGGCTAAAAGCAATTGCCGCATCGTTCTTGCAGTTCACCGACTATTGCCGCCCATCGATTCGACTTGCCGCCCTCATGGAATGTCCATCGCTGTTCGTGTTTACTCACGACTCGATTGGCTTGGGCGAAGATGGTCCGACCCATCAACCTATTGAACACTTAGCCGCCTTGCGAGCGATGCCGAATTTGAATACTATTCGTCCGTGCGACGGAAACGAAACCGCCGCCGCTTATAAGGTCGCGGTTGAATCGACTCACACGCCAACGTTGTTGGCCCTCTCTCGACAAAACCTTCCCGCTGTCTCGCCGAATACTGTGGCCAACCATCCTCTCGAACGAGGAGCGTACGTTTTGGTTGAAGCATCTTCATCCGCCAAAGTTATCCTTGTCGGAACTGGCTCGGAAGTGCAATGGTGCGTCGAAGCGGCGAAACAACTCGAAGGCGAAGGAGTTCCAACTCGTGTCGTCTCGATGCCTAGCTGGTTCTTGTTCGAAAAGCAAACTTCGGAATACAAAAAAACCGTCTTGCCAAAGGGAACTCCAACCCTTGCGGTCGAAGCAGGTGCCTCGATGGGATGGCACAAGTATTCCGATGCTCAGGTCTGCATCGACCACTTCGGCGTCTCTGGCCCCGCTCCCGCCCTATTCAAGGAGTTCGGCTTCACGGCTGAAAACGTTGCGGCAAAGGCAAGAGAATTGCTGGGATAGTAAGGCTGATTTTAAAGCCAACTAAGTCAGATCCATTCGGGCTCCATCACAGGTTGACCAAATCAGCTACCTTCATAGAGCAACTTCTTTTGGGCCGAAGGTCCGATTCAAGTTAGCCCAGCCCTTCGGATTGGGCTAACTTGGCTTGCCCCTTTGGGGCTTAAGTTCGGAATAAATTGCCCAGATTGATTGCACTCTTCATAGATTCGCGGCCGTCCATTCACTAAAGCCATGAAAAAACCGTTGCATGGTATTCCCCTGTTTCTCTTCCGTGTCTGGCTCTATACGCCTTTGATATTTCTCGGCTATCTTGATTGGGCTGCCCTAGTTGTCGATTCACCTAAGGTGGATTTGGTTCCACGACTTATTGGTTGGGGCATGAGTCTTCTCATCTTCTATATCGTGCTTTTCAACAAAGAATTCCGCCAATTTTCCCGGGCGACCCCATTTCGAATCCTCGCCTTCTTCGGACTCGCATTTGCCATTGCCGAAGTGTTCGTTATCGTCCTTTCGGCTCTGCAAGAGGACCTTCGAGTCACGATGGGGCTGATCACCATTCCTGCAATCTACGCATTCTTCTTCACGCCATTGTTAGTCATGCGGTTCGAAGTCTTGCTTCCAAAATCTCAGGGAAATCAATCTGCTAACCAGGAACCATCCGAGCCCCCTTCGGCGGTAATCTAGTCCGAGCTTTTATAAATTTCTCATGAATACTCGAAACTTCATTGCGACATTAGCCCTCGCCCTAACCACAGCGGCGTTCGCTCAACCACTTCCGAAAGCCGACATATCAATCGAGCGACTAAGCAGCTATCCCCTGATTCACGGGCGGTCGCCGTCGACTCCGGCCATGTCGGCCGATGGATCGAAGATCGTCTTCGGTTGGAACCAAACGGGTGAGCGCAAGCTCGACCTTTATGTCATCGATTTTCCGAATGGCAAGCCAAAGCGCATCGTCGAAGCCAAGAGCATCAAGGATTTGCCTCGCCAAGACGACACTCGAACCGAGCAAGTCAAAACCGAGGCCGAACTCTACGACGGCGGAATCGCCGGAGCCCAGTGGGCACCCGACGGACACGAACTGATGTTCAACTACAAAGGGCGAGTATGGCTTGTCAAAGCCGACGGCACCGACCTCCGAACGTTGTTCGATGGCGCAAGCGGATTCGCGGCGATCAAGTACACCGAAGACGGCATGTCATTCAGCTACAGCAACGGCCAAAACGTCTTTTTGAGAGATCGCAAAACGGGCGATACCAAACAGCTCACCTTCATTTCAAAGCCAAACACCAGCATTGACGACTATGACTTTTCGCCCGACGGCAAGTGGCTGGCAGTCCAATGGAGCGACAGCAGCAAGGTAGGCAACTACCAGATGATGGACTACAGCAAAGAGCGCGCGACGGTTGTTCCGATTCAGCGGACCTGGAACGGCGAACTCTCCGAAGACCACCAAATTGGTATCGTCCCGTCCTCGGGCGGACTTATCAAATTCGTCCCCGATATCCCTCGCTACTGCTGGATCAAGAGCGCATCTTGGTCACCTGACAGCAAGCATTTCGAAGTCGGTTGGATTAAGGATGACTTCATGGAATACACGATTTCAGTCGTCGATCCAGCCACCGCCACCAAGAAGGATGCCCATCACGAAAAGGCACCAAAGAACACGATCAACGACTGGCGCGACGTAACCTGGAGCCGAGATTCGAGTCAAATCCTCTTCGGAACAGACATCAAAGACGGCGCCCTCATCAATCGATCAATCTTCTCGGTTCACCCCGATGGAACGGGACTCAAGCCCGTCTACTCAAAGTTCTTTGATGTTGGCGGCTTTATGCGACCCAAGAACAGCGACCGAATCATCATGGCGACTGCGGCGCGAAGTCCGCTGACGACCGAAATCAAGATTCTTGAACCGAATGGCTCGGAAACCACCCACGTGGTGATGCCGGACGGATATTCAACTCCGAAAGCATTTAACTGGGCAGAATTGCCGCTGGTCAGCGAAGACGGAACCAAGATCGCCACCATGGCCAACGACCGAACCGTCAATTCCGAATTGTATGCGGTTGAGCCTTCCATTCGACGCATGACCTTGAGTCAGACAGCCGAGTTTTTGAACGTCAAATGGGCGAACATCAAGCAAGTCTCGTTTCCTGGGCCAGATGGTCGATCTATCCACGGTCTGCTCTATACGCGGCCGGGGCTCGACATGACGAAGAAGCACCCTGCATTTCTTAGCAATATCTATGCGGATTCCGGCAAGGCCGCTTGGTCGGGCTACATGGAGAACTACGCGGCGATGAACCTCGACATGGTGGTTCTGAGCGTCGACTTCCGGTCGAGCTGGGGCTATGACGGCGACTTTAACGGTGGCTACTATCGCAAGATGGGCATCATCGATGCCGACGAAGCAGTGTCGGCCAAGAATTACTTGGCTGGACTATCCTATGTTCGGCCTGACCGAATCGGAATCTGGGGTTGGAGCTACGGCGGCTATCTCACATGCATGACCCTCTTAACCCATCCGGGCGAATTCTACGCGGGTGTCGCAGTTGCGAGCGTTACTGATTGGAAGAGCTATAACGAGTGGTACACCCGACGTCGAATTGGCCTCGCCAAGGAAGACAAGGAGTGGTTTGAAAAGTCATCTCCGGTCACCTATGGCGCAAACCTGAAGGATAACCTCCTTTTGGTCCATGGCATCCTCGATGACAACGTTTTGTTCCAAGATACGGCTCGCCTAGTGCAGAAGATGATCGACGGTGGCGCACATCCGGACATCATGTTTTACCCCCGCGACGACCACTCGATCGGAAAGGAAACCTCACGACCGCACGTCATGTCGACGGTCATGCGATACCTGTTCAACAAGCTGAATACGCCGTAGAAATGCCCCCTTCCCCTTGTCGATTTGGCCAACGATGCCCAGTGATTTAGACAGTCATTCTGGCCAAATCGAAGAGGAGGAAGGGTTGGGATGGGAGTTCTCAGACATGAGCAGAGAGAGAAATCTCCTTGCCTCATTTGATCAATTTGCTGTAAACCAGCAATATGTCCTCAAGAACTCCGAGCCTGATGTGCCGATCAAGGTTTTCGCTTTCTGTTACAATGCGGCGTGGCTCGTAAGTTTTATGTTTTGTTCGCCCTCATGTTCCTCGTCATCGTCGCGGCGATGGTGATCGCCGGAATAGTGATGCATTTCTTTGGTGGCGCACCTGCGCTGGCTGTGCTCGTGCTCCTCATCGGGGGATATGCGGTGTATTCGGCTTATGCGATCCGCCAGCCTTCGAAGGGTGACCAGCACATCATGCATGACGGAATCGAAGCCGACGCCACGATTGTGAAAGTCACCGACACTGGCATCACCCTTGATGGTCTCTCGTATGTGCTCAAGCTTCACCTAAGGGTCGAGCCCAAGGGCGCCGCTCCTTTTGATTCGAGTATTGAAATGCCCTTTCAGCGAGGGTCCGGTGCCCCGGTAGGTGGACATATTCGAGTCAAATATGACCCGACAAAGCCTGGCCATGTCGTGATGGTAGGAGATTCAATCTCGGTGGGCGAGTCACCACAAATGGCCCCAACCCAAATGGCGAAGATCCCCAATCAAGCGCAAATCGTGGATTTTATGAATCAGCAGGGACTGTCTCAGGCCGTCGAATCGGGGCAATCGCTGGTCTACTCAACGACGATGGATCCGGTCGCCGCTTCGACAATGTTGCAAACCGCCGAAGACCAATTGCAGGAGCTTCGCGTGAGCGGGGTGCAGACGAAAGCGCTGGTGGTCGAGCTTCAGAATTTGGGGATCAGCGTAAACGGCAATAACCAGGGCGTGCGCATTAAGCTGACCGTTATGCCGTCCGACCAGGACCCTTATCTCGCCGAGGCGGTGGGAGTTATTAGTGAGCGATCGTGGCCGAACTATCAAGTGGGACAAACTTTGCTGGTCAAAGTCGATCCGGCTGACCGAAACCGCGTTAGTTTTTGGAAGTCTTCGGCCGACCCAGGCTAGGATGTTTTCGTCATTCGCATCCAAGCGTGCCATTGGATGCCATCCAATAATTTCGAAGCGAACAAAAGTACTATAAAGCTTAAATCTTTCGTACCGCTTAACCAACATTCGACTTGCGCCAATCGGTGCTTTCCTGTAGAGTGACGAGGGGATTATGTCGAAAGCAGGGGATATTTACCGAGCGGCTTACAAAGAGACGATGGATCAGCGATTGAGTGCGCGGGTCATCGGTAGCATTTCAAATCCGCGGCTAACCGTTTACGGTGGAGGCTTCGCCTTTGTCGGGCTCGTGCTTATCATTTTGCCGATGATAATGTCACTAGGCAGCCCAATAGGGCTGGGGATCGCAGGGGGAATTTTTCTCTTGTTCGGTGGCGCACTGGCGGGTTACCGCCAAGAAATGGTTCTGCACATCGAACGATATGAAATTGTGTCCGGAATCCTGCCTTTTGTTAAGCGATGGAAGGGCGAGAACTCGTCGATCACCCACCTCGATTTTGGGCGAGAAGTGTTGTACACCGGAAAAATGCGAAACACGCCAACAACATGCTTCACGACCTGGGTTTGCGTTCGAGAGCTTACGTCGCCACCCATGCGGTTCGAAGCGATGAATGCGCCAGAAGCCTTTTTTAATGAGTCTGAGGCTCGCAAATACACCGACCGACTCGCCGAACGGTTAAAGGTTCAAGTAAAGAACCGCGAAGGCGTCCGTGATATGAAGACGGGCCAGTAATCTTAAACGGCACTGTAGTGGCATGCTTAGCCGACAACAGCAAAGCTGCGAGACTAAGCATGTTTCCATTGTTGTGGCATGTTTCGCTCCAGTCACCAAAATGCTAAACTCATTTAGTTCATGCAAGAAGTTGCCGCCCTCCAAACCCAAGCCCTCGCCGAAGTGCAATCGGCAACCTCAACGGGCGAGCTCAAAGACTTGAAAATCAAGTTCCTCGGCAACAGCGGGCTGATTTCAAGCAAGCTCCGCGAGGTCGGCTCATACCCTGGCGACAAGAAAGCCTTCGGCCAAGCGGTCAACGCCGCCAAAAAGGCCGTTGAAGACGCATTAGAAGCTCAAGAAGGGAAACTCAAGGGTGGCGAAATGGCCGCCCAGTTCGAACGAGAGCGCATCGACGTGACGATGCCCGCTCGGGCAACCCGAGTCGGCTTCGAACACATCCTGCAACAAACCACGAACAAGATCAAGCGTGTACTCGGCGGACTCGGATTCGAGTATCAAGAGAGCTCGGAGATTGAAACAGTCAGCTATAACTTTGGGGCGCTCAATTATCCGCCAGACCATCCGGCAATGGATGATCAAGATACGTTTTACATCGACGATGACTTTCTCCTTCGCACCCAATGCACCGACCTTCAAGGCCACATTTTTGAAGAGGTCCGCGACGGAAAACGACCGTTGCCTTTACGGGTCTTTACGGTTGGTCGAACATACCGAAATGAAGCCGTGGACCGCACCCACAGCCACACCTTTCACCAGGTCGACTGCTTCATGGTCGACGAAAAAGTATCCATGGCGAACCTGAAAGGGACGCTGGGCATCTTTGCCCGCCAAATGTTCGGCAAAGACGTAACCGTCCGTTTCCGCCCTGACTTCTTCCCGTTCGTCGAACCAGGAGTCGACTATGCCATCTCGACGCCTAAGCTGTTCAACGGCCGTTGGGTCGAGCTTGGTGGCGCCGGATTGATCCATCCAAATATCTTAGAGAATTACGGGATTGATACCGAAAAGTATTCCGGCTTTGCCTTTGGGCTCGGCGTCGAACGCATCCCGATGATGTCGTACGGCGTCGACGATCTGCGCCACTTCATGGAGAACGACCTTCGATTCCTTGAGCAGTTCAAAGCCGAACCAGTCGAGCTTTAATATGGAGGGGAGGAGTGGAACTCCCAAGCTTCCTGCCCTCCAAATCACTTTGCCGCAGTCTCGTCCAAGAACTTCGCAAAGCCGTCGATGTCGTTCAGGAACGGAGTTGAACCAAGGACGGTTGTGCCATCCGGTTTCACCACAACGTACGTTGGCAGAGTAACAACCCCAACCAACTTCTGCTGCAGAGCCGAATTCTTGGCATCGGCGTCGCGGTAAATCGCATCGTCTTTGCGGTCCGTCTTCAACGAAACTTTGTTGAACTTCGCAAACGCGGCTTGAACCTTGTCGGCGGGGAAGACGGTGCGCTCCATCACGCGGCAGTTGCCGCAGAATTCGCCGGTGAAATCGATAAAGATCGGCTTACCATTTTCCTTGGCTTTTGCCAGGGCCGCATCATAGTCGGGCAAGAAGTCTTTAGCCCAACCGTTCTTTTCGTCGCTGACCGCTGCCTTTGTTCCCGGATACGGCGACGGGGGCAGGAATGCCTCGAGCGAGCCAAGTGCTCCTCCGTTAAGAGCGACGACCAACTTGAGGGCCAGCAGCATGGTTACCACACCAAAGGCGATTCTAAGTCCACCAATTTTGCCGTCGTGGACCTTTGGTAACCGGATCCAGCCGAAGAGGTAAATCGCGGGAAGCACCAGTAAGATGAACCATAGGGCGAGATTGACTTCTCGGGTGATTAGGCCAAATCGGTATTGCAGATCAAAAGTGCTGAGGAATTTGACCGCGGCCATGAGTTCGATGAACCCCATGTAAGCCTTCACCGTCACCATCCATGCTCCCGACTTCGGCAGCTTGCTCAGAGCTTGCGGGAAGAGGGCGAGAAGAAAGAATGGGAAGCAGAAAGCGGTAGAAAATGCGATCATTCCCACAATGGGATAGAAAAATTCACCTTTCGATGCTCCGACCAAAACCGCGCCGACGAATGGGAGCGTACAAGTGAAGGAAGTCAAGCTGAACGTCAATCCCATGAGGATAGGCGCGAGGGTTGCCGATTTGCCCGTAGAATCAAATTTGTTAACGAACTTACTCGGCAGGCCTATCTCGAATACCCCGAACAGCGACAGGGCGAGAACGATGAAGATGAGGGCAAGGCCAAGGTTAACGAAAGCATTGTTGGCCAACTGCGAGAGCCCCGTTGCTCCGAAAATGACGGACGCTACAATTCCCAAAATCGTAAAGGTTCCGATGATGCCGCCACAGTAGAGGAACGCCGGCTTCAGTCCCGATCCTTCTTTCTTTTGCTTGCTGAAGAAGCTAACCGTGATTGGAATCATCGGAAAGACGCAAGGGGTGAGAAGTGCGAGAAATCCGGCTGAGATGGCGAGCCACAGGTAGGCGAGCAAGCCTTTTTTCTTGGCATCTTCGATGCTGCCTAATTCGCCGGACTTAGGTGGAGCAGTTGGCCCCGGCTCCATCACAGGAGTATTAGTCGCGCCAGCTTCCTTGATCGGCTCTGCTTGGGTCGCTGGCTTGGTTGATTCCGTAACTACTTTCGCTGACTTCAGGTCAAGATCGACGGGCTGGGGTGGAATGCAGACACCGTCCTTGCACACTTGGTATCGGACCGTGAGCTTGCCTTCAACGCCTTTGGGACCAAATTGCACTGGGACCCAGAAAGTCGCTTTGTCTTTGAACAGGTTAATTTCCTTGCTGAAACCCTTGTCAAACTCCCGGTAGAGCGGCTGCTCGATAATGGGATCAGTCAAAGTTAAATCTTCGCCAATGAATTTCGTCGCGTACGGACCAGCATCGACATGGACAACACTATAAAGGTGCCATCCCGGCTGGATTGCCGCCTGAACCACAACAACCGCCTTACCGCTCGTCGAGCCTTCGATCTGCGAAACTGACCATGCCACCTCGCCCTTTGCCCATGCCAGGGTTGACATGAAGACGAGTAAGACAAGACTCAGGATTTTTCGCATCGCTTTTATATAAGGGTTCTAACCTTCAAAGGGTTCCAATTTAACCGACTAAAGTGTTCCGCGAACCTCTTGCTCGCGCTCGATAGACTCAAACAGGGCCTTAAAGTTGCCTTTTCCAAAGCTCGTAGCACCCTTTCGGTTGATGATCTCGTAGAACAACGTCGGACGGTCGGTAATCGGCTTGGTGAAGATCTGCAAGAGATAACCTTCGTCATCTCGGTCAACCAAGATGCCAAGCTCGCTCAGCACTTCGATGTCTTCGTCGATGTCACCGACTCGGTCGGACAGCATTTCGTAGTAAGTCTTCGGCACTCGAAGGAACTCCATTCCTTTCGCTTTGAGCTTCTTGACTGTGTCGATAATGTCATCGGTTCGCAAAGCAACGTGCTGGACTCCAGGGCCGCCAAAGAACTCCAGATATTCGTCGATCTGGCTCTTCTTCTTGCCCGGGGCAGGTTCGTTGATCGGGAACTTAACCCGTCCGTTCCCGGACGCCATCACCTTGGACATCAAAGACGTGTAATCGGTCGAGATGTCATTGTCATCAAAGCTGATGATGTTTTTGAATCCAAGAATATCCTCGTACCACTTGACCCAAACATTCATTTGCCCAAGTGCCACGTTGCCGACGCAGTGGTCAATCTCTTGAATTCCGATACCTACACCTGGTTCAAATCGCTCTCGGAAACCTGGAAGGAAATGACCCTTAAAATTATCGCGATTGAGGAACGTGTGAATGGTGTCGCCGTAAATATGGATCGAAGCTAGTCTTACTTCGCCCTCGTCATTCTTGAGCGAAAACGGCTCTCGGGCTGGCTTAGCCCCCCGCCGGACTGCCTCATGGAACGACCAATCGACATCGTCGACTTCAAACGCGATGTCCTGAACAAAGTCGCCGTGGATCGCCAACGCTTCGGCGATCGGGTGACCAGGTCGAACCGGCGCGGTAAACAGCAGCTTGACGTCGTTCTGCTCAAGCAGGTAGTCAACTTCATGCTTCAAACCCGTTTCAAGGCCGTGGTACATGGTCATATCAAAGCCAAAAATGCTTCGATAAAAATACGCCGACTGCCGGGCATTGCCAACATAGTGTCGGATATGGTCAACTTTTCGAATAGGGAAGTTATCTTGCAACATCGCAGTTTCCTTTTGGTAACAGTGTACTTGGACTTCGTGGCCCTTCGGCAGGCAGATTGGAGGGATTTTTTACTCCATGATCCGAATACAAAATTTCACCAACGACAAAGATTTTTGATGGAACGCAAAACCTCCATTCCATCACGATTCCAAAAGGAATACAATGAGCTCACGCCAAAAAGCTATCTAGTTTGATCGGAAATTCGTCGAACTACTGGATCTCCACCGCCATGAAGCTTCTCCGAATCCTTATCGCATCTTTGACTATTGCCACCGTTGGACTCTGCTACGCTGTTCCACCTCAAGCACCAGAAAAATCTCCCTCGCTTGTCAAGGCGGTCGCTATTATTGGTGAACACCCCTACAAAAATCTCGACAAAGAAGCGACGACGCGGGCAAAAACTTTGCTGGAGGCAGCCGTGGTCGAAGACTCAAAGTCGAGCAAAGCCGCCATGTTGCTCGGAAGGATGCTGGATTACTTAGGAGACCTCGACAAAGCCGAGAGCTGGTACCGCCATGCCATCTTGTTAAATCCGAAAAATGCCTTGGCATTTGTCCATTTAGGCGTCTTATTGCACACCGAAAAGAATGATTTGAAGGGAGCCGAAGCTGCCTTCCGCAAAGCCATCGAGATTTCTCCGAAAGATAGTGAAACGTATGATCGTCTTGGCGATGTCATGACCGACATGAAGAGAGATGTCGAAGCCGAGAAAATGTTTCGTAAGGCAATCGAGCTCGACCCGAAAAATGGGTTTTCGCTAGTCAGTTTGGCCCTCATCCTCCAAGGTCGAAGTGAATTTGCTCAAGCGGAAAAGCTGTATCTCCGCGCTGCCGCAATCGACCCGAAGGAACCAACAACTTACTATGATCTCGGCACCTTGTACGAGGCGATGAATAATGAAGTCAAAGCGGAGGCAATGTACCGAAAGGCAATTGAAGTCGATAGCAAGGCATTGGACGCTTACAATGCTCTCGGAGAGCTGCTGACCAGCAAGCAAAAGTACGCCGAAGCCGAGAAAATTCTGAAGAAAGCCCAAGAAATTGACCCTACAAGCTCAACCGCCAGCGAACGACTTGGGGATCTCTTTCTGGCGATGAGGAATCTCCCCGACGCCCAAAAACAATACGAAAAGGCCCTAGCAATCAATCCGAATTCAGCCGAGGTTTGCTTCAGCCTCGCCCGGATATTTCACTCACAGGGAAACCCTGAAAAAACGGAGGCAATGCTGAAGAAAGTTGTTGAGATTGAGCCCAATCGTGATGACGCCTGGATGTGGCTCAGTCAAATCTTCGATGAGATGGGCAAACCCGAAGAGGCTGAAAAGACACTCCTAAAAGCCCGCGAGTTAAATCCAAAGTTAGCCAGCTATTGCGATATGGTCGGAATCTTTTACTCTGAACATGGCAAGGCTGAAGAGGCTATCAAATACTTCCAACAAGCGATTAAATTGGAGCCCAAAAGTGGCGTAAGCTTTGTCAATCTGGGCAATATCTATCTGGACCAACAAGACTACGCCGACGCTGAAACGTGGTACCGAAAAGCCACCGAAGCGGATCCAAAATTTGGTCGCGGATACTGGTCTCTCGGGCTGGCACTGTTCGAAGAGAAAGAGTACGCCAAGTCAGAAAAAATGTTTCTCAAAGGTGTCGAGCTCGATCCCGAGGATGAAGCCGCGTTTTATAACTTTGGCCGCCTTTACCAATTTGGGTTAAAAAAGCTCCCGGAAGCCGAAAAGATGTACCGAAAATCCATTGAACTTGATGCCGGAAATTGGCGAGCAATGGGCAATCTTGGTGGCCTCCTATTCCTGCAAAAAAGATACGATGAAGCCGAACCACTTCTAAAGAAATGTGTTGATTTGAACCCGAAGAGCAAGCAAAGTTACTGGGGTTACGGCGAATTGCTTAAGGCCCAAAACCGGATAGGCGAATTCAAAGCATTGGTCCAACGGGCGAAAGAGAACGGAATCACGATTGATCCGTGATTACGAAATTTTGTGAACATCTTTAAATGTCGCCAGCCAGCCAGTCGCCTCTGGAGGTAGTCCCGCCCCAGTCGGAGGCTTTGCCGCGGCGGCTTCGGCTACCGCCGAGATAGTAGAGGGTTTAAATTCCCAAAGGTTCTTCACCACTGGCGTGCCATTGTCGATCATCGTTCCGTCCGCGGTCGAATAAACCTTGATCGCCACACCCTCAAGCTGCCCCATGAGCGGAGCCGTTTCTTTAGCGGCGGAAACTTCGGTCTCAAGCCAATGTTTAAAGAGCGCTAGGTCGTCAAATTTCTTGATCATCGCCTTGCCTTCGTCCGAGTCGGCCCCAATGGCTTTTTTAAGAATATCCGAGACGCCAGCATAGTCATAGCTGATGGTTTTCGCGGCAACATCGGCGACTTCGGTTGCGTTGAGGAGAAGGGAAGTAGGCTTGGTCGACGGGTTATTTGGCTTATTAGCTGGCGGTGTCGGTGTATTGTTGCCCTTGCGTAAGCCCGGAAACTTCCGAGCATTTGCTTCCAGTTCGGCTTGCGTCGATTTTCCGGGCGGCATCAATGTCTTCGCCTGATTGGCCGTCTTCACCATGAAGATAAGGGCCGATGCGAAGCCAACCAAAACCAGTACCGCGAGGAGTATGAACGCACTTCTTCGCCCGGTGGCCCCGTCTGATGACTCAGATGCAGTTGGGGTAAAAAGTGCTTCCGCAGCTTTCTGGCGAATCATGTCATCAATCGGCGAAATCTCCCAGATCGGGATCGCGTCGTGGATGTTTTTTGCCCGTTGAGGGCCCAAGTACTTAGCCGAAAATGGAAGCTTATTGAGGACCATGTCGTGAAATTCACGCGACATCGCAATCGCTTCAGGACGAGCCAAGGCCTGAATCCGGGCGGCTTGGTTAACGCCGTCACCCATTGTATTCTTGCCGTTGAGAATGATATCGCCAAGGTGAAGCCCCAGGCGATGCTGTAGTACCCCATCTACAGGCTTATTGAGCGATTGCCGATACAACTCTCCCTGGATCAGGAGGGCGCATCTCATGCATTGCACCGGGCTCATGAAGATGACCATCATGCCGTCGCCCATTGTATTGAGCACTTGTCCATCGTGCTCGGCTACCGCTTTGTATATGAGGTCGAAATCGCGGTTGAGGGCCCGATAGGTCCGCTCTTCGTTGATTGCACTGTGCTTACTGAATGCGACCACGTCCGTGAACATGATCGACGCAAGCGTGCGTTGCTCTCCGCCTACCTGCGGTGGTTGTGAAGCTTGCTCGTCCATTTTTCCCGTTTCCCCAAATTCAACGTTCCTGTGAAGTTTAGACGGTATGAGTTCCGATTTTGTGCCCAAAAATGGTATATTCACGATCTTGTTAAGGCCAATGTAGCTCAGTGGTAGAGCAGCTGTTTCGTAAACAGCAGGTCGTCGGTTCGATTCCGCTCATTGGCTCCAGCCTCTCATCGTGTATGGACGTGGCATGCTTAGCCGACATCTGCGAAGCTGAGAGTCTAAGCATGTATATTCCCAAACAAAAAAAGGGCAATGGATTTCTCCATTGCCCTTTCTCGTTCCCTACCTCACATAGTGAGGAAGAGAAGGTTTGAACTATGAACCGTCGTGGCCAACGTTCTTACTGACGTTGAACGCGAAGCTTCCACCAACTGATGGGCTCCAAGTTCCGTTTGTAATTACCAGGTGAATCAGACCAGGGTTGTTTCCGAAGGTCAACGTAAAGTTGCCAACGTTTGAACCACCGGAGGTGATGTTGCCATTCGTTCCACCGTCAATCGCGAATTGCGATGTGTAGGTGACCTCTCCTGCAGGAACCGGGTGGTTCGCTGAGTCAAGGAATGAGAACGTAGGGTTGATGATTGCACCCTGAGCACCAGTGTAGTTACCACTTGCACCAGCAATGACCGCTGTTGTGTTTGTGTTAGGATTCAAGAAGATCTTTGTAGGACCTCCATAGACATCCGTTGTGATGATGTTTGACGGAGTCAAAACGCCACCAGTAACTTGCATCGTGTACTTACCAGCAGTTGCACCAGCAACAACTTGGTTGCTATTTGCACCAGTAAGAGCGGAGACTGAAGTGCTTGTGACACCTGTGTCGCCAGTGTTACCGAATGTTGCGCCGCCTGCAGTATTCGTACAGGTGTAAGTGAACGTACCCGCTGGGTAGTCACTGAGAGGAGCTGAATCACCGTCTACGTCAACACCGTTGGCATCGATCAAGTAGGCACCGTTTGTAAGGGATGTTGCCGGAGTTGTCGTTCCAACATAAACCTTTGTCGGGCCCGTAATGACGACCGTATTCAGAGGTCGAATGACTTTGACCGAAGTCGTTCCAACAACCGCACCACATGTTGCAGTGAGAGTATTGGCGCCTTTCGGAGTCTTGTTTGCAGCCGGAGCGACAGCAGACGTTGGGGCAGAGAGAGTATTTGCAACCGTACCAGTCGTGCTTGTGACGCCTGATGTGACAGTGAACGCATTGCCTTGAGCCGCAATCCAAACGTTTGCCACAGTCTTACCTGGGTCAGTAAACGTTACGGTTTTGCCAAACATTGGCGCTGCGTACTGATTTGTCACGACGGTGTTGACCGCCATCGTGTTTACAACACCAGAGGTTTTCCAAACAATTGAGGTGGCAGCCGGAGTGACTGCAACAGTTGTGATAGTTCCGTAGCTGAAGTTCGTATCCATGGTGCTTTGACCATTTCCACCAACAAGAGCAATTGTGAACGTGTTGTCTGCTTCAGGTGCGGAGTTCGCAGCTGAATCAGGGCTCAACGTATATGCTGCACCTGAACCGCTAAGCAAGACGCTTGGGGTTACCGCACCATTTGAAATGGTGAATGTAGCAGCTGGATTGATAACTCCATTGGAGTCAAGACCGACAAGCGAAAGGCTCTTTGGTCCGAATCCAGAATTAGCAGACGCACCAGCAATGAACAACTCTTTAGGAGTGGTTGGCGCATTACCGTTAATCGTGTATTTCAAGGTCAATGCTGGACCAGGAGTGTAGCTTGGAGCATCCGTAGAAGGGATGACTTCAACCGTTCCCGACAAGGCAAGGACGCCAAGGTTTACACTGTAAGGTGTAAGTGCCTTTGAAACACCGTTCAACACCAAGTTCGAACCAGTGACGTTTACAGTTGAGCTAGGAGCTGCAACTGCGGTAACAACAATTACGTTGCTGACCGACATGTCAAATGGTTCTGCGTCTGGAGAACGTGTCAAAGATCCGTTGGCAACGGATAAAGTAACCGTACCGCTCGTTGGAGCAAAGTATCCGGTTGGGGCAGTTGCAGAATTCGTTATTACAACTGCGGGACCTGAGCCTAAGGCATTTCCCTTCGCGTAAACGAACCCGGCAAGGACGCGTGATGTCGTCGTAATTAAAGTTCCGCCGCCGCTTCCGCCACATCCTGTAAGCAGAGCAGCGAGAATGGCAAGTGCTATTCCAAAGCAAATGTGTCTTAGTCGCATAGTTTCCTCCCAGTAAAGTTACCTGGTACAGTCATTAAGTATCGGTACTCGGTACCTTTTCCTCATTAATTTTACGAAATAAACCTGTAAAAAGCACCAGGTTTTTCTGCTGAGGAGCATATTTGAATGACAGAACGGAAACCGAAGCAACATTTACTCCACATCGAATCCGGTTTTTCACCACCGAAACAACTGTAAAATAGGGTCATGCGTGGCCCGGAATGTTGCTTCAGTTTCGAGGACCTTTTTATCGCCGCAGAAGGTAGAAGGTGGACCACCGACGAGGCTCTTGAGTTTAAGCAATTGAGTCAAGATCAGAAAAATGAACGGGTAACCGACCTAGTAAACAAGGCACCCCAATTCATCACCGCCGATAGATTCGGAACCGATGGCGTACTCTATCGCGCATTTTGGATTCCCAATCCATCGAACTGAACCCTCGATTCCATTCCTCAAAAATGTACGGGTAACATCCCGCTTCAGCCCAGTCAAAGATTGGGCGGGATTCAACGATGAATATTGCGAAGCGATCGGTTCTCACCATTTTGACGGCCCTAGGATGTTGTCTATCCCTGGCCCAAGTTCCCGAAGACTTGGCGAATGCCAAGTCATTCAAAGCACTCAAGGTCTCCAGCGCCGACCCAACTGGCAAGAACGGAGATGCTCGAGCAATTGCCCCAGGTCAAACCCTGACCGTCGCCGACGTCAAAGGAAGCGGTGAATTCACTCACCTATGGATGACCATTGCTGCCGAATCAAATGACCACCTGCGAGAACTCGTGATTCGAATGACGTGGGATGATGCGCCGACTCCGGCGGTCGAATGCCCGATCGGCGATTTCTTTGCCCAAGGTCCCGGATCGTCGGTTCCAAACCCCTATGTCGAGTTTCATAGCGCACCCGTCTCGGTTGGTGGTCAGATGGCACTCAACTGTTATTGGCCAATGCCGTTCAAAAAGCACGCGGTTATTACAGTGACCAACGAGGGTCCTAAGCCAGTCGGGGCCTACTATTATAATTTTGACTATCGCCTCTTCGATCGGCCACAGCGAGACGCCCTTTACTTCCACACACAATATAAGAACTATTTTCCTGCACCAAAAGGAGTGCCGCTCACCATAACCGAAGTGAAAGGTCGGGGCCACTTTGTGGGCACCGTGGTGTCAGTCCTGGCTAACAGCAACGGTTGGTGGGGCGAAGGTGACGACAACTTCTACGTTGACGGCGAAGTCAAGCCATCTTCATCCGGTACGGGCTCAGAAGACTACTTCTGCGGAGCCTGGGACTTTGGCCACACTTTCCAAACCCCCTACTTTGGCGTGACGTTTTACGACAACCCGACCAAGGGCGGCGAAAAACGGGGAATCAACAACACGTGCTACCGATGGCATATCCTCGATACGATTCCATTCACCAAGAGCCTGCTCTTTACCCTTGAGCATGGACGAGGCGGCTGGGATGAAGACCGTAGCCCGTTACGCAATCATTACACAACGGTCGGACTTTATTATGTGGACCACGCCGAACGAGACGGGGATGCTATCGCTCCCTATTCGAAGCGAATCCCATCGCTGCTAGACCTTCCTGGCGGCAAATAGCATTCGACGGCAAAAAAAAGGGGATGCCACTTGGCATCCCCTTTTTTTGCTTCAAGACCCAACTAAGCTGAGTTGTTGGCCCCAGCGTCGTTATTCGCTGCTCCGTTATTACTGTTGGTATCAGTCTTGGTCGGAGGCGGAGTCACATCGTTATGAATGTCAATCTTCGTATCCCCTTGCTTGGCAGGTGGCGGGTTGATGATAATCGGACGATTGTCTGGTGCTTTCGCCTGATTGTCGTGAATGATAGTCGTTGTATTGGTTGGCGCTTGTGGCGCAGCCCACGGTTGCCAAACAACCATTGCAATAACGGCGATGGCAATAATGGCGACAACCAAGATTATCAGGGCGTTGGAGCTCGATGACTCAACGACGTCTACTTCTTTAACATATCGATCACTCATAAATTTTTTCCTCTAAAGCAGTCCAGCAAAACTAAATTGCCTAGCCTAATAACCTTTCTTACTCCCATAAGTCACGGATATATATTTTTGAGTGAAAATAGTTTCTTGGGTGGCAATGGCCCGTCACTACGCATTCGGATTAGTTGGATTGTGCGGCAGCCGATGCGCAATCTGTTCGGTTAAACGATGAATTCGCTCTTCTTTCAACGAACCCACGAGGACTGCGGGTGAGAAAATGATCGAAAAAAACGAAATTACTGTTGTTGTCAGCGCAGCAATTCCCACGGCAACTAGCATGAGAATGCCCATCATGACGAGGCCAACCATGGGGGCAATAACAATTCGGTACGCCCGAGTGAGATTTCCGTCATCAGTATTTCGAATTGCCGCACGATAGGCGAGCCCAATTGCGAGGACAATGATGACAAAGGACACCCACCCTTGGGAGAATGACTTCCGCAAGACATACCATGTAGCGTGAGGGATCTGAGTCAGAACTCCTATTGTGCCATGCCCCGAAGTCGGGGACACCTTTGATGAATCGCTCAAATCTTGGGCTTGCTCAGCGAGCGTACGATTCCCAAAAGTCGAATGCTTGGCCACTGGTTCTTGGCCCGAAGTGAGGACCGAAAGGAAGTCCTCCACTAATGCTAAAGGCTGGACTTCCCTTGCATATTCTGTGAATTTGTCGCTTACCTTGTGGATGAATTCCACGTGTAAAAATTCTGACATGGCGGCTGAGATGACAACGAGAAGGAGATACCGCGCGATGCGCCATGTGAGGCTTGTCTTCTGGGGCGAAGACGTAGGGGGTTTTTGCTCCGAACAGCTTGTATCAAGATCTTCCACTTTATGGCCATTCTACCTATGCATTTTGCGGGGTGGGCCACTGCACCTTGTTTGGCACTGGAGACGATTTCCGCGCTAAGCGACGTGAAGGGGGAGAAATCAGTGTATTGAATTCGGACGTCCAAATCTTAACCTTCCCTGCTTAAGCTCGGAGCATCTCGCATTGACGATAAGACATGTCACCTCTTTTGCGTTCGGGACTTGTCCCGTCCATACAGTTGCTAGTCGAACACTAAGTTACCCCCGTAAATTTGATTTTGATTTACGGAACTGAACCACTTTCTAATCCGATGGCATTCTTGGTGACCAGATTCCCGTTGCCGGAACCATCTACCCCCAAAGTGACACTGCCCATTTGCGGGTCATTGGACTTAAGGAACATGGTTGATCCAGCACTGCTCGTGTTGATATCACAAATAGTTTTACCAAATGCGTCGCCTAACTCCATACGACCTCCATTTGAATCTGGTGTGACCCTAACAAATGACTGTGATTGGTGATGAGACGGTGGGTAGAGAGTAATTCTCCCAAGACCATTTTCATTCAGTGCGACAAGCTTTACCGGATGAGACCCCTCGTAACCGCTCCCGAAAATCGTGAATTCACCAAACTGAGGATCATATGCGAGCCAAGACCCTGCCCCTGGTTTTTCGATCAATAATTTCGAGCATCGTAGAAATCCGGTTTCATCAATTACTGCGACCGTCGTATTTTGCGAATCGACGATTGTCAACTTTGTACATTCGATGGGGGGCCCGTTGGTGAATTGTCGATTCTCCAACTCACTCAAACGGTTCCTTAGGGTTTCGAGTTCACTTCGTAGCTCGGCAAAAATATTGGCATATTCCATTCCTCATTCTTCCACGTTCGATATCTTGGCGGCAAGGCTCGAGCACATGTGTTGCCGCCGATCCCGAGTAAGACGTGGACATTGTGGTTGTCTTTTCTAACGACTCTCCTTTCGTGCTGGGCTTGAGGCAGTTAGCCGCCCAACCGCTGATCCTTGCGCCAATCCACGTCCTTCTCCCAACCCTTGGCGTTAACTCTTGGCGTTCGTTAGCGATGGCGAACCGATTCGATTCTTAAGACACAGCCTTGACCCGCATGCTTTATAACGTTGACGGAGAGTGCGATATGGTCTGAAAAAGGATACTTATATAGGCGGATTCGGGGTGGCAAAAAAATTCGCCTCTCGATCTTCAATGCCGGAGGTTCGTCCGATTTATTCAACGGCAACGCCTATGCGTAGGTCAGCCCTCTGTTCAAATTTGCTGCCGTGGTCAATTTCTGAGGCGCGGATTTGGGCCAATCCGAACGGGTTTGCCTTCAACCCAAACCACAACGTCCATCTTGGCAAGTGAAGGGGCTTGGGGGACCGCATTCACTTCAATTTTCGATTTCCCAGCCGGAGCAATGGCCGCTCGGCCGACACTCAATTCAGCAACTACCTGGCGATTCTTGTCTGCCAAATAGACATGATCACCATAGCTGTAAACGAACTGACCTGCCTCAATAGCCCGATTGCAAACTACCGACTTCCTTCCCGGCAAATTAATTCTGCATGACACTACTGGGCCGAGAAATCGAATCGAAAACCCTAACGAATGGCCCGCGGTCTCATTCGCCAAGCTCATCTCACCCTGACCAGTTAGCGAACCTCGACTCTCCTTGATCGGAGTCAAAAGAAAGGAGCCACCAACCGACCGCTCCAAGTGAAACTTCAAACTCATATCCTTCAAGACATTCTTTATTGACTGAGTAAAAACACCCAAAGACCGTGCGACTTCCCACGTCCGAAACGCCTTAAAGATCGATTCCTTTTCGCCGCAATGCTCGACGGTGTCTTGGCTCAATCCCAACATATAGGTCGCATCCCAACCAATTGACTTGGCCTGGAGGTTCTCTGCATCAAACACCGACCAGTCGCGGTGCAAATTCTGAATGCCGAATGTCGCAGGTAAGTAGCTGTTGCTAAACCCGTTTCGAACGTCCTTGCCCTCAATTCCCCAGCGATTGAGGACGGGATCAAACATATTGTTATCTCCCCCCATGTTGCACACACTCATGTACTCCCAACCTCCCGAAAACACATTTGAGCCCATCACGCGAAGAGCTTTTCCGCCCGTCTTGGCGGCGTAAGTATCGAACAGACGTCGGAAGAATCGGCGAACCCCGAAGTAGCCGTGATTCTGATAAACCGTGCTCTCCAATCCGTCGAAATCGATGTACTCCATCCCATTCTCGGCTAGGACATTCGCATAGTAATCGGCATATTGCAACATTCCTTCCATGTCCGGAACGAAACCGTTGTAGCAGTTCATTTGCAGTTTAGATAGTTCGTCTCCCGAACTATGGGCGTGAGGTTTCGTACCAAACTGACCTCGCTTTACCCTTTTCAAAACGTGCGGACTACTGTCGCTAATCCCGGCGTAAATCAGCAATTCGTCTCCAATTCGAAGCGTGTTCGAGCCGTCCCGCATCGGCCAAGTGCCATCCTCTGCCAAAAACGAAGGATCTGTGACCTCAATATCCGTATCTGAAGCTGACACCGCTTTTGCCAGCTTGGTGCGCAAAACGGTTTGGAGGTTTCGGCTGGGAACGGGCGAAATGTCGGTGCAGCGTCCAGGTTGTAAAAAAAGACATAGCGTGTGCAGACCGTACTTGATCCCATGCTGGCTTAGTTGAGTCGTAAACTCTTTGTACGTTTGGTTCTTACCGTTGGAAAACCTCACACGTTTGCCCTGCCAGTGGTCGGCTGGGTTAGCGTAATATTCACCCTGACTTTCATCCTGAACCGCTTTTAACCCGAGTGCGTCCGCATACTCAATCAACTTGTCATGCGCCCCATACCACGGGATGTCTGGTTTCTGACCGCTCGGATCCCGCACCCATTTGCCGTCCATCATCACATGAGGCAATTTTTCGGCGATCTGAATATTCTCAATTGCTGACAACGCATTCGCTGCAGGGCAAGCATATAGCGCAACCCCTGAACCGATAAAATCAACATTCACTGGGTCAGAAATTTGGTTGCGCGGGCGAGACCCTTTGAACCCCGGAAGAAGGGAAAAGAAGTGAGTCTTTGGCTTTCGACGGTCACGAGAGTTAAAGGCGATGGAAGACCCAAACTCTGGTTCTAACTGTGCACCACTACCAAACACCTGCTGGAAATATTCCTCGGGATGCGAATAAAACGCAACATCATTGACCCCATCGCCACCGATATTAAAGCGCTGCCCCTCCTTAAATGGAGCCCTGACGGGAATCTTTGCCGGGTCTGGAGAATGGACGAAGTACGCCATTCCGTAGCAATCGCCATCAATCGGAGGTCCCGCAATCGTATTGTCAGTTAGGCCAACCATTCCAATTGCCCACTGGTCGTCATGGACTACCCCGATGATGTCGCCAATGAACTGGGAAACTTTGGTATGCAATGGCCCCCAAACGATGTCGTCTACCGCGCCACGGTTCTTGAGGGATAACAATTCAAACCTGAAATACCGATCTTTGTCTGCGATCTTGACCGTTGCGATCGAGCCGTTGGGATACGAAAGTTTGACCTCTCGGTGAGAATTCAGAAAGTCCGCCCGAGTAGGCTCGATCAATTTGCCGTGGTCCTGCAGACTCAATAGTGGGGAAGAGTGACCTTTTGGAGCGTACTCCTGACCCGTTTTCCGAGACTGAAGGGAAGTAACAAATCCTCGCCCATCGATGAGGATGCTCGCATCCATGGTCTGAACCCGCGTCGCTGGCGCAGAATTGAAAAGGATTGAACAAACAACAATTAACATAGAGCCCAGTTACCGAGGATGCAAGTCTATCAGGAATGATAGGGTCACCAACCCTAGCAATGTTGGGGAGAGGCAGTTGTGTCGGGCGAAGCCCGAACCTGATGGAACGGTTAACAACCAGCTATGAAGTAGTTGTTAACCGTGAGAGACCTAGTCAAGCCATCAGTTAATTGCCGCTATGGCGCCCACCACTATCCGCCCAATCGCTGATCCTTACGCCAATCCACGTCTTTCTCCCAACCCATCGTCTTAACCCTCGGCCGACGCTCGCGCAATCGTACCGACTCAATTCCCAGGAAATAACCCTGTGCTGCCGGATTCTTGCCAACGCACTCTAACCGAAGTGTGTAGTCCCCCGGCTCTGGCCAAAAGTCGAGAAGATGAATCTCCTTGTCGGCCGTCTTTGCGGCATACAAGTCAACCGGACCGCCGATCTTCACTCCGTTCAAATAAGGCTGATAAATGCCAAAGTCGTACGACGTGCAGCAGTTGAGCAACAGCCGAAGCGGCTCCTTGGTCTTAACCGAAATTGGAATTTCGACGAAAGCCCCGCGCTCGCTTTTTGGTTGATACAGCAGCTGAGGATGGTCGAACATGTCCAGGTTCTGAGGTCCCGCCGTTCCATCGCCATGCTTAACCGCCGGATTATTCGCTGCGTATGCCGTCACCCGCTCAAGACTTGGCAAAGTGCGTTCTTTCGCACCAGGTGCCCGAGCAGTAAACGTCGATTCTCCCTGCTGATACCAAAACGCGACGCTCGAAAAGTCATCTTCTCGCTCGTTCCAACTGTTCGACTTGTGTTCAGGATTTTCGTCGGGCGACATCCATCCCATGTGCTCAATCGTAACCTTGATCCCTTTCTGAAAGACAATAGGATCATTCAAATGCCAGCGATATGCGCTGGTGTGCCCACCGACGATCCCCCATTGGTCAAAATACGGAGTGCCAAAGTACGGCGTCGAGTTCTTCTGAAGTCCCCAGGCCGCCAGGAAGTAATCCTCAGTGCCTGTGCCCCATATCGAGGCAGTTTTCTCACCGTCAATGTAGATCTTTTCGTCGCCTTCGCCAAACCAACTCGGACTCCGAGTTCGGACCGACAATACAGTTCCGACGTAGTGGCCCTTGCCTGTGGTTTCTAAAATGGTGTAATCCTTGCCGTGCTCAGCCGGGTATTCCTGGCGGTACTGAGCGTGAAAGTAAGGCGTATCCTTCGGCAAGCTCGTCTTCTGAATCCAGTCGATATTGTAATAGAGTAGGTTAATGTTCTTTGTGCTCTGGTTGACAATCTCGATTCGACACGACTTGCGAAAAGGCATCTGCCAGAAACTGTTATAAGCGTCGCCATCGTCCACAATCACGGGCAAACTGATGACTTCCGATCGCTTTCCAAACGCATTGGCAAAAAAGTCTCCAACCGGAGCTTCCACTTGCGGCTTCTTTGCCCCATCAAAATAAATCCTCAACAACATTTCCTGATGATTCGCAGAACCCTGAGGAGCCCACTGCTGAACCTCCGGACCCAAGAACGTCAACCACATATGGGTCACAATCCCTGGCCCCTTTTGGTCCATCAATACATGAGTTTGGCCCGGTTCAACCCGAAAGTTGTCGCGGTTGCTACGCTCGGTGTTGTCGCCAAGTGGTGGCGCATTTCGGTCGTACTTGCCGTCTTTTCCCAATCGAAAAGTAGAAGACTCTCGACGGCTAATTCCGTCCTGAGGTTGAATTAAATTGCCCAACGGCCCCGTACTGACTTGGCCATGAGCCCCGCGACTCAAAAAGGCAATTGAAAGTATGGATATGATTACAAATGAAGAACGACGCATGGTTAATCTCTAAAATCCATTCTTGCATAGAACGCGATGGGTAGAATCCTCGAAACTCACAACCATGCGGTCACGATCCCAACAAAGCAGTTGGATTTCAATATTCCAAAAATATCAGGGCTTTGTCGGCCTTGCCGCCCTTTTGGCCGCCGCCGCAATCTTAGTCAGGCCGCAATTCTTTTCGGCTTCAAACTTCGCTAATATTCTCAATCAATTGGCCGTCCCCGGACTCCTCGCCGTCGGAATGACGTTCGTCATCCTAACTGGTGGCATTGACCTAAGCGTCGGTTCCTTGCTCGGTTTGCTCAACTGCGTCTGCGCCACCTGGCTCGTTGCTGGTCATTCGACTCCCGCAACGATCACATTTGTCCTTGTACTTGGAACAACCGTCGGCGCTTGTATCGGCGGTTTCATCAGCATCACTAAGATGCAGCCGTTCGTCGTGACCCTCGCCGCTATGGTTAGTCTTCGCGGTTTCGCGTACGTTTATACGAACAATGCCAACGTCAGCGGACTCGGTGACAAACTCGATTTTCTCCTCGCCCCCCATTTCGGAGTCCCAACCAACGCTTGGGTAATGCTCGCCATCACCATTCTTGCCCTCATTGTCCTATGGAGAACCGTTTTTGGTCGCTACGTTTACGCGCTCGGAGGCAACGAGCAAGCCGCCCGGTATGCCGGAATTCCTTTGACGAAAGTGCGGATAGGGGCGTATGCTATCAATGGTTTATGCGTTGCTGCCGCCAGTCTTATCTACACCGCAAGGAATACCAATGGTAGTCCTGACGGAGGCGTCGGATTTGAACTCGATGCCATCACCGCAGTCGTTGTTGGCGGCACATCCTTGGTCGGTGGCAACGGCAACATCATCGGAACATTTTTGGGAGCACTCTTCATCGTGTGCCTCAACATCCTGCTCGTTCTCAAAGGGGTTAACACCTATATGTCAATGGGCTGGAAAGGAATCGTCATTCTCGTCGCTGTCTATTTACAGAGCATAGGACGCAACAAAGACTCATGAAAAATCTCTTACCACTCTTAGCCCTTCTCTTCATCGCCGGATGTTCGTCTGGACACGATGGAAACAACACTTCAACCCCATCAAACGGCAACTCTCCTCAAGCGTCATCGGGCGATAAGCCCCTCGTCGTATTCTCCCAAGCCAACTCGCAAGACCCTTGGCGAAAGGTTTTTGATGCTACCACCAAAGCTGAGGCTGACAAGCATGCCGCCGACTTCACCTACGAAGCCCAAGACGCGTCCGGTAAGTCCGAAAATCAAAACAACATCATCGACACCTTCATGGTCAAAAATCCCAAGGTCATGCTCGTCTCACCCAATGATCTTTCGGTTACCAAAGCCGTCGAAAAGGCTTTCGACAAGGGCGTTTCCGTCATCCTCCTCGACCGAGACATCAGCGGCGAAAAATACACTTGCTACATTGGAGGCGATAACAAGCAAATTGGTCGCGAAGCCGGAAAATATGTTGCCACCAAGCTCAACGGAAAGGGAACAGTTCTCATGATTCAAGGATTGGCCAACGTCACCGCAACCAAGGATCGAGCCGACGGATTCATGGAAGTCATCAAAACCTTCCCCGGAATCAAAGTTATCGCTGGCGATGACTGCAGCTTCCAACGCAAGAAAGCCCGCGACTATATGGAGTCATTCCTCCAAAAAGGCGAAGCAATCGATTGCGTTTACGCCCACAACGACGAAATGGCTATCGGAGCCCGATTGGCTTGGGATGCAAATCCAAAAGGCAAGGCTCCTCTGTTTGTCGGAATCGATGCCTGTCAAAAAGAAGTCGTCGACATGATCAAATCCGGAAAAATGGACGCCACGTTCCAATATCCAACCCCCGGCGCAATGGGAATCCAGGTCGCGGCGGAACTCCTCAAGGGAAATAAGCCTAAAGAACGACGCATCATTTTGCCAACCGTTCTCGTGGACAAAGCATCGGCCGATAAGTATCTGACCGACAATCCAAACCTCGAAAAGTAGGTTAAGAACATGTTGATTCCAGTCCTCGCGTTACAAAGCATTCTGGTCGCCTCAAGCGGTCAGAATGCCCATCCTCCCGTTGTGATCGAAGCCTCGGACGTTGCCGTCCATGTCGATTTCATCAACGGGGAATACATCGAAACATTCTTGGCTAAGGATGCCAAAGGGAAGTTTCGCGAGGTGCTGAAGTCACCAACTTCTCCCGGATTGCCATTGCACGATGGAAGTGTCGTGGTCAGCGCCCTTTCCAGTCCGTCATCTAGTTCCTTATTCGCTTCTGCCCCAACCTTCCGGTTTATGACCGCGTCCAAAGAACGCGCAGCGAATCCCCGCACCATCACTCTGATGTCGAACTACAACGGAACCATGATCAGCAAATTGATCGAAGTTCCCGAGCACGGCAACAACATCACCATTAACCTAAGCGCAAGGTTTGGGGTGAATAGGCCGTCCATCGAATATCTATTCAACTCCTACGCCTTCACTCCCGATGGAAAAGCCATCGCAAAAGGAGGACTGCCTGATTCAACCTTCAGCCCGGGCCTGCGAAAAGAAAGCGACCAAGTAGTCGGCGACCATTTCTTCCGTTCACCCGCAATTTCAGCCCAGAAAGGAACCATTTCCGCCGTCATCATTCCAAACGTCGAGTCGCTCGCCCAAGATCGGGTCATGCCCACCGTTCTCGACCTCGATGCCCAAAACGGAGTCGTTGACGCCACCCTCATGTCCTATGGATTCTGCGACTATCGCATTGCCGGACACATTTGGTTCTCGCACGACAACACCATGACCCGCCACGTGCCGCAAGACATCCATTTGCGAATGGCAGTCCTGGTCAACGCGAACACCCGTCCATTTTCCGCTCACCAACTTGCCGCCGACGCCTCATGGGAAGTTGGACACAAGTATTTTGACAAGATCCTCCCCCAGGCCATGCCATTCGCCGATTACGCCAAGGTTTGCTATCCCGCCGTCTTCGACGAGCACTATGGCAACCAAAAGAACGGCTGGTTCGACGTCACAATTGACGGCAAGCCGTGCGGCGGCGTCCACTCCGGCTGGGGTTGGCAAGAAGGATGGGTCAGCTGGCAATGCTGGTTCAATAACCTCCGAAGTGCTTACGGAATCCGCTGGTGGGGCAAAAAGCTCGGCAACGCCGATTGGGTCGAAAAAGGCGATAAGATGCTCAATCTTGCCCTTGCCGCCCCTATGGACAACGGTGCCTGCCCAACAACCTATCAATCCAAAGAAAAAGTGTGGCGCGGCTGCCTCATCACTCCCCGAAAGGATTGCTATTACGATTTGACGAACATGGCCTGGAAGGGAATATGGCTGCTTAAGTTCGCCGCCCTTCCTGATTGTCCTAGACGAGAAGAAATTTACGATCAATGCCGAGCGATGGCTCTCTGTATGATGAAGCATCAGAACGCTGATGGTTCGTTCCCGACCTGGCTCGACAAAGACCTAAACGTTATTCCCATTCTCGATCACAGCGCCCAGTCCGCGCTTCCGGTTTGGTTCCTTAGCGAGATGGCGAAGCTGCCTAAGGTTCAGTCGAATTACGCGGTGTCAGCGAGGAAGGGGGCCGATTTCTTGATCAAGGAGGTTGTGGATCAGCAACGATACTACGATTTCGAGACGTTCTTTTCGTGTTCGCCGAAGGTTTGTCTGCAATCGGGGCCGGTACTGGACGATAAGTCAATGTGGGATCCGCATACGTTGTCCCCACCTCAAAACACCCTGTGCATGCAATGGTCGGCCGAAGCGTTGCGCGCGGTTTCGAAGCAAACGGGCGATAAGAGATACATGCCCTATGCGCTGAGCGCGCTGGACATAATGTGTCTTTATCAGAACGTGTGGCCGATCAGCTATCGAACGACGGCGTATACCTATGGCGGATTTGGAGTGCAAAACTCGGACGGGGAGTACGACGATGCGCGCCAAGCCCAATTTGGCGAAACGCTGTGCAGCTTTGGAGAGGAATTAGATCGCCAGGACTACTTTGAACGAGGGGTTGCCGCCACAAGGGCAGCCTTGACATTGATCAATCATCCGCTTCACGACGAATACAACATTTATCCGAACCCCAACTATCCGCTCGGCATCGAGCCGGAAAATTGTGGGCATGGGGGTGACGATTCGCAAGCCGGTCGATCTGGATTCGACTGGGGAGAAGGATCGGGTCTGACTTCGATGGCGTTGCTTTTGGATAAATATGGACGAATTTACGTTCACATACAAGACATTCTGCGTACTGGAAAGCATGAACCGGACCGTCAGGATAGTGGAAATATCTCAACCATCTTTAAGCCTTGGACCGTGATCGTCGACGGCGGATTTGCTGGCATCGACATGCTCCGCCGCAAAGGACAACTCACGGATCCTAAATTTGACTTCAGCGACTGGACCATGCCAGGCTGGCATATCGAAGGCGACGTCCCCGAAATTCCAACCAACTCAACCCGCTACAACTTTGGAGCAGGAAAGCTCAACTTCATCGGAACCAGCGAAAACGGCCACAACGGATTCAAAGATGAATACCGCGGAACCATCGAATCACCCAGATTCCGCGTCACCAAATCATCCATCAAACTATTGGTCGGCGGAGGCGGAGGCAAGGGCGTCTACGTCGAACTCATCGATGTCAAAACCAAAAAACAACTACACGTAGAGCACGGAAACAACTCCGAACGAATGGATGAGCGCACCTGGGACGTATCAGCCTATAAAGGGCAAACGCTTCAAATCCGAATTGTTGACGAAGAAGCAGGTGGCTGGGGACATATCAATGTCGGCAATATCCGCACCGAATAAATCATGAGCACTTATCGAATCCCCGACATCTCCGTTCCCGCCGAGCCAAAAGCCAACGAAGTCATCCTCATCGCCAGCGGCGACTCCCGACTCGTAGCCAACAAAAACGGTTGGGCGGCGCAAAGCAAAATGGAAGCCCAAATTGCCGCCGCATTTGCCGAAGAAGGATTCACCATTCGGCGAGCGAACCCGGTGGACCCGGTAAAAGGCCACGGCTTTATCGATTGCCAAAAGATGGGAATGGAAGTCTTCGAGGGCATTCACCCCAAAGCGAAAATCGTCGTTGCCGAAGCCGTTTGGCAATATAGCCACCACGTTCTCGCGGGCCTGAGAAAGCACCAAGGACCAATTTTAACCATCGCTAACTGGAGCGGCACCTGGCCCGGCCTCGTCGGTTTGCTCAACCTCAACGGCTCACTCACCAAAATGGGAGTGAAATACAGCTCAATCTGGAGCGAAGATTTTACCGATAGCTTCTTCCGCCACGGAATTCACCAGTGGCTAACCCTTGGCAAAATCAGCCATGACGCCAGCCACGTCAAGCCCCTTGGCTCCCGCCACTGTTCCGTCGATGAAGTCTCCCTCGGTATGGCGCTTGCCGCTCAAGTCAAGCATGAACTCGCGATCTTCGGAATCTTCGACGAAGGCTGCATGGGAATGTACAACGCCATTATCGACGACGAAATGCTCAATAAGTGCGGCATCTATAAAGAGCGACTCAGCCAGTCAGCCTTGCTTGCTGAAATGCAACTGGTCGACATTGTCGAAGCCGATGCGGTTTACCATTGGCTGCGAGACCGAGGAATGAAGTTTATGACGGGCACGAATCCTGTGACCGATCTCGTCGAAGAGCACATCATCGGCCAATGCAAGATGTACATCGCCGCAGTCCGCATGGCCGATCGCTACAACTGCGACGCCATAGGAATCCAGTATCAACTGGGCCTCGCTGACATGGCCCCCGCATCTGACCTTGCCGAAGGACTCCTCAATAATCCCGATCGCCCGCCTGTATTCCATCGCGAAACCGGAGAAGAGCTATATAAAGGATTAGCGTTGCCCCACTTCAATGAAGTGGACGAGTGCGCCGGTCTCGACGCCTTCGTCACCAACCGAGTGTGGACGGCGATGGGAATGGATCCTAGCACTACGCTGCACGACCTTCGTTACGGCGAAGAGTACGACGGCCAATTCGTTTGGGTCTTCTTAATCTCGGGAGCCGCTCCCGCGTCGCACTTTGTGGGGGGATACTCAGGTGCGTCCAGCGAGCGGCAACCGTCCGTCTACTTCCGCCTCGGCGGCGGCTCCCTCAAAGGTATTTCGAAACCAGGAGATGTGGTTTGGAGCCGGGTCTACGTCATGGACGGATCTTTGCACTGCGATGTCGGCATAGCTTCGGCAGTCTCGCTACCCGCCGAGGAAACGGAAAGACGATGGCAAATGACCACCCCCGCCTGGCCAATCATGCACGCCGTGCTCCACGGCGTCACCCGAGACCAGATGATGGCTCGCCATAAGGCAAACCATATCAACGTCGTCTACGCGGATAACGCCGAAATGGCCAAAAAAGGACTCGAAGCAAAAGCGACGATGCTCCACGCAATGGGAGTCGAAGTCCACATCTGCGGCGACGTCTAGGGCTCGAAATAGTAAGCCGCCACGAACATTGAATCGATACCTCAGCACTTAGTGAGCCGCCTTTTACGTTGATTAGAACCCAGAACTAACGTCAGCGAGCGGAATATTGAGGTTCAAAACTCATTTCTGAACCGGAAGAAACCCTGAACTTCCAAGGTCCCGACTCTACGCAAAATCTGGTATGACATTTGTGGCCTCTGTCTACTTCAAGGCCGACCGCGGAGCGGTCACACACATGTAGCCGGGGCGTCATTAGGTTTGTCGAGCCTCAAGCGAGGGCCAAACCGGAGACCCCCGGCAACCATCTAATTGAATGAAAAACTTTGCGAGCGACCCCGGCAGTTACAGCCGCAAATAGTTAAGTGGTCGAATCAGTCTCAGGCTCAGCACCCGAACTCGCACTCCATACATTCGTATGAACATCCATAAAAATGATCTCAAGGCAACAAACCGCAGCGCGAAAATTAAATCCCGGCACTGGAGTCATGCCGGGCAAATGGCCCGTGCTCCTTCTTGTTCAAAGCGTCGGAGTCCTATTTCCGCTCACATTTATCCCACTGGGCGTTTGGGGCGGCCTCTCATTTGCCTTCTCAATCGTCTGCGCAGTCGTCCAATCCGCGGTCATATATTACGGAAAAGACCTTTTCGACAAAACCAAACGGCCCTTTCTCCGGTCCCTCATCACTTTCTTGATCACCGCTCTGGCCGTCGGAACCCTTGGATTTGTCGTTCACCCCCAAGAAATCTGGCTGCATGTTGGCTCGTGTTGCCCCTTCGGAGGGCCGACCTATGTCTTCTTTCCAGAATTTCATCTCCAGAATTTGCCCCTCGCCCTCGCCATTTCTCCAGTTTGGATGTCGATTCGGTGGACGGAAAGCGCAGTCCGGACACTTTTGGCCCGACGAAACCTAGGGAAAACCAGACACGACTAGCCGCCGTTTCAAATTAAAAAGGGGAAATAATCGTCGCATTTTCGAAACCAAATTGAAATCGGGAAAAGCGGGAGAATTCGGCATTGATGACGCGCTTTAGGTTCAATTGTCATCAAAATCTAAGGGCAATAACCGTGACAGCCAAGAAATTCAAGACGTTTTGGCCAGGGAAAAAGAATCTATTTTTGCAAATAGTTTAATAGCACCTTGACATGGGGATGGTGAAAGGGTATAACTTCTCTTCGCCACTCACCCAAGCAAGTTGAAATTTGATTGAGCGAGTGACGGAAAATTTAGTTCTTTGAAAGCCACATAGAGTAGAGAAGCGCATCGAGCAACTCTGTAAGAGTTGAGTAAAGCAAGCTTAAGAGGGCCGACGATGAATGCCTAGGGACAAATTGCCGAAGAAGGACGCGTAAGCGGCGAAACGCCATGGGGAGCTGCACAGAAGCTTTGATCCATGGGTATCCGAATGGAGAAATCCGGCTAGAGTAATGTCTAGTCACTCACATCTGAACAAAATAGGGTGTGTAGAGGGAACCTGCTGAACTGAAACATCTAAGTAAGCAGAGGAAAAGAAATCGAAGAGATTCCGTAAGTAGCGGCGAGCGAAAGCGGAGGAGCCCAAACCAACGGATTTATCCGTTGGGGTTATAGGACCACCACTAACTTCTCCTAACTGAGTCTTCTGATCGAGTAATCGAAAAGAAGGTTTGATTAGTAGAAGTTAGAAAAGCAATGTTAAGAGTTAATAGAACAAGTTTGGAAAGACTGGCCGTAGAGGGTGATAGCCCCGTATATAAAAATTTGAAAACAATTTGCAGGTGGCACCTGAGTAGGACGGGTCACGAGGAACCCCGTTTGAATTCACCCAGACCACTGGGTAAGGCTAAATACAATTTGTCACCGATAGTGCATCCAGTACCGTGAGGGAAAGGTGAAAAGAACCCCGGGTAGGGGAGTGAAATAGAACCTGAAATCGTCGTGTCCACAAACAGTCAAAGCACAATGTTCGGAGTAATCCGATCAAGTGCGATGGCGTACCTTTTGCAGAATGAGCCTGCGAGTTAATAGTGTTGGCAAGCCTAAGTGTTTAAGACATGGAGGCGGAGGGAAACCGAGTGTGAATAGCGCGTCAAGTCAGCATTATTAGACCCGAAACTGCGTGATCTAGCCATGGCCAGGTTGAAGTGATGGTAACACATCATGGAGGACCGAACTCATAGATGTTGAAAAATCTCGGGATGAGCTGTGGTTAGTCCGGTGAAATGCCAATCGAACGCAGAGATAGCTGGTTCTCCCCGAAATGCATTGAGGTGCAGCGTCAGGAATTGTTTTATGGGGGTAGAGCACTGAATGGACTAGGGGTCTTACCCGATTACCGAATCCAACCAAACTCCGAATACCATAAAATTGAGCCTGGCAGTGAGACAGTGAGTGATAAGATCCATTGTCAAAAGGGAAATAGCCCAGATCGACAGCTAAGGGCCCTAAACGATGACTAAGTGTGAAACGATGTGAGATCGCGTAAACAGCCAGGAGGTTGGCTTGGAAGCAGCCACCCTTTAAAAAGTGCGTAATAGCTTACTGGCCGAATGTGATCTTGCGCGGATAATGTAAGGGGGCTAAAGTCATCTCCCGAAGCTTCGGGATGATCGTAAGATCATCGGTAGGGGAGCGTTCCGTTTGCAGTGAAGCTACAGCGTAAGCAGTGGTGGAGCGGACGGAAGTGAGAATGCAGGCATGAGTAGTGATAAGAAAGGTGAGAATCCTTTCCGCCGAAAATCTAAGGTTTCTCCGGCTATGTTCGTCAGACGGAGGTTAGGCGGTCCCTAAGGTGAGGCCAGAAGGCGTAGCCGATGGACATCTGGTAGACATTCCAGACCCAGGATACGAGCCAGGGGAGGACGTTTCTCAATATCTGATCCCGCACCGTTGGTTGTTGCGGGCTAGACCGAAACTCTAATTCCTGTTAAGGGAGTTTTTCAAGTGAGCGAGGTCGGGGAAGGAAACTCTTCGGAGTAACCGAACTCAGATTGCGAGGGGCCTAGAAAAGTCCCGTAGCATTAATCGTATTTTTGACCGTACCCCAAACCGACACAGGTAGATGAGTCGAGGAGACTCAGGCGTTCGAGAGAACTCTCGTTAAGGAACTAGGCAAATGAGCCCCGTAAGTTAGCAATAAGGGGCGCCCCGCAAGGGGTCGCAGCGAAGCATCCATGGCGACTGTTTACCAAAAACACAGGTCTCTGCTAAGGCGAAAGCCGAAGTATAGGGGCTGACACCTGCCCAATGCTCGTAGGTTAACAGGAGATGTCAGGGAAACCGAAGCATTGAATCGAAGCCCGAGTGAATGGCGGCCGTAACTCTAACGGTCCTAAGGTAGCGAAATTCCTTGTCGGCTAAATACCGACCCGCATGAAAGGTGTAACGACTATGGAACTGTCTCAACGAGAAGCTCGATGAAACTGTAGTGCCCGTGAAGATGCGGGCTATGCGCAGTAGGACGGAAAGACCCCGTGGAGCTTTACTACACCTTGACATTGTGAATTGGGTGTAACTGCAGAGCGTAGGTGGGAGCGTAAGCACCAATGGAACACCACCCTTTTGCATCTGATTCACTAACCTGACCCATTATCTGGGTTGGAGACATTGTCAGGCGGGTAGTTTGACTGGGGCGGTCGCCTCCGAAAAAGTAACGGAGGCGCCTAAAGATCCACTCAGGCTGGTTGGAAATCAGCCGTTGAGCGTATTGGTATATAGTGGGTTTGACTGTGAGACAGACAAGTCGAGCAGGGACGAAAGTCGAGCAAAGTGACCCTCTGATTGTGCGTGGGCACGTCAGGGTTCAACGGATATAAGCTACCCCGGGGATAACAGGCTGATCTTGCCCGAGCGCTCACAGCGACGGCATGGTTTGGCACCTCGATGTCGGCTCGTCGCATCCTGGGGCTGTACAAGGTCCCAAGGGTTCCGGAGTTCACGGATTAAAGCGGCACGCGAGCTGGGTTCAGAACGGCGTGAGCCAGTTCGGTCCCTATCCACTGCGCACGCAAGAAATTTGAGAGGAGTCGCCCTTAGTACGAGAGGACCGGGGTGAACAGACCTCTGGTGTACCAGTTGTTCCGCCAGGAGCATACGCTGGGTAGCCACGTCTGGACGGGATAAGCGCTGAAAGCATCTAAGCGCCAAGCCCACCTCAAGATTAGATTTCTCATATTAGTAAGGACACTTGAAGACTACGAGTTTGATAGGTCAGAGCTGTGAGTCCAGTAATGGATTAAGGTGACTGATACTAATTGTCCGAGGGCTTGATTATTCAGCTCTTACAAAGTTATTCGATTGCGCTTCTCTACAATGTGTGGCTCTCAAAGGGTTAAATCCCTATGAGATTTCCCGGTGGCCATAGAGCGAAGGACACACCTGTTCCCATTCCGAACACAGCAGTTAAGCTTCGCCTCGGCTGAGGTAGTTGCACCGCAGGGTGCCGCGAGAAAGGCGTGTTGCCGGGTCTAAATATTCAAATTGGCCCCCGAAAGGGGGCCTTTTTGTTGCGTCAAATTTAGCAAAGAAGCTAAGGCGCAGTATTTTGCCTGAACCGTGTCCAGATTTGAGACCATAATCAAGGGAATGATTGCCAATTTGGTCTTACTTTTTGCCCAAGCGAAAGCGATTGAAGTCCCGTTCGCCAAAGAAATCGCCGCATTCGGCGCCGCAGACCAAAAGAATCCCCCCGCCAAAGGCCAAATTCTCTTCGTCGGCAGTTCATCCTTCCAGCGTTGGAGCGATGTCGCCACCTATTTTCCTAAGCACCACATCCTCAATCGAGGTTTCGGCGGCTCAAGCCTGCCCGACGTCATCCGGTCCCAAAGCCAAGTCATCGACCCCTATCAGCCCGCCCAAGTCGTCATTTACTGCGGCGAAAATGACATTGCCGGGGCCGACAGACCGTCAGCCTACGAAACGTACCAACGATTTATGACCCTTTACGGCAACATCCGCCGAAAGATGCCAACCACCCAAATCAGCTTCGTTTCTATCAAACCCAGCCCAACCCGCTGGATGTTCAGATCGAAAATGATCGCCGCCAACGCCTGGATCAAAGACGTCGCCGCATCCGACAAAAACTTCACCTTCATCGATGTTTGGGAAGCCATGCTCGACAAAGACCGACGCCCAATCGCCGATATCTTCGTCGAAGACGGAATCCACATGAACGCAAAAGGCTACAAAATCTGGGCCGGAATCATCGAACCCTTCCTCGTCAATCAACCAGGATCCTCAAAGAGTTCAATCAAGTAACCCGACACCTCAACAGGTAGCAAGCCAGGAAAGAACTTATTCAAACCTAAGCAATTGTATCAGCGACCGTAGTGTTGAGGTTGTGAAAGGGTCAATCGGAACGACAACAAAGTCAAACTAATTGCGAGAGCCAACGAACTTCTTCAATTTCTTGAAACCTATAACTGCTCAATATCTGTATTCCTTGAGGTGACTGGCGTAATGCGGCCAGATTCTTTATAATGAGTGAGATGAATCCAGAACAACCTCAGCAAAACTATATGAGCCCTCCGCCCGGGAGTAGTGGCCCAATAGGTCCCTTCAAGGGCGATAAGATCTATGTGATTGGCGATTTCATCGCGTTCCTGATTGGCATTGGAATCAACATCGTCAATTTCCCTGCTGTATTTGCAGAAACCCTGAAGAGGACCCAGGAGAATGCGAAACCGGGGACCAAATTGCCAAGCGATGAAATGTTTCAAACAATCATGATGGCCACCACTGGCTGCATATTTGTCGTTATTCTCGGCATTTCGATTCTGCTTTGGGTCAACATGATCAAAGGTAAGAAATGGGCATTTATCGTTTCGATTGTCTTCCTAATTCTTGGTCTTGCAATGGGAGCAGCTGGACTTGCAGGTGCTGGTGCCATGGGCGCAATGTTTGGATTGTCCGTAGGCGTCATCAAACTCGTCTATTGTATATTGCGAATGATCGGCAAAGTCGGACCTGCACTCAACTAGATTCAAAAACAAAGGCTCCGCTCATAACCTGAGCGGAGCTTTTTTTGCGTCAACTGAAATCGATCATGGCTTACCTGACTTCATCTTGTCGATTTCTTCCTGGCTCGACTTAATAATCTCTCGCCAGCTCATATACTTCTTCGAGTCTGGATCAAAGCTCCCCTTGATTCCCATTTTTTCGAATTGGGGAACCCAAGACTTAACCAAATTGTGTGCTGCAAGTGCTCGGTTAGATTTATCCTCATGGGCTGCCCAAAAGGCGAGAACCGCAAATCCGGTGCTGACTCGTAGGCTCTTTCCAAATGGCACAACATCTGGTTCAAATGCATATGTTCGAGATTTAACGATATTGATTGAGGCTCCGCCAGTCGGCAGGAACTTGATCGACATCGGAGATTTCGGATCGAGGATGCTCAAAAATTTGGTCCGCTTGAGGTCAGAGAAAGTGCCAATCAGCGGAATTCTCGGCTTCGTCAGGAGTTGCAAAAACGATGTGCAAGCTTTAGCCGAAGCACCATTCAATTCGGTCGGAGAGTACGTTGCATAAAGCTTCGCCCCATCGGAATGAATTAAAGCACTATTGAACGTGCCCTTGATCTGGTCCGTTGTTTGAAAAGTCAAAGCGAATGGCAAACTTAAGGCAAGCAACATCATGAATGAATTGTAGCCTAACTAGCCTACTTGGACCGACTTACTCGCCAGATCCGCCCGCCCCAATCGTCCGCGATCAACAACGAACCATCGTGCAGAAACGCCATCCCTGCCGGACGCCCGTAAATCTCCTTATTCGATCCCCGCGGCAGCCACCCGGTAATAAACGGCTCAAACCGCCCAGTCGGTCTACCCTTGGCGTCAAATTTAAGTCGGATCACTTGGTAACCGTTCAATCGGCTTCGGTTTTGCGATCCATGAAGGCTCACCAAAGCATCTCCCGCCAATTCCGGAAACTGCGGCGACATCACAAACTTGATGTCGATCGGAGTACTATGCGCCTGCAAAGGAAAGTCCGGAACCTTCACCGGAGTATCAGGACCCGGAACCTTAATCCTCGAATCCAAGTGCGTCCCCATATATCGATACGGCCAACCAAAATAATCTCCTTGCCGAATCGAAGTCACATAGTCGGGCGGTAATCCGTCTCCCAAATAATCCCGCTCAACCACGTTGGCAAACAACTCATGAGTCTTGGGCTGAAACGCAAGCCCGATTGGGTTTCTCATTCCAGAAGCATAAAGGTTCTTGTTGCCCGAAATGAGACCACCAGAGTCCAAATCGTACGACTCAACAACCGCGCGCCGCTCGCCTTCGACCGCAACATTCTGTTCGCTGCCGATCGTCAAATACAGCTTGTTGGCTGGTAGGTCGAACAAGATATTCCGGGTCCAGTGGTTGCGATACCCGTTCTGAGGAATCCCGTCCAGCACCGTCTCTGCCTCGCCTTCCGCAACATGCTGCCCATCCTTATACGGCCATCGAACAATCGAACCCGTGTTTGCAACGTACAAATGTCCGTAGCCAAATTGAATCCCAAACGGCATGAAAAGCTTGTCCGACCATAGCTGCCGGCCCTCAGCCACGCCATCCTTATCCGCATCCCACAAAACCGTAACCTGGTGGGGAAGGTGCGGATCCTTGACCTCAATCCGAGTCTGAACGACAAAAACGTCGTCATTGGGTGCGACTGCAATCATCCGAACCGCTTTCAAACCTTCGGCGAACAAATTCACCCGATATCCGGCCGGAACTTTCAAAAAAGGCGCGGTAAACGGCACCAGCTTCGGCACCAAAATGACGCTCTTCGACGGATCAGGAAGGAAATCCCGCAGCACCAAATAGAACAGCGGGATAATCATGTCAACCGAACCTAAAAAATGCTGAGTCCAGCTTTGTTCCAGTCATCGAGGAATCGAGTAAGACCAGAGTCCGTCATCGGATGCTTAAACATCATTTTCATGATCGAGTAAGGCATCGTCGCAACGTGCGCTCCGCATCGAATTGACTCAAGGATGTGCAACGGATGCCGGATGGACGCAACCAAAACCTCCGAGTCAAAACCGTAAGTATCAATCATCTCAACTGTATCGCGAACGGCTTCCATCCCTTCGGCACCAAGGTCGTCAACTCGGCCTACAAAGTTAGAAATGTACGTCGCGCCTGCCTTCGCTGCCATCATCGCCTGGCTCACCGAAAACACCAACGTAACGTTGGTTCGAATGCCTTTATCGGCTAACGTCGTAACCAGCTTGATCCCCGGCTCAATCAACGGAACCTTCACTACAATCTGCTCATGCCAGCTTGAAATCTCAAGGGCTTCTTTCAACATCGTGTCGTAGTCCGTCGCGACGACTTCGGCAGAAATCGCTCCACCCGGCACCAGTTCACAAATCTTCAAAACTGTTTCTTTGAAACCCTTTCCCGTCTTCGCAATCAAGGTTGGATTGGTGGTAACTCCATCCAAAATTCCCCAATCGGCCGCCATACGGACTTCTTCAACATCACCAGTATCAACAAAGAGCTTCACGGGAAATAGTATATCTGGTGAATGTCTTGTGTGGAGTGCTTCGAACTTGTTCGCGCTTTGTGCTGCGAGATTTATCTCGCTGAATTCTTGAATCTCGGCAAATACTTACTCTCTTGTGCCAGGGTCAGTCGCACAGTACATACTATTGAATACGATCTCGCGTACCCGACCTTGATCTGCGACCACGACTCCCATGCTCTTCGACACCATCGTCGCCCCCATCACCGCCACAGGCGGCGCCGTCGGTATCGTCCGGCTTTCCGGACCCGATTCCTGGAAGCTCGCCGAACTCGCGTTCTATCCCTTTCCTGAAGCCCCGAAGGGCTACCGATTCTATCGCGGATCATTCGCGAACGGCGACGACGGTCTCATGCTCCTCTTCGAAGAAAAGAAAAGTTTCACACACGAACAGTCCGCCGAATTCCAAATGCACGGATCATCGGTCTCACTAACCACCTTGGTCGAGCACCTCATCGCTCTCGGAGCCCGAATGGCCCGACCCGGCGAATTCACCGAACGAGCCTTTCTAAACGGTGGATTGGACCTCTCCCAAGCCGAAGCTGTCAATGACACCGTCCGCGCAGCCACCCGCAAGCAACTCGCCAGCGCAAACTCCTCTCGAATCGGAGCGCTAACCAGCGAACTCGGCGAACTTGAAAGCCTAATCATTTCCCAACTCGCCGGAATCGAAGCCAGCGTCGATTTCAGTGAAGAAATCGGCGACATTGATCCAGAAATCGCAACCAAAGCGCTCGAGCAATGTCGTCAAAAGCTCGACAGTCTTATCACCCGAGGCAAGCGCGGGCGCTTCGTCCGCGAAGGCGTCAGAATCGCCATCATCGGACCCCCGAACGCAGGGAAGTCTTCCTTGCTTAACGCGCTTCTGGGCATGCAGCGAGCGATCGTCACCCCCATCGCCGGAACCACCCGTGACTACGTCGAAGAGTCCTGCGAGATCGGCGGCCTGAACTGCATCCTCATCGACACCGCCGGACTCCGAGAGTCCCAAGACATGATCGAAAGTCTCGGAATCCAGCGAAGCCGAGCCCAAGCCGCCGACGCCGACATTATTTGGTATGTCGTCGACGCAACCATCGGTCTCACCGACCAGGATTACGAAGAAATCGACCAATTCGAGGCTCCCGTTTGGCTCATCCCGAACAAAATTGACCTCCTCGAATCCCCCCCATCCACCCAAAGCGGCGTCACTTTTCCGGTATCTACCATCACTAGCGCCGGCATCAACGATCTCTCAACCGCCGTCGCCCGGCTCACCGTCGATACCAGCGGAGCAATCCCCAACCGCCGCCATACCCAACACCTCCAAGCTGCCTCCGATTCTCTCACCTGTGCCATCGACGGATTTAACATGGAGCATCCCAGTGACCTCGTTGTAACCCACTTGCGCGTTGCCCTTTTCGAACTTGGACTAATCTCCGGCTCAACCGCATCACAAGATTTGTTAGATCGAATCTTCAGCGAATTCTGTATTGGCAAATAACGGCTTCCTGCTTCAAATTAAAGCCAGCAAAATGCCCAGATATACTCTCGAATTCACCATAAAGTAACCCCAAATCAGACCCAATTAATGGAAGAAATAGCCTGTGATGCCCGTCAAAACATTGAGGAAGTGCCAGTTCACTCTGTTGGGCCTCATCGCGCTAACCGCACTTCCGGTCAACTGGGTACTCCAACTCGAACACCGGGGCACCGAACGAGAAACGCAATTCATTGCCCTTGCCGCCCTGGCGATCTTGTTGTCTTCGTGGCTGCTCGCTGGGTTTTCATCGATGATTTTTGCAAAAGTGCTTTCGTTTTGGCGACCGAAAATTAAGCCGATATACTGGATGTGGTTTGCCATCTCCCAGGTCGCTTGCTTCATCGGGTTTGCTACCGTCCCGATCTACGGCTCCGCGACTTCTTTTGCAATCATTTTCTTCGGCGGCGGCCTCTTTTGCATCATCGCTCAGCGACAAATAGTCAAAGAATCTCGCAAATCAAACGATGAACAACCGTCTGCCGAGACAGTTAACATTTCCTGTCCGGAAAACCAGCCCCTTCCCAAAGCTAGCTAATTTAATAATTAGTGGGCAGACAGGATCAAATTTCAGAGGAAAACACACGTAGGATGCGATCGCGCTTCGCATTCACAATTCAAATGACTATAGTCAGGTTCAACTAAATATGGCTTTGCATCAACCGCCCTAGCTATTTATTGACTTGATCCGGAGGATCACAGAATGTAGCCAGGGTGTCAATGCGACAATCAGGCCTCCGGCGAAGATTGCAGCGTTGACCCCTGGTTAGCTCGAAATTGTCCTAAGTCCAAGGTTGCTCGATGCCAAACAAAAACAGAATCGACCTTATGGAGCAACCCCGGCTGTTACAGCCGCTCCTTATATGTGTATCATGCACTTATGACCAGTCATGAAAAGAACATTCGGACGCTAAGATTGGTCCAACTTTTCCAGATCGTTATTCTTGTCCTGACGCCAATCCCCTTGGTCTGGTTTTACAATTTTTTGAAACAGCCCTATCCAGCAAATGAATGGTTCTATGGACTCGGGCAATTCGTCGGAACGACCTGCATTGAACTTGCCCTTGCGATCTCGTCTCTTTGCCTCCTCGTCAAGGTCTATCGAATGGGTCAAAAGTGGACCGCCAAGACAAGAAAGGTCCTTTACTGGTCTTCCGGGCTCGCCATCCTGGTACTGTACGCGGCGAATGTCAACATACTGATCATTCTTCCGTGCGTAATCAGTACGTGCGTAGTGACCACATTGATCTGGGTTCAGAAAATTATACAAAGACGAAACGTATATGAGCATGTAAACGTATAATCATTTGATAGCCTGAGACTCACATATGAGATTTGACAAATTAACGCTAAAAGCCCAAGACGCATTCCAATCCGCCCAAGCCGTGGCCGAGAAAATGCAGCACCAAACCATCGATGCCGAACACCTGATGCTCGCCCTTCTGTGGCAAGACGGCGGCCTTACCAAACCCCTTCTCCAAAAACTCAGTATCGACGTCCCGACCCTGACCAAAGAAGTAGAAGACAACGTCGGCCAGCAAGCGAAAGTATCCGGTGCCGCCGCCTATGGTGCCACAATCTCGCCCCGACTTCAGACGATCTTCCAAAACGCATTCACTGAGGCTGAAAAACTCAAAGACGACTACATCAGCACTGAACACTTTCTCATCGCCCTCTCCGAAGAGAACGGCTGGCTTGGAAAAACCCTCCGCGCAAAAGGAGCGACCAAAGCCGACCTACTCGCCGCCATCGAAGATGTCCGCGGCGGCAAACGAGTCACCGACCCAGGGGCAGAAGACACCTACCAAGCACTCGAAAAATACGGAATTGACCTCACCGCAAAGGCCAGAAACGGCAAACTAGACCCCGTTATCGGACGTGACGAAGAAATCCGACGAGTAATCCACGTCCTCAGCCGACGAACAAAGAACAATCCAGTGCTCATCGGCGAACCCGGCGTCGGCAAAACCGCCGTCGTCGAGGGCCTCGCCCAGCGAATCATCGCAGGCGACGTTCCAACGTCTCTCCAGGACAAATCCGTCATCAGCCTCGACCTTGGAGCCATGGTTGCAGGTTCAAAATTTCGCGGCGAATTCGAAGAACGACTCAAAGCCCTCCTCGACGACATCAAAAAATCCGACGGAAGAATCATCCTGTTCATCGATGAAATGCACACCCTCATCGGTGCCGGAAAGGCCGAAGGAAGCATGGACGCCGCCCAAATGCTCAAGCCAATGCTCGCCCGAGGTGAGCTTCGCTGCGTTGGCGCAACAACCCTCAACGAATACCGCCAGTACATCGAAAAAGACAAAGCCCTCGAGCGAAGGTTCCAAATGGTCTTAGTCGATGAACCAAGCGTCGAAGAAACCATCTCAATTCTCCGCGGACTTAAAGAGAAGTACGAAGTCCATCATGGCGTGCGAATCACGGATTCAGCCCTGGTGGCCGCCGCAACTCTTTCCAACCGCTACATCACCGCCAGATTCCTGCCCGACAAAGCCATCGACCTTATCGACGAAGCCGCATCGAAACTGAAAATCGAAATCGACTCAGTCCCCGCCGAGATCGACGAAGTCGAGCGCCAAATAACCCAACATCAGATCGACCGCGAAGCCTTGAAAAAGGAAACCGACGCCGCATCAAAAGAACGCCTCGCTACTGCCGAAAAGCGCATCGCCGAGCTCAGCGAAACCGCGACCGGACTCCGAGCCGTCTGGGAAAAGGAAAAAAGCCAGATCGAAATCGTCCGAGAAGCAAAATCGGAACTTGAAAGGCTAAAACATGAACTCGAAACGGCAACGAATAACGACGAACATGCTCAAGCAAGCGAGCTCAAATATGGACTAATTCCCAAAGTAAATCAACGGATCACGGAGGCTTCCGAAGCTCTTGCCCAGGTTCAAGAGGGCGGCAAAATGCTCAAAGAAGAAGTCGACAGCGAAGACATCGCTGAAATCGTAGGCAAGTGGACGGGCGTCCCGGTCAGCCGACTGCTCCAAGGTGAAATGGCCAAACTCCTCACCCTCGAAGAGCAGCTAGAAAAGCGAGTCGTTGGTCAGCATGAAGCGCTAATTGCGATTTCGGATGCGGTTCGTCGAAGCCGAAGTGGCCTCTCCGACCCTAATCGACCAATCGGATCCTTCATGTTCCTCGGCCCAACTGGTGTCGGCAAAACCGAAACCGCCAAGGCCCTCGCCGAGCTCATGTTCAACGACGAAAAGGCTCTGCTGAGAATCGACATGAGCGAGTATGGCGAGAAGCATTCTGTTTCCCGCCTCATTGGAGCCCCTCCGGGATACGTCGGTTACGACGAGGGCGGACAGCTCACCGAAGCCGTTCGACGACGACCGTATTCGGTCATCCTCCTCGACGAAGTCGAAAAAGCCCACCCCGAAGTATTCAACGTCCTCCTCCAAGTGCTCGATGACGGGCGACTCACCGACGGACAGGGAAGGACGGTCGACTTCAAAAATACGGTTATCATCATGACCAGCAACCTTGGCTCGCATTACTACGGCGACCCCGTCAGCGATACTGACTTTGAGGATACAAAGCAAAGAGTTCTTGAAGAGGTGAAGATGCACTTCCGACCAGAATTCGTGAACCGCCTGGACGAACTCATAGTCTTCCGATCGCTCGGCATAAACCAAATCAAAGGAATCGTTGGAATCCAGCTCGAAGATCTCCGAAAGCGCCTCGCAGATAAGCGAATCGATCTGGAAATCACCGATGAAGCGATGAGCAATTTAGCCAGCAAAGGATTTGACCCGGTATATGGCGCAAGGCCCCTCAAGCGCGCCATCCAAAACGAACTGATCAATCCGCTTTCCCAACTCGTCCTCAAAGGCGAACTAAGGGAAAACCAAAAAGTCGATGTGGACTATTCCGACGGTCGATTCACATTCATCGCCAAAGACAAAGTCGGTTAAGAATTGAGATCAAAGCGATGAGTGAATTGTACAAGCGAGTTAATAGTTGAGAAAAGAGCCAAGCTCCTCAGCTGAGGGGAGGTGGCGCGCGAGTCATTCCTAAATCTGGATTGTTTTTATGACGAGCGTGACGGAGGGGGGAGGTCGAGTAAGCATTGGCCAACATGATCCGAGTATGCAAATTCGGACCTCCCACCGAAATTCATGGATCGCGGTGACCATAAATCCTTGCCCGAACTTACTCACCACCAACCCTAATCTCCCAAACCTTGCTAACATCATTTCCCCAAAAGCTGTAGAATTGGATCATGAATAAGTTACTCGGTCTTCTGAGTCTTTCGGCATTGCTCTTGGTGGGCTGTAACGGATCGCCAACCGCCAATAACGAAGCAACGACGACCAACACCGCAACAGGCAATCCGGCTCCGAAGAGCGACTTCAAGGTCGCCCTAATCACGCCAGGTCCGATCAGCGACTCCGGCTGGTGCGCCCTAGCTTACGACGGCCTTCAAGGCATTCATAAAGACATGGATGTCGAAGTCGCCAATTCAGTTGCCAGCGGAAACGACATCAAAGAAGCAATGAGATCGTATGCCCAAAAGGGTTTCAAACTGGTTTTTGGCCACGGTTACGAATATAACGAACCCGGTGTGCAGGTCGCCAAGGATTTCCCCGGTACCGTTTTCGTCTCATCATCAGGATCATTAACCTCAAGGAACGCCGGAGCCATTCGGTTCTACCTAGAGCAGTCGTTCTACCTCGCCGGAGTCCTGGCCGCAAAGACATCCAAGACCGGAGTCGTCGGAATGGTAGGCGGACCAGACGTTCCCTCTATCAAATCAACATTCAAAGCGTTCCGCGCCGGAGCAATGGCGACAAATCCGAAAATACAAGTCCTCGAAGTCTTTACTGGCTCCAACGATGATGTTGCCAAAGCCAAGCAAGCTGCCGAGCAAATGATCCAAAAGAAAGCCGATGTGCTGATCCATCAAGCCAATAACGGAGCACAGGGCGTATTCAATGCCTGCAAAGAGGGCAAAGTGTGGGCCCTTGGCGCGAACCTCAACCAGAACGATAACGAAAGTGGCGTCGTAATTGGTTCGGCAACCCTCGTTGCCAAACCAGCCTTTCTCGAAGTTGCGAAACTAGTCAAAGAGGGCAAATTCGACGGAGGAGTTATTCAACTAGATATGGCAAAAGGAGCCATCGACTTTGTCTTTAACGAGAAGCTGAGAGCCAATCTTCCTGCTGGTGCGGTTGCTGCGGTCGAAGTGGTCAAGAACGATATTCTGAGTGGCAAACTCGTCGTTCCAAAAGATAAGTTCTAAGTTCGAATGTTAAGCGTAACCAGCGTCTCAAAGAAATTTGGGTCCCTTGAGGCGCTCAAAAAGCTATCGGTCGATTTCCCTCCTGGCGAAGTTCACGCCGTTGTCGGCGAGAACGGCGCGGGGAAGTCCACCCTGATGAACATACTTGGGGGTTTCTTGTCGCCAACAACTGGAACCATTACCCTCGACGGAAAGAACCTCCCATCCGGAGACCCCCAGCGAGCCCGAAGCCTGGGTATCGAAATGATCCACCAACATTTCAAGCTTGTTCCCGCATTCACAATCGAAGAAAATCTGACGCTGAGTCAGCTTGGCGTCCGCAAGCACGGACTCGAAGAAATAAAGGCCAAAGCCGCCCAATTTGGATGGGAAATCCCCTGGAACTCGCGAGTGCAAGACGTCTCTGTTGGAACCCAACAGCGCGTCGAAATTCTCAAGTGCGTGGCGACGAATCCCCAGGTTGTTATCTTTGACGAGCCAACTGCCGTCCTCGCCAAAGACGAAGTCGCCGAGCTCATCCAATTCCTGCGCCAGCTTGCCAAAGCAGGCAAAATCGTCATCCTAATCGCTCACAAAATTGAAGAGGTTCTTGCCGCTTCAGACCGAATCACGGTTCTCCGCCAAGGCAACTACATCGGCACCTTGCTAAGATCGGAAGCAACTGTCGATCAACTGGTCAATATGATGGTCGGGGGCGCAATTCCTGAGTTTTCGCCCCACCAAGCATCTGAGCAAGCCCAAACTACACTTGAGGTCAAAGACCTTTGGGTGCGGGACGATCGAAGTCAAAACGCCGTTCAGGGCGTCAATCTCAAAATCATTCAGGGTGAAATTGTCGGAATCGGCGGAGTCGATGGCAATGGACAAGTTGAACTGGCCGAAGCTCTCTCGGGAGTGCGCCAGTTCCAGCGAGGGACGATCTCCGTTGATGGCAAGGAACTCAATTTCGATCAAACCTACGTGGGATACGTCCCCCAAGACCGTCAGGTCGATGGCCTCGCCGTTGACCTCAATTTGGTAGAAAACATAGCTATATCGGGCCAAATAAACGGTGTCACATTCCGCCCAGCCGAAATCCAGAAAGTCGCCAAAACTCTCATCGAAAAGTACTCGATAAAGGCCAAATCTGAACGTGACCTTGCCAAGCAGCTCTCCGGAGGAAACCAGCAGAAGGTAATCCTTGCCCGAGTACTTGATCAAAGTCCCAAAATCTTAATCGTCGTAAACCCCACACGGGGACTCGATGTGAAAGCTGCCCAGTTTGTCCATCAAAAATTGCTGGAATCTGCCCAAAACGGAGCCTATGTAATTCTAGTAACGACTGACCGAGAGGAACTCTATGCAGTAAGCAGCCAGAAGTGGTTCCTGTCGAGGGGAAAACTTTTTGCCGATGAAAAGGAGGCCCTCGCGAGTTGAAACAATTCGCTGTGACCGCACTATTTCTCCTCGTGGTCATCGCGGCAAGCTTCATCATTTTTGGAATCCCATTGGGCGAGGGATCAAAACTCCTTTTCGAAGGTGCCTTCGGCGATAAGGTAGCGATCTCTCAATCCCTCGTCCGAGCAACGCCAGTTCTCCTAACCGCTACCGGGATCACCGTCGCATGGCGAGCGGGAGCGTTCAACATCGGTGGCGAAGGTCAACTTCTCGCGGGAGCTATTCTGGCCGCGACAATCGGTAAGGTCATCCTCAACACGCATCTAGGGCTCGCTGGGTGTCTCCTGATGATGTTAGGGGCTGCCGCTGGTGGTGCTCTGTGGTCAGGATTGGCGGGTGTGCTCTATTTAAAGCGGGGTGTTGACCTCGTCATCGGCACAATCCTCCTCAACTTCATTGCCGATAATCTCTTACTCTTTTTCGTCGGGGGCCCGCTCCGAAAAGCTGGCCAAACCAGTCCAATCACCGATCAATTACCGGACGACCTCATGCTGCCGAAATTCTCACGGCAAAGTGATCTTCACCTTGGAATCCTTATTGCGCTACTTGTGGCAATTGGGGTCGGCATTTGGATGTTTCGCACCAGAAGCGGATATTTTTCCCGAATCGTCGGAGCCAACGCACGGTTCGCTCGTTCCAATCGCCTCGATGCCAATCAAGTCAAATTCCGAGCAATGATCCTCAGCGGCGCTGTATGCGGTCTCGCAGGAGGAATCCAGTATCTGGGCATCAATGGGCAAATCACCGGATCATTTTCCCACCAGGACGGGTTCTTAGGAATCCCCGTCGCCCTCGTCGGGGCCCTAAATCCTTTTGCCGTCATTCCATCCTCAGTGCTTTTCGGCGGCCTTTTCGCCGCCACCAGTAACCTGTCGCGCTTTGGTGGAATCGGTAGCTATTTCGTCTACGTCATCCAGGCCGCCACCGTCCTGGGTCTCCTTTTGTTTCGATCAATCAACGACAAACGCCTCGCTGCCAGAGGTGTTGAATGATCTCGATCATCCAAATCATCAAATTCTCTGCTCCCGTCGCTTTCGGCGCAATCGGCGAATCCGTTGTCCAACGCTCCGGAATCATCAATGTTGGACTCGAGGGCCTCATGCTCGGCTCCGCATTTTCCGCCACGATGGTCGCCTCTTCAACCGGAAACCTCTGGCTCGGACTCCTCGCCGGAATCGGGATCGGCGTCATCATCGCTCTCTTCCTGGGCCTGCTCACCATCAAGTTCGGCCTCGACCAAATTGTGGTCGGAACCGCCATCAACCTCCTTGCCCTTGGGGCATGTGGAACCCTTTTCGAAAAACAAACCTCCACTGGTCGATCAATAAACTTGCCCGCCTTGCCAAACCTTTTTGGCTCGGTCGATATCATTCTCTGTATCCTCATCCTCAGCGCAATCAACATTGGATACCTCCTGTACCGAACTCCCTTTGGACTCAAACTGAGGGCAACGGGCGAATATCCCGATGCAACCGTGGCCGCCGGATTTAATCCCGCCAAACTCCGATACCAAGCCCTAATCATCGGCGGAATAATGGGCGGACTCGGAGGAGCCTATCTGGCCATCGGAATCAACCAGTCGTTTACCGCCGGAATGGTCGCAGGTCGAGGCTTCATCGCGATCGCACTTGTAAACTTTGCCCGGTGGCGACCAATCGGAATTTTGCTCTCGGCCTTGATGTTGGGCCTCTTTGACGTGCTACAATTCGAACTCCAAATGAGTGGAAGCCAAGTTCCACGAGCTCTCATCTTAGCTCTGCCTTACGTTGCTACGCTTATCATCCTAATCGTCGTAGGAAAGGGAACAAGAGCTCCACAATCGTTGGGCCTCCCACTTAAAGAGAATCAATAATGCGCGTATCGATGACCCGGAAAATAATGTTTAGCAGTGGCCATCGGTTTTGGTTTGACCATTTGAGTGAGGCCGAGAATCGCCAGCTTTTCGATAATTGGGGCTCAAAATACAACCACGGCCACAACTACGTCCTCGATGTAACCGTAGCGGGTGAAGTGAGCCCTGACACCGGAATGATCGTCAACATCAAAGATGTCGATGCCGTCCTCAAAAGCCGCCTAATGCCGCAATTTGCGCAAAAAAGCATCAACGACGAAATCCCCCATTTCGAAAAACGAACGCCATCGATCGAGAACCTCTTAACTTATCTTTGGGATGAAATCAACGAGGCGACATTGCCCTCTGAAGTCACCCTGACCCAAATCAAATTAGAAGAATTTCCCAGCTTTTACGGAGAATACGACGGAATGAAAACAACCATCACTCGCACCTACGAATTTGCCGCAGCGCATCGACTTCACGTGCCATCACTCTCCGATGAGCGCAATCTTGAACTCTTTGGCAAGTGTAATAACCCAGCTGGTCATGGCCACAACTACCTTCTGGAAGTCACGGTAAGCGGAAAGTTAGACGAAGCCACCGGGATGATTTGCTCGATCAACGCTGTCGATGAAGCCGTTAATCGCGAAGTTGTCGATCGGTACGATCACAAGAACTTCAACTGTGATCTGCCTGAATTTGATGGAAAGGCGACGACGTCCGAGATGATCGCCCAAACCATCTTTCAACGCCTGGTCAACACCGTTCCAGCTACCCTAGAACGAATCCGATTGCACGAAACGTCACGGAGCCTTTTCGAAGTTTGTAAAATCTCGTAATTCTTGCGCGTCGAATTCCTAAATTCCATCGTCAAATCAATTAAGGAAATGAGTGCTGCCGTGAATTGGGTAGACCAACGCAAAGAGGTGACGAGGAAATGTCCGCCGCAAATGTGGCGCGACACATATAGTCGCCCAGACCAAACCCACCTAGATAACAGGCTCGGACACTAACGTGTCCGAGCCTTTTTTGCTTTAGGGCTCCCATTTCTGGAAGGTTGGAAATCAGGAAGAGAAAATGGCGATTCACGATGTATTGGTACTAAACAGTAACTACGAACCCCTCAATGTTTGCAATGCCCGGCGTGCGGTATCACTCATGATTCTCGGCAAGGCCGACATCATCGTCCAGCGAGAAGAACCAATCATTTCCGCGGGCGGAGAACTCGACTCGCCCGCCGTATTGCGCATGAAGTATCAGGTCAAACGGCCAATGCCGCAACTCCGTCTATCACGCCACGCAGTCCTAGCGAGGGACCACTATACATGCCAATATTGCGGAGTCAAGACCAAAGAAATGACGATTGACCACGTCGTACCACGCTGGGCGGGCGGACCCCACACGTGGGATAATCTTGTAGCCTGCTGCCGACGATGCAACCTCAAAAAGGCCGACAAAACTCCCCAACAAGCCAACATGAACCTGCGTCGAAAGCCACGACGACCAAGCTACGTCCCGTACCTTTCCTTGCCAATTTATCTCAAAGCCCAAGCTCGTGATGAATGGCGAGACTTCCTTCCATTTTTCCCTGAAGTTCAATCGATTTCTGTCGCTTAAGCCAATCTAACGCAATACCCCTGAACCCAAAAGGTATTCTATTTTGTTCCTGATGGATAAGCTCCCGGGACAATCAAGTACGGGTGATATGAATTCATTAGTTATTCGCGGTGGGCGTAAACTCTCAGGAGAAATTGAAGTATCCGGCAGCAAAAATATTGCGTTAGCCATCCTGTCTGCAGTTGTCCTCGCCGAAGAACCCGTCACACTGCTTAATGTTCCCAAGATCAGCGACACCGAAATCAAAGGACAGCTACTCGAAGTTTTTGGCGCAAAAGTAACCTGGGAAGGAAGCACCATGCACGTCGACTGCTCCAACCTGAATGCAGGTCACGCTGACGAAGAAATGGTTCGCTCTATCCGAACTTCGTTCTACATGGTTGGCCCCCTCCTTGCCCGCATTGGCAATCTCGAAATGCCGGCTCCGGGCGGATGCATGATCGGTGCCAGACCTGTCGACCTTCACCTCAAGGGACTTCATGCGCTCGGCGCCACAATCGAACTAGATGGCGGAGTGTACAAAGCCAGCGCCAAAAATCTCGTCGGAACCGAGGTCTATCTCGATAAGCCAAGCGCAGGTGCTACCCAGCACGTCATGAGCACCGCAGCCCTAGCCAAAGGCACAACAATCATCACCAATGCCGCGATGGAACCGGAAATCATCGCACTCGCTGAATTCCTCAACTGCATCGGAGCAAAGGTCGAAGGAGCCGGAACTTCGAGCATAACCATTCACGGTAAACCCACATTGAGCGGAGGCGAATATCGTATCCCCGCCGATCGAATCCAAGCCGGAACTTTTCTATTGGCTGGAGCCATCACGGGCGGCACTGTCCGGGTCAACAAGATCATTCCCGAAGACCAAACCGCGGTTGTCAATAAACTCCGCGAAGCCGGTGCCGAAGTCAAAATCGGATCCGATTGGGTAAGCGTTGGTGCTCCAACCCGGCTCGAAGCCGTTAACATCACCACCATGCCACATCCTGGCTTTCCCACCGACATGCAACAGCCAATGGCCGCAACCCTGTGCGTAGCAAACGGAACTTCTATCGTCGATGAAACCATTTACGAAAGTCGAACTGGCCATATTTCTGAGCTCAGCCGCATGGGAGCCAAAATCCGACAGGACGGCAGCAGCGCCGTCATCCAAGGCGTCACCGAACTACGAGGCGCAACCGTTTACGCCTCAGATCTCCGAGCTGGAGCTGCTCTCTGCCTCGCTGGCCTCGTCGCTCACGGCGAAACTATTGTGAAAAACATCCACTTTATCGACCGTGGCTACGAAAGAATCGAAGACACTCTGAAATCACTCGGCGCAGACATCTCCCGGGTGCTGGATTCATAAGGTCTGAAGGTACTCTAAAGTCATATTGAGATTCGTTCCGAAAATTGCTATTGACCTCGGCACCGCCAACCTTCTCGTGTACAGAAGCGGAAAGGGAATTGTTCTCTCCGAGCCAACTGTTGTAGCCGTGAACAAGTCAACGGGCAAGGTCCTTGCCGTAGGAAACGATGCACGCGAAATGATCGGACGGACCCCGTCCAACATCGTCGCCATTCGACCAATGAAAGATGGCGTGATCGCAGATTACACCACAACTCTATTGATGTTGAAACACATCATCAATAAAACCTGCGGCTCAAAACTTCCCTTCAAATTTGCCCCCACAACCCTCATTTGTGTCCCCGCTGGCGTCACCAATGTTGAGCGCCGCGCCGTCATCAAAGCCGCCAAAGAAGCCGGAGCTGGCATCGCCTACACCATCGAAGAACCTTACGTTGCCGCAATCGGTGCCGGACTTCCCATCGAGTCCGCAGGAGGCAACATGGTGGTCGATATTGGCGGAGGAACCACCGATATTGCCGTGCTCTCCCTCGGCGGAATCGTCAACTCGCAAAGCATCCGCGTCGCCGGAAACAAAATGGATGAAGCAATCCAAAAGCATATCCGTAACGCCTACAACCTCATGATTGGCGACATGACCGCCGAAGAAGTCAAAATCGGCCTCGGTTCCGCATATCCCGCCAGCCAAGAAGCCAAAATGGAAGTCCGTGGTCGAGACATGATCCATGGTCTGCCTAAAACCATCGAAATAAGCAGCGTCGAAGTCCGAGAAGCTCTCAACGAGCCCGTCCGACAAATCGCCGAAAAGCTATGTCACGTTCTCGAAGAAACTCCACCCGAACTCGCAAGCGATGTCATCGAACGAGGAATAACCCTCACGGGCGGTGGCGCACTCCTTCGTGGCCTCGACCGCTACCTCCAAGACGTCACCCAAATCAACGTGCGAGTCGCCGACAACGCCCTTACCTGCGTTGCCATCGGCACCGGCCAAGCCCTCGAAAACCTCGACAAAATTAAGTCCAGCGGAGCCCTGACTGCACTATGAAATCCGTTTGGCTTGTCATCGGTGTCCTAACCGCAGCTCTAGTCGTTGCACAAGACAAACCTGCTGATAAGCTCAAACATCAAAAAGCCAAACCCATCAAATCCACCACGGCTCCGGTCACTCATGCCGAAGCAAAAACGGTTCTGGACCTTGCATGGAAGTCGCTAACCACCGGAATAAAAGTCACCGGCCCATCACCAGTCATCCTCAAATCCGACAAGAATCCGATAACCAAGAACGAAACCCTCGTCGCCTTCAAACAAATCGTTACCCGCGTCGAATCAACTTTCAAACGGTCCGCCTCGCCCGTCAATTTCAATCCCCAGCGGCTACGAAAAGATCTTGATCAAGCCGCCCTCGGCAAACTCATCAAAGACGGATTCGTGATGCCCACCGGGCCAATCGTCACGGGCAAAGACGGCAAAGTATCGACCTTCGACTTTGGCGATGCCGTAGGAGTCCTGCTAGTCAGAATCGCAGACCTCGCCCACTTGCCGTCACGAAAATTTTCGCCCGCCCTCATGGGGCCAAGCAATAGCGGCAAGCATTAAAGATATTTTAGGGTTGCAACTAGCAGGAGATTTCTTTGAAGCAATCCTGAGTCTTGGGGCTTCCAAAACGAGATGTCCCTTTTTGAAAGAGACGCAGCGGAGCGGCCAAACGGAGAGCCTGAACCGGTGAGATTTGAAAATGGGATTGTTCAGGCGATTCGAGGGAGTAGCTTCACATGCTCGACTTCAGTCAAGACCTATTGGGGGCTCACAAATTGACAAATATTTTTGAGACCTTATGTCAATTGTGGCGAAGCCAAACTTGCATGTAGCTTTTCCCTTTTCCGTTCCATAATCGGTAAGGAATCAAGTTAATCGTCGACGCGACCGTGTCGGCATCCGCAAAGTCCTCGTAGAGTGCTTCGGTATGCGTAGCCTTATCTCGCAATATCGACGCTTGCAACAAAAGCGAACCGTCTAAACCAGTCTTTTGACTCGGCCGAACCTCCTCGCCGAGGTCAATTACGCATAGTTGAGGAGCAGATTCCACTTTCCAATCCTCCGCGCAATAAATCGAAGGGCCATACGAGACCGACAATCGTCCGGCGTTATCCAAAACCAACTGATGGGACCGATGGAGCTTCACCGTCATCTCAAGGTCCAATTTCAGGTTCGTTACCGCACTCCACTTATGGTTGAAAACCATAAACCCGTTCTCGTATTCCGCTCCCTCCGTCGCATTTGGAAAATCAACGTTGATCTCATCGCTCCAATCCGGAATCCGAATCGCCAACTTCTTCTGAGTCGGCTTGCCAGAAAACGTAATCGACACCCGCCCATCAAGGGGATATTTGGTCTCAATCTTCAGAACCAGCCCGTTCGACAATTCAAATTCGCCCGCAATCGGCATGCCCAGAAAAATCGTATCATCCGACTCCCAGATCGCATACTGCACAATGCTTCCCACAAACCGAGCGACGTTCGGCGGACAACAGGCACACAAGAACCAAGGCTCTCGCTCGTGATTGTTCCGGCTCTCCAACGGGTTATCGTAATAATAAAGCGTCGTGTCCAACGAAACGCCACTCAAAACCCCGTTCAACGTCACTCGCTCCAAAACGTCCAGATACTCCGCTGAACCCGAACCCTCAAACATCCGCCGTCCCCACATCGCCAGGGCGATTCCCGCACACGTTTCCGCATAGGCATTCAGGTTCGGCAGGTCGTAATCGTCCGAGAATCCTTCATTATCCCCTGTGCTTCCAATCCCACCCGTGATGTACATTCGCTTCTCAGTCAGGTTCTCCCAAATCGTCGTCAGCGAGCCCATAAGCCCAACATCCTGGCGACGACTGGCACTCATCGCTGCCGCCGCATACAGGTACGCCGCCCGGACCGAATGTCCGACAATCTGAGTCTGTTCTCGAATCGGCTTGTCATCCTGAGCGTATGCCCCGTCGTACTTCCCGCTCTTCATGCTAAGAGCGTTTGCCGCCCTAAACAATGTCTCCGAAGTCGGATCCGCAATCTCTGCCTCAAAAGGGGAAGGGCGCTGACCTCGAACATCAATCATCCAATCTGCCAACTCCGCAAACTGCAATTCGCCCGTGACCTCAGTCAACCGATACAACGCAATTTCAATCTCCGGATGACCACAAAACCCGACTTTCTTCCCGGGGCCATAAATCGCCGTAATACACGCGACCGCTTTCCGAGAAACCTCGATCAATCGAGCATCACCAAAGTTCTCTTGTAACGCAACCGCGGCCTCAAAAAGATGCCCAAAGCAATACATCTCGTGCATGTTGCAAAGATTTCGCCACTTCCAGTCCGGGTAATTCACCTGAACGTACGTGTTCAGATATCCGTCCGGTGCCTGAGCCTCGATGATCGCCCGAATCGCCGTTTCGATAACCTTAGCAACCGTCGCGTTGGGTCGAAGCTTCTGAATGTAGACCGCGCCCTCAAGCCACTTATAGAGGTCGCTATCGTTAAACCGCAATCCCTCGTAAGTGCCAAACTCGCCCCGCGCTGCTCGGTAAAAATTCTCCAGACGACTGGTCGCCACAATCTGATCCCATTGGCTCAATATCCCTCTCTCCGAAAGCTGAGCCAGGTAATTGCCCCAAAAACCTTCAATATTGCGAACCTGACCTAACCCAATCGCCCGAATCATATAGGCAGACAGGATACCGCCAAATCACCCATCAAGCCCATTCGCATAGGTGTAAGAAAGAGCTTCATTCAAACGATAGATTGAATTTTGATTTGTGCGGCCACCCTTCGGAGCATAGGCGTTCTCGCCTGTAATCTAATCCTGCTTCCCGCGCTTCTTAGCTACATTTGATAATTCGGTTCCCAATCCCCGACCCCGCTCGGAAGCAGGTCAAACATCGGCCAGATTGCACAATAATCATCCCCCGGACCAAAATAGGATTGAGCATGACGCGTAATCGTCCCGTCCGCATGCTTCTTCAAAGTAGTAAATCCAGGCCAGTAGCCGTCCTTCTCGGTGTACATGCCAAAATCGGCCGTTAAGGTCGATCCATGAGTGCTAACGACCGGATACTCCCACCCTCGGCTGACCGCAAATTGGGCCATCTTCGCGACCGGATCGGGAGAACTTAAAACAAAAGCGCACTTGCTCTTGAAGTAAGGCCAAAAAGCATTAAGCCCGTCGGCCCAAAGGGTGCAGTATGAACAACCCGTCCCCATGTTGTGAATCAAAATCATCTCGTCGAACTCTCCAAAAAGTTCGGACAAGCTAACCGACGACCCATCAGGATTTGCCAACGTGTAATCCTCGACTGGCGTCGGCGGAACAGATCGTCGAAGGCCAACAATTTCCTTCTTCTTGGCCTCAATTTCTTTTTCAAGGGTGGCAATTTGTTCAGAGATGGTCATGCTAACTATTGTGCGGGTTTCCACCGAAAATCGCAACCCAGAAGCTTGCCATTACCGCGGAGCGGTAGCACACAAGTAGCCGTGGGTGCGTGCACCCATGGTAGATCGCTAAACCGCCGACCCCGAAGTGGGTCGCACAACCGAATTATCTAAACCTCCTCAATCCGATGCGGATTCTCGCTAAAAAGCGCAAGACGATACGGCTGAATCTCGGCCGTCATCACCCCGTGCAAAATCGCCGGATCGCAATTCACAAGATCCTGCGCCGCCTCATCTGAATCCGCCGCAATGATCGCAATCCCAATCGTCTCCGAAAGAGTCCCAACCGTGCGCCCCGCCAACAACATCTTGCCTTCAGAAACCAATGACTGGCAATACGCAAAATGCTCGGCAACCACCGAAACTTCCTCGTCTGTCGGACCCACCGTCAACATTTCAACTCGGGTCGGGCGGAGTATAACGAGGTAGTTCCAGCGGTTCATTATTTGTCGATATCAGGTGACTTCCCAATGGAATAAATCTGACCTTCCTTTGATACCTGAAAATCGACAATCCACGACGTCTTTGCATCATAAACTCGATACCGAAAAACCGTGTCGGGTTTCTCATCCCGCTTCGAAATATATTCCATTTTGCCGACCGTCGAAAAATTGGCGTACGCGGGTAAAACTGCCTGCCCCCTCTGAGTCGCCAACCGAAGCTGCATATCCTCATGAAAGCCCGCAAACTTGATGTTCGGCTTCGCCAACTCCTTCAGCGCATCCATCAACTTAGGAACCAGAGAAGGATTCTGATCCGTCGTCGAAATCTGAGGCTTTCGATTCAAACTCGGTTCCAAAAGTTTCGCGATGCCTGCCGCAAACCCGTCTCCGCCAACATCGTATACGTTACAGAGCATATAGACCTCAAGGCACTGATTAGGATAAGTCGAAATCGTGCCCGCAAATCCCACCGAGTTCCCGCCATGGGTGATCTGGGGTGAACCTTCCATCTTCGCCGTCATCCAGCCCAGCCCGTAGCCAGTCTTTCGACCGCTTGCTACCACCGACGGAGTTTGCATTTGACTAACCAGTCCCTTCGGCAAAACCTTACCATCGCGAACCGCGTGCGCCCACTTCATCAAATCTGAAATGGTTGTAAATTCTCCACCGTCCGAAGGTGTCGCCGCAACTCCGCCCGGGCCAAGATTGGTCAGCTTTCCGTCAATGAAGAAATAGCCCATCGTGCTTCCTGCCGGAAGCCCTTTCCCCGCCTCCTTAAATCCCGTGTCTTTCATACCAACCGGATCAAAAATCCGATTCTGAATGATCTCCCGATACGGCTTACCAAGCATCTTCTCAAGAACGAGCCCCAAGATGACAAAATTCGAATTCGAATACTGAAACAGGCGCCCAGTAGGGAAGTCTAGGTTCAACACGTACATTTTGTCGATCCAAGTCTTCTGATCATAAGTATCCAACAATCCAATTCCCGGAACGAATGCGTAGTCCGGAATGCCCGATTGGTGAGAGAGCAAGTGCCGAATCGTCGTCCCGCTCCACTTCTCGGGAAAGTCAGGCAATATCTCCTTCACTTTCTGGTCCAAAGAAAGCTTCTTCTCGTTCACCAACTGCATGATCATCGTCGCCGTAAACGTCTTCCCGATCGAACCCATATCAAATCGATCCGTCAAAACCACGGGCCGCTTCGAGTCAATATCCGAAATCCCGTACGCCTTTTCCTTAAGCGTCTTGCCGTCTTTCATGACGATCAAACAAAGCCCCGGAATATGCTGCGCCGCCATCTGGGCCTCTACGTACGAATCAATCGGATCAACTGCCTGCAGGCTAGCCAAGAGTAAAACGGGAGCGAAGAACATCACGAAATGTTACGATTCACACCCTCAAAAAGGTTCCGACTCGAAATGCGCAACCAAATCCTGACCTCAATCGATTGTCGTTACCTAACATCTTAGTGCGCGTAAAATCCAAATTAGCTGCTAGGCTTTGCATTGACCGAATTTAGAAATTACATAACCGATCCCAGAGACGCGGAGCGTCCAGAGGATCACAGAAAATAGCCAGGGGAGTTGCGAAGCAGCCAACGCAAATTCATTGAGCCCTAGCGAAAATGAATTGGAGACCCCTGGTTAGGTCGAAGCTGTCTGAAGTCCGAAGAGTGAAAACGATAAGGCTTTGCTTAAAATGCTCTGAATGTCCAAGGCCTGATCCGGAGGATCACAGAAAGTAGCCAGGGCGTCATTGCTCCAATCAAGCCTCCGGCGCAGATTGAAGAAATGACCCCTGGATAGCTTGAAACTGTCCGAAGTCCGAGGTCGCCGCTTACCCAGTTTCAAATGCTCAGTCGACTTTAGCGACCCCGGCAGTTACTGCCGCATCTTTAATTGGCGATCTGGAAACTCAAAACAATTGCCTGACTTAACAACCTTGTCCAACCCCTACTCGCGACGCAACGCAACAATCGGATCCAGCCTCGACGCCGAAAGCGCCGGATAAAACCCAAAGATCACGCCAATGAACGCCGAAAAGCCCATCGCTCCAACCGCCGCCGAAAGTGGAAACGGAGTCGCAAGACCAGCCTCATTCGGCCACTTCATCTTCATTGTCAGCAGTGTAACCACGGTGCCAAAGCCGTAGGCAATCCCCATTCCGATCAAACCGCCAACCAACGCCAAGGTCGCCGACTCCACGATGAACTGCATCAAAATTAAGCTCCGCCGAGCGCCAAGCGCTTTCCGCAACCCAATCTCCTTCGTCCGCTCCGTAACCGAAACCAACATAATGTTCATGATTCCGATTCCGCCCACCAGCAAGCTCAAGGCCGCAATCGCCGAAAGCAAACTACCAGCCGCAGCGATCAATCCGTTAAAGACGCCAAGAATCGACTCCGCACTATCAACTCGGTAAACCTTCTTGTTCCCGCTCTTCAGCATCAAAGCCTTCCAAATATCATCCATCGCCGTCTCCGGTTTGACGTTATCCTTGGGCGTCGCCTGGATGTAGTTCAGCTTCTCGCCACCCACCCATTTGCTCTGAGCCGAAGTGTAGGGAAGGTAAACATCCTTTCCATTGCTCTGGCCAAAAACCGTCTGCTTCTTCGCAACTCCAATAACTTCAATCGAAATGCCTGCAAGCGTAATCAAGTTGCCTTCGGCCGCTGATTTTGGAAAAAGTTGCTCTTTAACGTCGATCCCAATGACGCACACATTTGCTCGGTTATTCACCTCTTCTTCGGTGTAAAATCGACCAGTATCGAGCTCGGTACCATTCAGGCGAAACGACTCAACGCTTCCACCGTAGACCCGTGGCTGGTCGAGGGTTTTATCCGTAAAAGTCGCCTTTGATGCTGGAACCATAACCGACGGCGAAATGATATCAAGGCTCGAACATCGGTCACGAAGGTACTTGAGGTCTTCCGTCTTCAAGCCGTCCATTTTGCCCATGCTTTGCCCCCGTTGGCGAAAGCCAGGATCAAAAACGACCGTGATCGTCTTGGCCCCAATCTTCGAAAACTGGTTCGTCATGTAGCTTTGGAAGCCGTTCGAAATCATAACGGTGATCGTCACCGCCATGACTCCGATGATGACGCCAAACATAGTCAGGAACGCACGAAGCTTATGCAGTCTGAGCATGTCGAGCGCGACCAGCACGCTCTGAATCAAACTCATTTCTTCTCCCCACCGCTCTTGTTGCTTGCATCCTTATTACTTGCGTTACTGTCACTGCTGTCATCCGGCCCCATCTGCATAAAGCCCTTTCTGGATGGTCCCTTAAATTCTGGTTTGATGACCTTGTCGCCAACCTTGAGCCCGGAAAGGATTTCAATCTTGCCTGAGGTGACCAGGCCAACCTTAATCGGCACCGCTGTTGGCACCGCTTTAGGGTCCTTCTTGTTAGCAATGGGGAAGTACGCAAAGTACGCATCTCCCTTCTTTTCGGTGTATTCAGCGGGCAAGAAGACCACGTCTTTTTTGTTCGCAACTCGCATCGTACATTTCGCGCTCATGCCCGATTTCAGGCCTGCATCGACTCCATCAAGCATGATCTCAACTTCATATTTGACCACCGTGTCGCTTCCTACCAACGCAGTTTGTCCTTCCTGAGTCTGTTTAGCGGGAGCAATCTTACTGATCTTTCCTTTCAAAGTCTTATTCGGAACGGCATCCACATTCACTTCTGCCTCCATTCCAATCGAAAGCCGGGCAACGTCAATTTCGTTGACTGCAAGTTTCACTCTCATCTGAGTTCGATCTTCAATTCTTACAATAGTTGAACCCGAACTAAATTGACCAAGCCCCGTCGCGTTTTCTCCGACTTGCAAAAGCTTCTTAGTGACAATTCCAGAAATCTGAGAGTGAACTTCCGTTTCCCGAAGCAACCGCTCAGTTTCCTGCATCGCCGATTGAAGCTGCATGACCGTCGCTTGGCTCTGGAGCTTCGACTTCTCAAGAACCGATGGATCAGACATTCCCGCCTGTGCCTTTTCAAGCTCTGCTCGGGCACTTCTCAAATCTTGCTTTTTCGAATCCAAGGTGTAAAGGTTTGTCTTGGCCCGAGACACCGCAGCTCGTGCATTCTTAACTGCTTCTTCACTCCGAGCCAATTCGGCAGAAAATCCTGCTTCGATTCGATCATAAGCCGTCTTAGCACTATTGTGTCGGGCTTTTGCCAGTTCAACCGCAAGGGAAGCACTCTCTAAAGATTTTGTTGGAATAAATCCTTTTTGCTCCAACTCAACCTGTCGGTTGTAGTCGAGTTCAGCATTTTTTAAACTTTGAACAGCTTCATCGAGTGTCGCCTTCGCTGCAGCTCGTTGGGTCGGATGGGAGTTCGAAAGGAGTCGATCGTGATCCTGAACAGCAGACTCCAGATTGGCATTTGCCTGGTTAATTTCTGCCTGTAAAAGGGCTGGAGTTGCCTTAACATCCATTTCGAGTTGGCGGACCCTTGCTGCAGCTTGCATCAGCGATGCTTGCGACGTCTTTCGTCGTTGACCAATTTCAATCGAGGAACGATCAACCGAGCTTTGAGCACCCAGCAGCTGAGCGCGACTCTGGTCCAATTGAAGCTGGGTTGGTTTCGGATCAATAATCGCAATCAGGTCCCCCGCCTTCACTACCGAACCTTCATCTACCAGCAATTTCGCGATTCGCCCCGTAACTTGAGGTTTGATTTCGACCGTTTTGACCGCATCGACCGTGCCGTTCTCAACAATAGTAATGCTGACATCGCCCTTAGTCACCGCATATGGCACTTCGACGACGATCTCTTCACGCTTTCCACAGCCAACAATTGCAAGCGCAACAATGCTTGCTCCCCAAATCTTTGAATACTTATACATCCCGTTCCCTTAACTAATATAGTGATTACGCAACTTAGGTTTCAAGTGCGTCCGAAGTCCTATTAAAATCCCCAAACTTTGTGGAGATCTCTTGGCAACTTCGCCCGATCCGGAGTCATTAAGTACACCGTTCGCTTCGAGTAACACCACGCTTTTTCAAAATCAGCCCGTTTATAGGTCTTTCGGACTCCCGCCTTAAATGCGGGGTCATTAAAGATTGGTGTGCCGTCGTTCTCAAAACCAACGACAATCACCAAGTGGCCATTCTCACGACCTCTTTCTTTGCCCTGAAGAAGATCAAGACTCACCGAACAAACCACTGGAATGCCCGCTTTCGTCAAGATCTCTAAATCGTTGATGGAAGTAAACCTGGAAACGCACCCTTTAAGCCCTTCAAAGGAACCAAAATATGCGGTGTTAAACGGCCAATTGCCCGCGCCTTTATAGATTGGGTCCCAAACACTCGCTTCAACATCGGGAACATCGTGGTCGATTTCCGGGCGGTTCAATAACTTGGCGTAATGCGAGAGCATCATTGATGTACTGGTCGCCGAACAAAGCACACCGCCATTCGGATAGTTGTTTTGCGCTCGTTGAGGGACATCCGTCAAGCTCCCCCAAAAGTCGCTCTTGGGCCAACTTTCATATTCGTGGACGCTTAATGTGTCCGAAAAACATAGGGTCAATAGCTTCAATCGAGGCTTCTTCGGCGATTGACGCGTTTTAAGCGTAATCTTCAAATCAACTGAGTCGGTCGGTTGCACCGCCCGAAATGTGTCGGTTAAAACATTTCCAAATTCGTCTTTTTGCCCATCGGTACTCTGCCGAGGAGACCATTCCTTGTCTCCCGACCAATCGCCCATGACAAACCATTTGCTCTTTCCTGTCGGAGTGTTAACCCGAATTTCGACGCGAATCGCACCATTCGCCGCTCCATCAATGTTCCAAGACGGAATCACCTCATTGAAAGTGAAACCAGGCTTGATGCCGTTGAACTCCTTTCCCACTTCACCCTCGTCCGGAAAATTGATTCGCAACGGAATCTTCACGAGGCGAGCCACCGATGGCGTATTCGTAAGCATCGTTAAGCTCAAGGCAATCGCACCAACCATATGTCATTTCTACCTCAAAACGCTAAGATTTTTTACGTTGGATTGCGACGGCGATTTTCATGAGTACTTCAATGTCACTTAATACATTGAAGCTGGAGTCACGACACATTTGGCAAGGGAATTGGCCACGCTTCGCCCCTTGGGAAGGTGTCGTCACGATCATTCCTAAGTTCTATCCATTGGTGGCCGTGACGACGGAGGGGGTGGTTTTTAGTAATGTTGTTTGATTGCGATACTTAGGAAAAGACGCCAAAATAGTCTCAAATTCGACCAACACTTATGGCTTTGCATGTTCCATCTCTTGGCGTCCCAAGTCCGACCACGAAGTGGTCACACCCAAGTAGCCAGGTGGTCGCCAATTCATTGAGCCCAAGCGAAAATGCATTGGAGACCCCTGGTAAGAACCGAAACAGTCCGAAGTCCACGGTCGCTCCTGTAGCTTCTCGGTGATTTGAAAACAGGGCGAGCGACCCCCACAAAAACCCCAATTTCGCAAGTAAATACACCCCAACGGAGGAGAACCGTCGCAAAACTGGCATGAATTCGTAACCCACCGTAGCAAAACCCCTCCTCGTTCGTGTATTATTTGTAGTTCGCGGGTTCCCGCGTGAAATTTGCTCATGGCGACTTATCGAGGAAGAAAAACAGACATTTGCCGAATGGTCGGCTACGACATTTGGGGGCGGCCAAAGAGCCCAGCGTCTAAACGCGCCTACCCAGCGGGTCAGCACGGTCCCAATCAAAAGGACAACAACCGACGGTCAGAGTACGGCGAACAGCTGCTTGCTAAGCAGGTCATTCGACGCTACTACAACATGTTGGAGAAACAATTCTCGAACACCTTCAAAAAGGCACAGCGAATGAGCGGCAACACCAGCCTTAACTTCCTTCGCCTTCTTGAATTGCGACTGGGCACCGCCGTATGGCGACTCGGTTACGCAAAAACCATTTTCCAAGCGAGACAAATGGTCAGCCATTGCCACATCCACGTGAACGGCAAGTTGGTTAACATTTGTTCCTTCCAACTCAAAGTTGGCGACGTTATCGAAGTGCGAGACCGAAAGTCAAGCCGAGATATCGCAAAGAACAACCACTACGAAGCTGCTCAAATTCCTGCATACATGGAATCTGATGTTCAGAACTTCAAGGGCAAGATCATCGCTCTTCCTGAGCGAGAAGATTTCCCTAAGTTCTTCCAAGAACAGCAAGTAGTCGAATTCTACGCTCGATAATTCCCACCTTGGGAACCCAAAAAGCCTCGACCAATCGGTCGAGGCTTTTTTGTACGCAAATTGCTCCCACGGGAATCCAAGGATCGACCGACCACAATCTCATGAACTTCGAAACCTACGATCCGACTTTCCCGTGGGTAAGAATCATTCGATTCTCATTTCGCATGCTTCCAATATTTATACATGTATAAAATGTATTGGCGTATAATAAATGTATGGCAATTGCACTCAAGAAGGAATATTCCTTAAAGCTTGCCGACGAAGTCTTTCTCGTTGTAGCGACCCTCCACCAAGAAAACCTCGAAAAGGATGACTTTACTGTCCAAGAAATCATGGATAAGGCAAATGAGTTAAGACTCAATGGCACTATCCGAGCTGGCTTTGTAACCCATGTTCGCATGCATTGCGTCGCGAATATGGCTCCAAACCCTGGTGATTACCGAATGCTTTTCGCATCTGGAAAATCTCGTCGGAGGTTACTAATGAAACCAGATCAGACAAATCGGCAGCGAAATGGAAAGATTTTTCCAGATTTAAGAGAATTGGATCCTAAGTATTTTGCTCTTGTGACTTGGGCTCGCGAACGATATGAAGCCTCCGGTGAAAATGAAAACAAATTTGCCGAATTATTGGCTCTTGCTGGATCGGGAAAAGAAATTTGGGCTGATGAGCATGCTGATGAATACATTGATCGACTTCGGAGCGATTGGGATTGAGCCGAGTATTTTTTGACTCGAATCTGTTTATTTACCTTTTCGAAGATGAGAATGGCGTTGGTGCTCCAGTGAAAGCCCTGTTGAATCGAATGAATTTGCGCTCTGACGATCTATTAACTTCTGCTTTAACTGTAGGCGAAGTTCTCGTAAAGCCAATTGCGATCCAAGACAATGCGTTAATTACTCGGTATCTAAGGATGTTCCGGTCCAAGGCCTTAAGCATCATTGACTTTGACGAAGCGGCTGCCTTGGAATTCGCAGGAATTCGACAGGATCGAACAATCAAATCACCTGATGCGATGCAACTGGCATGCGCGGCAGCCGCAAAGTGCGACTTGTTCGTCACCAACGACGAAAGGCTGAGCAAAAAGGTGATCCCCGGAATTCAATTCATTGTCTCCCTCGATCGCGTGCCGATCTAGGGAGCCTCAACTCTTCGCTTGATCTCATTCATCATCCGCATGTGAATCTGCTCCGCCACCGTGTCCGTATATAGGCCCCAATACCAAGCCGGATAAATGTTATATGAATAACTGCTCGTGCCTGTCAGACGAGTCCGCCCGCCCGGCAACGCCTCCAACCGAAACTCTCCCCAATGCACCACAAACGTCCCCGTTTCATGCCGGGGATGAATATCGTAAAAAGGATTGCTCTCACGCATCGAGGGCGGAGTGTTCAAAACGTTAAACCGCAAATAACGATTGGGCTCGACCGCCGCAATCGTCTCGTTCATATTGCCCGTCGTAAGCATGCACTGGCGCCAATCGCCGACGTTGCGACCGCCAGACCGTGTCCCCTTCGTGTAGGCAATGCCTGTCCTAAATATCCATTGATCAGGCTCCGGCAAGCCATCAAGTTCAAAAAGATAGGGCCAAATCTTCTCCGGCGGTCCGTTGATAATAATCGTCGTCGATTCAACCTGATTCACGAATCCAGGCGAATACAAAATTGACGCTCCACCAACCGCCACAATCGCGGGCACGGCAGAAAACAGAATCTTTCGCTTAGCGCGACCGTAGTGCAAAACTGCCCGCGCCAAGACAATCCCAAGTCCCATAACGGGCAAGGTGACCGGAATCGACATTCCAACGCACACCGCCCCCTCAAGACCTGTAACCAAGAGCCCAATCGCGCACAGAACATTCACCACGAAGGCCGAAATCCAAATCGCGCCGATCGTCGACGGTTGCCGCCAATTCGAAATTGCTCCGGTAATAATTCCCGTCAGCAAAGGCACGAACAAAAACACGCCGTACCCATACAAATTGGTCATGCCAGTATGAGGCTGAGCCTCACGGTAACAGAGCAAACCGAGAACGAGCCCACCAACCAAACTGCCAACCAAACACGCAAGCGCATCAATCTTGTCGAACGACCGCAGGGCCGGTTGTCGATCTATTTCTGGCAAGTCATACCAAGGTTCCACCGTGTCCCAATCTTACCACCCCACATTTCACAATATTTCGTATTTTCAATTATTTGTGAAAATTGCACTAATTGAACCTACGCTTCGAAGTTTTTCTCGATGTTTTTTACAACAATTTCCGCAATGCGGATGCCGCCTGCTCAATCTCGTCATGCGTCGTCAACAAGTCCGGACCAAACCGAACAAAATCCCTGCGCGCATCCGTAACAACCTTAAACTCTTTCAACCGCCGACTCAGCTCAGTCGCTGACACATGGGGAACCAGTGCAAAACTCCCCCAAATAACCGCATTCTGAGGAACAAAAATCGGCAAGTCCGCCCGCAAAAACGTCTCCCGCAAATCAGCCAGAACTTCCGACATATAGTTCCGAATCTGCTGAACGCCGACGCCCAAAGTGAACTCCAGGCCCGGCGTTGCCTGGTAGGGAACCAGAACGGGCGGAGTACTCTCCAACCAGGCATCGCCTCCCTCGCCCCGCTCCGCAGAGTCTGGTCTCAAATACGAGAAAGTATCCTTTTTCGCAAACCAACCCGTATCCAAGGTCTTCCGACCTGCGGCAAGGATGTGGGGAGCGATGGCAAGGAAACACGCTCCAGGACCACCACGAAGGTATTTATAACACCCTCCGACGCAGAAGTCTGCGCCAACGGCTGGCATCGAGAAAGGGAAGACGCCGAGGGCATGATAAGTATCAACCAGAACCAAGGCTCCATGTCGATGCGCCTTATCGACTATCAGTTCCAAGTCGCCTAAAATCTGGCCAGTTCCAAACATAACCGCCGAAACCGCGACCAAGTCGGTTGTGTCATCTATCGCAGCCAAAACGTCCGAAGCATCATACACCCAGACTGGACCTTCTTGGCGTCCTGGCTCAACCCAACGAATGTCGACACGGCCTGCCTCGGCATAAGCCTTGAGGATAAAGTCCGCGCTATCAAACTCTCCTCGCGTCGCCACAACATGAATGACCTTGTCGACCATAAATGAGTTCAGTACCGCTCTTAAGCCTTGCCCTGCCGACGATTTAGGCACGATTGAAGTTGGGTCGGAAACCGAAAGTAATTGAGCAATGAGAGATCGGAACTTCATCGCCTCGCCCAGCCAAGTTTCATCCGACCAAGCTTCGTCAAGGAGTTCAGCCCAAGCATTGGCGCCACGGGCGATATTGGCGAACGAAACATCAAGCGGACGACCCAACGAATGGTTGGCGAAGTAAGCGGAACCTACATGCGAACCCAAAACGCGAGAGAACTGAGGCCGAATCTCTCGGTCAATAGATTCTTGGGTGAGATGAGCCATTTTCTGACCTGATATTACTCTTTTCGCTTGCAGCTGAAAGCTAACAGCTAATTAACTTCTTTATCCTCAACCTCGGTGCGCACCGACCAAAGCTCGGGAAAGAGGTGGACCCGCGCCCGCTCTCGCAAATAAGATGCTCCTGGCGAGCCGCCGGTTCCTTGCTTAAATCCAATGATCCGCTCAACCGTCTGCATGTGTCGGAATCGCCAAAGCTGAAACATCTGGTCGATGTCGATTAATTTCTCGCACATTTCGTAAGCCGACCAGTGCAGGCGCGGATTATCGTAAATCTTCTTGAAAACGCCAACCAAGGCGCGACTTTCTTCTCGTGGCTGACTCCAATCCCGAGAAATACACTCAGCAGGGACATCCAGTCCCTTTCGGTCCAAATACCGCAGAAACTCCTCGTACAAACTCGGCGAATTCAGGTCCTTCGTCAAAATCTCGACGATTTCGGGACGCTGTTGAAGCTGCCCCATAACCGAGACGTCCTTATTGCCCAACAAAAACTCGATCATCCGGTATTGATACGACTGAAATCCGCTGGCTCGACCAAGCGCTTTTCGAAAGAGCGCATAGTCACTGGGCGTCATGGTTTCTAAAACCGCCCACTGCTCAAACATCATCCGCATGATTTGCTTGACTCGTGACAAAACCTTAAATGAAGGCTCCAAATCGTCCTTCTTAACGTACTCAAGCGCGAAGCGTAACTCATGCACGACCAACTTCATCCAGAGCTCGGAAGTCTGATGCTGAATGATGAACAGCATCTCGTCGTGCTGGTTCGATTTTGGTTTCTGAGCTCCAAGAATGGGCTCCAGACACAAATACCCGCCGTAATCAGTTTCCGTCGAGAGCGGGACATTCGCGTCTTTGCTCATCAATGCTCCTTGTGGTCTGGCGTCGATTCAACTGCTTGTTCCGAAGACGCAGGCGGCCTCATGTAAGGAAAGAGCAAAATCTCGCGCAAGGTGCTCGATCCTGTCAGCAGCATCGCCATTCGGTCAATCCCGATTCCACATCCACCCGTCGGCGGCATCCCGCACTCCAAAGCATAAAGAAATTCTTCATCCATCGGGTGGGCTTCTTCGTCACCAGCGGCGGCTTCGCCGACTTGAAAATCGAATCGCTCACGCTGGTCGATTGGATCGTTAATCTCGCTAAACGAGTTGCAAATCTCACTGCACAACACATATCCCTCAAAGCGACGTGTGAAGCGAGAATCATTCGGATCTTTCTTCGCAAGCGGCGAAATCTCCAATGGATACCCAATGACAAATGTCGGCTGAATCAGCGTCGGCTCAACGTAAACTTCGAGCAGCTTCTCCAGCAAACCGCCAAGGTTTCGCTCTTCGCCCGGAACCACTCGCTTTCCGGTTACTCCATTCACTCGAGCACCAGCTCCCAGCGCGTCAACCGCACTGGAAAGCTCAAGTAACTGATCGCGCTGAACGCCCGTATGCTTAGCGATTTCGTCAAGCATATCTACTCGCGCCCATGGCTGACCGAAGTCGATAGATAGGTAACCGTCCTCGTGCGGAACGTCGATTTTTGTGCTGCCAAATACCGTGAACGCAACATACTTGAAGCAATTCTCCACGTGCCGCATCATGTCTTCGAGGTTCGCGTATGCCTCGTAAAACTCCAGCAGCGTGAATTCCGGATTATGCTTGTAGCTCACGCCTTCGTTGCGGAAAACACGGCCAAGTTCGTAGACTTTCTGAACATCGCCGCAAATGATTCGCTTCAGATAGAGCTCCAATGAGATTCGAAGCTTGACATCAATTTCGTACTCGTTATAGTGAGTCACGAAGGGCCGCGCAGCCGCCCCACCTGCCTCCTGCTGAAGCAGTGGTGTCTCGACTTCGAGATATCCGCAGTCGTTAAAATATGACCGAACCGCCGCCACGATTCGGGAACGATTCAAAAGCTTGGTTCGCCCTTCCTTGTTTGCCATCAAATCCAGATGTCGATGACGATTCCGAATCTCGATATCCTGCAACCCGGAAAAGACATGACCGTCCTTTTCCTTGCCGAGCGGCAACGGATGCATTGCTTTGCTTAATGGGTGGAACTTCGAAACGTGGATCGACTGCTCACCGGTTTTGGTGAGGAATAACTTGCCTTCGACGCCAATATGGTCGCCCAAATCAAGCAACTTATAGGCTTCGTATGCGTCATCGCCCAGCTCATCGCGTCGGAAGTACGCTTGAATTTTGCCATCGCCATCACTGATGTGGGCAAAACCTGCCTTACCCATGTCGCGGTAAGACGAAATGCGTCCTGCAAATGAGACTTCGGTGCCTTCGATGAAGTCAGCGTGTAGTTTATCTGCCGATTTCGGGGTATCCCAGCGCTCGATCTTATATGGATCGAAGCCTAGTTCTCTTAGCCGCTGGAGCTTTTCCAGCCGAATATCCCAAAATGACTCTTCGTTACTCATCGTCCTGAGCCTCAGAGTTTACTTGACTAAGGCAGACGGCTACGGAGTATTCGTCGCAGGAGCGTTTGAATCCGGCCTTGAAATGGACTGCTTCTGGTCCGTCATGATGTTATCTTTGCCCGGAATCACGAATCGAAATAGGTCCTTGTAGGTAACTGCCAAGAAGAAAAAGAGGATGACAAACATGCCCGCCCATAAGAATTGAAGCTGGGATTTGAGGCTCAATCGCTTTCCTCCACGCAGAGCTTCAATGAACGAAAGAAGAATTTGTCCGCCATCCAACATCCCAATTGGCAGCAAATTCATAAATCCAAGCGAAATGCTGATCAACCCCGCCAAAAAGAGCACATTGGCAAAACCACCCTGAACCGCGACTCGAGTACTGACCGCCATTCCAATCACCCCAGTGCTTTCCTCAAGAATCTTCTTTGGTCGGAGAATGCTCGATATCATTCCTTTCGCTGTCTCATAAGGAGCGCGGGTCGCCTCAATAATCGAAGGGACAATTGGTACTCGCTTGTAGTCTCGGTCAAATTGAATCCCAAGAACCGGATAGTGCCCCTTCTTGTCGGTCATTTCACCATTGACATCAATTTCCTCAAGCTCAAGTGTAGAAAGAGTTGGAGTAATCAATTTTGTGACTGTTCTTCCTTCGTGCGAGTAGGTCACATTGACTGGTTTGCCCCCGGCACTTCGGATCGCTAGGATTCCATCAACGCTATTTTTGACGACTTTAGAATCGACTTTAAGGATCGAGTCGCCAGGCAAAATTCTTGCTTTCTCTGCGGCCCCACCAATGGACACAACTGCGATTCGATTCGTTTGAACCGCAACCCCAATCAAAGAGTAGAGGCCAACAAGAACGAGCCAACCAAACACAATACTGAAAATTGGTCCCGCCAAAAGAACGGCAATTCGGGCCCACGGAGACCGAGTGTAAAACCCGCCGTTGACGTTGACTTCACTTCCGTCTTCCTGCGGCTCCATCCCAATTATTTTTACAAAACCGCCCAAGGGCAAAGGACGGATGTTGAATGCCGTCTCTTGTTGCTCACCATTATCGAGTTGGTACTTCTTTCGCTTCCAAGTCTTTAAGATTGGGTTGCCCATTCCGATCGAAAACTCAGATACGCCCATGTTGAACTTTCGGGCCAACCAGTAGTGTCCCAATTCGTGGGCTGCCACGAGGATTGAAAACATCAATAAGAACACCACACCAGTCAGCAAGTTCATCAACATAAATTAGATTCCTAGGGCTTCATGCACGCGAATTCGCGCCTCGCGATCCGCTTCCACTATGGATGTTAACGTCGCAGACACTGCAGAATGTTCCTGCATGACCCTATCTACTACGGACGGGATGTCCAAAAAGGAGCATTTTCGTTGCAAAAAGGCCGCTACGACGGCTTCGTTGGCCGCATTCATCACCGCGGGCATCGTTCCACCTGCTTTGGCTGCTTCTCGGGCCAGATTTAAGGCCGGAAAAGCATCAACGTCAGGTTTCTCGAATGTCAAGCTCGGCGTGTCAGTCGGATCCCAATTCTTGAGGTCGTTTGGGTGCCGCTCGGGAAACGTCAGGGCGTACAAAATTGGGAGACGCATATTCGGCCATCCCAATTGACCCAGTACCGAACCATCCTTGAATTTCACCATTGAATGGATGACACTTTGCGGGTGAACGACAACTTTAACCTGGTCCATTTCAACGCCGAAAAGCCAACGAGCCTCGATCATTTCGAGACCCTTGTTCATCAGCGTTGCCGAGTCAATCGTGATCTTTCCGCCCATGTTCCAAGTGGGGTGATTGAGGGCTTGCTGGACCGTAATATGCGAAAGTTCATCCCGAGTCTTTCCTCGGAAAGGTCCGCCACTTGCGGTGAGGATAATTTCGCTTATCTGATCAAGGCGATAGCCCTGAAGACATTGAAATATCGCGCTATGCTCGCTGTCGATCGGAGTCATTGTGACGTTGTATTCGCGCAACAAAGGCATCACAATCTCCCCCGCGGCAACTAAGACTTCTTTACTGGCAAGGGCAATGTGCTTCCCGGCCCTGATCGCTTCGAAAGTGGGAAGAAGTCCGATAACGCCAGCAACCGAAACCACCACAATATCGGCTTCCGGCATCGTGGCGAGGGCAACGAGAGCTTCCATTCCGTCGCGTTCAAACAGGACAGTTCGGTCAACGAGAAATTCGGCCGCCTGAACCGCAAGAAGTTTCTCATTTCGAGAAGCGGCTAACCCTACAACCTTAAACTTGTCAGGAAATAGGCGAATGATGTCGAGCGTTTGGGTACCAATACTGCCAGTCGAGCCAAGGATTACCACGCGCTTCATCAACTCATTGTGACATTTATGTAAACTCTACGGAATGAATCCCCTGTTGGACAAATTAAATGAACTCGTGGAAGCGGGAACCCCGGTCGGCTTTTGTCCTTGGCTCGATGGCGATGGAATTTTCTGGGGTCGAATCCTCAGCGTGACGGATTCATCATTTCGAGTCCAGCAGCTCGATGTTTTTGGTCAAGACGAAGTAATCGAAGAATATAAATTTACTGATACTTTGTACTTTGATATCGATCCAATCTATGCCGAACGACTGGCTCGACTCAAAGATTTCAAACCTACTCTGCCCGAAGAAACGGATCCCATCACGGTTTCAGATGAAATTCATGTCGTTTTTACCCGAGCATTTAAGAGCGGAGAAGTCATTCGAATCACCGTTCCCGGAGGAGGCGAACTGGATGTAACCGTCGGCCAAATGGGCTTTGGCTGGGCTGAGGTCACCTACTATAACGACCTGATGACTCCAAAGGGCAGTCAATGGGTCAAGATCGATCAAATCGAAGAGGTCATTTGGCAAAATGGCCGTGCTGAAGCCGATACTTACTTGTTGCAGAAGTAGGTTCAAGCCGTCTCTACATGCGCGAGGAATAGCTGTTAAGCGCAATAACTCCCCGAGCTCGGTCCTTAAATTTCATGTCGTAACCGCTCAAGGCGATGACCGCGCCGATAATCACCGCGAATCCACTGTTGCCAAGTGCGCCAATGACAAAAAAGAGGAACGTCCAAGCCAAATAGGAAAAAATTGGCCGAATAATCAATTGAAACCAGTTAGAAAGAATCGCAGGAATTTCGAGTTGACGGTCAATTCGGGATTTCCGTATCATTTGTCCTAAGATCATCGCCCCAAAGGCAAGAACCAGAATCCCATTCAACGACAAAATTTGAAGAGGCGGGATAACGAGCGGGTTGCTACCTGGATAATGTCGAAGGAAGAACGATGCAATATAACCGCCGTAAAGCAGCCCAGCAAATCGCATGAGAAGAGATAGGCCCATTCGCTGAAGCCCTTCTGCTCGCAAAACTTGCTCGTCCTGTGGTTGGTGGATGATGACATCCTCAATAACACCGCTTGAAAAAGAAGTCCCTTGCTCGAAATTTAGTTTGTCAACCTTCGGTTTATGCTGTTCCAAATGCAGTTTCCTACATCATTCTATGCCAAAAGGTAATCTTAGGTTGCATTGAACCACAACGATTCTCGATTTCAGTTGACGCAGACTCAAGCCCGAGAATTGTGTGAGCAATTCGGCACCCCTCTTTACGTCCTCGAAGAGCGTTCGATTCGCGACCGAATTCGTCAATATCACAACGCACTCGACCGGGCATATCCGCATACCGAACTGAGCTTTGCGTCAAAAGCAAACTCGAGCTTTGCCGTACTCAAGATCGCCGACCAGGAAGGTGCAACCATCGACGTGGCAAGCGAGGGCGAACTCCGAGCCGCGCTATGTGCTGGAGTCCCGGCAAAACACTGCCACATGCACGGCAACAACAAAAAGCGGGCAGAAATCCTATTCGCCCTTGAACAAGGCGTCAGTCACATCGTTATCGACCACATGGGCGAGATCGACCTCATCGCCGATCTTTCCGAAGAAAGGGAACTCGACCTTACAAATCAGCCATATACAACCGCCTTGCTGCTAAGGCTTGCACCGGGCGTCGATCCCAAAACTCATGTAAGGATCTCCACTGGCCAATCCGATACCAAATTTGGCTTCAACATTGTTGATGGTTCAGCCGAACAAGCGCTTCTCAAGTGCATCGAACGAAATGTAGGCGTTGACGGCATCCACTGCCACGTTGGCTCGCAACTTATGGATGAAGAAGCCCAGCGCGCCGCAGGTGAGTTTCTCGCCGAATTCGCCGCCGAAATGAAGGCAAAGCACGACTATTCTTTCAATCGAATTATCGTTGGAGGAGGACTAGGTGCCAAGTACCTCGATAGCGACGAGCCAATTGGCATTCGAGAGTATTGCGAACGAATCATATCCGCGATGAAGCCGATTCTAACCAAAGCAAACATAAAGCCCATCATTGGAATGGAGCCGGGCCGGAGCATCGTCGCCGAAGCTGGAGTCACTTTGTACACCGTCGGAGTCATCAAAACTGTCCCAATTTCCGACGGAAAAACGAGGACTTACGTCGCCGTTGACGGCGGGCTCAGTGACAATCCGCGTCCTGCGATGTACGAGGCTAAATACGATATTCGCGTAGCTTACGCCGACCGGCCCGAAAACAACACCCGCAACGGAGATGTCACTCCGCTCGAAACTGTAACGGTTTGTGGAAAGCACTGTGAGACCGACAACCTCTTCGTCGACGTCGAGGTTCCGAACGATATTCAAGCCGGAGACATGATTCAAGTCCTGACCACCGGCGCGTATAACTCAACAATGGCGAACAATTACAACCGCTATCCGCGACCTGCGACGGTTCTCATCCGTCACAATGGAACTTACGAACAAATTGTTCGGCGCGATTCGTGGGAAGAAATGTTTGACAAAGAAACCGTACCGGGAGATCTGTAATGTTTGAAAATATCGATTGGATAGGCGCGATCATGAGGCTAATTGTCTTTATTCCGGCGATCACCCTGCACGAATTTTGCCACGCGAAATTTGCCGACCTCGCTGGGGACATGACGCCTCGATCGCAAGGACGAGTCACCCTCAATCCGCTGGCCCACCTTGATCCAATGGGATCGCTGATGATCGTGCTGTCTGGTGCCCTTGGCGCCGGAATTGGGTGGGGAAAGCCCGTTATGGTCAACGTTGGAAAAATGAAGAACCCACGCTGGGACCACTTCATTTCGGTCATCATGGGACCAGTCTCCAACTTGTTTCAGGCAATTGTCTTTGCCATGATTATTCGACTTGGCCTCGCTTCGTACGACGAATCAATTATCTTTGATACCAAGTTGGCACTTTCGAGCGGCCAAAATATGTGGACCTATTTTGTGGGAATGTCGCTCATTGCAAACACCGCAATGTTTTTCTTTAACATGATCCCCATTGGCCCTCTCGACGGACACTGGTTAATTGGATCGATGATGAAGCCGCAAGCACGAAACGCTTGGTACAAGTTCTGTCACGGACCAGGAATGATCATTTTCATCGTCTTGGTTCTGATTCCGAGCAGTTCTAAATACGACGTATTAGGAATGTTTCTGCGCTCGACAATCTACCCAACTGTTGACTTTTTGCTAGGGCTTAAATCGCGATGAATTCTGACAACAAGCGAATTCTCAGCGGTATGAGGGCCACGAGCCCCAAACTTCACCTCGGTAATTACGAAGGTGCCCTCCGAAATTGGGTGGACCTCCAGAATAAAGGCTACGAGATGTTTTGCATGGTTGCGGATTGGCACTCGCTGACGACAATGTCCGAAAATAGCGGCGAGATCGGCCATAACTCCATCGAGATAACGAAGGATTATATCGCAGCTGGTCTCAATCCCGAAAAATCAGCGATTTTCATCCAGAGCCACGTCAAAGAACATGCTGAGCTGCACTTGCTATTCAGCATGATGACTCCGCTCGGCTGGCTCGAACGAACTCCGACTTACAAGGAGAAGAAAGCCGAAATCGAAGGAGCAGAAAGGGAACCATACGGACTCCTTGGTTACCCCGTTCTCCAAACTTCGGATATTTTGCTTTATCGCCCTTACGGTGTCCCAGTTGGACGCGACCAAGCCCCTCACCTCGAAATCGGCAATGACATTGGACAACGATTCAATCGCCTTTACAAAACCGAAATTTTTCCAACCTACAAGTATTTGATCCCAGAAGATGAAACCAGAGCGAAGCTTCCGGGCCTCGACATGCGAAAAATGTCCAAGTCGTACGATAACGGAATCAATCTTTCTGATACCGCAGAAGAGACAGCGAAGAAGATCAAGACAGCCTATACGACGCCAACCAAAATAAAAATGGATGATCCGGGAATCCCTGAAGGTTGCGCGGTATGCCAGTACTTGAAGGTTTATTCTCCGGACTGGCAAACCCAGTGGGAAGAGGACCGACAGGGTCTCAGGGGTTGCTCAAAGAATAAAAATGAATGCATTGAAGCAGTCAACGAGTATTTTCGACCGATGAGGGAGCGCCGGGCTCAACTTGCCGACGGCGATGTGCTTGAGATTCTTAACAAAGGCGCAGAACGAGCCAGAGAAGTTGCCTGTGCAACGATGGTCGAGGTTCGAGTCGCCATGGGTTTGCTGGCCTGATTACGGTTTCGCCGATAGCTTGATTAGATATTGTCCAGCCGGAAATTGACCCGGTCCCATACTGTCGTCAACCCAGAGCAATCCGTTTCGATTGGAATGGGTTGCAAGTGACTTTTTTCCCTGCTTTGGCCAAGCAGGGAGATCATTAAGGACCGCCAGCTTGTCGCCCTTCCAGAGGACATTTAGCATCTTGGTATTGTCAGCATTGGTTACGTAACCCAAGACCGTTCCGTCGTTAAACACCGTTTGAACGAATGACATTACATATCCCGCAGGAATGGGTAATTCCTGCCATCCGTTACCAACCTTCATGAAATTTCGAAATGGCTTAGCCCCCCCGTAAATGCCAAATGTTCCGACCACCATGTCTTTTGTTTGGGCGATCCGAGCAACGTTTTCATATCCAGCGGGCATCGCAATGTGTTCTTGTTTGCCGTTTTCAATACGGATCAACTGGTCAGGTCCATGGTGTTCTGTCCCGTGGTGATCCTGAACCCAAATTACTCCCGTTTCACTCTTCTCAAGGTAACCGATGCGGTTTGGAGCGCGAAAAATAATTTCCGATCGCAGTTCGACTGTTTTGTCGCCAAGTTTCGTGTGTTCTGGTTCGTCGCGATACCATTTTCGATAAAGGGTATAGATTGGTTGCTTTTGGCCGGGCATTTTCGCGACGTCAGCAACGAGGAGTGAACCATCATTGAAGAATGAGGAGCCCGACCGATCCTGCTGGTATTCAAATGAAGAGGTTGAGATGTTATTGCCGTGAGACAACACAACTTGTCCGTTCGGTAGCATTTGTGGCCAAATACCTGTCCCGGTGGGTTGAATTACCTTGGTCACGCCATTCGCTACATAGTAGTAATTCTTTCCTAAGTCTGGATTAAACAAGAGATCCCCGGAGTCACTCATTTTCGAAAGGCCCTTGTAAGGCGCAACTTGACGTTCCGCCTGGACTTCGAAAGACCCTTTCGGCGCGATGCCAGAGGAATAAATTGGAATCTTTGGAGTTGTTATAACGGAATCGTCGTTCGAGTCAGCATTTGAATCTGGCTTAGTCGAGCATCCACTCAAAGAAGCAAATCCAAAAGCAACAATTGTCAATCCGAAATATTGATGAATGCGTCGTCTCATTGAGCTATCGGTAAGGACGATTTTTGGGCCGACTATGTTGCCGATTCTCACGTGCCAATCTTCATCAAATAAGTCTCGCTTGTTCCTAATTCAGAGTTAAGAACATTCTGCACATAAATGTCGCCACGCCTTGTTGCGCGGACGACGACGGCAAATTGACCAAGTTTTGGCCATGCAGGACATTCTTCAAGAATTCCCATTTCGGTGCCTTTCCAAACGATTTGCTTCATCGATGTCCTTGATTGATCGGAGGCGAACCCGAGCACCATGCCATTAAAAAGGGCTCGTTGAACAAAAGCAAACGAAAATCCTTTCGGCGTCGGCATTTCTGTCCAGCCATTTAATGTTCTTTGAAATGAGCGAAAAGGCAGCAGACCACTGCTTTGTCCGAATGTTGCAAAGACATTTGACTTGCAAGTTGCGACCCGGTCGGCAAGGTCGTATCCTTTGGGTAAAGCAATTTTCTCGGTGCCATTGGACGAAAACCGAAGGAGTTGGTCGTGCTTGACTTTATTGACCTCAAAGGTTTCTCGAAACCAAACGGCACCGGACTCCTCAATTTCCAAAATCAAGAGAGGATTGTTACTTGAGTAGAGCAATTCGTTAGGCATGCCATTCTTGCTTTTCAGGAGCTGGTAAGTAAATGTCTTATGGTGCTGAACCGTATTGGTGTAGATCACGGACCCGTCGTCCGTAATTCGCTTGAAAAACCGCAGCTCATTGTACGATTGGCTGATAAATCCTGTGCTGCGAATCTGAGTTGCCCGCCCCATTTTCAAAATGTTTCCACTTGGGGTCAACACCCAACGTGCCGTAACGTCCACCTTCTCTGATTGAACGGATTTCCCATCAAACAAATGAATATATTCACGATAATTAGCCGTCGCGGGTGAGGCAAGGAGTAACAAATCTCCACGATCATTCATGTCAACAATCGGCATCAGATCAATATTTGACCGAGTCAGCTTTGGCGTGAAGATTCCGCTGGGTTGAATTCCCGGCTCGTAGACCCGAAGGGAACCTGATCCAGATTGATTTGAGTTTCGATCGCCAGCCTTACCTTTATCGGCTTCGGTACCTAAATTGGCCGCCACAACGAATCTAAGACCAACAAGGACGATCAAGATTCCGATCAGCAGGAGCAGCAGAGTTTTGTCGTTAGGAATTTCTCCGGGCTTTCGGGTCATCTTTATTGACACGAGGATTGAGACGATTCAGGGCAAGAAAAGGATACTAAGCCTAGAACACTGGCTAAAATACTAGGTATAAATGCGAATTCTTGGTTGCCTTGCATTGCTCCTCGCTTCCCAAGCTTTTAGCCAATTTTCTCCACGAGAAAATCAGCTGATCTCAGATTGTCTGATGGTTGGCAGCTACACAACGGCTGATCTGGGATTTGCACGGCAAAGTTTTTCGCCTCGGTTTGGCTTAGATTTGTGCGCCAAGGTACTTGGGTCACCAATCGGAGGCTCAGAGTCGATAATGGCTTTGCACTCCAAGGCGGACATCAGTACTCAACGAATGCTAACTGCAATTCTGAATGATTGCTTCAAAGACCCAGCTCAGAAAAATCCACCCGAGCCCCTAGTCGGCCTGCTAAAGAATGTTTCGCTTTTGCCACCAGAACTTGCAGAACCCGTTTCCGACCTCATCAACGCAATTTCATTGGCAAATGCGCAAGTCAAGGCTGCAATCCAAAAAATTACACCGGAAGAGAAGCGAGATCTGATCGAATCCTTGCCCCAGTGGGCAGGCATTGGCTCAGGCATTCAATTCGACTTTGTAACGAAGCCAAAACTGAGTCAAGAAGCCCTTTATGGGACACTTGCTAAGGTTGATTTAGCTTCCATGCGCGCCGCAGCCGTAAGCCTCGACAAAGTCGTTCAAGACACCGTCCCAAAGCTCAAATCCGTGGCAATTACTGGCTGGAAAGGTCGCGTTGTTTTTTCGGAAAATGGAGTCAACGTAGAAATTACAGGGGTTGGGGACGACCTTCATGAGTCAAAAAATACCAATCTTTGTATTGACCTCGGGGGCCACAATCGCTACTTGGGTCGATATGGGGCTGGAATCGGATATTCAAGCGTCCTGATTGATTTTGGAACCGAAACGACGACAAATTTTGTCGATGCTTCTGGAGGTATCGGAATTCTTGGTGTTGGCATTGCTTATTTCGAAGGAATTCGCCCTGACCTCAACGGAAAAAATATTGCGTTCGGCGCAGGGTTGGCTGGCGTTGGTATCGTAAAGGTTGAACAAGCTTTTCGAATGGAGTCTCGATCAATTGGTCAAGGATTTGGCATGTGCGGAATCGGACTCTTGATCGGAAGCAAAGGAACGGACAGCCTGAAAATTGGATATTTGGGACAAGGTGCGGGAATGATGGGCGGAGTTGGATGGCTCTTTAATCCGGCCGGAAATGACCGATATCGAGCAGGCGGACTCATCCCCGACGGTATTTCCCAAAAGGGATATCTGAGTCGAGCCCAAGGGTATTGCGGAATTTTGCCGGGTGGAATTGGCATGCTGACCGATAACTCTGGTGATGACTTATATGAAGCTGGATCAGAAGCCCAAGCTTGTGCTTCTGGTTTTGGCGTCGCAAGCCTGTATGATTTGGCTGGGGATGACGCCTATATCGCGCAGCGACAAGCTCAAGCTTATGCTTCTTCGGAGGGATGCGCATTACTATTTGAATTGGCAGGCGATGATGTCTATATAGTTCGGGAAAGTGAGTGTCATGCTTTTGCAATTGATCGCAGCTTTGCAATTGTCCTTGACCGAGCCGGAAACGATGTTGTCGCAAGCCATGATAGTCAGCCTGCCACGGCTCAAGAAGGTGCTGTCGCGATTTATATTGACGCAGATGGATCAGACAGTTTTTCTGGGCCGGTCGGAGTCGGTATTGAATTGAATGGTCGCTTTGGGATCGGGATTTTCGCGGATTATGGTGGGGACAATCATATCGCTAACGGCCCAATCCCCGGCACCGCGGTCCTCAAAGATGGGAGTATTGCTTATAATGGAGAAGAAGGGCAGGGCACCGAAGTACCGCCGATTGCCAAACCCGGCTCAGTTAAAGCTTCAGTTGCAGAAATTGATGAATTGTGGGAGAAAGTTCAGACCGGAGGGCGCGATGCGAACGATGCCGCCCGAAAATTAAACGCGATTGGTTTGCCCGCATTCGTTCGGTTCTGTGATTCTGTTGCCCCCCAATCAAACCCGAAGTCGCAGCGTGTCGCCGCAAATATTTTAATGCAGGTGGCTGATGCCCGAAAGATTTTGGGAGAACGTGCCAAAACCGCGACTGACTATGGAAAAAGATCCTTTTTTGAACTCGCCGCTCGGACGAAAAGTCAGGAGCTAAGAAGTCTCATTGGTCCTGCTTTGCAAAATGATGTGACTCGCAGAATGGCCACTCGATATGCGGCCTCGCTTGGAGCAAAAGAGTTTGTCGATCCTATTTCGGGCTTGGTTCTTGCCGGTGACTCCCTCACGGCCCAAGAAGCGGTGATTGCATTGGCAAGTCTCGGTGACGAAAACCTTGTAGCCACCATGGAATCCATCATGCTCAGTACGGATATCATCGTCCGAACTCACACGATTCGGTTCATCGCAAAATATCCACGTGGCCTTGCGCTCGGCAAGCAACTTGCCAGCAAGAGTGATGAGCGATCTCAGATTCTTGGAATTGAACTCCTCGGAGTAATCGGAACGGATGAAGCGCTGAGACTGGCAGGGTCTGGACTCAATTCGCCCAATCGCGGAGCACGAATAAAGGCATTGACGACCCTAAGCGGGAGAGTCCCCGAAGCCTATCGGGCTCGAATCATCGAGCTGACGAAAGATATTAATCCGATTGTCGCGGCGGTCGCAAAGGGCGTAGATATTGGACGCTAGGAAGGGAAGTTTGCTCTTGGGATTGGTGGTTTGCGGTTGTTCGCAATCCCACGCTCCTAAGGTGCCTCACCCGCTTGCAAAGGCACCCAGTGAAGACCAGATCATTGATGTTCGGTACCAGCCAGAGCGGACGATATCGGCTCCCGATGAAAGCGGAAAAAGCCAATATTGGGTCCCGGCTGGATACGAAAATTCAGGTGAAGAAAAGCTCAAATTTGAGAGGGCGAGTACCGTCGCGCCAATGTCGCTCGACATTGACCAGCCAAAGATTCAATTAATTGGAATTGCCGAGGACATGGCTGCGGTCCGCGAAATGTCGCGGCACTTAGTGAACGCAACCCGTCGGAAAACCCTCCCCGTCGCCAAATACGGTTTTGGACCGTTTGGAGTGTCCAGTGACCTCTATTTCGGGCATACCTTCTGGGATATGGACGTCTGGGTGCTCCCAACCATGCTCTTTTTGGCGCCAGACGCGGCAAGAGATATGGCGAAATATCGTCTTGGTCGAGTGGGTCAAGCGATGAAGAATTATGGTCCCTCTTATCGAGGCACCGATGAAAGGGGTGGAATGAAATTCCCTTGGGAATCATCTGTCAGCGGTAAGGAAGTTTGCGTGGAAAAAACCAAGCTTCAGGAACACATTTCTGGCGATGTTGTTTGGGGTTTGACTCAGGCGGAAGCGATGGGGCTTGCTCCATCCGGTGTAGTTTCACAAATCGAGAGAGGCGTGGATATTTATTACGGAGATCGATCGGTTAAAACCGGGCGCGGTCGCGAAATCAAGGACGTCACTTCTCCCAACGAGAAATTCACCGGCGATAACGACCTTTACACGAATCTCCTAGCCGAATGGGTCCACAACGGTCGGCAATGGAAAGGAACTTCGACCTACTACCTGCCAAAGGACGGGCAATCCTTTCTCAATTACGACAATGACCCCCTGCGCGACTACCAGCAAGCTGCTGGCCTACTTGGAATCTATCCCCTTCAATATCCCGAAGCAGAAAAGCAGGCAAAGGTCATGCTGAATCGATTTGAAGGCGGGCTGAGCCCAAACGGCCCGGCCATGGGACACTCGATTGTTGCGACAATTTGGGCTCGGTTGGGGCAAAGCCGGAAGGCATACCAGGCATGGCGGCAAAGCTGGGTTCCCTATATGACTGGCCCAAACAATCTCTTTTCCGAAAGAAAGAACGTTTCGCGTCCTTACTTTTACACGGGCGCGGCGGGCGCACTCAACACCATCATTTATGGATTTGCAGGCTTTCGTATCGATCGATCACCCCTTGCCGGGGCCAAATGGACGAAGAAGATGAAATCCGGATGGTGGCTTAGCTGCAAACCGTGTGTCCCCGCCGAAATTGGCAAAATCCTCTTTAAGGGAATTTTGCTCGACAGCGAAAAATATGATTTCACTATGTCAAGTACAGGTGAATTTTCTGCCACGAAGGCTGGTCAGAAAGGGTAAAATTTGCTTTTAGTTTGAAGCGATTTCTCCTCCTTAGTGACGGCTCAATTTTTCAGGGATCGGCCCTTGGAGCGTCCACCAATTCTTCCGGCGAAGTCGTCTTTAATACTGGAATGACGGGCTACCAAGAAATCCTCACGGATCCAAGTTACGCAGGCCAAATCGTCATGCTGACGTACCCGCTCGTTGGTAATTACGGCATCAATGACGACGATTTTGAATCCGGTCGAATTCAGGTATCCGGCTTTATTGTCAAAGAAGCTTGTGATGAGCCGAGCAACTGGAGATCAGCCAAGAGCATTGATCAACTTCTGAAGGAGCGAAATATTGCTGGCATTCAGGGCCTCGATACTCGGATGATCACGAAGCATATTCGAAGTGCTGGCGTTACGATGGGAGTGATTTGCGACTCTCCTGAAGCCGGAAAAGCCATTCTGAGTTCAGCCAAGAAATATGATGACTCCGATTTTGTTGCCCAAGTGACAACATCCGAACCGTATAAGTGGGGGGCTTCAGGGCGAGAGGATATTAGCGACGAGGATCCGGCATCGAGACCTCGGCTGGTCGTTTTGGATTGCGGACTGAAATATAACATCCTTAGACGATTTTGGAGTGCCGGATGCCGACCGATCGTGGTTCCTTGCGATGCCACTTTCGACGACATCATGAGTCATAAGCCAGATGGAATTTTGTTGAGCCCAGGCCCAGGCGACCCTCAACGACTTCAACCCGTCATCGAGACGGTCAAGCAACTTATTGGAGCCAGACCGATGTTTGGAATCTGCTTGGGCAATCAATTGCTATGCCATGCGGTTGGCGGAGAAACGTACAAGCTCAAATTTGGACATCGAGGCAGCAACCACGCAGTCCGTGACCTTGAAACTGGAAAGGTGACGATCACGAGCCAAAATCACGGTTACGCGGTGGATCCGAACTCGCTTGAGGGGACTCGAGCGATCGTAACTCAACTTAATGTTAACGATGATACGGTCGAGGGAATTCGGATTAAGGATGCGGATGCTTGGAGCATCCAGTATCACCCCGAGGCGGCTCCTGGACCGTGGGACTCCCGACCCTATTTTCACCAGTTTACGGAGAAGATGAAAGTTGGCCATTGAACTTCTTAACAACCCACTAATTACTTCGCTCGAAGAAGATATGTTGGGGTCGTTTGGCTCGTTTCCAGACGAAATCTATCTCATTTCGGTCGGCGATGAGAAATTTGCGTGCAATAACGCGACTACACCCGACGGGATGACGGTCAATGGGTTGGCTTGCTTCCTTTCGCCGGATGATGCGACGACGTATATGGCCGCAGAAAAACACCTTGAAGGCAAGATTAAGAAGAGTTCATTCAATGAGGCGCGAGATTTGGCCAAAAGTAAGCCTGTTCTCGACTGTCTGTTCCTATTTCAAGGTGTGCAGATCATCGAAATCCATTTTGTCCGATAGTCAAAATGTTTTGAAAAAGGTTAAGAAACTGTTAGAAATTTGATAGAATGAAAATGTCTTGATTCAGTTCAGGCTCCCCTGTCATTTTTCACATATTTCTTTGGAGATCAAAACCATGAAACACACTCAAAGTCGAGCGTTCACGTTGATTGAACTGCTCGTTGTAATCGCAATTATCGCCATCTTGGCGGCAATTCTATTCCCAGTTTTTGCTCAAGCCAAGCTTGCCGCAAAGAAAACCCAGGCTATCAGCAATGTCAAGAATATTGCTACGGCAACGATCATTTACCAAACCGACAACGACGACTATTTCCCGTTGACAAATGTAACGAACCCGACAAATGGCCGGACTTCGTACAATCGATTTGTACCAACGCCAGCGAAGTTAGCGAATGGCTTCACATCGCAAGAAGGAATTGATGCTTTCACAAACTTCTATTCGAACTCATTGTTGAACTACATTAAGAACGAACAGATTTGGGATGACCCATCGGCGACTTCTACAACCAGCGTCTATAACCTCAGCATTGCTGACGGCATGCCATTCCAAGGTGGATCCAACTATTCGTACCAATTGAACGGATTGTTGAACGCTTATAGCACGACCGCAGTGAACTCACCAGCTCGACTGATCATGTTCAGTCAAAATGGACGTCGAAAGACTCCTGGTGCTTCATTTGCCAACCCAGCGATGGGCTGTCTTACGATAACCGCAACTTGTCTGTATCAGCCAGGTGTTGTTGGATGTTCAACCGCAAATAACGGTACGACCAGTTTCTTCTCGAGATCAACTGGCGGAGCAGGATGGGATGTTTACGGATCGGCTTGGGTCAATTCATTTACTGATGGCCACGCAAAGGTGCAAAGAATGGGTGTGTTCACCAATGGAGACACCGATCCTCGAATTGACCCAATGACACAATGGTCGGGTCTTAACGGAAAAAATACCGCAACGGTTAAGCGTTGGTGGTCGGGTCCAGACCCAGCAGGTTGCCACGCATACTTGTTCCGACCTGACTTGGACTTCGGAAATTGGGATACGGCAATCGCACTATGAGAAAAGTTGGAATACTTGCTCTGGTCGTCTTCATCGCGCTTCCCATAATTGGTTGCTCGGGGACGGACACAACACAAGCTGCGCCACCATCGGGTTCGAAGCCAAATACGGTCAATGCTCCTGCGGGATCAAAGAACCCGGAAGAGCGTGGAATGGAAGCGGAAAGAAACGGAACTGCTGGTAAAGGTAGTGACCAAGATGGCGCCGGAACCTCAAACAAATAATTCATAAGTTATTTGTGATTGGGACCCAAACGATTTGTTTGGGTCCCTTTTTCTTGCCCAGGAAGGACCCGCCGACGGTAAACTATCATTTTAATGAAAGTCCTTGTAATCGGCTCCGGGCCAATCGTCATTGGTCAAGCTGCAGAGTTCGATTATGCAGGCACTCAAGCCTGCAAAAGTTTGAAAGAAGAGGGGCACGAAGTTGTCCTCATCAACAGCAATCCGGCTACGATCATGACCGATCCGGGTGTTGCTGACGCATTGTATATCGAACCGATGACGGTAGAATTCTGCATCAGGGTCATTGAGCGAGAGCGACCGGATGCCATGTTGCCGACCCTTGGTGGTCAAACTGGACTCAATTTGGCAACTCAGCTTGAAGATTCGGGAATCCTCGAGAAATATAATATTAAGGTTCTCGGTACGCCACTACGAGCGATCAAACAGGCCGAGGATCGCGAGAGTTTCCGTTCTTTGATGCGAGAGATACAAGAACCCGTCCCTGAGAGCTGGATTGTTTCGACTCCCGAAGAGCTTGAAGGAATTCTGGACCTCGTACCGTATCCCTGCATTATTCGACCCGCCTACACTCTTGGTGGAACTGGAGGAGGAATTGCCAACACACGCGAAGAACTCATGGAGACAGGCAGCAAGGGCCTCAAGCTTTCGATGCGAAGCCAAATCATGGTGGAGCGAAGCCTGCTTGGTTGGAAAGAAGTTGAGTATGAGGTCATGCGGGACTCCAACGGGACGGTTATCACCGTCTGCAATATGGAGAATTTCGACCCGATGGGCGTGCATACGGGTGACTCGATCGTTATTGCTCCATCGCAAACGCTGAGCGACATCGAATATCACATGCTTCGGACTGCCTCGCTGAAGATCATTACGGCATTGGGGATTGAGGGTGGCTGTAATGTCCAGATGACGGTGAATCCGGATAGTTTTGACTACTACATTATTGAAGTGAACCCACGGGTTTCACGCTCTTCGGCGTTGGCATCCAAAGCAACGGGCTACCCGATTGCGCGGGTGGCGGCGAAGATTGCGATTGGAATGACGCTTGATCAGATTCAGAATCAAGTGACTGGAACGACGAAAGCGGCTTTTGAACCTGCACTCGACTACTGCGTCGTCAAGATTCCACGTTGGCCATTCGACAAATTTGCTCAAGGTGATCGAACGTTGTTCACCCAAATGAAGGCTACTGGCGAGGTCATGGCGATCGACCGATCCTTTGAAGCTGCGTTTATGAAGGCGATTCGGGGACTTGAGGTCAACCAAAAGGATTTGCGGCATCCAAAGTTTCAGGCTCAAAATGATGAAGATTTGGCGGCGGCGGTAAAGCAACCAACCGACGAAAGGCTATGGGCAATTGCCGAAGCATTGCGTCGCGATTGGGAAGTTGACCGAGTCTACAAACTTTGCAAGGTGGATAAATGGTTCCTTCGAAAAATGCTGAAGCTGATCACGGTTGAAAAGGAGCTGGCCGTCGCCCATCTAGGTGGCGACCTGGAAGATATCGTTCATCGCGCTTTTATGATCGGCTTCCCGAGTCCATCGATTCTGAGTATCGCCCATTCGAGCGACGACGCATTTAATCAACGATTACACGACGTAGTCGATAGCTTTAAGGTCCAGCCCGTCTTCAAGATGGTTGATACCTGCGCGGGTGAATTTGAGTCGAAAACGCCTTATTATTACGGCACTTTTGAATCCCAAGACGATGTTGTGCGCGTCTAATTTTATAGAGGACATTGGTAGTGATAGAAGAAAAGCAAGACTGGGGCGACCAAAGCGATCAGGGGGTTGATCTCGCTCAGTTGAGATACAACTTGGGCCTAACCGACGAAGAAAAGATCGAGCAGCATGACCGAGCCCTTCGATTTACCTTAGAATGTATGGAAGCGGCCAAACGTGCAAGAATATCTCGATCTACTTAAAAGCCTTAACTCGGAGGGAGTTCGCTATGTGGTCGTCGGAGGCTTCGCGACAGTTTTGCAAGGCGCTTCTTCAGTTACTTTTGACCTTGATTTAGCTGTTGCGCTGGATAGCGAAAATGGGACGGCGATCGTTCGAGCACTTGCCCCATTTGAGCCCTATCCTCCACAGTTTGGCTCGGCAAAGAATTTCGCTTGGGATGAGAGAAGCCTCTTTGGAAACGTCATGACTCTCATGACGAAGGTGGGAAAGATTGATATTCTGAGGGTGTTGCCCAACATTGATTCTTTTGATGGACTATTGAATCGTTCCGAACTCCGCGAGTTTTATGATCTCAAGGTGAGAATAGCCTCCATAGATGATTTGATTGCGATGAAGGTCGCTGCTGGACGTCCGAAGGATCTCGAACACATTCGTCAATTAGAGGCACGCAAGGAAATTGCGAAGGATTAACTGTCAAGCCTATAGCTGACTGGTAGCAGCCCAATATCACATCTTCAAGTTCGGATCGAATAGTTCGATTGGATTTCCGTCGGGATCTTCGATGAGGACTTGCTTGCCCCCAGGGCCGGACACTAATCCAATTCGGATAGTGACTCCCTTTTCTATAAGTCCAGCAATATTTGCTTCGAGGTTGTGAAGGGGAACTACGATTCGGTTCCAACCCCCAGCCAGATTGACCCCTTCGCCAGCCGCGGTTGCTGCCGATGTGCCAGGGCCACTAAGCCACAGTTGGTTGGCTTTGTCGAGGGAAACGATCGCGAAAGCGGGGCCCCATTGGACAACGAGTTCAAATCCAAGGGTGTCTCGGTAAAAGGCAATTGACTTTTCGACGTCTGAGACAAAGTAGCGAACGTTCATGTTCCAATCTTACCGCTAGGTAATGGTTCGAATCGGCCATAGAACGACCGATTCGAGAGGTCAACTTATTTCGAGCCGAGCACTTGCCAACAGGCTTTGATTGTGGTGGCTAACTTTACTGAATCGCCTTCACCTTCATAATGCAGAAATGCGGTTTCCATGCTGGCGCCAAGGACATGCTGGTGGATTGCCGTGATATGGATTCCGCCTTTTCGGAGGGTGTCGATTACTTTTTGAAGGTCATCCCTTGTACAGGCCGTATCGCCCATGACCATGGTCAAGCCGCAGTCGCAAGCCGTGAAAGCGGCCCATGAACCAAGTCCCATTCCGGGGAGGAAATTTTCGCCGTCAAGGGTTGGTTTGATGTCTTTTCTTGGATTGGCAAACCGGAGAACTCCGCTGGGGAAGACTTGTGGTTTTGAACCGAAGGCGGTGCTAAGTGCGTCAGAGTCAAGCTTTGGTTTGCCTACATTTGGAGCAATGATTCGTTTCGTGCCGTGACCAAGAACAGCAGTAATTTTTTTGAAATCGGCTGCTATTGCGACAGGTGAGCCTTTGCGTTGGAAGTGGACATAAAACAATCGGGGTTCTTCGCTGGTCATGTGGTTGTGGATTGAGACCACTTCAAAATTCCCAGATCGGAGTGCATCGATTACGCGATCGATTTCACCTTCGAGCATGGCGACGTCGCCAACTGCGATGGAATTTTCGGTTGCGGTTGAGAATGCGATGTAGGTCGCGAGTCCGAGGTCAGCGGGGATGATCATTCCGCTGGAGTTGTGGAAAACAACGTCGGCTCGGGGCATGTTGATTCGGTATGACCCATCCGCATTGAGGGTTCCAGCTTTGCCAAGAGCTTTTCCTGCTTCATCAAATAGTGTAGGGACTTGGGGTGGTGGAGTTTGTGCGAAAACTGAAGCTGTAACAGCGATTGAAAGGGCAAGAAAGATTGTATGAAGGTTTCTCATGAGAGTAATCCTGTTTTCATTTTGGCACTGAATAGCCCAATAAAAAAAACATCGAAGAAAACTTCGGAAAAAGTGACTAAATACATATACCCAGTAGGGGTATAATTTCGATTCGAACGACATGAACGGCATTCTTGATTTTCTACAGAAGGGCGGGGTGATGATGTATCCGCTGATCATTTCATCAGTCCTTATGATTGCGTTAATTTTGGAGCGATTCATTACGCTTCGAAAGGAAGCGCCTGATGCCGAAAATGCGTTTGAGGATATTCGGGAGAACTACCAACCCGGTGGAGACACTGCGAAAGCTATTGAGCTGGTCAGTAAGCAGGGCATTCCTGGCCGGGTTTTTGCTCGTGGACTTCTGAATTCAAAACGAGATGCAGATTCGATCGAAATGGCGATGGAATTGGAGGCAACTGGAGAGACACCATCCTTAGAGGCGAATTTGGCGATCATTAAGACAATCGTCAACATTGCTCCATTGCTTGGTTTGCTGGGAACGATTGCGGGAATGATCTCTAGCTTTCGAGCCGCGAGCCAGGTTGGTTTGAGCAACCCGACCCAGATTCTGGGCGGGATTTCTGAGGCGCTGATTTCAACGGCGACAGGGATTGGCCTTGCCGTCGTTGGATTCATTTTTCATAACTACTTCTCTAATCGAGTTCGTCGGACCGTCGAGGACATTGAATATTTCGGGGCGGAGCTGGTCAATTACATTAGCGGACGAGTGGACTAGTGATGAAAAGTCGCGTCAAAATTGGTCGGCGCAAAGCGATCGAAGAACCAGAAATTATCGTCATTCCGATGATCGACGTGATGATGTTTTTGCTGTTCTTTTTCATGGTAGCTAGCTTGGCAATGGCAGTTCAAAACGGCATTCCCGTCAACTTGCCAAAAGCTTCGACGGGAAAGGACGAACGTTCTCAAACGGTCACGATCACGCTTCAGCCCAATGGAGCAATTTTTCTTAACACTTCGCCGATCAAGTTGGACCAGCTTGGGGCAAAGTTGAAAGCCTTGGGAGTGACGAGTAAAACTTTGGTGACGGTGAACTCGGATGACAAGGTGCCTTACGGAACGGTGGTTTCGGTGATGGACGAGGCCCGGCAGGCGGGCGTGATGGCGTTTGCCTTCGCCACCAATAGGAAGTAAGTTATGGCACGACGAAAGCGACGAAAAGGCAACCCACTTCTCACTCGAATTCTCTTGATTTCGGTGGTGGTTCACCTCATCGCTTTACCTATTGCGGCACACTACGGAGCGTTCAAGAATATTGGTCGCGGAAAGGGCGACAGTCATATTGTCATGTTGTTGAATAGCCCCAAAGACTCGCCTGAGCAAGCCAAAGAGAAGGCAAAGAAGGAAGCCAAAAAGATCGAACATAAGTCTTCGGATTCTAAAGCCTCGGACAAGGCAAAGGGTAACAATCTTCCTCAGCCCAAGGTCGTGACCAGCGGACCAGTGGGAGGGGCAGGAGATGGAAATGGGCCGAAAGCCGAATCGGGATCAGGCACCGCTGGAAAGGTACCGGATGCGGGGAAGACTGCACCAAAAACTGAGTCTGAAGTCAAAAAGGAACCTGTGACGGAACCGAAAGTCACGAAGTCACCGGAGCCAGAACTAAAGAAAGATCCGCCAAAGACTGAACCAACCAAGACGCCAGTGGCGAAGGCAAGGAAGATTGTCGAGGCATTTGTTCTTGATGCCCCTGAGCCAGAAATTCCCGATGACCTCCGATCAGAGCCGCTCGACAAGACTTTGGTTGTTGAAGCACAAATCGATAGTGGAGGGCACCCGATCAACGTTACGATTTCGGGCTCTACTGGAATCAAGGAACTTGATCGAATTGGGCTTGAGACGGCGAAGAAGTATCGATTTAAGCCTGCGACTATTGATGGCCAGGCATCTGAACAGCGAGTGCGGTTTCGAATTAATTTTAAGGTTGAATAATGGTTAAACTTCGATTATTATCGTTGGCGACGGTCTTGGCCGCCTTGCCGTGCGCCTATGCGAGGGGCTTAAACCACGTTTGTTTTGTCGTGGTAGATCCAGTCACGCGAAAGCCAGTTGAAGGCAAGATTACTCTTGTCGATTCTGCTGGCCGCGAGTATGAAATCCGGACGGGAACCAAGCGGTCGGTTGAATTCAACACGGTGGAATGGATGGTCGAGGCCAAGGGCGACACAGCACCAACCTTGATTACAATTCCGGCAGGAGAAACACTAACGATTCTGCAGAAGGATGACCTTCCGATCAAAGAGATTTCGATCAAAGTTACGGCAACTCGGTTAAAGCCCAAATCTGCAGGCACGACGGCTTCAACCATTCGAGATAATACGGATCTCAAGAAGTTTGGTGGAGGTGGCGGAGGCAATGACAATAACAAGTTGACCAAGGGTCAAGCGGGCGTTGCGGAAGACTCGGCGGGACAGGCGCACGTTCGGGGTGAGCATGGCGAAATCGCCTATGTCGTGGATGGAGTGCCGTTGCCGGATACACTTTCAGGTCGACAAGGATCAATCGTCGTCCAGAGCACGATTCAATCGTTGGAGATGATTACGGGCGGTTTTGCGCCCGAGTTTGGTGGGCAGACAGCCGCGATTCTCAACATTATAACTTTGGCTGATGTGAAGCAAACGAAAGCGGATTACACTCTCGTTGGCGGTAGCTTCAATACGTTTTCGGGACAACTTACCTATGTCAGTCCGCTTGGTACCAAGGCGAACGCAGTTGTCGATATTGCGAAAAATCGGACGAGCAACGCTCAAGAGTCGCCTCAACCCGATAACCAAACCGCCCATAACGACGGGTCCTCGAGCAGTTACTTTACGAAGCTTCGATTTACTCCGAATTCGAAGGACGCGCTCACGGTGACCTTAAGCAATAGTCCAGGGAGTACTCAGATTGCCAACCGAGCTGGTCTGCCGATTTCTTTTGCCCAGGCAGGTCAAGGCTTCGGCTTATTTGGCTTGCGAAATGCAGATGGAACCCGTCCTGATGTGAATGGGAGCAATTCTGGTTTGTTGGGGGCTGCGCCAATGTTGCTTGGAAGTCAGCAACAAGTTGGACAGGATATCAATCAGAAGGAGGTCAGTGAGTTTGCTACGGTGAATTTCAGCCGCAAGATCACGAAAACGGAGTCTTTTCAGATGGCATTCACGGTTTTGCACAGCGGCCAAGATGTTTCGAGCAATAACCCAACCTTGGACCAGAATAACCTTCCCGTTGATAGCAGCATTGAATTCAGCCCGACTGCGATTCGAAACATACATCACTTTCAGCTTTCGGGCAACTGGGACGTGAAGCGCGGTGCGCATCAGATCAAGTCAGGATTTTTGCTCGACTCTCAGAGTGGGAATGAGTCTTACCATATTGAACCAGGGTCGCAGCTGGCATTGGACGCTTTGGCGGCGATCGCACCGAATCTTGCTCCGGCTGGCACTACAAGTGCAGTATTAGATATCAATGGCAATCCAGTCTTCACTGCAACTGGAGCGATACCGACCCTCAATGTACATCGGACTGGGAGTTATAAAGCGGCTTATATTCAGGACACTTATAGGGCAGGGAAGTTTACGGCGAACTATGGCTTACGCGGAGATTGGTATTCGCAAGCGCAGAATCTGGGTCAGGCGAATATTTCGACCTTTGAGCTTTCTCCTCGGGTGAATCTTGAGTATCAATCAGACTCAAAAACGGTCTTTCGTGCGGCTTACAATCACCTGTTCAATACGCCGCCTCTCGCGCAAGGCGCGGTAGTTGGAGCAGCCATTCAACCGGAGACGTTGAATCAATACGACTTTGCGGTTACCAAGAAATTGGCCAGCAATCGAAGCGTGACCGTGGCCTACTACTATAAGGACATAACGAATCAGGTCGACACTGGGCTATTTATTCCGGGCAGTCAGATTGGACTTTATAGTGCGGTTAATCTGGCCCGCGGTGGTGTTCACGGAGTTGAGGTTAGCTACGATATTGGAGCGCCGAAAGGGGGCGGGTGGGATTCTTATCTTCACTATTCGCTGAGTGCGGCGAAACCAAATGGAGTTGATAGTACGGGAGCTGGCGTTCCTGATTTTAATGACCACGATCAGCGACATACGGTTGGGGTTGGGGCAGCGTTTACGTGGAAAAGTGGGGCGAGTTTTTCTGCTACTTTGGACTATGGTTCTGGCCTTGCGAGCAGCCCAATTGCTCCGAGTGAGAGTCGAAATCCTCGTTCGCAGGTTGATTTGCACTATTCGACGGGTGAGCAGTTGTTCAAAGGAAAGGGCGGACTAAATTTTGATGTATCAAATTTGTTCGATAGCCGAACGGTTATTAACTTTCAGTCGGCGTTTAGTGGCACGCGGTTTATGCAAGGACGGCGGATTGGGTTGTCAATTTTCGGGCGGTTTTAGCGACTGGCTAACGACAGGAAGTGGTCGACAAGTTGCACGTGCGGATTGTAACCGAGGATTCTTGGCCAGTCGCCGACAAAGTTTGAAAGCGCGTTTATGTCGTAGAAGAGGACTTTGCCGTCCCGGTCATCGATCATGAGTTCTATCCCGCCGACATCGAGCCCGGCAGCGGCGGAGATCTGTTCGACGCTCTTGATGACTTCGTCGGTCGGAGTTGTAGCTTCGATTCGGATGGCGGGCTTTTGGTCTCCGATCTGGCAGATGTCTGCGGGGCACAAATTGAAGCTGTCTCCCGATGAAAAGATGTCGATGGCGTAAATGAATTTTCCTCCCACCGTTTCTACTCGGGTGATGTGCCCATCTCTAGCAGGAACATATTCTTGAACGAGGGCGGTGCCATCGAGACCAAGCTCAATCGATGCGGTGTTGACCGCGCCAGCGAGTTCTTCTTTGGAATTGTAGCGGACGATGCCGGCTCCGCTACCGCCGATGTTTGCCTTTACGACGACAGGAAATCTTAGCCCCTCGGATGCCTTGAGAGCGAGGGAGGCATCGTTGATGGCTCTGGAAGCCGGATATCCCAAGTTGAGGGATGCAAGCAGGCTAAGTTGCTTCGATTTGTTTATTTCGTAGGAGTACGCCTTGACCCCGTTGACGACGGGCACGCCGGTAATTTCGGCATGGGCGAGGACTGATTGGGTATGAAAGATGCCACTTTGATGCCCACGTAAATGGGACGACGGGCTCATCCGATTGACGAAAAGTGAATACTTGTCGGCCAGGGATTCGTTGATGTCAAGGATGGTTGCCGACGCATCCAGTTTCTCGTAGGGAATGCCGCGGGCGTCGAGCTCGGCGAAGAGGGGAGCAAACCACTCTGGGTGCTCGTGGAAAACAGCAAAGGGCTTCATTCCTTAAGTTTGGGACGGCCAGAGGTTGTTTTGGTCGCGAGATCGAAGGGACCAAAATATTGAAAGGCAATTCGTTGGAATTGCCTTTCGAATGGTTGATTTATGGGTTGTTAGCCCTTCCAGTCATCTGAAGCTGTGATGCCGCCATCTTTCCAGGTCCATTCGATCTTTTGATAGGTGAATGAGACTTCGATGGTTTCCGGCGACTTCAGGGTGTCCGGGTGCATGATATTTGGCATGACGAAGTGAACATCGCTGATGGTTGCGTTAGTTAGCTTGATCGAGTAATGTTGAACCTCGGTGCCTATGCCAAGACCAGCTTTGACCTGAGGTGCCCAGAAATCGACCGTTACTTCAGTCAGAATTTCACCGTTTGACATCGCGTTATAAATCAATGGAGCAGCTTGATCGAGCAGTAGCGTGAGTTTGACCGGCTGACTGGATCGCCTGGCAATTAGACCGGGGCGTCCACCAGCGTTTGAAGATGCCCCAAGGTCGTGATCGGCAGCGATCACGGCAATCTTGCCTTCCCGTCCTTTCTGGGTGACGCCACCTTTGAAGACCCCGGTCTTCTGACCTTTGATCGTTAAATACGCCATCATCCCTGCTTGCGATTGAATGGCGACGGCGGAAACAACGATGAAGCTAGCTAATAGTCGCGCTCTCATAACCGCAACTTTACCAGGTACTCAACTTTGTTGTGAGTCATCTATTTGTTCTACTTGATTGGTCACTTTTGGCCCCCGACTTTTTCTCGCAATTAGCCAAATAATCAGGCCAATTGGTAGAGCCCATGGTATGACGGCCACAACGAAGAGCAGCGCGGCAAGGCCAAGCTGTTTCATGGCGTCAATCGAGGCATCGAACGTGCGAGACACTTGGGTTTTCACAGTTGGCGGACCTTCTGGTTGGAAGTTCTTGATCTCTTGGATGGTAACGGTGATGGTTGAGAGGTCGGTTTGGTTTCTGAGGAATCTTAGTCGGCCTTCAATTCGTTCGGCTTCTTCGCGGACGCGACTCAGTTCCTTTTCGACAGTTAGGACTTCGCTCAACTTCCCGGTCGCTCTTTTGAGCAGCTCAACGAGGCGGGCTTCTTCAATTTTTTTATTTTTAAGGCGGGCTTCGACGTCGTAAAATTCTTCGCTGACGTCTTGGGCTTGACGCGTATTGGATTGAAGCTCACCGATTGTGACGGCGAATTTGATGAATGAGTCGAATTTTTCGGATGGAAGCCTGATGGTCCAAGTTGATTCTCGAACCGTGCCCCGATTTCCGCTGTGGCTGGCGTTGCCAATGTATCCGCCAAAGGATTTGATTCTGGATTCAAGTTTTTCGGTGGCAACTTCGAGGTTTTCGCAGGCAAGGTGGAGCTCACCCGTGTAAATGATCTTTCGTGGGACGGCAATTTGGGATTCGTCGGATGTCCTACCGTTTTGTACTTTGCTTTCCGCTGCAGTATCACCGGATTCAAGTCCGGCTGATTCGGAAGCTGGAGAGCGCGTCATCCCTGCGGAACGTTTCATTGCAGGTGAATCGCCCGCCGAGCCTCCGGAGCAGCCAATCAAGGCGGTGACTAGCATGCCAATTAGGCATAGGGATGTGAGTTTCTTCTTCATTGAATTGACCTCTTATTGAATCCATTAACATAGGTGCCAGCTCAGACGTTCCTGGGTTCAAAGAATTTAGCGGTTTGGAAAGCGATAGTGGCCGAGGATCTTCCATGAACCAAGGACATCTTCTTCTTTCGGTTCGCTCATGTTGTGGACGACTTGGTACTTGCCACTGCGTCCTTTTGTGTTGGTTAGTAGGCCGACATGATCCAGTCCGGAGTCGAGCTTCCAATAGACGATGTCGCCGGGTTTCCAGTCAGAGTTGACAGGAAGGGAAGCTTTTCGAGCTTTGAAAAAGGCGGCCATGTTTTTGACGCGACGGTGATCGATGTTGGGATCGAGTTTGCCCTTTGGATAAAGGTCCATGTGGCTACGTTTATGTTCGATGATGAGTTTCTGGAGATCGAGGTGGATTGATCGGTAGGCACGGATGATGACGTCAGTGCAGACTCCGACTTTGCGGTCAACATCTCCGCCGGGATATTTGAGGGTTGTGTAGCTTGGGTCGTAGGTTGTGCCCCAGGTTAGTTGATCGCGGGCGGACGCGATAAGGCGATCGGGAATGGTGGCCTGGAGCAAGAGTAGCGTCGCGAACATGTACTTGGACTAACCCAAATGAGATTTGCCGAAGTTCCTTTTTTCAGGAAAGTCAACAAAAAGTAATATTTGTTGAAATTATTACTGAACACGGGGGTAATGAATTCGTAATTTCGTCGGAAGCGGAGAATACGCATGAAAATTTCAACCAAATTTATTTCTGTCCTTTTTATTTCAGCCCTTAGCGTTTCGTTAGTGTTCGCCCAAGGCGGCGGTGCTGGCGGCGGTGGCGGTCGACAAGGCGGAGGCCAAGGTCGAGGCGGTCAACGCGGCGGTCAGATGAGCGAATTGCAACTACTTAACCGAAAAGACGTTCAAACTGACCTCGGATTGACCGAAGCACAAGTTACCAAGATCACCGATTATGCAGCAGCTAATCGTGGCAATCGCGGTGGCGCTGGCGGCGGAGCTGGTGCGGGCGGTAACGGCGGCGGCGGAAATGGCGGCGGCGGCCAACGAGGCGGCGGTGCAGGCGGCGGAGCAGCACAGACCGACGAGCAACGAGCAGCAGCAGCAAAGGCAGCAGCTGAGCGACGAGACAAGACTCGAAAGGACCTCCTTGAAATCATCAGCGAAGCTCAATTGAAGCGAGTTGACGAAATCGGGCTCCAGCTTCAAGGCAACATGGCAATCACTCAAGCAGACGTTCAAAAAGCGCTTGCGATGACTGAAGACCAAATTGCGAAGATCAAAGATTTGTCGACAAAGCAACGAGCTGCTAATACAGCCTTGTTCCAGAAAGTTACAGCTCAGGAAATGACTCGAGAAGAGTTGACTGCAGCGATGAAGACGAACACGGACCGAATGAAAGATGAGCTCGGCAAAATCATGACCGCTGATCAAGCAGCGAAATTGAAGACGATGCAAGGAAAGGCGTTTACTGCTGATCCTCCTCCATCAAACTAAGCTTAATTCGCTGAACTCCTAAGCAAAACACTCCCGGGCTCGTCTTTATGGCGGGCCCTAATTACGTTAGCCGGGAAGCCGGGAAGCCGGGAAGCCGGGAAGCAGAAGAAGAAATACTCCTTCAATGCAACTTAATACTTTAACTTCTCAGCCAAGAGGCGATGGAAGTGATGGGTGCCGATTTCTCGTTTTGGTGAGAATCGTCCTCGGTCGTAGAAGCGTGACTTTAATCCTTTTTGAACCAGTTCGACGACTTGTTCATCTTCGCGTTCTACTCGGTCGATGTCGGCTCCGGCTCCGATACCGACTTTGGTTTCATCCCAAACGTACCGGATGAATGAGACCTTGGTGGTGTCGATGCCATGAGGGCGAATGATGTTGATGCTGAGGCCCCATGGATAGAAGTTGAGCATGAGGTTGGGAAAGACCCAGTAATAGTAGGCCGAGATTCTCTTGCCATAGTCAGGTGAGGATTTTGGTAGGTCGAAGATTCCTTCGTCGGATTTTGCTTCGGCGATTTGGAGACTGCACCAATCATAGGTCTCGGTGACGTAACTATCGTAATCGAGGATGTCATTCAGGGCCGTGTGCACGAAAGGGATGTGAAAGCCTTCGAGATAGTTGTCGACGTAGAGGCTCCAGTGGGCTCGAACGAGGTAGTCGCGCGAGTTATTGGCGTCTAATTTGAACTCGTTGAGTGGGAGCCAGGAGAGGCGTTCGAGGATGGGGGCGAAGATAGTTTCGAATGGCGCTACGGGTTCGAGGGATGCAAACAGGAGGTTTCCCCATTGGTGGAGGGGAATTGGGCGGAGATTGTCTCGCTCGGAAGGGAAGTCGCAGACATCTTCGAATTCTGGCATTGATTTGAACTTGCCATCGAGCCCGAAGCGGCGTCCGTGGTAGCGGCATCGGAGAAAGCGTTCGTTGCCTGCTCCTTCGCAGACAGTCATGCCGCGGTGGGTGCAAACGTTGGTGATGCAATGAAGTTTGTCTTCGGTGTCTCGGGTGAGTAAGAGAGGCTCGTTGAGGAGACCGGGCATGAATTCGAACGGGAATACTTGTCCGGGGACTTTGGCGAGGTTGATGTCGCCGATGAATTGCCAGCTATTGGCGAAATAGCAGTCCTTTGATGCTTCGAACGCTTTGCGGTCTTGGTAGTAGGCAGCCGGGAGGGTTGACGCTTTGGTGATGTCGGCTTCGACCTGATATTTTCGGCTCATGGGATATTTTAGCACTGGCGCGGGGGAAGGGGGGCAGAGCGATGGCGAGGGCGATGGCGATGGCGAGGGCGAGGGCGAGGGCGAGAGCAATCATCCCTTCCGTCAGGTCGGTCATACGATTCCAAACATTTCAGAGTGACCGACCTGCCACCTTCCCCTTCTTCGGGAAGGATTAAGCTTGGGGGCAACTAAAAGAGCGATGGCGATGGCGATGGCGAGGGCGAGGGCGAGGGCGAGGGCGAAGTCAAAGGCGAGAGCAATCATCCCTTCCGTCAGGTCGGTCACGCGATTCCAAACACTTCGGAGTGACCGACCTGACACCTTCCCCTGCTTGGGGAAGGATTAGGCTTGGGTTCAACTTAAGTTGTAACTGGGGCTGGTTATCGATGCTGATTGCGAAGTGCGGAGAGCAGAGCGCTGAGCACAGGGCGTAGACAGGCGAGGACGTCTATGCTCCGACTTACGCACTTAGGTCGAGGCGTTTTCGAAGCTTTATTTCTCGAGTGAGGACTTCGCGGAGTCGAGTTAAGAACGACGGAGCACATGTTGGCGCCAGAGTTTGGAGCAATTCTGGGCACTTTTCGAGCAGTGATGCCAGTGACTCGGAAACTTGCGTAACGTCGGTAGTGAATTGGCCACGCCACCCACAGAGTCCACAATGTTCGGCTTCGGCCCGAGTAAGGCTGTCGCAGACAGGGCAGACTTTGAGTGAAAGCACTAGCGACTGCATTTGTCCCTCGGATCTTGTTTGTCTAAAATTTTTGATTTCTTCCATGTGCCTTCCTCTTTAATGTTCGGCTTGGCCCTTCCTTGTTCTTTACTCCGATCGCGAAGAAATACCTCGCAATCATCATTAGAATTGGGACTGATTCTTTTTTTGTCATACTAGACTTATGGAAGCACGAGATAAGGTGGCGCAGTCGGCGGCTCGGCTTTCGTTGGTTTACAATGTCTTCCAAACTTGCTTGAAGCTGATCGGTGCCTTTTTGACCGGGTCGGTGAGTTTGTTGTCTGAAGGTCTGCACAGCTTGAGCGACGTACTGTCGTCATTTATTAGCTTTGTGAGTGTGAAGGCGTCGTCGGCCCCACCGGATGAGGAGCACCCTTATGGACACGGGAAGATTGATACGCTGGCCGGGCTGAGCGAAGCGATTGTCTTGTTCTTGTTTGCGGTTTATACATCAGTCATCTCGATCGAGAAGTTTTTCAAGAAGCCGGAAGTCGTCAAAGTCGATGTTGGCCTCTATTTAGTCGTCTTTTGTACGATTCTGGGTGGACTAATCATGACCACGATTCGAAAGGCGGCAAAGGAGTCGGGTTCGTTTGCCTTGCAATCAAACGTGCAGCACCTCGCGGTTGACATGATGACTTCGATTGGGGTTTTGGTCGCATTGCTGGTGACCAAGTTCTCATCGTGGCATTATGCTGATCCGTTGTTTGGGTTGCTGCTATCGATTTGGCTCGGCTATTCGTCAGTTCGGATGATACATCGGGCGTTTGACGAAGTGATTGATAAGCGGATTGACCCAGCCGAGTTGGAAGCGATCAAGGAGATCATGGCGAAGGAGCCAGATTTGATTAGTTATCACAAGCTTCGGACTCGACATTCGGGCAATTGGCATTATGTTGACGTACACATCGTTGTTCCTCGGGAGTGGAGCGTGGTGCAGGGTCATGAGCTGGCGGACCGGATTGAAAAGGGGATTGAAGCAGAGTTAAATCCGGCAATATGTACCATTCACGTTGACCCTTCTCGCGAGATAACCCAGTAATCGTACGAGGATTTTCCCCGTATTGGTACGGAAGAAGACCACTGGGATGATTGAATGGTTAGCGTATTTATTTAGTGGAGCGGTTGTCGGCGGTGTCGGCGCGTTCATTTTTGCGCTATTCAAAGTTGGCCCCGGAAAGCCAGAGTTTGCTTTTTGGAAGGCGATTGTTGGGGGCCTTTTGATTACCTGGGTTGGCCCATTTGCCTATTTTGAAGTCTTAACCAAGATGCACAAGGACGACATCATGCCTGCGGCCCAAGACTTTTTTGAGAGTTCTGACTGTCCGCTGAAGGGAACATTGAAGTACGTCAAGGTGCTTTACCAGACAGACAAAATTTCTTATTCCTATTTGGTTGGCAATGAACCACAAGACTGGGGCGGTACCGATAGCCCAGTGATTCGGTTGACGATGAAGAAGACTGTTGCCAAGCCAAACGACAAGTTGCATGGCTGGGAAGTGACGAAAGCGGAGCTACTTCGATCAGATCGTTTGAATAAAGATAGTCTTGTTTGGCCACCTTACCAATAGAAGTTAGTAGAATGGAGTCTATGACTCCGACGTTGGGGTTTTTCGGCGCAACGAAAACCGTCACTGGCTCAAAGCATCTTCTTACTCTGGGAGATTCTCAGATACTTATTGACTGTGGAATGTTCCAAGGCGGTCGCGAATTGCGCGATCGGAACTGGCAACCTTTCCCGTTTGCCCCTGCAGACCTTGATGCTGTGGTGATTACCCACGCCCACATGGACCACATTGGCATGCTGCCGCGGTTGGTAAAGGAGGGACTTCGTGCGCCTGTTTACGCCACGCCTGCCACGATCAATCTGGCCCGAATTTCTTTGCCCGACTCTGGTCGATTGCAAGAAGAAGAAGCTCGATTTCACAGCAAGCACGCCTTGCGGGTGGATGCGAAGCCCCTTTATGACGAGAATGACGCTTATGCCGCGATGAGGGCCTTTTCGCCCGTTGGGTTTGATCAGCGACACGAATTGCCCGGGGGAGCGAGTTGGGTTTATCGGCATGCGGGGCACATATTAGGTTCGGCTTTTGCCGAAATTGCCTTGCCGAACGGTGAGCTGCTCTTGATGAGCGGTGACCTTGGTCGGTTCGATACGCCGATCATTAAAGATCCTGAGATCGTTGATTACTGCGATTATCTCGTCATTGAGTCCACTTATGGAGATCGACTTCATTCCCACGAAGACCCGATGCTGAAGTTGGAAGAAGCTTTGAACTGGGCCTGGCAGAATCAGGGAGTTGTGTTGGTGCCGTCTTTTGCAATCGGCCGTACCCAAGAGATGCTTTATTACTGTAAGAAGCTGCAGGATGCGGGAAGGATGCCTCGGGTGCCTATTTATGTTGACAGTCCGATGGCGATGTCGGTTACTCGCGTTTATGCAGACTGTAAGGATGACCACGATGATGAAATGCGGATTTCGATTTCGGAAGGTCAAAGCGAACTAGAACCCACGGGGATGAACTATATTCGCGATCGCGAGCAATCGCAGGCATTGAATAAAGCAAAAGGTCCGATGATGATCATCGCTGGCAGCGGAATGGCCAATGGAGGTCGAATTCGGCACCACTTGATGCACCACTTGGGATCGGAGCGAACGATGGTTCTGTTCTCTGGTTATCAGGGAGAAGGGACGTTGGGCCGCCAGTTGTTGGACGGTGAGCCAAGGGTCAAGATTCTTGGTCAAGAGATCGAGGTTGCGGCAAGGATTGACAAGATCAATTCGTTGTCGGCTCATGCGGATCAGGGCGAGATTATGCATTGGCTGAGTTTCTTCAAGACTCCGCCGAAGAAGACGTTTATTGTCCACGGCGAGCCGCCAGCACAGTTGGCGTTGCAAGCGAAGATCAAAGAAGTATTGGGATGGGATTCGATCATTCCGGACTTTGGCGAAGTTCACGAACTGCCGAATTAAGGAAGTCGTAAAGAAGTGGCATTCACGGCAAAGTTAGCCAGGTTAATATTTTTGGTTGCGTTTGCGTTGCCGCTGATTTGTCACGCTGAAACTTTTCACACCCAAACCAATGTTCCGGTAGAAATCACGTTTCACTCTACGCGTCCTCATCGTGATCCCTTCAACGAGTTGAGCATGGATGTGGTCGTCACGGACCCTCTTGAGAAGAGGTTCGTCGTTCCAGCGTTTTGGGATGGCGGCAATACTTGGAAAGTTCGCTATGCTTCACCACGATTGGGCACACACCTCTTCAAGACGGTTTGTAGTGATCCATTGGACAAGGGATTAGATGCTGTGCAGGGCACGATCCGAGTCGAACCTTACCGCGGAAAGAATCCGCTTTTGGTCCACGGTCCGATACGAATTGCGCCCGATAAACACCATCTCTGCTATGCCGACGGGAAGCCGTTCTTTTGGCTTGGCGATACATGGTGGATGGGCTTGGCTAGTCGACTGCAATGGCCCAATGAGTTCAAGACGCTAACCGCCGACAGGGTTAAAAAAGGCTTTACGGTCGTCCAAATAGTCGCGGGACTTTACCCAGATAGCATGCCGTTTGACGCTCGAGGTGTAAATGAGGCTGGTCACCCGTGGGAGGATGATTTTGGTCGGATTAATCCGGCCTATTTTGATCGAGCAGATGAGCGCATCCGGTACTTGGTAGATCAGGGGATTTCGCCTTGTATCGTTGGAGCTTGGGGCTATTTCATGGAGTTCATGGGGCCTGAAAAGGTTCAGAAGCATTGGCGCTATCTGATTGCTCGTTATGGGGCTTACCCGGTGGTTTGGTGCGCGGCGGGAGAGGTTAATTTGCCGTGGTATTTGTCGAAGAGTTTCCCGAATTTTCCCGTCGAACAGGTTCATCAATGGACGGACGTCATGCATTTTATCCATGATTGGGATCCATATCACCGACTTCTGACGACCCATCCAACTGCGGTGAATTTCTATACTTCGCGACGGGCAATAGACGATGCGAAGTTGCTCGACTTCGACATGCTTCAAACGCCTCACGGCGAAGTCAGCGCGGCCCAGATCGCTGCCACCGAAGTCCGAAAATCATATCTAGCTCCCCTCAAAATGCCGGTCATCGATGGCGAAGCCGCCTACGAAATGCTCAGCGACTCCCTGCCAACGAGGTGGACTCGGGCGATGTTCTGGGTCTGTATGCTCAATGGGGCGGCGGGGCACACTTACGGAGCGAATGGCATCTGGCAAAACAACCGACCTAACGATCCGCATGGCAAATCTCCGCACGGAGCTAATTACGGCAAGATCTCGTCACAAGAAGCAATGAACCTTCCTGGCTCATCTCAAATGGGCTTCGGGAAAAAGCTGTTCGAACGGTTCAACTGGACAAAATTTGAACCCCATCCGGAATGGGCCGCGTCGACTTTGTCAAATCATCCGAACTTTTTCGGCAGCCATTGGATTTGGTTTCCCGAGGGACAGCCAAACGTGGATGCCCCAGTTGCAGCCCGTTACTTTCGGCAAGAAGTCCAACTACCAAACAAGCGGGTGAAAGAGGCTCGGTTGGCGGTCAATGCCGACGATTCGGTGACGGCGTTTGTAAACGGCGTTACGCTCGACAGTGTCACGGATTGGCGTACTGGCCTGCTGACCTACGGCTTCGAAAGTCTTTTTGTCCCCGGTCGAAATATTTTGTCCGTCCGAGCCGAGAACATTGCGTCCAAGGTCGACAAGAATCCGGCGGGGATGATTGCAACACTGGCACTCACTTTTGAGGATGGGACAAGCCAAGTGTGGCGTACCGATAAAACCTGGCGAGCTTCGAAGACCAGTCCGAATGGATGGAAGACTACCGCACTTGATGACCATTCCTGGCCAATGGCAATGGAAGTTGCGAACTATGGCGATGGGCCGTGGGGCCGAGCTGGTGAATGGGATTCGATGATCGGTCCCCAGGCCGCAGGAATTGTCGGAGGAGTCCGCATCATTTACATGGTCCAACCGAGCGCTGTCATTGCCAAATGCCTCGTCCCTGGCAAGTCGTATTCAATTCAGTATTTCGATCCAGTGACAGGCAAAACGAGTCCGCCCAAAAACAGCCAAGCCAACAAAGAGGGGGAGCTGCAGTGTTTACCGCCACAGGGTTGCGATCATGACTGGGTCCTCATTTTGAATGGGTAGAATGCCTGATTTGTTAGGTTCAAATTGGGACTTTTGAATCGGGACTTTCGGTGGTCAGCGGAACAAGCCCAGCGCGGTAGTCGGTCTACTGACCATGCCTAACCACACAGTGGAGGTATGGGAAAAAGGGATAAAGAAAATGAACATTCGTGCTACTGTACTTGTTGGATCGCTGATGCTTTTGTCAGCTCTGTCGATGGCGGCTGAGTCCGTCCACCTTTACTTGAAGACTTCAGGTCAGGGCCACATTGCTGGTTCGTCGCTACAAAAAGGGAAGGAGAAATGGATTGAAGTTATGAGCTGGAGATCCGCTCGTGAAGCTTTGTCGGGGCTGGCAACAGGCCGACGGTCTGCATTGTGGACTGAATCCGTAGACATTGTTTCACCCCGAGACCATGCTTCTGGTTTGCCTACCGGAAAGAGAATGCATAAGCCATTTTTGATTACGATTGAACTTGATCGAGCGGGGTTACAGATCGCCCAGGCACTTGCCATGGGTGAAGTCATCACCGAGTGCAAAATGGTGATCACTGGAGACGACGGAAAGATGGAAACCGCAACTTTGACCGGGGCCGCTTTGGATCAAGTGGTGCTCTCTCGAAGCGAGACAGGTGGTCGACCCACTGAGGAAATTTCGTTTACCTATCAGAAGATTGAGTGGACCAAGTAATTACTGTTGACGAAATGCGAGCCCGACTAGGGTTATGGCTAATAAATATTTGGCTCACATCGTGAGTCAAATATTTTTTATTAGCGATTTCTGAAGATCTGTGATACGATAAGTTCATGAGGTTTGTAAGCAAGCCAAGGCTACTTGTAGTTCTATCAATTGGAACCGCAATTGGCGCGTTAATCGCGATCGTTCCTTCGGTGCTAGCCTCAAAAAAGCCCACGGTAGGCTGCAACAACGGTTGCGGATCCTCTGCCCCGACAGTTTCTTCCATTCCAATTTCGACTTTTAGTTCGAGATCTGAAAAGAATCGATATTTGATAATCTTGGGACAGTGTTCAGCTTGCCAATCCCTCTCTTGGCTACCTTCAAATATTTCAGTCGATACACTTAGAAAATCAAATATTGCGATTGCTATGGTTCCTCCGCTCAGCAAATTAGACGATAGGCTCTCTTTTGCGTCGGAGGTTGTTTCTCCGAAAAAGCTTTCATCCGATCTCCGTCAATTCTTTCCGGCAATTTTCAAAGTCGATAGAAATGGTTTCGTAACTAAATCAATCTATGGGGCTGTTCTCGTTCGCCTGTTCATGGAGAGTGAATTCAAATGAAAAGAGCTTTTACCATCGTTGAAATCTTGGTGGTAATTGCAATTATTGGTGTAGTGGCAGCGATTACCTATCCAGCAACCAAGGCCGTAATGAGGTCAGCAAAAGTTGGTTCGTCAACTAGTTTTCTTCATCAGTTACACCTGTCAATGTCACTATACAGGACAGAGAATGATGGGGATGGTAAATATGGGGGACTAGCCACGATGGGTTTTCCCCCCATATACGATCCTAATTCAAACTCGGTAGACATCACTGGATTTATTTATGCTTTGCCGGAGCGAAAGCTTGAGCACCGAAGCCCATGCGGACTTAACGCCAGTTGGGCCGGAGAGGGCGACCTTCAATTCCAATATATATTTCGTCCATTTGATGTGCCAGACGAGACTCAACGTTCCATTTTGGCTAATCTGTACCAAGAAAATTGGCTGATGTTTTACGATCTCAATTGTGATTTTCCTGGAACTCCAATTGGGCGTAAAGATTTGCCTCACTTTGGCGTGGGCGTCTTACTAAGTGGATCAGCCATCCGACGCTCCAAGCCTGGAAAAATATTTTTCTCGGATGAATGGTGGTCAAGACCATCAGAGTAAAGCATATGAAAACATACACGAAACTAATTGTCGTCTCGCTATTTAGCACTGTTCCAGTTGTGGCACTTCAAGCTCACACGACATGTCCGACAATGCCGTATAAGACTTGCATCCAAAGAGGCGCTTTGCTTCAGCACCTAGCAATTTATTGCTGCGAGGATAGTAATTCAAGATGCCGAGACGCTTCGGCGGACATTTACACCTGCACGCAACCTACAGGTACAACTCTTCCTTATAATATAACATTTGGTTCTTGGAGTAGTCTGGGAGGTGTTTGTGGCGATGATGGTCACTGCTATTAGGAAGATCTGTATCTTTGCGCTTGGAATTGTCATTCCAAGTGCATGTAAAAGGGCTACAGCTTCTGACACAGTTGAATCAGCCTATCTTGCTCTTACGAAGTCTGACTATCATGGATTTCTTGGTTTTTTGACACCAGGTGAGTTATCGAGCTTGAGAATATCGGAGCAAACTGCGGAAAAAGTAACAGCAAGAGCCTGGGGCGAATTTGCAACATTGAAGCACGACAAATATACGTTGGCTGATAACTCAGCAATTGGATCGTGTGATTTAAGGTTACTTATGGTTACCAAACGCGGTGAAGATTTTCCGTTCATGATGACAGCCCAGGCAGATGGTGGCAAGTATTACTTGCAAGAAGGGATATCCTCGCTGGTGATACTTGGCATGTTGGCGAACTCTGATTCAACGCTCGCGAAAAAGGTCCGGCTTTATCGAGCAGTAAAGGATAATTACCTCGATTACGACAAGCAGGGAATGCATGGCCTTGTTTTGGACGGTAAATACATGTCCTGGGACGATTACTTGGTTTGGCTTCGAGCCAGAAGCGAAAAAAAATAGAAGTTAACGTAGCATAGCCATTTTCTCACTGATTTGAGTCGGGGTACGATTCGGGCTCGTTTTTGTTTGCTTTTTGGTTAGACTGAACCTTAGTCATGGCAGTTGAAGTTTATAAGACCCTTTGGGGCATGGGCGGGACGCTTGAGGAGAAGCTGGTGCGCGTCAAAGCTCAGGGTTATGAGGGGTTTGAGGATTGGGTTTCGACTCACTCGGTGATGCGTCCGGTGATTGACCATGTTGGGATCAAGTACATGGCGATGGTTCCGGGAGATGACCCGGAGGCGTTCAAGCGGGGCCTGGGCGAGGCTTACGACTGTGGCGCGGTTGGTTGCACAATTCACGCTGGTCGGCCATGGCTGGAATATAACCAGGGACTTGACTTGCTGGGCAAGTTGGTTGAAGCGACGAAGCAGGTTCCGTTTCCGGTCAATTTTGAAACTCACCGCGGGCGACTTTTATTTGAGCCAATGAGTACGGCTCGATATTTGAAGGATTTGCCCGATTTGTATTTGGTGGCGGACCTCTCGCATTGGACGGTGGTGACGGAAAGCATGTTGGGCGGATATAAGGCGCAAATGGACGCGATTTTACGGCGGGTGCGGCACGTTCACGCGAGGACCGGATTTGAAGAAGGGCCTCAGGTTCCTGATCCGAGGATTAAGCAGTGGGAAGGTTATACGCCGACCTTTGAGAAATGGTGGGATGTGGTTCATACGAACATGGTTGAGCAAGGGAAGCCGTTTACATTTGATCCGGAATTTGGTCCGCCTAACTACCAGTGGACCAAGACCGAAGACGGAAAGGAAATGGCTGACATCGAGGACGTGGCGTTATGGATGACTAAGCGGCTTCGGGACCGATACAAGTAGCCGATGATGGATTCGGCAGAGGCATATCGAATTGCGCTCGAGAAGCGTCAGGCTTTGCAAACGGAGGCGCGAGGCTTTGGGATTGACGAAGCTTTTATTAGCGAGTTGGTCGAGCAGTTCTATCGAAAAGTGCGATTGGACCCGTCGTTGGGGCCCGTTTTTGCGCGGGTGGTCAAGGATAATTGGGATCCGCATCTGGCGAAGATGAAGTTGTTCTGGGGATCGGTCATTTTGCGGTCGGGAGATTATAAGGGCAAGCCGATGGAAGTGCATCGCAAGGTTATCGGGGGAGAGCCGGAGCACTTTACGATTTGGCTTCGGTTGTTCGAGGAAACGTTGGATGAGATCGCTCCGAGCGAGGAAGCGAAGGCGCTGTTTTTAGAGCGAGCGAACTATATGGCACCACGTTTGAAGTTGGCAATGTTTGGCGAGTAGGTTGGCCCCGGTTTGGCGTCAATTTCCAGATTTAGGTTTCTTGGTGGTCTTAGATTCCTTGCGGCTTTTGACGATGTACCTCAGGTCCCTTAGTTCAAATCTGTATGATTCCTTGTCTCTTGTGCCTGCGTGGGGGAGTGCCCGCTCCAAACATGCTAATGCCTCTTCAAACCGTTCATTTCGCTTGAGCGGGTCGACTAAATTCAGATTTGCCACTGGATTTCCTGGGTCCAATTCGAGAGCTCTGTGAAGATAGAATATCGTCATATTGTCGTCCCTTGATCCGTTAAAGGCCCGGTCAAGTCCAGTCGCAAGGTAGCTTAACATTTGCAATCCTTTGTGGTCATGGGTCTTTGGGAGTGTGTTCTGGATTGTAGAATCATCGCCAATTGATCGGCTGATTCTTTCGGCACAAAACTCCCACTGTCCAGGCTGCGATCGGCCCATTAGTGCGACGGCAAGAGAGGCGCGAACGACGATTCGTTCCATCCTGCTACTGGTAGGACCGAGAGATGGCATCAAGGTATTGTAGGCGTCGTCCACTCGACCAAGTTGAAAGTAGGCATCGGCCAAAGTGTCTGTGCCAATTATTTCGTCTGGGTGAGCGATGGCATAAGGGTGAAGGATCGAAACGACTTTGGTGTAGTGGCCAAGCTTTAGTTCCCGTTCAGCTCGTGTGAGGTCAGCCTGCCTCTCCTTTGCAAATTTGGCTTTGGCAGCAGCGAGTTTTGGGTGAGTCTTGAAATAAGCCTCGGTCTCGGCTATAACGGCCAGAAGTTGGTCAATTTCAGTTTTAGGTTTCAATTCCGCATTCTTATTCTTCGGCGAGTTCAGAAGAGTGTAAGCCGAGACTCTTGCGTTAAAACTTGTTCGTTGAGCAATGATCTTCTGAATTCTTTTGTGCGATATCTTCCCGGCCCTGGTCTGAGCAAAGCGACGGAATTCGAACTTAGTCCAAGGTTGGGCCTGCGGATTTTGGGGGATGGATATGCTCGACAGAGTTGTCGCAATGACAATGGCAATTCCCCGATTTAGTGAACTTTGCTTCAAGTGTTAATCCCCTATGTTGTTAACGTCTAGCTCCACCCACGGGGTTCGTCTAAACTCCGCTTCGGGCCGGACTCTTGGAATATCGGCCTTGCGGCGGGGGTCGCTCGCAAAGATTTGAGTTCCAAAAGTTGGGGCAGAGCGACCGTGGAAAGGACAGTTTCGACTGCTTACCCAGCCCTGCGGAACCATTGAGCGCTGAAACGCTCAACCATTCCTTAGGCTGGGCTGACACATTACCGACCCTACGGGCCTGTTTTGATCCTTAATTCAATCCCTCGGTCGTCTGACAGGTCGGGAATTTTCTTTGTTGAGCATTCTTTGCTTAAACCTAAGGCTACGGTGGAAAGACAGGGGTCGCTTGCAAAGATTTGAGTTCCAAAAGTTGGGGCAGAGCGACCGTTGAAGGGACAGTTTCGAATGCTTACCCAGGCCTTCGGAGCTTTTGAACGCTACCCGCGTTTCAGCTCCTGCGATCTGGGCTAAGAGTAGGATCGCACCTTTGGCGCTAAAGGAATGGCTTTCCATTCCAAACCCTGTCAAGCCAATCCAGGTAATGGCCCGAAAGGAGGCATTTTGCGTCTTCACCCACAGTAAAGTCGGACCGAGGTTTGGCCAAGCTCGAGTTTGCAGTTGTTCGATCCTTGGATTTCCGTGGGAGCAAAGGCAGTGCCACAGATTATTTCCCACTGGCTTCTCCCAGCCTCACCTCAAAAAAGACTGCCCTATTGGCAGTCTTTTTCGAGGGCTCTTGTTCAAGGCAGAGGTCGGAGCCAGTGCCACGCCAATGTCTTCATATTCCCGTGGGAGCAACTCCATGGTAGAAACGAAAAAAGCGTTTGTAGGCGGTTCGGTTCGGGATGCGTTCCTGCTAATATTTAGCAATGGCGGGGTGATGATCATTCCGCGTCGAAATAGTGCGAGTTCATTCGCGAGAAAATCATGAAAAGTATTCAATTCGATCAGTTGTCGTTGGCGTCGATTGCGGGCCTTGCGCTTGTTTCATCCTTGCTTGCGGTGGGATGCAATAATTCTTCGACCGGAAACACTCCCGACGCGGGAAACAGTACCAACACAGCTTCAACGGGAGCTAAATCGGGAACAAAGATTGCGTTTTTGGTCAAGCAGCCTGAGGAGCCATGGTTCCAATTGGAGTGGAAGTTTGCCGAAGAAGCGGCGACGAAGGATGGATTCGAATTGATCAAGCTTGCGGTTACGGACAGCGACCAAGTACTTTCGAAGATTGAGAACGTGGCGGCCCAGGGAGCTCAGGGCGTGGTTATCTGCTCACCAGACGTCAAGTTAGGCACTGCGATCGAGAAGAAGTGCAAAGATCGAAATTTGAAATTGATGAGCGTGGACGACCAGCTTTTGGGAGCGGACGGTAAGCCGCTCGACATTCCTCACCTCGGAATCAGCGCCAAGAAGATTGGTACTTCGGTTGGAACTGCTTTGATGGATGAGATGGCAGTTCGAAAGTGGGACGCCAAGGATACGGGTCTGTTGGTCATCACTCGCGACGAGCTTGATACGGCGAAAGAGCGAACCGACGGCGCGATTGAAGGAGCGAAGGGATTTGCCGCGGACCATATTTTCAAGGCTCCGCAAAAGACGACGGACGTTCCGGGCGGACGCGACGCAGCGAGCGTGGTTTTGACCCAGCATCCTGAGATCAAGCATTGGCTGATCGCGGGCATGAACGACACGGCAGTGATGGGCGCGGTGCGAGCAACTGAATCCCGAAACATCCCCGCGGACGATGTGGTCGGAATTGGAATTAACGGATCGGAAGCGGTCGAAGACTTGAAGAAGGACAAGCCAAACGGCGTGTTTGGTTCGATTTTGCTGCAGGCAAAGCGACACGGATACGAGACTTCGGATGCGATGTTCAAGTGGATTACGGCCAACACGGTGCCACCGAAGATCACTTACACCGACGGAATCCTTTTGACTCGTAAGAACTACGTTCAAGTTCTGAAAGAGCAGGGCCTGTCTAAGTAAGATGGCCCTGGCCCTGGAGTTCAGCGGAATCAGCAAGGCTTTTCCGGGAGTCCAGGCGTTGTCGGACGTTTCTTTTTCGGCTAGCTCGCACCAAGTTCACGCGGTTATGGGTGAGAATGGTGCGGGCAAAAGCACGTTGCTGAAGGTGCTGAGTGGGGACAATCGGCCGGATTCGGGCACGTTGCGGCTTGATGGGAAGGATGTTCGCTTTCGAAATACCCATGAAGCGCTGCAATCTGGGATTGCGGTTATATATCAGGAACTGCAGCTTGTGCCGGATTTGACGGTCGCCGAGAACGTGTTTCTCGGCGAGATGCCTTCGAAATGGGGCCTGACGAGTTTTGCGAAGATGAAGCGCGAGACAGCGAGGATCCTTGAGTGGATGGGCGAGACGATTCGCCCGGATGCTCGATTGGGGAGTTTGTCGATCGCCCAGCGGCAAATGGTCGAGATTGCCAAGGCTTTGTCGCACGATGCCAAGATCATTGCGTTCGATGAGCCGACGAGTTCGCTCGGTTCGAAAGAAGTCGATCGCCTTTTCCATGTTTTGGACCAGTTGAAGAAGCAGGGAAAGGTGATGCTTTATGTGTCGCATCGCATGGATGAGATTTTGAAAGTTTGCGACGCAGCGACGGTGCTTCGGGACGGCAAGCACGTCAAGTCTTTTGACCATTTGGACGGGGTGACGGCGGACCAGTTGGTTGAGCTGATGGTTGGGCGGGTGGTCAATACTGAGGCGTCGTATCGCACCCGAGAGATTGGGGAAGTGGTTATGACGGTGCAGGATCTTGTTGGTCCCGGTTTGTCGTCGCCTGTCAGTTTTGACTTGCATAAGGGTGAGATTTTAGGATTTTTTGGTTTGGTTGGGGCTGGGCGGACCGAGCTGATGAAGCTGTTGGCGGGGGCTGAGAAAGCGACGGGAGGAACCGTGACTTTGCTCGGAAATGAACTGAAACGCGGGAACCCTACCGACAGGTTAAATGCGGGCATCGGGATTTGTCCAGAAGATCGCAAGAAGGAAGCGATTATTCCCGTTGCGAGCGTTCAGGACAACTTGAATTTGGGCGTTCGTTCGCGGTTCTCTCGGATGAAGTTTTGGATCAATAACGCACGGGAGCGAGAGAACGCTTCGGCTCAATCGCAACGATTTGGAGTTCGGGCGGCGGGGCTGGATGCTTTGATGCGTGGCCTCTCGGGTGGCAACCAGCAGAAAGTTGTGTTGGGCCGTGTGCTGGGACATTCGCTTCATGTGATTTTGTTGGATGAGCCGACGCGAGGAATTGATGTCGGCGCGAAGGAAGAGATTCATAACCATATTCGGGCGTTGGCCGAGCAAGGCGTGGCAACGATCGTGGTTTCGGGTGAGATGCCGGAGATTTTGTCGCTCTGTGATCGGATTTTGGTCATGTCGGAGGGGCGGATTTCGGGTGAATTGACGCACGAGCAAGCTTCTCAGGTGACTTTGTTGGAGTACGCCCTGCCGACAGGAAATTAGATTTATGACGGACCAAACACGACCAGGAAATACGATGTTGCGCCGAATTTGGGATCAGGCTGGGATTGCTTCGATTCCGATTTTAATGATCATTGTGGCGGCGATTGAGGTGCCTCACTTTGCGAGTGCGGGGAATGTGATTTACTCGCTCGGATTGAGCTTGACCACGACCGGAATTGTTGCTTGCGGAATGTTGTTTGCCTTGGCTTCGGGCGATTTTGACCTGAGCGTTGGCTCGGTTGCGGCTTTCGCTGGGATGGCGTGTGCGGTTTTAATATCGAAAGGCATGCCAGCCAGCGAGGCGATCCTCTTGGCCTTGCTTGGGTCGGCTTTGATCGGTTTCGTGAATGGATTCATTATTGCGGTTTGCAAGATCAATGCGCTCATTGCGACGCTTGCTTCAATGCAAATTGTTCGTGGGCTGGCGTATTTGTTGAACGACGGTAATTCGTTGGGGATTTCCAATGACCATGTGGCGGCCCTTGGCAATATGATGGTTTTGGGATTGCCGATGCCGATCTGGGTTTTGGCGGCTTGTTTATTGGTTTTTGGCGTTTTGCTGCATAAGACGGTGTTTGGCCGAAATACGCTCGCCATTGGCGGCAATGCCGAGGCCGCTCGATTGGCGGGATTGCCCACCGCTAAGATCAAGATCATGATTTTTGCTTTGCTTTCGCTTCTTTCGGGTTTGGCGGGGATTGTCAGTTCGGCTCAGCAGCAGCTTGGCGACCCGAAGAGCATGGTGGGTTTAGAGTTACGGGTCATTAGCGCTTGTGTGCTGGGCGGCGTTTCATTGACGGGCGGAATCGGGGCGATTTACCACGTCATTGTGGGGATGCTGATCATGGGGATCGTGCAGAACGTGATGGATTTGAAGAGCGTGCCGACGTTCTATCAGTACTTGATCAGCGGATCGATTTTGCTTGCCGCGGTGTTGGTTGACCAGTGGAAGCAACGGCGGATGCAACGCGTCAAGGTTGCGGGTTAATTTTTTGGGGGCATTGTGGCATGCTTAGACTCTGAGCATGCCACACAGGGCAATATTACTTCTTGATAAAGACGGCTTGGTTCATGATCTGCGGAGTCGATTTTGAAGTAATCGTAATGGCGCTCGTTAGTGAATTACTTGCTCGTAGATTCATGACAAGGGAGATGTCGCACTTATGGTCGCTACCATCCGTTCCATGGCTAGAGAGCGTTTGATTTCGAGAAACCCCATCCCAAGTACCATTGATTTGGAAGTGGTATCCATCGCCTTTGGCGGGAGCCATCCATCCTTTGATCGTAAGATTGCTATGGGGGCCCTTCGAGTAGGTCAACGATAGAATATGGCTGACGGTGGAACCGCTTGGCATTCGAACATCAACCTTTGCCTCATAGGTACCCGTTTCAAGGGTTGAAGCTATCGAACCTTTGTCTCCAGTCGTCTTTTTGGCGAAAGTCGTAAACGTGAAGCTTCCGATCCACTTGCTTCCATTTTCTCCAGTTGCAGTTGCGGTTGCCTTGTAGGTTCCGGCGACCGGAAAAAGGAAGTCAAAGTTTGACTCGCCATATTCGTTAAAAGGAACTTGAACGTCTCGAGTTCCTTGATTGAGTGTTGCACCAGTCGGCGTAGTAACAACGACGGTCACCTTGGCGGGGGAATTGCCACTGGTTCCTCCAGTGTGCATGAGCCGAACTCGAATTGGGGCTGCGTCGCCGACTTCGAGGCGCTCTTTGTTGGCCAGACGAATCATTCCGTCGAGTTTGACGGGGGAAACTTTCTTCTGGGCGAATACGCCAGCACTGAGGGAGAGCGCGACGAGGATTGAACAAATGGATCGGATTTTCATGGCGATTACTACCATTTTTGCACATCTTGATGCTTATGTGGAGAATCCTTTGCTTCCTGGACGGAACCAGGATTGCCCAAAGAATGTAAGCTATAGGGTAGATGAAAAGGCGACCGCACTGGGGAAGGCTATTTTTGCTCGTATGCGGCCTTTTTGTCGTCCTTTCGGTGGTGTTTGCGGCCCGAATCATCAACAAGTTCCGTGACAAGAACACATCGTTTGGCGATGTTATTGCGGGAATTCGCAATCCGCGCGGACAGTTTCCCGATCAGAAGAATTTGACTATTTTGCTTTTGGGGCAAGACTATAATCACGACAAGCACGACTATGTCTCTTCAAAAGGGACGAGGGCGGATACGATCATGCTTTTGTCAGTCGATCTTGACAAGAAAACGATGCGGGCCTGTTCGATTCCCAGGGATACCTATGTTGAGGCCCCAGACGGGAAGACAGGGAAGATTAATGCCACGTTTACGCGCGGTGGTCCCGAGTTGGTTAAGAAGACCCTTGAATCGCTGTTCTCGATCAAGATTGACAACTACTTTGTGATTAAAGCTGATGCCGTTCGCAACATTGTGGATTCGGTTGGTGGAGTGGACGTTGAACCGATTGACGCGATGAACTATGACGACAATTGGGGCGGGCTCCATGTTCACTTGGCTGCGGGGCCCCAGAAAGTCGACGGAAAGGGAGCGGAAGGATTTGTTCGTTTCCGCGAGGTGAATCGATACCGAATTTTGGAAGACAATACGGTTGTCCCGTTGACGAATATCAAGCATTCGAAAGAGGAAGGCGATCTTCGTCGGATGGCGCGTCAGCAGCAGCTCATTCAGTCGTTGGTTCGGTCGGCCAATAGTGCGGGGAATTTGTTGAAAGCTGACTCCATTATTGAGACTGGTTTTAACCAAATTGTTACCGACTTGCCTAAGATCAAATGTATGGCTCTGGCGGCTTTGTTTAAGGGGGCATCGCACGGAAATCTGGTGAGTGCTACGGTGCCGGGGAGCGATACGAAAAAGAATGGCGTGTACTTTTTTGAGTTAGACCCTGAGCGGTCGAAGGCGACGATTGACTGGATTATCCGTGGAGATGATGCGGCGGCGAAGAAACTCGTCCGAATTGGAATTAAGAATGGAACGAAGGTTCCGGGCGTGGCTAAGTTGCTCGCCTCGAAGTTGGTTGAGCAGGGATATACGGCGACTTCGAACGGAAATTCGACGCCTTCTTCCGTGACGAATATTGTTTACCAGAAGGCGGCCTTGGCCGAAATTGCGAAGGGTATTCAGACCATCGTCGGTTCAAAGACGATAGGGAAGGCGATGATAGCTGGGGTTGGACAGCCCGATATCGAGATTGTGATTGGCGAGGACTTGGCGGCGAAAATTTTGGCTGAGTCTAAGACGGTGCCTTTGAAGCATTGATATTCGTGTTTCAATTTTGCCATTGCGCAATTCTATCGAGTCGCAGGAGCTTCATGAGATCGGCTAAGCATGCCATTTCAGTGGTCGCCGAGCAAGGTAGAAAGCCTCATGTAAAAAACAAATTGAGATGGCACACAAGGTTTCGGAGTCCAAACAGGTAGGGATTCTATGGAAAATCTGCATGATTTATTTGAGGTAACGGTGAAGCTCACTTATAACGCTGAGAAGCGATTCTTGCGTTTGATGCCAAAACTACTGAAGGCTGCGTCGAATGACAAGCTAAGAGAAACCATTAAAGTACAGATCGAGCGAACGCAGCTTTACCTTAAGCGCTTGGAGCAGGTTGCTAAGCAAGGTGGATTTCGCCCGACAGGAAAAGTATGTAAATCGGCGAAATGTCTCGTGGAAGAGGCTGATCTCCAATTGACTGGGCAGACACACGGGGCAACGCTTGACGCCGCCATTATCGTCAGTGCTCAGCGAAATGAGCATTACGGGATATGTGCTTACGGAACACTGCTAGCGTGGTCCATTGAGCTTGGAAATCCGGACATCACTGAGCTGCTTGAGGAATCACTTAAGGACCACGGCTATGCGGACGAGGCATATTCGAAAATTGCCCGGCGCATCAATACATCGGCCAATTCGCTGATTTCTGCCACGGCCTGATTGCAGGTTTTACTCAGCTATTTTCGAAACCGAATCGTATGGCAGCTTCGAGGGCGTCCTGGTTGATATCGTTCAGCGATTTGAACTTGATGCAATATCCGGTCACGGTGGCTTTGCCCAAATCTTTGGCGTATGTCTCGGCCAAATATTTCTTGTCTTCGATGCCTAGGATATAGACGGAGATTCCGCTGGTGTTTGCACTCAATCCAATTTGGTAGAAGTCTCTGGTTGTTCCGTTGGCGTATGAGATGGTGTAGAACCCGTAGCCGATGTTGGGATTCGAGACGGTTTTTCCGTTTTCGTCCGTGCCGTCGAGGAACCACAATTTGCTGTGGGGCGATATTTGCTGAATGCGCTCATGGAGGTCCACCATTTCACCGCGTTTTGGGTTCGGGTTGGCTGGCGATGTAGGTTTCGATTTGGTCTTGGATGGTCATTCTAGCTCGATAGGTGCGGGTGGGTGAGGATCCGAACCGCCGCCCGTCACATATGGCAAGCCTGATCCGAGCTACGCACACTGTCGGCTAAACAGGCCACTCGCCATATGTGACGGCTAGCCAGCCCACGCTGGCCATTGATCTTGTTCATGCTTAGACTCTCAACTGCGTAGTGGTCGGCTAAGCATGCCACGAGAGTGTTCCCGCCTAGGCTCTCCGTCAACCTTGTATTTTGAACACAACATCAAAATGCCACACCGTGGCTGGCCGTTCACGTGAGTGATTCGTTGACAAGTTTGAGGACTGGTTCAAAGGACTGTTCGGTTTCTTCCTCAAATATTTTAAACAGGTCGGTTAACATCCGTCGTTCGTTTTGGTCTAAGTTTTGGAGGACGTGAAATGACTCGGCATGGCAGCTAATCATCATTAACAGCCTATAGGCGTAATCTTCATTTAGCTGCCAATCCGCAGGCAAGTCAGGAGAATCTGCAGTGTATGCGCTATTAGGTCCGTTAATGTTGAAGTAAAAGGGCAGGCAGAGCAACACGCTCTCATCGGTTAGGCAGGGCAAATTATGCCAAAGTCCTTTCATCAATTTTGGAAATATCTCCGGATTGCTAATGAGTTCTGCGGGTGTTTTCCCACCCATCATGCGGTCAAGCTGTGCCCCCAGTGTCCTACTTTGGGCAGACGAGTGAGTCACGTATTGAGGAAATGGTTTTGAATCTATCACCGGCTAATTCCTTGGCGTTTGAGAGACCGAACCTTTGGAACGATTGTTCGTTTGACCTGCGTAGTACTATTTTGAACCTAAAATAGTGGTGGGCGATGAGGGGCTCGAACCCCCAACCCTCTCGGTGTAAACGAGATATTAATAGGTTCAACGTGGCAATTCTGAATCTACGGACGTCTCTGGAAGGCTGTCAAAATCTCCTCCAATTGAGAGACCAGATGTCTTTCAGACATTACTAGTGGATCGCCTTCTGTTTGCTTTTTGCCTCGATAGCACTTTGGACTTTGTCCATCATCAGATCGAAAGTCATTTCTGGAGGCATTTTGCCTCTTAAACCACGGCTTGCCCAGGCGAATAATACTTTGCATTCGCTTGCATAAAATGCATCAAAAGAAGGTAACCAGCATTCGCCTATGCCCGTAGAACCTCGTAAACCATTTGGAGTCTTAATCGTCCTTATTGGAGGATCAAAGGTTTCCTCCCAAGAATTCTTAACCTGATAAATCCGTCTCAATTCGCTTCTAGTATGAAAAATGGTTGGACGGCCGCAAGCGTCAAGTAAAGCGTCGAGTTTGGTGACATCAGTCTTGGCATTTGTGGCGGAAGCCATAAAAGTCCAGTACGTGGGACCCTTTGTAAGGCCTGGCTCGCGTGGTAACTTCTTTTCCATTTTTGCATGTGTTTGCCGTATTTCCCTGATCCAAGCGGCAAATAATTGCTGCCTGAGTTGTTTGGGAAGGGAGGTAAAGTGGCGAACAAGAGTCCGAGATCTTACCAACTCCGTCCGGTATATAGCGGAATGGCTGACCCGAATTTGTGCAACGAGGTATGTTGGCGATGCTAAGCGCTCCAAAATACTTAAATCTAAAGTCATTATATAAATTGGTAGGATTATCATGTTTGCGGTTCCAGTCTTGGGTTGTCTTCGTAACATGGACCTTCATATTGGCACTTACAGTTGGTAAGCCTTTTTGAACAAAGACGTTTTTCCCTGGCGCAGCAAGCAAATTCGTCTGTTAATACAGCCAATCCACCCCAAGACGTGCCACCTGTTTGCGGACTATAATTCGACGTTGATGGAAGTGCCAGAGAGCATGGATTTTTCGAATTCTTTGTAAAACCATGACGGCTCAGCCAATCGTTACTGCCCTTGGGTGATGCGGTCAGATCGGGCACAAATTTGAGCTCCCCTCTCACATAAACATGTCCCCAAGAGCACGGATAGCCAGGATTGGCCCAATTATCTTTCGCGGGGATAGGTTTCCATTGGCCCTGGACGTCTTTGCTTGGCGTGTACGGTATACCATCAACCACAAGCCATGCTTCATAGTAGCTGGGGGGCAAACAGGCTTCAACAGGGTCACCACCTGGGACGCATGATTCTCCGGAAGCACCATTAAATACCTTTTGTATCAACCAACCTCTTGAACTGGCATTTTGTGGAATGATGCTGAAACTCCAAAATATATCGTATTGCGCACAGACTGGAGGCCAAAACACTTTCTTGTAAAGATGACGGTGGACTGTCCATTCTTCCCCGCTCGGATCAATATGTGTTATCGGATTTGCCTGACAATAACCATAAGCCGGCTGAACCGGGAACACCGAGTCGACAGTCAACCATTTCGATGTCTGCGTCAAATATGATCGATTTCGAATATACATTGGTGAGCTACTATTGGCAGATTTTCGATATCCAAGACTTCCGACCCATCCAAATGTGTAATCAGCACCAGCTAGATTCCCTCCATATGGCTTGTATCTAGCTGTAGAGACGACAGTTGCAGTTTGGTCAACTTTAGCCGTGACAGAGCCTAGGGCATCGGTTAAATAGTCAAGCCGAATTCCGTTTGTAGACTCCCCGACAATTTCTCCCTCGACGGTGTAGTAAGCGGTCGATAGTCCCATTATTTAACTTCTCTAACATAGGTGCCGCCATCCCAAACCAGGGTGGCCGAATCCAGTTCTGCGTGGATTGTACGCAAAGGTAGTGCCGCGATTGAGTGAATCCAGCCCAAGTAGTGGCTTGTTTTATTGATGAAATCCATCGATAGTGCCGAGTCCATTCTTCGCCCGATGGCTTCAAAGATTTGAGTGTTTCGACTTTTAAATGCATTTTGCGACACCGTCACCTGCTCGCCAGCATCGCTGGTAGCGGCCGCGATATCACAAAAAGCCAAATGACTTGACTGAGAACGGCATCTTTTAAAACTATCCTTTGCACCTGCTTCGATCATTGTTCCTTCCCTCACCTTGAATAGACTCTCAACTCCGTAGGACTCGCCATCCATACGGTCCAATGGCGCAGCCGACCACCTGCGTCAACAAAATGCCCCATTTGTCGCAGCGTCCTATTTTTTACCTGATGTTATGCTCCATAATCTCTTAACTGTCATTTCCCTCGGAACTGGGCCAGAAAAATCGGATTCAACCCACTTCCAAAACGAAGTACTCACTTCAGAAAACGGAGTGGAAAACGATGCTAGTGTCGGTTCAATCGGTGCACCAGATCTCTGTTTTGTGAAGACCGGCAATGACGATGGAACGGAAAGGCTTGCAATGGATCCATTTGCACTGAGTTTGACGTTGTATAACTCGTACAGCCAATTGCTTGAATGAAAGAAGGATCGTCCAAAATCATTTATAAAGACAATGTCCAGCTTTCCCAGATCGTACCGAAGCAAGTTTAAGTCGTAATCATTCATAAGGCCTTTCGCTTGCAATTCTAAATGGCGTGTTCTTATTTGTTTGCACCAAGTAGAAATTTCCTTTAATCGTGATACACGGCTCATGGAAAAAAGGCGAATCAGAGTCTTGTTACCACTTACAATGCGAGCCTTATATGTAGCCAAAGAGTCCTTGTCTAATAAAATACGGCGAAGTTCCACGGGTGAAGGAAATTCGTTGAGATTGATCGGTCTAAGTGTCACTAATATCATACTATTCATATCCATACTGGGTCATTCGGGTAAACATTCCAATCGTCTTTCGGATTACACTTTCCTACCGTGGGGCATAGGTCACAAAGACTATCCTCGGAGCACGTACCTACCTTCTTGCAACATCCCCAATCATCAGCAAAGGATCCGTAGGCTGACCAATCTTTCGAAACATAGGTTTTTGAAACTAGTCCCTTTGGATTACACAGTTGCCCTCTCTTGAAATTGTGTCTTCCCAGCCATTCGTTAGCAGAATCATTATGGAATGGATTTACCGTGTCGTCTGGTTCAAACGTTAAGAAGCCCGTAGTCACCTCTCTGCCGAATTTACATTTCCCGCCACGGATATCACTCCAAGTATCATCAAGAGGCAAGCTTTCCCATGGAACAAACCCGTTGCCGAGATATGCAGCTCCAGGAGTATAAACTTCACCATCTTTGACCATCCAAACTTCAAAGAAGGAGCCGCAACCAATATCGGTGAGTTCTTCACCGCAGTTTGCTTGAAATCGCATCGTGGTTAACCACTGAACTAGCCACCCATTAAGCTTCGTCTTATCTGCTACTTTGAATTTCCAGCTAACTGCATAATTGCCACATTTAGGCTCGGTGTCTGCGTCCGTAAAAGTTTTAGATTTTATTCGGGTCCTTGTCAATGTTGGACTAAGACCATTATAATCGATGCGTACAATCGGATTATCAAAGACATAGCCATATGGCGACTCATTTGGCCATAATTTGTCTCTGGTTCCCCACCGTGCAGCTCCTGACGCATATGTTCGATTTCGAATATATATACCACCTGCTGAGATTCGATATCCGTAGGCACCAACCCAACCAAAGGTATATATTGAGCCAACCAGTTTATCGCCATAGGGTTTGTACCGAGCAGTTGAGGTGACTGCTCCGGTCTGGTCTACTTTCGCAGTTACTGAGCCAAGGGCATCGGTCAGATAGTCGAGCCGAAGTCCATTTGTAGACTCCCCGATAATTTCTCCATCGACGGTGTAATAAGCGGTTGAAAGTCCCATTACCTCACTTCTCCAACATAGCTGCTACCATCCCAGACTAAGGTTGTAATTGAAGACCCATTCCGTTCATTGCGTTTGAGACCGTCATAAGCATAGGCGTAGGTTGTAAACACGGCTCCCTCATTGTGAACACTCATCCGGTTCTCCTTATCGTAAGTCATTGTAATAACATTATTGCCATTGCGAGTGACTGTAAGATTGCCATTTGGGGCATAAGAATATGTAGTGATATCCGCCCCAGCTATGCTCGTTGTAATTCGTCCAGACAGGTCGTACATCCATGTGCCTATCACACCGGATTCATTACTGGTCAGACGGTTGTCGACCGAATCATACGAGTAGGCATAGCTATGGGCGTTGGTTCCACTAGTGACATCAGATATCAATCGACTCTTCGCGTCATAGCCGTACGTCGTCAAATTGTCCCCATCGACGATCACCGTTCGGTTTCCAATTTGGTCATAGCAAAACGTCATCGCCTGTAGTATTACGCCAGATCCGTCTCGGTCTGTTTTCGACAGGATTTGCCCCTCTCCATCGACTCCGAGCGCTCGCTTGAGTCCAGACCCATAGATTGAAGTAGTCATTCGAGAATCTAGGTCGTATTGGTAAGTCGTCAACAAGGCGTCGGGAGCCTGAAAGACTGATAAACGGCTCAACGAATCGTAGGTAAAGGTTCGCACAGATCCTCCCGGCTCTATCAAATTTGTTCTTTGATTTACACTGTTCGTCAAGTAACTTTGAACAATGACTCCTGGATCGGTTTTTCCGGTCACAAACTGGCGCGAGTCATAACTGAAGGTCGTTTTCCCACAGAAATCCTCGGCTTGGACTAGGCTACCCACACTATCGAATACGAGCGAGGTTCTTGTGCCATCGGCATACAGAGAGTTCGTGCGCCTCGTCAGAGCGTCGTAGAGGTATGTAGTCACATCGCCGTCGGCAGACCGTTTAGCTATAGTCTCACCGACGGAACCGTAAGTATTTGAAGTAATGAATCCAGTCTGGTTACTGATCGCTAATTGTTCACCACGTGGACTGTAAACCATAGTGATTCGACCTCCTAGTGGGTCCAGTATTTCGACTCGGCGACCGTCGGAATCGTATGTATAAGTCTTAACGAGTCCAAGGGAATCTATTTCGGCTGTGTCTCTGCGAACTGAGTCAAAGACAGTAGTCGTCCAATTACCGTTTGCATTCTGATATCCGCACATGTTGCCGACTGGATCGTACGCAAAAGTGCCGACATATCCAAGCGCATTTTGCGAAGTTTGAGTTTGTCCCTTTCCGTCATAAGTAGAAGTGGACCGATAGCCGAGTGGTGTAACGCTGGCAACTCCTTGACCAGCATTGTCGTAAACGCTTGTCCAGATATTGCCAAGAGCATTCATGCCTCCGACCATTCGGCCCACTTGGTCGTAGATAGATGTAGACGTACGGCCCAGCGCGTTTTGTACAGATTGCTGACGGCCGTCAGCATCATAGCTGAATGTAGTTGTTGCCCCGAGAGAGTCGATCGTAGTTCTCAGCCGACCTGCGAGATCGTATGAACTTGAATAGTAATATCCCAATGCGTTTTGTGTCGAAAGCGTCTGTCCCCCAACATCATAGGTGTAGGATATGGTAAAGCCAAGTGCATCGTTAGTAGCAATGGTCCTATTTGAATTTGACGAATAAACCGTAGTTGATCGATTTCCATTCGCACTTTGCACCTCAATCTGTGAACTGTTTGCATTGTATGTATTCGTGGTCCGATACCCGAGTGCGTCGATAGTTGCGGATACTTGATTGGAGGCGTCATAAATTGTAGTTTGTGCAATTCCAAGGGAGGAAATTGTCACAGTCTTCCGCCTGATAGCATCATAGGTTTGGGTGGTTCGATTGCCTATGGCATCTTGCGAGGCTACAGCATCGCGTGCATCGTAAATAGTTGTCGATCGATTGCCAAGGGCATCTTGCACCCCGTTTGGGCGTCCAGCATTGTCATAAGCGTAGCTGGTAATGTAGCCTAGAGCATCTTGGCTGGCAGTGCGTTGCTTGGCGACATTGTAGACCATCGTGTTGGTCCTACCAAGCGGATCAATGGTAGACGTTTGGTAGCCCATTTTGTCATAAGTTTGAGTCCAGACATTACCCAGCGGGTCTTGAGTGGTGAGGACATTTGCGAACCGACCGTAGGTCATCGTGGTTCGATGATCCATCGGAGTGATCTTAACCGTAGGCAGACACGTGTCGTAAATCGTTCGCGACATTTCTCCCGCGGCATTTGTGATGGAAACGACGTGGTCGGCAACGTCATAACCGTAACTCGTCGTCCGTCCGAGCGGATCGGTCGAGGTTAATTGTCTTCCAAAGGTATCAAAGGTTTGAGTGACGACACTGCCGTCTGAATGGGTTAATGTCGTTTGGTTCCCGGTGGAGTCGTATTGGAACGAAGTCGTTAGTCCTCTTGGATCCTGGCTGGTTAATCGTTGTCCAAACGAGTCATAAGTGAAGCTTGTTCTTCGTCCAAGTGGATCGATGCTCGCGGTCATGTTTTGGCTCGCATCGTAAACCATCGACGAGATATAACCTAGGGCGTTAATAATCGTGGTTCGGTTGCCAGCCGTATCGTACTGATAAGTCGTGCGGTAGGCAAGCGGGTCGTCGGTCTTAGTAATTCTGCCT
>JANYCU010000010.1 GCA_025360125.1 Armatimonadota bacterium | reverse complement strand
AAAGTGGTTTTACGAAGTCATTCAACTTATCAATTGGAGTTAGAATAGGCAAAGTGGTTTGCATGATTGAAGGATATTCACGGTTAACTCTCAGCTTCGCATCCTCCGTCGCACAAGAGTGCTATGGCGGACAAATGGGGGTCGCTAACCGTAAGTTCTCCTCATTGAGAAGTACCTAGTCCACGCCGTGGCTTGCCGCTCGACGCAGAGGTGGTAGCCAGTGCCACACCTAGCTCTCTCTTTTTCATGAGTTTAACCCTGCCCACGAAGTGGCTCGCAGAAAGGAAGTTTTAAGGCCTAATAAAAGGATTGGTGAGGTGGACAACAGCGTTTGATCCGTTGTGTTCCGATCTCATGGCCCAAAGTGATACGCAGAGGCTAAGCCCTTGAAATTGAGCATTGCGCATCGATTCCGACTCCGCAGCACTCATCGAAGGATCATGAAATAGCATTTCGAGTCCTTGCCCATGATTTCTTTCCTTTTTAGAGATGTCTTCGAGATCCTTGAGCCGAAAATTATCCGAACTTAATCCTCTACCAAATGTGCTTTGTGCAAGACGATCTTTTAACCGAGATTCGATCGAATTGTATTCGGATTCTAAAGCCGCATATTTGTCGTTCAAATATTTGACTGTCTTTTCTATTGCATCACTTTCCATTTGGCCGCCTACTCCAGGTTCCAGCAAGAGTTCAAACCCTGATTGGTTTACACCGTTCGGAGCCCTTTTTGGTGCCTCCGACTCTGTGGCAAATTCGGGCTTGACAAAGGCGTCGTCTCTCGCATTCCTCATTTTGAGCTTTAGCTTGCTGTCAAAAGAAGACCATGGAAAGCCCATAGGTCTGTTTTGTCCCATAAACTCATAAGAAAAGTTGGCCTCTGGTTCTAAGGCGCAACGTGCGGATCCCTTAATTGCATCGGTGCCAACCCCGAGGACATTGGCCATTGCTGATCTAACTTCGTCTGGCAAGTCTTTGAACTCAATACTCGGAATACCTGATTCATTTTGCTTAGCAGCAGCCCTCAATAGATCCAATAGGCTCCCTAGTCGCTCAAGATTTCGGGCATCCTTATGCAGGTACAGAGTACATTTGGGTAATTCAATTTTTCGAAATCCTGAAGAATAAATGTCACCAACCAGTTTGCCCAGTGACTTTTCCAAATTACTGTCTGCTTTTGATGCTGGTGAAGTAATAAGAGTGCGGTACGGAATTCGCAGCTTTTCGTTGGCTTCCGCACTTTGACTAGGCAAAATGAATATTCGAATTGATTGGCCGCCTGATTTTGCAAATCCCGCGGCGGCAAACAACAAGAGACTTGTAGCGGCGTAGAGTTTCATGTCAATCGGTTATGCTGAAATTAACGAACGTGGCGGTCCTGATATATCCATCACGGCGAATAATGGCGTACGCGCTCATAAGGGTAGGAACATCACCGCTTTCGTCAATCCAATAATCAGTCCTCTTAATGGTATGAGTTCCATCACTTCCGTTCATATCGTAATTCATCCAAAGGTACTTATGGGCGGGAAGCGTTCCCGCGTAAGTGCCAGAAACTGTATCCGTTACCGTCGCAGTTAAGGTTGATAACATTGACGTCCAAGGCGCGGCATTGTCGGCATCGCCCCAAACTCTGGTCTTGTTAAAAGTTCTTATGAGAGTGTCATTTATTGCAGTATCAACCTCGTAAGGACCAGCTGCATAAGTGTTTTCATGAAATGGACCTACGCTGTGAACATCGAGAACAAGAGTTGTGTAAGTGGAGGGAGTGAAATTTAGTGAGGTGGCAATTAAGCCGATGATCATGCTTATGGTTTGCATAAAAGTAATTTACCCCCCCCCGGGACAAAATCAAGGTATGTAACGGTTTTGTTGAAAATATCTTGAGAAATCATAAAATCGTTGCTGTAAGCATTGATTTGCGGGCATTAAGTTATTTTAGAGTAAGGGATTCGCTGCAAACTCTCTCTTTTATGTGTTTAACCCGGACAAAGAAGTGGCTTGCCGGCTGAAAGACTGGCCAACAAAGTGGTTTTACGAAGTCATTCAACTTATCAATTGGAGTTAGAATAGGCAAAGTGGTTTGCATGATTGAAGGATATTCACGGTTAACTCTCAGCTTCGCATCCTCCGTCGCACAAGAGT
>JANYCU010000036.1 GCA_025360125.1 Armatimonadota bacterium | reverse complement strand
TACCTCAACTTTGTCATTGTTCAAGACACTGGCTTCTCCCAGCGTCACTCGGCTTCCACTCGTACCTCGTGTCACTTCGCTCGACGCAGAGGTCGGAGCAAGTGCCACAAAGTAGCCATGCCCACGTCAGTGGCTCGCCGAAGGATTCTTACAGAAGTACCCAGCTCACACAGTGACTCGTCGGCCCACGGAAGTGCCTCGCCACGCTGTGGCTGGCCATGTTCAAATATATTTGTTCTTTCGGGTCCCTAGAACATTCACGCATGATTCTCGAATTCCAAGCGGCATATTGCCAAGCCAAGATTTGTCGAATTCAAATTCAGGAATGATGTCCACGAAGTCAAAAAATAGATTCCAACTTTCGATCATGCCAGCTTCATTCTCAGGATCTAGATTCGGAGGACAAACGTAGAATTCCTTATTCTGGCGATCGAAAACGATTCCGATTTCCTCTGGATCAAGCTTCTCTGGATATCTCTTAATTACGATCCTGGGCCGAAAACTTACGGAGTATTTCATTTTCATATTTTAGTCGGAATAATGAACCCCGGACCGAGTTTTGTTAAATCCTCATTTGGAACCAAGATTGTTGGGAATCCATCCATTGGCGGTCCCCTGTGACCAGCGTTAAACGGGTTTGGAAACGCAAGCACAACGGTTTCCGTATCTCCAAAAGCTCTTCCCGCAAATACTTGATATGCAATAGCGGATTCTGCGTTTGCCCAGAATGGCTTTTCGAATTCGTAGCTTGGCGAGGGTACTGGTCTCCCTCCATTTGCAAACGTGGCCACAACTTCATCCTTGCCAGCCACCCGGCGAGCCACTGCGTGGGCGGGGTACTTTTGCTTGATGAAAGCCTTACCCGGGTGGCACGGTTAGCGACCCCTGCGAAGCTGAGAGTTAACCGTGAGAAACCTGACGCAGTGCTGGTCACTTTGCTTATTTTAACTCCAATTCATCCATGTATTGGCACTTGATATCACCCTCAACTAGCAGATTCGATCGTTCTTGAGATACGGCTTGCGGTGGTACGTGGAAAAGGTCAGATAGTGAAAGTGGCCAAACTCAGTGATGAACTTACTGGACTTTCTGTTCCCGGCTTGACTCAAAACAACCTGGCTTTACTGGTATTACCCTGGCACTTGAACACAGGTAACTCCCAGCTGCGCAGACGTCGCTGCCAATGCCACCCGGCTTCGATTTCCAAAACTACTAAGCTCACACCGTGACTTGTCGTGACTTGTCGCAGTGGCCAGTCGTTCAAATCTGTGTCTATTCCGGGAAAAACGGATCAATCAGGACGCTTTTCTGTTTTGCACCTTGAAAAACGGGTAGCAAGCGTTTGGAAATAATGAGTGGCCGATAGTTGTGCCACAAGCCCATTGGTTCGCCGCCAAAGGCAATATCGGTGAAGCTTCCATCTTTCGAGTCCAATTTTCCTTTTAGTGGTCCTGAGTGATCGGGAAAGACGTGCTGATAGAAATCACTTGGTTCGTGAGAATAAAAATCTAGCGGATCTAAACCTCTTGGATCGACCATCGACACATTAGTTGAAACCATTTGGAACCAATTTGAATCGTAGTTCATATCGGGCAACTCTTCCACGATGCAAAGATCCAGCAGGCGACAGCTTCCAGTTGGTGTTGACCCACTTGTGTTTACGGGCACAAATTTCAATTCATGTAAATCGAAAACTTCGAGTCGTTCTTTCAAGCTTTTGGAAACAACCAATGCACCATTCGATAAGTAGCGAAGTTCAGATCCTGTATCTTTCAGATCGGGCAAAACAAGAAGGGACCTTTGAACTCGAACATAGCCTAAGCCTGGCTGATCCGTGTCCTCGTACAAAGTGCCTTCATTTTCGACTTCGCGATAATATCGGCGGAACGGACAAAGTGCAAACGCTGCCGCGTCCTCGAATTCTTGCGGGCTCCAATTGAAGCGGCATTCCAGAAACGAAACAAACTCACTAGACGCTTCGACCTTGCTCAAGATTTCTCGAACTCGAGCCACGACCTGGTCGAAGTGGTATTCGAGGCTCGATATTCGAACGACGATAAGATCACCCTTATCCATTGCGATCTGTGGTGCGTCTAAGTTTCCTCTGGTCCTTTCCGAAGGATTTGCAATTCGTATTTCTATCTTATGGTTCATCTAGCTTTGAATGGCAAAGGATATTTTTTGTACACATCCTTCATTATGTCTGCAGCACTCCTTATTGGTTTCTTTCCATATGGCGCCAGTGACCTAAATTCATTGGTAATGAGTTGATGATAGGCGGCTGGTATTGATACCAGTTTGCCATTCTTGTCACCCCCAAGATATTTGGGGTGTTCATGATGTTTCTCAAATTTGCCAGCTTTATTGGGATACTTTGCTTCTGCTTCCTCGACTAACCTAGCATATTTTTGAGCGTCGGTTTCAACTATCACGGCGACATCTTCGGCGGCGACTCTCGCAACCTGTGGAGCTCCAATCTCACATGCTTCCGTAGCAGCTCCGTTTAAGATTCTTCCAAGAACGCTGCTTGCGTACGGAGCTACCTTCTCGATGGCGGCACCCAACAGGAGTGATATGAGGCCGTCTTCTGCGCCATTTAATGCGGCTTGCTCTGCATCGTCGCCGTCAAGCCACGAACCAATATAGGCGCCAAGAGCATTACCAGCTGCACCTCCAACCCATGCTCCGCATCCAGCCGTTGTCATTCCGCCAGCGACCGAACCGACAATTCCACCGATGATGCCGCCGATAACTCGCCAGCTTTCACCTTCAGGGTCGGCATATTTCAGCGGATTATTTCCGCAATAGGCGAACCAGTTTCGACCCGAAAATGCCGGATCCCTACTCAAGAACCGTCCCGTCTCCGGATCGTAATACCGATGCCCCAGCAGCTTGTAGCCAGATTCCCCGTCTTCTTGATACCCAAAGCCCGACGCAAACCCCTTCTGGGTCGAACTCGTGCCCGTCCGCGAGACGACCATGCCAAAGGCATCGTAGTTGGCCGTGTCGGTCACCGCGCCCGAAGCGGAAAGCCCCTTCATCGAGCCAAGCCGATCCGTATGCGTAAAGCTCGTCACACCACCGGACTTCTCTTAGATTCCCGGAACCATCGTAGCAACGCCATCCGAAAGGACTGGAGCGGTAACACCGACTCCGTTGCGCTTATACGTCCGAGATCCAGAGGAGTTAGACTTAGAAGTTCGCGTCCCAAGACCGTTGTATCCGTAATTCGTCGAAGAAACGCCACCGCCCGAGAGATTCGTCAATCTGTCTTCGTAGTCCCAAGTAAACGTTCTGGTTCCACTCGGACCCACAATCGTCTTGGTTCGTCCGCACGCGTCGTAGCTGTAGCTCGTCGAACCACGAGTTAGAAGCTTGTCGCCGTCGTCATAGGCGTAAATCTCGGCGTTCTTGCTCGTGCGGTTGCCGTTCGCATCGTAGGTGTAGGTGTTGGCAACGCCGCCCCCGTTCTCAGTGAGAAGCTGGTCGATGCCATCGTAGGTGTAGCCCGTGGCGGCCGAGTTCACAATCTTCGTCTGAAGGTTGTTCGCCGCATCAAAGCTGTACCACTCTTGGTGCAAAACCGCGTTGGTCGACGCGTTCGAGAGAACAATGCTGTTTACCCGGTCGTTGCTTTAATTCAATTCCTAGGTTTGATCTAGGATTTACCCTGGCCCTTTATTTACCAGTTAGAGCAATTGGCTTGGAATAGAAGCTAAGTCCGCCATAATTGGCATTGACCATAGTGGTAACGGAGAGCCTGATTGACTTTTTAGCCTTCAGTTGCCCCATTTCCTCACTTGACGGAACCCAATTAAATTCTTTCGGTTCACCTGGTGAAATGACCTCGTCCTCAAGACGGGCAGATATTTGGTCTATGAGCGTAGACCAACCTCGATTCTTACCAGTTTCATCGACATATGGTTCTTGCGCCGCTATGGTAACTCCTTTGATTGACTTACCACTCATATTCGTCAGCTTAATCAAAATAGTTGGGCCATCCAACACTTTTGCATCAACAGTCAAATTAGTAGCCCCTGACTTCGGGACATTCGCACTCGCCGGACCCACAGGTTCATCATGCGTGGCCCGTGGTGTTGGCGAATTTTTGCAAGAAGCCAAAAACACCAAACAAGCTAAAAAGTTTAAATCTCGCCTCGCCTTGATTATTTGCCTATCGTATTCCCATTTGTACTCGGATACCTATACTTAATTCGAACTCGAATATCTTTATGTTTCAATCGATACTTTAATAGGTCGTGCCAGAGTCTTTTATTGCCTGAATTTGGACCGCATTCGACACAGCCATGCGAATATCCTTTGCCAGAGTTGTGAAAATATACGTTGTCTCGTCCATACATGTTATTGCTAGCATCAGGTTCCAGGCGAATTCGCTAAGTTCCCCAATTTGGAATACCATTGACTGGCTCGCCGTGACCTGTCGCACCATAGTCATTTTTCTAACCAACAGTACGTAGACATATATTTTGAGTTTTTCAACTTTAATCCTTTGGTGTTGAAATTGGCCAAAATTGGCTCGTATTGACCCATAAAAAACATAGTCAATGAATCACAGTCCCAATAAAGGGCCAAGTTGTCCGTCCAATCACTTGACCGGATAGAAGCGATTGTTTCCGTAATCTGTTCGTTTGTTGATGCCGGAGTCATGAGAGCCGTGGAAATTCCAAGAATTATTGGATTATTGTGTTCACGATATTCTTCGTATCCAAATAACGTTGGCGAATACAATCCGTCTGAATACGGATCTGGGTGCGTCACGAGCCAATCTCTCGTCGTAAACTGTGAAAAAATGTCCTTTAGTGTTTCGCAGTTTCCGTCACAAATGCATTCCAGCTCGAAAATGTTGTCGACACAACGTCTCAATGATTTAACCATTTTGTATTATGAATTCTAACCTAGTTTTCATGGGACTTAAATAGACTACGCTTTGGGGCGTACCCTCGTCCTAGCCAGCAACCAATCCATGGACAACTCGAATTTCACCGTCTTCATTGTCATTTGCATGAACGACTAATGATGTTCCAATTCCCCCGATAAGTGCTCCAATGAAAGTCCCAATCCCCGGACAGATCGCTGTACCAATCTCAGCACCAACCCAAGCACCACCCCAAACACAAGCAGATTTACACAGCGTTTCCATCGGTCTTGGAGAGTGTATGATGTCGTTTGCGTCGAAAACCAATGCTACCCCAGCCGCGCAAAGGCCCAAGCCACGCCATACTTTTGCATTTCCAGCATACCGAGTCCAAGCAGAAACTTCAAGGTGTTTGATTTTGAACACTTTAGAATCCACGTGATAGCAGTCGGAAGCAGAACCAGCCTTCCCATGCGGAAAGTCAAGGTGAAATACACGATTCGTAACTTCCGGGTAACCCTTTCGTCCGATACTATCAGGATTCCCAATAATCCACTGGCCGTCTTTATCGACTAACCCTGGGGTCTTAAGTATGCCAGTACCATATCCGGCAAGGATTGCTGCCTCGGTGTTCGTGTCGCCATCACTTTTAAGAGGGTTGTTTTGCATAAACGTATATCCTGACCTTCCTCCTAGATTCGAATTTCTAGCCAGAAACCTTCCAGTTCCAGCATCATAATTTTGGCCTTCAATAGATTTGAAGCCGCTTTCAACGTCCTCGAATGAATTTGCATTGCCCATATAACCTTTTTCGGTATTCGTCGTTCCCGTGCGATAGACCACCATCCCGAACGCATCGTAATCCGCCGTGTCGGTCACTGCGCCCGAAGCGGAAAGCCCCTTCATCGAGCCAAGACGGTCAGTATGAGTGAAGCTCGTCACACCACCAGACTTCTCCGAGATTCCCGGAACCATGCTCGCAACTCCGTCCGAAAGCACTGGAGCGGTAACACCGACTCCATTTCTCTTATAAGTTCGAGAACCAGACGAATTAGATTTAGAAGTTCGCGTCCCAAGACCGTTGTAACCGTAGCTGGTACTGCTGACTCCACCGCCCGAGAGGTTGGTTAAGCGGTCTTCGTAGTCCCAGGTGAAAGTTCTGGTTCCGCTCGGTCCAACGATTGTCTTCGTTCTCCCGCAGGCATCGTAGCTATAGCTCGTTGAACCACGAGTTAGAAGCTTGTCGCCATCGTCGTACGTGTAAAGCTCGGCGTTCTTGCTCGTTCGGTTGCCGTTCGCATCGTAAGCGTACGTGTTCGCAATGCCGCCGCCGTTCTCAGTGAGAAGCTGGTCGATGCCATCGTAGGTGTAGCTCGTTGCGGCCGAGTTCACAATCTTCGTCTGAAGGTTGTTCGCCGCATCAAAGCTATACCACTCCTGATGCAAGACCGCATTGGTACTCGAATTCGAGTGAACGATGCTGTTCACCCGGTCGCTGGTATTCTTATTCCTGCTTAAGCTCGCAGCTGCGCAGGTGGTCGCTTAAATAGGCCACCCCTTACTTAGAATTTTTACCCATCCCACACAGTGGCTCGCCAAAGGTCTACTTTGAGGGTAAATCTGCCTGCAATCCCGGCTAGTTAAGGTCTATTTTGACAGTCATGACACAACCCAATGACCACGACAGGCTTCCTTGTAGGTGAATTTCCTCCTGTAAGTAAGGTCCCTTCCATCAAAGCCTTCCGGATGCCACTTGTAATTCTTGTTTTCTCGTGAAGTTTTGACCCACTTGAAATGACACAGAGATCATCACATAGCTCAGATATTTTTCGGATTTCCTTTACGATCCAATTAAAAAGTCGGTAGGACATCTGATTTATTGGCATGCCTTTGCCGGTCAGCTCGCTTTTGTTCATTTTAAAGCAGAGTTGCAACATATCAATATATCCAAACATGTTAGATATGTTGGAGAACTGCAAGTCTCCCCTTGCCCAGCTCTCATAAATACTAACTGGTATTTCAGTTTCACTAAAGATAAAATTACCATACTCTAACCCTTCTTGTCTCGTCATAATTCCAATGTCGACTAACTCACATTGGTTCCAACTTGATCCTATAAATTTAAATTGAAATATTCCTGAAGATCTGAAAATAATCTCTTCGAATTCTTTTGGCGTTATGTAGCATCTAAATGTGCGTTGACCCAAATTTACCTCCTCCGAGCTTGGTCGTATGCATCCCAAGACCTCCCCAGTCTACACTGTCGAAACGTGAGTCGAGAAGGTTACCGATCTTAATAAATTCTCTCATGTTTGGTTCACCATTCAGTAATGCTCGACCGGATTCAAAGGCTTCTCTCATGCCTCCCGTATAAGCAGCCACGCCATCGGGCGCCTGAAGGCGGTCATTTGACATTCTATACATAATCGTTTTCGCAATCCCACCTCCACTTTCCACCTCGCCACCCTGGGCCAAGACTGATTCACCCCAGTCAGCAATGGCCTGTTGGTGGTCAGGTTTACCCAAGCAGCCATAGGGATTTGGGCCACGCGAAGCCCCGTCTACGATTTTTTGAGCAAGGGGGACTGCATCCTCCAATGCAGTTTCGCCCCCTTGCACAGCGGTCTTCCATGCATCGACAGCTAATTTCATCGATGCAGTAGAGACGCCTAATACTCTGGCCCAAAAGGCTTGCCACCAAGGTGACATCGCCAGAACCCGCTGATAAAAACCTACGCCAAAAAGCTTCTCTTCGTCGAGGCCGTTTGGGTCCACTGCTTTAACGGGATTGTTACTACAGTATGAGTACCAGTTATTCCCTGCTCTAACAGGGTCTCTGCTCAGGAATCGCCCCGTCTCCGGATCGTAATAGCGATGCCCAAGCAGCTTGTAGCCAGATTCCCCATCTTCCTGGTAGCCAAAGCCAGACGCAAAGCCCTTCTGTGTGGAATTCGTTCCCGTTCGCGAAACGACTTTGCCAAAGGCGTCGTAGTCGGCCGTATCCGTCAAGACTCCAGAGGCGGAAAGCCCCTTCATCGAGCCGAGACGATCGGTATGCGGAAAGCTCGTGACGCCACCAGACTTCTCAGAGATTCCTGGAACCATGCTCGCCACTCCGTCCGAAAGGACCGGAGCAGTGACGCCCACTCCGTTGCGCTTATAAGTTCTCGAACCAGAAGAATTAGATTTCGAAGTTCGAGAGCCGACTCCGTTATATCCGTAGTTTGTCGAAGAAACTCCACCGCCCGAGAGATTTGTCAATCTGTCTTCGTAGTCCCACGTAAAGGTTCTGGTTCCACTCGGACCCACGATCGTCTTCGTTCTTCCGCAGGCATCGTAGCTGTAGCTCGTCGAACCGCGAGTCAGAAGCTTGTCGCCGTCGTCGTACGTGTAAAGCTCGGCGTTCTTGCTCGTGCGGTTGCCGTTGGCATCGTAGGCGTAGGTGTTTGCAATGCCGCCCCCGTTCTCAGTGAGAAGCTGGTCGATGCCATCGTAGGTGTAGCTTGTGGCCGCCGAGTTCACAATCTTCGTCTGAAGGTTGTTCGCCGCATCGAAGTTGTACCACTCTTGATGCAAGACCGCATTGGTACTCGAATTCGAGTGAACGATTGAGTTCACCCGGTCGTTTGCGTCATAGCCGTAAGTTGTGGTCGTGGCGCCATCGTTCTTGGCAAACACCCGCCCATACTGGTCATAGCTTAAAGTCGTCGAGACGTTATCCGTGGACTTCACGATCGTCTTGAGCTTTCCGCTGACAAAGCCGTAGTTCGTCACCGCCGTCCCTTCGGTCAGGCTCGTTCTTCGGTTCCAAACGTCGTAGGCATAATCCATCACCCCTTGCGGAGTGGTGAGCTTCGTCACATTGTCCGCGTTGTCATAAAGCCAGCTCGAGGTTCCGGTTCCATCGACCATCGAGGTCTGACGGCCGTCGTTATCGTAATTCAGCGTCGTCCCTGGCCCGGTTGGGTAAGTCACCGTCGAAAGGTTGTCGACGTTGTCATAACCGTAGGCAATCAGCTGAGCAAGGCCGTTGATGCGCTGAGTCTGGTTGCCGTTCCCGTCAAAGCGGTACAACTCAACGTTGCCATCGCCAAACACGATGCTGCGAAGTTCGCCCCGCGCCGTGTAATAGTAGTAGCGGTATTTGCCCATGCCATTAATGACCTGGTCCATATACCCTTCCGAATTGAAGCGATACTGCTCAACGTCGCCCCGAGCATTCGTCACCTGGGTTACCCGACCAATCCCGTCCCGAACCAAATTCGTCGTTCGGTTCAAAACGTCGGTCGCCGAGCTGACGTAGCCCATCACATTCATCGTAACCGAGGCATTTGCGCTATCGAAACGGTTCGTGCTCGTTAATCGTCCCCACGAGTCGTAGTAGAGTGTCGACGTTCCCAGTCTGGTCGTAACCGAGATTGGTTTCCCAATTCGCTGGTCGCTCGTTCCGTAAATGATTGTCGCCGAGCCATCCGGAGTCGTGACCGTGTTCAGACGATACGCGCCGTCGTAGCCAAAAACTGTCGTGACGCCTTGGCTTGCCGTCGTCGCAAGCGATCCATCCCCGTTATAGGTGTTGACGACAAGCGTATTGTTTTTGCCATCGATGATGCTCGTGACCACGCCAGAAATTCCATCGCGGACATATTGGGTCGTAATTCCCCGGGCGTCCTTTTGCGTGATAAGGTCATTGACCGGGTTATAGGTGCAATACAACTTGACGCTGTTGTTGTATTGCCGCTGGTCTTGCGAATCTAAAACATTCCCAAAAGCATCGTAATCCGCATAGGCGCGGTTACCCCGGCCATCTCTCAAAATTTTGACATTATAGTACTGGTCATAGGTGTACGAGGTGATGTACCCCGCCTGGTCCTTAACCTGAGAAAGTATTCCTGAGTTGTAATAATCTATCGTTCTCTGGAAACTTGGCTGCACAAACTCAGTTCGGTCGCTGAAATAGTTGAACTGATACTTCGGGTCTGTCCCCGTGTTGCCCGTGACCGGGAGCTGAAAAGTGAGCATCCGGTTGGATGAGTCGTAAGTTTGCCGCCAAGTGCGGCTAATTGGGTCCACTTCGGTGACGATTGGCGCGCACTTGAACGGATCATCGTTCTGAACCGTGGCCGGATAAGTAAAGCTTTGCGTTGGCCGAGCGGAGTTAAGCACCGGATAGGTGACCGTCGTCAGCGTCATATCCGTCGGTCTTCTCGTGTAGTTGAAGTCCCAAACCCGGCTTCCAGGAACCGAAACATGCGAGTAATACCGAGACTTCATACTCTGCGTCGGCTGGGCCGAACTAAATTGAGACGCGGGCGAATCGATGATGGAGATGTACTCGCCCGTCGGGCTAACAATCCGGGTTTCCGGCGAAATTCTGGTGATGCTAACATTGTTGCCAAAGCGGTCCCGATACGATGTCAGTTGCCCCTGAACATTAAAGACATAAATCATCTGCGACTTCGTTCGCAAACTCCAACCAATTGGCTTTAGACCCGCGGTCCCGAGCGGATACAAAGTGTCGTAAAAGCCCTTCGGAGGATTGAAGACTCCGCCAAAATCTGGGTTAGACCCTGTTTGGTAAGTGAAAGTTAATCGTCGTCCATCTGGATAGGTGACAACCGCGGTAGAAATTCCGCTCGTGAGATTCTTGCCAACATAGGTGATGGTAAAGTCGATGTTGGACCGCCAACCTTTGCCCCAGCCCGTATCCGTGGCATCTTGCGCATTGTGGGTGAGTGAAAGTCCAAACGGAACTCCGCCTTTGACTTTCCAACCGACGATTGGCACCGAAGTAAGTCGATTGCCCGTTTGAGTATTAACCTGGGCCGCCGCAAATTCGGATCCGCCGCCAGGACGTCCGCCTTCCCAGGGAAACGGACCTCCGGCGCGAGTTCCGTTGCCGCCCCCGGTTACGCCCGTGAGTCCAGTGGTTCCCGTCGTGCCAGTTGTTCCTGTCGTGCCCGTCGTTCCAGTTGTACCGGCGGTACTGGCCGTACCAGATGTCCCCGTGGTACCCGTATCCGTACCGCCAAGACCGCCTCCGGCCACAGCGTTAGGGTCCCCCTGACTCTTATCCGCAATCGCGGGCCGTCCGTAGAGTGCACTGTTGTCGCCGGGGTCGACTGGTGCAGGGTCTGATAAATTCTGCGTATCCGGTTGAGTCTGCAAATCCATTTGGATCCGAGCGGCAGTCTCAATACTCGCGATATCTGCGGGCAGATAGAAATCTCCCCGAGTATCCGCCTGCACAACCGGGCTGGAAAGCGTACTTGGAGTGTATGGACTGTCGGTGTAGTCGCCCGTGCCCTGCAAGATCACCATTCGCCCGAATGACCCGATGATGCTGTTTATTCCATTCGCGGAAGACGAGTACGCCATCATCACGGCGGCAAAGATACAGGTCATCCTTAAGGACAGGCTGTTACGTTTAAACATTCTCATTAAACTCCCCTCGACCAAGACCTGCCATTTTTACCAGGCCCTTGTTCGCAATAGTCTCCATCATATAGCAGTTCTCGATATTTGTGTACCTTTTTTATGACCATTTTTTTCAATTCCTCTTGTTTCTCCTTGCAATTGCTCGTTTTTCTTTTGTCACATTGACATTTATGGCAATATCTGGCGAGCCAATGCGTGGGCGGGGCTATTTTGTGGCACTGGCTCCGGCAAGCCACTGCGTGGGCTGGGTGGAAATCCTAAAAAGGGGTGGCCTGTTTAAGCGACCATCTGCGCAGCTGCGAGCTTAAGCAGGGACAAGCTAATGATCACCTGCTATCCTCCTGACCTAGCAGAGGCAAAAATTTCCGAAATTATATTAAAAAGTAGAACAATGTCTACTATTACGACGTCTAATACAGTATGCCTCGAAAAATAATCCCAAAACCAATCTCTAGCTCGACTTGGTCAGTTAGGTGATTTTAGGAAGGTTTTTTTTCACGGCCGTTCAGAGGTTCAAAACAATCGACACAAATTTGAAAAAAATAAAAATTCAGGCTCAAATTGTTACGAACATTCCAAAGCGAAGCGAACTCCAGAGCCGATTCTTTCCCATTCTCCACCTTGCACTTGCACTTGCACTCGCACTCAGCACTCTCCCAAGTTTTAGGAACAAAGTTTTTCAATATCACTCACCCATGTCTTCCAAACCCTGCACTTCCCAACCCTAGTGAAATTTCATTCCCTCGCTTCCCAGCTTCTTTGTCCCTTGCCCTTGCCCTTGCCCTTGCCCTTGCCCTTGCCATTGCTTCCTTGCACCCAGGTTCGAAAAAATCGACACAAATTTGAAAAAACCAAAAATTTGAATTCAAATCGTTACGGAGGCCACGAACTTTTAAGTTGTCTTCTTTTGGCCCCTCGCCCTAGCGAAGCAAGCCCAAGCGGAGCTTGCCCTTCTTCAGCCCCTCGCCCCTCCCAGAAAGGTAAAGTCACCAAATGCGTCGGTTCGCACTTTTTGTCATTCTCGCTCTCACCTCTTTGGCTTCAGCGTCAAACGTCCCTTCACCCAAGCAATTCCTCGGACACGATGCCTGCGAAGACTACTATCTGGCCAATTACACCGAACTAACCGACTACTGGAAGCTCCTCGCGACAAAATCCGACCGCCTCACCGTAGAAAGCATCGGCAAAACCGAAGACGGCCGCGACCAGATGATGTGCGTCATCACCGACCCATCAAACCGCCGCAACCTTGAAAGTATCCGCAAAGGCAACGAGCGACTGGCAAAAGCCAAAGACTTCAAAAACGACGACGACGTCCGAAACTTCGTCAAAAATCAAAAGGCCGTCATCTGGATCGACGGCGGACTCCACGCCAGCGAAGTCCTCGAAACCCAACACCTCATCGAAATGGCGTACCGCCTCACGTCACAAGACGACGCCGAAACCAAGCGAGTACTCAAGGACTGCGTCATCCTCCTTGTCCACGCCAACCCCGACGGTAACGATTGGGTTTCCAACTGGTACATGCGCCGCTCCGACCCCAAAACCCGCAGCATGGCCGGGCTCCCCTACCTCTACCAAAAGTACTGTGGCCACGACAACAACCGCGATTTCTACGCCAACAACATGTCCGAGACGCGCAACATCAATCGCGTTCTCTACTCGCAGTGGTATCCCCAAGTCGTATACAACCACCACCAATCGGCCCCGGCTGGAACCATCATGTTTTGCCCTCCGTTCCGAAATCCGTTCAATTACAACATGGACGCCATGATTGACATTGGTACCGACCTCGTCGGCACTCACATGCACCAGCGCATGATCGCCGAAGGCAAACCCGGAACCGCGATGCGCAACACCACCCTCTACTCAACTTGGTGGAACGGCGGCCTCCGAACCACAACCTACTTCCACAACATGATCGGAATCTTGACCGAAACTTACGGCAGCCCAAATCCCGCTCCACTGCCGTTCGTAGAGAAGTACCAAATTCCCTCAACCGATGTCCCTCTCCCAGTAGAAGGCGGCAAGATGTGGCACCTCCGCGACTCGCTCGAATACGAAATCTCGGCGAACTACGCCATCCTCGACTACGCATCTCGGTACCGCGAACGAGTGCTTTTCGACTTCTATCGAGCTGGCCGAAACTCCGTCGATCGAGGATCAAAAGACAGTTGGTCCCGCTATCCGTCCCGCATCGCCAAGTACGGCGCGGATGCGCTCAAAAAGCCCGAACTCCGCGATGCCCGAGCCTACGTTGTTCCGTCCGATCAACATGATTTTGCTACCGCCACCAAGTTCATCAAAAAATTGATGGAATGTGGAATTGAAGTCCAACGATTAACCAAAGACAATGGAAACTGGCAGAAAGGTTCCTTCGTTGTCTTATGCGACCAGTCCTACCGACCTCACATTTTGGACATGTTTGAGCCGCAAGATCACCCCAATGACTTCCAATTCCCCGGTGGACCTCCAATTCCACCATACGATAACGCAGGCTACACTCTCGCCTTCCAAATGGGTGTCAAATTCGGTCGAGTTCTTGAAACACCGAAACTGGATACCGAGAAAGTTGATCTAAATCATCTGGATGGAATGCCACCTTTAAGCACCGATGGTAACGCAATTTTTCTCCCTGCCAGCCAAAACGATTCGTTCACCATTGCAAATCGTGCCTGGAAGCAAGGCTTAATGGTTGGAAGCCAACCCTGGGGAATTGAAGTCCAAGGAGACCCGGCCAAATTAAAAGGGCTTACCAGCGGAATCGCCAATCTAGTAGCTACAACTCATGGCCCAGCAGGAGGCTTCGCGACTATCCAGAAACCCCGAATCGCCCTCTGGGATCAATATGGCGGCTCGATGGAATCCGGCTGGACCCGCTTCACCCTCGAGCAATTCGGTTTTGATTTCGATGTGGTCTATCCACCCGACCTCGACAGCATGGACCTTCGATCAAAATACGACATCATCATCTTCCCCAACGGGGCTGGCGTTCGAGGCAATCGAGCGGGTGGTGGTGGAAATGCTCCCGCCAACAACCTGGCCGAAGACATGACGATACCGTTTCGTTACCGACTTCGCATGGGCTCGATGTCGGCAGAAACCATCACCCGTATCGAGAAATTTGTCCGCGACGGCGGCCACATCTTTTGCATCGGCTCCGCCGCAACCAGCTTCGCCCAGCAGATGAAGCTTCCCATCAAATCCGCCATCGTCGACGACAAAGGCGTTGCCCTCCCAAATACCAAATTCTACATCCCAGGCTCCGTTCTCCAACTCAAACTGGAAAGCTCAAGACTCACCAGAGGCATGGAAGAAACCGTCGACGTGATGTTTGACAATTCACCCGCATTCAAAGTTTCGGGCGACGCCAAAGCGGTCGGCACCTACAATTCCGACAAGCCACTTCGGTCAGGCTGGGCGTGGGGGCAAGAGGTACTGAAGGGTTCTGCCGGAGTCATCGACGTTACCCTCGGCAAAGGTCAAGTGGTCTTGGTGGGGCCAGAAATCCTCTTCCGAGGCCAAAACCACGGGGCGTACAAACTCCTCATGAATGCAATCTTCCGATCAAGCGGAGGCTAAAATTCGTGCGAGGTAAGGCTAAATAACTACAAATTTCCGAATCATCAAAAGCCGTTGTAAAATGACTTCATGATTCGCAAAGTTGCTGGGATAATAACTGGGTTGGTCTTAACCGCCACCTCATTGGCTGCCCCCGTAATGACCAGTTTTCAACCGGAAACGCAGGGCCTTCACTTTGTCAACCGATTAACCCGCGACCTAAAGGCCGTCGACATTACTTGGCCCGGTTACTGCGGCGGAATGGTGTACACCGCCCTTGATTATTTTAACGCCCACAAGCCCGTCCCAAAGCAAGACTGGTGCCCCGCAACCGGAACCGTTCTCGAACAATACACGTGGGACCGACAAACCGATTCGGTCAATTCGAACGTTGATAAGTGGCTCGAAGTTATTTTGAACCCGGCGGGAGCCCGCGATACTGAGTTCTTCGATTGGGGTCTTCAAACTCAAGCAGGCAGCCGAATCGCCGAGCTTAAACAATTCATCGACCGAGGCATCCCTGTGCCGTTGGGGCTAAAGGGCGCTGGAGGACATGGAGACCACCAAGTCCTCGCCATCGGATACGACATGGGTCGCTACAACGGCTCAAACCCGCAATTCCGTGAGGACTTCAAAATCTTTTGTTACAACCCAAATTTCCCCGACCGAACGACAATCCTGAAAACTGTCGTCGCCGAACGAGTCTTCCAAGTCGATGGAGAAGACGACAAATATCGAACTTGGTTCGTCAATCGCAACTACCACGCCAAAACCCCGCCAACGGTTCCAAGCGCGACTTTCCCCAATGACAACAAAGTCCACATGCTGGTCTTAACCTTTAAAACGGGAATTGATGACATGCGAGGCGGCGGAGCCAATGTCGATGTAACCATCAACGGCCTCGACGGAACTCAGCAGAAGTTTTTCAACGTCAACCGGGGACAAACCTGGATCGGGAAATATTCCCAGTCCATGGAATTCACGCTAAGAACGCCAATTTCGCCAAATCAGATTAAGAGTGTTGAAATTTTCCACTCCACGGGCGGGGGATTGAGCCCCGACAACTGGGACCTCAAGTCAATGAACGTTCGTGGAATCGGTGGCAATGTGGATGCCAACATGCTCGACACTCCAGCCCACCGCTTCACCGACAGCAATAAGCAACACACCTTCGTTATCAACACCGCACCCCCCGCTTCACCGGGAATGATCAGCGATCTTGTCCTCGAATTCAAAACGAGCGACGACGACTTGAGGGGCGGCAATGACAACCTCGACATCATCCTCACGTTTGACGACAACACCGGACAACGGTTCGATAACGTCAACCGTGGCCTAAAATGGGACAACAATTCAACCCATCGAGTCACCCTAACGTTCAACAAAGCGCAACGTTGGAACGGCGTGAAGAAGATTGTCTTAGTCAAAAACGCCAGTGGCGGATTCGACGGAGACAACTGGAACATGTCGGACCTCAAAATCAATGCAACATTGGGAGGCACTCAGTATCCGATCGGCCAGCACGGCTATAACCGGTTTACGGGCGACGCCAAGCAATTGGTGATCATGATGCCATATGTGAATCGACCACCGGGCCACTGACTACAGTTTGACAACCCGAAAGCCCTGGTTGCTAAATGAACCCCGCTCATTCACCGACCCAATATCGACCGAATTAAAGAAGCAGCAAGAATTCTTGCTGCACCACCACGAGCCGCCTCGCGAATGCTTTGTGGAAGACCGCTTGTCCCCAGCAACGCGTCCAGAACAGAACTCAAACACATTCCCGTACATATCGTAAAGCCCCCACGAACTCGGCAAGAACGAACCCACGGGCGACGTATACAGATACCCATCCGACGTATCCGGCTTCAAATGGTCCCGACCATGCCAGACATTGGCATACTTTCCAATGTCCTTTGTTTCGCTCCCAAAGAAGTAGTCAGTCGTGGTGCCAGCCCGGCAGGCAACTTCCCACTCATCGAGCGAGGGAAGCCGGACCTTCGCCCACTTGCAGTACGCCAAGGCATCACGGAAACTAATGCTCGTTACTGGATGGTTCATCTTATCGACGATCCCACCCCGTGTAACCCCATTCGGAAATCTCCAGAAGGCAGTCTTGTCATGGATCCAGCGGAACTCCTTCAGTCCCGGTTCAAAAACCATGGCATTGTGCAAACGTTCGGCATCCGTCCAGTAATGCGTTGCCAAAACAAAAGTTTCGAACTCGACGTTCGTGAGCTCATAAGCCGATAGTTGGAAGCTCTGGAGCTTCACCCGATGAACCGGACGGTACAAGCGGTCAGACTTGCCAACCCGATACGTGCCTGCCTTGATGGTGACAAATTTGGTATCAAATCCAACTGCCAGACCAACAAGACAAGAAATAATCATGACTACTTATGGAGCGACTTGTAGAAACCCATCGCCCGGTCTATGACGAGTTGCTGATTGGCCATATTCGCGTCGAGATATGCCTTGTAATTTGCGTCGTCACCGAAAAGTTTGGTGTATGAAGCTGAATGAATGAATTCCGGATATTGCCCTTCCTTCATCAATTCCATCAAGACTGTGAGGATGTCATGATCTTTCCGTTTAATCTTGTAAACTGCAATGAGGTCCGGAATGAGTTCGTTGGCATTGAGTTCAATCACCGCATCTTTGATGTTTGCACCTGCTCTTTCTCGCAGTTTCATGGTCGCTCGCAACAGTTCAATCACTTTCATTCGGTTATTGGATAGAAATTGCCTCTGACGATCGCTCCACAACGAATCTCCTCCGAACGCATCGGGCCGATATCGAAAAATCTTCTTTTCTTCGTCGACCACTGGCATCATCGCGTCACAGTTTTGCGATGAGTCTTCGCCGTGAATCATGGTGTAGGTAAATCGTTCTTCCACTGTAAGACTTCCGTACACTTTGTCGGACAGTCTCGTGTTTTCCTCCTTGTCCGGCTTGATTTGCTTGATAAGTGCTTTAACCTTGGCCAGGCTGTGATTCGGCATCGAGATAGCTTCCCGATAAAGACGATACTGCTTGGAGGCAGAACTCGTTTTGGGCATTTCTTCCTGGGCATGGACGGAACCAATCGTGGCAATGACGAGCAAAATAGAAAGCAATTGTTTCATGGCGAGAATTTGAATATTAGAGTATTCGAATTAACTCGGCTTGTCAACGCAAAATGTTCTTTTTACGGCGGCCTGTGTTATGCTCTAAATAGCTTCGTTTGCCATGAATTTTCGTTCGTCAACCCACCCAAAATGGAGACCAAGACTGTCTTCTTGGGGTCTGTGCGCAAGTCTTGGTTTTTTTGGTGTCGCTTCTGCAGTAGAGCAAGCCCAAGTTTTGCCCGACGCTAATGCCGAACAAGCCGCCTTTTTTGAGTCAAAAATTCGACCAGTTCTCGTCGACAATTGCCTTGCCTGCCATGGATCAACATCCCAAAATGGCGAACTCCGACTCGATTCAGCCTCCGCCGTAATGAAAGGGGGAAACAATGGACCCTCAATCGTTCCCGGTGATCCGACCAAGAGCCTCCTCATTACGGCCGTGCACCAATCTGGATCGCTCAAAATGCCGCCCGGCAAAAAATTGACCCCAGAGCAAATCACAAACCTTGAGGCTTGGATCAAAATGGGTGCTCCCTGGCCCAAGGTCAATTCTGGAGATAAAGCTCCGCTTTGGTCTCTGCGACCAGTCCAAAATCCAACCGTCCCGAAAGTTTCGAACTCCAAATGGGTACGCAACCCAATCGATTCATTCATCCTTGCCAAACTTGAGTCTCTCAAGCTATCCCCCGCTGTCGAAACCGACCGCCGAACCCTCCTTCGCAGAGTGACCTACGATCTCATCGGACTCGCGCCAACTGCCGCCGAAGTAGATGCCTTTGCTGCCGATAAATCGGTTGACGCCTACGAAAAGGTTGTCGATCGCCTCCTTGCCTCACCGCAATATGGCGAACGCTGGGCCCGTCACTGGCTGGATGTCGCCCGATACGCCGACACAAAGGGATATGTCTTTGAAGAAGATCGACGATTTCCGAACGCATACACCTATCGAGACTGGGTCATCAATGCATTCAATCGAGACCTCCCCTACGACCAATTCATCACCCAACAGCTCGCCGCCGACGCCCTGCCAGAAGTTCAAAACAGCGAGGACAAAACCCCGCTAGCCGCCCTCGGCTTCCTCAACATTGGTCGAAAATTCATCAACAGCCGTCCCGACATCATCGATGATCAAATCGATGTAACCATGCGAGGATTTCAGGGATTTACTGTCGGGTGTGCCCGCTGCCACGACCATAAATTTGATCCAATTCCCACCCAGGACTACTATTCGCTTTACGCTATCTTTGACTCTTCTCAAGAAAGCAAAACTCCCATTTCAGACAAGTCAATTACTGACCCATGGGTTGCATTCAACCAAAAGACTACAGTTAATGTCCAGACCAGTAACGAAATAGTCCGGGTTCAAATGGCCAAATTGCGCGCCATCGCGACGTCCCCCACATTGTCAAAAAACCTCTCCGATAAAGTCAAAGCTGTCTTGCAATCAACTCGTCCCGAAGTCCTGCCCGAGGGGCCGAACCTCAACGTGGTCCTCGATGCATTTGACGCTCCGATGAAGGAAAAAGTGGTTTCGCTTCGCGATGAACTGACCGAACTAAAAAAGACCGAACCAAAGTCTCCCGAATTTGCGATGGCGATGCAGGATGTCGGAAACGGCCACGATGGTGTCGTTTTCAAGCGTGGCAATCCTGGGAACCACGGCGATCCGGCTCCTCGACGATTTCTACTCGCGCTATCAAAGCCCGCCGAAGAGAGGCCGCACTGGACAAAAGGCAGCGGACGCCTCGACTTGGCCAAATCGATCGCGTCCAAATCAAATCCCTTGACTGCGAGAGTCTTTGTCAATCGACTCTGGCAAGACCATTTTGGCGCAGGCATTGTCCGAACTCCTTCGGACTTTGGCAATCAAGGCGAGAAGCCGACCCACCCCGAACTTCTGGACTTTCTAGCCACAAGCTTCATGGACAAGGGATGGTCCATCAAAAAGCTTCAAAAGTTGATCGTCACCTCTGCGACCTATCGTCAATCCAGCGCAGTATCACCAGCCACGTTTAATGCCGACCCAGAGAACAAGAATCTGGCCCACATGAACCGAAGACGCCTAGATCTCGAGCAGTTGCGAGATTCGCTCTTTCAATCGGCAGGCACATTAGATCTCAGTAAAACCGGAGGAATCTCGGTTGACCTTTGGTCGACTCCATATTCCCCACGCCGAGCCACATACGGATACATTGAGCGGCAAAACCTACCTGGAATATTCCGAACCTTTGACTTTGCATCCCCCGACATCACCAGTTCTCGCCGATTCACCACCACCGTCCCTCAGCAAGCGTTGTTCTTCATGAACGCTTCAATGAGCGTCGACGAAGCGAAGGCCATCACCCAAAGAGCCCCCATTCAGAGCGCAACCGATGATACTCAGAGAATTAGGCGTCTCTATCAACTCCTCTTTGCCCGCTTGCCGGACGCGAATGAACTCGCGGCTGGTATGAATTACCTGAAAAAAGGAAGCCAAACAAAAGTCGAAGCACCCCAAGGCGATTGGAGATATGGCTACGGTGAATACGATGCATCCACCAAGCGAATGTCTTCGTTCACTCAATTTGGATTCTTCGGCGATGGTAGTTACCGAATCGGGAAGGAATTCCCCGATCCCAAATTGGGATACCTGATTCTCAACCCATCTGGCGGCCACCCTGGTCACGATGGTGCCCACGCAGTTGTTCGCCGATGGATCGCATCTGCAGCCGCCACGGTCCTAGTCCAAGGCAATTTCAAGCATCCGAGATCAGAGGGCGACGGCGTTCGCGGACGCATTATTTCGAGTCGTGAAGGTTTGCTGGGAGAGTGGACCGTTCACAATTCGTCAACCCAGACTGACCTGACATCTCTTACCGTCCAGAAAGGAGATACCATCGACTTCATGGTTGACCCAATCACCAACGAGGGATACGACGGATTCGAATGGAGCCCTAAAATTGTCTCCGCTGATGGAAAAACGGTCTGGGATGCCACGGCGAATTTTGGTCCACCTCCTGGTGAAGCGCTCACCCGCTTGGTACTCTACACCCAAGCCCTCATGATGACCAACGAGTTTCTCTTTGTCGACTAAGAGTTTTTAGCCATGTCCGATTACGATCACAACCGTCAAATCCGAGATCTTTTCCTCACCCGCCGTGAACTCATCGGCAGAATGGGTAACGGATTCGCGGCTCTTGGCCTCATGAGTCTGCTCGGCGAATCAGCCCTTGGCTCTCCATCTTTGCAGGGCGGAGCTCAAACCGGACCCTACAATCCGATGGCACCTCGCAAACCACCGATGCCCGCCAAAGCTAAGCGGGTCATCTTCCTCTTCATGAACGGCGGACCCTCCCAGGTCGATACGTTCGACCCCAAACCACAACTGACCAAATACAACGGTCAGGTAATCCCGCTCAATCTCCCAACCGAACGGCGAACCGGAGCCGCCATGGCCTCCCCTTACACGTTCAAAAAGTACGGTCAGTCGGGAATCGAAGTCAGCGAAATATTTCCCCATGTTGCCGAGCATGTCGACGACATGTGCATCATCCGCTCCATGCATGCCGACGTCCCCAATCACGAGCCGTCCCTCATGCTCATGAACTGCGGTGATGCTCGCCAAATTCGCCCTTCAATGGGTTCGTGGGTCTTGTACGGTTTGGGAACTGAGAACCAAAACCTGCCGGGATTTATTTCCATGTGCCCGGGCGGTTTCCCAATCCAAGAAACCCAGAATTGGCAGTCCGGTTTCCTTCCCGGAGTCTTAGCGGGGACCTACATCGATCCCAACCAAACCGACATTGACAAGATCGTCGAAAACATTCGAAATCACTACACATTGCCGAGCGATCAACGTGAGCAACTTGATCTGGTGCAAAAACTCAATCGCGAACACATGACCAAACGCGACAACGATCCAGCCCTCGAATCGCGCATCCAATCCTTCGAACTCGCCTACCGAATGCAAACTGAGGCGACCGACGCATTTGATGTTTCCAAAGAATCTCAAGCAACCCGTGACATGTACGGAAAGGGAAATTTCTCCCGGCAATGTCTCATCGCCCGAAGGCTGGCTGAGCGTGGCGTCCGGTTTATTCAGCTCTACCACGGCGCGGGTCAACCATGGGATAGCCATGATGATATCGCAGTTGCCCACCGAAACCTCGCGAGAGAATCAGACCAAGGCATCGGCGCCTTGCTCACCGACCTCAAACAACGAGGAATGCTCGAAGAAACATTAGTCATTTGGGGTGGAGAATTCGGACGAACACCAACCGTTGAGCTCCCAACCCCTGGCTCCAATGCCGGAAAATCCAATGGACGAGACCATAACCACTACGGCTTTACCTATTGGATGGCGGGCGGCGGAGTCAAAGGCGGCACGGTCTACGGCGCAACCGACGAATTTGGGTTCAAAGCCGAAACCAACCCAGTCCACGTACATGACCTCCACGCAACCATCCTGCACCTCCTCGGATTTGATCACACCAAACTAACCTACCGTCACGCCGGTCGTGACTTCCGTCTAACCGACGTCTACGGCAACGTCATCCACGACCTCATTGCGTAGAAGCTACTTTGAAAGGACTGCCACTACTTCGGACAATTTCGAAAGATCAATCACTTTGAATAGCTTATTGTCAATGTGCCGATAGATGAAGGCAGTTGGCGTGCTGTTTACATTATAAGTTTCCGCCGCTCTTAGCCCAGATTTTATTCGGTTCTCTATTAATTGACGATCCGCTACACTTTTTTTCTTAAAGTCTTGGTCTAGCTTGAGGACTCGAATTTGTGCATCAAAGAGCTTAATTTCGAGAAATTGCTTATGGATGAATCTAAATTGATCATCTGGTACAGTCAGCATTGCTTTGGCAAACGGCATTGCCGTTTTGTGTATGGAAAGTGGGAAGTTGGCTATTCTGATTTCCACCTGCGGGTTTTCTTCCAACGCTTCCAGCTTCTTAGCAAATGCGCGACAGGGCGGACACTCATAATCCATGAACTCAATAATCTGCAACCTAAATTCCCTCCGCTTTTCCAGTGGGCGACTTACATCAATCAACGGCGCAGCTGGATAGGTCACTTCCACATACAAAGCTCCTGACATGTAAGGATCCCGAGCGATTTTGACGAGACCAATGATTCCAATTGCCGTTACAATACCAAGGACGATCCAAGGGAATCGCCTCAATAAGGTTTGCTTTTGGGCTACGGAGAACATGATTGAAGGTTCCAACAAATTACTTGTGTCTTTACACTTTTGACATGCCCGTCATAAAACAACAAGTTCTTCTTGGATAAAGCCGCTTTTCCTTCTTCACTCATTGCCTCTCTATCTGCCTTGGAATATCCAAGATGCCAAAAGTCCGAGCCATCAGAGCAATATCCATTCGCTGATGGATTCGGCCACGTTGAAGAAGTCTGGCCCTCTAAAAGGTCTGAGCAAAAATAACTTGATCCGTCATTTACATCCGCTAATCGATTCGTCGGGGGGGCTGAAAGAAATGAGCGACCTGTATCGGTGGGGCAAACAAAAATCGAGCGATTCGAATAATAGGCAGAAATTGCCTGGCTCTGCAAGGGATAATCGCTCGCGTTCGAGCCTGCGGGGCGCCCGAAAGAGGGTCCCGCTCCAATTCGTTCTACTCCGTTGATACCGTATGGATAGGTATCATCATTGTCCGCCTGATAGAGGTTAGAAATAATTCCAATCTGGCGCAAGTTACTGACACACGAGACTATTTTTGCTGAGAGCTTTGCATTGATAAAGACAGGAAGAACGATACTCGAAAGAGCTGCGATTATAAATATTACGCATAGCAATTCAACGAGTGTGAATGCCTTGCCGAGACTATTTTTCTTTGAGTGCTTCATCGGCTAAATCTTGAATACCTGAATTCTTATCTTTGCTAATACTTTTGACTTTGTCCGAAAATCCGTTTTGATTCCACACCTTCATCACCGTCTTGACCGATTCATCCATTCCTTTGGATCCTCTCATAACTTTCAAATCGGGGACAAACTCAGACATCAGGCCCTCGTTCCTAAAATTGGCCAGAATGAGAGTCGAAAACAGCATGCTTTGCTCTTTCCGAGCCCAAATATGCAATTTGGGTTTAATATCTGGATTCAATTCCTTTATTGCCTTCGAATTAACTAATTCGGAGGCCTCTTTGTAATCAGAGTCGTTAGGAATTCCAAGAGTTGCGCCTCTAGAGCCCAATTCAAGATCGTTCTTTGGCCGAATGATAATGTGCCACACAGAAGCTGTTAGCCCGGACACTGCGGCTATTAGGTAAAGTGGCCGGATTTTCAATTGGAGCAGTTTCCAGGATTGTTGCAGCAGTTAGAACAGGCGGCGTGTTCCGCAAAAATTGGGCAATGGTCAATACAACAATTGTAGCATTCAAGTTTTGTCTCTTTGACGGAGCAGTTAACCTCAGTTGTGTGCGAACAATCAGGCCATTTGCCTGGAATGGTACCTTCACCGAGGGCAAAACCAGCGACGAACAAAAGGCAAGCGGCTAATATCGGGATGAATCCTCTCATGACATTTGCATTTTATGCTTTTAATCGAATTATGTCAACGTTTGTTCAAACATTTTTTCCTTTCCTTTCCTTTCCTTTCCTTTCCTTTCCTTTCCTTTCCTTTCCTTTCCTTTCCTTTCCTTTCCTTTCGAACTTTATTGTGCTTTCTGGCACCACTTTGAACTTACATCCAATTTGTATTGAACATCAAATACTTAGGTGATACAAAACATTCTGAAAGCGTTTCATAGCTCAAGCGCCATTTCAAACTGACTAATTGACACTTCCGCAAAACCCAAAGCGGTTAAAAACTCCGGACAATAATCGTCTGGCAACGTAACCGACGTCACCAACGCTCGATCCGGATACAACGCCGCCAACGCTTCGACCAACTTTCTTCCATGACCTGACCGCCGCGAACCCTTTCGAGTAAACAAGGTCCAAATAATTACCCGCTGGCCGGGTGGATCAGAGATCAAGGCAAACGCCTCATCACCCAAGCTAAAACCCTTCAAAAAGCCGACTTTCAACGTCAAAGTTTCCGCCTTAAAGTCCCATGGCAAATCCGATGGGCACTCGGCCGCCTGAGCCCGAATCACCGCCGAAGGATCAATCCGAACCAGATCCGCCGCCAAGCCCACGCTCGGCTCACGCCGATATCCCGCAAGCCGTCGCGTCTTGCACATTCCAACGCCTTCGTACAACGCGATAGCGGGCGGATTCTGCTCAATGACTTCTAAGACCATATGTTTGTCTCCCCGTGATCGAGCCTCGTCGATGACCTTATTCATCAACCGCTGCCCCACCCCCTGTCGGCGAAAACTCGGAGCAATGGCCATCGCTGCGACCCTCGAAGTCCATCCTTGGCGAGCAATCAAGCAAATGGCAGCAAATGCATCCCCACTTTTCAAAATCACACTCGAAATCGTGTCCAAACCCTCCGATCGAAATCGCCGCTCGAATGCCGCCGCATCCAGCGTGAAGGTCATGACATAACCCTCGAAACAAACATTCATCGCATCAGCAAGCTGTGCGGGTGTAAATTCAATCGCTCGATGCTCGGATAGCTCAGGAAAAGTCATCAGACTAAATACCGATAAATCAACCCACTAAGTTTCAGATTGCAACCCATTCGCACCGTGGACCGTCTCTGATTCTGGAGAACCAATTCGATATGCGTTACCAAATGCTCCAAAAACTCTTCACCCTCCGCGACGATTTCACCATCAAAGATGAATTCGGACGCGACGTCTTCCGGGTGATTGGGCGCATGTTTTCCTTTGGCAAGCAGCTCACCTTTCAAACCATGGACGGTCAAGAAGTTGCCTTCATCCGGCAACAAGTCATGAGCTGGGGACCGACTTACGAAATCTATCGAAGCGGACAGCTCTACGCAACCGTCAAAAAGAACCTCTTTTCGTTCTTCAATTGCTCGTTCGAAATCGATATCCCTGGCCCATACGATCTACGCGCTGAAGGAGATTTTAGCGACCACAACTACCAAATCGTACAAGGACCAAACGTCGTCGGCTTCATCTCCAAACAGTGGTTTACCTTTGCCGACAGCTACGGCGTCGAAACCGCACCCGGTGCTGACGATGTCCTCCTCCTCGCGTGTACCGTCGTCATCGACATGGCGTGCCACGAAGGAGGCCACGAAAGTGCTGGCGGCCTCCTCGGTGGTTTGCTCGACTTCTAACCGCCGATCTTGCTCTTGTCCGGATTTGCAGGTCGATGCAGAACCGGAGCCTTGTAGTTCGCCAGTCGCTTGTTAATCTCCACAATTGCTTTCTCCAATTGGGAATCCTTGCCTTGACGCCACATATACGGGTCTAACTCAACATCAAAGTCGGGGTCTACCCCGTGACCTTCAACGTCCCAAATTCCGTCGTCCACGTTGTAAAACGCGCAGTTCGGAGAGTTGATCTTTCCGCCATCAACAGTCGCAAATCCGAAGGATGCCACCAAGCCTCCCCAAGTTCGCTTTCCAATCAGTGGCCCAATCTTCTTGTGCTTAAAGAGCCAAGGGAACATGTCTCCACCCGATCCAGCGAACTGGTTCGTCAACAACACCTTCGGACCATAAATGGTCGTGCCAGGAGTCGGCCAATCCTTGCCGTCGCGAGGGGTAAACGCACCCTCAAGCTTCTTGCTCATCTCGTAAACGATATGGTCAACAATCAACCCACCGTGATTGAATCGCTCGTCAACGACAATTCCGTCTTTGCCCGTCTGAGAATAATAGTATCGATTGAACGACGTCCATCCTCCACCGCCCGTATCCGGCACATGAACGTATCCCGCTCGACCGCCCGTCATTTTGTCAACATATCGTCGGTTATCCTCCGCCCAGGCTCGATTGCGCAAAGCACCTTCACTACCGACAGGTAAGACCGTAACTTCACGCGATCCAACATCGTTCGGGTTCGGGCCAAGCTTGACCCTGACCTGCTTTCCAGCCTTGCCTTCCAGCATTTCATAGATGTCGTTCGAATCCACCAAATCCTTGCCGTCAATCGCCAGAATGTACTCGCCGACCTTAGCATTGATGCCCGGCTGAGCCAAAGGTGCGTACAGACCCGGATTCCATCGCTCACCATCGTAGATTCGCGTCAACCGATACTTGCCGCCTTCCATCGAATAGTCAGCCCCGAGCAGTCCGCCCGGAGTCCCCGCAACACCCGGAATATCTCCGCCCGCTGCCCACATATGACCAATCACCATTTCACCAAGCATGTCGGTAAATAAGTAATTCAAATCACTTCGCGAAGCAACTCCATCTACAAATGGAGCATATCGAGCCCGCATTTCTTCGGCGCTTATGCCGTGCATATTCGCCGCATAAAACAAGATCGGCTCATTATTCCAAATCTCATTAAAAATCGACTTCCACTCGGCTTTAGGATCAATTTTAACCTTCAAACTGTCAATATCAATCGACCCAGCTCCCGGACTAAAGGGAGCCATCGTACTTGCAATAGCGAGACCACCAATCCCCGAGACCAACGCCTTGGTGCCATCAGGAGTTGTCGTCACTGAGCCAACCATTCCAAAAGGAGTTGATTTCCGATCAGACATCGTCCACTTACTAGCCATCAACAATGGTGACGGTGCTTGTGGATTCACATGTGCCGGACTAGACAAGGCGAAAAAAGCACCCGCCGTTGCCGGAACCAATTCTCGATACTCGGCCGTCGCCATCGGCAACGAAATAATTCGATGCTCAATATCGTCAAGATCAACCGTAAATTTCGGCTCGTCCGCCTTCTTTGCGGGCTCAGCACCCGGAAGTGTCGCGACAACCTCTTCATCACTCTCCGGAGAAAGCGGATTCGGAAGATCTTTTCGCAAAACGACGCAATAAACCGAGCTCAAAACCACCGGATTTGTCATGCTCGACATATCCAACCAGCTCGTCGCAGGTCCCGCGTTGGTGCTCGCATAGAAGTACAGATACTTCCCGTTCTTATCGAAAACCGGACTCTTCGCAAGGCTCAATCCATCCGTTATCTGAGTCCGCTTGCCTGAATCCAGACTGTAAACAAACACCGCTTGCATGTGGCTATCGAGGTCCCGCGCATAAGTGATCCACTTCGAATCCGGCGACCATCGAGCAATCATCGAAACGTTCGGATCAGTAAAAGTCGTCTGATCGACCTGTGTATTCTTGCCAGAAGCAATATCCAAAATCCACAACTTATTGCGATTGTCCGTATAAGCAACTTTCGAAGAGTCAGGCGACCAATAAGATTGTCCCGAGCCGTAATAATACGCGGGAGAATCGCCAAGATTCATCAGTTTCATCGTCGACGTAGCAGTATCAAACAACGCCAATTGCTGTTTTCCACCTTCATCGGTGATGTACGAAATCGTCTTGCCGTCAGGCGACCACGATGGATCCCGGCGATGAACGCCCTGAGTCGAACTTACGAATCGAGCGTCACCCTTCGCCGCTGGAATCGTAGCAACCCAGCCCCGTGCCGCAACCACTGCTCGCTGTCCGCTCGGAGAAATGCTCGCTCCTGTCAGTTGACCGCCAATCGCCTTAAATTGAGTCCGCACCTCAGGAAAGTCACCGCGAATGTTAATGTTCACTCGGGTCGTGGCCTTCGTATTGAGATCAAATAAATTGATCGAACCGAGCTTCTCGAAAACGATCGCCCCGGGCCCCGCCGATGCCGACTTTAAGTCAAATCCATTGCCCGCCACCTCTTCGGTGACTCGCTTGGTGTCCAAATCATAAGAATTCAGACCGACTGGCCCTTTCGGGTCGCTCAAGAAATAGACCTTATTCCCAACCCACATCGGGTACGAATCATTCCAACCCTTCCGCGGAATCTCGTAAACCTTCGAATCGGACATTTGCCCAATCCAAATCGAATAAGCCTGCCCGCCTCGATATCGCTTCCAGGCGTCTTGCCATTTAAATCCGGGAACATAGGCTAGGTGCTTACCGTCCGGGGAGAATGAAGACATTGTGCCCATCGGGAAAGGGAGTTGATTTGGTACTCCACCCTCGACACTAACCGTAAACATTCTCGGCGCATCCGTATTCGACATCATCGCCGATTCAAAAACGATTGACTTGCCGTCTGGAGTCCACCCACGAACGATCTTCGCTGCCGGATGATAGGTTAATCGCTTAGGCACTCCGCCACCTACAGGAACCGAGAAAACATCAGCATTGCCGTGATATTGCCCTGTAAAAGCAATCGTCGACCCATCAGGAGAGAAATAAGGATTCGTCTCGATTCCCGGCGAACTCGTCAAGCGAGTCGCATCGCCGCCCGATCGAGGCACAGACCAAAGGTCACCCGCGTATTCAAAAACGATCGTCGTGCGGTTGATCGTCGGATGCTGCATCAATAAAGGATTAGGGCCCGCATTGTAGACCCCCTGATGGGTCCCCGCAAGCAAAATGAGTGATGATAGCGTAAGCATTGACCTTGTTTTTACCTGAACTGGCCCCAAGTTCAGAGCACTAACTGTAAACTGATGCCTTGATAGTCATTGCGTTCTTAAGGGGAATAAATGTCGGCGGGAACAAGAAACTCTCGATGGGAGACCTCCGCGAATTTCTAACCGAACTCGGATTCACCAAAGTCCAAACCCTCCTCCAGAGTGGTAATGTCGTTTTCGAATCCGAAGATCGCGACCTCAAAGAGCTCGAAACCTATCTCTCCCAACAAGTCGAGCAACGATTTGAACTAACTACCGAGTTCGTCGTCCGAACCCCTGCCGACCTCGCCTCCGTCATCGAGCGAAACCCGTTTCCTGACGAAGCCATCCAAGATCCAGGCCATTTCCTCGTTCTATTCATGAAATCGGTCCCCGCTGAGAAAGATCTTGCTCTCCTCCAAGGCAGCATCGTCGGCCGCGAGGTCATCCAAGCCGACGGTCAACACATCTACGCAATCTTCCCCGACGGAATCGGCGACTCCAAACTGACTTCCCAACTCGATCGCAAGCTCGGCAAATCCTGGACCGGACGAAACTGGAACACCGTCACCAAACTCGCGGCTATGACATATGGAGGGTGGGCTTCCAGCCCTCCAACAGTTGACTGACAGCTTGACACTTATAATTGAAGAGGGAAATCCTGGACCGGACGAAACTGGAACACCGTCACCAAACTCGCAGCGATGACATATGGAGGGTGGGCTTCCAGCCCTCCAACAGTCGAGTTACAGCTGGGCCTTAGTCAATCCCCTTCGTCGCCGCAATAATCATCGCATCCGCCAATCGATCAACTTCCTGAACCGTCGAATACACATTCGGCGAGATCCGCAGCCCATCAATGAAATCATTCACAATCGCGGTCACAAAAATCCCGTGCTTCGCCAAAAGCCAACCCGCCAAATCGCCCGTCTTGATCCCCTGAATCCCCACTGTCGTCAATGCACACGAATGGGCCGGATCCAAATTGGTATAAAAGTGAACGTTCTTCATGTCAACAATCTTGTCCGTCCACCGATGCCGCAAGTACCGCAACCGCGCCTCTTTCCGCCGCATCCCAATCGTCTCGTGAAACGTCAACGCCTCCCCAATCGCGTTGTGGTTTGCCGCTGGGTGAGTCCCAATCTCCTCAAACTTTCGAATGTTGTTGTTCGCCGTCTTGTCCGCCGCCATCATCGGCCAAACGCTCTCAATCTTGTTCTTGCGCACGTACAACATGCCCGTCCCAATCGGCGCCATCATCCACTTATGCAGCGATGTCCCGTAGAAGTCGCAATTCAAATCGCGATTGTCAAACGTGTATTGAACGAAGGCGTGTGCGCCATCAACCACCACCGGAATCCCGTGCTTTCGACCAAGATCGACAATCTCACGAATCGGGAAAATTTGGCCGTTCATAAACGAAACCTGTGACGCCACAATCATCTTTGTCTTCGACGTAATCCCGTTCTCAAATGCCGCCAACAACTCCTTATGCGAGGTAGCCGGGGCCGGAATCTTCACCTGAACCATCTTCACCCCGTCCCGGCGTTCGCGCTGCTGAATGGTCGTAATCATCCGCGGGTAATCCAAAATCGACGTCAAAATCTCATCCCCCGGATGCAAATCCATTCCCAAAATCAAAATCTCTAACGACTCGCTTGCATTGCGAGTAATCGCAACCTCTTCGGTCTCACACTTAAACACCCGAGCCAATCCAGCCCGGACCGATTCAATTTCAGGCTCAAGAATCCGCCACATGTAGTTGCTCGGGGCCTGGTTCGAAAACTCGATCTGACGTCGCAAAGCATCTTGAACGATGCGGGGCGAAGGCGAGCAACCACCATTATTGAAATTAACCGTATTGCGGTCAAGCGTAAACGCCTGTTGAATCTGCATCCAAAAATCTTCGTCGCGAGCATCGTCATAGCTTCCGTACTTCGCGACCGCATTGGCAACAAAATCCAACGTGTCATTCCGAAAAGCCGCAACGGCAACCGATCCAGCTAAAAGTTCACGACGAGAAAGAGGCATACCCGGCAGTATATGACTTATCCGACAAAACTACAACGATTTTGGAGTCTAGGAACTAGATTTTGAACCCTGCACGTATTTCCCTGTGATGCGGTTAACCCGGTCTCATCGTCGTGCTTGTTGCTGGACTTTTAATCGCCGGAACGCTTCCCCGAAAAGGTACTCTCGGCATCCCTTTCCGCCAAGTTCCCGAAGACATCCGCACCAAACTCAAACTCGGACCCCAAGACGCTCTCCAAGTCACTGTGACTGGTCCCACTTAAGCTGACCACCTTGAAGAGAGATTGGATGACACGTCGATTTGCCTGACGAAGGGGCTGATTATTCTGCCGCCATCCTGACTCAAACTAATTAATCTTCGCGCTCTTCAACAATTTCAGCGTCGAATCAATCAGCCCCGGCTCCGGCGAACCAATTGCTTCCAAATACTTCCGCATGTACTGGATCTGGTTAGCCTGCGGCACTGCGTGAAGCGCCCGATTGGTCCGAGTCAAATCGTCCCGAAGCAAAAACAATGACATCCGAAACGAATTCGCCGTCAACTGACGAAAAATCGCCTTTGCCGCCGCGTCCTTCGGCTCCCTCTCAACCAGCGGAATATTTGTCAAGAAGAACGAGTACTGAATCTCAAACGGAATCTTGGCGTACAGCGGATTCCGAGTCTGCTCTGCCAGCTTTCGGCTCAGCATAAAAATCTCATGCCCAATATAAGGCCCGTCTCCCTCCAACGACCGACAGAAATAATCCCCGCGAACCGTCTCCTTCGAAAGCGATGTCTTCGTAAGGCTCGGGTCAAAAATCCAACCCAACCAAAACCACGGCAGCCTCAATTCCCTTAATTGGTCCTTATAGGTCTGAGGCATCGCCTTCGCGGCGGCAATCTCTTCTGGAACTCTAATCGTCACCGGATCCGCGTCCGGGTACGTACGACCAAATTCCCCAACCAGCCAAAACGGATTCCCCTTCAGCAAAACGTTCGAAGCCCGCCCCGTCCTCAACTCATGCTGATACACCATCAAGCACCGATATTTCGCGAGTGACAGCTCAGCAAAAGGACTATTCACCGTCGCAATAGCCAGTAACTTATTGTCGACATCGGCCAAATTGAAGTCACTCGGGTCCGCTCGGTACTTCTCCAACTCAACCCTAAGCTGGTCCGAATCAAAAGTCACGACATCAGGAAACCAATTCGCAATGCTCCGATGACTCTCTCCGTGAAATCCATCCTCACTCAATCGATTCAGAGGAATCCCAATCGACAACTGCCGAAGGTCGATACTCAAAACCGCTTTCTGAAACGCCAATGCACCGGGTAAATCCTGAATTGGCTTCAATAACTCAGGAAACTTACTTTTGATTTGCGCCAAAAAGGCGTTATCACGATCAACCGCAGTGGCTCCCGCCAAAACCGCACCGCCCGGTTGCAGTGGACGAGTTTCCAGACCCGATTCCGCTGGAACCTTCCCCAAAAGGATCCCCCGAATTTTCGCCGCAACCTCGTTCGGATGATGCCGTGCCATCCTCCGCGACAAATCAGCTTCAGAAAAACCTCGAAGTTCAATTCCATCAACCGAGTGGCACGAAGCGCAACTCTGGCCCTTCCCATCCTTCAGAAACCACGCATCTAGAGACGAATTCCTGCCTTGCGATCCAGCCGCCACAAGAGCCACAAGAGCCACAAGCCAGGAAGTCAAAACCACTACCGATTAATACCGATGGCGAACAGCGTCGCGTTCGACATTGCGTAGATGCGCCCATCGGGGCCAATTGCCGTCGGAGTATAGGCCTCGCCAATTCCCGGCGGAGGTGAAATGCGAATCGACTCCGTCAGCGAGTGGGTCTGCAAGTTCCAGCGGTACAAAACCCCATCCTCGGCACTGACGATCACGCAACTCTTTGGCACGTCTATCGCGGCTGAATTAACACACCATTCTCGAACGGCACCCGGGGTACCCGGAAACTCTCCGTCAGGCGTCGGGCAAAGCACCGAATCAGCTATGCGCATCGTTTGAATATTCGAAATCGTGTCAAGGTCCGACGTGTTAGGGTCGACAACCGCTACACGGTTCTGTCCAGTTCCACCTGCACCCGCGTAGTTGTTGTATTTACAAAAGAGGAGATACGAGGAATTACCCGTGTACCCACCAACCATATAACTCGGAACGACGGTCGGAGTATCGTCCCAACCAAACGCACCAGGGATTTTTGTCTGGCTCAAATCAGCAGAGTAATGGAGCAAGAATCCTCGAGAGTGATTTCCACTAACCAAAACGCCTTGGTAGACATCGCCATCTGGTCCAATCAAAGGAGAAGAAGTCCCTTGGTCGTCAATATTAGCATCGTTACCATTGCGCGGATCCAATAAACGCACCCGGCTCAAGACTTGAAATGTCGAAGGATTAACTCGAGCGAGAAATCCTCGGCCAAAGCTTCCGGTACTCGTCGTAACATACAGGTTCTGACTGCGAGCATCCAGCCCTGGGGCACAATTGATCTTCATTTGGTTGACTGCCCCGTCGCCAGACAGCGAGCTAGCCGGAATCCAAGAACCATTGCCGTCCTTATCGATCTTCCCAAGTCCGCTCGTAAGGTTCAACGGATTCCCTCCCGAAACTTGGAAACCAAAGTAAATCGTGCCATCGAGACTCGTCGTCAATGGCGTACAAATCTTGACGTTGCTCAAGTAAGGTGCTGAATTTGCCGAAAAATTCGCATCCCCGTAAAATGCGTGAACCACCGGCAAAGCACTCGGGCTAGTTGTTGACCGAAAAGCGACTCGTCCACCACCCATCGGGTAAGCAACCATCGGGTCGGCAAAGGTTCCACGAGTGAAAACTAACGTCGGGCTGCAACTCGGTATCCAACTTTGAGATGGTAATGAGTAATCGGTATCGGCAAGCCAAACGGCAGCCCCAGTGCCTTTGTAGGCTTGAATCTTAAAACCATCAGTCAGGTTTTGCTTCACCGAAGTGATAACAATGTTCGAGCCCGTAACGCATACCTCACCGTAATGGGTCAAGAGGTCGTTTCCACTATAACGCGGATTCAAGTCGATCGGCGCGCTCCAAAGAATAGCGTCCAACTTTCTCGATGGAACCGAAGAAATTCCCGTATGAGACCAGTTCCCTCCGTGCCCAGCCCAAACTTGACTCGTTCGCGAAATTATTTGACCAGACGAACTATGCGCAGCCAAAGAAAGAAGAACACTTAAAACCATAGTCGAATTCTAGTTGCTTTTCGGGCAAAATGCAACGAAAAAAGACCTAGTAAATTTGCCATTCATGAATTCCCGAAGCCCAGTTTTTTTTCTGGTCAACCAGAAGTCGAAATTCCTGCCCCTTAACTGGAGCAAAATGAACCTCGTTCCAGGCATTCAAAGCAAGGGAATATTTATCTCCCATCTTCAACGGGACGGTTTTCCAATCGCGACCTTCCTTCACTTGTAGAACCCAGGACTGAGGAATTCGACATTCGCCATGCCCAGTGTCATCAAACCAATAGATTCGGGTCGAACTAACCGTTGTATTCTTCGGGAACGAATACTGAACCCATTCTTGTCCGCCCTTATGTGGCCAGAAATGACACTGTTTCGGCGACACCTGGTTACTGTCTGTCGGTATATAACCATCATTGGCTCCACCAGGATCACAATTCGAATTCGTAAACGACATGCTCACCGTTGCATCCTTCTCAATTCCTCTCATCGGCGCAGGCATCGGATTGGCGTTCACCCAAACGCGCATTTCACTCGATCCACGGTTATCCCAAAAACAGTAAGGAATCGCTCGGAATTTGACGGGCTTAATGGCCGAAGTACTCGCAAATAGCTTGCCAGTCCAAGTTTCATCGCGGGTTAGAAACGCATCGCCCTCTAAAACCACCGTGCCGCCAAAGAGACTCGGCTCATTCTTTGGCTTGACCTCGCTATTAATCGGAATCCCGACCTTATCCATATCAAATGGATTGTCCACCCCTTCCAGACAATAAACCAATGGGCCACGCTCGAACGAATACATGCCAAAAGTCTCCTTCACCGATGGATGCGAAATGACTCGTCGCACGCGCATGTCAATATCCATCGTCACGACATCGCCCTTTTTCCATGTCCGCTCAATTTTCGCAAAACCATTCGGAACAAAGAATCGCTCCGAACGACCATTCACCCGAATTCCAATCCCTTCAACCCAAGATGGAACCCGAAAGTTCAGGGCGAAATGCTTCGATACTGTGGGATCAACCATGACTCTAATCGCACCATCGTACGGATACTTTGTTTCGACATTCAAACCAACATCGGTGCCGCCAATATTCAATTTTGCCGTACCGCCGACATAAAGCATGATATAAGCCGCATCCGCAGATTGTGCGTAGGCCAGGCCACCAACCTGCCCAATAAGGCGAGCCAAGTTTGGCGGACAACAGGCACAAGCAAACCAATCCTGACGATGATGTCCCCCATGGCTCGCTAAAGGATTCGTGTAGTAATACTTGTCGCCTTCGTAATTGATTCCCGCAAGCGATCCGTTATAGATCGCGGTTTCCATAATGTCGGCATATTTCCCATCGCCATGAAGCAATGCCATCCGGTAATTCCAGAGCGCGTTTGCGATGCTCGCACAAGACTCTTGATACGCACTAAACGTCGGCAAGTCGTAGTCAACGGTAAACCCTTCGTTGCTTCCGCTTGGTCCGATTCCCCCGGTAACAAACATTCGCTTCTCGGTCGTCGATGCCCAGATTCGGTCAAGCATTGAGACTAATTTCGGATCATCCGTTGCCCGGGCTAGGTCCGTTGCCCCGCTCATCAGATAAGCCGCTCGAACAGCGTGTCCGATGATCGTATCATGATCCCGGATCATGGCATTGTCGCTCCAATAATCACCGTTGTATTCACTCAAAGGAGTGTTATGCTCCGTGGCAAACCATTTGGATCCCCGGCTATTCAAAAAGAATTCCGCCAACTTCGCATACCGTTGCTCACCTGTGGCCTTAGCCAACTTAAAAAGGGCTAGTTCCGCCTCTGGGTGGCCAGGATATCCCATGTGTTTGCCTGGACCAAAACGGGCGTCCATTTGATCGGCAAGCTTTTTCGCAACATTAAGCAACGTCGTCTTACCCGTCGCCTGATAGTGAGCCGCAGCCGCCTCAAACAGGTGGCCCGCGCAATACATTTCGTGGTTGTCACGAAGGTTCGTCCACTTATTCTTTGGCTCCATCAATTGGTAATGGCAGTCAAGGTAGCCATCCGATTCTTGCGCCCGGCTAATCAGATCAATCCATTCATCAACTTCTTTTTCGAGCCACGGTGCTCGCTCAATCCCGAGGGTGAAGCTTGCCGCCTCTAAAACCTTGTAGACATCGGAATCATTGAAAACATAACCGACGTAGCCACCCGTCAACCGCTTTGCCGCGCGCTCAAAGTTTTGCTTATACTTCTTATCGACAAGTTGGTCAAACTGCTCCCTCATCGTGTGGGTCAGCAACGATTTTTGGCGGGGCGACCAAAAGTCACTTTTGACGCGTACATTCATCCAAGAAACGGGTTCAATTTTGGCTCGCGCCATAGAACCACCAGCCAAATGCAAAAGAAGAAGAAGTGAAGCCGCAATCACTTCCCGTTTTTACCTGGAAACCTTGCACCAATCAACCAATCCTTACTATAGTGAAGGGACTAATGGTTTTTATTGGCCTCCTGGGATTCCTATCTGCACTGGCATCGCCAATTATCACGCCATACCAAAGCCGAGAAGCCCTTTCCGCCCGAACGATCAAACCTTCGGTATCCGTCACAAACCAATATGAGACCGTCGACTTTGACATAACGCTCAAAGCCACCTACGACAATCCCTTCGACTCCAGTGATATTTCCGTTCGAGTTCAGGTGAACGATCCTGATGGCCAAACATCCACCTTTTCCGGCTACTTCGATGCTGACTGTGAAAGAAAAATAGTCGATGGAAAAGAGGTCATCACAAAAGCCACAACCGGAAAATGGCGAGCACGAATTTCTTTCCGAAAACTCGGTCCGCATAAAATTGGCGCCACTGTGAAGGACCGAAGCGGCTCGTCAATCACCGATGAATGTGAAGTGACCGTGACTCCCGCGATCAAGTCCGGCTTCGCCACCGTTTCCGAAAAAGATAGACGGTTCTTTCAAACGTCCGATGGAAAGAGCTTCTTCCCACTTGGGGCAAATGTTTGTTGGGGCGGTGAACCAGGTACCGTCAGCTATGACAAATGGATTCCCCAATACGCCGCCCAAGGGTGTAATTTTTTCCGCGTTTGGCTAAGCCCACATTGGTCCACATTCGGCATCGAACAACCAGGACTGGCCAAAGATGGAAAGGGTCTTGGCCAATTTTCGCTCGAAAATCTTTGGCGCCTCGACTATGTCCTCAAACTCGCTCGCAAGTACGATATGAAGGTCAAGCTCTGTATCGATTCCTACAATATGTTGCGCGACAAAGACGGCTATCCAAATTGGGAAGAAGGTGCCTTCAACATCGCCAATGGAGGAATCCTCCACTCCACCTCCGAGTTTTGGCAAAGCCCTGAAATGGACCGGGTCTACATGGAAAAACTCCAATACCTCGTGGCTCGCTATTCAGCCGACCCAACCGTATTCGCCTGGGAACTCTGGAATGAAGTCGACATGACCCGAGATATGCCCCTCGAATTAGTCAAAGATTGGCATCAACGAATGGCCAAGCACCTCCAAAAAATTGATCCGTACCATCACCTCATCACCACAAGTTTTGCAAATTCAATGGGCTTCAAAGACATCGACTACTTGACCGAAATGGATTACACCCAAACCCACAACTATGGATCGCCCGATATCATCTCCCAAATCGCAAACCAACAATCGCGGAAGGGAAGCTGGGGCAAACCCCACTATATTGCGGAAATCGGAGCCGACGCAAGCGGGCCCCGCGCCGAAGACGACCCAACCGGAATCCAAGTCCACGACCCCATGTGGATTTCCGTCTGCATGGGTTCCAGCGGAGCTGCCCAACCGTGGTGGTGGGACAACTTAATCGAACCAAAAGGCCTTTACCCCCTCTTCGGTTCAGTGGCCAAATTCATCAAAGGCATCGATTGGCAAAACGAAGCCTTCCGCCAGACTCAACCGACTATCACCTGGAAAGTCAAACCAAATCCTATCCCTCGCCGAGATGTCTCCCTCCAAGGGGGGCCAGCCACCTGGGAACCCAGTCCATTCAATCAACCCCGAACAGTTAAAATCTCACCGTCCGGAGCATCTGGCCAAATGCCTCTATCCTCGATACTCCACGGCATGGGCAACCATCCAGACTGCCACAACCCCGTCACATTCGCTTGCACCTTCGACAAACCAACTACATTTGATGTAATCGTTTCAGGTGTATCGGGCTTTGGCGGCGCCAAACTCAGAATTGACCTCGACGGCTCTACTTACCTCACTCGCGACTTCGCCGACCCCGACGGAAACACCAAAACCGAAACAATGCATCAATTCGACGGGACCTACACCGTCCAAATTCCCGCCGGAAAACACTCCGTAACCGTAACCAACAATGGTCAAGACTGGCTGATGGCAAATTACCGATTCCGCGACCTCAACCCTCGCACGACGACGCCACTCGTCAGCTGGGCCACCGTCGGCGACACGGTAGCAATCGCATGGCTCCGAGTCGAAGATCGATCCTGGACCAAAATCTGCGTCCAAAAAGAAAAGGTCGCCCCCGCTCCTGCCTCCACCTTTGTCCTCGATGGACTGTCAAACGGAAACTGGAACGTCATCCTTTGGGACACTTGGAAAGGAGAAGAAATCAGAACGACGATCACAAAAGTCGGCCTCGATGGCAAGCTAAAATTCGATCTTCCAGTAATAGAATCCGATATTGCCGTCAAAGCTGTCAAGATGTCTCCGTAGGAACAAGTAGTGGCAATCACCGAGCAATATGATTTTCTAGTTATCGGCAGCGGCCTGGCTGGCCTCAGCTTCGCGCTCTCTGTTTCCGAGTTCGCAAAGGTCTGCGTTCTCACCAAAGCTGAAATTAGCGACTCAAACACCCAGTGGGCCCAAGGTGGCATTGCTGCCGCCGTCGGCGAATCCGATACCTGGCTCCTACACGAGCAAGACACCCTCATAGCAGGCGGAAATATCAATGATCCCGAAGCCGTCCGCTACTTGGTCCAAAACGCCACAGGCGCCATCCAATGGCTCGAAGACCTCGGCGCAAAGTTCGACAAGGAGCATGGCGAACTCTCCCTCGGCAAAGAAGGAGGCCACAGCACCCACCGAATCGTGCGACACGCCGACAACACCGGCTGGGAAGTCGAGCGTACAATGGTCGCCGCCGTACAAGCCTCTAAGAACATCACTATCTACGAAAAGGCATACGTAACCGCCCTGATCACCGTAGACGGAGTGTGCCGTGGCTGCCAAGCCACCATCAGCGGGCTCGGACAAAGAGTCTTTGCCGCAAAAGCGACCATGCTCGCAACGGGCGGCTGTGGGCGAATGTATCAGCACACCACCAACCCCCGAGTCGCAACTGGCGATGGCATCGCCCTCGCCCACGCTATCGGGGCCGAAATCCTCGATATGGAATTCATGCAATTCCACCCCACCACGCTCTACCACCCTCAAATGCGGAGTTTCCTCATCACCGAAGCCGTCCGCGGTGCTGGCGGTACCCTCCGAAACCATCACGGACGAAGATTCATGTACGACTACGATGCCCGACTGGAACTAGCCCCCCGCGATGTCGTCGCCCGTGCCATAGACGCGGAAATGAAGAAGCTACAAACTTGGTGCGTCTACCTCGACACAACCCACCTCGAAACCCACCAACTGACCCACGAATTCCCCACCATTTACGAAAAGCTCCGCACGATCGGTATCGAAATGGATCGTGACTGGATTCCCGTTGTCCCAGCTCAACACTACTCGTGTGGAGGCGTCAAAACTAACTCGCAGAGCCAAACCACAATTCCTGGGCTCTATGCAGCAGGAGAAGTATCCCGAACGGGAGTGCACGGCGCAAACCGCCTAGCTAGTAACTCGCTTCTCGAAGCCATCGTTTTCGCGAAAGCCGCCTCCGAAGCCGTTGTCAATAATACGTCGAGCATTTTCGCCCGGCTCGAACCAGTCCCCGTCAAATGCGTATCAGAGGCAAACTCGGTTCGCATCCGAACCATCCTTCAGCACCAAATGACCAAGGGAGCCGGAATTGTTCGCACCACCGAGGGCCTCAAAGAAACCGCGGCAGTCATTCAGGGCCTGATAAAGGAATATGATTCCCAGGCAACGGCGCCCTTTTCAAGCCACCCCATCGAAACGAAAAACTTACTGATTTCGGCAAACTACGTCGCAACCCAAGCTCTTGCAAGAACCAAAAACATTGGCCTTCACTTTAACCAAGACCTGCCTACAGAATCGACTCAGAATATTCCGGTGGCAACGCGGTAAGCGGAAACGGATCGGCCCAAGTAGGAACAACCAAATTTGCCGAGCAAGTTCCCGGGACCTCGGGCTCAAATCGCATTTCGCTATAACCAATTCTCTGAGAAAAATAGAGGCTCTGCAAGTTCTTTCTATTCGATACCCGAATGACATAAGCACTGTCTAACGAGAACCGGCCCACGATCTTATCGATGGCAGTCCAGCAAAACTCATATCCTTCTGACTGTTTCTGTAGCCACATCGGAGCGTCGCCATAACATCGAACTTCTGACATCCAATTGGAAACCACCGGAGACTGAGGAACCTGTACATTGAGCGAAAATAGCCCCTTACGAAGACTCAATAATGGCTCCTTCATTTTTGGTTCGACCGAAATCATGCCAGTTCTCCTTTTCCAAGTATTGAGGCCACGAAGGCCGCTCAAACAAGCCTGAAACATTGCCGCCTTAAACCGCGTCGAGGGCAAAGGACTAAAGCTTCCCGATACCGCCGCAATCGCCTCTGCCCGCAAAGCGTCGTCACTTGCCAAGTTTAACCCGCAAGAAAAAGGGTCCAATCGCCAGTATATGCTCACAAGTTGCGGGTCTTCTGTTGTCGCATCCAATTCCCCCGTACGAACCGATTGACCCAGCAAAGAATGGACCGACGCCTCAAGAAGTCCCTCGCCAGTGGCCCTATAAAAAACCGACTGCTTAGTGTTTGGTTCCGCCTCGGCTATCGATAGGTCGTAGTATTGCGACAAGACCTCCCTCGCCTTCTGACTCGCCAATCGGTTTCTACCGGAAAGAGTATTCGCCAAAGCTAAATCAACAATGCTGAGTGGATTCTTCCATGCGACCGAATCATAGGACTGCGGGATTGGTTCACCAATGCTCAGTCCGCGCCCAGAAGGAATCCGCTTGATAGGTAGCCTCACCACCAGCGTATTCGTCTTCGAAAGCACAAGGGGCCCCTCATTGGTAGACGAGGCATAAGTGGCCACATCCGAGAGAATATGACAAGGGTAGCCACCCAGCGCGCTCAAATAGAACGAATTGGGCACGACCGTTCGCTTTCGTGGCAAAGTCCATGTTGCCACAATGCCGTCCGGGTCGTCTTCCAAAACTGGCTCCGACACATCTCCAATGGGGGCCGACCACAAATCCTCTTCCTTCTTACAGCGGAGTGATACTTTCCCGAGACCTTGCACCGTCGTAGACCGCATGGGTTCTAATCCAAACGGCAAAGCAACTCGAACCCAACCTTTAAACGTTTTTGCCGAGCGAATGCTCCAGTTACCCAGCTCACCAGAAATCTCTAAAGCCCCCTTTTCACCCGGAAAACCAAAGATGATGGGTGGCTGTTGATCAGAAAAAGACAGACAAACCCAGGGCACTTTAGGAGTCGGAATACCATCGCGCACACTACCATCTTGCCAAGATAAAAACGGACTACCTGTCGAGTGCAACTTGAGGTCAATGCCCGCCGGAAAGTAAAAGGAAACTCCACAGTCCCACAAGTCAAACCGAATCTTGGAAGGTTTTCCAATCCCTCCGTCAGTCAACACAACTTGACGACCCTGGTTCGTCAAAACAGGATTCCATATCTTTAAGGGCGACGCAAAAGTAAACCGATCGCTTCCCGAGAATAAAGTCTTGAATCCACTTTGATTCACCTCAAATCCAGGCACTAACGGCGTCTTGGTGTACCCAAATCGACCAAACCCTTCTTGAGCCGGGCAGACCGAGCTACTAATTGCGAGACATGCCAAGAAGGACAAAACCAAGCCGTTTCGTCTGCTGCGAATACAGCAAACCAAACTCGGGTTTGTCCGTGCCGATTCGATAACCGAGCACAATGTTATAGTCAACAAAAGATGTACCACTGTAGCGATTTAATGTGTACTGATACCCTACCCGCCAGAGGTTGGCAATGCGATACGATGAGTCAGCAAAAAGACTCATACTATTCTGTCCGATGCTTTGTGACGAATAGACACTGCCTGTAAATTTCTGATCGTTATAGAAAAGCTGGGTGCTCACTCGGTGAAATCCATAGGCCTGTTCCGTGATTCCATCCCGAGCGTAGTCGTACGTCACGATCGAATTGAACCGTTGACCGAACGGCTTGCTATAGGACACCGTTGCCGTCGTTGCAAGCGGAGTAGCAACATTGGTGCCCGCAAACTGGGCAAACGTCAAACCAGCCGATAACGACCCGCCCGAGCGATCAGTTCCGAATGGATTCGAAAGAATTCGAACCCGTGCACCTGCTCCGTTACCCGTAGTCGTGGCTGTCTTCGAATAGGTCGCATTGAGGCCGTAGTAAAGTCGCCAAGGTAGCTTTCCGAGCTTAATCGGGTCCTTCTCGGCAACCAAGTAATAGTCTTGGCGATCAGTGGCCGTGACCCCCTTGAGAGAATGAAGAACGGTGCCAGACAGGGAAGTTTGGAGTCCTGGCTGATATCGACTGATCGACGCTGTACTAATGAGGTTTTTGACCTGAGGCGCGTCGATTGCAAAAGAAGCAGTTGTGCTATCGTCAAGCTTCGTAAATTGGCGAAGTCCGATGTTGAAGTCGTCGCGCCCGATTCCTGAATAGGTGAATTTTCCGTCGCCGTTCGAACGATTCCATGATTGCTCGTAGTCAACAAACACGCCTCGGTTTGCCGAATAACCTCTACCAAATGTCTGTCCGGTGCTAAATCGAACGTCCTGAGACTGGTTGCGCTCAAGGGACAAATAGTAAGGAAAATTAACCCCAATCTGGTTATTATTGAACGAAATATATTGCTCGGTAGGAAACTGGCCCTGCATGCCCTGAGAATCCAGTCGATAGAGCTGCTGGCTCAAGATCTTGGTTTCACCAACATAAAACTTGGCGTTTTGAAATTGAATCTCCTTCCGGCTCACGATGGTCATTCGCTTGGCAGTAATTCGAACCGTCTGATAGTCCTTATCGCTTTCCTTTTTGACCTCACCCTCGGTTATCGGGATAATTCCCTCCCGAATAGGAACATAATCGAAAATTTTTGGGCTAACTGGCTGAGTCGGAATCGAAACGGCAGTTCGAGATATGGCAACAACGGCAGTTCGTTTTTTGACCGTACTCAATTCGTACTTCTCAGTAATTGGGTTCAGCTGCTCAAAAATGAAGACACCGTTCGCATATCGCAAGCGATCAACCGCCCAGTTGTCAATCTCGGTAATTCCGTAGCCCTTTTGATTCCGAATGTTTAGGTACAAGTCAGAAAAGACATATTCCTTCGCTCCAACTTTTAGGGTTGCGTGGCGCGCCCGTAATTCCTGCGTGTCATAAAGGTACTGAATATCGTCGGCAAGCAAAACGCGGTCTCGAAACTGTAAGCGGACACCACTGTTAGCTCCCGAAGCGGTCGTGATTCGTTTGGCAAAGGTAAATTCCAGCGACCCAGGAGTAGAAATTTCGACAAAATCGTTGTTGGATGCTAGCTGAGATCGATCCGATACAAACTCAACTTCAATCGTCGAAGGATTCGATTGATTTTGAAGCGTTGCCGCAGTGATTCGAGCCGTACCCGGAATGTTCCCTGCCACCAGAGTCGTTCGCGCTACGCCGCTCGATGTTCGGACGATCGTCTCTCGGAATCCTCCAAGCGTTGTGCTGAGAACAATCTGTGTTCCATCCGGAACATTGCTTCCATCAGAATTTCGGACAAAAAGGGTAATCGCAATCGAACTTCGCCCATCCGCGACGGCCTCACCAGGAAAAGCTTGAATCTGGATGTTGATCGTAGCTGCTGCTGAACAAACGCTGGCGTAGGCTACGGCGAGGGCAAGAAACGCTCCCCGCGAAATCTGCTTGGACATTAAGGATTATTGTATAGCCAAAAACAAAAAAGCCTGCGAGTTTCGCAGGCTTTTTTTGTTTTTGATTGTGACTTATCGAATGACGATGATCGGAGTGATCTTTCGAACTCGCTCGCCGTCGGCTCCTTCAGCCACGATCTCTGCCCGGTAAGTACCAGGAGCGACCGCTCGGTTTGCTTGGTCTCGAAGATTCCAGACCACTTCATTCTGACCAGCCTTATCGGCTCGGCCAGATCCAACTACCATGACTTCTCGGCCATTGGAACTCAGGATTCGAACCGTTGTCGTTGCGTCTGAACCAAGTGTATAGTTCAGTCGAATCGATGCAGATGGTCCTCGACCGGATGGAGTAACAACCACGCTGCCGATGATCGCCTTCGATACGGTTCCTGGCTCAAGTTGAATCTTGAACGATCGTGTCAGATTCGCTTCAGCTTGGAACGTGTATCCAGATACCTTTCGAAGGTCTCGAGTTTCGCCTGTAGCTACGTCGACCAACTTTGCTCGAACATTCTTAGGAATAGTCGAGAGGTTAGGCCATGTAACTGTGACTGGACCAGCTTCTCGTGCATCAACCTTGATGCTGAACTCTTGTCGTCCTGTTCCTTCCGTAAGGGCTTGAGACATTCGGGTTTGAGTACCAGCAACGTTTTGGTCGACTGCAAGGCTAAGGCCATTCTTAATCGGAGCCATTGGTGGCTCGTAGACTCGAAGTGACTTAGCATTGGTCGCACTCGAAGCGAATCCGACAAAGTTTTGGTCATCAGCGGCAGAGTTGCTACGAGCGGCAATCTGAAGTCGCCACTGCTTTTCTGTCTGCTGCCATGGCTTGGCAACTTCGTCTTGACTTCGAACGCCGACCTGGAAGATTGGCGGGAACCGAATAACAACATCTTGCGATGATGGTACGAAGATCCAATATCCTCGCTGTGGCTCTACGTGATCCGTAGTCTTTTGAATAAACCCATAGTTCACAGTTGAAGGATCCCAATAAGCGAGGGAGCCACTGATCAAGTTTTGCTTGACCAAGTCAACGTAAGTGTAGGATTGGTTCGGGTTAGCATTGCTTGCACCGACGATTTGGCCGAGTTGGAACGCAACATGATAAGGGTTACCAATAAGATTCCAGCCTGGCTTAAGCGAAATCAGCGGAGCTCCACCAGAACCGTCAGCTTGTGGCTTGTAGTCCGTTGGCGCTTGTGGGTTGCTTCCCAATTGAATATTAGTCGTTGCAATCTTGGAGATGATCCAAGCGCCATGTCCACGATCTGGACCAGTTGATACGATGTATCCCTTTTGAACTGGATCGTAGGTAAAGGCTTGATAGTCTTGATCTGGAACCAATCCTAGGATGTTCTCCCAAGTTGGTGAATCAAATGTCCAAGGTGAAGTGATCAAGTTCGCATCAGTTCGAAGAGTCATCTTCGGCTGGGCAATAACTTGGATAACTCCAGTAAGAGTCTTCTGAGGTCCTGGCGTTGGAGTGATTTTGACTTGGTAAGTCATGTCTCCAGCCGCGAATGAATCGACTTGAACCAAGAAGTCAACAAACCCTTGCTTTCGAGCGTCGATGTTAGCAATTGTCTTGACTGAAGGGCCAACAATGGTCATTCCATCAGGAAGAAGAAGCTGGACTCGTACGTCTTGCAATGGCAACTCAGTATCAATCGAAGCAAAGCCACGGTTGTTATCAACCCAAACCCGAATTGGGAAAGGATTTTGAGCGAATTGATTTGCATCGCCTTGAGCCAAGTTGATGACCTTAGGAGTATCTGCGACGACCGAATAAGGTCGACCATAAAGTGAGTCACCCCAAGTTGATCGATAGAATGCGTTAATCGTTCTCTTACTGCCAGCTCCAACAAGCTGAGGATTCCAAGTCTGAATGTAAGCATCGTTGGCCGCAAACCCGACATCCGAAACTGGCTCTTGGAAGATGAAGTTGCTAAAGGCGTTTGAATCAGCACCGCTAACCCATCCAATCAGAAAGTTCGCGTTGCCCAAAACAAATCCGTCAACCGCCGTTTGGCTCTGGTTCGGATCGTTCGGGTCTGTTGTTGCCGTATCCTTGGTATTCATAATTTGAATACCGACTGCTTCGGGTTGACTCCACGAAAAGTTGACCGATGATGGGAATCCAGCTGGATCCAGGGATCGAATCCATCGATGCTCAGTTCTTGGCGGCTTAATGCCAGGAACGGTCACATACGTACCATCTGGTGACGTACTTGGCGAAGCGCCATGAATTTCTTGAAGATTTTCGCTAAACAACGCAACGGTTGAACCAAAACCAAGGCCAATTGAGTGGCTCACAGTATCAGTATTTGTCAAGACCCAATTGACACGTGCGGAATCCGCGACCAAGTCAATTCGGCACTCAATGCGAGTGTTTCCGTTGGTAGTTCGGGCAAAGAAGTAGGTATCTGACAATCCAACAAAGGCTGTTTGGAAACCATTAGCACCGAAAAGCGATGTTGTGGTGTCCTCAGTTAAGATCGCATAGGCCGATGTACCGCATACGCCGGAAATTCCATCTCTTGCTGGGTGAAAGCCCCAGGTAAAGCCCATATTGTCGTCAATGTCGGAATGGATGGTCCCTCGAGTTCCCGCGCCAAAACCAATCCGGCCGCGGACGTTTCCAGAGATGTGTGCTCCAAAGCATCCAGGAGGTGTGTCAGTCCCAGCGTTGTAGTCAACTGTTCCAGCAATACCCATGGAGACTGCGAAAATTGGAGATTGAACTTCATATGCAATGAAACCAGGTGAAAATCGTGGAGTTGGTCCAACACAAAAATTCAAGAAGTCGGCTCTGGCGCCGGCAGCACACGCAGATATTAATGCTACAGATAGCAGATTATGATTAAAACGAAACTTGCTCATAGTAAAGGCTTAGTTCGAATAGAAGGTCAATCCCCCCAGAAGGTTCCCTCTGGGGGGTTTATTTTTATTAGAGGGTCGGAGGTGGGGGTGGCCCACCAGGTCGATTGAGTCGGTTTGCGGTACTGAAGATATATCGATCTTGAGTAAACGCATCAGGCACCGGACCAGGATTGTCAAGAACGTTTCGAGCGCCAATTCTCCAGTAGACAACTGCAGCGTTTCGAATGGACAGGGGCAGTGACGGATCATTCATATCAACTGCATCTGAGGCCAAAGTTCCCGAGTCCCTGGTTGCAACCAAGATCTTCTTGTACGTCGTCGATTTCGTGAAGGTTTGACTACTCGAAATCTGAAGCTCGTACTCGAATGTTTGATCGTATTGCGGGTTAACAACCGAATTGAACGTGAACGACTGAGGGAACGACATCGACGTGTTAGTTGCCGGTGCGACCAATCCAGGAGGATTAATCGGGGTAGCAAAGCCAATCGTGTTTGTTCGATCACTCAAGAAGTAGCAGAGAGCTGCCGTAGTTCCACCAGTAGTTCCGCCAGTAGCAGTTCCACCAGTAGCAGTTCCACCAGTTGTACCAGCAGTTCCACCAGTTGTACCAGCAGTTCCGCCAGTTGTACCAGCAGTTCCGCCAGTTGTACCAGCCGTTCCACCTGCTGTACCGCCTGCAGTTCCGCCAGCTGTACCGCCTGCAGTTCCGCCGCCGCCTGTTCCCAAGTCTGATTGAGACAAGGCAAAGACGAGCTGAACTTGATACTGATAAGGTCGACCAGACACAACACCTGCAACCGCAGCTGAATTTGTTGTACTGTTGCCATTACAGACCGTGAGGTCATTAGATGGCAATACGGTCCAGGTCACCGCTCGGGCCAAACCATTATCAAAGGCCTTGGTGTTGATTCCTGCAACTGAAACAACGCTCGTGTCGAGCAAGTCGTTTCGGAAGATTTGCCAGGATTGGCGGATCGAGTTGCCTTTCGCAAAACCATTTGGTTTCCACGAAATTCGAACCGAAGCACCATTTGTAGGATCATTGTAAGCTTCTGAGATAGGAATAGCAATAACGTCTGCTCCACTCTTTCCACCAACAAGGAAAGCTGCCAAACCAACAACCAAAAGGGTCGTGATGAATCCACTCGGACTCGCATGACTCTTAGGCTTAAGAACAATTGGATCGCCGCCTGCTGAGAATCCAGGAGCTAGCACAGGCACATCAAAGATGGCTCGGACTTTATCTCCAGGCTGAATTCCTAACTCGGATCGCGTGATTCGGATTGTTGAACGATCCGGACCAAGGTCCATCAACTCACCGCTGGCAACCTGTTGGCGACCACGGGTGATAATGACGTGCATGCCTTGCTGGAATCCACTGCGTGAACCGCTATTAATCAAGGCTTCTTTTACGTTCGTATTAAGAACCGTACCAGTAGGCAATGATTGTGAACTGATTTGGTTTACGGCCAAATTAGCAGCTTGACTTATCGCATCGTTAATGAGGACATCATCTCCAACATCGCCCGATCGAACGATCGATGATGCTGAAACCGCGGCTCCATTAACTGGCAATCCTGATGCTACGTCGTAGCATACAGCTCGAATTGATACTCGAGCTTGCTTGCCTGCACCGGATTTATCAATCCGATAGTCGGCAATTTCTCCCGTAACCACTGTCTGAACCTTCATCTCATTTGCTACTCGCAAAATATTGGTGATGTCAGGTAGCGGTTGGGAGAGCCCAAGACCTTCAACGATTCTAGCAACCGTTTCTGGTGGCTCTACCGTGTATTTACCTGTTCGCGAAAGGCTTCCGGAAATTGATTTTGCAGCTTGCGCTCCAAACGTTGTTCCCTTGGCTTTTCTGTTGACGAAATCGACGACCGCCCAACCTGGCAAGCTTCTCAACTGGGCATTGCCCTTTGCAGCTAGTCCCAGCAACATGTACGGAAGTACAAGAGCTGCAACTAATGCGTTGCTGATTACTTTGCCTGGCAAAGTTGCGATGAACCGTCTCACTTTGACGTCTCCTCCATAGCTGACTCGAATCTGCGGGTACTCACCGTGGCAGATAGAAATCCATTATATGCCGAATCATGACAATTTGACACAATTTCTTCCACCACTAAGATTCCCATTTCCCTCATTTTGAATTCCTGACACCTTTACAGGCAAAAACCTTCCCTTGATGACAGGTCGCTGGATTATATCATGAAATGTCTCAAGAAACTGCAAGTGTCAGCCCCCATCTTTTTGCTTCTTGCAACAAAGTGGTCAAAGTTTCCCCTGGTTCACCATCGGTCGAGATCACCGAGTCAGCAAACGAAATCGCTACTTTTGAATCTAATTGCCAGGAAACCTGCTCCAAATTGGCCGCATTTCCATACCTCGCGCGCAATCGGTCGATTTGTGTATGTTTTGTACATGTTGCGACCCAAATTGATTGAAAAGCCACATGAAGACATGTCTCAAGCAACAAGGGCACTTCAATAACAACCGCCGAAGATCGATCCAGCTCGGAGGCAATTGCCGGATGAAGGATGCGATTCACCGCACGACGATTCTCATCGCCCTGCGACAGCAAAGACTTGAGGACAACTGGTGAAACTGGCTCACGAGTCTTAAAATGGCCCATTAATTGGCCCTGGATGCCCTTCTCCCAAAGGACATCACCCGCAAGGGCGTCCGCACTTAAAGTAGAAATGCCCCGTTCCCGGAGCATTTGCAATAGCGTGGATTTCCCCGAAGCAATTCCGCCAGTGATGGCAATTCTCATCTTGCTTTATAGAATGGCAAGAACCTTCGGGAAATAGTTCTATTCTTCTTCAGAATTCTTCAGAAGGCCTTTCAGCATTCCAAGACGCTCACCAATCGTGGCGCCGCCAGTAGCAGTTCCTCGACGTGAGTCATCCGCATCTTCATTCTGACGCCGTCGGCCACTCTTGTTGCCGCCAGGACCCGAACGAGGCTTGCGATACTCTTCTTCCATGCCGTATCCGCCAGCAGGTCGGCTTCCGCCTTCCCCAGGATTCAATGCACGCATCGAAAGCACCATACGCCGCTCATCAGTTCTGAGATCAATGATTTGAATCTCAACTTCCTGACCTTCAACAATAACCTCTTCAGGCTTCTTGATCCGTCGGTAGCTGATTTCACTCAAAGGCAAGAATGCCTCTGCGCCTTCTTCAAGCTTGACGAAGGCACCAGCTGGTACCAATCGACCAATCTTGACCATCATCTTCTGACCAATCTTGTAATTAGACTTGATCAAGTTCCATGGATCAGGCAAAACCTGTCGGTGGCCAAGAGAAATCTTGCCAACGTTCTGGTCCAGCCGGAGAACCATAACTGGAATCTCTTGCCCTTCCTTGAAAATTTCCTTAGGATGACTAATGCGCGCCCAGCTCATTTCTGAAATGTGCAGCAAACCGTCAACGCCGCCAAGGTCGATGAACGCACCGTAGTCGGTCAATCGTCGAACAGTACCAGTAAGCGTATCGCCAACTTTAATGTTCTTAAAGATTTCTTCCTTCGCAGCACCTCGGGTCTCCTCTTCGGCTTGTCGGTTCGAAAGAACAACCTTCTTTCGCTCTCGCTCAAGCTCAATAACCTTCAACGTCAGCGTTTGGCCGACAAACTTGTCAATATTTCGAAGCTTTCCGTTGCCAACATGAGTTGCCGGAACAAATCCGCGGACTCCCACATCAACGACAAGGCCACCCTTGACTCGGTCAACAACCATCGCGTTAATCGGACTTCCTTCCTCAAACGCCTTGATAATGCGATCCCACTGCTCTTCAAACTCGGCTCGCTTTCGCGATACGGTTGGGTTCCCTTCGGAACCAGTAGGATTCAAAACAACAACTTGAAGCTTATCGCCGGGTTGGACAAATCCAATGGCCGTCGTAGGGTTCTTGTCGCTAAGCTCGCTAAGAGGAATAACACCCTCAGCTTTCGTGCCTAAGTCAACAAAAACTCGATCATGCTCAACCTGAATAACGGTCGCCTCAATTCGATCACCCTTGTTAAGTCGCTTGTAAGAGGAATCCGAATTGGCATCGGTTTCGCCTCCGTCGAGCGCATTCATGTACTGCTCAAACAGGTCGCCGTCGTTGGCGGTAGATACGCCATCGGCTACGACAGCAGGTGCCGCTTCTACAGCCGGAACTGCTTTTGCAACTAGTACGGCTGGTGCTTCGACTTCTGCAGCAGGAACAACGACTTCAGCAACAATCGCTAATGGCGTTTCTTCAACTACGGGAGCTTCGGCGGCCGAAATCTCGGCGGGTAGGTCGGCTTCTGGTGCTGATTCAGCAACAATCGTCGGGTCGGGTGTCTCGGTCGCAACAGGCTCGGAAGCTTCTTGCGTGGGGGGCTGGTCGTCGGACACCGCAGCTAGAACTACTTCCGGCTGATGAGCGTCGATTTCGCTCTTAGGTGTCTGGGTCTCGTCAATGGTCATAAATATCTCGGATAAGGCGCAATGGGGCGCGAACCATAACTTTACCTCATTGACTCTGAAGAAATGAACATTAAACGGGGCTCCAATTACTGATATCCGCGTAAAGTTTCCGATATCTTTCGTAATATCGGATCGTTTCACTCGATCCAGGCAAAAGCACGTCCTTAACCTTCACCGTCGCCCGACAAGCCTCTGAAACCGTACTCCAAACTCCAATTCCAACCCCTGCCAGAATCGCCGCCCCAAACGCTGGCCCTTCGTCCACGACCAAACGCTGACACGGAACCTCAAAACAATCGGCAATCATTTGAACCCAAAAATCACTTTTGCCACCCCCAGATGTCACCGTGACCACGTCCGCCGATGCCCCCAGACTTCTTAACAATGCAAAGCCGTCCAACAGGCCAAAAGTCACGCCCTCATAGACCGATCGACTGAGGTCATCTTTCGTCGTCGAAAGCGACATTCCCGCAAATGCACCCCGGGCGTTCGGATCGTTATGAGGACACCGCTCACCCGCCAAATAGGGCAAAAACGTAACCTCACCGGATCCCGCCTTTGACCGACGCGCCATCTCAGTGATTGAGTCATAGGATTCACCCGGGCAAAACAAGTCTCGGAACCACCGAAGCGCTCCTCCGCAACTCAACATAACTCCCATCGCATGCCAACCTCGATTCGCGTGACAAAACGTGTGAGCCGACCCATTCGAATCGTACGCAGCACTGCTGATGGAAGTGAAGACAACGCCGCTCGTTCCTAAACTGACCGAAATTGCCCCAACATCTACCGCCCCAGTTCCAACCGCCGCCGACGCCTGATCACCTCCACCTCCAACCACCGGAATTCCACCCGTCAAAAACGAAAACTCCTTGGTTACGCCTGTCACTTCATCCGACTCATAAACTTCCGGAAATAGATGTTTTGGTAGACTTAGTTTCTCCATCATAGTTAAAGACCATGCACGTTTTGGTACTTCAAATATGCCCGTTCCACTTGCGTCGCTCACCTCACTTGCCTTAACTCCCGTCAACATCAACCGAATATAATCCTTCGGCAGAAGTACCGAATGAAGTCGCTGATAATTTTCCGGCTCGTTATCACGCAACCATAAGATTTTTGGCAACTGAAAACCCGTCAATGCTGGATTGCAAGTTAGGTTCATTAACACGTCTTTCCCGATGTTTTCTTCGATGTTTTTACACTGCTCAGTCGTACGCTGGTCATTCCAAAGCAAAGCCGGACGAATCACTACATCATGGGAATCCAGAAACACCGATCCGTGCATCTGCCCCGTCACGCCGATGCCATCAACCGATCGCTCGCCAAGCTCGATCAAACACTTTTGAACCGCATTCCACCAATCATTCGGATTCTGCTCCGTCCACATCGGCTTTGGAGTCAATAACGGATACTCCGCGCTCGACTGCTTCAGCAAAGCCCCGTGCTCATCAATGAGAATCACCTTGCATCCCGATGTCCCAATGTCAATTCCAAGCAATCGTGCCACGCTAAAAGAATAGCCCTTGGAAAGAGATCTAGGCGATAGCAAAAACGATAAAAATAGATCGCCTTCCTCCTCGCACTTGCACTTGCCCTCGCCCTCGCCCTCGCCCTCGCCCTCGCCCTCGCCCTCGCCATCGCCATCGCCATCGCCATCGCCATCGCCATCGCCATCGCCATCGCCATCGCCATCGCCATCGCCATCGCCATCGCCATCGCCATCGCTCCAAACAAGAGATACACTCTCTACCAATGCGCCGATCAGTCATTGATGTTGGATCCAACTCCGTCCTCCTCCTGGTATCCGAATATCAAAACGAGAAGTGGCAGCCAATTTTCGAAGACACCGCAGTAACCGCCCTCGGCGAAGGAACCAAACAAACGGGAATTTTAAGTGAGGCCGCTATGATACGCACTCTAGCCGCGGTCAAGAAATTCGCTGACAAAGCCCACCAGCTCAACGCCAGTCCAACTCTCATCGCCGCCACTATGGCCGCCCGAATCGCAACCAATACAAACGATCTACTCCTAAGAGCGAAACAACAAGAGACACCAATCATCGTCCTCTCCGGTGAGCAAGAAGCCATACTGGGGTTCGAATCGGTCGTTTCCGACCCAATCTTCGCCGATCAAAAACGGATCACCATCCTCGATCCAGGCGGGCAAAGCACCGAGATAGTCTTGGCCGATCAAACGGACAATGGCTGGAATATCCTCTTCAAAAAGAGCTACCCCGTTGGCACATTGGGCCTAAAATCTCTTTTCTTCCCCCATGAACAGACCACTGGGATCGAAATCCTCCGTGCTTCTACTGCAATCGACGAAAGTGTTGGTGCAGGCATTCAGCCGCAAAAATGCGGAACCGTTGTCACCCTCGGAGCCGCTGGCACCAATCTCGTCTCCATTCGAGATCAATTGGGCACATGGCAACCAGACCGAGTCCATGGGGCCCAGCTCACCTTTGAAGAAGTGAGCACCGCCGTCGGCCAGCTTATGCCCCTCACCGACAAGCAACGAGCCGCAATAATCGGCATGGAACCAGGTCGGGAAAAGACTATTCATGTTGGCGCGCTCATAGTTGAAAGATTCCTTTTCGCACTCAGAGCCGAATATTGTTTGGTCAGTGTTCGAGGTTGGCGCCATGCACTACTAGAAAAAGGAAGCTCCGAACCGCTATAACATAGAAGTGGAATCCCCAAGCTGGAGGCAAATCTTAGGAGGCACAGCCGGAGTTGCGTTACTCGGGACCATTGGTTACTTTGGCCAGGCCCGAATTCATACGGGAGCCACTCCAACAACTACCACCCACAGCGTAAAAGCACACCCTACCAAGTTGTCCGGCAGCCCACCAACAACGGAAAGCAACGTCCCAGCCACAATTCAATCGGGCGGTGATTTCAACATGTCTCCTGTCGCAAAGAAATTCAAGGTGGACATAAGCGGCGAAATCGTAAAGCCTGGTGTTTATGAAGTTGCCGAAGGGCAACGAGTTGAAGACCTAATTAAACTCGCAGGAGGACTAAAATCCGGTGCAGATCGAGTTAGTATCAACCTTGCTCAAAAACTGAAAGACGAACAAAAAATTGTCATTACGCCAATTGCAAAGCCGGGAGCTCCGCACCCTCCGCGTCCCTTTGTTGGCACAAGTTCGTCAACCCCACTCGACCCTGCAACCTATGAACGCTCTCCATTAAAGACAAATCGCAAGCAACCTCCAACTTCCCCAGTTAGCATCAACAGTGCGACGGAAATAGAACTTCAAACCGTGCCTGGCATTGGTCCTTCAATGGCCAAGCGCATAATCGACTATCGAATGGCCAATGGCGATTTCCCCCAACTCGAAGACCTACGAAAGGTGAAAGGAATGGGTGAAAAATTGTTTTCAAAAATTCAAGAGTGGATAACCCTTTGAACAAAGTCGTCGCCATTCCAAATTGGTCATTTTTTGATTCCGATTTGTGTCAAGAAGCAAGAAAGACCGTGGCCGAACTTGGCCTATCAATTCATTATTTCAAAGGTGACATTGACCATGAGCGCACAGTTACCGCGTTTTCCGGTGACCAAGACACCGTGTTCAAAGGAATGGATCGACTTTGCGAAGTTCTATTGCCGAAAATTGACCTCAAATTTCAACAAGGTGTACACCCCAGAATTGGTGCTCTTGATGTCGCTCCTTTTGTATTAATCGAAGGATTAGAGTCAGACTTGATTTCAGCAACCCAAACATGGTCCGAGTCATTTTCACTACGCTTTCGGGTGCCAACCCATCTCTACGAGAAAGCAGCTCGCAAAGGAAGCGAATACCGATTGCCGTATTTACGCGGACAAATGGGAGAGCTCGAAAAACTTCCTGATTTCGGAAGCCTTGAACATGAACAATGGGGAACCACAATTGTTGGCGTTCGCGACTTCCTCTTAGCCGCAAACCTCAATCTTGCTTCAGATAACATAACCGCAGTCAAAGATGTTGCAAAAAGGCTTCGATATCAGCGAGATTGCGGAAATCAAGCCCTTTCTGGAGTCCGCGCCCTTGGATTTAAGCTTAGCAGCCAAGGAATAACCCAACTAAGCCTTAACTTCACCAATCTCGATGCCACCACCTTTGATTCTGCGTTTGAAATTGCCGAAGCCCTCTTGGCCGAGCAAACTATTTTCGTCATCGAAACCGAATTGATCGGTGTTATCCGGTCGAAGGATGTGCAAGGTGCTCGGCATTTGACAATCGAACCAAGCCAAGTTGTCACCTAATCTGTCACCATAAAGTCAGTGCCAATAGAGTCAGTCCCAGAGGTCAAGCTTGGAATTTTAGGCGGCGGTCAACTCGCCAGGATGTCGGTCATGGCCGCTCAACGAATGGGCGTCTCGGTCATTTCCCTCGACAAGGACAAGAACTCACCCGCTGCCCAGGTCGGACCAGCAATTTTCGGTTCCATCCACGATGCGATCGACATTTCTACCGTCATGCAAAAGTGCGAATTCATCACGTTTGAAAACGAATTCATCAAAGCCGAGGTCCTCGAAGAAGCCTGTCGAATCGCGAGTTTTGATCCTAAAAACATCGTCCCAGGAATCAACACCCTTCGGACGATTCAAGACAAACTGCTGCAACGCCAAGCCTATCAAGAGTTTGGAGTTCCAACTCCTCTAGCAGTGTCCGCCGACCAAGCCGAAACAATAGATTTTCCGTGCGTTCTCAAGGCCCGATACGGTGGGTACGACGGCAAAGGCACGAAATACGTCAATACAAAGGCCGAATACGACGAGCTTAGGCCACTCTGGGAACCCGGAGGATGGCTCGCCGAAGAACTCGTTGCGTTTGATGACGAAATCGCGGTGATGGTCGTCGCGCGAAAAGATGGCTCCTGCGATACCTTCCCCGCCATGATTACTCGCCAACGAAACTACGTGTGCGACCTCGTCTATCCTTGTCCATCACCCGCACTGTCCGCCAAGGCTCAACAAGTCGCCATTGATGCCGTAAAAGCGGTCAATGGCATTGGCCTATTTGGGGTCGAACTATTCCTGCAAAATGATGGCGAGATCACGGTTAATGAAATCGCCCCACGCCCCCATAACACTGGCCACTACACGCTCGACTGGGGAGGAATGTCTCAATTTGAAGCGCATGTACTCAGCGTCCTGGGCTGGTTTCACTCCGTCGAAACGGGAATTCCAACTTGCATGGCCAATATCCTCGGCATTGACGAAGCCCAAAGTTTCGAAAATGCCCTTTCCGAGGTTTCGAAGCACCACCCCCGTGCCCGCTTCCACTGGTATGGCAAAGCTGACGCCATACCTGGTCGCAAAATGGGACACCTCAATGTCTCCGGTGATGGCGACATTTGTGGTGAGGCTGAGAATGCCCGAGATGCCTTTTACGCTGCATGGAGATAGTTAATGAAGCGAGCCATCGTAATTGTTCTCGACGGATGTGGGGCTGGCTCAACCCCTGACCACAACCTTTTTCACGATCACGAAACCGACAATACACTTCTCAACGTCTGGAACACCGCAGATGGTATTAATGCTCCAAACCTCATCAGCCTCGGCTTTTTCGGTGGAGCAGGGGTCCGCGCCACTCCGGGCCGAGACGGATTTCAGATTCAGTACGGTCGACTTCTGCCCCAGTCAATGGGAAAGGATTCGGTAACTGGGCACTGGGAAATGATGGGAATTGTCACCCATAAGGCTTTCCCGACATACCCAGGCGGGTTTCCCGCTGGTCTCGTCGCCGAGTTCGAAGCCCGAACCGGGCGAAAAGTAATCGGCAACAAAGCAGCAAGCGGAACCGCGATAATCGCTGAACTAGGCGAAGAGCACATTCGAACAGGCTCCCCAATTCTTTACACCAGCGCCGACAGTGTTTTTCAAATTGCCTGCCATGAGAAAGTCGTTCCAATCGAACAACTTTATGACTTTTGCCGAATCGCTCGAGAGGTCTGCATCGAACCAAATAACGTCCAGCGAGTGATCGCCAGACCCTTCGATGGTGAAGCTTCCACCGGGTTTTATCGCACTGAAAAGCGCAAAGACTTCCCCGTCATCCCCATCCAAAATTTAGTGGATGAGATCGGAAACGTCTTCGGTATTGGAGTCGTGCCGGAGCTGTTCAACTCGCGCGGATTCCGAGCCGTCAAACGAACCCAGTCAAATGAAGAGCACACAAAGATGCTTCAAGTCGCCCTGGCCTCCGATGCTCGGTTCATTTTCGCTAATTTTGAAGATACCGACATGCTTTTTGGACACCGTAATGACCCAACCGGATTTGCAAAATGCCTTGAGCAATTCGACATCGTACTTGGCAATGTGCTCAATCAAATGACCGAAGATGATCTCTTGATATTAACTGCCGACCATGGCAATGACCCTACCAGTTCATCAACCGACCACTCGCGCGAATACAGTCCGCTCACCGTGGCATCAAAAGGAGCGACCGCCGTCAAAGTCGCCAACGGAAAGCACCTTGGATATGTTGGCGAACTTGTCGCACAATGGCTTGGAGTGAAATAACATGCCAAAGCCATTCCTGCTGGTCGATCGAGATGGAACTCTTATCGTCGAGAAAAACTACCTTCACGACCCGGCCGAGGTTGAATTGATTCCCCGTGTAGCCCAAGCTCTAGCCGAAGCAAGAAATGCGGGTTGGGGCATCGTTTGTATCTCCAATCAGGCCGGAGTCGGCCGAGGTTTCTTCGACGAAGCGGCGGTTATCGCTGTCAACGAACGCGTTGAATCTCTTCTCAACGCCAAAGGCGCCTCGATTGACGAATACTATTTCTGCACCGATCATCCTGATTTACCGTCGACTCACCGAAAGCCCGCCCCCGGGATGGCAACCGACGCCGCAAAAGACTTCGATATCGACCTTTCGGCAAGCGTGGTCATTGGTGACAAACCCGCCGATATCGACCTGGGCAAAGCCGTCGGCGCGAGAACAGTTCTCGTCCGAACTGGCTACGGAGCCAAGCATGAATCCCAAAAGGATTGTGAACCCGATTTCGTAATCGACAGCCTCGCCGACCTTTCTGCCATACTTGAACAGTTCCCGGGATAGATTTGATGCCAAACGACTGGATTTCTACCGCCACCTCGCACCTCCGCGAAAGCATCAAAGTGAAGGTAGCGGTCATCGATACTTGCCTCCCCGACCTGATGGCCACCTGTGATGCGACAGCAAAATGCTTCGCTAACGGAAACAAATTGTTGATCTGCGGAAACGGAGGCAGCGCTGCCGACGCCCAGCACCTGGCCGCCGAATTCATTTCAACCCTCTCGACTAAGTTTGAGCGTAAGGCATTGCCCGCAATCGCCCTCACCACCGATACATCTACTATCACCTCACGCGCCAACGACTATGGGTTCGACGAAATTTACTCTCGCCAAGTCGAAGCTTTCGGCGCGAAAGGCGACATCTTGCTTTCGATCAGCACGAGCGGCGGATCAAAGAACTGCATCCGGGCTATGGAGACCGCAAAATCTCTCGGAATGACCACCATTGGCCTCCTTGGCGGAACAGGCGGAAAAATGGCCGAGCTTGCCGACATAGCGATCGTCGTCCCCAGCAGTCAAACGATGCACGTCCAAGAATCGCATCTCGCCCTCTATCACATTTATTGCCACATAGTTGAGCGAATGTTGAACCCGGAATTGGCGGAAGCTGAACAGAGAAATGCCTAAAAAGACTGTTGCCGTTATCGTTGGAACTCGCCCGGATTGCATCAAGTCAATGCCAGTCGTGCAAGCTTTGCGTGAAAAATCGGACATCAAAACCGTTCTCATTTCAACCGGACAACACCGTGAAATGCTCGACCAGGTTTTTGAGACTTTCAGAATCCAGCCAGATATCGATCTTGGCCTGATGAAGCATGGACAAAGCCTGGCGGAAATGTCATCCCGCATGATCCTGGCCCTCGATGGTGCTTTCGCTGAATCTCAGCCCGATTTCGTCATTGCTCAAGGCGACACCACAACAACGTTCATCGCGAGTTTAGTTGCGTTCTACCGACAAATACCGTTCGGCCATGTCGAAGCCGGACTACGAACCCACAACATCCATAACCCATTCCCCGAAGAATTTAACCGTCAAGCGACCCGGCTCGTAACAAGGCAACACTACGCTCCCACCAAGCTCGCCGCACAGAACCTTCGCGACGAAGGCGTCAAACCGGAAGATATTTTCATTACGGGTAACACCGGAATAGACGCAGTCATGCAGGTTGCAAAACTCTTGCCTCAAACCTGGTATCCCGACTTCAATGGACGATTGATCCTCATGACCATGCATCGACGTGAAAATTGGGGCGAGCCGATGGCTGGAGTAGCGAATGCGGCAAGAAAACTCATTGATGAGCATCCTGATTCTCATTTGGTCGTCGCCATGCACAAAAATCCCGATGTAAGATCAGTGCTAACCGAAGCCCTGGGCGGGCACCCGCGCATCGACCTGATCGAACCCCCACAGTACGAACAATTTGTGAAGCTGATGGAGCGGTCGCACTTTATTCTCACCGATTCGGGTGGAGTGCAAGAAGAAGCGCCGAGCTTTGGTAAGCCACTGCTAGTCTTGCGAGAAACAACCGAACGACCAGAAGGCGTGACCGCCGGATGTGCCCGCCTTATCGGCACCGATCCAGTCGCTGTCTTAGAATTCGGACGAAAGCTATTTTCCGACCAAGCCTATTATGATTCCATGGCTAAGTCAACGAACCCTTACGGGGACGGGAAGGCTTCGGTTCAGATTGCCGACGCAGTTCGAGCTTTGCTCCTCAATAAAGGTTCAAAATTCGCCTAATCTGATCGGCTTTCGGCTCATCCTCGGTGATGACAAACGCCTGCCAACCAGCTTCCCTCGCCGCAATTACATTTACTTCGGAATCATCAAGGAAAACGAGGTTGGACGCTTCCCAACCCAAGCGATCGCAAAAAGCGGTGTAAATGGCAGGCTCGGGCTTGAAATGGCCCAACTGAAAACTGGCGACAAGATACTGGATCGCCTCGATCGCTGGATACTTCCCTGACTCGGTAAACCAAGCCCAATGGATCGGGTTGTTATTGCTGAGGGTCGCGGTCTCAATTCCCTTGGCGCTTAGCTCTCGAATGACATCCGCGACGCCGGGATACTCGTCGCCAATAATACTTCGGTGCAAGTGAAGGGCCGCCGCTGTATCTTTCAGACCGAATTCCTTAGCCAAAGCTGAGAGGTAGGTATCTTCAGAAATCTGTCCACCTTCGTAGGGCAAGTACTGAGGCAAATCGTAAAGATACTTTTCGAGCAAAGGAGAGTCGTTGTGGTTAAGCCCGCTGGCCGCGAGCGCATTCTTCCACTGCATATGGGCATGAGCCAACACCTTTCCGACATCGAAGACGACTTTCATGAGAGAAGGAGATTGGTCGGAGCGACACGATTCGAACGTGCGACCTTTTGCACCCCATGCAAACGCGCTACCAACTGCGCTACGCCCCGACTGAACTTAGAATGATACCCAGGCCAAAGAGATTTCCTTGGCCTGAGAATCTAGATCAGCCTCGTGAAGGAGGCGATACGACCGGAGTTCGACCAGTCGTGTTGTAGTAATTGAATACGAGGTCTGAATTCGGCATTGCTCGCCCACGCAAGTTTCGAGGATCAAGTTCCTGAGCCTTGGCAAAGGCTGCTCGAGCGTCAAGCTTTTTATAGCTAAGAGCCGCAGCGTACGTGTACCATCCTGCAGCGTAAGTTGGACCAGCTTTGGTCGCGGCTTCGGCGTAGGTGAGCGCTTCAGTTGACTTCTTTTGATACATAGCTGAGATTGAAATCCCCGCTAGGGCCTGAGCGCTATTGTCTCGGCACATGAGTGCGAGTTCAAACATTGCCCGTGCATATTCAAGTTGGAAGTCCTTATCCGTTGGGGTAACCCCTCCCATTAAACCGAGGGAGATCGCCTCATTTCCTTGCTCCACGTACATATCGTGGTCAGCCGCATCTGCTTTCAAAGCTCGCTCAAAGTACTTTCGACCGAGTTCAATTCGCTTCAGTCGGTTGCTTAGGGCCGCCGCAAAGTAGTACGACTCTGAACGATATTCATTGTCTTTCAGCAAAGCATTCGCCGCATCAGCCAACGACCGTGGACTATTTCGCTTCAAGGCGATGAACGCTTGAGCCGTTTTGAGGCCCAAACTGTCCGGAACGTTCAACAATGCTTCTTTGATCATGTCGTCGGCTACCGTGTCGGCCCCTCGCTCGGTAGCAATAATTGAATTCAAGGCAAACCCATAGCCATCAACTTCGCCAAATTTCTTGACATTTTTCATGATCTCTTCGGCACCCCCAATTTGATTGGTCATGAGGTAGGCGAAGGCCAAGCGATTATTCAAATCATTGTTCTTGAAATTTGATTTGAGTGGTCCAGCCAGTGAGTCGACAACTAGTGAATAGCGTCGAGCCCGAATAGCCGCGTCTAGATACTCTAATGAGGATTTGTCAGAAATCTTATCAACTTCCTCGTTAAGCAAAGTTACTTGGTACTTAATCGCTTGACTGAGGCCCTGCTTGATTGAACTGATGATTTCCTTTCGGTCAGTTGTGGATCGGGAGACAGCGTTAAAAGCCTGGGCAACCTTCAGCGAAATCATAACTTCCTTAGCGGCTCGGCTGTTCTTGTCTATTTCAAGCGCGTCCTCAGCAAATTTTTGAGCCTTGTCATACAGCCCTTTGGCAAAATTTGCCTTTGCAAGCAAAATTCTGGCTCCAAGTGAAACCTTATCGGCCTTTTGCGCGATTCGACCTTCGTTGATGGCATCGTCGTATTTGCCTTCGGTCATATAACCATTGCCTTTTGAAATATGGAAATCAGCGCCTTTGCTGACGCCATTGTCAATGACTAAAGTAAACGATTTTTCGATATTTTGGCCTTCAGTGGTAAATCCTTTGAATCTAAGTTTGATCTCGCCATCTGGCTCAGACAAGGTATCGAGCTTAAATTCGTATGGAGTACTTCCGTCCGTTTCACGGAGGTCACTGCCGACATAAAATTCAACGGCTTGAACCGGGTGGTCAGATTGAACAACTGCCTTAAATTGAATTTCACCAGTAAGGCTGTCTCCGTTTTTAACCTGGACCCGATTACTTCCTGTAACCCGGTATACGTCAAGGCTGAGATTCTTTTGGGAACCAGCGCTATGCAAAGAGAAAAATACAGTTAGAAGTGAAAGTGCGTTCATGGGCCGCGTCCGATATCGCTTAGTATGACGGATTGAGCGTCAAGACGTTACTATTTGAGGCTATTCAAACACAAATCTGGTATCCGATTTAGTTGCGAAAAGGGTTGTCAATCGACAGATCGTTGAGAATTCGGTGCCGATTCCAGTGGATCAAAACCCTTGGGAAATAGCCCAAAAAGTTAAAAACGTCGCGATACAGGTCCACAACTGCCGCCCAAGTTTCTGTCGACTTTCGTCTCGAAAGTAAAGCCGCGAAGTCATAGACCAAGTAAAAAAGCCCAACCGCATTCCAAATGAGGGCCTGCGAGCTGCTCGCAGATGGCATGCCTTCTTCAACCATGACGAAGGCGATGATGACACTAGAAACAATGAGAGCCAACGTAAAACCGCCTACAAAACTAAAGTCTCGACCGCAAAATGCTGCATAGAGTCCAAAACATGCGATCCCCGCGAGAATCGACCACGCAGGAAATCCGTTGGCTGTCCATGACCTCGTCGCGGCCCCTAAAGCGAAAAGGACGATTGGCAAAGAATAGGCGGTCAGTTTGGGTTCCATTTCGGTGCCTCTCAAGATGCTCCGAATCCCGCTCACTAAAAACAAGCAGATGAGCATTGCGATGGTACACGGCACCAAGGGAAGATCTCTCGGCAAAAGCATGCCAAGTCCCACGACGATTCCAACCGAACCCAAATATCGGCTTAATACGTGCCGAATATAAGTCAAGCGCAGAGCATACGGTTCTTTCGTGACGTTGCCCGGAATCTGCTCTGGCTCAGGAACGTAGTTGGGAACGAACATCTGATACTATTATTCACTCATTTTTCAGCGCAAGAAATTCGAATGCTTTGCCGGAATGATCTTTCCAAGAAATTGCTAGATGAACCATAAACGGCCATTTTTCAGCGGAACCGCCACAAAGAAGCCAAACCCATATGAGTATCCCAACGACATCCTGCCCTCCTCGGAAACGCCCTCCGCTAGTGCGCGAACAAGCGGATTATCGCTTTTCGAATAAGTCTTTACGGCTGCACTTTTGAGATTCAGGCACAATGACTTCAGTACTCTATCATCGGGCATTGGCATTATCTTCGACATTTTTGTATTCGAGATCGTTTCCGCTAGAATTTCCGGCGCCGCAATCTCATAAGCCCTCGTTAGAGCCTTCTGATGAAACCCCTCGTAGGTGTCACTGGTATCACCATATGCGTGATATGAATTCAAGAGCCTTAATCTAAGCCTTTCCAAATCAGGTACAAATTCGTACTCATCTTTCTTGTCAACAAGCTTACAATCAGCAATCTGAGCTACAGCATTTAAGAAATCAATTTCGCTTGCCTGGACCATCGAGCAAGAGAACCAAATATTTCCTAGCAGAGCGGGATATATTAACGGCTTGCTCAAGCCTACATTGACTAGGTCGCTAATTGAGTCAGACCCTTTTCCAATAAGAGCTTTCGTCGGACCAGAAGGAGTAAGGCTAAAATTCGAAGGATTCGTCGTTTTTTCCTTCAACTGAGTTTCGGAATCAACCGTAACAATACCAGCCACTGTTAATGGAAGTATTGTCGAAATGATACTATCTACATTTGGAAATTGTCGGGTCCTGATTTGCCCGCTGGACGGTATCTCAATCTTTTGAATAGGGGCATTGTGAAGAATGGAAAATAAGGAGCCGTCTGGATATATTAAGTTATCTTCTGAGTTCAAAAAAAACCTGTTAGGTCCAAAAGTTTTGAACACTCGATCCGAACATACGACACTTCTCTTTGCAGAGAGAAGATAGAATCTGGCTAAGTCTTGCCCAGATCCTCCGAGAAATGACTGAGCAAGCAATTGTTGGGCAACGAGAACAGTAATCATCTATTTAATTTATGTAAACGGTCATAGTGGTTACTATAGGTTCGTCATACAGCAATGATTCAGGGTCCGCTGCATCAGTCCATTTCCAATTAAAAATTCTGGGTATGCAGTCCTTTTACAAAACTAAAAACAGGCCGCCAGCCCTTCCTTTTCTTGCGGCCTGTTTTTAGTTGTTTAGTTTGCCTTTTCTTGTGCCTTTCCCTCGGGGCAAATCGAGCGGAACTTACAGTTCTTGCAAGTCCAAATAGGTTGCGCGGGAAAGTCCTCGATCTTCGCCATATGGATTTCACGACCTTTCTCGTTAAATCGCTTCGTGGTTAGTGAACGCTCCACTGCATCCTGCTCCTCGATCTCCCTTCTAACTGCTTCGAGTTCCGACTCGTCGAATGGTTGAGGGTTCCAAGATTCGCCAGTCGCAAGCCAATAGGGTTGGATTCTA
>JANYCU010000001.1 GCA_025360125.1 Armatimonadota bacterium | reverse complement strand
CCCGGAACCATGCTCGCAACTCCATCCGAAAGCACTGGAGCGGTAACACCGACTCCGTTGCGCTTATACGTCCGAGATCCAGAGGAGTTAGACTTAGAAGTTCGCGTCCCAAGACCGTTGTAACCGTAGTTGGTACTGCTGACTCCACCGCCCGAGAGGTTCGTTAAGCGGTCTTCGTAGTCCCAGGTAAAGGTTCTCGTTCCACTCGGTCCCACGATCGTCTTCGTTCGTCCGCACTCATCGTAGCTGTAACTCGTCGAACCGCGAGTCAGAAGCTTGTCGCCGTCGTCGTAGGTGTAAAGCTCAGCGTTCTTGCTCGTTCGGTTGCCGTTGGCATCGTACGCGTAGGTATTCGCAACGTCGCCCCCGTTCTCAGTAAGAAGCTGGTCGATGCCATCGTACGTGTAGCTGGTCAGAGCCGAATTCACAATCTTCGTCTGAAGATTGTTCGCCGCATCAAAGCTGTACCACTCTTGGTGCAAAACCGCACTGGTTGATGAGTTCGAATGAACGATGCTGTTCACCCGGTCGTTGCTTTATATTAAGACACAGGCAACTCTCAACTTCGTAGACGTCGCTGCCGGTGCCACCCGGCTTGGACATTCACAACTACCTGACTCACACAGTGACTAGTCGTACGAATACGAGTTGTACAAATTGCTGCTTGTCTCAGTCAGCCGCATCGAAGCTGTACCATTCTTGGTGCAAAACCGCGCTGGTCGACGCGTTCGAATGAACGATGCTGTTCACCCGGTCGTTGGCATCATAGACTAGATGGATTCAAACCTAGGAACTGACTTAATTTAGGAAAACTTTAAGTCAGTTCCTAGGTTTGATATAAGATTTACCCTGGCCCACTATTTACCAGTTAGAGCAATTGGCTTGGAATAGAAGCTAAGCCCGCCATAATTGGCATTGACCATAGTGGTAACGGAGAGCCGGATTGATTTTTCTCCTTTTAATTGGGATAATTCCTCCTTCGAAGGAACCCAATTAAGTTCCACCACCTTGCCAGGAAGAATAACTTTATGTTCAATTCGGGTGGATATTTGGTCAATGAGGGTCCACCAACCTCGATACTTACCAGATTCATCGACATGAGGTTCTTGGACAGCTATCGTGATTCCCTTGATCGCCTTGCCGCTCATATTCGTCAGCTTAATTAAAATTTTGGTCCCATTTCCTTCCACCAGGTTAGCATCAACTCTTAGATTAGTGTCGCCCTGAGGCGCATTAAAACTCGCCGGCCCCACATATTCTTCGTGCGCGCTCACCGGAGTGGGAGTCTTTTTGCAAGACACCAAGAAGATCACAAAAGCTAAGATACATACTTCTCGAGACGCCTTGATCATTTGCCTATCGTGTTTCCATTTGTGCTTGGATACCTGTACTTAATTCTGACACGAATTTCTTTGTGTTTCAATCGATACTTTAGAAGGTCATGCCAGAGTCTTTTATTCCCAGAATTGGGGCCGCACTCGACACATCCGTGAGAATATCCTTTGCCAGAATTGTGAAAATATACATTGTCACGTCCATACATGTTGTTGCCAGCATCGGGTTCTAGACGAATTCGCCATGTTCCCCAATTTGCGATTTCTGTAACCTGCTGCATTCCGTGCCCGGCAAAAGTATAGTGCTTCTCATCTTTTTCAGCAACTCGGTTGGGACTTGGCCCAAGGCGAATGGAATAACCACCCTCCGGAGCTGGCCCGCCAAGATCACCATCGGTATTACTTCCCTTTCTTGATTGATACTTTGGTTCCTGATAATTTGGGCCACCCGAACAGCCAGGAATAGACCAAAGCTTCTTTGTCGTATTGCCGTCTTGGCCAGCGTACCAACTTATATTCTTTCCATCGTATAGGATCCAGTCCAATCCATCAGGATCTGCGTAAGCCAAGGGATTGTTATCACAATACGCGTACCAGTTTGAGCCCGCAAATGCCAGATCACGGCTCAAAAATCTTCCCGTGTCGGGGTCATAATAACGATGCCCAAGCAGTTTGTATCCGCTCTCACCGTCCTCCTGGTACCCAAAGCCCGACGCAAAGCCACTCTGAGTTGGAGATTGACCTGTATGACCAATGACTTTACCAAAGGCGTCGAAATCAGCCGTGTCGCTCATGACTCCACCAACCGACATGCCTTTGGTTGAACCCATTCGGTCAGAGTGGACGGTCTTGGTTTGACCGCCAATAGTGGTTTCTGAAATTCCGGGAACCATCTTATTCACTCCATCCGACAGAACAGGTGCGGTTACCTCAACGCCGTCCCGTTTATAGGTTCTCGCGCCGCCGGTTCCGGACTTCGAGACACGAGCATTAATTCCGTTGTAGCCATAGCTAGCGGCCTGGGAATTACCCGAATAAGTCGTCAAGCGATCTTCATAGTCCCAGGTCAAGACCCTCGAACCAATGTTGGTCGGACGTCCGCAATAATCGTAGGTGTAATTGGTCGTCCCGTTAACA
>JANYCU010000048.1 GCA_025360125.1 Armatimonadota bacterium | reverse complement strand
TACCTGGGATTTGGACATAACACCAGATTGAATCCCTTGGCAAATGCCCAACTTAAACTCACGACTATAACTTCTGCGAGACACCATCTCTATTTTCTCCTACGGATAAAGTAGGTGTCCAACTAATTCCACGCACTTCAGAACGAAGTTCCCAAGAAGCAAGGAAGGGTAGGAAGACGATATCCTTCAAGTGAATGTTTCAAATTTGCACTTCGCACTCCGCACTTCGCACTTTTTGGCTCAAAACTCGGAACGCGTAACCTACCCCTGGAGTAAATCAAAAGGGTACAATTAGCAATCCCAACGCGAGAGTGCCAACTTTTCGTGTCGGAAAAATTTTGGAGAAGACAAACAGAAAACCACAATGGCAAACCTAAAACCACTCGGTGATAAAGTCGTTGTTGAGGTGCTCGACGCAGAAGAAAAAACTGCAAGCGGCATCTACCTGCCTGACAGCGCGAAGAAAAAACCGCAAGAAGGCACCGTCATCGCAATCGGAAACGGTCGTGTCCTGGACAATGGTGAGCGAAATAAGCTGACCGTCAAGGTCGGCGACAAAGTACTTTTCAGTAAGTACGGCGGAAACGAAGTTGCGCTCGACGGAAGGGAATACACCATCCTGGACGAGGACCAGATCTACGCTATTTTGGCGAAGAAATAAACCAACAAACTTATGGCCGATTATCGAAATCTCGACGTATGGCAGCAAGCTCGCACTTTGGTGACGACTGCTTACCGATTCACAGAACTGTTGCCAGAAGCCGAAAAAGACGGCCTTTCACAACAAATTAAGGGCGCGGCAATTGCCGTTCCTTCATCCATCGCCGACGGAACTGGACGGGCAAACGACGTCCAATTGCTTCGGTTCCTGCAAGACGCCCTCGGCGCCCTTGCCGCACTCGATACGCTGGTGCTTTTGGCCGCCGATCTCGAATATGTCGAAGAGTTTCATACTCACGACATCGAGAAGCGAACCAAAGAACTCAGCCTCAAGCTCCGAGCCATGGCTCAGAAAATCGAGTCCGAAGCTTTTGGTGTTCGACGCCAACAATTCGATGCTAACGACCGACCACCTCGCCGAGACTTCGGTGATCGTGATCGCGGTGGAGATCGAGACGATCGACCTCGAAGAGAATTTCAACGAGATGACCGTCCTCAAGGCGGAGACAGACAAGAAGGCGGAGATCGCCCCCAAGGCGATAGGCCAGGAGGAGATCGACCCTATTCGGATCGACCCCCATTTCGTGGCGGCGACCGCGACGAAAGACCCCCTTATCGTGGCGGCGGTGGAGATCGTCCCCAAGGAGATCGCCCCCCATTCCGACCCAGTGGAGACCGTCCCCCCTATCGAGGTAATGACGGCGGAGATCGTCCTCCCTACCGAGGAAATAGTGATCGCCCCCAAGGTGACCGCCCGCCGTACCGCGGCAACAGCGACCGCCCACAAGGCGACCGTCCTCCTTTCCGAGGCAACGACGGCGGAGATCGTCCCCCCTATCGAGGCGGCGGCGGTGACCGACCCGGTGGCGGCGGTGGATTCAGACCCGGTGGTGGCGGATTCAGGCCCGGCGGTGGCGGTGGACGTCCCGGTGGCGGTGGTGGATTCAGACCCGGCGGTGGTGGCGGAAGGCCTCCTCGCAGAGACTAAGAAAAAAGTCACTAAACCCAAAGTAACAAAACCAAAAAAATCAATTTAAAAAGAGAAAAACAAAATGGCAGCTAAGAACTTAATATTCGATGAAGCAGCGCGAAGAGCGCTCGAACGAGGCGTCAACAAGGTCGCCGACGCAGTAAAAGTAACCCTCGGCCCACGCGGACGAAACGTTGTTCTAGATAAGAAGTGGGGAAGCCCAACCATTACCAAGGACGGCGTAACCGTCGCGAAGGAAATCGAGCTCGAAGATCCATACGAAAACATGGGCGCGCAACTTTGTAAAGAAGTTGCCTCCAAGACCAACGACGTGGCCGGAGACGGAACCACCACGGCAACCGTTTTGGCCCAAGCAATCGTCAACGAAGGACTTCGATACGTCTCCGCTGGCGGAAACCCAATCGCCCTCAAACGAGGAATCGATATGGCCGTCGAGCAAGTCGTTGCTCACATCAAAGAGTCAGCTCGACCAATCAAGGACAAAGAGCAAGTCGAATTCGTCGCCACCATCGCAGGAAACGATCCTGAAGTCGGAAAGCACGTTGCCGAAGCCATGGACAAAGTCGGAAAGGACGGCGTCATCACCGTCGAAGAGTCCAAGGGACGAGAAACCCTCCTCGAAGTCGTCGAAGGTATGCAGTTCGACCGAGGCTACATCAGCCCTTACTTCGTCACTGACCCTGAGAGAATGGAAGCCGTTCTCGAGAACCCGCTCATCCTCATCCACGAGAAGAAGATTAGCGCGGCTGCCGATTTCCTTCCGTTCCTTGAGAAAGCCGCAGCAGCTCGCCGACCGATCATCCTCATCTCTGAAGATATCGAAGGTGACGCACTCGCAACTGTCGTACTCAACAAGATCCGAGGCGTACTCCAAATCGCGGCAGTCAAGGCTCCTGGCTTTGGTGACCGACGAAAGGCCATGCTCGAAGACATCGCCGTTTTGACCAAGGGAACCTTCATTAGTGAAGATCTCGGCGTCAAACTCGAAAATGTCACGATCGACATGCTTGGCACTGCCAAGAAAGTCATCATCACCAAGGAAGACACTACGATTATCGAGGGTGCCGGAACAAAGGCTGATGTCATGGGTCGAATCGACCAGATCAAACGACAAATGGAGCACACCGACAGCAACTACGACAAGGAAAAGCTTCAAGAGAGACTTGCGAAGTTGAGTGGCGGCGTAGCCGTCATCAAGGTTGGCGCATCGACCGAAACCGAGCTCAAAGAGAAGAAGCACCGATACGAAGATGCTCTCTCCGCAACTCGAGCGGCGGTTGACGAAGGAATCGTCGCTGGCGGCGGAGCAACCTTGCTTCGAGCTAGCGATAAGCTTTCGACCAAGGGAATGACGACCGACGAAGCAACCGGAGTTGCCATCGTAAAGCGAGCCATCGAAGAGCCTCTTCGACACATCGCGAAGAACGCTGGCCTCGAAGGTTCAGTCATCGTCGAAAAGGTCCGAGCGGCGAAAGATGGCTTTGGCCTCAACGCATTGACAGGCGAAATCGTCGACATGGTGAAAGCTGGAATCGTCGACCCAGCCAAGGTCACCCGATCCACTATCCAGAACGCAGCCTCCATCGCAGCCTTGGTTCTCACCACTGAGACCTTGGTCGTCGATAAGCCGGACAAGAAGAGCGGCGGAATGCCTGGCGGCGGTATGGACGACATGGGCGGAATGGGCGGATTCTAATATAGCCAAGAAGCTGTTAGCCTTCAGCTTTCAGCAAGGAGAAGCCTCGGAAGAAATTCCGGGGCTTTTTGCTTTCATCGATTGCGAAGCGATCCTTGGGAGTGCAATTGCCTGCAATCGCAAAGCCTGCTTTGCTGAGCTTCTAGCTAGCCCAGCGATACTAACATCAAATGTTCCTCTTGGCCCTAACTTGCCTCGCAACCACCTCGTTTAGGAGGGTCAAGGCTATCACGGTAAACGAGCTTTACAAAATGTCGCCCTTAGCCGTCGGGGTTGACTCCCGCTAACCAAGAGTAAGTTGGACCACACCGTTCATATTTTGTTCGTGTAATGCAATATGGGCGACGACACGTGGCAAGTGAACATGAATTTGGTCCTCCCAAATGGAAAACTGGTCCACAACCTGGTGAAAGATAATGGGCGGATTAAACTCAATGACCTGCCTACCTATCGATAGTCTTGATTCCACTGGCTCTGCCTTCGCGTGATGTTGCTTCGGCGGACAAGAAAGCGCAGATGGCACAGATTGTCTTCCTGGTCACTTCGCGTCTCTAGGGCCGCAAGATCGTTCTAACCCTGCCCACATAAGTGGGTGGCTACAAAAAATATCGTAGATCACGAATTGGGTTTAAGGTTGATCAAAGCGCCAGCGTTGTCTGGCTCCGGCCGATCCCAATAGCTCGGTAGACATACCCGAACCTGGACCAAGTGGAGAGTTGGCAGTCAAAGCATAACCATATTCCGCATTGATAATGTAATATTCACCGTTGATTTTCGAATCGATCACGTACCAACTTTGCCTACCTTCGCCGATTGGATAGACCGGATATGTGGCGCCAATGGTGGTGCCCGGAGATTGCGGACCTAGCGAACCAAGAAAGAATCCGCTGTATCGCTCTTGAATAACTCCGTATTGCGAAGCAGAAATGCCCGTAAGAAAGCTACCGCTGGCCGGATGCCATGAGTTCCACCGCCTGACTCCGGAACTTACATTTCCAGCTAAGTTAAGGTTAAATGAACCAAAGGTTGCGCCATTAATTGAGTAGGCAAGGTCTGCTGCACATGAGATTGTCTCCGAGGGAAATGTTTGAAAACTGACGCCATTTGGGAAATCCGTGTCAATCCAGCCAGGTGTCGTTCGTGGAACAAAGGCTTGGTTGTCGGCAAAGGTCAAGGTCCGCATCACAAAGGTTGATCCGTTAGTTTCTCCAGATCGTGTTAATACCGAGTTTGTTTCGACATTCATATAAGTGACCGTAGGTGGATCTGAATAGCGGAAAGAGAATTGAAACCACCGTTGGTAGTTAGAATTGTCGCCAGTACTGACCGTCACGGAACCATTTTCAGTCCTGGCATCAAGATACTTGTCGTATTCCACATTGTAGATAAAGTAGGTCATGTCGCCTCCAATTCGGCCAGCGGGAAGCAGCAACCACTGCTGAACTGTTCCCGGAACGAAACCATTTTGTACATAATAATCCCAAAGCTGAACAATTCGACCCGAGTTGCCAAACGAGGAGCGAACCTCCATCAATTTGCCACTAGTACGTGTACGGAATTGCCTAGAAAAATAACGATTTGGCGCAAAATCCCTAGGTGTGTCTACTGGAACTGGTTGGGAAAAACTAATTTGGGCCAATCCTGTCATCAGGAAAATCCCAAGGGCCACAAAAAGGGCTTTCATAACGCCAGAGTACCGGGTCCCAACAAACTTCATGGGCCTTTTTACCCAGCCAATGATTGGCGAGCCACCGTGTGGGTGGGGTAAGCGCAAATTTGCTGCCGCGGGAATCCAAGAAACCTGTCGGGGTTGTACTTTGGACGCCGCTATTCGATCCGACTTTTCCGTGGCTTAAATGGCTCGCTCAGTCCCCAGGAAAGTCGAGTCAAGTCTGGCACATTAAGAATTGTATTCGGAATCAGACCCTTGGATTCCCGCGGCAGCCGAATTATGTGCCCACGTACGTGGCTAGCCCGGAGACTCAGAAAAGTGGGTGAACTGGTAGACTCCCGCCATGTCTCTGACTTGCATGTTTGCCTGTTCGCTCTTGCTTAACCAAGAGCCACCAAAGGCAGTTGTCGACCATGGGACCGAGTGGATCGGGAAAGCGGCCAGGTCCGTCATCGTAAAAGACGAAGACGGAAACGACGTTGACCTGAGCAAGCAATATGGCAAAAAGCCAGTTGTACTCGTGTTCTATCGTGCCATTTGGTGACCCTATTGCCACCGCCAGCTCGGAGAGCTTGGCAAGTTGTCTCAGGACCTCGCGACGGCGAAAGCAACTGTCTACGCCGTATCATACGAACCCGCAGATAAGCTTAAGAAGATGCGAGAAGCGGAAAAACTTGGCCCACAGTTCGTGTTTTTGTCTGACCCAGAAGGGAAGCTTGCCGCGCTCTATGCTGGCAAGTATCCCCAGGGATATCTGAAGCCCGCGACGATTGTGGTCGGCAATGCAGGCAAGATCACTTTTGCGACCTCGCTTGATGATTACAAGGTTAGGCCAGCCGCAGAAAACGTTCTGAAATTCGTGAAGGAGTTTAAGAGCAAGTAACTCGGTTTGCACTGCTAGCCACTTTGTGGGCTGCGTGATTACTTCTAAATGAACCACCCATCTACGAAGTTACAGGGTTATTCAAGAATCTTGACTGTTAGTTCAAAGTCTGCCAGTCCTTCCGTTCCCATGTATCCTCTGCGCCATTCGCGCGTCCAAGATTTTATGGGGATTTCCAGATGTTTTCGTGTCCTAGCGTTGCTAGGAACCCTTGTTGCGACAATTTGTGCCCAAGCCCAGGGAGGCCAGGGCGGTGCTGGCGGTGGCTTCCAAGGCAACATCGGCGGCCAAGAAGAGGACTCGTACCCGCCCCACAACATCGATAGCGGAGAAGAAGGCAACCGCTGGAACTCGACAACCGCCATCCTCACCCAAGGCGACAAAGTCGAATACAAGTTCAAAGGGGTACCCGGGCAAACGATTTTCGCCACCGTCCACAGCAGCGTCTTCGACCCCGGCCTCAAGCTCCTTGACGCGAAGGGGAAAGTCGTCGCCGAGAACGATGACCAGTATGAGGGTAATCAATCGCCGTTGCTCACCTTCCAATTTCCGGATGACAAAGAGTACAAGCTGATCGTCCAAAACTATCGCTCGTCGGGTGGTGGACCGTTCAAGATTTACACCCAAACCTTTATTCCGATGGAAATTGCGCCCGGAGCGAACAATAAACCGCTCAAAAACCCCGACGATAAGCCCGGCCACGGCGGCCACTTCGTCTACTTCCACTTCAAAGGTGAAGCTGGGAAGGTTTACAGCGTGCGGCGCGCTCACTTTGCGACGTCGGGCCGAAACTGGGACCTGGCCTATCGGGGCATTATTGGTCCGACCGGAGTCAAGAAGACTGACTATTCGTTCTACCAACAAGATGGGGCAAATTCACCCCTTTTCGAAGCCAAAGTCAAAGGTGATTTTTACCTCGTCTACGATTCGCCGTCGGCCGACGGAACCGCCGACCCTCGCCTCGACATCGTCGAAGTCGCCAATTTGGAGAAGACGGGCACCATCAAGTTCGACCTCGCACCCACCGCGCAACGAATCTTCAAGATGAAAGTGGAGCGTAGCAACATTGTGCGAACAACGCTCGACGCTCCGGAAGAAACGGGCTTCCAATTTAAAGCCCAAACCACGCCCGACAAAGAAGCCGACGGGAGCAAGCCGATCAGTTTCGAGACGCTGCAGCCACTGATGACCAACGACCGAGACAGCTATCGACTGTTCCATGAGAAAGGCGAAGTCACGCTCATTGTGAGCTCGAACGCCAACAAACCCACGACGGTTTCGATGGTGAATCGGATGGACATTCCGACGTGGCAAGACGGCAAACCGATCTCAGGCCGCATAGAACTGGGCGAAACCCAATTCTATATGATTAGTGGGGTTAAAGGCGATATTCAGCGCATCAATGGCAAGGCAGACGGATTCGAGCTCCAGTTCACCCTGATGTCGATGGAAGGCAGCACCACGGAATATATCGACCAAAAGAAGCACATGCCCAGCACCGAGTTGCAGTACGAAGAGACCAAGAAATACCTCGTCATGGTGTCGTCGCCGCAGGGTGGTGGCAGCGGGTCGTACGCGATGAATCTCGACTCGGCAAAACCCGAGCCGCTGGCAATCGCAACTGTGGTGGATTATAAGGATGGCCCGGCGCTTGGCACCTATTCGGTCACGGTCGAAGCCAACAATTGGTACCAATTGACGGTGAGAGGCGGGGCGAGCGGATACGTGCTTTTGGACGACAAAGGCGATACGATTGGTGTCATTCACAGTCGGTTTGGTCCGCAGGGCATCTACTTCTTCCAGCCGGCCCGAAGGGGGACGATTCGGATTAAGGTTCAGAATGGTAATAAGGACACGAGGTTTCGGTTGGATGCGGCTGCGTTTCCGAACCTTGGGGGCTAGTTGGCACAGGGCGCAGGGCGCAGGGCTGAGATTCAGGCTTCAGGTTTTAGCAAATTGCAGTCCCGCCAGCAAACCCTGTCCTCCGAAGCTGGCAGGAGTGGCGACCGAAGTCCCGCCAAAAAAGTAAATCGAAAAATGTGTCGAGGTTGACGAGGTGGATGATTCTTGGTTAACGGCTATTTCTTTGTGGGTGGCACCATAAAGACGCTCCCCACAACCTGAATCACACCATTGCGCGCGACGACATCCGCCAACACGACCTTGACGCCGCCGACGGTCAAGCCGCTCTTGAGCTTAATCGTCAACGCGTCGCCCGCCATCGTTTTCAGCGGACCCTCTTTGAAATCCTTCGCCAGGACCGTGCCGCTCACGACATGAAAATTCAGGGTCCGCCGCAGCAGCGCCTTGTCCTTCATCAGGGCCTCCAATGCCGCTGGCGACATCTTGGCGAATGCCGCGTCGTTGGGCGCAAAGATCGTGTAAGGCCCGTCGCCCTTCAGCATCTCGATCAGCCCCGCCTTCGCGATCAACTTGGTAAACGTCTTGAGCGACGGATCGAGGATCAGCCGGTCGACCAAATCCTTGTCATCCGCTCGAACTGGTGACGCGAGCAGCAAACCCGGAAGAAGGCATGCGACAAAAGCAATCTTCAACGGCAACCCCATCCCAGATAGTATGCCACTTTGAAGGGCAAGGGAAGCCCAATTTATCTCCCTCGCTGGTCGAGGGAGTCCGTGAGCCTGCGAACGGGTGGGAGTGGAGTGCAAGGAAATGACCACGCTGCGCCCCTGGTGGAGCTGTCGAGGCACGAGACTGAGGGGTGCCAGCCAGAAGCTAGCAGCTAACAGCTCCCCCACTAATAACCAGACAAATATCTACTATAATAAACCATGCCCTGGGAAACCTATCGAGGCCGCCAGTACTACGTCCTCATCAAAGAAGTCGACGGCAAACGCCATCGAAAATGGATCGGCACCGGAGAAGTGGGAAAACAAGCCGAGCAAGCGCACGAACAACGAAAAACCGAGATCCGCCGCCGCGAAGCCACCGCCCGTGCCCAAGATCTCCTTGTCGATCGATTCGACGCCGAAGCCCATCAACTCTTTGTCGAACTCCTCACCCCCTACGGCTGCATCCGCGATCAAGGCCGCTTCCGCAATCCCCTGCTCTCAAAATCAGGTGGCAGATCAATTCCTCTCCTTTTAGGAGAGGACGTTCCCGCGAGCCTTTCAAAAGAAAAGGCGAGCATGGGAACAGGTGAGGTAGATACTGAAACGAGGAAGTGCCAGCTAGAAGCTCTCTTCGCCCTCGGACTCCAAATCCGCCAGCAAGCATCCAACCAACTCGATATCAATCAGACAAAGATCTCCTCCCAAGAATGGAGGAGTGGCTCTTCAGGGGCCATAGCTGAAGAGACGAGGTGGTTGAATAACCCAAACGTTGAAAAAATAGGGCTCTACGAGGGGGATGATTCTTCGGGAACCCTTTACAACGCGGAGAGTAGATTTAGCGAAGCGAATAATGAGTCGCTAAAATCCCTCCTCACCCTCGAAGCCGCCCAACTAACCGACTCCATCAAAATCCGCGACGACTCCCCCATCGAACGACTGCTCAAAGAACAAATCATCACCTATTGGCAAGACCTCCACGTCAAACTCATCCTCGACGTCGATTTCGAACCATACGAATACTACCGCTACAACTATCGACCCTATACCCGCCGACTCAACCGCGCCCACCTAAGACTAACGAAAGCCGTAGTTCGCCTCGCGCGGGTTCAAGCCTTGAATCTTCCTCGATAACCGACGACTAGGAGCGTGTAGTCGGAGCATAGGCGTCTCGCCTGTAGCCAGCAGCCGATGTTTGGAATCGTGACCGTACCGCCAACCCGCTGGGGGCGAAGTATAACGAGCGGATGCCCTTGGTGTTGCGTTCGGCCGATATTCCAATTTGGCTGGAACCATCGAACCGGTTTGACCACATGCGGTCGATGGTCGCAACCTGGCCGGAAACGGAAATTCGGGCGGAAGATCGCGGCAGCAACAAGCGGACAAGCTCTGCCGAGCGTGGAGGGTATCCGTTGGCCCAGATTTTCTCGGACCGGGCGAGCCTGTTTTAGCTGGAAGAGTCCACCTGCGGACTTTATGCCGACTGTGAGGACGATTATTTTCGGCGCTATGCGGCGCCGATGGATCGCCGGCAGAATGTGGCTCACCTGCGGTTTTGCTGAGCCGGGAAGAACTTGGCGCGGGCGAAGGTGCTGGGCTTGAATGGGCGGGCGGGTTTGCGGGGTGAATTCGAGCGCTGGAGGAGAGATGGAGATTCGAACCCGTTGCGAAATCTGTTAAACTCAGCGAGAGTTTTTATCAATGGCCAAAGAAACAAACGGAGCAAATATTGGATTCGAAGCGGAACTCTGGAAAACCGCCGATCAACTACGAGGAAGCATGGACGCCTCGGAATACAAGCACGTCGTGCTCGGCCTCCTCTTCCTCAAATACATCTCCGACGCCTTCGAAGAACAACACGCAAAACTCGAAAGTGAAATCCTTGCCGGAGCCGACCCGGAAGACCCCGACGAATACCGAGCCATCAACGTTTTCTGGGTGCCCGTCGAAGCCCGTTGGCAAAACCTTAAAGCTCAAGCGAAACAGCCAACAATCGGCCAAATCGTCGACGACGCCATGGCTGGTATTGAGCGAGACAATACGAGCCTCAAAGGCGTCCTGCCCAAGGACTATGCTCGGCAAGGTCTGGACAAAACCAAACTCGGTCAACTCATCGATACCGTCTCTAATATAAAGGTTGGCGACAAAGCCTCCCGTTCCAAAGACGTCCTCGGTCGAGTCTACGAATACTTCCTCTCCCAATTCGCCAGCGCCGAAGGCAAACGAGGGGGCGAATTCTACACGCCGCGTTGCGTCGTAAAACTCCTTGTCGAATGCTCGAACCATATAAAGGGCGTGTCTACGACCCGTGCTGCGGTTCAAGCGGCATGTTCGTTCAAAGCGAAGAGTTCATCGTTGCCCACGGCGGCAAACTCGACGACCTCAGCATCTATGGCCAAGAGAGCAACTACACCACCTGGCGGCTCGCCAAGATGAACCTCGCCATCCGCAGCATCGATGGCAATATCAAGCACGGCGACACCTTCCTCAACGATCAGCACCCCGACCTCAAGGCTGACTTCGTCATCGCCAACCCACCTTTTAACATCAGCGATTGGGGCGGTGAAAGGCTAAAAGATGACAAACGTTGGGTTTACGGCACGCCGCCTGCAGGAAACGCAAACTACGGCTGGATTCAGCACATGATCCATAAGCTTAATCCGACCGGCGTTGCTGGCTTGGTCCTCGCCAACGGATCGATGTCCAGTAGTCAATCTGGCGAAGGTGAGATTCGGCAAAAGATTGTCGAGGCCGACCTTGTCGATTGTATGGTTGCGATGCCCGGTCAACTATTCTATAGCGTTCAAATTCCCGTATGCCTTTGGTTCTTGGCCCGAGACAAAAAGAATCATAAGTTCCGAGACCGCCGCGGCCACATTCTCTTCATTGATGCCCGCAAAATGGGTCAACTCGTGGATCGGACCCATAGAGAGTTAACTGACGAGGAAATCGAACGCATAACTGACACCTATCACGCTTGGCGAGGTGAAGGTAACGCAGGAGTCTACGAAAACATATCCGGCTTTTGTTACTCGGCTCCGATCGAAGAGGTCAAGAGCCACGGCTTCGTCCTCACGCCTGGTCGCTACGTTGGCGCCCAGGCGCAGGAAGAGGATGTTGAGCCATTTGCTCAAAAAATGACACGCCTCACAGGCCAACTTTCCGACCAAATCAAGGAAGCTGCCGCAGTTGATGAGGAGATCCGAGCAAACCTAACCTCGCTAGGGTTCTTTTTAACCTCATGAATACTACAGCGGCGGACCTCAATGGCGTTAAAACTTTGGGTGACTTGATCGATAAGTATGGGGGAGAAATCAAGACAGGACCATTTGGTACCAAGCTTAAAGCCTCTGAATATACAATATCCGGCGTGCCGGTTATTTCCGTGGGAGAGGTAGGTTACGGTCGAATCCGATTGAGGCATGACACTCCTTTAGTTGACGAATCAGTATATTTGCGAATGCCTGAGTATCTGCTTGAACCGGGCGACATTGTTTTTGGTAGGAAGGGTTCCGTTGAAAGAAGTGCACAAGTTCAGGAGAGCGAGAGAGGCTATTTCCTAGGCTCCGATGGAATCCGCGTTCGGTTGAATCACAATGAATGCGTGCCTAGGTTTATTGCTTATCAACTACAAACCAGCAGGCATAAGGGATGGATGATGCAGCATGCCGCAGGTTCAACCATGCCATCGCTCAATGAGGGAATTATTCGACGAATTCCAATTGTTTGGAAATCCCTTGACGAGCAAAAACGAATTGCTCACATCCTCGGCACCCTCGATGACAAGATCGAGCTAAATCGCAAAATGAGCGCGACATTGGAAGAAATGGCGCGAGCCCTCTTCAAATCCTGGTTCATCGACTTCGATCCCGTTCATGCAAAGGCCGAGGGACGACCAACCGATCTCCCATCCGAAATCGACGTGCTATTCCCTGACTCACTCCAAGAGTCGATGATGGGCATGATACCAAGTGGCTGGGCCGCCAGAGCCATACACGATATTCTGGAAATCAATCCACCTCGAAAACTGGCAAAAGGACAAATCTCGGCCTATCTAGACATGTCTAATACGCCTACTCAGGGTCAAAGTCCCACGAAAACGATTAGTCGGGAATTCACTTCGGGCACCAAGTTCATAAATGGCGATACCTTGCTTGCTCGGATCACGCCGTGCCTGGAGAATGGAAAAGCTGCTTACGTAGATTTTCTTCAAAATGGAGAAGTTGGATGGGGCTCTACGGAATTTATTGTCTTCCAACCAAAAGATCCGTTTCCGCGGGAATACGCTTACCTACTCGCAAGACATGACAAGTTAAAGGAATTCGCAATTCAAAGTATGAGCGGTTCAAGCGGTCGTCAACGAGTCCAAGTTGAAGCTCTGTCTCGGTTTGAAACTGTTGAACCAGCGAGAACTATTCTTGACTTATTCGGAAGTATAGTTAGTCCATTGTTGCTGCGAGCTAGGCAAGCGGATAAAGAGTCCAGAACTCTTTCAGATTTAAGAGATCTCCTTCTGCCGAGAATATTCCAGAGAGACCTAAATATTTTGGAGCAGGACGAATGAGTTCTCTAAAGACTTCAGACAAAGTATCCTTTGAAAGGCTCTTTGATATGGGGGGTGGTTACGTGCTAGACTTTGTCAACTCTAGCTTTCAAGCTTTCTTCTCGGAAAACGCCAAAATCGATATCATGAGCGAGAAATACGCTCATGCAAGCGGATCTAAAGCTAACCGTCTTCGCGCTTTCTGGACTAAAGAGTCTGACGCCTTGGTCGCTAAAGTCATGACAGAGCTACTTGATTACGAGATTGCTCTCAATGGCGAAAGCAATCCTGAAAAAAATCCTAATCGACTTCAATGCAGGAATATTGTTAAAAGACTCTCGGGGCAGGGCGTACACGACTTTAAGACGCCCGAACCAAAAAGCGAATCAACGTTCTTAAGTGAGAACTTTTCAAATCTATCATTTGACAAAATCGGACTAGATACGAATCTGGTTGCAATCTTACATGCCCGACATATTGAAGCGATCAAGTGTTTCGATGCCAACGCTTATCTCGCTACGATATTTCTATGTGGCAGCATTCTGGAGGGTTTGCTACTTGGTTATGCGTCATCAAACCCAAGGCTCTTCAATCAAGCCCCATCAAGCCCAAAAGACAGCGCTGGCTCGGTGAAGAAGTTTTACGATTGGAAGCTGGCCGAATTCATAGACGTAGCATCAGCAATCGGGGTCGTTTCTCCCGATGTAAAGCACTTCAGTCATGGTCTTAGGCAATTTCGGAACTATATTCATCCTCACCAACAGATGGCAGAGAATTTTGAACCCGATGAACATACAGCAAAAATTTGCCTTCAAGTCCTTAATGCTGCTATTGCTGATGTGGCGGGAACGAGAAGCGGGAGCAAAATGCGCCCGTGACAAAGTTCACCGAGTCCATAGTCGAAGATGCTGCCTTGGCTTGGCTGGGAGCCAAGGGCTGGTTTGTCGTCAATGGACTCGAAATCGCTCCAGGTGAAGCTGGCGACGAACGGAGCGACTACCGCGAAGTCGTTCTCACTGGTCGTCTTCGAAGTGCCATCCGTAGCCTCAATCCTCAACTCTCTGAGGACAACCTCTCCGAGGTCATCCGTAAGCTTACTAACCCCGATGACTCCACCCTCGAAGCGCGTAACCGAACATTCCATCGTCACCTCGTCAATGGTGTGACCGTTGAATACAAGGCCGCCAACGGCGAAACCCGAGGAACCCAAGCCAAGATCATCGACTTTGACCGAGTGACGGCCAACGATTTCTTAGCCGTAAACCAGTTCACGATTATCGAAGCGAATATAGAGCGACGACCGGACATCGTCCTCTTTGTTAATGGCCTCCCGCTCGGAGTCATCGAACTCAAAAATGCGGCTGACGAAAAGGCCGACATCTGGAAAGCTTTCGAACAACTCCAAACTTACCGCAAGCAGCTGCCAACCCTCTTCCAATTCAACGAAGCCTTAATGATTTCCGACGGCATCACCGCTCGTATCGGGAGCATGACCGCCGATAAAGAGCGATTCATGCCCTGGCGCACCATCGAAGGTGACGCGGTCGTCGACGACCAGTTTTCCCAACTCCAGGTCGTGATCGAAGGAGCGTTCGATCGACTTCGTTTCCTCGATCTCATTCGATATTTCACCGTCTTCGAAGAAGACGACAAAGGTCGGCTGATTAAAAAAATGGCTGGTTACCACCAGTTCCATGCTGTCAACGTTGCCGTCGAAGAAACAGTAAGAGCGAGTATCATTCCGGACTTGGTGAAGATGCCCGAAGGCGGTTACTACGCCAAAGAACAAGACCAGGGCAAACCAGGAGACCGGCGGGTTGGTGTCGTTTGGCACACGCAGGGTTCCGGCAAGAGCCTTACCATGGCGTTCTATGCCGGTCGAATCGTTCTGCATCCGAAGATGCAGAACCCGACTCTGGTCATTCTCACCGACCGAAATGATCTCGACGAACAACTGTTCGGCACCTTTGCCCGATGCCATGATCTCCTACGCCAAGTCCCCGTCCAGGCTCGCAATCGTGAGCATCTTAAGGAGCTGCTGAGTGTCGATACCGGTGGAGTCGTGTTCACGACCATACAGAAGTTCTTCCCCGATCCCGATAGCCGAGAAATGGAGCTTCTCACGGATCGGCAAAATGTCGTCGTCATCGCCGATGAAGCGCACAGGAGCCAATATGACTTCATCGATGGATACGCCCGCCACATGCGGGACGCATTGCCCAACGCCTCCTTCATCGGCTTCACCGGAACCCCGGTCGAACTCGCAGACGCGAACACCAGAAGCGTCTTTGGCGATTACATCAGCGTCTACGACATCGAACGGGCCGTTAAAGACGGCGCAACCGTGCCGATCTATTACGAAAGTCGACTAGCCAAGATCCAACTCAGCGACGAAGCCCGGCCCAGACTCGACAGCGATTTCGAAGAAGCGACCGAAGGCGAAGAAACCGAAAAGAAAGAGAAGCTTAAAACGAAGTGGGCCGCTCTCGAAGCCCTCGTCGGTGCCGAAAGTCGAATTGATCTCATCGCCCAAGACCTCGTCGAACACTTTGAGAATCGGACTGCAACGATGGAAGGTAAGGCGATGGTCGTCTGCATGAGCCGACGTATATGTATTGAGCTCTACGAAGCTCTGGTCAAGCTCAGGCCTGAATGGCACGATCATGACGACGGGAAAGGGGAAATTAAGATCGTCATGACTGGCTCCGCCTCAGACCCGGCCGCCTGGCAAGATCACATTCGAAGTAAAGGACGTCGCGAAGTCTTGGCCGAGCGATTCAAGAAAGCTAGCGATCCATTCAAGATCGTATTGGTTCGTGATATGTGGCTGACAGGCTTTGATGCTCCATGTCTCCACACGATGTACGTCGATAAACCCATGAAAGGGCATGGCCTCATGCAAGCCATCGCCCGAGTAAACCGCGTATTCAAGGATAAACCGGGTGGATTGATCGTCGACTACTTGGGTCTTGCCGATCAGCTTCGTCAAGCCCTAAAAACCTACACCGAAAGCGGCGGAACCGGCACGGCGACAGTGGACCAAGCCGACGCCGTCGCAATCATGCTGGAGCACTTCGAAGTGTGTTGTGACATGTTCCATGGATTCGACTGGTCGAAATGGGCTGGGAATGCCCAAGAAAGACTCTCCATCCTTCCCCGCGCTCAAGACCACATTCTCGGACTGATCGGTCCGGACAATACGCTAGATGGCAAGAAGCGATTCTCGGAAGCCGTCGCCAATCTTTCGAAGGCATTTGCATTGGCGGTACCTCATGACGAAGCAATTCGCATAAGGGATGACGTCGGATTTTTCCAGGCCGTCAAGGCAGTTTTGACGAAGAACATCGTTGAGGGTCAGAAGACTCACGGCGAGACGGAGCATGCGATTCGGCAGATTATTTCCGGGGCCGTTGCCGCCGACGGAGTAATCGACATCTTCGATGCCGCGGGGCTCAAGAAGCCCGACATTTCGATTCTCTCAGACGACTTCTTGGCCGAAATTCGGGGCATGCCGCAAAAGAACCTTGCCGTCGAAATGCTCCGCAAATTACTGGAAGGAGAAATCAAAACCCGGAGCCTCAAGAATGCCGTTCAAGCTCGGTCTTTCCGCGAGATGCTTGAAAAGGCAATCCAAAGTTACCAAACCCGAGGAATCGAAACGGCCCAGATTATCGAGGCAATGATTGACCTTGCAAAGGACATCAAAAATGCCGACAAACGAGGCGAAGAACTTGGCCTCGATCCTCACGAAATCGCATTCTACGATGCCCTAAGCGTGAATGACAGCGCGAGAGACGTATTTGGAAACGTTAACCTTAAAGTCATCGCTGTGGAGTTGGTTAACGCCGTCAAATCCAGTGTAACCATCGATTGGACCATGCGCGAGAACGTTCGAGCGAACCTTCGAGTGGTCATCAAACGTATTTTGAGGAAGCACGGCTATCCGCCGGATATGCAGGCGAAGGCCACGGAGACGGTTTTGGAGCAGGCGGCCCTAATTAGCGCGGAATGGGCGAGGGCGTAGACCTGCTGTTTACGAAACATCGCATGTATGGCGAAGCCGATACCGTGATCGGTACATGCATAGTCATCAAAGTAGTAGCGCGAACCTTCAGCCCGCAAGGATTAATGATTTTCGTGCCTAGGGCTTTGCCGCTAGGCTAAGGGTAAAGTCGGGCCTTTGGCCCTGAGGAGCGAAGTGGTCCGTCAAGGATTCTCGGTGATTTCAGGTTGAAGTTCGATGTTAATGAAGCGTCGGTCGTCGGGGAGCGAGTCGAAAGTGTCGCCTTCCACTTTTTTAGTTCCGAAGAAGGTATCGATGATTCTTAATGGGGGGTGGGTGCCGGCAGTTACGACAATGCAACGCAAGAAATCCTCACCATCGAGAACATCTGATTCGTTTCGCTCGATCGTGAATTCGGCTCGGGACCACGGGCGGGCTCCGTTCATCGAGACGATGACGCCGGATTCGCCGGCGAAGTATTGGCCGTCGGGGTCGTCGGCGGTGAATTCGACGATATCGTATTCTTTGAAGAGTCCGATTTTTCGGCGCATAGGGATAGTTTAGCGGTTTGGAGTTTGGAGTTGGGTGTTGGGTTGTTGTCATCAAGCTGCGATCATCCCCCTCGTCAGTCGGATCATGCTTTTTCGATTGAATTTGGAATGATTCGACTGCCTTTGGTCGCTTCGCGAATCTCCCAATCCTTGAGGAAGAGCTTGGCCAAGACATGCGCGGTTTTGGGGATTGGTTCGGTAGCTTGCCTGGGACTTGAGAAACAGCCCTCACCCCATTTTGGACTTAAGAAAAAGTGCGGATTCGACTCCCAAGGTTCGTAAACTCACCTTTTTGCCGCTTCGCGGCTCTCTCTCGCCAGAGGGAAAGAGCCGTGAAATCGCTTTTGGTTGCTTCGCAACTCCCCCCTGCCACCTTTCTGGGAACTCCGTTCCTCCAGGCCAAAGCGTGTGCAGGGACCTGGGAACTTCGTTCTCGGCTGCGTTGCAGCTCTACTCCAAGGTCGCTTCGCGACAAGAAGGAGGGCAAGATGCCCACCCTCCATATTGAGCCAGAGACTTGACAAAGGATCAACTTTTAGGGGATACTTCTCCCTTGTCGAGCGGGTGCATCGCAAAATGCGCAAGTTTGGCCGCCAATGTCCAGGAGGGCAGGCGAGTTTCGAATCCGTTTTAACACCGCAACCGAAGCTCGCGAGCCCCTGTTTAGGGGTTTTTTAATGTCCAAAAGTGGATCGACTGGCGTCAGAGAAAAAGCAAAATGCCTACAGTAAACCAATTAGTTCGAAAGGGAAGGAAGGTACCGAAGACAAAATCCAAGTCTCCGGCCCTCAAGCAAAACCCATTTAAGCGGGGCGTTTGTACCATCGTACGAACCATGACACCCAAGAAGCCAAACTCGGCACTTCGAAAGACGGCTCGTGTACGACTCACGAACGGAATCGAAGTCACCGCCTACATTCCTGGCGAAGGCCACAACTTGCAAGAGCACTCGGTCGTTTTGATCCGTGGTGGTCGTGTAAAGGACCTTCCTGGTGTGCGATATCACATTATTCGTGGTACCCAACAAACCGCAGGCGTCAGCAAGCGAAACCAGGGTCGATCGAAATATGGCGTTAAGAAGCCAAAGGCGGCTAAGTAATGCCACGTAAAGGCGCAGCGCCAAAACGAATCATCCTGCCTGACCCGATCTACGGATCTGAGCTCGCGGCACGGTTCATCAACCGAATGATGTACAGCGGCAAGCGCGGCAAGTCGGAATACATTTTCTACGCGGCAATGAAGATTGTCGAAGAAAAGTCCGGAACTCCGGCGATTGAAGCGTTTGAGAAAGCCATTCAGAACGTGACTCCGGCCGTTGAAGTTCGACCTCGACGAGTTGGCGGCCAGACGTACCAAGTACCGATGGACGTACGACCCGAGCGACGACGAACGCTCGCCTTCCGATGGCTGCTTGGAGCGGCTCGAAAGCGAAGCGGAAAGTCGATGGTCGATAAGTTGAGCAATGAAGTGCTCGACGCATTCAACAACGCTGGTTCGGCAATCAAGAAGCGTGAAGACACGCATAAGATGGCTGAATCCAATAAGGCTTTCGCTCACTATCGATTCTAATATTCGACCCGGGCTATGCAAGACGTATAGCCCAAAAACTCACTTCACTCAGTAAAGGAAGAACAAATAACCATGCCCAGAAGCCACCCCCTCGAACTCGTTCGAAATATAGGTATTGCGGCTCACATTGATGCCGGCAAAACGACTACGACTGAGCGAATTCTATTTTATACCGGAAAGACTCACAAGATTGGAGAGGTGCATGATGGCGCCGCAACCATGGACTGGATGGAGCAGGAGCAAGAGCGAGGAATTACGATTACCTCGGCGGCTACCACTGCCTTCTGGAGCGGATCCGACAAGCAATTCCCTGAGCACAAGATCAATATCATCGACACGCCAGGACACGTAGACTTCACGGTTGAAGTCGAGCGGTCCCTTCGCGTCCTCGATGGATGTGTTGCTGTGTTCTGTGCGGTTGGCGGCGTCCAGCCTCAAAGCGAAACGGTTTGGCGACAAGCAACCAAGTATAAGGTTCCCCGAGTTATCTATGTGAACAAGATGGACCGACTTGGCGCTGACTTCTTTAGCGTTCATAGCCGAATTCGAGAGCGACTTGGTGCCAACGTGGCTCCAATTCAAATTCCTATTGGTGCCGAAGGCAACTACACCGGATATGTCGACCTCCTCAAGATGACGGCAACGATCTACAAGTCAGACGATGGCAAGACCTCCGAAACGGGTCCGATTCCGGCAGAAATGATGGAAGCGGCCAACGAATGGAGAGGCAAGTTGCTCGAATCCATTTCGGATTACGACGACGAGATCGCCATGAAGTACCTCGAAGGCGAAGAACTTTCGGTCGAAGAACTGAAGGCCTCTCTGCGCCGAGGAACGATCGCGCTGCAAATCTTCCCGATGATCTCGGGTTCATCCTTCAAGAACAAGGGCGTTCAGGCGATGTGCGACGCCGTTTGCGAATTCCTTCCTAGCCCTCTCGATCGAGGCGGCGTAGGTGGAATCGAGCCACGATCCGAAACTGAAGTTGTTCGAAATCCTGATGATAAAGAGCCGTTTTCTGCGCTTGCATTCAAGATCATGTCTGACAAGTTCGTGGGACGGCTTACGTTCCTCCGCGTCTACTCTGGATTCCTTAAGAAGGGAAGCCAAGTCGCAGTTGCTTATCGAGATCCTTCAACCAACGAACTTCGAACAAGAACGGAGCGAGTTGGACGAATTCTCGAAATGCACGCGAACGCTCGAACCGACCTCGACGAAGTATACGCAGGCGAAATCGTAGGCGTTATTGGGCTCAACGACATCATCACTGGATACACAATTTGTGACCCAGATAAGATGGTGGCCCTTGAAGCCATCAAATTCCCCGAGCCAGTTATCCAAATCGCCATCGAACCAAAATCGAAGGCAGACCAAGAGAAGCTGGGACAATCGCTGCAGCGACTTGCGCAAGAAGACCCGACATTTCGAGTCTTTACCGATGCCGAGTCCGGACAAACGATCATCTCAGGAATGGGCGAGCTCCACCTTGAAATCATCGTCGACCGATTGAACCGTGAATTCGGCGTCCAAGCCAACCAAGGCAAACCCCAAGTCGCTTACCGAGAAACGATCAAAGGAACCTCGAAGGCCGAAGGACGATTTGTTCGACAGTCAGGTGGTTCTGGTCAATACGGTGTGTGTACGATCTCCATCGAACCAATGGAAGTTGGACAAGGCTTCGTTTTTGAAAACAAGGTTGTTGGCGGTTCGATTCCTAAGGAATACATTCCGGCGATCGAAAAGGGTGTTCGCGAAGCAATGCTGAGCGGCGTTCAAGCTGGTTATCCGGTTGTCGACATCAAGGTAAAGGTCCTCGACGGAAGCTACCACGACGTTGACTCGAACGAAAACGCGTTTAAGCAGGCCGGAGTCTTGGCTTTCAAAGCTGCGATGAAGACCGCTACGCCAATCATTAAGGAGCCGATCATGCACGTTGAAGTCACGACGCCAGAGCAAAATGTTGGCGACGTAGTTGGAGACATCAACGGTCGACGAGGACGCATCGAAGGCATGGCCCCTGCGCCAGGTGGAGTGAGCATCGTTAATGCCCACGTCCCACTGTCGGAAATGTTTGGATATGTAACGACGCTACGGTCGCTGACCCAGGGCCGGGCCCAGCCAAACGTAACTCCTTCGCACTACGAAGAAGTTCCGAAGAGCGTTGAAGCCGAAATCATCGCCAAAGCACAAGGCGGAAGATAAGCTTCAAGCTGCTAGCAAGAAGAGCCTCAATCGAAAGATTGGGGCTTTTTTGATTCCGTCGGCCGTGATCCGTTAGTCGTTGGCCGAACAGAAAAATGCCAATAGTGGATTCGGTAAACGGCAAACCGCAAACGGCTGACAAAGAATATTATGACCCGCTTAAATTGATCTTGCTTAGGCCTTGACTTCGAAGGTACACTTTCGTTTGTCTGAGACCCTGCCGTGCGGTATTGGGTTGGACCGAAGTTGGGCGACGGGTCGCCCTAAACCAAATCCAATTAAGGAAAAAGAACAAAAATGGCAAGAGCAAAATTCGAAAGAAACAAGCCGCACGTCAACGTAGGCACAATCGGCCACGTCGACCACGGCAAGACGACACTAACCGCCGCTATCACCGGTATTCTCCAAACTAAGGGCCTCGCTCAAGCGAAGCGCTACGATGAAATTGACTCCGCGCCTGAAGAAAAGGCCAGAGGAATAACCATCAACATCTCGCACCAGGAATACGAGACGGAAACACGGCACTACGCCCACGTTGACTGTCCTGGACACGCCGACTTTATCAAGAACATGATTACCGGCGCTGCGCAGATGGACGGAGCAATCTTGGTTGTTGCAGGAACCGACGGTCCTATGCAGCAAACACGAGAGCACATCCTCTTGGCTCGCCAAGTTGGAGTTCCTTACATCGTTGTTTACATCAACAAGGCAGACCAAGTAGACGATCCTGAGCTTCTTGAGCTCGTCGAAATGGAAATCCGAGAACTCTTGAGCAAGTACGGTTTTGACGGAGATAACACTCCAGTCATCATCGGTTCCGCTCGAAAGGCTCTCGACCAAGTTGAAGCTGGCAAGGTTGATTATGATGAGAAGAACATTAAGTCGATCCTCGACTTGATGGCTGCAGTTGACTCATGGATTCCTACTCCTAGCCGAGATAAGGACAAGCCATTCCTCATGGCAGTTGAAGACGTATTTACGATCACTGGTCGTGGTACGGTTTCCACTGGACGTGTCGAAAGAGGTCAACTCAAGTCGATGGAAGAAGTTGAAATTGTTGGTCTCCGAGAGGCTCCAAAGAAGACGATCTGTACGGGCGTTGAAATGTTCCGAAAGACCCTCGACTATTGTGAAGCTGGCGACAACGTTGGATTGCTTCTTCGCGGTATCGACCGAGAAGGCATCGAGCGCGGAATGGTTATCTGTAAGCCAGGTTCCATCAAGCCTCACACGCAGTTCAAGGCTGAAGTCTACGTCCTCTCGAAAGATGAGGGTGGTCGACATACGCCATTCGTCCCTGGTTACCGACCTCAGTTCTTCTTCCGAACGACTGACGTTACCGGAACCATCGACGAGATCCGCGGTCAAGGCGGAGCGGTTGCTGAAATGTGTATGCCTGGCGACAACGTCAGCATGACGATCACATTGATCCAACCAATCGCTATGGAAGTCGGCTCCAAGTTCGCTATCCGAGAGGGTGGACGAACGGTTGGTGCTGGTGCTATCACCGAAATCGTCAAGTAAGCTTCGGGTTGCTTGAAATGGAAAAGCCCTTGAGGAAGCTCAAGGGCTTTTTTGTGCCAGAATTTTTGCAATGTCAATTCTAACGAAGTTGTTTGGAAAATCGCAAAAAATGCATCCTGATGACGCTGTAAGGATGGCATTGGCCAAAAATGGCGACGACGGTTCGAAAGTTCGATTAGTCGATCACTTTGCGTACTTTAAGAACGAATAAGACACAGCTACTTATATGACATTTGTTCAAAATCGTGGATATACGATTGACTCGTCGGCTGAAGAATTTGAGGTCGCTTTCAAGATGGAGACTAGCGTTGCAAGTCCCGAATTTGATCTTGAAATTGCAACTTTGACGGTAAAAGCGGCGGAATTAAAGGGGGAATACGATGGTTGGGGCTGTCCGGTGACAAAGCAGTAAGATCTCTTGAATCACCCACCCCACAAATTACTTCTTCAAGACCTTGTTCATGCCAATCAGCCCTTGCTCAGGTCCGCGAAATCCAAACTGTCCATAAAACGCCTGCCGATCGAGACCAGTAAACAGCTTCACCATTGCGCCAGGTACACTGTTTTCGCTCAGCCAGTTATCCAGCTCCTGCATGATCAGCTTCCCGACTCCCTGAGACTGAAAATCGGGATGAACGATGACGTTCGAGATCAAGTAGTTCCCAGTGGCATGACCTAAAATCGAACCCGTCCCGATCACGTTTCCTTGATATTCGGCGACGGCAGTACACATCGGCTCCTCAACCGAAACCCTTAACTTCTCGAGGTCATCATCAAAGTGCCACTGAACGGCCATCATTAAATTCTTCAGCTCATTTGGCGACAAATGCCGACGAACCATCTCGACCCCCTGCAACTTCTCGCGACGGGCATTAAGAAATCCGCCTTCCGCGAACCGTAACCGAATCCCATTGCAGTCTTCGACGTTGTATTCCCGAACTCCCCAAGGCTTCGACTCAAGTTCAGACACAATTCTCGCACCTGCATTCCGTCGCGCCGAGTAGTGATCTTCAATGTTCACGACGTTCAGGAATATCGACAGACCGCGACTACCCGCAGACAACGATGGATCAAGAGAAAATTGTAGCTCAGCCGAACCCAACAGGCAGCCTGCGTGAGTAGGTGGATCGCCCCATTTCCAGCCGTCATCGGCACCAAGCACATCGCGATAATATGTCAGTGTCGCCCCAATGTCTGCTACCGGAAGGATCGGCGTGATAGACCTGACTCGGCTTTCCATTGCTCAATTCTAACAGGAAACGTTCTTGCCTTCGTCGCCAAAAATCGCAATGCGGTCTTCACTAGTCGTCCGAGGCGTTCCCTTCAAAACGTAATGGTATTGCAGGGCTCGCCGTCGGGCATTCGAAGTATTTTTCGGCGTCCCATGCGGAGTCAATCCATCGAAAATCAAGCAACCACCAGCAGGTAACGGAGCCGCGACCTGGCCAGTCTTCCCTAGCACATCCGCATCGCAAATCTGCCAATCTCGTCGATTCCAGTGAGGCAGCGGACCATCCTTATGCCCACCCGGCAAAAAGTGCATGCATCCATTCTCCGGGAAGGTCGCATCGAGCGCAATCCAAACCCCAACCACCTTGGTGCCAAGGGGAACATTAAAGTAAGCATGATCCTGGTGCCACGGCTTCTCTCGCCCAAATGCCGGCGGCTTAAACAACGCCATGTCCTGAAACATCTCACATTCGCCCCCCAATAAAGACTCGACCACGGAGATCAACTCGGAGTTCTCCATGAAGTTGAGGGTGGCTTGATTTAAATGGCTAAACCACATGAACTTTCGAACGTAATCCTGCTTGTCTTCAGGAGAAAGGGTGTCCAAAATATTCTTCGCTTCGCTTTCGAATTGTAGCTGAGTACCCTCTGGAATCTCCGAATTGACCAAATCGACCAACGCCGTCCTTGCCGCGTCGACAAGATCTGCCGAAAACGCACTCGCTACCGAAATAAATCCAAGCTCTCGATACTGCTCTCGAATCGAATCGGTGATGTCGGCAAATGAACCAATAGGCTCGATCAGTGCCTCAGGAGCATAGAGCCCGGAATCATAAGGCATGACTGGAATGGAGTCGATCGAGAGAGCCACTAACCCGGATTATACTTTCCGCACCCAAGAATCGCCAACAAATCTTAGTGCGGCCCACTAAGAGCAAAAACTTTTTTAAGGGGCTTTTTTAAAGAAAACGGTGAAAAAGTATTTTTTTGGATACATAATGGTCACAATGCGTGGCCTCAGTAAGGTTGAAGTTGCTTTTTTCGATTCGCCAAAGCACTACGTCTTCGAAGAACACCAAGGAGCCTATGAAGAAATTAGGACTGCCTTTAAACGAATCATGGCCTCGTGTGAGGAGAATTCGCTTGAGGCTGAGCCTCTAACTTTGGCTTCAATATGGCTCGATGATCCCGAAGACACTCCAACCGAGGAACTCCATTCTCGTGCCTGCGTGTTCGTTGACTCCGTTGAAGACCTGCCTCGACAAGTCCAAACCGATGAGATCCCAGTAGGGAAGTATGCGAAGATGGTTTACCAGGGCCCCTACTCGGGACTGGCAAAAGCCTGGGAATTCTTCTATGGAGTGTGGTTGCCCCACAGCGGAGAACGGTCAATCGGTCCCGGACCCGGTTTCCAAGTGTATCGAACCCGGCCACGATTTGTCCCCGACGACGAACTCGAAACCGAACTCTACATACCCTTGAAATCTTAATCAAGATGTGGAATACTAGGTATTAGCCGAGGAGCGCTGCAACTCTGAAATGAGTCCAGGCTCGGCGAATAAACGGCGCTCATGATCACAAAGATTGGTCATGAGCGTTTTTCGTTTCCGACCAATCATGAAATACAGAACATGAATACGGTCACAAATCCTCTCAAAACCGACTTCCACGTCGCAGATCTTTCGCTTGCTCCATTCGGCCGCAAAGAGATCGCCATCGCCGAAACCGAAATGCCCGGCTTGATGGAAATTCGAAATGAATATCGCGGTCAACAACCTCTAAAAGGGGCTAAGATCGCCGGATCGCTCCACATGACGATCCAAACCGCAGTCCTCATCGAGACCCTTGCCGATCTCGGAGCCGAAGTGCGCTGGGCAAGCTGCAACATCTTCTCCACCCAGGACCACGCGGCGGCCGCAATCGCCGCGGCAAACATCCCCGTCTTCGCCTACAAAGGTGAATCACTTGAAGAGTACTGGGAATTCACCCACAAGATTCTTGAATGGCACGACGGCGGAACGCCAAACATGATCCTCGACGATGGCGGAGACGCTACCGTACTTGTCCTGCTTGGCTCCGATGCCGAACAAGACATCAAAGTGCTCGATAACCCCGGCAGCGAAGAAGAAATCATCATGTTCGCTGCCATCAAGAAGAAGCTCTCTTCCGATAGCACGTTCTACAGCCGGGTAAAGGCAAATATCAAGGGTGTCAGCGAAGAGACGACGACGGGCGTCAAACGACTCTACAAACTCCACGCCGAAGGGAAGTTGCCATTCGCCTGCTTTAACGTCAACGACTCGGTCACCAAGTCGAAGTTCGATAATTTGTATGGTTGCCGCGAGTCCTTGGTCGACGGAATCAAGCGCGCCACCGACGTCATGATCGCGGGCAAGGTCGCTTTGGTCTGCGGGTACGGCGATGTAGGAAAGGGAAGTGCTCAAGCCCTCCGCGCCCTCAGTGCCCAAGTTTGGGTCACCGAGTGCGACCCAATCTGCGCTTTGCAAGCCGCGATGGAAGGCTACCGAGTCGTGACGATGGATTACGCCGCCGACAAGGCCGACATCTTCGTTTCGGCAACCGGGAACCGAGACATCATTCGCCACGAAGACATGAAGCGGATGAAAAATAACGCGATCGTCTGCAACATCGGCCACTTTGATAACGAGATCGATGTAGCTTCGCTGAAGCAGTACAAGTGGGAGAACATCAAGCCACAGGTGGACCACATCGAGTTTCCCGACGGCAAGCGAATCATCCTTCTGGCCGAGGGACGATTGATTAACCTTGGCTGCGGAACCGGACATCCGTCCTACGTTATGAGCTCGAGTTTTGCCAACCAAGTCTTGGCTCAAATCGAGCTATTTGCCAACTTTGGCCAGCACGAGCCAGGCGTTTATGTCCTCCCAAAGCATCTCGACGAGAAAGTCGCCCGATTGCAGCTTAAAAAGCTCGGGGCAGAATTGACAGTATTGAGCGAGAAGCAGGCCGGGTACATCGGGGTCGATGTGGAAGGTCCATATAAGCCGGACAGCTATCGGTATTAAATAGCGGAAGAAGCGGAAGAAGCAGAGGAACGAGATTCCCAGGAAGCGGGAGAGGGCTTCCTTCAGAGCAGGTTCCCTCGCTTCCGACTCTTCTTTCGCTTCCCGCGCTCGTTGGGTATACTCAATCCCGTTACCGAGAGGTTGGTGCTGGTTAGCCGCCACGCATGTTTTCACGGTACACGAATAGGAATATCACATGGCAAATATCCGCGTACGAATACGCTTGCGCTCATACGACCACCGGTCGATCGATCAAAGTGCTGAGAAAATTGTTGACACTGCAAAGAGAACTGGCGCCCGAGTTAAGGGTCCAGTACCACTCCCAACCCACCTTCGACGCTTCTGCGTCATCCGTGGTCCACACATTGATAAGGAGTCGATGGAGCACTTCGAACTGAGAACGCACAACCGTCTCATCGACATCCACGAACCTACTAACAAAACCATCGATGCTCTCATGCGACTTGATCTTCCAAGTGGCGTAGACATCGAAATTAAGATGTAGTCCGTTGGAGCTTTCAGCTTTCAGCTTTCAGCTTTCAGCTTTCAGCTTTCAGCAAGAGTTCAAGCCAGAGCTTCAATATTATTATTGAGGCTCTTTTTTTGTATCCTAAATACGACCTCGTTTGATATGATTGTCGAGTGAGTGTTCAAATCATGATTTGCCCGACCTGCCAGAAGCAGGTCCTATCGGGAATGGCCACCTGCCAGTTCTGTGGTTCCGATCTTAGGGGAATGGCTCCAACTCAGAAAAAATCGATGTTTATCGATTCTGATTCTTATGAACCAGTCCATAGCGGCGGCAAGCCAAATTGGGTCTATCCAGCTTATTATTCTCTTTCTGCCTACTTTGCTCTTTCCGGTATTGTCGGAATCTTCCTCATCATGATTGACAAGAAGAAGGACTTGTCTGACCCGTTTACCATCGCCATGATTGCGATACATGGAATTGGATTGGTAGTTGGACTTGGCTTGTTAGCGAAGATTGAGGTTGTCCGTGCAATTGTAAACTACTTGTCCTTTGCCAAGATATTAGGTGCGCTTCGCGGGATTTTGGGTTCATTAACCATGATGATGATCTCCACTGGGTTGGGCATTCTGTTCCTTATTTTCAGCGTCCTTGACCTTTGTGCTGCCGTGATGATGATCTATTTGATTGGCGAGACCGACTGACATGGCCACCGAGTCTTGCCCGAAATGTGGGGAAAAAGCGTTCACGCAAACGGGTCATTGTGTCTTTTGTGGCGCAGTAGTCCGTGTTGAAAGACCCGTAGCGAACACCATAGCTTTTTCCAGGGCCATGAAGATTTACCGCCTGATTAGCCCGGCCTTCCTCGTTCTCGGAATCTTGTATTTTGCATTCGCAATTATCGGCACAGTAGTCCTGAAATCCCCAATGCTGGGGCTCTTCATCGCCGGAACCATCACAATGGTTCAGGGCATTCTGCTGATCTTGAATAATGAGTGGGTTCGATCAGTTACAAAAACTTTGTGCATGGTTCGGGCGGCGATCTTCGCCTTCATGGTCATGATTCTTGCTCCATATATGTTACATTTGGGTTTGGTTGGATCCATTTTCATGTTAGTGTTTCTGCTCGATCTGGCTTGTTTGGTCCTCATGATTCGAACAATAGACGATGTGTATTTTGCTTAAGGCTTTGAGATAACGGCACGGTTTCTGCTATATTTGAACCAATGTCAAACGAAAAGCCAGTTCGAATCACGGTCGGCGATGTCAACGAGGTAGCCGAGGCAACCACAGTTCAAAAAGTGACGCCAATCAGCAGTGTTGCGCCCCGGTCCACCCCAACCACCGATAAAAGTGGCAATGGATTGGTCTATTTAGGTGGGTTGGCTGGATGTGTCTTCTTCCTCGCTGCTGGCTACTTAGGATTGGTTCACGGAGTCAAACCCGTTGACGTTCCAGAATCTGCGATAACAAAGACCAAGTCAACGAAGCCGGCTACCACGCCAGCTGACGGTGCAAATAAGCCTGCGGTCGATTCGGCGACGGCAAACAACGCTGCAACCCCTAGTGCGCCAGCAACTTCATCAAACAATGCTCCTGCTGCGACCAACAACGCACCGGAAACTAACGCGCCTTCGAACTAGGACGACAAAGTACTCAAAAGATCCTTCAAGTCAAGTGGCTCACTGACCATGGCAATGTTGCCATCGGAATCAGTGGGCCATTCGTCTTTTGGCCGGTCCCAATAAATCTCTATTCCGTTTTGATCGGGATCCCTAAAATAGATCGCCTCACTCACGCCGTGATCCGACGCTCCGTCAATCGACAGACCTTGGTCAAGGAGGTTCTGATACGCGCCAGCGAGTTCCTTCCTCATTGAGTAAAGGACGGCGAAGTGATAGAGTCCCGGGGCCCGTTCTGGACCGGGTTGCGAGCCCGCGCTATGCCAAGTATTCAGGCCCAAATGGTGGTGATACCCTCCTGCCGACAAAAACGCCGCTGACCCACCGTATCGTTGAGTCAGCTCAAATCCCAGTGCTTTCCGATAGAATTCGATTGATCGCTCTAGGTCAGAGACTTTCAAGTGAACGTGACCAATTGACGTTGATGTCGGGGCCGTGTAGGTTGACATATCGTTAAATACGTCAACCAATCACCAAAATTATTCAGTTTCGACACCATTTTAACTGAACCAATGATGCGCGTAAAACGTCAACTATTTTCATGAGGAAGACATTCGTTCCCCTGGTATCCCTGGTTATCGCTGCTACCATCGGAGTATTACCAATCTTGACGTCGGCACAATCAACCGAACCACCAAAGGTAAAGATCGATTTTGAAAAAGAAATTGTGCCAATCGTGAAAGCAAGTTGTTTGGGCTGCCACAACAAAGACAACGCCAAGCATAACGTTATGTTTCCTGACAAAATGACGCTGGAAGACGCTAAGAAGAATGCAAGACTCTGGTCACGTTCTGGCCGAGAAGTCAAAAACAAGCAAATGCCCCCTCGGGATCATGCAACATTGTCTGATAAGGATCGAACAAAATTTGTGACTTGGGTCGAAGCTACATTCCCGCGACCCGCGCGACCACCAGTCCCACCAGCGCCTCCAACAACAGGCGGCGGAACGGGCGGAAACTAACCTCATCAATAAAAAAAGGCCTCGGAGACTATCCGAGGCCTTTTTTTGATTTAACTTTCTTACTTAAGCAGCTGTTTCAGTAATGCCGGAACATCCGACGTCCGCTCAGCAACCAAAGCACCCGCTTTTTCAAGCGCATCTACCTTCGATTGAGCCGTTCCCATATTTCCGCTGACAATCGCGCCCGCATGGCCCATTCGCTTGCCTGGAGGAGCTGTTCGACCAGAAATGAACCCAACGACTGGTTTGGTCATATGTTTGCCAACATATTCGGCCGCCGTTTCTTCGTCAGATCCGCCAATTTCGCCGATGAGTACGACTGCAGTGGTCTTTGGATCATTCTGGAACATCTCCATGACCTCAATAAATCTGGTTCCTGGCAACGGATCGCCGCCAATTCCGACACAGGTCGTCTGGCCAAGTCCATTGCGCGTCAGTTCCCAAACGATTTCGTAAGTAAGGGTTCCTGATCGAGAGACAACGCCTATATTTCCGGCTGAGAAAATGTGGCCGGGCATGATTCCCATCTTGCACTCGCCCGGGGTGATGATTCCAGCGCAGTTTCCACCCAGCAATCGGGTCGTCCCATTCGCACGAAGGCGATTGACTACTTTTGTCATGTCAGAGATCGGAATCCCTTCGGTGATCAAAGTGACGAACGGTACGCATGCATCTTCACATTCTAAGACTGAGTCGGCAGCGAACGGGGGTGGAACAAAGATTAATGCTGCATCGGCACCAGTTGCAGCAACGGCGTCATGAACGGTATTAAAAACTGGTTTCCCGAGGAATTCCTGACCACCTTTGCCAGGAGTTACGCCTCCGACGACGTTGGTCCCATATTGGATCATCTGTTCTGTGTGGAAGGCTCCTTCTCGGCCGGTCATGCCACAAACGATGACCTTGGTACTTTTATCGACGAGGACTGACATCTAGCATCAAATTTTACCGGGAAAATTGTCACTTTAGGAACCGAGAACAGAAAACCTGTGTTATGATATTTAATGGTTGCAAAGCCAAACGCCGAGTGACGAGCATTTATTGTGAGTCATCGGGGGACCCAAACTATTGGGGTGAATGAACCGGAAACGGTTCTAGGGAAGCTCTTGGCCCGAACCCGTCAGCTAACCCCGTAGGCGTGAGAGAGAGGAAATATGTGACGAGTCGAAATGGCTCCGACGCAGAAGCTTCGCCTTTGCGGCTCGAACCTTGAAAGGGTCAATCTTTCACGGGCATTGAAGCCTGTGGGGCTCTCAAGGGTTCTTGCACCTCCTGTGGGGTCGTGGCTTTATTGTCGTGACCCCATCTTCTTTTTAGACATAGCCAAGGGATTAAAAAATGAGTAAGTCCGCACCCGGAGTTCGATTTGCCGAAGTAGACCGTGAAACCAAAGAAACGCGAATTCACGTTGTTCTCGATATCGATGGTGGAACCAAACAAGATATTTCAACTGGCATTGGATTTTTTGACCACATGCTCCACCTAATGGCATTTCATGGTCAATTTGACGTTGGAATTGAAGCTGAAGGTGATCTTCATATTGATGACCACCATACCGTCGAAGATGTCGGAATTGTCCTCGGACGAGCATTTCGAGATGCATTAGAAGCATCGGGCCCAATTGAACGCTACGGATCATGTCATATGGTCATGGATGAAGCCCTCGTCATGGTTGCTTTGGATATCAGCGGCCGATCTGGGCTTTTCTTTGATGTACCGTTCACACGCGACACCGTTGGTGGACTTTCTACCGAAAATGTCAAAGAATTTCTCCGCGCATTTAGCGCCAACGCTGGATTCACAATTCATGTTGAAAAGAAGGCCGGAACCAATGATCACCATGTCATCGAAGCCCTTTTTAAAGGACTGGGCCGGACACTTGAACTAGCCACTCGCAAGGCAGAACGACGAAACGGAACCTCGACAAAAGGACGAATTGACTAGTCGTTGAAACCGAAAGGGTCTAAAATAAGTACTTAGACCAAGATGAAAGATATTGCGCCAATGATCGCATCAATTTTTGTGATGATGATTCCTATCGTCGCAATCCTTACTCGCCATCAACAAAAGATGACTTTGTTGATGCGGCAAGACCATCAGCCTCACAATTCAAATGCTGATATTTATGCGCTTCAAAACGACGTCCAGCAACTAAAGAGCATGGTTGCGTCAATTGCCATGAGCGTCGATGACCTCAAAAATGAAGTCCGTGCGAATTCTCAGCTCCAAGATCGAGTCAAGGTGGGTGAATAAATGGAGTTGATCCTCGGCATTATTGTGCTGGGCAGCATTTTGATTTTGTCAATTATTGGAATTGCTGTCTGGCACACCCAAAGAATGGCGGAGCTCAACGGTCCGAACCGAGGTTCGAGCTTGGATAAGTCCGAAATAGACTCGATGAAGCGAGAAGTGACTGAATTAAGACAAATGATCACATCCTTGGCAATAAATGTGGAGAACATGAAGGACAATTATGCTCACGTGTCTGCTTTGGAAGATAGAATAAGAGTAGGTGAATAATGTTTGACGGAAATGAATTGAAAGCGCTCACGATGCCGTTAGCTGTCTTTGACCCTAGCATGCTGGGCGTTCTCATTCCAATCATTGCCCTGATTATTCCCATCGTGGCGATTTTGACCAAGCATCAAATGAACATGGCTCAAATCATCCACGGCCGCCCGCTGAACGAAGATAACCACGGCATTCCGATGCTAAACGATCAGTCTCAATTGAAGGATGAAGTTCGGCAATTGACAGAACTAATGCACCAACAAGCGATCACATTGGACAACCTGCGAGACGAAATAAAGGCAACGCATACCATACAAGAGCGAATAAGTCAAAATTCTTAAAGAAAAGCAAACATTTTAAGTTCAAAGTGTTGATAAACGTCTGCCCGAAGGGATAGACTAAACGTTCCTGGATTACTCCCGGAGTTTCAATGAGAATTATTCACGCAGCGTCCAAGCGAATTCACCGCCACATTGAAGTCCCAAACCTTATAGAATTACAGCTTAACTCATATCGCTGGTTCTTGGAAGAGGGATTGCCGGAATTGTTCCGCACTTTCAGCCCGATCTACGACTTCACTCAAACAAATTTTATTGAGCTCGTCAGCTTCTCCCTTGGAGAGCCGAAGTACTCAATTCAAGAATGTCGAGATCGAGACATCACGTTCGAGGCCCCAATTAAGGGCATCGTGCGATTTGGTGGAAAGGATCGAGAAGTCATCGAATCCGAGGTTTACCTCGGCGACCTTCCCCTCATGACCGACAAGGGAACGTTCATCATCAACGGTCGAGAGCGAGTTATTGTTTCGCAACTCAGTCGTTCGCCAGGCCTTTACTTCGAAGAAGGCGTCGATTCGTCGATGCAAGTCGTTGTATCTGCCCGTGTGATTCCAAACGAAGGTCCTTGGCTCGAAGTTGAGTCCGATGCGAACTTTATTGTTCGAACTCAGATTTCTCAAACCAAGAAGTTGCCGATCACTCAGTTGGTCAAGGCGCTTTACTCGTTCTACATGGTCGACGAAAACGGCAAGATGAAGACCGATGGCCGTGGCGCTCGAAAGCGAGCTCTTGCTGATGCAATCGGCAAGAAAACCGTCGAAAAGGTTATTGATGCTTCGACCGGGGAAATTTTGGTTGATGTCAACATTGTCATCACCGAAGAACTCCTTGCCAAGCTCGATAAGGAACAGCGAAATCTTCAAGCTTTCACCGTTACTCCGCTCAGCACCAACGACGAAATCTTGTTGGCTTTGACTCGAATCATTGAATTGAAGACACCGATGGCCGACGATCTGATTGGCAAGCGAGTTCTTGAAGATATCAAGATAGGCGACGAATTGCTCATCAAGAACGACGAGAAGATTGATGCTGCTACCGCGAAGCGAATGGAAGACATGGAAATTCCATCCATCCGACTCAAGTACGTCTCGCCGCTCGTCGAAGCAACCCTCGAAGCTGATTCGACTTCCAACAGCCGAGAAGCCCTGCTCGATATTTACAAGCGAATGCGTCCAGGAGAAGCCGCCAACGAAGATGCCGCCAAGCAATTGGTCTACGGTCTCTTCTTTGATGTGCGACGATATGACCTTGGAAAGGTAGGCCGCCGCTTCTTGAACCAGAAGCTTGGGCTCGACATTCCTTTGAATGTTCGAAACCTTACCGCTGAAGACCTTGCCCACATGATGCTCGCAATGGAGCCTTATGTTCGTCGAGAGTCAGAGCGAGATGACATTGATGACCTTAAGAACAAGCGAGTCCGATCAGTTGGAGAGCTTCTTCAAAGCCAACTTCGGCTAGGATTTGTTCGAATGGAAAAGGTCGCTCGAGAGCGAATGACGTCGCAAGATCAAGAAAACTTGCTGCCGGGAATTATCCTGTCGGTCAAGCCAATTTCTGCATCGATCAAGAGCTTCTTCAGCAGCAACCAGCTTTCAACGTTCATGGATCAGACGAACCCGCTTTCGGAACTTACCAACAAGCGACGTCTTTCCTCGCTTGGACCTGGTGGCTTGCAACGAACGAGCGCCAAGCTCGAAGTTCGAGACGTTCACCGTTCGCACTATGGTCGAATTTGTCCAATCGAAACGCCAGAAGGTCCAAACATTGGTCTGATCTCACAGTTGACATCTCATGCACGTGTCGATGAATTTGGTTTCATCGTTACGCCGTACCGAGTGGTCACCGAAGGTCACGTCACCGAAGAAGTTGTTTACATGACGGCGCAAGAGGAAACCGCAATCTTGGTTGCTCCTGCTGATACCAAAACTGACGAAAACGGGCTATTCGTTGAAGAGCGAATTCAGGTTCGATGTGCAGGTGGTGTCCTTCAGGGAGCAAGCTATCCAACTGTTGGTCGAACTCAAATTCACTTCATCGACGTTTCTCCATCCCAAATCGTTTCGGTTGCAACATCGCTCATTCCGTTCCTTGAGAACGATGACGCAAACCGTGCTCTTATGGGCGCTAACATGCAACGACAAGCTGTACCGTGCCTTCGATCGGATAAGCCGCTCGTCGGAACTGGATATGAGCGAGTAGCTGCGGTTGACTCCGGTGCTGCCGTTGTTGCTCACAATGCAGGTGTAGTTGAGTCTGTAACTTCACTCGAAATCAAAGTCCGAAAGGATGATGGAGAGTTGGAATGTTACAATCTGGTTCACTTGGTTCAATCGAACAAGTCAACTTGTTTCACCCAGCGACCTGTAGTAGGACTCGGGCAACGAGTTCTCAAGGGAGACCCACTTGCCGATGGCCCATGCGTTGACAAGGGTGAACTTGCACTTGGTAAAAACGTTCTTGTCGCCTTTATGCCGTGGAATGGATACAACTATGAGGACGCAATTCTCATCTCCGAGCGAATGGTCAAGGATGACGTTTATACGTCAATCCACATCGAGCGGTACGAAACCGAAGCAGTTGATACCAAGCTCGGGCCAGAAGAAATCACCCGCGACATTCCAAACGTAGGCGAAGACGCCTTGAAGGATCTCGACGAAAACGGAATCATCCGAATCGGTGCAGAAGTCCGTCCAGAAGATATTCTCGTTGGTAAGGTCGCTCCGAAGGGCCAGGTCGAAATGACCGCTGAAGAGCGATTGATCATCGCGATCTTCGGTAAGAAAGCCGAAGAGACGCGAGACGTTTCGCTTCGAGTGCCGCATGGTGAAAAGGGAACTGTTGTTGATGTCAAAGTCTTCAGCCGATATAAGTACCTTTCGCCATCCATCAACTATATCTATAAAGAGTCCAAGAAACGAGATCGTCTGATCTGTGATCGCACCGAAGAGCCATTGATGCAAATCCCTGGCGACGAATTGCCCGCAGGAACAAACATGACCGTTCAAGTCTTCGTTGCCCAGAAGCGAAAGCTCATGGTTGGAGACAAGATGGCCGGACGCCACGGAAACAAGGGAGTTATTTCTCGAGTTCTCGCCGCCGAAGATATGCCATTCCTCGCAGACGGAACTCCATGCGACATCGTCTTGAACCCACTTGGTGTTCCAAGCCGAATGAACATTGGTCAAATTCTCGAAACTCACCTCGGCTATGTTGGCAAGCACCTCAATATTGAGTATAAGTGTCCAGCATTCCAAGGCGCCACCGAGCATGAAGTCCTGGAAGAAACCGAGCGACTTGGCCAGCATTTCCGACGAAAAGCCCTTGAAGGCTATTTGAAGTCAGAACTCTTGGTCGACCTCTCATTCGAAAAGGACGATGACCTTGACCAAATGATGGAAAAGGTCGGCGCGAAGTTCCGCGAATTCGGCATCAATCGACTTGAGAGAGTTTCACGAATTCTCGGTACGACCCCGGTCAAGCCAGTCTCAGAACTGATCGACTACGACCTCGATAACTTCGTTCCTGAAGAAATCGAACTAGAAATCGACGAGAAACCGTATAAGGGCAAGGAAGACATCTATAAACAGATGCTTGCGAACCTTGAAAAGAACGTTTATAAGCGGTCCGGATTCGATCCTCAAACCTGTAAATCGATGATCAGAGATGGTCTAACGGGTGACGCGGTTCCAAATCCGATCACTGTTGGCATGATCTACATGCTGAAACTTGAGCACTTGGTCGATGAAAAGATTCACGCCCGATCAATTGGACCATACTCCTTGGTCACCCAGCAACCGCTCGGTGGTAAGGCTCAGTTTGGTGGACAGCGATTTGGTGAAATGGAAGTATGGGCCCTGGAAGCGTACGGCGCAGCCTACACACTCCAAGAGCTTCTCACGATCAAATCCGACGATGTCATGGGTCGAGTTCGAGCTTACGAAAGTATTGTCAAAGGCGAAAGTCTTGCCGAACCAGGAATTCCTGAGTCGTTCAAGATCTTGGTCAACGAACTTCGATCACTTGGCCTCAAGGTCAGCGTAGAAGACGCACAAAACAAGGAACTTCCTCTCAAAGATCTCGATGAACTCAGCGGTGGCGAAGATATGCGTCTCGCTCGATCAGTCGGGTTCTTCAACTAGTCTTACCGGGCCAATTCAACGGCGAATTGGCCCAATATCGCGCAGTAGCACAAAGGAATTATTAACAAAAGGTAAATATGGCAGCAGTCAGTCTGTTCGACAAAATTAAAATCGGAATCGCAAGTCCAGAAGATGTAATGGGTTGGTCTCACGGCGAAGTCAAGAAGCCAGAGACGATCAACTATCGTACATTTAAGCCAGAACGAGACGGCTTGTTCTGTGAGAAAATTTTCGGTCCAGTAAAGGATTGGGAATGTTCGTGCGGTCGGTACAAGAAAATCAAGTACAAAGGCATCGTTTGCGAACGATGTGGCGTTGAAGTCACCCGAAGCAAAGTCCGACGAGAACGAATGGGTCACGTCGAGCTCGCCGCGCCAATTTGCCACATTTGGTACCTAAAGGGCGTACCATCCCCACTTTCGCTCATCCTGGACATCTCTCCACGATTGCTCGAAAAGGTCATTTACTTTGCAAGTTTCATCATCATCGATATTGACCAAGAGCAAATTCAAGAATTAATTCCTGAAATTCGGCGCTTTGTTGAAGTTGAAAAAATGCACCTCCAATTGGGCATGAGAGACCTCGAAGAGGAGTCACTGTCACGACTTGCCGAAGACCTTAAGAACAACGGCGACGAATATGATGAATCCTATGTTCGAGAGCGATCCAAAGCGGTCAATGACCGAATCAAGGCCGAATATCGAGACTCAGACGATCGTCTGAAGGATCTCGATATTGCTGTCGAAATCCTCGGAAAGCTTGAGCGAAACCAGCTCATCGACGAAGACAAGTATCGCGCAGTTTCTAAGCTACTCGACAGCGTTGGAATGAGAATGGAGCGAGATCTTCGCCCCCTCGTCCGAGCTAACATTGGTGCCGAAGCTATCAAAGAGCTTCTGAACCGAGTCGAACTCGAAAAGCTTGCAAAGGGGCTTAGACAAGAAATCGTCATGACTACCAGTCAACGACGAGCCCGAGCGATCAAGCGACTGGAAGTCGTCGAAGCCCTCATTGGTTCGAAAACGAAGCCAGATTGGATGATCCAAGGAGTAATCCCGGTCATCTCGCCCGAGCTACGACCAATGGTCCAACTCGATGGCGGCCGTTTTGCCACCTCTGACCTTAACGATCTCTATCGACGAATCATCAACCGAAACAACCGGTTGAAGAAGATCATCGAAATCCACGCACCAGAATCGATCATCAACCACGAAAAACGACTTCTCCAAGAAGCCGTCGACGCGTTGATCGATAACGGCCGACGAGCCCGACCAGTTGTTGGTTCAAACGCTCGACCACTCAAATCCCTCAGCGACATGTTGAAGGGTAAAGAAGGTCGATTCCGAAAGAACCTTCTTGGTAAGCGAGTTGACTACTCTGGACGATCCGTTATCGTTGTCGGTCCACACCTTAAACTGCACCAATGCGGCATTCCGAAGGAAATGGCGCTAGAACTCTTCAAGCCATTTGTCATGAAGACATTGGTCGAAAAGCGAATTACGCAGAACATCAAGACCGCTAAGCGAATGATTGACCGAATGCACCCAGCTGTCTGGGACGGTCTAGAAGAGGTTATCAAGGAGCATCCAGTCCTTCTCAACCGTGCTCCAACTCTGCACCGACTCGGTATCCAGGCGTTCGAGCCAATACTCGTAGACGGAAAGGCAATTCAGCTTCACCCGCTTGTTTGTAACATGTACAACGCGGACTTTGATGGTGACCAGATGGCTGTTCACGTCCCGCTATCCGCCGAAGCCCAAGCCGAATGTCGAGTCTTGATGCTTTCGACGCAGAACCTGTTCACTCCGTCGGACGGACGACCAACTTGTGCGCCAGTACAAGACATCGTTCTTGGCAACTATGCCTTGACCATGATGAGCCGAGAAGCGAAGGCTAAACTCGACGCAAAGGTCGAAGCCCACCGAAAGAACGCTGAAAAGCACGCTGCTCCGTTCATCTATTCCAACCCAAATGAAGTTATTTTCAACTTTGAAAGCCCTTCAATGGATGTTCGACTAGGAATCAATGATCCAGTAATGGTTCAAATCACCCGTCCAGTCTTCCGACTAGATACTGAAGTAGATTTCCGAGATGTCGCAACTGGTCAGGAATATCACAAGGTAACGAAGACGGACGAAGAAGGCAAAGAATTCGAAGAACTCGAAGCCTATGTCATGGAAGTCGAAAAAGTTGTCCGAGCGGTAACGCCGGGTCAATTGATTTTCCACACGGTTCTTCCTTGGCCACTTCGTTACTCCGATGCCTACCTCAACGTCGAGTTGACCAAGAAAGCCTTGGCCGATCTCATCCTCGTGATCCACGAGCGAGCAGGCGTTGCGGCAACGATCAAATACCTCGATGACATGAAGGATTCTGGATTCAAATGGGCGACCAAATACGGCCTCTCAGTTGCAATCACCGATATGGACCCACCTGCTCGACGAGACGAAATCCTCAAAGATGCAGACGACCGATCCAACAAGGTTCTCGCCCAGTTCCGACGAGGAATGCTCGCGTTTAACGAAATGCAAAGCACGCTCGTTCGACTCTGGCAAGAAACCTATAACGTCATTGGAGAAGAGATCGTTAAGGGTCTGACCCAGTTCAACCCGCTCAGCATCGTTACCGTTTCTGGTGCTCGTGGTTCGATCAAGCAGCTTGCGCAGCTCTCCGGAATGCGTGGTCTGATGTTGAACCAGTTCAACGAAACGATTTACGAGCTTCCGGTTAAGAACTCGTTCCACCGCGGATTGTCCATGCTTGAGTACTTCGTTACCACGCACGGTGCCCGTAAAGGATTGGCCGATACTGCACTTAGAACGGCTGACGCTGGTTACCTCACGCGACGTCTCTGCGATGTCGCCCAAGACGTCATCATCAAAGCTGACGACTGTGGAATCCGAGACGGTATGACCGCTCATCGAATCGTTTTGATGGGTGAAGCAATCGAATCCCTTGGCGACCGAATTCATGACCGATTGGCTCTGTCAGTCGTCACCGATCCGGAAACTGGCGAAGCCTTGACTGTCTACCAAGAAGCAATTACGAAGGTAATTGCAGGTCGAATCAACCAGATCGAGAAGAAATACTACGTGGAAATTGATGGCGCTAAAGACGAAAAAGCCAAAGTCAAAATCCAAAAGAAATACAAAGAATATGGTTTCGAAATCACCGATCATGGCCTGCTTGCCATGATCGTTCGATCACCGCTCTACTGTATGTTGGTTCAAGGTGTCTGCGCTCAATGCTACGGTATTGACCTCTCCACTAGCAAGCCAGTCGAAGTTGGTGTCTCGGTCGGAATCATTGCCGCTCAATCGATCGGTGAACCAGGAACGCAGCTCACGATGAGAACGTTCCACACGGGTGGTGTTGCGGGTTCCGCTACCATCGCTCGTACGAACCAGTATAAGACTGGTAAGTTCATTCGACAGTTCATGGAGGACTTTGCGTCCGCCACCGACACTGATCTGAAGGCATTTGACCCAACGAAACTACTTGAGACCCAGGAAGCCATCGTCAAGTCACTCTTCAAGAACCAAGACCTCGCTCCTTTGACCATCAACAATGTCGAAGAGATCGAAGATCCGAAGCTGAAGAAGCGAGCTGAGCGCGCAACCAAGGCTGCCCAAAAGGCTGCCGACAAGAGCGACAGCGATAGCCGAAAGATGTGGGAGAAGTCGAGAAAGACATTCTTCTACTCTTGGACTGGTGAGTCGTCAGGTATCGTCCGAGTTGAAGAAATCTTCGAAGCTCGAAGACAGCCACGGGGTAAAGCAATTATTTGCCCAGTCTCTGGTGTTGTCAAAGAGATCAAGGAATCAAGCTTTGGCCGATTCGTCGTCATCGAAGCCGATGTTCAACTGTCAACCCCAATTAAGGATGCCTACATTAGCGACGTCCAAACTTGGCCAGCCGACAATACGGGAACCTATAAGAACGGCCTCCACAAGGTCATCGGCCAAAAGCTGACGACCGCAATGGTTGCCATGCTCCGAAAGGCTGAAGTTAGCAACATTCACATCATCTACCCGATCCTTGTTCCACCTCTCGGTAAATTACCAGTAGAGAAGGGTAACAAGGTCATCAAGGGCGACCCGCTCACCGAAGGCCCACGAGATCCACACGAGGTTCTCGAGCTTGCTGGCGCAGCCGCAGTTCACGAGTACTTTGTCGAGAACTTGCAAAGCGTTTACAAGAGCCAAGGTGTTGACATCAACGACAAGCACGTTGAAGTCATCATTCGACAGATGATGCGAAAGCGACAGGTTAAGGAGCCAGGCGATACGCCATTCCTTCCTGGACAAATCGTTGACCGATTTGCGTTCCAAAGAGCCAACGAAGCAGTTCGTGAAGCTCTCCACAGCGGCAAAAAAATCAAATATGTTGACCCAATCTCTGGCGAAAACATTGAGCGAGATCCGAAAGAAGCCAGCGCAAACTGGATTCTCCTCGGTATCACCGAAGCATCGTTGGCAACGGATTCATTCTTGTCAGCCGCATCATTCCAAAAGACAACCCGCGTCCTTACCGAAGCGGCTGTTCGAGGAAAGCGAGATCACCTGATCGGCTTGAAGGAGAACGTTATTCTTGGTCGCTTGATTCCGTCTGGTACGGGCGTCAAGCAATACCGAGATATCGATGTCAACGTTCAACGCGGTTCATGGGCCGAGCAATCGCTCCAAGCTCTCGTTGAGTCCGATGACATGGACTTTGAGGACGAATTTGAGTCACTCAACTATCCGTCCCTCAGCGATATGGCTACTGGCCTTGATGGATTCGAAGAAATCAAAGACACTATTTAGTCTTGAGAAGGTAAAAAGGGTCCCCTTGAATCTATGAATTCAAGGGGATTCTTGTTTATACTGCGGACATGATTGCCGGCAAAGCAATTCGCTCGACCGCGTTCATCATCGGCTCCATCATTGTTGGCATCCTTATCGGCCTCTACTGCCAAAGCCAGCATATCAGCGCTAAGCCGCTCGGCGAGGTAGGCAAGCTCTATATTGATCTTATCAAGGCAGTAGCCGCCCCCCTCCTCTTCTTTGCCATTCTCGACGCCATCGTGTCGTCTGAGGTCCAATGGAAATCCGCGCGAAGGTTTCTTGGCGTCATTGCGATCAACACCACTATCGCGGCCACCATCGGCATCACGATGGCCAACGTGTTTCAGCCCGGCAAACACCTCGATCTGGGTGCTAAAGTGCCCGACACGGGCCTCCTGTCGCAGGCGAAGGGGCACACGGTTGACTTGGTCGGCTTTATTCATAACCTTCTGCCTACTAGCCTTGTCGAGCCATTCAGCTCGAACAACATCCTTGCCGTTGCGTTTCTTGCTGTTCTCATCGGCTGTGCACTGCGAAGCTTCAAGAATCTGAACGAGCCGTGGGTGACCGACTGGGAGAGGGTGATTCACGGTGGTTACAAGATTTCGGAGAAGATCATCACCTGGCTGGTGATGCTGACACCGATCGCGGTTCTTGCCGTCGTGGCGAAAAGCGTGGGCGACAACGGTTTCACCCACCTCACGGGCCTGATTCCCTATGTCGGATATGTAATCCTCGGCTTATGCATTCAGGCGTTCATCGTCTATCCCGCATGGATCATATTGACCAAACGAGTTACGCTAAAAGACTTCTTTAAGGCCGCTGCCGAGCCCGTCATGAATGCCTTTGGCATCAACAGCAGCCTCGCGTCTTTGCCGTTGACCCTGAAAGCTCTCGACAGCCTCGGCATTTCAAAGGAAAGTTCTCGAATGGGTGCCTGCATCGGAACAAACCTCAATAACGACGGAATCCTCCTCTACGAAGCCTTTGGAGTCATGATCGTCGCCCAAGGGCTTGGCCTGCACCTCACCATAGGTACGCAAATCTCCGTTGCATTGCTTTGTGTGTTGACGGCACTGGGAATCGCTGGCGTGCCAGAAGCTGGCCTCATTTCGCTAGCCGTCATTCTTGGCACCCTAGGCTTCACGCCCGAGATTTTGCCCATCCTCCTGACTGTTGATTGGATCATCGCACGAATGCGCTCGGTGACGAACGTGCTGGCCGATATGACGACGTCAATCGTTATTGACCCAAAGCCACTTGAACTAACTTGAGCTACTTAAGAAAGAAGGCAACTCCATGTCGAATGGCACATGGAGTTTAGCGCGGTACTGCGGTTGGCGATTTGAGTTATAAAGGCTTGATCTTCCTTTTTACGTCCCAATACTTGTCAATTGCTTGCTTCCACTCAATTTCGTGATTGTCGTCGCCCGGATATCTTAGTCCATCGGGAAAGTTCATTCTATTCTGGATTGCGTCGGATACTAGGTCCTGAATTCCCGACAAATAGAGGAAATATCCAGATATTCCTTGATACACGGTGTATCGGTCCTGATAACTCATTCCTTCGTCCGTCGCTAAGTACGCCTTGATCCAGTCTTCTTTTGATGGCATTGATTCTTTCGGTTTGATGCGAGAGTCGGCAATCATAAACTCCATCAGGAAAGCCATGACGTCTGGCCGGTCGGTAAACCCGAGCGCGAATTCTAGCATGGACTTTGAATTTCGAGTTGGTGGTACTCCTGTCAACACATAGTCCAAATAGAAATGCTCCCTTGCTGGAATACAGCCGGCCAAAATCCGTAACTCGTTGGTGTCTACGGTTGACTTATTGGCGTTAATGGCCGGGCGAAGCTCGGCAAAGAATGGCTCGTATCCTCGAGTGTTCCCCCAAATACCTCCAACGAAAGAAAGCCAGACTCGCTTCTTTCCCGAAGCTTTTGATGCTAACTGAAGGGCATAGTTACCAACCGCTTGCCCGAATTCTCCGGATCCGCCGTAGGAAACGCTAATTTCACCTCGTATGAGCATGGAAACCTTTCCAAAGTAGTAAAGAAGTGGGTCCACTTCTGGTGACTCCAGCTTTGCAAGCTGATTTACAATAGTCATAAAGAACGCAGTTTGGGCATCTTTACCCTCCAGATGGGTTGCCTTTACCGCTCGTTCGCACACCATTTGAGCCTGTGCTTTTTTGGCGTCGTATGAATTGATCAACAAGGCATATGTCTTGCCAGGTTCCCAAGGAGCAACATTCTGCTTTGCCACATCTAATTCACTGATTTTCAGTCGACGAACCTTAAATAATTCTGACGGCATGTCCGTATAGAGGGTTATGACTTTTGGCGAGTCGCGAATCGTAGTATCAAGAATTTGGAATGACTGACTGAACCGAATTGACGCATGGGTTTCAGACGCCCACTCTACTTTCCAACTATCTGAACGTGGTACACCAAGCATTGACTGGGTTCCCGAAAGCCTTTCCACGATAAGCGCCTTCTTAGGTTCCGCGTACGGAAGCCCTTGTGCAGAAATGTCCGGTTTTGACTCAAAAAACCGAATGCACTTGTCGATTTGTCCCAACGCAGTGGCGGACAAGGTCACTAAGAGCAATAATAGTAAAGTCATCCTCCGATAAAGAACGGCTCTATTGTTTGTCGTTCGTTGTATCATCGTCGTACCATTTAGTGAGGGTTGTTAGGATATTAAGGCCAGTCGAATTATTTGGATCGCCAGAAGTAGTGGCGGCAAAGTACTTGTGAATTTGGTTATTGATTGGGATTCCTCCGCTGACTGGGTGATTGTAAGGAGGAGCATTCCACCAGAACGAGTCAACCAGGTTGCTAGAAGTAGAAGAAGCATCCCAAACATCGCCTGCGGATTGCTTAAATCCAACAGGCCATCGTTCGGCAACCGAAACGCCATTCATTGCCGTTAGCGTTTGGTCGTTAAGGTGATACAAGAAGTCTGTTTGAACAATGTTATTCGCTCTGATTCTGTGACTCTTAGAAATAAAGTCAAGCGATGTCGGTTGGTAGCCCCCAATTTTACCGATGTTAGCATTAATTACACCTGAATAATTGGAGCCAGTCTGTAGAACATACATTTGAAATAGGCTATCATCCGTACATTGGAAAGTAACAGGGTCAAATTCATCGCTGTTGTTAAAATTATACGTCAATTTACATGCAACACCATCTGATTGGCCGTTTGCCTCAAGTTGAATTGACGAAGGGTGGTCGCCTCCACTATCGATTCGTTTAAAAGTTTCTGGTACTGACCAAGTAAAGGTTACTCCGGGCTGATCGGCCCAAATTGGAACGGCTGAAATTCGTTGCGGTGTTTGCCAGGCACTTGGTTCGGTCCATCCCGGGAAAAACTGGGCATACACTGGCCCTACTTTTCTAGAATCCGAGGTTGGATGCCTCGATGGTGTTCCATCCGCGCCACCATATGGTCCATATCCAATGGGTCCGCCAATACAATAGACTCGTTTACAAACAGCGTCGGCTGAGCGAACAGAAAAATCATTGAGATTCACAACTGTAATGTGACAAATTGGTGTTTTCAAGCCTGGCAGGTGAAAATAGCCTGTAACCGTTAGACTATCATTTTGTCCTTTAAAGTCAAGACCATCCCATGAAACAGTGGCTACCGAATTAAATGGCAAATCAACAGCAACCGTACATGTAACTGGATCTGTACAGTCAAGCTTCATGACTAACATAATCATGAAGATCAATGCTAAAACAATCAATTAAGATTCCATCTCCTAAACTATTGGGGGAGAGAACGTTTGTGAAAGACCCTGCTGAGAAGCTTGCTTTGTCCAGGCTTCG
>JANYCU010000020.1 GCA_025360125.1 Armatimonadota bacterium | reverse complement strand
TGAAATGCGGTGAAAATTTCGGACACCTTCATCGCGTCTCTCCGTTTAGACGCGACTCGAATTGTTGTGGGCTGATGTAGCCGAGTGACGAGTGCATTCTTTCTTGGTTGTAGATTTCATGGATATAAGTTTCCAGCGAAGCCTTTGCTTCCAAGAACGATTCGTAACGGTTACGGTCGACTTCTTCGAGTTTGAGGGTCCTGAAGAAGCTTTCCATATGGGCATTGTCTCTTGGCGTTGCTGGCGCCGAGAGGCTTTGTCTTCCACCGAACTGCTTCACGAGAGTCGCATATCCTTGAGCCAAATACGTCGAGCCTTGGTCTGAGTGGTGGATCCAGCCTAGACCAGGTCTTCTAGATTCCAATGCTCTCTTCAAGCAGGATTTCACCAGTTCCTCGTCGTTTCGTCTGGAAAGGCTCCATCCCACCACCATACGTGAATGCAGGTCCATTACTGCAGCCAGGTACAAACGCATTCCACCGGCGGCAAACTGCGTTGTGTCCGCGACCCAAATCTCGTTCACACCGGTCGGAACGACGCCTTTCACCAAGTTCCCGAAACGCTTGTCTTTGGCGCTGGGTCTCGTACAGCCCTTACTTCTCGGGCGACGTGCCGAAAGCCCGTATTCACGCATTAACTTGCGAACGTGGTGCTCACTCACCGAATGTCCCTGGCTGGCCAAAGCTAAACGAACCCGCCGGTAGCCATAACCCATGAACCTCAGCACAATTTCTTGCACTCGAATGAGAACCGGACTTGGAGATACAACCGCAACTGGACGATACACCAGTGAACGAGGAACTCCAAGAAGTTGAGCCATCCGGTGGACCGAAAGACGGGAAAACTCCGAGCGAAGAGAATGAATCACAATGACTCTTTCTCCCGGAGTTCGAGCCCTTTTTTTACCGCAGCCTTCAAAAACTCGTTCTCTAAAGTCAAGCGGCCAACCAAAGCCTCCAACTCCTTCATACGGTCGAAGTCTTTCGGAGCCGAAACCCCACCCGAATTCGGGAAGGCCTCAGAACCCAATACTCTGAACTGGTCTACCCAACGATCCAGCATCCCCGGAGACAAACCATGCTCACGGCATACCTGGGATTTGGACATAACACCAGATTGAATCCCTTGGCAAATGCCCAACTTAAACTCACGACTATAACTTCTGCGAGACACCATCTCTATTTTCTCCTACGGATAAAGTAGGTGTCCAACTAATTCCACGCACTTCAAACCAAGCTCTCCACCTTGAAAGGGGGAGTGTCAGGCGAATCGTTCCGAGAAATTTGGACTACGCAGCGATTCGCCTGACGAGGGGGCTGAATCCTAAATTTATAAGTAATACCGAGGACTGCCAGTGTGAATAATGGCCCCGATCCCCGAGCCCCTATCTCTATTTCAGCATTACGCGAATAACGACCTTGCCCGCAAGCCCGCCCGGCAACCGAGTCGCCGCCACCGCTCGCGATTCAAGATCAATCGCTTCCTTGACCTGCTTAACTGGCTGAGCGTCTTCCAAAAAGTCGACCAACAAGTCCTTCTGCTTTTCGCGCAATCGGGTCAATCGCGCCGTAAAAATGCTCTGAATTCGAGTCTGCTCGCCCGATGCAATGCCATCAACATTCGCATCAATCGTTGCCCCACCAAGAGCCTCGATTTTAGATCTTGCGGCTTCAAATTTTGAAGCTGGAATGATCATCAAGACGCCCTGACTCTCTGCAGTCCCATCTTCGAGCATGTGAGAAAACGTCCGCGCACTACCTCCAAGGGAACTCGCCAGTTTCGTTAAACTCGACTGTCCTTGAATTGGATCGGATCCGCTTACGTTCATCGAAATATATTTTTCACGGCCCAAATCGGCCTTATTAGTAGCATCTACTACGACGACTTTACCATTTTCTGTCGATGTTTTCGTCGATGTTTTTCCGCCTGGCTCTGGGTTCGCGGGCAAGCTAATCCCCGGTCCACCAACTTGTGGCAATGGCCCAACGACATCATTGGGATTCATCGGAGTAATATTGCCTTGCAGTGAAGGAGGAGCGGGCTCAAAATTTGAAGATCCGCCGCGAGAGACAATATTCGCCTGAGTTGCCTTTGGCGGAAGTGGAAAACCACCGTTCATCGGCTGCCAAGGGTCAAAATCTTTGAGGTCGTCCAAATCTCGAAAAGCGTTGTCGACTTTAGCGACAGACGCAACCGGAGTACCTTGCGTCGCAGTTATCGGTGCATCCTTCGTGACCACCCTCGTTTCAATCTTAGGCTGGGTTGTCAATCGGCCAGCAATAATTCCGCCAACAATGCAAATCGCCGCAATGAATGCCCGATTCTTATAAGCTGGTGCCTCTGGTTCAACATACTTAGGCGCTTTGGCCTCATCATATTGGGCTAAAACCGTCTCAAACGCATTGGGAACAATCGATGACTCGGCTGGGATATCGACAGACGACTCACCGTCTACGATGGTCAAATTTGGCTCTTCAGAGTCAGTATTATGCATTGGATTAAGTTCAGATTCCATTTAACGGTAATGCCCTAATGTATTGTCGGGGGAAAATTGCTCTAGCCTCACCACTCGAAAACGCTAATGAACTCAGCGATCGAATAGTGGGATACAAATTCCAACCTCCAAACGCGGGCGAGAGTTCCCACTAATAATGACGCCCAACAAGCCCATTAATGATGTAAGAACTTTATCCACGGCGGAACATTGTCGGGAAAGACCTGAATCAACACCCAAACTACCAGAACAATGATCCAAAACGTCGCTGCCAGCAATGGGTACCGCAAGTAGCATTTCGTATCCTTTTTCCCCTTCGAATAACTTACCAAGAAGAACATCGCGGACAGAAAAGCGGCCAGCGGCAACGTGTATCGACCTGCCAACAATGAGAAGGTTGCGATCTTGCAATACGCAAAGGCAAGTCGCCCCAATTTATTCTCTGTCGGCTCTGGCTTGACTGCTTCTTCGCTCATTTTCGACCCGCCTTTAAGTTATGAGCAATCATCCAAAAAACTGCGATGAATCCAACTATAGCAAGGGCAAGAAAGTCGCCGAAATACTTGCCGTTTTCGACCGCGCATCCACTGGAAATGGCAAACGGCAGAATCAACATAACCACAACAATCCAAGCGGTCGAAATGGGATATTTTCCAGGTGACGGTTGAATCTTTGTCCCGCACTCTGAGCACCACAAAGTCTGAGCGGAAACCATCTGTCCACAGTAAGGACACTTAAACTCAACCGAATCTGAACTCATTGGCGACCCTTGATACCGTTATAAAACAATAAGCAAAGTCCAGCCACCGCCGAGACCAACATCGTTACCGCCGAGAACGAAGCAATCCGAAAATCGACAATGCATCCGCCGCATGCTCCAAGCGGCACGATGAAAAATAATGCCGCAAACCAAATAAACGAGAACGGATACTTGCCTGTGGCACCACCCGTCTGAGCGTATTGCCGAAAATCATGACGACAAGTTGGGCAGGTCTCAGACCCAACTTGAGTGAGATTTCCGCATTTCGGACATGGAAATTGAGCTCTCGGCTGTAGATCGTTCATTTAAATTCCCCCTAACTCAGTTTAAACCTTTTCGTCGATCTCAGACGCTATTGCTCTCCGTACGGCCCATTTCTGACGATAAGAACAATTCCCACAATGAAAGAAATTCCCGTTATTGAAAGGAAAATGGTAACGCCAGTACCACTATCAAATGCAACGCATCCTCCGCACGACGCGAGAGGAATCAAGAAAAAGCAAATGAGGATCCATAGCCAAAGTTTTGATTTAGGGGCCAGTACCTTTCCGTTTCCGCAATAAGGACACCAAGCTGAACGGGCTGGCATCGACCTCCCACACTTTTCACAAACAACATCAGGCAGATGACCTGGTATTTCCGACGAACTCATTTTGGACCCTCTATAACTTCGACCCGATTATCCGAAACTGGTTTGACGTACAAGGTGATTCCCAACGCAAACACCCCTAAACATGCCCATTGAGCAATGCTAATGCTCCCCCCTGGCTTGGCTGACTCCCGAAAGTATTCAATGACAAATCGACTCGATGACCAAAGCAGGAGATAGAGCGGAAAGACGCGAGTTCGATCCCGAGCCCACCAGACAATTCCAAAGATAACCGCCGCGCTCGCCGCCAAGTACATCTGGGTCGGGTGTCGCAAATCTCCGTGCTGTCGAACCGCCCAAGGCAGCGTACAAACTCGTCCGAAGCAGCAGCCATTAAACCAACATCCTATTCGGCCAAGGAACTCTCCGGCAGGCAAAGCAACCGCCCACATCGGACCAGTTGATGCTCGAATTCCCATTCGTCGCTTCGCGATCTCAACCGCAATCCAACCGCCAATAACACCTCCCAAAATGGTGCGCCCACCGCTAGATGGATCAAGCAAGGATCCGAAGTTGCTGCCCTCCGCTAATCTCTCAACGACCCTTGCCAAAAGAACTCCTGCAATCGCCCCAATGATAACGATTCGAGATATTCCCGGTGTCGCAAGCTTCCGACGTTTCGCCTCAAACCAATAAAGCCAGGCTCCAACCGCATAACCAATCGCGTTAAATAGTGAACCTAATACGACCGAATTCATACCATCTTCAGGGTTGATTTGCGGGCGGGAAAGTCTTGAGCGTCCTCAAACAACCACCTCCAACAAAATGAATATCGTCGAGGATCTTCTTCAAATGTCCCGACGTGAACGCAGCATTGTCGAATCCGGGCCTCATGAAACGTATGAGCATCCATAAACATCTTGACCGTAACCCGAAATGTCTTCATCGCCATGGTTTCGAGCAGGCGATCTTCACCACCAAATGCCTTCCATATTCCCCCCATCAAATCCGTCAGCCCCGGAATGCAGTCGCACATTTTGAAGAGGTCGCCTGCAACCTGCAAGGACGAAGCGCGCTGCTGTTCACTCAAAATTCGCTGCAATGTCCCATCCTTGATCATCTCCTTCAGTGATTCATGGACGTTTTCGAAGGAAATTGAATTGCTTGCCAAATGAATCCATTTCTTCAACTCATCCCGTCCAATTAACGAGACAAGTGAATTCCAATCGCCCTTGTCGTCTTGGATGAAATAGGCGATATCACAGCAATCCTTATGCGAGCAGGGAAGGGGAATAAAGTCATCCGGCTTCTTGGTCCGGCGAATAATTCCAGTCGGAGTGACCCGACTCATTGGGTCGATTCCGCTATTGCGACCCGACCCAAAGACAGGCTGCAAGGCAAGTCCCGAGCAATAGGGAGTAGCGAGGCCAAGCTGAAGCAAATCGTCGATTTCATCCTCATTGACCCCCTTTTTCAGCGTGGCAACCAACGTCACAAAAACTTTGAGCTGATTCAAAATGGCCAGCGTGTCGAGCTTCTCTTGTGCCAACGGAGCGCCCCGCAGATGTTCATAGGTGGAATCCTTGAGGCCGTCAAATTGCAAATAAACTTCCACCTTGCCTCGGTGCTGATGCAAGAATTTCTGAAAGGCTTTATCCTTCAGAATCCGCCGCCCATTCGTGTTCAGCAAGACCCGAGTGACGGGCCTTCGAACCAACTCCTCAATCAATGCTTCTAAATCTCGACGAAGGGTCGGCTCGCCACCGCTGAGCATGACAACGCTGATCTTCCCACCTTCTCGTTCAATCATCGTATCAACCGTATGCAACAGCTCGGGAAGTGAAGGCTTTTCCGATTGAGGAGCAGGGGTTCCGGGTTCTAAAGCAGTCGCATAGCAGGTCGGACACTTGTAGTTGCAATGCTCGGTCAAATTGAGCAGCAAAATGCATGAGTGTTGGCCATGACTGGCGGGTAACCCTTCTCGGTAGCCATCCGGGAATCCCGCGAAGTTATCCGTCCGATCCGGCGTTACGGCGAGAGTCGGAGTCTGCCAACCAATTCGTGACCGCCAAATCTCAGCATCTTCCTCGTAAAGTGATTCGGTTTCGCCATGCCCTGGGCACCAACGGCGCATCCAGATTGAACCGGAATGAGCGACGAGCATAGCGTCGACAAACACGTTGTCGTCGTCGGATCGCACTCCGCCCTTTGCCATGCAATGAGGGCATACACTGCGCGTATATTCCTCAATCGTATAGGGTCGAGGAGCTATCATGAATTCCTATTCAGGCAAGCTGGCTTTCCACTCTTCGTTCAATTCATCGAGCGTATGTTTCGTCAGCGTTTTCCAAAGGTCTTCGGTATAAGTTGAGTCAACCAAAGCCTTATTCATTTCTTTGACGATGTTTTTGTCATAAGTTCGAAGAGTCCAGTCCAAAAACGCTCCGGTGGTTCGGTAACTGGCTCGAGCGTTGGCTTTTGCTTTGGTTATCTTTGGTCGCTTATCGAGAGGCTCAAACGCGAACCATCGAACATAATCAGCAATCCCTTCGACGAGCCAAACCGGGTCGTATTTTGGATATTGTTGAGCAACGTGGCAAAGCTCATGAACAACGAGTCCCGTATCATCAGGATGGGCGGAAGCGTACTTGGCTGCTACTCGAATCGTTGTGCCACTTGTCGCCGCAACGCCCGTCGCATTGAAATCGATAATCACCTTGGCGTTCGGGAGCGACGAACGGGGAATTCCAAGGACATCGGCCGTTTTGGGATATTCCTCTTTCGCGAGGCGTTGGGCCTCTTTGGTGAATTTTGCCAAATTCTCAAGTTGCTTTGTATCAAATTCAACTTTTGAATCTTGAAATCGAAGAGATGCGCTCAGCAAGAGTAAGGGAACCATAGTCAAAGTATAGCCACCTAACGAATCAGACTTTGTGAATCCGACGCTATTGCTATGCAGATCAAACGGTTAAAATAATAAGATCGTTCCAACCTTTCACACCAAACGGCTCACGCTCAGGCCGATCCGGGCGGATGATGCGCATCGCATCCAGGCGGTATTTCCCTGCATGGAGATTGTCGAGTTTCTCAATGCCTCCGTTCCTTGGCCATATCCTGAAAATGGAGCCGAAGAATTTCTGTCGTTTGCCTTATCAGAGATTAACCTGCGAAAGCGATTCATTTGGGCTATCACGATTACGGATGCAAGCGATGATATGTTGGTTGGACTAATCGAACTTGCATCCGACGATGCATTCCATCGTGGCTTCTGGCTTATCCCCGAACATCATAAAAAGGGATTCATGACCGAGGCCGTAACCGCGGTTAATGACTTTGCATTTAAAGTGCTGGAGATGCCTTCGATGCGGCTCGGCAACGCGTTGCCAAATATTGGTTCCCGAAAACTGAAAGAGCGTTCAGGTGCTGTCTTGGTCGAAATTATTCCTGAAGTTGAATTTGTCGGCGGCGTTTACCCCGAAGAGGTCTGGGAATTAACCGCCGAAGAGTGGTGGGAAAACCGAGCCAAATATCCACAAGCACTATTCCTAAAGGCTTACTTTGCGTATTTCTTCAGAAATTCGGTGACTTTGGCTGGATCGTGATGATCGCCCGACTCGAGCTTGCCAGTGTCTTGCGACTGAATGAGCTTGCCTGACTTATCGATAACGAAAAGGTGAGGATAGCCAGCTACCTTTGGATACTTGGCCAGGACTTCTTTGTTTTCGTGTCCTTGGCTAAAGTCGACCTTAACAACGACGTATTGCTTGAGAAGAGTTGCAATGTCTTTATCGGAATTAAATAGGCTATCTAGTTTGTGGCACCAAGGACACCAGTTGCCGCCGACGTCAAGCAGAATGTGCTTATTTTCCTTAGTCGCCAACTTGACTGCATCGGCAATGTCTTTTGCCGAATCCCGAGCTGGGTCAAAAATCTTTTCCGACATATTGACGGCTGGATGATTCGTTTGTCCGCCCTGGGCAAAAGCGACGGTGACGGCGAGAAGGGCGATGATAGATGCCAAAGATTTCATTGAAAGTATCTTACACCCGTTTGGCTCGAAGTTCGATATTTGACCAAATGAGTTCGTGAAAAACCGATGGGAACGCGTTACATCCCCCATTTGCGATGAGGTGGTTCGAGATTGGAAGTCGGCTTGTTGCCCTCGGTTTTCGAACTCGGCGGATATTTGACAATCACGCGTTGGCGATCGACCATCATCGACATGTATTCCTCGATCGAAACCCCATCCCTTCCGGATTGCTCCTTCAGAAAGTCAAAATCGTCTTGGTTAAATTCGATCGATGGCATAGATTTATTGTGACGTGAAAAAGTAAATGCCCCAAGAGTTCTCTTCGGGCATTTTTCTAAAAGCTGACAGCCGAAAGCCGAAAGCTAATTTACATATTCGCGATGATCGCGTCGCCGAACTCTGAGCACTTTAGCTTCGTTGCACCTTCCATCAATCGGTGGAAGTCATAGGTAACTTTCTTAGCTCCAATCGCGCCCTCAACTCCCTTGAGGATCAGGTCTGCGACTTCGCCCCAGCCCATATAGCGGAACATCATTTCGCCGCTAAGGATAACCGACGATGGGTTGACCATGTCGAGGCCAGCATATTTTGGTGCCGTACCGTGAGTTGCTTCAAAAATTGCATGACCCGAGATGTAATTGATGTTTGCGCCCGGTGCGATTCCAATTCCACCAACTTGGGCGGCCAATGCATCCGACAAATAGTCGCCGTTCAAGTTCAAAGTCGCGATGACATCAAAATCGAGCGGGCGGGTGAGAACCTGCTGAAGCGTAATGTCAGCGATTGAGTCTTTGATGATCAATCCTGCGCCAGGCTTTCCTTCAGGAATCTGGCACCATGGTCCACCATCGATCTCGACGGCACCAAAGAGTTCCTTCGCCATTTCGTAGCCCCAATCTCGGAATCCACCCTCCGTGAACTTCATGATGTTGCCTTTGTGAACGAGCGTTACACTCTTCTTCTTTTGCGCAATGGCAAATTCAATCGCGCTATAAATCAGGCGTTGTGATCCTTGCTTTGAGACTGGCTTGATGCCGATGCCAACGAGAACGTTCTTATCAGGTCCATCGTGAACTGACTTGCTCCATGCTTCTGTTTTCTCCGCTGTGCCAAATCGAATTTTCTCGAAGCTCTTGGGGAAATTTTCCTTGATGAAGTTAAGCATCTTTTCGGAGCCTTCCGATCCCGCAGGAAATTCGATCCCGGCGTAGATGTCCTCCGTATTCTCTCGGAAAATGATCATGTCAACATCCTCAGGTCGTTTGACCGGGCTTGGTACACCCGTGAACCATCGAACGGGTCGAATACAAACGTAAAGGTCGAGAATTTGTCGTAGGGCAACGTTGAGCGAAGTAATGCCGCCGCCAACTGGAGTCGTCAGAGGTCCTTTGATGCCGACCAAATACTGGTTGAAATCGGCTAAGGTTTCATCGGGTAGCCAACTGCCTGTTTGGTCAAATGATTTCTGACCCGCAAGGACTTCTTTCCAGGCGATCTTCTTGGTGCCGCCGTAGGCTTTCTCAACGGCGGCGTCGAATACTCGGACGCTTGCTCGCCAAATATCAGGCCCCGTGCCATCGCCTTCAATAAATGGGATGATTGGGTCGTTAGGAACATTGAGCCCCTGTGGGGTCATCGTAATCGCGGTTGCCATTGATCGCAAGTTTACCGATTTCGACGGTAATGATGAACAGCAACCGAACTCGGACTATTGTTTCTTCGATTTTGTTCTCAACGGTTCCAGCCAGTGCCCGGTCAGCAGTGACTTTGCCGGATTGTATTCTGTTGCCATATCCTTTGGCGTTAATGTGAGGCGTAATCGACTCGCACTGATGCCATAGATGGTCTTGTCGTGTCGACCGATACCTAGGTCGGGTTTTCCGTCTTGAGTTCCTGGAAAGGCAAGGCGGGTAACGGAGTGAATTCCATCATTGCTTTCCACGCAGTCGTTCGTGTTTTGCCACCCTATGACAAATCCATCGTATTTGCCCGTAAAGGGAAGCGGATCATAGCTCATATTTGCGCCATGGTTTGAAGTCTCGGCAAGGATCACGACGGTGTCGGGGTTCTCGACTAGCTCGGTTGAGTAGCTGGCGTATGGGGCATAGAATCCATAGGTCGACGGAATTGGAGCTCCACCCTTTGGATTTGCCGAGTAAGCGATATCTTCGGCGCTCGCAGTCGGGCACGTGAAGTCAATTCGATCCGCTTTCAAAGGAAAGATGTCGCTAATCCAAGTGTATGCAATTCCATCCTTGCTAATGTCTGGTTGGCCCTTGTCATCTGTATAGTACAGTGGCGGATACCGATCGTCGTGCTGGGCCGAGTAAATCATCAGCGTTTCCATCATCCCGTTTATGTTCTTGACACAAGTGGCCTTATAGGCTTTTTCGCGCATGATGAGATACAGCGGGATCATGGCTATGGTCAATACAATCGTGATTATGACAATGATCTTAAAGTCTTTTCGGGTCATGTATTGACCGCCGCCTGGCCCCTTCGAACCCTCTGGGGCTGATGGATCAAATGCTGTGTTTTCGCTCATCCTTAGTCGTTTTCCTTTTGTTTGTCTTGTGTGAGAAAGCCGTTTGCGCTTAGTAGCTTCGTGGCTCCACTCTTATCGAGTTCCTCGAAGCTTCCTTCTCCTTGGGTGGTGGGAAGTCTTAACATCTTGATGTTCGCCTGGGTGACGCCCTTACTGAAGACCGCAAGGGCGGCGACTTCGTCGTTGGTAAAGGTGTCCGGCCCCAAGACTTTGACGCCCTGCTGGATAATCCCAGGTAGGTCCTGCCATTTCTTGATGACTTTTGACTTAAATGCCATCAGTAGCTGACGCTGTCGTTCCGTTCGTTTAAAATCCCCGCCATTATCTTTTCGGAAGCGGACATAACACATCGCATCGTAGCCGTCGAGGTCTTTTAGTCCTGGCTTGAAGTGAACGTGCAGCATTCCTGCATTGTCGTCATAGTCCATTTTGTCGGTTATCATGACCGTGACTTTGTCAACGGAGTCAATCAGTTGCTGAAAGGCGACGTAGTCCAAAACAATCGTCCGGTCAATATTGATTCCGGTTAAATACTCAACCGCTTCTTCCTGCTTTTGCTTTGCTTCCGAAGGCTTGGCCAAGTTGTGATAGGCATTCAGCTTGTGCGAAGGCTGGCCCGGAAGTTGGCATCGTGTGTCTCGAGGAATTGAGATTCCGGTAATGGTTTTATTCTTGAAGTCCAGGTGAGCAACCATGATCATGTCGGCTCGACCAGCTTGCTTGAGAACCTTAAGACCGCCCGGTGCAAGATCTTCATCGCATCCCAATAGCAGGATGTTCATGGTGTCCTGCTTAAAAACTTCTTCGGCTTTTACATTGAATACGACCGCGTGCAGAACTGCCCTTGCAGCGTCATTTTTGCCGAACATTCCGTAAACGGCGCCGCCGATTAGGAACAGAGCAACCCAAATGGAATAAGAAACGATGCCAAAAATCTTTCGCCAAGGCGAAGGTTTCAGCTTTTCCCGTTCTCGCAAAGGGATTTTGGTGGTTTCCTGCGGTTGCATCCTTGACCTGAGTTGATTTGCTGGTTGATTCAACACGCCTTCCTTAACGTGCGTTCCTTCTATTATAGATGACGGCAGAAAATGCATGGATCCTCACCACCTCCCAGCCCATTGAAGCCCAGATTCTACGGGCAAAACAGCCAAATATAAGGCATGCTAAACCATGTTATCATCCATCGTCTTAGTATCATTCCTTTCAAGCGATCAAGGGAAGGCTCAAAAGGTGACCTATCCAATCAAGGAGCGAGAACCCTTTACCTATGTCATTGACTACGAGCCATATTGGTCACCGACAGGACGAGAAATTGCATTAATTTCAAGTCGGCACGGTGGACTTAAACTCCATATTCTTAGCCTTGACCACAACGATGATGGAGGCTATCTCATGAAGCAGATCACTTTTGGCGAGTCGGAGGAGGATTCTCCAGCATGGTCGCCTGACGGAAAAACGATCGCGTTTGTCTCAATTCGAAACGGTGTATCAGAAATTTGCACGATGAAGCCAGACGGAACCGAGATTAAGCAGATAACGAACGGGAAAGGGAATAATATTCATCCTGCGTGGAGTCCGGACGGGAAGCAAATTCTCTTTAACACCACTTTCTATGAAACCGAAAATCGAAAGAATCGGCACATAAAGTCGGGAGATCCGAAAATCGGGGAACCTCAAGATAATTTCATCGACTTAGTAACCACCGCTCCGGACGGATCGGATTGGCAGAGGCTAACCAAGAATGGTGGTTACACCTATGCCTTCTATTCTCCCAATGGCAAGCAAATTATCCATCGTCGCTCGATTGGAGAACGGTCGCAAATCTGGGTGATGAATGCTGATGGTACTGGCGATCATAACATTAGTGGCGACAACAACCAGGATGGCTGGCCCTCTTGGGGACCCGATAATAAGCGGGTTTGCTTCGTGCGTCGAGACGCCCGCAAGAAGCTGAACATCTGTGTGATGAATGCCGATGGAACTGGGTTCATTCAGCTAACGGATTTGCTCGGAGACAGCACGAATCCACGGTGGTCGCCGAATGGCAAGAGAATACTTTTTAGTCGACGAACCTCGTCGACGCTGACGACGATTCCTGCGCCTTAGACCTAGGATTCGGCTCGATGTGGCATCCGAACTCGGAAAGTCGAGCCTTGGCCAATTTTTGAGTCGATTTCTACTGTACCGCCGTGGCTTGCCGCCAATTCGAGAACAATTTTGGTTCCCCAGCCGCTTCCACCTGCTTTTGACCATTGACTTCGGGCATTGCCAGCGAGAATTCGTGAGGCAACTTCTTGGGTCATCCCTGGACCAGTGTCTGTCACTTCGAAGAGGTGTTCTCCATCTTCGAAGCGATAGATTACGGTGACTGAACCATAGGTTTCGCCTTCCTCGGCTTGTTCAATTAATTCGTCGGGAATAACTTCGTAAACGGCTTTTACTGAATTTCCGACAAGATTCTGCACAATTCGGAAAACGAAAAGGTCGTCAAATAGGGTTTCAGGCGCATTTTCTGCAATCTCGTAGAGCAGACTGATGTGCTTGGAGCGACTCTCGCTTTCAAGGTATGCCGCACCCAATTGAATGGTGGCAGCCATACTGCCCAAGACAAAATTTGGCCTCAGTTCCCGACCTGCCGACATGTCTGAAATCAGTCGAGAATAACCTACAATTCGGTCAACTGACTTTTTGAGATCATCGACCATTGGATCAAGGCAGACCAGATTATCTTTTGCATCATCGGGAAGGGAATGTCCCTCAAGGCTTTCTTTCAAACAGTTTATAGCCATTTCGGAAAAAGACAGACTGGCATAGAGGCTTGCCGCCAGGTTGCCAATATCGTGGCTTACTTTGCCCATACCGAGCAATGTCGATGCCCGAGCCGATTCTTCGCTAAGGCGGTAGTTATGGTAGGCCATGGTCGCGACGGCCGCAATGGTATCTAAGACCCTTCCGTCGATCTCCGAAAATGGACCATCCTTTTTATTGAGAAGTTGAACCACGCCGATAGGATCTTCTTCCTCCATCATCAGTGGAGTAGCAACCATGCTTCGGACAATGATTCCGGTCGCCAATTCAAAAGGATTGAGCTCAGACACAGGTCGCTCTGGGATTTCACGAAGCATCGTTCTCTTTTGCTGAAACGCTGCTCCGGCCATTCCGAAATCGTCGGCAATGTCCTTCATAGGGAGCTTTGGCTCGACCTCTGGTGGCTCGACGTGTTGAAAAACGAGACGACTAGTGGCGGGGTCGTGGAGATAGATAGTTCCGCCACCCGCGCCTACTGCTTCCACACAAATCTTGAGAACGCGCTTTAGAAGCGTATCAAATTCGCCATGGCTGGACAGCGTATGAGTTGCTAGCTGAACTGCACGGATCAGTCTTCCGTTAACGTCGATCAAGCCGTTAGTTTACTCCAGGACCCGAATCAACCAAATCGACCGGAGATATAGCCCTGGGTTTCGGTTTTTTGAGGGAATAAGAAGATGTTGGAGGTTGAATTCTCTTCAACTAGCTTTCCGAGCATGAAAAACGCCGTCCGGTCGCTTGCCCGTTGTGCCTGCTGCATGTTGTGGGTGACAATAACGATTGTGTATTCGCGCTTGAGCTCGAAGATGAGGTCTTCGATGCGGGACGTTGCGATGGGGTCAAGTGCCGAGCAAGGTTCGTCCATCAAAATGATTTTTGGATCGACGGCTAAGGTTCTTGCGATGCAAAGGCGTTGTTGTTGGCCGCCCGATAGTTCGAGGGCTGAATTCTTCAGCTTGTCTTTCACTTCTTCAAATAGCGCAGACTGCTTCAGGGTCTTTTCCACGATGGCGTCCAAATCACTCTTCGATTTGATTCCATGTAGTTTTGGACCGTAGGTGATATTGTCGTAAATCGACATCGGGAATGGATTTGGCTTTTGAAAAACCATTCCAACATCTTTTCTGAGGGCTACGGGATCGACATCTTTGTCGTAAATGTTAATGCCATCAATCGTGATGCTTCCCTCGAGTTTTGTGCCATCGATGAGATCATTCATCCGATTCAAGCATCGCAAGAAAGTTGATTTACCGCATCCGGACGGACCAATGAACGCAGTTACTTTTTTTTCAGGAATGGTGATGTTGACCGATTTTAGCGCCTGAAATTTCCCATAGTGGAAATTGATGTTCTCAGCCACAATTTTGGGCCTCACGACTATTTCTTCTGCGGTATCGGACATGAGATTTCTTTCGAGAAGGCCAGGCACGTTAACATGATCGTGCCCCATATATGTTAGCTTTTTGTTAAGGCTGGTGTCACGTTCAAATTACGGATTCAGGGCTCTTTGTCGGAGATAATGGTCTGCCAAAGTGATGGCAACCATTGCTTCAACAATTGGAACCGCTCTTGGGAGGACACACGGATCGTGCCTGCCTCGGCCCGTGAGCGTCGTTTCATCGTGATTACTATCAACGGTCGGCTGTGGTCTTAAAACGGTTGCGGTTGGTTTAAATGCCGCATGGAGAATGATTGGCATGCCATTGCTTATTCCGCCTTGGATTCCGCCGGAGTGATTGCTTCTGGTGTAGACGGTGCGCTTTGCTTTTTGCTCATCGACTGAATAGTAATGATCGTTGACTTCAAGTCCGGTGTGGTCAGTCATTCCGAATCCTCCACCAAATTCGATTCCTTTGCAGGCAGGAAGAGAGAGAATGGCCTTACCTAAATCTGCCTCAAGCTTGTCGAAAATTGGCTCTCCCCAACCCGCGGGGACGTTCTTCACGACACAAGTGATGATGCCGCCAACTGAATTGCCCGCCTTGCGGATTTCTTCGATGTGAGCGATCATTTGCTCGGCGACTGCGGGATCGGGACATCGAATGATGTTGTTTTCGATTTCGGACATTTTCACGGAAACTGGATCGATATCAGTTTCGATGTGATGGACCTTTTGAACAAAAGCAAGTACCTCGACACCAATCGTCGCTAAAAGTTTTTTTGCTATCGCTCCGGCGGCGACCCTTCCTATAGTTTCTCGTGCAGAGGAACGTCCGCCACCTTGCCAAGCCCGAATTCCGTACTTTTGGTCGTAAGCGTAATCGGCATGACTCGGACGGTACTTGGTTTGCATTTCATTGTAATCATCGCTTCGCTGGTCTTCGTTGATGACCAGCATCGAAATTGGCGTTCCAAGTGTTAAGCCATCTTCATTGATGCCACTGAGGATTTGAATCGAGTCTGATTCTTTGCGTTGGGTTACAATTTTGCTTTGTCCGGGTCGACGACGATCAAGCTCGACTTGAATTTCTTCAGCTGATATTGGCAATCGCGATGGGCAGCCGTCGACCACCACTCCCACTCCACCGCCATGAGATTCTCCCCATGTGGTTATTCGAAAGAGCTGTCCGAAGCTACTTGACATCTTAGAACCAGTTTACAGCATGAATTTAGGTAGGAAGGTCCGTTCTCCGAAACGCTGACTGGCTGTACGCGTTAAGTTTTTACATAGAGATGAACATGAAAAACATCATCAAGATAGGAACTCTGGCCTTCATGGCAAGTGCCATACTCGCCCCTCGAACTGCAACCGCGCAGGAATGGAGACGAGACCAGACCGCAAACGAATGGAAGACCATCGCGACAATTAGTGGTGCGCTAGGATTGCTTGGGGCATTGAATCACGATGATACGTTGGCATTTGCTGGAGCAGCAGGCGCTCTGTACTCAACTTATCGGTACGACCAGGATCGAAATAGCCGGGACGCTCGTTGCCGGGCTCGATCCGCCTACTTTGATCGCGAATACTTCATTCGTGACGGACACCGATTCGAGCGACGAGAGGTATGGCAACATGGCGTGAAATACTACCAATTCGTGAATTGCGACTATGACTCGAGGAGTCATGGAAGCGACTGGCGTCAAAATCGGGATCGCCTTGATCAGGAAGACCGGAGACGTGCCGAAGAACGACGAGAGGCTGAAGCTCGACGCCGTGATGAAGAGCGAAGACGGGAAGAATCTCGACGTCGTGACGAAGAGAGACGACGGGAAGAAGATCGTCGCCGAGATCAAGAAAAGTGGGATCGAGATCATCGAAATGACCGAAATCGCGACAACGGAAATCGAGGCAACAGCCGGGATAACGGGAACCGGAATGGTCGAAATCGAGACGATGACCGAAGAGACAGAGATAATCGAGATAATCGAGACAACGGACGCGGCGACTAGTCGCTATGTAAAACACTAGTAGCCGAACCGCCCGTTTGCCCTTGGGAAGAGTATTCCAGGGCTAGGTAGGGCCGGACTCCGAAGAAAGTGAATGAGACATCCTTCATGAACTTGGAGTCATTAAAAAATTGGAGCACACAATGAAAACATATTGGAATTTGACAAGCATCTTTTTGGTAGCTGGAGCGATTACTATTCCTGCAATTACGCCTGCAAGTAGTCCGGCTCAAACCGAAATTCAGCGCCGCAACCAAACACAAAATGAATGGAGGACCATTGCTACCGTTAGCGGGGCAGCAGCCCTATTGGGTGTGTTGAAGAAGGACAACAGGCTTACCTTTGCCGGGGCCGCTGGCGCTCTTTATGCCTTGTACCGTTACGATGAAGACTCGAAGAGCAAGGATCGACTGGCTCGAACACGGGCAGCTTATTTCAGTAAGGATCACTTCTATCGCGATGGAATTCGATACGACAGACGAGTCGTGACTCAGGGTGGAAAGAAGTTCTACCAATTTTACAAGGCGCCTAAGTCACATCAAGACTGGAAGTCGGAGGGATTGCACGACAACCGAAATAACGAAAACAACAACCGAAACCACGACAAGCATCCACCTAAGAAAAACGACAAAAATCATGACGATGAGAACGGCAAATGGAACTCGAAGGACACTGGAAAAGGTAAGGGCGAAGGTCGGGGCAAGGGTAACGGTAACGGTAACGGTAACGGTAACGGTAACGGTAAAGGACATGGCGGCGGGGACTAGGTTCCTTGCGACCTGAAAAGCCGAGATATTTAGAAACCTCGCCACGAGAGATCGGGCGGGGTTTTTCCGTTTGTTAGGTTGTTGTTTAGGCTAGATCGGTGGGTCTTTCGGACTGTTCCGCGATACATCGACCCAAACGCGCGTCAGAAGGTTTAAGAGGCGATATGAAAAACAATATTTTGAAACTCGTGACCCTGGGACTCGTTACTGGCGCAATGGTGATGCCGATGACGATCAATGCCCAAACCAAATCCCAAAAGGAAATCGCCAGACGGCAAAAGACAAAGGGTGATTGGCAGAAGACCGCCAACATCAGCGGAGCGGCAGCGCTTCTTGGACTAATTACCAAGAATAACGCGTTGACCTACATTGGCGCGGGAACTGCGCTTTACTCCACATACCGAATGCAGGAGGATACTAAGAGCCAAAACAAGACCAGACGTCAGCGTGCGGCATTCTACAGCCAAACACATTACACTCACAAAGGCGTGAGATACGATCGAAAGACGGTTCATAAGAATGGACAGACTTACTACTCGTTTGTGAAGCATCGCAATTAAACATCGAGAAAACATCGAAGAATTGGAGCAATTTAGGTGCTAAAGTACCTAAATTGCTTCAATGGGTACCATTAATCGTATGACTGACTTCTCGAAATCTTGGCGTCTGAGCCGGCAGCGATTTGCTGAATCCGTGACTGACCTCAGCCAGGACCAACTCAATTTTCGATTGCACGACGGCGTCTTGACTCCGGGAGAGATGGCCCTTCATGTGGTTGGGGTTGAGATTTGGTTTATCCAGCAACTCGTTGGGTTAGACCTTAATCAGGCTGAAATTCGACTCACCCGAGCTGCAGTTGACGGGGTCGTTAATGACAATCCATTTCCTTACGAGGCGGACGAGATTAGTCCTGCGATGGTCGCTTGGGCGTTTGCTCGTGGCGAGGGACATGTTCGCGAGCACATCGAAAATCCATTCGAAGAATTGTTAACCAAGGAAATCAAGAGTGCGCTAGGACCGATTATTACGGGTGAGGGTGCTTTGACGCGTTTGGCATTTCATCCGGCGTATCACCAGGGGCAGGTTCATTTGATTCGAACTTCGCCGAGTTTTCCGCCGCAGTAGGTTGAGGAGCGTTGGAGATGGATCAGTGGTTCGCCCTGACCCATCAGTTCAATAAATACAGCGAAGCAGGCTTCGCAGGCCCAAAGTGATGACAGGTCCCTGGGAACTTGGTTGCTTCGCAACTCTTCCTCCACTCCCAAGGATCGCTTCGCGATCAAATTACATTAAGAGGCACCGGATAGACTTAAAAATGAACCAAGTCGACGAGGCGGCGCAGGAGGGTTTGTCCCGCGGGATTAATGGATAAGCCGTTTGGTTGGGTGCCGAGTCCACCGTGGGGGCGGTAAGTCGTGAGAATGGTTTCTCCAACTCGGGCAATATACGCATTTTCAACGTAGGTCCGGGTATCAATTCGAGTTTCTAGGATTTCGACGCCTTCAAGGCGTTCAATCCATTCGGGGTCGAGGACTTGGTCGGGAGACACGGCTAATCGCTCCTCCCATGACAAGCCAAAGCCTTGAGTAATACATTCTCGCCAGTAGGGTGCGGCGAGGCCGCCTTGGCCATCGACAAGGACGATCATTGGCTGCCCGAGGCGCTCGCGAAGGAATTCGCGCCATCCAGCAACGATCGGTAATCCGGCGGTGCCGAACTTCACCCCTTCGAAACGGTCGTCAGGAAACTTGAGGTTGCAGTCGTCGAAGGTGAGGGGTAAGTGGGAATGGATTTCCCACGTGTTTTGAGCTCCGCCGTACTCGCAGTGGAAAACATAGGAGCCTGGGTCGAGGGAATCGAGGAAGACATTGGCGATTTGGATTGGGCGTCCGCAAGTTGATGTTGGCTCGGCGATTCCCTCTTGGATTGGTTTTCCATTGATTGTCTTTAAGGTCCAAATTGCGCTGCTGCTGGTTTCAGCTCCGGCGTATCCGATGCGGATGAGTACAGGTTTATCAGCAAAAGAATTATACAAATCTGAATATCCCACTCGATTGCCTCCCCTTGTCCAGCGAGGGTTACGAGTGGGGATTAGGAAGAGGACTCGTTCGGAATTCCAGCTTTCAAATTGGTCGGCGGTATAGCGTTCGCGGGCCCAGTCGGTCTGGACGCCAGAGCTTGAGATCGGGGTGTCTCGGAGTCCGGTGAGGACGTAGCCGTCGAAATCAGAGTTAGACCGAAATTGTTCAACGAGATGTTTGCGAACAAACAGGGCCTTGTCGATGCTCGTGGCCATGAGCTCTTTGTGGCGAGACACCTTTGCTTCATTGGCAAAGCGGTTTTCGCTGATAAAGGTGGGGAGGTCGTATTGCCATCGAACGCCTTTGTCGTTGAGTTCGGCAAGGGCAGAGGCCCAAAAGGGCATGGTTTCGCCAATTTGCTCGATGTCACGGTGAACATCGTAGTCGAGGGTCTCGCCGAGGAATGCTTTTCCTTTGATGCGCGGACCAGTTTGAAGCGAGTCGACGAGAACAGGGAAGAACTGCGCATCGGCATAGGGGTGGAAGTCGTAGAAGGTGCCGTATTCGCGAGGATCTCCGCCATACATTTCGGCTCCGCCGGAGTTGTCCTTGATGAGCGGGCACTTCGTGAGGGCTTGAAGCTTTTTAACCCATTTTTCTCGGTATTCGGCTGGAGCGTTTCCGAGTTCACATCCGAGGGTCCAGGCGACGATGTTTGGGTGGTGGGCGTACTGACGGACGATGGCATCGATTTCGGCATCGACTTCGCTCGATTCGAATAGAGATGCGTCGGGTAGCCAGAGTGGCAGTTCGATCCAAGCAAACATTCCCCGGCTGGCCATTTCTTCGAGGTAGTGGTGAGGGGGGAGCCACAGGCAGAATTTGACGGTGTTGAAGCCTAGGGATTGAACGTAATCGAGTTCTTTGTTGGTCGTTGATTCGTCGGGATGGCAGTGGCCGAACTCGGGGTACCAGCCCCAGTGGAGAATGCCGCGCATGTAGGAATCGAAGGGGGCTCGATCTGGCGGTTGTTGGTTTAGAGAATCTGATTCGTCGACAATTTCGACGGGGCGGAAGATGCCACCGAAGGTTTGGTAGACGTAGGGGAGGAAGCCGCTGAGGGTCTTTTTGACGGGGAAAGATTTGCCGCCGTTCTTGATGACTTGGACTTCGATCTCGACTCGTTTGCCGCGGAAGGGGGTGAGGGGGATTTCGAATGCATCCCAGATACCTTCGTGGCGAAGGACTTGGACTCCGTTGATGAAGATTTTGCAGGCGTAGCTGACGCCGTTAAAGCGCAGCTTTGTTGGGCGAACGGGTACGTCGATTAGGGTCTTGTAGATAGCCGGGCCTTCCCAACGAACATCGACCTCTTGACGCCAGGCATGGGGGACTCTTACTTCCTTGATTGTCCCATTGCCATAGTCCACGGTCCATCGTGTGACTTGCAAACTCATTGAGTCTTATGTTACTTTACGGGAGGGGGAGTTCGCTGTAAGTAGGCGAACCAATGACAAAATTTGGTGAAACGGGAACGTCGGTTAGGGTCTTGTAGATCGCGGGGCCTTCCAACGAACACCGCTCTCTTAACGCGATGCAAGGGGGGACTCGAACTTCCTGATTTGTCTCGTTGCCATAGTCCACGGTCCATCGTGTGACTTGCAAACTCATTGAGTCTTATGTTATTTTTTTACGGGGGGGGGCGATGCTGGGTGAAGGAGTCAAAGGGTCTTGGCTAGCGGAAAAATTCGCTTTGCGGCGATAATCGCCGGGTCGCGAGCTCCTTGGACTTTTAAGTTAACGAACTATACCCAGCCCTTCACGCTGATTGTCGCTGAGACGACAAGTAGCGTTGCGGACTGGGCTAACTTGAAACGCCCCGTTTGGGCTACGTCATGGGAATTTGGAGGCAAGTGAGTGATTTAGGTGCGAGGAATCTGAGGTCAGGTAAGGATCACTGGTTTCGCCCTGCGTCACTTCCACATAGTTGCTCGCTGCAACATAAGGAACGGCCTAGGGTAATCAAAGGCCACTAACTCTAGTTCCACTCTTTTTTCAGGTGTACGACATAATCACCATTAAGCGACGAATGTAGATAAACTAACGACTAGTGTAAATGGCAGGTAGCGCACAGAAAATTCTCAAGGTCTTTATATCTTCGACGAAGGTAGACCTTGAGGCTGAGCGGAAGGCCGCTTTCGACGCCGTCCTCAAAGCCGGACACATGCCTGTCGGCATGGAAAACTTTACGTCAGGCGGAGATCCGCCTTGGGATGTCATCAAAGCGTGGATTGATGATTGCGACGTCTATATCCTCATCATTGGTGGAAAGTACGGCACGTTGTATCTAAAGACCAAGAAAAGTTTCACTCAGATGGAGTACGAATACGCGAATGCTCAAGGCAAGGAGCCGTGCTACTGCATCATAAAACCTGAAGCACTCAATGCCAAAGTCAAGCTTCATGGAGTAGATGCTGCCGAGACAAAACATGGAGAGAAATTTAACAAATTTCTAGCCGCTGTCAAGAATTCTTATATTTGCGAATTCTGGTCCGATGAAAAGGAAATCCAACACATCATTGCTAGCAAGCTAGGCAAAATCAATTTGGCCAGTGAACCTAATATCACGGTCAACTTGCCGCAATCCCCGTTATTCTCAGGCCCAACCATCATCACTTCCAACATTCCACCCGGTCTTGCTCACTATATCGAAAGAACCGAGCTCCTTAACCAAATTCGAGCGAGCCTGGCATCCAACAAAGGCGTCTCTCTCCAAGCCCAACTCACTGCCCACGGCGGATTCGGCAAGTCCGTCCTTGCCGCCGCCTATGCCCAAGCTGCTCTGGCCAGCAACGAATACCCAGGTGGGGCCTATTTCGTCAATTGCGAGAACCGAGCCATCGCCGAAGCCTTTTCTGAACTGTTGCTCAGCACCGACGAAACCTTAAAGATGTCGACTACAGAAAAGGTTCAGTTCGTCCGGTCACACCTCGCTAGTAAGAAGTCCCTTGTGATTTTTGGCAACGTTGATTCTCATGAGCAATGGCTTGAGTTCAAGACCTCAGGTTTGTATCCGACGTGTGACATCCTTATCACGACTCGAGCCAAGAACATAGCAGGACTTGAACCGATCAGGGTCGATCACCTTACCCTTGACGAGACTCGCAGTCTCCTTGCCAAATTCTCCGACTCCGCCCTTTTGCCAGAGAATGATGAAGCAATGAAAACTATCCTTGAGGAAACTGAAGGTCTTGCTGTCCTGGTTGCCGCGGTAGGTGGCTCGCAACGTGATGCCGCGGATCCCAACGACTGGAATCGGTACGCCAACTGGTTGAAAACTGCCGATACCGGAGCGTTGCCAGATGAAAAGGAAAGTGGTTACCCAAATCGAACAAACGTCATTCTGGACGACCTTATTGCTAAGCTCAAACCTGCCCAACTGCGCATCCTCGAGTATGCTGCCATCCTCCCCCCAAATCGAATTCGTCTGTCGTGGTTGGAATGGCTTCTTGGCATCGATGCTACGTCTGAAACTGAACCATTGGACGTTGGTAACGACAAGCTTGGTGCAATCTACCCCGTCAACTGGCACCTCAACCAACTGAAGCAGTGGGATATTCTCCGCCCACTCGGCGAGAGCGACGAAATTTGGTCAGTTCATAGGCTTTATCGCAAGCGCGTGACGGAAACTTCGCTCAGCGACATCAAGAAGCGAAACGAACATGTATCTAACTTACGCTTACTTTCGGAAACAATCTGGAAGTCAGCAGACGAAATCTACGAAAAGTTCTCTTTGTCAGATACTTTCGAGGTGATTAATCAAGCGGTCGAAATTTTGGAGTCCCTCGCCGAAGGCGCCAAGTCAAATTTAGGGCTCCAGCTTTTTCTAGCATATGCCTACAGAAACCGTGGTTCCTCATACGGCAGAGCAATTAACCAGGGTGCCGCGATTGCGGACTTCACTAAGAGCATTCTAATCCACGAAAATTACATACAGATTGTTAATTTGAGTCCAGAGGCCGGGAACCAACTTGCCAGTGTCTATATAGATCGAGGTATAGCATACAGGATTTGCCTGGACCTGGATTCAGCGATTGCCGACCACACCCGAGCCATCGAAATAAGGGAAAGTCTCAGACTAGCTCTTTTCGAGAAAGGCGACTGGCACCATCAGTTCCAGAGCAACCTTGCCTATGCTTACATGAATAGAGCAATTGTTTACGCGATACGCTTGGATTTTAGTCAAGCAATTGCTGATTTTTCATCGGCAATCGGTATTGCTGACGAACTCCGAGCGACCTTGTCTGCTCTTGGCTCCTGGCATTTAGGAATTCGAAGTGAATACGTCAAAATACTCCGAAACCGTGCTCTCGCGTACGAGCAATCCGGCCAAATAAACCTCGCCACAGCGGACTTCCATGCCGCCGTCGAAGTCGAAGCAATTGAAGGCCCATAACGACTATGAGACGATGACAAAGCCTGGATGTCCATTCGGCGATCAGGTATGTCGAACAAAAGGTCCACCACCGCCCCAATCAAGTGATACGCCCATGAGCCATCTTCCGACAGATAGCTGCATTGTGGACCGGGTTAAATTTCCTAGGATAAGAGTTTGATGAGACGTCCATTGAACGTCGCTTCCATATTCGCTGCCTTCATTCGATGAGATCTAGGTCTGACTGTTGACTGCGAAGCTTGTTGGAATTGAATGGTTCGCCCCTTGCCAACTTCACTCGTAACTTGTTCCGCCGTTGGGGCCACGACACGAGAATTTGGAGGCACGGGAATGATTCAGTCGTGACGAATCTGAATTTGGTCAAGGTTCGTAGGTTTGTCCCTGGTTAAGTTGCCGGGACGCTACCTCAAAAATCCATGCCCTATTGGCATGGATTTTCAAGGGCTCTTCCTCGGATTTTTGGCTATAACGAACTAAACCCAGCCCAGCGAGACTTTTAACGCTGACACGTTAAAAGCCTCTCGGACTGGGCTAATTTGAAACGCCCCGTTGGGGCTATGTTCTGGAGAATTGGAGGCAAGTGAGTGATTTAGGTGCGACGAATCGGAGTTTGGTCAAGTTCGTAGGTTTGTCCCTGCTTAAGCTCGGAGCTTCGCACGTGTTCGCTTAAACAGGCCACCCCTTATTTAGAATTTTTACCCCGTCCACACAGTGGCTTGCCTGTGCTATGGGCCAGGAGTGTTACGCACAGACTCACCCATACTGTCGATACGGTTAACTTTACTATCTCTGAAAGTTACAATCAAGATTTTTGGGTAATCATTATAAAGGAGTACAAAGTGTTCCGGAGTCGATTTTCCGGTTGACTCTTTATCAGTTTCGCTATCTCGGTCAGGTGTCCCAATTGCTGTAATGACTTCCGCTTTCGTCATACCGATGGTTACTTTCGTAGCCATCTTGGTTAGGTCATGGGGTGGTGCAGGCTTACCACATGCTGACAATATAAGTACCGCAACGAAGGTCATGGAGTTTAGTCTGTTCATTGTGCCACCTGAAGCGGAGCCTTGAATACTCCTTCTCTAGGAATATGGGTATACCCGTTCCCAAATCCAAAGCGCGCATCTCGCCAGCCCAGCGAGACTTTTAACGCTGACACGTTAAAAGCCTCTCGGACTGGGCTAATTTGAAACGCCCCGTTGGGGCTATGTTCTGGGAATTTGGAAGCAACGGAATGAATCAGTCGCGACGAATCGGAGTTTGGTTAAGGTTCGTAGGTTTGTCCCTGCTTAAGCTCGGAGCTTCGCACGTGTTCGCTTAAACAGGCCACCCCTTATTTAGAATTTTTACCCCGTCCACACAGTGGCTTGCGGAATAGATTTGTGCGACCCGCTTCGGGGTCGGAAATATCTATGCTCTTTCCGTGGGTGCAAGCACCCACGGCTACATGTGTATAACCGCTTCGCGGTAGGCAAAGCCAAAGGCACACACCAGTGAACGCGCCTACTAGGAGGATTGCAACACTTTCGTCGCAATTGGTGGCAAGTCAATGACAATCGAAATTTAGTTTTTGATCCTTGGTCCTAGATCAATTAGGCGAGCTTTGCTCGGCTGCTGCGGGTGTACCACCAGAGTCCGCCTCCGAGAAGGATGATTCCGCCGGGGGGCATTTGCCGACGGGGGAATCTCGGTGGAAGTACAGCTTAAGGATGCCGTTATCTCCCGAATTCACGCCGGTGACATAATGCGATTTCTACCCAACGTCGAGACGACAAACCACGTTGCGAACTGGGCTGAATCAGTTACGCACCGTTGGTGCTGGTCTTGGGAATTTGGAGGCTAGTGAACGATTTAGTTGCAATGAGTTTGAGTTTGGTCAGTTTGTCCATGCTTATGCTTGGAGGTTCGCACATGGTCGCTTAGACAGGCCACCCCATCCTTAGAATTTTTACCTGCCCACTTCATTTGTTCGCCGAATTGATGGAGCCGAATCAAACGACGAAGGAACTCTTGTCGATCTCCTCTCAGTATCCTCACAGAATGATCAATATTCTCGCCATCGCCTTGGCAATCAGCGCACCTCAAACCAAGCTCGATGCCGCCGAGATATTGCAGAAGCTCACGGCCCGAATCGCCGCCGCGAAAGGGCTTTCGTACGAGGTGATGTCGACCATTGTTAAGGCGGGCAAGCAGAAGCCACACATGGCCATCAAAGTCCGCGCCATGCGCCCAAACCTCATCTACGCAGAATCGAGCAAACAGTGCTGGTACAACAACGGAAAAGTGTCATACGAGTTCTATCCCGACAAACTTGAATACATAACCCACCGAGTTGACCCCGACGGTGATTGGCTGCCTGAAGGGTCGGGACTCCTTAGCTTCTGTGCACCAACGATCTACAAGCCTATCTACTCGCGAGCTAATCGAGCGACTTTCCAAGGCAAACCCGCGCTCTGCATTGAGGGCGATGAACCCGAGGTTCCTGGCCTGGTCGCCAGGGTCTACGTTGACGAAAAAACCTGGTTGCCGATGGGTTGGGAGCAAGTCACTGGAGACTCGTCCGTCTTCGGTATATTTAAGAACATCGAGACCGACAAAACCTTCCCACTAGAGTCGTTCAACTGGACTCCGCCGCGGGGAGCGATAAACCTAAGAGACGTCAAGCACGTATCAACCTTGCTCAAAAAGGGAACCGATGCGCCGATGCTCACATTCCGGGATCCGACCGGAAAGCCGATTGATATGAAGGCTCTCATGCAAGGCAAGAAAGGTTTACTGGTTAACTTTTGGTATTACATGTGCGGCTATTGCCAAAAGGAATTCCCTCATCTGCAAGAGCTGTACAGGGTCGCCGAAAAGAACGGCCTCGCCGTGGTCATCGTCAACTCTGGTGAGGATTCAACTGCGGTCATTAAGAAATTCCTAAAGGCAGGCAAGATCACGATGCCCTGCGGAGTTGATGGTCAGAAGGCGTTTAAGGCGTTTGGAGTCGAGGGCTGCCCAACCAACTATGTCATCGACCCAAGCGGCAAGATCGTATACCGAACGGCTGGCTTTGGCGAGGACTCTTTCATGGAAATGGTGGGTGAAATTAACAAGCTTGGCATCTCGACCGATGGCTTTAAGATGGCGAAGTAAACACAAAAAGGCCCCGCCTCCTCTTTATGGAAGCCGGGGCGAAATTTGGAGCAGGCTTACTTGGCTGTTCGTCGTCGTCGAACCAGCGCCAAGACACCGAGTCCGAGAACTGCAAATGTAGCAGGCTCAGGAACAAGGGTTCCTTGGACGGTTGCCGCGCCATATGTATTCGTGAATCCACCCCATGTAGATCCGCCATTGGTCGAGAAGATCATTGGACCTTGAACTCCGTCGCCATTTTGGCACCAAGCCGAACCTGCACTCGCGTTACCGGGTGTGAGGGTTAAGAAATAGTTTCCGATCGTCAAAGTTGGGTGCAAAACCGAATTTAGAAAGTACTTGGTACCAGTAGGAGCCGCAACAACGTTGAGGGTTTCCAAGACCGTTCCAGGTGAACCCGCATTGTTGGCGCACAAATTTACTTTTGTGGAGCCGTCATTCGCAATTGAGAACAAAGCAACATCGATCTCAGACAACGTATAAGTGCCAAATGATACGGAAAATTGGAGACCCATCGATTGGGTCGAGTTGACCGTCCAGCCAGTTCCAGCATCAAATTCGGTCGTAGTACCAAATGAGTTGAAAATCACGTCTGCTTGGGCGGCAACGGCCGACCCGATGACGAATGCGAAAGCCAATGGCTTTAATAATCCTTTCATAAATAACCCTTCAAAACAACTTGCTCAATGCATGAATCCAGTTCAAAACGAAAGGATTCGCAAACCTCACAAAATTTGTTAGCTTCAAGTTAGCACACCTAGTAAAAACTTTGGTGAATCTCGGCGTAAACCTAGTACTTGAAAGGAGTCTAGATAAAAGAGGAGGAGCCATAGGGCTCTCCTCTTTCTCACTTCCCGGCAAACTTAATTAACCGCGACATCTTCAAGGAACAGGGTTCCGAGTCCGTCGGCGGTCGTTCGATTGGTAAACGAACCTCCGCCATTGGTAGAAACTGAAAGTCCACCTGACGTTGCGACGTAGACGTTAGATCCGCTGAGTGCGATGCCCCAAGTGCTGTTGCTTCCGAGACCGTTCGCGGTTGTCTTATTGACAAATGATGCACCACCATCGGTGGAAATCGAGAATCCGGCTGCGGTGGCAACATAGACAAATGACCCACTGATCGCTACGCGAAAAATGTTGGCGCTTCCGAGCCCATTTGCCGCGGTCTTGTTAACAAATGATGTTCCGCCGTCAGTCGAGATTGAAAGTCCGTTAATGGTTACGGCGTAGATCGTGGTTCCACTGACTCTCACATCGCGAACGACATCGTTTCCAAGTCCGTTGGCAGTGGTTTTGTTGATGAAGGATGTTCCTCCGTTAGTCGAGATAGAAAGTCCGCCATTTGTTGCAACTAAGATCGTGGAGCCGAGGAGGGCTACTCCGCGAGCACCACTGTTACCCAGGCCGTCCGCGGTGGTTTTGTTGATGAAGGTTGCTCCGCCGTTGGTTGAGATGGAAAATCCTCCGTCGGTCGCGGCATAAACGGTACTACCCGTCACAACTGTCCCGTTAACGTTATTGTTACCGAGCCCATTTGCCGTGGTCTTGTTAGTAAAGGTTGCCCCACCATTGGTCGAAATGGAAAGTCCTCCGTCGGTCGCGGCAAAGATTTTGGTTCCTTGAGTGGTGACGCTTTGCACAGCATTGCTGCCGAGTCCGTCAGCGGTGGTCATATTGCTGAACGTTGCTCCGCTGTCATTTGAGATGGCGAGGCCGTTATCGCTTGAAACGTAAACGATTGATCCTGCTGGAGCGATGATTCCGCTGCCTCCACATCCGTGAAGGGCAATTGATCCGAGCATGATGAGGCCAAGAATGGCAAAAGGTTTGATCACCTGTCAGTGTGGCACTGTTGATCGGTTTTAAATATGCGATTGTTCTGATTGGGACTTTTAGTTTGAGGAAGTCCTTGCGGTTGCGAAGAGGTCAATCGGACCACTGGAACGTGGGATCGAGTTGTTTCAAGGGTCTTCGGTCTAGCGATCCTTGGATACCCGTGGGTGCCTAATTGCTTCCCAGTGGTTAGCCAAACATGCTTAGACACTCAACTTCGTAGTGGCCGGCTAAGCATGCTACGACGGGTGCCGTGCGCTCCCTATTTTTTAAGGGAGGGTTACTTCGCTGGAATCGCCGAGGACCAGGCGTAGAACTGATGGCTTTTGGACGCCTTGTTTTACTTTTGCGCCCCGACCGATGAGGCATCCGTCCATGCGGGTGGCCCCGATAATTTCGCAATCTTGTAGGACGATGCTATGTTCGATTTCTGAATCGGTAATTATCGTATTGCGGTCGATCGCGGAGAACGGACCAATGTAGCTATTGGTGATGATGCAGCCTTCGCCGATGATGGCCGGTCCGCGGACTTTTGAATTGGTTATTTGTGCGCCTTTTGCGATGCTAACTCGGCCATCGATTTGTGAGTCCTCGACGGTTCCGAGTTGTGAAGGTTCGATGTCTTCGAGGATTAGGCGGTTTGCGTCGAGCATGGCTTCAACGGTTCCGGTGTCTTTCCACCAGCCCGTCACGATATGCGATCGGACGGTCATTTTTCGGTCGATGAGACCTTGAATAGCTTCGGTTATTTCGTACTCACCTCGGGCACTTGGCTTGAGTTGAGCGATTACGTCGTGGATCACTTTGTCGAACAGATAGACGCCGACGAGAGCCAGATTTGACTTTGGTTCTTTTGGCTTTTCTTCGAGCCGGACGACTTGATCTCCTTCCATCTCGGCGACGCCAAACTGGGTCGGATCTGGGACGGGAGTGAGAAGAACAGTGGCGGCAGGACGATACTCTTGGAACTCGGCGATGAGGTCTCCGAGTGACGATTTGATTAAGTTGTCACCCAAATACATAATGAAATCGTCATCACCGAGGAATGGTTTTGCGGTGACGACGGCATGGGCAAGTCCCAATGGATCGGGCTGAACAATGTACGTAAACTTGGCTCCCCAGCGAGATCCGTCTCCACAGGACTCTTCGATTGGGCTGTTGTCTTCGATGACAATTATGCCTATTTCTTTGATCCCTGCGTTAACGATGGCATCGATGCCGTACTCGATGACGGGCTTATTGGCAACGGGGACCAGTTGCTTGGCGAGGCTGTAGGTGATGGGTCGGAGTCTAGTTCCTTTTCCGCCGGCGAGGATGAGTGCTTTCATAGGTCTTCTCCTAGGTATCGGCCATAAAAAGCCTTTACGAAATCCTGATAGACGGGCAGGGCAATGATGGGCTGCCACCACCACTCATTATCTCGGTACCACTTGACGGTATTCCTTACCTGAGTTTCAAAATCTTCTTGCGGTTTCCAGCCGAGTGCGCGAGTTCGGTCGGAGGTCATCGAGTAGCGCTTGTCGTGGGCTCCTTTTCGTGGGTCTTCGATTCGCTTGACCAACTCGTCGTTTTGTCCAGTCTCTTCGAGTAGGATGCGAACGATTTGCTTGTTTTGACGCTCGTTTTCGTCGCCGATATTGTAAACGGTTCCGGGAACTCCACTGAGCAAGACGGTTAGGATGCCTCGGCAGTGGTCGGCAACATGAATCCATTCTCGAACCTGGGTTCCGTCGCCGTAGAGGGGAACTTTTTTGCCCTGAAGTAAGCGCACAGCGAAGAAGGAAATGAGTTTCTCGGGATATTGGTAGGGACCGTAGTTGTTTCCGCCTCGGGTTACGCAGACGGGAGTTCCGAAGGTAATGTGGTGGGCTCTGGCCTGGAGGTCGCCGCCTGCCTTACTGGCCGAGTACGGCGTATTTGGCATGATCGGGGAGTCTTCGTTGAAGCGTCCTTGGTCGATTGAGCCGTAGACCTCGTCGGTGCTGACTTGGACGTATTTTGCGATTTTGTATTTATTGGTAGCTTCGCATAGAACGAAGACCCCGAAAACGTCCGTATGAATAAAGGACCCTGGGTCGAGGATTGAGCGATCGTTGTGGCTTTCGGCGGCGAAGTTGACGATGTGGGTGACGTGGTTGGCTTCGATGGCGCCGTTGACGGTGGCTGGATCTTGGATTTTGCCTTGAACGAAGGTTACGCGTTCGCTGAGCAAATCTTGAATGGTGGAGAGGTTGCCCGCGTAGGTAAGGGCATCAAAAATGACAACTTTTGAGCGAGGATATTTTTCGGCGAGCAGTCGAACGAAGTGGGAACCGATGAATCCGGCCCCTCCGCAAACCATCACTACAGCATTGTCAAGTTCGTGCATCCGCTTAAATCATAGACTTTTTTCTCTTTTCGTTGCCGTGGGGGCGATATTATCTGTAAGAAGTGCCAACAATAATGAAGGAATTATTGCACGGCATAGGTCGTTGTTGATTGTGGAGAACTGATTGGATCAAACTATCTCAGCTAAAGAACCAGAAGGCGCGTCGTTTTTAGACGATGCCAAATCGATGCTGGGTCAGGGATTTGGCTATTTAAAGGCGGTCAATTGGAGTGTTCTTTTGAGAACTCCAGCTTTTTGGTATGGAGTTGGAACCTTTGTCGGCTTGATCCTCATGTTTTCGAACCTGATTGTCACCACCGGGCAAAAATGGTTGAACGACGATTATTATTCGCATGGCTGGATCGTTCCGTTGCTGCTGATTTGGCAGCTTAAGGTGCGTTATAAGGATTGGGAGAGGATCCCGATTACGGAAGGATACAAGTCCCTGTGGGTATTTATCCCAATTGCATTGTTGCAGTTCGTCGCCTATACTGGTGAGTTTTGGGTTGTGCAGTGCGTGATGTTTGTGTCGGCGGTGCTTGCGGCGCTTTGGCTTATTTTCGGGTTCAAGCGGGCGTGGTTCATTGCGATGCCAGTTTGCTTCTTGCTGTTTGCGTTGCCGATTTGGGGATCTTTGATCGATGGTTATACCAACCAATTGCAGATCTGGTCGACTACGGTTGCAGAAAAGATGTTGGCCCTTTTTGGATTTAGCCCTTGGCGATTGAGCCCAACCGATATCCAATTAAACAGCTATGCACTTACGGTTGCGGTGCCTTGTAGCGGCCTTAAATTGATGGTTGCAGTTTCGTGCTTTACGACCCATTTTGTGTTGATTGCTCGCAAGGAGTTTTTGTTTAATTTGCTGATGTTTATGCTGATTGTTCCGCTTTGTCTTACCATCAATGGCTTGCGAATAGCTTTGATTGGTGTGGTTGGCGAGCTTCGCGGTCACGAGGCGGCGGCGGCATTTCATGATTACAGCGGCTATCTGACGCTGTTGATTTGTTTCTTCATTCTCTTTAAGTTTGCAAGGATATTTGGATGGAAGGATTAAGTAAGCGTCTCGGAATACTCTGCGCGGTCATTTTGACCAGCGGGATAGTCAATCACTTTGGACCTTCGATCCCTCAAAAGGAGCGGACGGAGGAGGAAGTGGCCGCCATGTTGCCCCTCAAGGTGAACAATTTTACGGCACAGCTGGCGAACGGGCAATATTGCTCGTACCGGCTTGATCAATCGAACTATGATGTTTTGCATCCGTGGGGGATTGTCGCTCGGGCTTTTTCCAATGGTCCTGAAAAATATGAAGTGGTCGCTATTGCGAGCCGCCGGAAAGAGAGTTTTCACGATCCGCAGACTTGTTTGACGGCGCAAGGGTGGACGTTGACAAACCAGCGTGTATCGAGTGTGGAGACGAAGTCTCGTGGCACGGTTCCCATAACATTATTTGAGATGGAGAAGGGAAGCGAGAAGCACACGGCCCTTTACTTTTTGAAGCTGACGGAAGGGTATTTTGCCGAGTTTAGTACGGTTAAGACCCAAATGCTCAAGCATAAGATTGTTCATTTGCTGAAGGATGACGAGGGCGCGTTTATTCGGATTATTCCGGAGGGTCCATCGGACGAGGACAAGATTAAGCAGTTCGCCTCGGATTGGATTGACGAGGCGGTTTCGACGAGTAAGGGATATTATTAGCCGTTGGCCGTTGGCCGTTGGCCGTTGGCCGTTGGCCGTTGGCCGTTGCCCGTCAGCCGAATGGCAAGAGCCGAAAATGAAAAAGGACAGGCAGTTTAACCGCCTGTCCCTTTTCATTTAGCTGACGATGCTTTTTAGAATTCCCATTCAAAGATGAGTTTCAACTGATTGTTGATTGTATCTTTGTGGTTTATTGCGAACATGTAGGTGAAGATTCCGTTGAGATGATCGCTAGCTTTGACGGCAAAGACCGGGCCGAACCACTGGTCATGAGCGGTTAGGTTCATAAGATATTCGAATCCGCCGCGGAAATTGGCACGCTTTGTTTCTTCATCAACGCCTTTGCCAAACGGTCGAGAATATCCGAACAAGAATTCAGAATCCTTGGCTCGATCGACGCTGACGTTCTGCATCAAGTTTAGGTTGACGGAGAAGTCTTCACCGCTTGTGGTGTAGACCGACGCAATCATTTTGAGCTTGACGTTCTTTGATTCAGCGGAGTCAGCTGGGTTTTCGTATTCGAGGTTAATTGCGGGGAGGACCTTGTTATAGGCAAAATCCATGAAGTTGAATCGAAGTTCAATATCCCATTCGTCAAGATGGGTTTTGTTGCCGGGTTCTTGGTGGAAACCGATACCTGGTTCGATTGCGAAGTTCTTTGTGAGACCCATTTCGAATTCGAACTCTTGTTGAAGTGCTTTAGTCTTGGGTTCGTATGACGTTCGGGATTCGATTTCTCGCTCACCAGCAAAGGGGAGGTACCAATCTCGAATAAATGTAAAGTCTCGGTGATGGGCATGCGCGGAAGACGCAACCCCCATACCCACAAACAGCGCAAGCGCGAGTCCAGATTTGAACTTCATGATTGAAGGATTCTACCTAGATGGGTTGTTAGAATAGCCTTATATTTTTTCGGGGATTTTGAATCGGGTCGAGTTGAGTTTAGCCTTGGTATTGAGTTCGATGATCTCGGTGTCTGTAAATTTCTTGTGAGTTTTGAGATCTTCGCCGACGGTTCGCCAGATGAAATTGGTTTCGGGGTCGATATAGTAGTCGACTTGGACGGCGTCTTTTCGGTTGATTTCTCTTAGGACGGTCCAGTGTTTTGAATGCCAATCTTGATTGGGCAAAACAGAAAGTTCGCTGCCGAACATTTCGCATCCACGTTCGCGGGAGAGGACATGATTTCCGTTAAAGAAGGCTAGTGTTTCAACGTTTGTTGGAATGAGGGCGGTCAAGCTCTCGACGGAGAATGGGACGACTTTTCTCTTTCCGGCACTAGCGAAGGTTCCGATTCGATGTCCGTCGCAGAGAAGAACCGCCATTCCGCCTGCGAGGCCCTTGAATGCGCCCCTCATGCAGTTTGGTGCCAAGTATTCGTATCGAACTTCACCGTGGCCCTCGACTCCTTTCGAGTCGGTTGCGGTGAATCGAACATAGAATAGGGCTGAGGTTACGGCGTGATAGGTGCTTCTGACTTTCGAAAGAAAGACATCGGTGTCATCGATTGGGCGAGCGAGCATCGAGGCGAGGACAACGGATATCATAGTTGCTTTATCGGTCGATTTCGCCAAGGACGATGTCGATCGAACCAATGATGGCGACGAGATCGGCCAACATTCGACCGACGGCGAGTATTTCGAGGGACTTTAGATTCATGAAGCTTGAAGGGCGTTCATGCCAACGGTAGGGTCGGTTTGTGCCGTCTGATACGATGTAGAAGCCTAGTTCCCCTTTTGATCCTTCGACCGCCGCGTATGCTTCTCCGACTTTTGGTCGGTAGCCTTCGGTGTAGAGTTTGAAGTGGTGGATGAGGGATTCCATCGACGTATCGAGTTCTTCGCGTGGTGGTGGGGAGATCTTTCGATCTTGGGTTCGGAAATCGCCCTCGGGAAGTCCGTCGATCGCTTGTTGGATGATCCGGATACTTTCCTTCATTTCGATGACGCGGACCAGATAGCGGTCGTAGACATCGCCCGTTTTGCCGACAGGGACGCCGAAATCAAATTCGTCGTAACAGCTGTAGGGCATGTCCTTGCGCAGGTCGAATGCAACGCCGCTTGCGCGGAGGATTGGACCGGAGCAACCAAGGTTGAGGGCTTGTTCGGCGGAAAGGATTCCGACGTCGAAAGTTCTCTCTTTAAAGATTGGGTTTTCGGAGAGGAGTCCTTCGAGGACTTCGAGTTCGCTGCCGAAGCCTTTGAGGAATGTTCGAAGGCGGGGTTCGAATTCTGCGGGCATATCGCCACGGAGTCCACCGGGAACGATCCATGACGGCATCATTCGGACGCCGCTGAACATTTCAAATAGGTCGAGGATGAGTTCTCGTTGCTGGAAGGCGTAAAAGAACGGGGTCATCGCACCGAGATCGAGGGCGTGGGTGCCGAGCCATACGAGGTGTGAAGCGACGCGGCTGAGTTCGGCGAGGATGACGCGGAGGTACTGTGCGCGTCGAGGGATTTCACATTCGAGCAGCTTTTCGACAGCTAGGGCATGGGCAAGGTTGTTGCCGTTTGCGTTGAGATAGTCCATGCGGTCGGTCATGACGACGCATTTGTTGTATTGCTGATATTCAGCTTCTTTCTCCATACCAGTGTGGAGATAGCCGATTACGCACTTGCATTGGACGATGGTTTCGCCATCGAGTTCGGTAATGACCCGCAGCACGCCGTGCGTAGACGGGTGCTGCGGGCCCATGTTAACGATCATCGTGTTTTCGCCAACACGTTCAAAGATCGTCTCGGTCGAAGGCATGAAGGTTTCGCGAGACATTACTTAGATTTTAGCTGATTGTTTGACTAGGCGGCGGAAGTACCAGCGGCAATTGGTTTTTTGTCGCTTGCATTTTTGCCAAGGATGTAGTGAACCTTATCTTTGGCTGCGATGATGAACAGTGTGTAGGCGATTTTATCCTTCACTACCATGGTTGTTCCATCGGGCAGGTTAATGCTTCCTTGGTTCAAGTTGATAAGGCCGTCTTTGACGGTCAAGGTCTTGCTGTCTGCACCGGAGAGTTTAACGGTAGCTGGCATCGTTCCGCCATCTTCAATCGGCATGACTCGGACATTGGAATCTGCGGTTGCATATCGTTGCTCGTTGTCGATTACCCTGGTGGTTTGGTCGGGGTTGAGAACAACGGTGTTGCCAATTTCGGTCGTCAGTTTTAACTTGACTTCGATCTTCTTTCCTTCTTGCTCAATTCGGATCGTTTGGTCACCGGTTCCGATTGGCAGCATGTCGGTTGCATCCATTCCGGGTAGGGTTGGCGATACGATACGATTTTTGTACCAAAATTCGATATTTTTCGAAGTCAGGTTAACAATTCGGACGTAGCCGGGGTTTTTCTTGTTTTGAACTTTGGCGAGAGCGCTGTCTGCTTTTGAGTCGCCACAACCTACGGCGAGCAGACAGGCGATGCCTGCGAGCGGAGCGAAATATTTCATGTGGATTGGGGGTTTAAGTTGTCCACGCGAACAAGTTCGCGCGGACATTTTTGAAACTACTGTGGAGTAGCTGTATTTGAACCGCCTGGATTGTCAACTCCAGCAGGCTTGTTTTTGTCTGGCTGGATTTTGGATCCCATGTTAACGCCGTCGTTTGTAGTGTCGGCTCCACCTGAGCATCCGCCAAGGAAGAAACATGATAACGATAGAATGATTGCGAAGAGGGTTACTTTCTTCATTTGATTATTTTACAGGGCATTGCCACAAAAATGCACTAAAAAAGCCCCTCATTTTCATGAGGGGCTTAGATTTTAGACGAGGTTCAACCTATTGGCTGAAATCGTAGTCAGGTCGTGCCAACCAAGCGTGGCATCCGTCCCACCAGTAGAATCCAGGAATTCCGTTTACATCGTATCCGGTTTCTGGGTCTGATCGGTAGTCGGTGTTGTTTGGTGAAAGAGT
>JANYCU010000058.1 GCA_025360125.1 Armatimonadota bacterium | reverse complement strand
ACCTCCAAGAATGGCTCGTACACTACAATACGAAAAGAGCCCACCTAGGATACAGAAACCTTGGAAGGACACCCTACCAAACGGTTTTAATGTATCTTGAAACTGACATACAAGAAGCTTGACTGTACAGCCTACTCGCTTACCACCCGCGAGTAGCCAACAATTCGTGCTCACCCAAGCTGTCGCAGTTGATGCCAACCATCGGCTGACCCAAATTCCGCGAAATCTCTGCAAGCTTCTTCGCATCCTTGTAGAACAGAACCGACTCAACGATCGCCTTCGCTCGCTTCGCCGGATCGCCGGACTTAAAGATTCCCGAGCCAACAAAAACCGTTTCCGCGCCGAGCTTCATCATCAACGCCGCATCGGCCGGAGTGGCGATGCCGCCCGCCGAGAAGTTTGGAACGGGCAACTTGCCCAGTGCCTTAACCTCACGAATGAGTTCAAGCGGAGCCTGGTGCTCCTTCGCCAAAACGTAAAGCTCGTCCTCTCGGGCGTTCTGCACAACCTTGATTTCCGACATCAGCGTTCGCATGTGGCGAACTGCTTCGATAACGTCCCCCGTTCCGGCTTCGCCCTTGGTTCGGATCATCGCCGCGCCTTCTGCGATTCGTCGCAACGCCTCGCCGAGGTTTCGGCAGCCGCAAACAAACGGAACCGTGAACCCATGCTTATCAACGTGGTTCGTATGGTCCGCCGGAGTCAAAACCTCTGACTCATCGATGAAATCAACTTCGAGGGCTTCCAAAATTTCAGCCTCAACAAAGTGACCAATGCGGCACTTCGCCATGACCGGAATCGAGACCGCCTCTTGAATTCCAATGATTAGCTCGGGGTCGCTCATTCGCGCTACACCACCGTCCTTTCGGATGTCAGCCGGAACCCGTTCGAGTGCCATAACCGCTACGGCACCCGCATCTTCGGCAATCCTTGCCTGCTCGGCGTTGACCACATCCATGATCACTCCGCCTTTCAACATCTCTGCCAGGCCAACCTTTTCTCGCCACGTCTTCTTTGCCGCTATTTGCTTCTCAATGCTCATGTCAATTACCGTTTCTTGGGTAGAGAATACCTTTTTAGGTTCAAATCACTCCGACTTCCGTCGCAGCCCCTAACTTTATTACGTAATTTCAACCACAGTCAATTCAGACAAGAGGCGAACGAAGCATATGTGGAGTGCGCCAATTTATTGGCGCTTTGGCCTGGAGGAACGAAGTTCCCAGGACTTGTCTCGCTGCAAATCTGATCGGCGACTTAACGAGGCAACAAGTCGTTCAGAACTAAGCGCAGACAAGCCCCCGCCCTTTATTCCCATCCTCGGATAACGCTAGGAAGTTCCGCCGCTGATTTCTTCACGCAACGAAATCATTTAATCAACTATGAACAGCGCCAACGGCGCACCCCTACCCTTAGCCTATGTCGCAGGAGCTTTGCATTGTCTCGGCAATGCAAAGTTCCGAAGGCATAGGTAATCAATCGATACCGCAAAGTCCACGGAGCTCCCAAAGCCCATGGATCCGCACGAACCCACAACCGCCATCAATTAGGGCGAAGTTGGGAGCGACCCCAAAAGAAAGTAGATGTATATTTGATTAATGGTGTTGCTGGCCGGCTTTTTGACAAGGGATTTCAACCCCGAACCGGTCAACATCGCAATCCAGCCACTCGGCGCCGTCTCCGCCCGCACTCAAAAGGCGATCAAATCTCGCCTCGAAAAAACTTACTTCGCCACCGTCACGCTCCTTCCCGCAAAAGCCCTACCCAAGGAGGCCCTCTATCCGCCCCGATCTCGCTACCGCGCGGACCGCCTTCTCACCATTCTCGCCAAGAACCCAAAATTCGACAAAATCATCGGCATCACCAACGTTGACATCTCTACTACCAAACCGCCGTACCAAGATTGGGGGGTGTTCGGACTCGGGCAACTAGGCCAGAAATCCTGCGTCGTCTCCGACTTTCGCCTGCACAAACGCGGAGCAATTACGACGACCGAACGCCTCTGCCGTGTCGCCATCCACGAGATCGGCCACACCCTCGGCCTTGACCACTGTCCCACCCCAAAATGCACGATGAGTGACGCCAAAGGAGCGCTCAAGACAGTCGATGACGAAACCGGATTCTGCGCGCTTTGCCGACGGAGAGCCAAGGCGATTCGGTAGAGCTTTCCCCTGTTCGGCCCTTTCTTTCTGCTAACTGCCGACTGCCGACTGTAAACTGTTCAAGACTTGATTCCCCCCGCCTGGTTCGACGCCCTCGCTGAAGCCGATAAATTGTCCCCGAAGCAACTCGCCAAGAAATATGGTGACGAAGCCGCGCGTTGGGCGTCGCTTCAAGTCGATCTACGCAAGAAGGCGAAGGCAAAATTCGCCGCTGCCGACTCTATGCTCTTCGACCGAGAGGCATTAGAACAAGCGACCCACGAATCGGTGGCCATATATCATGCGGCAAAGTTTCCCCAAGGTGCAGCGGTCGTCGATATGACCGTCGGAATTGGAGCCGACCTGATCGCCCTCACAAAACGAGGACCATCAATAGGATTCGAACTCGATGCCACCCGGGCCGAATATGCCCGTCACAATTGCCCAGGTGCGGATGTTCGAAACGAAGATGGACTCGCCTTTGTCCAGATCAACGACTCCCCGTACATCTGGGCCGACCCAGATCGACGCGACAGCGCAGGCAAACGGCTCAATGATCCCAGCGCATACGAACCGGACCCAACATCGATCCCACGGGACCGTGAGCTAACTGGTATCAAGCTCTCCCCCCTCCTTTTCGACGAGTATTTGGAAACAATTGGCGATCGCATTGAATTCGTGTCCTATCGCGGCGAATGCCGCGAGGCCATCGCATGGTCGGGAAATTCGGTCGAACCCGGATTCTTCTGCGTCGACGCAGAATCCCATGAAACCCTCCCGAGATTTGAAATCGAAGACGCCGTCAACGACGCCTACGAAGTCATTTTCGACTCCGACCCCGCCGCCGTCCGGGCTCACGCCCTCGGGAATTTTGGCTTGCCTCAACTGGGCGATTCTCCCGGATATCTCACCGGAGAGACAACACTAAACAGTCCGTGGCTGAGAGCCTACGAAGTGCTCTACAAAGAGTCCGGCGACCTCAAACGAATCAAGGAATTCCTGCGCAAAAACAACCTTCGAGTCTTCGAAGTGAAGCAGCGCGGAGCAGGAATCGATCCTCCAACCATCATAAAGCAACTGAAAACTGATGGCGATCCGGTCAGCCTAATCGCCTGGAAGGTCGAGAAAAGCGTCCGCTATGCGGTTTGCAAACGCCTCATATGAATCCAAAAATCAAAAAGAGTGTTGCAAAGTCTCGGAATCGCTGCCTCAACTGCAAAAGAGTCGAGGAATTCTAGACTCACACCCTTGCTCATACATACCTAAGTCTTTGCCGTTGAGGCTAAAAAAAACCGCAAGTGGAAACTTCAATATAACAAGCATCGGGACCGCTGCCTCAGGTCTAGACTCACTTGAGGCTTAAGAATGGGCATTTCCCTAGGCTATTACATCTTTGCCAACGTAACTGCGAAGCGGCTCAGGAATGACCACGCTGCCATCGGCTCGCTGGAACGCTTCCAAAATCGCGGCGAACAACCTCGGAACCGCAACCCCCGATCCATTCAAAATGTGAACAAACTCAGGACGAGCGGTTGGCTCTGGTCGATACCGGATGTTTGCTCGGCGCGATTGGTAGTCACCAAAGTTGCCACAAGAGGAAACTTCGAGATACTTCTGGACTCCAGCCGCCCAAACTTCAATATCGTAAATCTTCGTTGCCTTAGAACCCATATCCCCAGTACAAAGTTCGATGACCCGGTAATGCAGACCCAGCGATTGCAAAATCGCTTCAGCGTCGACGACCAGCTTCTCCAATTCATCATAAGCTGTTGACGGCTCGACAAATTTCACCATCTCGACTTTGTCGAATTGATGAATTCGCTGGATCCCGCGCGTGTCTTTGCCCGCCGCACCAGCCTCTCGGCGAAAGCAACCAGAGAATGCCGCGTGCTTAATCGGTAACTGAGATACTTCCAGAATCTCATCTCGATAGAGGTTTGTTACGGGCACTTCCGCTGTCGGTATGAGGAACAAATCATCAATAGACTTATACAAATCGTCTTCAAATTTGGGCAAGTTCCCGGTGCCGATAAGCGATTCTCGGTTAACGACGAACGGAGGGTAGATCTCTTCGTAACCGTTTTGCTCGGTCTGAAAGTTGATCATGTAATTGAACAATGCTCGCTGAATCCGTGCGCCGATCCCGCGATAAACCATCCATCCGCTGCCCGTGATCTTAGCTCCTCGAACGGCATCGAACATGCCGTGCTGCTCGCCAATTTCCCAGTGAGGTTTCGGCTCGAAATCAAAGACTGGCTTAGTTCCCCACTCGCGAATCACCGGATTTTGCGTTTCGTCGTCGCCATCTGGGGCCGATTCGTGAGGAATATTAGGAAATTCTAATTCTATCGCGTGAAGTTTTTCTTCAAGACTTTTTTGTTGGGACTCGAGCTCTCCAACTCGACCCTTTAATTCGCTTGCTTTTGCCTTCGCCGTCTCGGCTTCTTCCTTCTTGCCTTGCCCCATGAGCTGACCAATGCTCTTGGAAATTTGATTCATTTCAGCCTGAACATTGCCCGTTTCAGTTGTAACTCGGCGAAATTCGGTATCGGCGGCAAGAAAAATATCGACGATTGATGAGTCCATTCGCTTGCGTTGAATGCCGTGCCGAACAAGGTCGGGCTGCTTGCGAATGAGTTCTCTATCTAGCATGGAGCCCTAATTTTAGCTTATTCACCGCCCGAAGATTTGGGAGAAATGGAGCCAATGTTAGGGACTTATTTAGGAATAGGGCCTAGCATACTTGCCAGGAAGGTAAGGAAAGAGTAATAATAAGTCTGTGGCCTTGTGCCATAGGGAACGTAGGAATTCGGATTCGGTTGAACTTGACTCTCATAAGTAACATAGGAAAGTGTGAGAAGACAGCTAAATCGCTTTGAGTTTCGGTTCCCAAAAAAGGAAAACAGGAGAACTGAAATATTAGTTATGAAGCGAACTTATAAGTACGCTCTATCAGCAGTCCTAGGGGCAGGGTTGGTTGTACCAGCCATGGCTCAAACAGGATTTCCCGATGTGAAAGATACACATTGGGCCGCAGATAGTGTTAACCGCCTTAAACTGAGCGGTCTCGTCCACGGTTTCAAAGACGGTGAATACAAAGGCGACCGAACCATGACTCGTTATGAGATGGCATCGGCAGTCTATGCAATTTACGCCAAGCTTGTGTGTTTCGATGAAGAAATCGAAAAGAAGATCAAGGCCCTCGAAGCCAAGATCAACAGCATCAAGCCTGCCGACAACCCAACTCCTCCAGATCTTTCGGATATCAAGTCAGCTCTCGCCGACATGAGAAACGAATTTGGAACGATGAAGTCTTGGGGAAGCGACCTTGCTCAACTCAAAAAGATGTCATCAGCTTATTCAACTGAGCTGAAGTCACTCGGTGTTGATATCAAGGAAATGCAAAAGAACATCTCTGATGTTGCTGCTCGAGTTGCAAAGCTTGAAAGCGCACCAAAGGGGCTAAACATTACCGGAGATGCAAATTTCTGGATGGCTGCATCGCAAACTGCAAATCGACAATTTGGCGTTGTCAACCAAGATGGAATGTTCATCGGTGCCAACAACCAAGGTGCTGGCATTGACAACATGGTCATGCTTCATGAAATCGGCCTTACCGTCGAAGACAAGAAAGCTACCGTGCCATACAAAGCGGAGTTCGTTATTGGTAACACCATGAACGAAGGTGACGGATTCGGAAATCAATCATACGATCGATTCACCCTTCCTCATCAAATCGTTGGTGCAAATGACTCCGTCTGGATTCATGAACTGACTGGAATGATCCGAAATTGGAACATGACGATCGGACGACAAGGAATGAGACTGAACAAGTTCGTTCTGAGCCGACCAGATACAACATCGTTCTTCATGAACAAGCGATGGGACGACCATACATTCCGAATGGATGGCGCGAAGATGACGTTTGGACATAATGATGCAGGCATGGTCTTCGTAGGTCAAGCAAGCAACGCAACCAACACCGACCAAAATGTTATTCAACCAATTCGATTGAATACACTGGACGTCGAGCGAATGATGGGAGGCAGCTATGACTTCCGTTTCGGTGGCGACAAAGGCAAAATCACAACGTCCTACGTTGACTTTGATGGTTCAGCTGGATTCATCACTGGCCCTCAGCCACTATTGCCACTTTCTGGCGTGAATCGATACAACGTTTACAGTGCTGACTTGAACTATGACCTCGGTGGTATGCAGTTCGAACTCGGTGGCGGTAAATCAGTTGGTTATGGCTTTCAGCAGCAAGGCGGCGGTGGCCAAAATAACCTGACAAAGGGTGGTTCCGATACTCAGAACCTCGATACCCTGATTGATTCGGCCAACAGCCGATGGGATGTAGCCCTTGGAAGTCACAACGACAACCATAGCTGGAGACTTGCCTATCGAAATGTTGAAGCTAATTACGCGGCACCAGGCGACTGGGGTCGAGTCTCAATCTTCCGCAACCTGACCGACACCAAGGCATACTCTGCCAGCGCAAGCATTAAGGCGACCAAGAAAATTGGCCTCCACGGCTGGTACGAGAAAGGAGAAGCTATTGCTGGAATCGGCAACTACGTAAGCTGGAAAGCTGGCGTCGAAACTGATCTAACTGCAAAGTGGGCCGCAGACTTCACCATGGAAGATACAAACTTCAAGGGTGGATTCCAAGGTCTTGGTAACGGTGCTTCAAGCAAGTTCCGAACCCTCCGACTTGGCTACGATGTGGGTGCAATGAAAACCTTCAACATCTTCTGGCAACAGAGTGAGATGCTTGGAGTCGGCCTCGTTAATCGAGGATTTGACCCCGCTGCAAGGGGATCATTCTACGGATTCCAATATTCAGTTAAGTTCTGATCCAGAACTTAACCGAAGTAAAGGCCAGGCAATTTTTGCCTGGCCCTTTTTTATGCCCAAATAAGATATGAAATTTCGAATCCTGCTAGTAATAATGGTTCTCGCTCAGGCAAGCCTTGCCCACGCCGAATCAACGACTTCCGATGCCACTTGGGCCAAGAAAGCGGTGACCAAACACAAAATTGTAGGTGTTGACCCTAAGACCGGAGCCAACTCGAAGCGACGAACCGCCCTGTATGCATTCTTGGTTTGTCAGAAAATTGATGAGCAAGCGAATTTCCTGGGAAAGAAAATTGAAGCCCCCGAGAAGCTAGTCAACGAAAAAAGCAATCAGGAAAAGTGGACTGATGAAGAGACCAAGTTCCTCAGAGACAAGGTCGCCGAATTGAGACAGGACATGCAAGTGGCTAAGTCATGGAGTGACGATTGCGATCACCTGAGGCACCTGCTGACAACCTACAAGATCCAATTTCGTGACCTCGGAATCGACGCTGCGTGGATGCTTTCAAATATTCGAGAAATTCGCCCTAGGACGGCATTGTTGGAAAATCGCAAACTCTGACTCTTTCAACCTAAGTTCGAGCCATTCCTCACTGCCAAAAACACCAGGAAACGGCAAAAAAGTTGGACTCAAATAGCGTCAAAACCCGGTATTTCTACTGATCTGGCAAAAATGCGTAGTCTTTTTACCCATTTTAGGTTCTTTTTGCTTGCAGGAATTGACTTAATCAGCCCATAATATAGGTGGCTAAATGCCAATGCTACGGATCGCTGTAGGTGATTTGAAGGATTCAAACCAGGTTTTACAAGAAACATAGGAAAGTGTAGAGCCCTTTGAACTCAAAAAAGCCTTCGCGTTCTGTATCAAAGAAACTAAAAAGGAGATACGAAACAAGAATATGAACAAAACGTTCAAATATGCAATGTCAGTCGTTCTCTCTGCTGCAATGGTCACACCGGCTTTTGCACAGGGCAGCAACTTCCCAGACGTAGCAGACACACACTGGGCTTTCGAAGCAGTTGCTCGACTTAAAAAGGAAGGCATTGCTACTGGATTCCCAGACGGCACTTTCAAGGGCGGCCGAATGATGACTCGTTATGAAATGGCGAGCCTTCTTTACGCTCTTTACATGAACCTCAAGAACGTCACCGACGGACTTGGTGCTCAAATCACTGCCCTTGAAACCAAGGTCAACGGAATGAGCAACCAGGGCCCCGGAACAACGGTAGACAATACCGAAGTTCAAGCTCTTCGAGATTCAGTAAGCCAACTTCGAAAAGAAATGTCATCCATGAAGTCATGGGGCGATGACATTACTCAAATGAAGAAAATGTCTTCAACCTACGAGAAAGAACTTTCTACGATGGGTGTTGATGTTGAATCAATGAAGAAGGACCTTTCTGACATCAACAGCCGACTCAAGAAACTTGAAGGTGGAGCTGGTGCAGGTAACGTCAAAATTACTGGCGATGCAAACTTCTTTATGGGCGCTGGCTTCAAAGGCAGCATGCCATACGGATCAGACATCAACAGCGATGGTCGACGATTTGCTGGTTCCGCTGGCGGCGCAGGAATTGATTCCTTCACCGTTCTTCACGAACTCGGACTCAACATTTCTGCAAGCAATGTTGTTGCTGACCTCGTCGTCACCAACATGATTGGTAACGGAAACACTGGCTTTGGCGATCAATCGTCAACGACATCGTTGAACGGAACAGCTTACAACGGTAACACGAACGCAACAAACGTTTATCTTCACCGATTGTACGCAACGTTGAATGACGGACTCGCTGGATTGAACTTTGATGCAAAGATTGGTCGACAAGGCCTCAAACTTGGCAGCTTCGTTCTTCAACGACCTGACACAACGACGTTCTTCGCGAACGATCGATACGACAACGGCGAATACACGATGGACGGAGCTTCCTTCAAGTTTGCATTCGGCGCCAACACAAATCTTAATTTGTTCCTTGGTCAAACGGGCAACAATGCTGGAACTTCGGGCAACTTTATTCAACCAATTCAAATTGGTGAACCACAGTCGGCTAATTTCAACCCTGCAAACATGATGCCTTCACGAGTTATGGGTGCAGACCTTGGATTCAAGATCGGCGACAAGGGTCACCTCGGCCTGTCGTTCGTTGATTTCGATTCCAACACAATGGCTAACACTCCTACTTCCAACCGACTTGAAGTATACGGTGCAGATTTCAACTACGCGTTGTCATCAAACATCGGTCTTACGGCTGGAACAGGACGATCACAATTCAAGGCTGGCAGCAGCACTGTTTCCTTCGGTTCAAAGAACACTCGAACAAACTTCGGTGTGAATTGGACAGGCGGAGCACTTGGAATTGATGCCATGTACTCAGAAATCGGCGACGGATACGTTGCCCCAGGTAACTGGAGCAAGTCAGCTATCTATCACAACCTAAATGACCTTAAATCGACTTCGGTTAATGCTCATTACATGGTTAGCGATAAGTTGAGCGTTCACGGCGGCTTCGTCAAGGGTGATCAACTTTCTACAACAAACAAGGATGCCGTAAAGACAACCATGTTTGGTGCAGACTATAAGATCAACAGCAACTGGACTCTCAACGCAAACTACGAAGACACCAAGTTCAAGGGTGGATTTGTTGTTGACGGTGGAGCTCCTCAGTTCAAGTTCACGACTCTTGGCTTCGGCTACGACATGGGTGCAAACACCATGTTCAAACTGTTCTGGCAAGGTAGTGATATCACTGGACTCGGACTTGGTTCAAGCTTGATCGGCAGCGCTGGTCCTGGCGGCGCAATCAAGGGCAGCCAGATCATGGCGCAGTTCTCAGTTAAGTTCTAAGCTAGACGCTTAACGAGTAAAAATGACCCCAACCATTGGTTGGGGTCTTTTTTTTGGGAACTACTTGATTCCCAGGTTCGGTAATCTCTGGAAATGAAGCTCTTATCGGGCGCCTTAGCCCTCGTGCTTGCGTCAGTCACCGTTGCCTCGACGATCAAACGAATTCAATATCCGGCCATTTCGCCGGATGGTTCAACGATTATATTTAGCTGGCAAAACGACCTCTGGTCCGTCGCCCGAACCGGGGGCATGGCAGTTCGGCTAACCGTCCACGCGGCCGTCGATTCCCGACCAGTTTGGTTCAGAGATGGTTCACGCCTGGCCTTTGCGTCCGGGCGATACGGAAGTACCGACGTCTTCACAATGAAACCCGATGGCACCGATATCCATCGCGTGACCTTTGATTCCAGCTCAGAAATTCCGACCTCCGTCTCGCCCGATGGTCGATTCATTTATGGACAAACAAACCTTTGGAGTCGAGGAGACCTATTCCGAGTTCCGGTAACTGGCGGCGATCTGCAACGGCTGACTAGCCACACGTTTGAAGCACCATTTGCACCATTCGTATCCGCCGATGGCTCAAAAGTATATTACAATCGTGGATCCTATCGAGAAACCGCTTGGCAAAAGCCAACCATGCAGTCGTCAGCTCTGCCAGAAATCTGGGTGGCCGACAACACCGTTCCCCTCTCAAACCATAAGCGACTAACAAATAACGAATTCACCGACCTCACGCCCCAAGTCATGCCCGATGGAACGATCTACGCAGTAACAAATCGTGGCGGATTCCCCAACGTATGGCGACTCGGTCATGGCGACAAAGAACTCACCCACCATAAAAACGGAACCAGTCGAAACGAGACCGTCTCCAAAGATGGCCGTTATATTTCCTATGAATTCGAATCGTCACTGATGGTTCTCGATACCACCACCGAAGCGACGAACGAAGTCGTGGTCACCGTCCCCGACGACGACCGAATGAACCCAACCCAGGAAATCACTCTGACCGGGGGTATCCAACAAATGTCGGTCTCACCCGACGGTAAGCGCATCGTAGCCTACGCCCGCGGTGACATCTTTGTATTGCCCGAGAAAGGTGGAACTACCCGACGACTAACGACAAACCCGTCGCGAGACTTCTCGCCGCAATGGCTCGATGCCAAAACCATGGTCTACACCGCAATGGAAGGCACTCGACGCCTCCTCAAATCGGTCGGACTCGACGGCGTCTCAAAAGAGTTCGCCAGCGATCCCAAGCTCGATGTCCATAGCTCTTTGGTTTCACCGGATGGCAAAATGGTGGCCTATCACAAAGGAGATAGCGAGATTTGGGTGTCAGACACCGCCGGACAAGGGGCTCGACTTCTCACTCGGGGCAATTTCAGAAACGCCCTCGATAGCGGTTCGCCCGTCTTCTCATGGTCACCCGACAACAAATACATTGCCACGACCTACCTCGAAGGACGCCGAACCGACGTTGCCTTAGTAGATGTGAAGACGGGCAAGAAGATGGTGGTCGCCAAAATGGTTGACCGTCCCCAAAAAGGTGATGTCTCCGTCCCTCAGTTCACCTCAACGGGCCGAAACCTATTCTTTACATCTCCCGAGTTCGATGAACCCGATTTGTTTATTGTTGACCTGGTACCTGCCGATCTGACATTCAGCGAGGACGACTTGGACAAGATCGACAATCCTCCAACGAAAGAAAAGCCAGCGGTTGATGTGAAGGTCTATGAACCAAACCTCAATCAGCGCCTTCGCCGATTGACCACCAAAGGTTGTGCGGGAGCAGCACCCGGACCAGATGGCAAGTCGATTTACGCCATTACCGAAGCTGGCCTCCAACTGGTCAACGTAAACACGGGCAGCGCAACCACTGTCATTCCGGCCGGACCCGGTATTGCCATCCAAGACCTGCAATTCACCAACGGCAAACTCTACGTGATCAACAACGGCGCCATAGCATCCTTGGCCGCCGGAGCCCCTGGCTTGGCCCCAATTTCATTTAATGCTCAATACACAGTTGATGTGAAAGCCGAAGAAAATGCTCTGTTCAACGAAATTTGGTGGGCGATGGGCAACCTCTACTACGATCCAGGCATGAACCACAAGGACTGGAACGCGATGCGCGAAAAGTACGCCAAGATCGTGCCTTACGCCTACGATCGAGCGGATTTTTACCGAATGATGGGTGAGATGATGGAGGAGCTTGACTCCTCCCACCTCGGATCAAACGCTCCGATCACTGACTTCCCCGGCAGCAACACCGAATCAACCGCATTCCTCGGAATCGATCTTGATCCCGTCGCCCTAAATGCCAATTCATGGGTTGTCGGACGAGTCGTCCCCAATTCACCCGCCGATCACCCAATGAGTCAGCTCAAAGTTGGCGACAAAATCCTCGAAGTAGATGGAGAAAAGGTGGGTCCAACTCCACTCGCCGCACTACTCAACAAGAAACTGTTGAAGAAAGTCAATCTCACCATCGAACGAGACGGCGCAAGATCAACCGTGACCATCAAGCCCGGTGCAAATGCGCTGCGAACCGCCCTTGAATACCAAGCATTCATCGAAAATGAGCGAAAGATGGTCGAGAAGCTCAGCGAAGGAAAGCTTGGCTACCTTCACATCGCCGCGATGGATAAGCCATCACTCGACAAGTTCTTGCGAGAAATTCGAACCGAAGGCGAAGGCAAGAAAGGCATGATCATCGACGTTCGATTCAACGGTGGCGGGTCAACCGCCGTCGACGTCCTCGGCGTCCTCATCAAGACCCCGTGGATGATCCGAACAACGCGTGGTGAATTCGGCCTGAAACTGAGTGAGAACATCTATCGTGGAGACGCGCTCGAATTGCCGACTGCCCTCATGGCCAACACGTTCTCCTTCTCCAACGCCGAAGTCATCGCCGAAGGTTTTCGCAAACTGAAACTTGGGCCACTGGTTGGCGAACGCACTCCGGGTTATGTTATCGGAACGGGAGCTTTCGCATTGTGGGATGGCGGTTCAATCCGAATGCCAGCCATCGGTGCCTACGCAGCCGATATGACCAATACCGAGAACAACGGTCGAAAAATGGATCACACCGTTTGGTTCGATCCGAACGCCTGGATGGGCGGTCGAGACCTCCAAATCGAGCGTGCGGTCACCGAGTTGCTCAAAACGATCAAATAAGTGCCGCTTCAAAACCGAGTCGACCCGTTAGGCAATCTGCACGCGGTTCCCCACCGAGGAAATTGGATGGGGAACCGTGGCTTGCTTCACAATGATCGACAACAAATCATCCGCCACTCACAACTCAAACGGTGGATCTACTGCAAGCTGGAGTTCAAAGGGTGGCACCGCCAAGTAATGCGCCCCGGCCATTACACCGAACTCTTCTTCCTCGATGAAGCAACTGCCCTCGCCGCAGGCCATCGCCCATGCATGGAATGCCAACGCGACCGAGCAACCGAATTCAAACGCATCTGGAACGAAGTCAACGAGCCAGTGAAGACGTTAGTCGAAATGGACGAGGTCCTAAGACGAAAAGACGATCATGGCGAATTTACGATCGCAGCTCTCGGTGCTCTTCCCAATGGCACAATGGTTGCTTATGAAGATCAGTTCTATTTGGTCAAAGAGGGAGGGACCTACCGCTGGTCATTCGAAGGATACGAGAAAGTTGATCTTGGGAAAGAGCGCTTCCGCGTTGTTACCCCGGATCCTATCGTTAAAATCCTCGCGACCGGATTTAAGATCGACTTGCCTTAACAAGGAATTAACCAAGCTACGCCCCCAGAGGAGTCGGTGAGACGGCGCGAAGCGACCAAAGAACCGGAGGGGGTGGACGGGCTCGAAAATAGGCGCAACCACTTAATTCTGACGATTATCACTCCACCCCCGATCTGGAACATCCTCGCTGCGGGTTTTAAAATCGATTAAGTCTGAAAAGTCTATCGAATATCACCAAAACTAAGCTGCTCCCCTGGAGGGGAGCTGTCTTGTCGAGCCCTAGCGAAGGCAAGACTGAGGGGGGGATTTGGTATTCCTCAATTCAATGCTATTTAAGTTAAATGTCGCCAGAGCTTAGTTTCCGATCAGCTTTCGCAAACATTGTAAATCGCTTCAAACGATTTGGCTTTGCATTGCAACAATTGAGACTCTGACATATGACCACGAAGTGGTCACACACAAATAGTCGAGGAACGAAGTTCCCAAGGGGTGGACAGTCTCTTGGTTGTCGAGAAACTCGAAGTTTTCCCATCACTCAATGTTGCCTTCGACTCTTCCTTTCCTTAAGCCTGAAGGGCTGATTCAAATTAGCCCATGGGCGAAGCCCTGGGATAGAATTTGGAAGTTTTTGCGAGCTGAAAGTTCGCCTCAATTGAATCGAACTTTAGTAGGGTACGGCTGTTTGGCTTTGCATCGACTGCTTGGATTTAGCAAGGACCGATCCCAGAGACGCGGAGCGTCCAGAGGATCACGGATATTAGCCAGGCGGTCAAGCCAATATTGAGCTTCAAGCGAAAATGCAAGCTTGACCCCTGGATAGTCCGAAGCTGTCCCTAGTCCAAGGTCGCACGGCACCAGCGATCCATGAGATCAACTCGTCAAGCGACCCCGGCTGTTACAGCCGCAAACTTATGGGACGACCGATGGAAGAATCACTTAGCCCTGTTTCCCCAACAATCATTCTCCAAAAAAAATTTTAAAAATCTTTGTCACAAATCGTCATTTACCGTGGTAAATTATATATCGTTTACTATGGTAAATCTAACGAGGTAAATCAATGGCAATCAAGATCGGCAATCTTCAGCTCAAAATCATGCGCGTGCTCTGGCAGCACGGCGAGGCAACCGCCCGGCAAATCACCGACGAAATCAACAAACAAGAATCAACCGCCCACAGCACCATCCAAACCCTCCTGCGCAAGCTCGAGGTCAAGAAAGCTGTAGCCTACGAGGAGCGCGAGCGCACATTCGTCTTCCGCCCCTTGGTCTCTGAGAGCGAAGTCACTCAGTCAGCAACAAAGGACCTCATCTCCCGGGTCTTCCACGGCTCCCTAAGCGGCCTCGTCGCCCACGTCCTCGAAAACGAAGACATCTCCGCCGAAGAGATGGCCAAGCTTCGACAACTCATAGCCGAAAAATCGAAGGAGTCAAAATGAACGCATCCGCATTCCTCATCGTCTTAATCCAAACCACCCTATGCCTCACAGTTGGACTCATCATCTGCGCAATTGCCCGCAAGTCCTCTGGCGTCCGACAGCTGGTATCCCAAATTGCCATCGGTGCCTCGGCAATCTTATTGCTCGCTGGATCCCTGTTCACGCTTCAAGCGCACCCAATCGTCGCAGTCAATTTGCCCGAAGCCGTCGCCTTTACCGTCCCAAATACCACGAACGAGATTGCGCCAGCGTCTCAAGTCCAGGCAAACCCAAAGGAAAATACTACAACCGAGGTTGCAAAAACCGAAGCCCAACCTCTGCCAAAAGCCGAACCTGTTTACCAGTCCGTCTCCAGTTTTACGGTCTCGAAACTAGTATCCATGACCTACGGCGCGGGCTTTCTCCTCTCGCTCTTGCCAATGGCATTTGGCACCCTCTGGATTCGAAAAATACGAAAAAGCTGCCGACAAGTCACCGAAGGAACCACCTTTGATGTTGTAAAGAGGGTTTCCGAGCGCCAAGGAATCCGAGCGCCAAAGCTGAACGCCAGCGAAGCAGTCACCATTCCCTTCGTGTCCGGCCTCTTCCTAAAACAAATATTCGTCCCCATCAATTGGGTCGATGGGCAGTGCGATATTGCCTGTAGCGCCATCATCGAACACGAAATTGCCCACATCGTTTCCCGAGACCTCGAACGAAAGTTCCTTTGCCGCGTGGCCTGCTCACTCGTCTGGTTCCAGCCCCTAGCCTGGATGACGTTCCGAATAATGGGCAATGCGAGCGAAGAATTGTGCGACCAAAGCGTGCTCCAAGCCGGAGTCTCGAACACTGCCTACGCGGACACCCTATTGCGGATTCGAGAAAACGCCAAGCGGTCCAACGTTCCCGGACTTGTCATCGGAGCTGTCAGCCGCGAATCAAACTTAGCCAAGCGCATGAAGCTGATCCTCGCCACTGATGTTAACCGCGTCAAGAAAGTTAGCCGACTCGTAGCCGGAATGGCGGTACTGACTCTTGGGGCCATGGCTGCAACGTCAACCTTCGTCTTTGGACAATCGAGCCAGACAGACCAGAGCCAAATCGGACAAGGACCATATTCGGGCCAGGTCAAATTGATGGACAATGCTGGCCACCCTATCAATGGAGCCAAGGTCTCACTTATCGTTCGTGCGAAAGACGAGACGGAACGCCTCTTTCCGCTTACGGTTGATGGAGATACTGTCAATATTTCCGACGAAGTCGTGAAGAATTCGGTAGTCGGGACTTTGCTTATCGAGACCGCAAACGGCAATATCGACTTCAAACGATTGTGGCCAGCCGAACACAAAATCGCTGAATATCGGCTCGCGAAGCCATTCACCATCCGAGGCAAAATCGGCTTCCCCGGTTCGCTGACTGGTCCCGTCAAGCTGAATGTTCGAATGTTGGTTCGAAAGGTGGACGAGGAGTCCCATAACTTTGAATTTGCCTATCTTGAAAAGCTTCAACCTGACTTCAGATCAATTCAAACGGACCGAAACGGAAACTTCGAGTTAACCGGGATGCCAAATGGCGTCGAAATCGCTCTCGGTACCGACGACAATCGGTTCTCATTCGATTCCATGTCGCTGCGGGCAAAGCCTGACGACCAAGGTAATTACACGCCGATCAACTACACCCTCCGACTAACGTCCTCAGTTTCTGGTGTAGTCACTCGCAACGGAAAACCCGTGGTCGGAATGAAGATTGCCGCCCAAGGACAGACAAAAAGCGGATGGGGAGAAGCCATCACCGACGCCCAGGGCAAGTACACAATCAAGCAACTAAGCCCTGAAGTCTATAATATCGCGGCTAAACTTTCCGACGAAGAGGAGGCCGAGTTCACGGTTCGTGCCCATGAGGGTGTCGTCGTCAAGGAAGGCGAAGCCAAGCAAGGGACCAACTTTGAAGTCATCCCCGGCGGCATCATTTCCGGCACGTTGACTGACCCAAATGGAAAAGCTATTCCGAATAGTGATGTTGGCATCTATGGACCTGCTCATCCAAGGTCCTCTGCTTGGGTTCAAGGAGCAAAGACCGACGCAAAGGGCCACTTCCGCACCAGAGTTCCGGCCGGAATCAGCCAGGTGTACTACATGGGCGAGGGTGATACGGAACGGCCTGAGGTATCCGTTAAGGTCGTCGATGGAATGGAATCAAAGGTTCAAGTCATCTGCATACAGAAATCAATTCCGAAAGACGTGAATCAAGAAAAGTCCGTACCAGCAACCGAAACGTCAAGGGGCCGAACCCTCACGATGAAGTGCGGCGCGGTGATCAACTTGGAATTATTGATCGAAAAGAAGGGTTCGGTCCTTACCGCATGGATGCCCGACGGCAGCAAGATTGAGAATCCCGAAAAGAACTCAAAGATTGCTAAAAGGTTAAAAGGGTTGAAGCGAGGTGGTGAAGGCATTTCCGCCTTGATCGAAATTGGCAACTTACCTTCAGACTCAAGTCGATTCTTCTTCAAATCCAATCACATGCATGGTTCCGGCATGTCGAGTGTCAACGGCAAATACATCGAAACTTGGATACCGTTAGGAAAGAATCTTTCGGGCCAAGACGATCTGAATTTGGCAATCCCGACAAGCCCAGCAAAGCTAAAACACTCCGCCCCGATCAGCGAAAAGAATCCCGTGAGAAGAGGCAAGGGCCCAGAGACGATATTGTTCGCGCTTCCAGATGAAATTGCCAAGAAGGATGTCCTGATTGAAACCACCATGTCCGATGGCCGCAATCTCCGGATTGAATGTGGAGTCTTCGTAAGCAAATTGGTGAATGGGAAGTCAACTGTCCAGGCGGATATGCGCCCAGGTCAGCAGTTAAAGTCGATGAAAGTCTGGTGGCGAGAAATCGAATGGGCAACCTTCAAAGGCGTCCACATGAAAGCAAACTAGGCCAAAGAACGAAAGCGTGGAATCGCTCCCTCAATAGCTCACGAGTCCAAGTCTTGGTAGATTCAGCCAGCGTCCTCATGTCCATGAATAAGCTATTGAGGGTTAGAAAAGTTCGACCACGAGTTTCTGTGTGAGCGGGGTAGCTTTTGAGTATTCGAGCCTAGCCGGGTGGCACTGTCAGCGACCACTGCGAAGCTGAGAGTTGTCAGTGGAAAATAGTACAAAGAGAAAACAAATTCTGATGGTTTGTCCAAGATTCGTAGCCAGTGAAGGCCTGGGTTAGTGATCGCAATTGTCCCTTCCACGGTCGCTCGATCAGGGCTGACGAACTGAATTTCACAATATCCCCGTCTACCCTGACCATTGAGCGACCCCCTCCAGTCCGTCGAAGCTAAATCGAAACTATCGAAGACCATAATCCTTCCCGAAGCAGGGGAAGGTGGCACATCGGCCATTCCTACTCTTATTTCCGTACCTGGTGGCCGATGTGACGGAAGGGATGATCTACATCCTCCCCCAAGCCTACATCGTCCGGCTTACGTACGGAGCCAATCGCTTCAAATCCTCGATAACCGACAAGAACATCTCGGGAGTCAACGCCTGCGAACCATCGCTCAAAGCCTCCTTGGGGTTCGGATGCATCTCAATCATAACCCCGTCCGCCCCGCTAACCATCGCCGCTTTCGCCATCGGACGAACGTATCGGGCGATGCCCGTTCCATGCGAAGGATCAACAATCACCGGAAGGTGTGAGTACTCCTTGAGGGCGGGAACAATGCCCAGATCCAAAACATTACGCGTGTACTGACGGTCGAAAGCGGTGATTCCTCTTTCGCACAGGATGACGTCAGGATTACCTTGGCTCAAAACATATTCAGCCGCCAACAAAAACTCGTCGATCGTGGCCGATGGCCCGCGCTTCAGAAAAACCGGCTTGCCACTCTTCCCTGCTTCAATCAACAACGGAAAATTCTGCATCGACCGAGCACCGATCTGCAAAATGTCCGCATATTGGGCAACCAGCGGAACCATGTCGCCGCTCATGACTTCGGTGATCGTGACGAGGCCAAACTCGTCGCCGACCTCCTTCATGATTCGAAGTCCTTCTTCGGCCAAACCTTGGAAAGAGTAAGGCGATGTACGCGGCTTAAACGCGCCACCCCGCAAAATTGTGGCCCCAGACTCCTTCACAACGCGCGCCGAGGAACGAAATTGTTCCAAAGACTCAACCGAGCAAGGACCGCCCATGATCACAAAGGCGTCGCCGCCAATCTCAACGTTTTTGACCTTAACCACCCGACTTTCTTTGCTGTATTCTCGGCTGGCCAGTTTGTAAGGATGCGAAGTCTGAGTGACCCGGCTAACACCCTCCATCGCACTAATCTGTGCTTCGAGGTCCGTTCGCTGATCATTATTGAGCGACGCGGGAATTCCAATCGCAGTACGACCTTCACCTGGCATAACCAGGGCCTCAAGCCCCTTATTTCGGATGACGTTTGCGACGGCTTCGACTTGTGCCTCAGAGGCACCAACTTGCATTACGATGATCATTGGACAGTTAGAAGTTACCTTTTCTAAAGGTTTCTTAGCTTTAAGAGCATATGATATGCCATTGCCTTGTCCAATTGTTCATTTCCCAATTCACAGTGAGAAAGGTAAAGGCAACCAGGGCATCCTCGTTCGCATCCGCATTTCCGAATCCGATCAAGCGCCGCAGAAATGAGTTCATCAACCCGCTTATAAAGCACCTCAGCCAGCCCGATCCCGCCCGGAGTCCGGTCATAAATAAAGACCGCGGGGCACATGGTTTCGTGAAAAACCGAGAACCAAGCCGAGCCAAGATCATTGCGGTCACAACCTGCAAACAACGGTGCCAGAGCCAGAATTGCGTGTTCCAAACCGTGAACTCCAGCGATTTGTTGCTCAAGTGCACCGTCCATGTCGAGCGTAGGCAAGTCAATGCGCAGACAAACCGTATCAAACGCCCGAGGCGGGAGTTCCAGCGGCAGAACGTCAAGCACCGTATCTCCATCAAAGCTCTTTTTGCTGTAGCCAATCACAAGGTCAGTAACCTTGCACCCCGCCAGCGAGTAAATCCCGTTGCCCTGAACCGAGTAGCCGGGCTCAAGCAAGGACTGGATTTTGGCCTGGGTGTAATAATTGCCCTTAAACCGCTCAAGATGAGCCTGATTCGTTTGGAGGTCTAACTCGATAACTTCAAAGGGCTCCCCGCGATGGAGGTAGATCGCGCCAGGGTGAGCTTGGATTAGTGCGCGTGCGTATTCCATTGTCCCCAGTTCCTCGCCCCCAACCAACAACGAAACCATGTCCATCCCCGCCCCCCGAATGTTCACCTTAAGCGATGGTGGCTCAAAGCCGGGATAGTAGAAATGCCCGCCCTGAAACTTCAGCTCGCCCGATCGATCGAGGTTCTCTGCAATATCAAGCGCATTGTCGCCGAAGAAATCACATTCCGATGGAGCCAAGGGCCGCTCGTAGGCGGCGCAAAGGAGCTGAGACCCAAGGATAGTAGGATTGGATGGCTGAATGGTTACCGATTCGTGACGGCCATTAAGCAGTTGCTCAGGATTGTCGAGTAGATACTGTTCGAGGGGATTATCCCCTGCGATATACATGGCCAACGAGTCCTTGGTTCCTCTTCCGGCTCGCCCAATTTGTTGCCAGAAGCTTGATTGGGATCCAGGATATGTGTTCAAGATGACCGCATCAAGGCTACCGATATCGATACCAAGTTCAAGCGCATTCGTCGTGGTCAGCCCCTTGATTTTCCCCTTAATAATGCTCTGCTCGATCTGCCGTCTTTCCTTCGGCGTATATCCGCTGCGATAACTTTCGACTTGGTTTTCTAGTTCCTCACCCAACCGCTTCTTGGTGTACCGAAGCGTCAGCTCCGTCGCCACCCGCGAGCGATTAAAAGCCAACGTCGTCACGTTCGCTTCGATCAACGAGGCCAGAGCTTCGCTCGTAGCAATGTTCGAGCTCAGCCGGGTTTGGTTGGGCAAAATCGGCGGATTCATGAAGACCACCGTCCGTCGCCCACTAGGCGATCCGTCCTGATCAATAAGGGTCGCCTTGCGCCCAGTCAACCGCTCAAACAGCTCCTCCGGGTTGCCAATCGTCGCCGAACCAGCGATGATCTGCGGCTTGTTGTGATACCACGCACACAGGCGAAGAAGTCGACGTAAAACCTGGGCCACGTGCGAGCCAAACACGCCCCGATAAGTGTGCATCTCATCAATCGCGATGACTCTCAATGCCTTCAGGAACTTTGTCCAATTCGCATGGTTCGGAAGAATTGACATGTGCAACATGTCAGGGTTTGTTAGCACAATGTTACACAAATTGCGAATAGGCGACCGATGACTCTTAGGTGTATCGCCGTCATAAGTCGAGACCCGAACCGACAACTCTTTCCCCATCGACTCAAGCCGACCTAGCTGATCATAGGCGAGGGCCTTGGTAGGGTAGAGAAACAATGCCCGGGCCATTGGTTCTTCGCAACACGCGGCTAACGCGGGAACTTGAAAGCAAAGTGACTTTCCCGAGTTCGTTCCGGTGGAAATGAGCACATCTTCACCCCTCCGGGCTGCCTGGATGGCCCGATACTGATGCGAGTAGAGATCACCAGGAATCTGGCCCTTGAGAGAAAAAGGGAGGTCGAGGTCGTTGGCGACGAGACTTGCGTCTCGCCGCTCAATAGTTTCAACGTGGACGATCTGATCCGAAATGTGACTCGGAAACTCAGGCGTCGACATCGGTCGAGTCATGCTCCTCGCTCGTCAAAGCTTTGGGTGCCTCATATTCGGTTACGGGTTCACTCTCGAAGTTTTTCTCGATGTTTTTCTTCTTTTTGGCCTGCATGATCTTAACCGCATACGCACTAATTGCAAACAAAATCGTAAGCGGAATGGCCATCATGAGCATCGACGGGATGTCGTTGCTCGGCGTGATAGCTCCCGAAATAAAGAAGATCGCAACCGCAGCGTGACGCCAGTATTTGAGGAGCGTTTCCGAGGAGAGTAGATTCAATGCACCAAGAACGAAGACAACCAACGGAAGTTGGAAACCAATGCCGAACGCCAAGATACTCTTGAGTGAGAGCATCGCCATCAATCCCGCTTCTTGATAAATATCCACGCCATCAAAATTCACCAGATAGCTAGCGAACCAAGAAAAGGCCTGAGGCAAGATCAACCAGCAAAAGAAACCACCGAGAGCAAACAAGAAAAGACTAACGGGACCAATCCGCTTAAGTGGCTTTTGCTCTTCGGGTTTGAGCCCGGGTGCGATAAAGGCCCATATCTGCATCACAAGAAATGGAAAAGAGACGATAAGCGCTGCGTAAAACGAGAGTTTGAACTGCAACAGGAACGGGTCGGGTGCATTGTGAAAGACTGTTTTAAAAACGACGCCAGGTGGCAAACCTTTCTTTACGAACTTGTCGGCCCGGCCAGTCAAGAAGTTATTGATGTCATTGAATCGGACCCAAGCAATGGTCCAAAAGAAGACAAGGATGCCAAAACAACGGAACACTCGAGTACGGAGTTCCTCTAAATGCTCGACCAAAGAAAGACGAAACTCCTCCGGATTGTGGTCCGGGGAGTTCCATCCAAATTTCTTTTGTTTGGTCAATTTCTTTGGTGATTCATCCACCGCAACAGATTACTTCTCTAGAACGAAAAGATACTGTCTTCGGATGCGAACAAATGCTTGAACAGTGCCACCGCCAGATCCGCCAGGGCCATTTCCAGCTCGAGCATTTTGGCCACTACCGTTGTTGGTGCCTGCAGCTCTTGGTGGTCCCTGGAATCGATCTCTAATGGTAAAGTCGCCCGGATCAACCGATCCGCCGCCTTTCTTTCCGCCTTTTCCAGTGTCTCCACCGTTGTTGCCACCGTTGGAAGGGGCGCCTTGCTGGGCTCCACCACCGCCATTCGATCCGCCAGTTACGATACCAAAGTCTCCTTTTCCTTCGTACGTGATGTCTCGACTGTACTTAACAATAACTCCGGTGTCAAGGGCAAACCAAATGGTCTCTTCGACCGATACTTTCTTGTCAGAAATCTTGTCGCTTCCTGCGCCATCCTTTAGCTTGCCGACAGTTGTGCCCTGAGCGATCGAATTTTTGATCTTAGCGCATGGATGACCCATTTCCCATTCGACGCCTTGGAAGTCGCCTCGGGCAGGAATGATGTCAACAACCGATTTCTGAGTGTGCATGTTCTGAAGATCAAGCGCACCAAGTTGGAAGTTAGGTTGCCATGTATCGCCAGGCTTTTTAGCTTGGCTAGGCAAAGTTGGCAATGGGAATGAAGCGAAAAGTCCGAATCGGGCAGTTGTTCCAGTGTTTCCTTCAAGTCCGAAATAGTCAGGAATTGCTCCAAATACTTCTCGGCCGTTTGCCTGAATCCTCATGTAGATCGGCGACATGTCAGCAGGGAAATACTTCTTAGGACCGTCGTTTCCAGGAACCGTCAAGTAGGAGTACTCTCGATTCTTCATTCCTCGGTCAGGAACAATCTGCATTCGAATAAGGCCATCTCCGTTTGGATACGCATTATCACAGGCATACATGATCTTCAGGGACTCGCCTTCCTCTTCGATTTGGAAAGGCCGCGATCCTAGTTTCTTTTGGTCAGCTTCGCTGATCACGTTCTGAATCGTTCGCTCTTGCATTCGATAGACGTGCGATGTACCGGGATTAAATTTGTATTTGAGCAGGAAGCCATCTTCAGGAACGGCAATGCTGGTTCGATTGGCAATCGTAATGTCAACGCTACTCGTGTCAACAATTCTTGGCTGGTTGTTGAAGTCAACATAGAGCTTGGCCTCAAGCTTGTGACTGCCATCGTCAATGGTCTTCGTATCAAGAGCATATTCCCAATACTTTTTGTCGGCCGATACCTTTGGTGCAACGGCTTCAAGAAACTTGCCGTCAATAAAGATTCCGACGTAACCTGAATCTTTCAGCTTCTCGTCGTTTGGAAAGAGTACTTTGACCATTTCCCGAACTTTGGAGCCATCGAATGGCCGAACGATGGTGAAGGAACCTTGCATTGCGAATGCAGAAATGGTTACTCCTCCAAAAATGATGCTACTTATTGCCCGTTTCATATCGTCTGTATATCTCCGGTCTCATGACCTTTGTTGTGTGATCTCTAGGGATACTGACGCCCCAGTTTAGCTTGAAGTTACAGGCGAGGACAAGTGTTTTTCCAAGCATAATTGTAAATGACCTACATGACTGCTGATCTAAACCTTGATTCTTTGAACCCAGAGCAGCTCGAAGCGGTCGTTTATCCCGCCGGACCATTGCTCATTTTTGCGGGTGCCGGATCAGGAAAAACCCGAGTTATCACCACCCGAATCGCCCGTCTGCTCGATGAAGGAGTTCCTCCATACCGAATTTTGGCGGTGACTTTTACCAATAAAGCCGCTCGAGAGATGGTGGAACGGGTCGAATCTATGGCGGGTCCAAAGGCGAAAGGAATGTGGATTGGCACTTTCCACTCTTTGTGCGCGAGAATTCTCCGCATTGACGGGTCGGCTATCGGGATTGACCGAAATTTCGTCATTTACGACGATGGCGACCAACTCTCGCTGATTCGAGACATCTTAAAGCAAAAGAACATCGACGATAAAGCAATCCAGCCAAGAGCGGTTTTGAATGAAATTTCGAATGCAAAAGAGAAATTGCAGGACCCGGAAAAATATGAAGCTCGAGCAGCAGGGTTTTTCGAGACGACAGTCGTCGGAATTTATAAGGCTTATAACAAGGCATTGCAGCGAGCAAACGCACTGGACTTTGACGACATTCTGTTTTTTGCGAATCGCCTGTTCGAACAGCGCAAGGAAATCCTCGATAAGTATCAGGAGCGATTCTTACACGTGTTGGTCGATGAGTACCAAGACGTCAATATCGCACAATACAACATTGTTCACGCCATGGCTGGAAAGCATCGCAATATCGTGGTGGTTGGCGATGACGACCAGTCGATTTATGCCTGGCGCGGTGCCGACGTCAGCTTGATTTTACGGTTTGGTAGCGACTATCCCGATGCGAAGATCGTCAAGTTAGAGCGAAATTACCGCTCGACTCAGAACATCTTGTCGGCGGCGAACGAAGTCATCAAAAAGAATCGCTCGCGGGCGAACAAGCAGCTTTGGACGGATAACGAAAACGGAGTCCCGATCACCCTGACGATGTCGGGAACCGAGCAGGAAGAAGCCATGAACGTGGCGGCCCAGATTCTCGGCGATGTTCAACGCGGACGCCGACAATATAAAGACTTTGCGGTCTTGTATCGAACCAACGCCCAAAGCAGAGTCGTTGAAGAAGCTTTCCTCACAAACCGAATCCCGCACCTTCTCGTCGGTGGCCAACGATTTTACGAACGAAAGGAAATCAAGGACATGCTCGCCTATCTTCGGTTGATTTATAACCCGAGAGACGACGTCAGCTTTAAGCGAGTGGTCAACACCCCGACCAGAGGAATTGGAAACACGGCGATGGGCCTGATGGAAGAATGGTCGACCCGAACCGGTGAAAGCTTGTTTACTTCGGCGAATGACCAGGGAATCCAGTCCTCAATGCAAAAGAAGGCATCGAGCTCAATAAGGGCATTTTGTGATGCTATTTCCGAGGCCCAGGATATTGCCGAGCACGGCCCCGTGACTCCAGTTTTGCGTTCAATCATGGTTCGGAGTGGCTATTTGGACGCCTTGAAGCAAGAGCATAGCGACGATAGCATTGCCCGTCTGGAGAACCTCCAAGAGTTGCTAAACGTAACGGTGCAGTTTGACGAAACGTCGGACGAACCGAACCTAGGGACATTCTTGGAGAGCGTGGCGCTCGTCGCTGACATCGATAATCTCGTCGAAGGCGGAGATGCAGTGACGCTTATGACATTGCACTCAGCAAAGGGACTTGAATTCCCCGTCGTGTTCCTTTCCGGACTCGAAGAAGGTGTCTTCCCTCACTCTCGCTCGTTGTATTCAGATACGGAACTTGAAGAAGAGCGTCGACTTTGCTACGTTGGAATGACGAGGGCGAGGGAAGAGCTGCACCTGAGTCACGCGCATCGACGGTCACTCTACGGGATGCCAAACTTTAACGCTCGGTCGCGGTTTGTCGATGACGTACCGCCAGAGATTTTAGAGATTCGAGGCGACGCAGGCTATTCATATGCACCACCAATTCGGGCCGTAACCCAGCAACGAACTGGAACGTATACCATTACGGAGCCTCCAGCACCAAAGCCAGACCGGATGGTAAAGCCGATATTTGATGTCGGTGAAAGAGTGAAGCATGCAAAGTTTGGAATTGGAGTTGTGATTGCCTGCAATCCGATCAAAGATGACTCAGAAGTGACGGTTGCGTTCCCCGGAGTAACTGGTGTGAAGAAACTTGTGCAAAAGCTCGCTAAACTAGAGAAGGTATGAAACGTATCGCCCTGTTTATTCCGCTGGTGCTCTTGGGAGCCTGCGGTCAGGGTGGCCCATCGTATATGCCGTTGGTGGAAGGTCGCGAATGGTCGTACTCTGAAAAGAGTTCGTTTCAAGACAATGTACCCACGATTAAGATCGGAAAGAAGATCAGCGTAGGCGGATTTGAGGGAAGAGAGCTGAAAAGTGAATTGGGCGAATCTCGACTGGCTTGGAATGGTAAAAAGCTCGTCGCTTCGATGCTAGCTAACACTACTTTCAATCCCCCAATTCCATTGCTCCTAGAAGACAAGATTCCAGAGAAAAAGAAATCGAGAGAAGAAGCATTTATTCCCGCTGACGTCTGGTCGGGCAGCTTCGAGAGTTTAGGCAAACGGCGAAACGCCAAAGCGACTCTGAGCCAGCGGCGGTCTACGGTACAGCTATTGACCGGAGAAACCGAGGTTGTAGAGACGGTTTTGTTGGTACAGATAGAGGGAACGAAGGACGGCATGCCGCTGGAGCTAAGGACCTGGTTTGAACGTGGGGTTGGGATTGTTCGTCAGGAGCAAAGGACTAACCGAAACCACGTGGTAGGAATTGAGAAATTGGAGAGTAAATAGATGGCCGAGCAAGTAAGCATTTCTGGACCAAAAATCGTTTCGATAAAGGACGTCAAGTCCAACCCCAAGGTCAAAAAACTGATTGACGGGGCTAACGAGGTCATGAAAGCGATGGGATACACCGAGCACGGCCATCGCCACGTCGGAGTGGTTTCGTCAATTACTCGCTATATCCTTGAGAACCTTGGGGCGACGCCTCGCGACATCGAATTGGGGCAGATTGCAGGCTACTTGCATGACATCGGCAACGTGATCAACCGAGTCGGTCACCCGCTTCATGGCGCTTCGATTGCATTCGTAATTCTGAATGAGATGGGAATGGATGCAAGTGAGATTGCCCCAGTGTTGGGTGCGATTGGGAACCACGAAGAGTCGGCTGGGATGCCGATTTCCACGATGAGCGCGGCGCTGATTATTGCGGATAAGAGCGATGTTCACTTTAGCCGGGTCCAGAATCCAGTGGTGGAGACCTACGACATTCACGACCGGGTCAACGCGGCTGTGCAAAAGAGTCGAGTAGAGATGGATAACGACGCTCGAACGATCCAATTGAGCCTAGAAATCGACTCGTCCATTGCCACCGTGATGGAGTACTTCGAGATATTTTTGAGCCGTATGGTGATGTGCCGCCGCTCCGCCGAGCTTTTTGGCTACGACTTCAAGCTCAATGTGAACGGGACTGTTCTAGAGTAGCCTCAAGCATCGCCCTAGCGAAGCTAGCCTTAGTCCTCGCCCTATTCCGTGGTACAATCAACGTTCTACTCTCTGTTCCGAATGCGTTCGGAGCTGACAGACCAAAGGGAGAAAAATGGCAACACGAAATTACGAAACACTTTATATCGTCCGTCCTGAATTGAAGGACGGAGAAATCCAAAAGATCGCCGACAAGTTCAAAAAAGTCGTCGAAGACAAAGGCGGCAAAGTCGCTTCCGCTGAAAAGTGGGAAAAGCGAAAACTCGCTTACGAGATTGCAGGTCTGAAAGAAGGCAACTACGTCATGATGCACTTCGAATCTGAAGGTGACGTTCCGGCTGAATTGAACCGATTGATGCGCATCAGCGATGACGTTGTGCGGCACATGATCACCAGCAAAGAGGCATAATAAACCATGAGCGTTAACCGCGTTGTGTTGATTGGTCGCCTCGTTCGTGACCCCGAATTGCGAACAACGAATTCTGGAAAGAACGTCGTTGATTTCAGCATCGCTGTGCAGAAGAGAATCAAACCGCAAGACGGTGCACCTGATGCCGATTTCTTCCGAATTAAGGCGTGGGGTCAGACTGCTGACTACGTCAACAGCTACCTCCAAAAGGGACGATTAGTCGCAGTTGATGGGCGACTAGAAACCCGAAAATGGACCGACCAGAACGGTACGAACCGAGAATCGGTTGAAGTTGTTGCCGACAATGTCAATGGCCTCGATCGTCCTCGTGACGATACTGGTGGAAATTCTGGCGGTGGCGGTTCTTCAGCGGGTAATTCCGGCGGTGGAGCTCCTGCTGCTCGACCTGTCACGGCGGCACCAAGCGAAGAAGAATACGATCCGTTTGCGGACGAATAAATCAGCTGCTAGCTGTCAGCTAAAACGAAGGCGAGTGCGAGAAATCGGACTCGCCTTTTTGTTTTTTATACCTCGACCCTTAGGGAGCCGATGAAGCACCCTGGTTTGTCAATTGGCTTCTCGGCGACTGTAGTGTCGAGGTTAAAGAGTGGTCGAACTGGAGAGAATGCCCTCAAATCAGATTTGCCCCAAAGTGTGCGTTTCAAATTAGCCCAGCATGAAATCCTGGGTGAAAATTGGATCATCGGGCCAGCAGAAAGTTCGCCTCAAGTAAACTTACTGAATGTCCATTGACCTCAACTCCCGCGCATCCGTGACCGCTCTCGATCCCAAAGGCATGCTCCATTTCACCGAGGAGTATCCCAATCAATGTCGACATGCACTCACCCTCGTCGAAGGTGTTGAGTTTCCAAAGGGCACCTACACCGCCGCAATGCTGACCGGACTCGGCGGCTCAGCCGTCGGTGGCGATTACGTCCGCGCGATGTTCGATGCCTTCGGCTCAATCCCGTTCGTCGTCAACCGAGACTATCATCTTCCTTCCTATGTCGGACCCTCCACGCTCGTCTTTGCTACCAGCTACAGCGGCAACACTGAGGAGACGCTGTCGGCCTACGCCGATGCCAAGAAAGCCGGCGCCGAAATCGTATGCGTCACCAGCGGCGGAAAGCTTAAGGAACTCGCTTTGGCCGACGGATATGCTGTCATTACCGTTCCCGGTGGACAGCCTCCCCGAACCGCGCTTGGATTCATGCTCATTCCTGTCCTTACCGCATGCGTGAAGATGGGCTTGCTACCCGCCCAAGATTTCGCCAGGGCCTTCGATCTACTTGAGTCGCTTTGCAAGGAGTGGACCGTCGAAGGATCAAACCCAATAGCCAAAGAACTCGGTTCCTCGCTCCACGGCAAGCTGGGAATCATCTACGGCCTCGGCACCTGGCAAGCGATTATCGCTAACCGTTGGAAAGGTCAGATCAATGAGAATGCAAAGAACCATGTGTTCGTAAACGCCTTCCCCGAGCTTAACCACAATGAAATCTTGGGCTGGGTCAAGGCAGGCGAGCAAGGCATTGCGAACTACGTTGGCATGATCCTCGAAGACGGCACCGAGAGCGCGAAGATGAAGAAGCGCGCCGAAGTGACCGAAGGCTTGGTCAAAGACCTTTGTTCATTCGCCCACGTTCAGGCGATCGGCGATACGTTGCTTGAGAAACTGCTCTCGCTCACTTACTTGGGTGACTTCGTCAGCCTCTATCTTGCGGTTTTGAACCAAGTCGATCCCGAGAACATCGACTCCATCAATATTCTGAAGACTTCGCTTGCCAGCGTTCATTAGTCAGAGCTGTAAACCGAACGCGCATTTCGGGCCGAAGGTCCGTTTCAAGTTAGCCCAGGGCAACGCCCTGGGTAGAGATTCAGAATTCTTGTGCCCTGAAGGGGCGCGTCAATTTTATTTGAGCAGAATCTCATAAATTGAGGCGGACTTTCAGCCCGCGGAAATGTACTCCAATCAACCCAGGGCAATGCCCTGGGCTAATTTGAGCTGACCCTACAGGTCAAAGATTGAGACAGTTAACCACTTGGAGGAATCTTCGACTTATCCGGATAGGCCGGGACCTTCATCGGATGAGCCTTGTAATCCTTCAGATCTTTGAGGATCTGAGCAATGGCGGCATCCAATTGAGCATCGTGGCCGCGTCGCCAGAGGTACGGATCAAACTCAACTTCAACGTCCGGGTAGGTTCCCACATTTTCGATAACCCAATCTCCGCTTGCCGCGCCGACCATCGCGTCGTCAGGAGCCGTAACACTTCCTCCGTCTCGCAACGGGAATCCGGATGCAGAAATCATCGCTCCCCAAGTGCGGTGTCCCACCAGTTTTCCGACCTTATGAAGCTGGAAAATGAACGGGAAGATGTCGCCACCGGAGCCGGCCATTTCGTTGATCAACATGACCTTGGGGCCGTAGATCGCCGCACTTGGGTCGTGCATTGCGGTTCCATAACGGGCGATGTCGATGAAGTCGAGCGGCTTCTGCATCTCGTTGACCATGAAGTCGTTAACCAAACCGCCGTGGTTGAATCGGTCATCGATGATCATCGCGTCTTTGTCGGTCTGCGAGTAGTAGTACCGTTGAAACGCTTCCCAGCCCGGAGGCGAGGTGTCGGGCACGTGAACGTATCCGACTCGGCCATCAGTGGCTTTATCGATGATCCGGCGATTTTCTTCGGCCCACGATCGGAATCGGAGTGCAAATTCGCTGGCTACCGGAACGACGATAGACTCCTTGGCTCCAACTCCATCGGGAGTCGGTCCGATTTTCACCTTGACCTGTTTCCCTGCTTTGCCTTCGAGTTCCAAATAGACGTCCATCGCGTCGTTCATCTCGACTCCGTCGATTGAGAGCAGATAATCGCCTGGCTTGGCATCCACTCCAGGCTGAGCGAGAGGCGAATAGAGATTCGGATTCCAGCGCTCGCCATCGTAAATTTTGGTGAATCGATAGCGTCCATTCTCGAAGGAAAAGTCGGCTCCAAGCAGGCCGCCAGCTTGGCGCTTCTGGGCAGGCATGTCTCCACCCCGAATGAACATATGTCCCACGCAAAGCTCGCCGAGCATGTCGGTGAACAGATAGTTAAGGTCGTCACGGCTGCTGACGTTTTCGAGGAACGGCTCATATCGTCGGTCCATCTCGTTTACGTCGATGCCATGCACGTTTGGTGCGTAGAGCAAGAGCTTTTCGTTGCGCCACACTTCGTGGAACATGGACGCCCATTCGACACGAGGGTCGACCTTGACTCGCAGGCCAGATAGATCAATCGTGCCTTGACCGGGTGTCGGAGGGGCCATGGCCGAGACAATTGCTGGTCCGCCGCCCAGATTGATGAGCAGTTTCGTGCCATCGTTGGAGGTACCCATAATGCTTCCTCCGGTCATGAAAGGGGTGACCTTTCGATCGGAAAAGCTAAATTTGACCACTGATGTCCCTCGCGAGCGGCTAACAACGTTGGCGCTTGGCGTAGAGACCGCGGCAAAGAATGACCCGGCTGGACCAGCTTCAAGCGATTGATATCCTTGCCGAGGTAATGGCAAAGCGATAATTCGATGCTCAATGCCATCGAGGTCGATATCAAACGGAACTGGCTTTGTAGGATCCGGCTTCTTCAGTACTTCTTCATCACTTTCTGGTTGAAGCGGGTTGGGCAGGTCTTTGCGTAGGACCACCGCATAAACCGAGCTGGTCGCGTTCGGTGCGTTGTACGTCGAGAGGTCTTCGAAGTGCGCGCCAAGGCCGATGTCGGTGCTGGCCAAGAAGTAGAGGTGCTTGCCATCACGATCAAAAATGGGGCTGTTGGCATCGGCAATCCCATCGGTGATTTGAGTGACTTTCTTGCTGGATAGACTATACAAAAACACAGCATTGTATAGGTTGGGAAGGTCGCGGCACCAAGTGATCCACTTGGAGTCTGGCGACCATTTCGGATCAATTTCCACCCGGCCTCGGAAGGTTTGCTTATCAAGTTTAGAAGTGCTTCCGGTGGCGACATTGAAGATATTCAGCGTTAGTTTCTCGCTGCTGTAAGCAATCATCTTGCTGTCAGGCGACCACACCAAATTTCGGTAGTAGCCACTACCGTCGGCGAGGGGAACCCGTTTCTCCTTCCCGGCGGCAATGTCGTACAACGCTAGCTTTTGATTGCCATCTTCATCGCTGATATAAGCAATTGTTTTACCGTCTGGCGACCAAGTCGGCTCGCGTCGGTTAACGCCTTGCTTGCCATCGAGCATACGGACATCGCCTTTTGCGGCTGGAGCGGTAAAAATCCAACCTCGTGCGGCGACCACGACCCGCTGTCCGCTCGGTGATATCGCCATTCCGGAGACATTGCCTTTGACGTCTTTGAAGGATGTTCTAACTTCGGGAAAATCGCTATGAATCGTGATCGGTACGCGGCTCGATTGATGGGTCGAGAGATTAAGCAGGTTCAGCGAGCCTAGACGCTCGTACACGATCGCGCCGGGACCAGCACTTGCCGACTTGATGTCCAATCCTTGGCCGGGAATCTCGGCCGTTACTTTGCCCGTGCTGTTGTCATATCGAAACATTCCGACCGGACCCGTCGGGTCAGACAGATAATAAACACTGTCGCCCACCCACATTGGGTTCTTGTCGTTCGTGTTTTTGCGCGGAATGGCCTTCCATTTCGAGTCAGAAAGCTGGGCGATCCAGATTGGCGTGGTTTGACCGCCTCGATACCGCTTCCAGGCTTCTTGCCATTTGCCGTTGGGAACGTAGGCGATGTGCTTGCCATCGGGCGAGTAAGCCCCCTCGACGCCAGTGGGCAGGGGCAAAGGGGTCGGAACTCCGCCGTTCTTTGCCACCGTTAAAAGGCGTGGGTAGTCGGTGTTCGAGAGTATAGATGACGTAAAGAGGACGCTTTTGCCGTCGGGGGTCCAGCCGACAACCTTGTCCGCATCTGGGTCGGCGGTGAGCCGCTTCGGCACTCCGCCAGTGGCAGGAATGGTGTAAACGTCGGTATTGCCGTCATATTGGCCGCTAAACGCGATGGTGGTGCCGTCGGGTGAGAAGTATGGATTGGACTCAATTGATGGCGAACTGGTTAGTCGCTTTGCTTCCCCTCCCACTCGGGGAACTGACCAAAGATCACCCGCGTATTGGAAAACAATGGTGGTTGCGCTGAGGGTTGGATTGCGCATCAGCATCGGGTTTGGACCGGGATCGAATTGATTGGTTTGGGCCCGAGTGGTCACCAAAAATATCGTTGCGAGAATCATTGGGCAGAATTCTACCGGGCTTTGGCCAGGGAATTGACCTTCGAATCGACCAAACACATTGCCCCTCTAAATGCAGAATTCAATTCGAAACGGGAGGCGAATAGGCACTTGATCGCGTCTTGAACCTTTCCCGATGCACTCCCGTGAAGCCGTGGTCAAGGTCTTATTGCGGCCCTATCAAGCGAAAGCTCTAGGGCAGATCTTCGCGTGTCGTGATCGTGGTTTGAACCGAGTATTGGCGGTTATGCCAACCGGAACGGGAAAAACAACTCTGTTCAGCGCGCTCATCGGCGACTTTTACAAAGAAACCAAGGCGTCCACACTGGTGCTTGCTCACCGACGAGAACTCCTCGAACAAGCCTTGGCACGGATTCAGCAACAGAACCCCAAGCTCAAAGTTGAAATCGAAGCCAACCTCAAGGAGCGGCCGAGTAAGCAAAACGTCATCATTGGCTCGGTCCAGTCGCTCGGTAAAGAAGGCAACGTGAGACTTGGCAAGTGGAACCCTGGGTGCCTCATCATTGACGAGGCGCACCATGCTCCCGCCGACAGCTACCAGAACGTGATGCGGGCAGTTGGAGCCTATAGTTCAACCTGCTTTACCGTCGGCGTCACCGCAACTCCGCACCGGATGGATAACCGTCCGCTCCACGGCGAAGAAGAAGCGATTTTTGAAGAAGTAGCCTTCACGTACACCCTTCGAGAGGCGATTGCCGACGGTTGGCTGGCCGACCTGCGCGGTTTCCGAATCGCGACTGGCGTCGACCTTAGCCGAGTGAGGATTGTCCACGGAGACTATAGTACGAGGGCTTTGCAGGAAGCCGTCAATACCGAAAGCCGAAATCGGACCGCGTTCGAAAATTGGACTGAAATCGCGAAAGATCGAAAAACAATTGTCTTCTGTACTGGCGTGGAACACGCAAAGACCGTTGCGACGCTGTTCAAGGATGAAGGTTTTGCGGCAGAGTCTGTCGATGGTTCGATGAAGATGGAAGAGCGATCCAAAATCATGAACCGATTCAAGTCTGGCAAGACGCAGGTTCTCGTTAATGTTGAAATCGCAACCGAAGGCTTCGATGTTCCCGATGTCGGCTGCATTCTTTTGTTAAGACCGACAAAAAGCTGGGCGCTGTTTTGTCAAATGATCGGCCGTGGTCTCCGAGTCCTGCCGAATACGATCGAGGGATTGGCTGACGCCACCGCGAGAAGAGAGAAGATCGCTAAGTCGGCAAAATCGGACTGCCTGGTGATCGACGTCGTTGACAATGGCAAGCGGCTAACGGCTCCAAAAGCAGAAAAAGAAGAGGACACTCCGTCCCTTGCAGGTGTGGTTGGGTTGCCCCAAGACTTCGATTTGGAAGGGCATACATTGCTCGAAGCGATGCAAAAGTGGGACAAGCTCGACCCGCGAGCGCAGGCTTTGTTGTTCCGTCGAAACGTTAATTTTGATGACCTCGATTCTTCGTTGACGGCGGTAGATATTTTGTCGGAGTTGACTCCACCAGAGGAGGTCCTGGGCGTCAGCGGGAACTCCTGGATGAAAGTCGGGGAAGGCCGATACTTGTTGGCCTGCGGCTCTTCGAAGCTGGAAGGACATCGGATGGCGGCAATTGAGGAAGACGCGTTAGGCTTTTACCACTTAGTGATCACGTCGTCCGTGCGTGACCCAATTGAATTTGAACTAGGTCGCGAAGTAGGCGAAGCCTTTCGTCGGGCCGACCGAAAAATTAAGGACATTTGGCCGTTTACCAAGGGTCTGACTATGGCGGCCACGGGTTGGCGTCAAAACTCGGTCACTCAAGACCAAAAAGAAGCCCTACGCTCCATGGGGGTCGAGGAAAATGTCTTGGCAATGCTCGACACGGCTGGCCAGGCGTGGACACTGCTTGAGCTGAAGAAGCGTGAAATGGCGAAATTGTGAGACCACTCTGTACCCCCGCCTGAGGGTAAATCACATGACAGGAGAAGTACTTTTTCCTACGCCCTTAGGTTCCTTTTGAACTCAAGATTAAGGTTTAATGAAGGGGAGCGTTATGATCCCCGCCAAAGGTTTCAACTTTTTTAGAAACTTTACAGTCTCTCCGAGCGATTCGGTAGACCGGCTCCCTGGCAACCCAATTTTTGCAAGTTTTGCCTGGTTCACGCTCTTCTATAACTTACTCGTGGTTGGCTGGGGCGTTTATCTCCGGGCCATGAAATATGGCGACGGCTGCGGGTCCAATTGGCCGCTGTGCAATGGTCCGACCAATCCAATGAAAGGTCCCATTGCCACTTTAATTGAGAAGTCTCATCGAACTTCAACTGAAATCGCGGGTTTAGTTGCAGTCGGACTGTTTGTCTGGGCGATTAAATCTTTCGCAAATGGGGACCTTAAGCGGTCTAGATCTTGGTGGCCATGGCACGTCGTTGTTTGGATATTTAAGCTCGTGACAAAAGGTCACCCTGCAATAAAATACTCCAGCGTCGCCCTTGTTTTCACAATTGCCGAAGCTTTAGTCGGTCGACACTTAGTCGTCAAGGGCTTGGTAACTTCCAACGAAACCTTGGAACGAGCGTTTTGGATGGGGGCTCACGTATTGAGCACCTTTATGCTGGTCGGAGCGATTGCGGGAGCGGCGCTAGCGGCCAGCGGAATTCGACCGATCAAGTTGAAATCGCAAGGCGCGGCTGGTTGGCTTCTCGGATTCGGATTCATCGGAACCATGCTCCTCGGAGTGAGTGGCGCGATTTCTGCATTTGGGCATCAAGTCCGTCCCGAAGTTGAAGGACTGAGCGAAATGTTGAAGCCGCAGGCCTTTTGGGCGAGCAAGCTGGCGTTGGCGCATCCCGTTGGTTCAGCGTCGATTGGGCTTTATTTGCTTCTCATGTGCGGGCTGATTCAGCATCTGCGACCGGATCCGTTTGTCAAAAATGCCACTAAGGCACTGATTGCAATTTTGATTACTCAACTCGTCGTAGGTGGGTTGAACATCTTCTTCAAGGCTCCAGTTACGATTCAGATGGTTCACCTTGTCTTGGCGGATTTGAACTGGATTTCAGTAGTGGTGCTCGCCATCGCCGCGTTTGGAGTTGGAATCGAGCCAGTCGAAGCTAGGCCAGCGCCAGAAGAGGCTGAAGATGTTGCTCCGCTGAAAGGGCGCGCCTTGATAAAGGCCTACGTTGCTCTGACAAAGCCGCGAGTAATTAGCTTGCTGCTCTTTACGACGATGACCGCAATGGTCGCAGCGAAAGGAGCATGGCCAGGCACGATGCTGTTCTTGATCGTCAGCGTGGCCGGATATATGGTTGCCGGCGCCGCGAATGCGATCAACATGGTTATTGACCGCGACATCGATATCTCGATGAAGCGAACCGCAAACAGGCCAACTGTGACACAAAGTATTTCCAGCGCCAATGCGCTGACCTTTGCCTTCACCCTTGCAACGCTTTCCTTCGTGATGCTATGGGTCTTTGCTACTCCGCTCAGCGCACTGATGGGATTGAGTGGGTTAGTGTTCTATGTCGTGATCTACACGATGTTGCTCAAGCGAAGAACCTGGCATAACATTGTCATTGGCGGCGCCGCTGGTGCTTTCCCGCCACTTGTTGGTTGGGCCGCTGTCACCAATAGCCTTCCACCCCTCGCCCTTTATCTTTTCGGAATCATTTTTGTCTGGACCCCGGTCCACTTCTGGGCGCTGGCGCTTTTGATCAAAGATGACTATGCAGCGGCCGGAGTGCCGATGTTGCCAGTCGTGAAAGGCGACCGAGTGACTGTCATCCAAATCGGCGTGTATATGGTAGCGACGATCGTTGCCACGTTTGTGCCACTGTTCTTCCCCCAAGTAGGCTGGATTTATGGCATCAGCGCGCTTGTCCTCAATTTAATCCTCATTCGTAGTTTCTACAAACTTTGGAAAAATATGTCCGAGCGCAGCCCGGCAAGTGGATTGTTCCATTACAGCATGCTGTACTTGGCCATATTATTTTTGATGTTTGCGATTGATAGAGTGGTGGTGATGGCTTAATGGGACAGCATTTCGGAAACCAGAATCGGTATCATCATTTTTTGTTTGCGGGCATCAGATTTGCAAACAAATTCAGCCTGCACGGAAGCAGAGCAGGCGCTAATAAAAACGGAGCATCGGTAAATATATGAGTTCGCAGGTATTTAGACCAAGGGCCAACTCAATAGCGCACATGACGATTATTGCAATCGCAGTGTTGCCATTGACGGTTGGACTCGCGATCGCGTCATTGTCGCGGTCGCCGGCCAACACTAAGGTTAACGTCGCAAAAAACCAACCAGTTCCCTTTTCTCACCAGCATCACACCTGGGAGTTAGGAATTGATTGTCGTTATTGCCATACAAGCGTTGAGAAATCAAGCTTTGCGGGAATCCCACCGACCGAAACTTGTATGAGTTGCCATAGCCAAATTTGGACAAACTCACCGCTTCTTCAGCCAATCCACGACAGCTGGGATACGGGAACCCCGATCAAATGGAACAAGGTCAACAAGCTTCCTGACTTTGTTTTCTTTAACCACTCGATTCACGTCAACCGCGGTTTGAACTGTAACACGTGCCACGGCCCGATGCAAGATGAGCACATCACCGCGAAAGGCAATGCCTTCCAAATGTCTTGGTGCCTTGATTGTCACCGAGCGCCAGACCGTTACCTCGGTTGGAACAAAGATATTGCGAAGGAGAATCCTGGGCTAACTCCTCGTGAAATGGCATTCAAGCTTTACTGGAAGCTGCAAGAGAAGGGCAAGGGCGACCTGTCGCAAGTGGAAACTGAGCTGATCAATGGCCACTTTATGGGTTCGGATCATGCTGAGGATCGAGAAGCAGGCAAAGAAATCGTCGCTAAACTTGGAATCAAGGTCCAGCAACTCGCGGACTGCTCGGTGTGTCACCGCTAAAAAGGAAATTTGATGGACAAGACCCCTGAATTAAACAAAGAATTAGCCTTGCGGAAGATGCGTGCTGAACTCGAAGGCAAGCGTGGCCAGCTTTATTGGCAATCCCTGGAAGAAGTCAGTCAAACACCTGAATTTGAAAAGTGGTTTGAAGATGAATTTCCGAATCGAAAAGACCTTCTGACTATTGACCGTCGAACCCTTCTCAAGTTCGCGGGCGCATCGCTTGCGCTTGCCGGACTTACGGGTTGTCGTGGCGTGTTCTTGCCTGAGGAAAAGGTGATTCCATTTGTAAAGGCGCCAGAAGAGATGGTGCCCGGCAAGGCTCTGTTCTACGCTTCCGCTGTGACCCTTGCAGGCTATGCAACAGGTGTCTTGGTTGAGCAACATGAAGGCCGACCGATTAAGCTTGAAGGTAATCCTGATCACCCTGCTTCAATGGGAGCTTTGGGTTCCATTTCACAAGCCGAAGTCCTCAATTTTTACGATCCAGACCGCGCACAAAACGTCACTGACAAAAATGGAATTGCCACTTGGGAAGAATTCCAAAAGGCGCTGAAGAGCCAAATGGAATCGCGAGTTGCGACTGGCGGGAAAGGCGTTTCGGTACTGTTCGGTGCGATCACTTCGCCGTCAATGGGTGACTTGGTTCAGCGATTTAAGAAGAAATTCCCTGCAGCGAAGATCTACAGTTGGGAACCATCAGGCCGAGCATCAGTTACGGCTGCCGTCAAGGCAGTCACTGGCAAGGCTGGAGTTCCGGTCTATGACTTTTCAACCGCCAAAGTGGTCGTAACCCTTGATGGAGACTTCCTATCGAATAGCGACAATCCTGGTGCGTTGATTTACGCACGACAGTTTTCGAAGGCGCGACGAGTAACGGGCAAGACGGGCGAAATGAACCGTATGTATGCCATCGAAGCCAACAGCGGATTGGTCGGCGCAATGGCTGATCACCGATACATGGTGAAGCCGAGCGAAGTTTATTCGGCCGCTTGCGGACTTGCCAACGCACTTGGAGTAACTGCACCAGCCGGAACATTGAATGGCGCGTTGAAGAAGGATATCGCGTCAATCGTCAAAGACCTTAAGGCGAATGTTGGACAAAGCGTCGTTATTGCAGGCGAACACCAGCCTGCCGAAGTTCACACTTTGGCGTTTATGATCAACAACGCATTGGGCAACGTTGGCAAGACAGTTAAGTTTGTTGCTTCGCCAGAGGCGTCGGCTGACTATGGAACGCTGGAAGATTTGACCAAGGAATTGTCGACTGGATTGGTTGACATTCTTTACATTTCCAATTCGAATCCAGTTTATACGGCTCCGGCTGACCTTAAGTTTGCCGCTATGCTGGCCAAGGCTAAAGTCAAAATTCATTTGACCGGAACCCCAGACGAAACCTCCGAGAAGTGCGATTGGACGTTGCCGATGGCTCATACGCTTGAGGCATGGGGAGACGCACGATCATTTGAAGGAACGGCAACGATCATGCAGCCGATTATCGCTCCATTATTTGATGGGCGAAGCGAAATGGAAGTCTTCTCGAACCTTCTTGGCGAAAGCAGAGGCGGCTATGACATTCTTCGCAGTCACTGGCAAGTAAACGGAATGGGTGGAGCTGATTTTGAAAAGAATTGGCGAACATCGGTTCATAACGGAACGATTGCCAATACCGCATCAGCCGCTCTGGCAATGTCGACGGTTTCTGCAACATTGCCACCAGTTAGCGCGCCATCATCTGGACTCGAAGCAGCCTTCATTCCGGATAGTGCCGTTTATGATGGTCGATTCGGAAACAACGGTTGGCTCCAAGAGTTGCCAAGGCCACTTACAAAGGTCGTTTGGGATAATGTCGTCACTCTTTCCCCAGCTGATGCCGCAGAATTAAAGGTTAAAACCGATGAAATGGTCAAGGTCACGACCGCAGTCGGCGAGATCGAAGGCATTGTCTACGTTTTGAATGGCCAAGCCAAGGGTTCGGTAACCATGAACCTTGGATACGGTCGAACTTCGGGTGGAACGCTTGCAACGGTTGGAATCAGCAACGGCGGAGACCAAGGTGGCGGATTTAGTAGTTACAAGATTCGAACATCAAAGACTCCAGCGTTTACTGCGATCACTGCGATAACTAGCTTAAACACCGAACAACACCTTGCCAGCACGCAAGGACATAGCCCGTTGGGTGGAAGTCGAATTCCTGACAAGCGAGACGTCATTCGCGTCGGAACCCTCGAAGCCTATTTGAAGGAAGGTGCAGAGGCGCTCAAGATCGGTCAGTCCCCCGATAAGGAAGAAATCGAGAAGGGTAATTTGTATCCTGAAGAAGTCTTTGAGTGGGATGGCGACCAGTGGGGCATGACAATCGACATGAATGCCTGTACAGGTTGTGGTGCCTGTATCACAGCTTGCCAAGCAGAAAACAACATCTCTGTCGTTGGTAAAGAGCAAGTTGGAAAAGGCCGGGAAATGCACTGGATCCGATTGGACCGCTACTATACGGGCTCCGATGAGAATCCTGAAGTCGTCTGGCAGCCAGTCGCGTGCGTTCACTGCGAAAAAGCTCCGTGCGAACCAGTTTGCCCAGTTGCGGCGACGATTCACAGTCACGAAGGTCTTAATCAAATGGTTTATAACCGTTGCGTTGGAACTCGTTACTGCTCCAACAACTGCCCTTACAAGGTTCGAAGATTTAACTATCTGAACTGGACGGATAACCAAGAGCAGTTTACAAAGAAGACGGTACCGATTAACACGCGTGTTATCCCTGGTCCGATTCGAGAACCAAAATCGGAAGGAATTCAGTTGCTCAAGTTGCTCAATAATCCAGATGTCACGGTCCGAAGCCGAGGTGTCATGGAGAAGTGCACCTACTGTGTTCAACGAATCAGCGAGGCCAGAATTGAAGCCAAGAAGGCCGGAAAGCCAATCGCCGATGGCGATGTTATTACGGCTTGTCAGCAATCGTGTCCGAGTCAGGCGATTGTGTTCGGAAACATTGCAAATAAGAACAGCATGGTTTCGAAGATGAGAACGGACCCAAGAAGCTACCTCTTGCTTGAGGAGCTTCAAACTAGACCAAGAACGAGTCACTTGGCAAAGCTTAAAAACCCGAATCCTGAAATCAAGTCAGCAATGACTGAGGAGGCGCATTCTTAATGGCAGATAAGAGAATCAATGACCTGTTCATTACTGGTGATCAGACGTACGCTACGATTGACCAATCGGTCGGTCGACTAGTTCTTGATCCAAAGGCACACACAACGAACTGGTTCAAATGGTTAGTTGTCGGTGTCATGGGAACTGGCCTGATGATGTTCAGCATTGCCTGGCTCTTGTTCCAAGGAACCGGAATTTGGGGGAACAACGTTCCCGCCGCCTGGGGCTTTGACATTGTCAACTTCGTTTGGTGGATCGGTATTGGCCACGCTGGAACGCTGATTTCCGCGATTCTGTTGCTGCTTCGGCAGCAGTGGAGGAACTCAATCAACCGATTCTCGGAGGCGATGACGATCTTTGCGGTTATGTGCGCAGGTCTCTTCCCTCTGCTCCACACGGGTCGCCCTTGGAATGACTTCTGGCTTTTCCCTTATCCCAACATCCTAGGCATGTGGCCGCAGTTTAGGTCGCCACTACTATGGGACGTTTTTGCGGTTTCTACTTACTTTAGTGTTTCGCTCGTTTTCTGGTTCGTTGGACTCATTCCTGACTTCGCAAACCTTCGAGATCGGTCAACCAACAAGTACGGAAAGCTTGCTTTCGCGCTCCTCGCCCTTGGGTGGAGAGGCAGCAACCAGCACTGGCACCGGTACGAACAGATGTACTACCTGCTTGCAGGCCTGAGTGCTCCTCTCGTTCTTTCGGTACACAGTATCGTTAGTTTCGACTTTGCGATCTCCATCGTTCCGGGTTGGAACGTCACGGTATTCCCCCCGTACTTCGTTGCTGGCGCGGTCTTTGCTGGGTTCGCCATGGTTATTATCTGGGCAATCCCGCTTCGAAAGTATTACAAGCTTGAGCACCTGATCACCAACCGCCACCTTGACTGGATGGCTAAGATCACTTTGGCAACTGGATTGATCGTTTGCTACGGCTACTTCTTGGAAGTTTTCTTCCAGTGGTACAGCGGCAACCCATATGAGTTCCGATTGCTCACGAACACCCGGTTCTCTGGAATGTATGCGAAATTCTATTGGGCCCTGATTGTCTGCAACGGAATCATTCCTCAGATCTTCTGGTGGAACAAGGCTCGAACGAACGTTTGGTCGTTGATGATTGTCTCGATTGCGGTCAGCATTGGCATGTGGCTCGAGCGATTCGTTATCATTCCGATGTCACTGACGAGCAACTACTTGCCGTCTAGCAATAAGCCTTACTATCCGTCGTTCTGGGACTTTGGAATGTTCGCCGGAACCCTTGGCTTCTTCACGATGCTGATGATTTTGTTCATTCGGTTCTTGCCGATGATCAACATCTTTGAAGTGAAGGATCTGCTTTACAAATTCCAAGGCAAGAAAGAATATGTCGAGGGTCAACTACCCGTGGAGATGAACTAAATGGCTCACGATTTTAGCGATCCAATTGGACTGTACGCAATGGTTGGGGAGTTCACAACTCCTGAACAGTTGAAATCTGTCGCCGAAGAAGCTCGTCATGCTGGCTTCAAGGTGATGGATGCCTATTCGCCATTCCCAATCCACGGATTGAGTGAAGCGATTGGTTTCCGAGACACCAAAGTGCCTTGGACGGTCTTCATCTTCGGTTTGCTCGGCGTGACATTGGGTTACTCCATGCAGTTCTACACCTCGGTCATCGATTACCCGATGAATGTGGGTGGAAAGCCGATGAACTCGATTCCGGCGTTTATTCCGGTTGCGTACGAATGTACGATTCTCTTCGCTGCGTTTAGCGCTGCGATCGGAATGTTCGTTTACAACCGACTGCCAATGCCTTATCACCCAATCTTCAACGCAAAGAACTTCGAGCGAGCATCGCAAGATCGATTCTTTTTGGCGGTTGAGGCAAGTGATCCGAATTATGATCCCGAGGCGATCGAGAAACTCATGAAGAGTAACGGCGCCCTGGAGGTTTCAACATGCGACTACTAAGAACCTTAGTCATTGCTTTTGCTGCGCTCAGCGTTGTGGGTTGTAACACCGACATGTGGGTCCAGAAGAAGTCAGCCCCGCTTTCGGAAAGCGAATTCTTCCCGGACGGAGCAGCTACTCGACCGCTTGTACCCGGAACAATTCCTCGTGGCCACCTTCGCGAAGATGGAGCTTTTTATACGGGCATCGAGAACGGCAAGTGGGTTGACAAAATTCCAGTTGCAATCACCAACGATTTGATGAAGCGCGGACAGGATCGATTTGACATTTACTGCACGCCTTGCCATGGTCGACTCGGAGACGGAAAAGGCATGATCGCCCTTCGTGGTTTCCAGTTGAAGCGACCCGTAGGCAACTATCATTCTGATCGTTTGCGGAAAATGCCAGTCGGACACTTTTACGATGTGATTACCAATGGTTACGGCGCGATGTACAGCTATGCATCGCGAATTGAGCCGCAAGATCGATGGGCTGTTATTGCTTACATTCGAGCTTTGCAGCTCAGTCAGCACGGATCGGTTAGCGATCTGAGCGACCCAGAGAAAGCAAAACTTGATGAGAAAGTTGAACCGAAGAAAGAAGGCGCTGAAGGTGAAGGTCACTAATGAGTGAAGCAACAATGGACAGCGGAATGGTCGCAATGGACCAAGACAGCAAGCCCGGATTCTTGAAGAAGAAGCCGCTCGCAATTCTCGGTGCTCTTGGTGCCCTTGGATATTGGGGAGCCTTAATGTTCACTTCGGGTGACATGCAAACTCATCTGCTGAATGGTTTCATGTACGGATTTGTTTTCTGGCTGATGGCAACTCTTGGTTGCCTTGCCTTGAGCTTGATCCACCATTCGATCCGCAGCATGTGGACTCTTCCTGTTCTTCGAGTATTTGAAGCCGGATCGCATCCTTGGATGTTTGTCGCGCTAGCATTTTTCTTTATGCCAGTTCGAACTCATATGGACAAGGTCTACGAATGGATCAACCCGAAGTCGACGGACTACGTCGTGAAGTTCAAGCAGGCTTACCTCAACCAGGGATTTTTTGACCTCCGAGTTTTGATTGCATTCTTGCTTCTCGGCGGAATGTCAATCTATCTGCAAATGTCTTCTCGACGACAAGACAAGAGTAAGGACGAAAGCGAAGCTCAGCTTCGATCCAACGTTGCCAGCCCCTGTATCGTATTCTTCGCGCTGATTACGACCTTCTTGTTGACCGATATTGGAATGTCATTAACCCCAGGTTGGTACAGCACGATGTATCCGCTATGGCTGATCGTTGGTGGCTGTCAAACCGCGTTAACGATCGGAATTTGGCTTGTCACCAGTGCGGCAAATAAGGCTCCCTACAAAGATTCGATGTCACCATCGCTGACAAAGGACCTTGGCAACATGATGTTCTTGCTGACGATGTTGTGGGGTTACACCTCAGTTTCTCAGCTGATCATCTTGTGGAACGGCAACCTGCCCGATACGGCATTCTTTTATGCCCACCGCGGTGTTGACGCCAAGCTTGGATGGAACTACATTGGAGCTTCAACGATCTTGGGTTGTTTCTTGATTCCGTTCGTGACCTTGTTGTCACCTCGAATCAAGATGTATCACGCTCGACTGAAGAAAGTCGCCATGTTCATTCTGGTCTTTCGATTCGTCGACGTCTTTTGGATTATAGCGGCATCGGTCCCCCATCGAGAATGGGACAGAGCAATCCCAACATTGGGAGACGGCCTAGGCGTTTTCTTCTTGGGATGCGTTTGGTTCGCCATTCTTCTCTCATTGATGGAAAGACAGCCACTGTTACCGCTTTATGACAATCGTTTGAAGGAGGCTAAGGCCAATGCACACTGAATTTCAACCAGAAGATCCAGAAGTCCTAAGGGAAATGAAATATGATCGTCGGGATCTTAAGATTCCGATGGTCAAAGATTATACGATCAAGATTACAGTTTCTTGTATCTTGTGTTTCTTGGTTTCAATCCCGGTTTACAACTGGCTCACAACTCCAGGTGGAACAGTGAAGTCTGCCCTCGGATTGACGCGAGAACCCGCTCCATTGACCCAAAACCATATTGCACCAGGTGACCCGATTTTGCAAGATAACTTGTCTACGAAGACCGATATTCAGCATCTTCGAATTCACGAGAACGAAGCATTGAAATCGTTTGGATGGATTGACCAAAACGCAGGCGTCGTTCGAATGCCAATCGATAAGGCGATGAAATTGGTTATACAACGAGGCGTTTCAACTGGTGCCGACGTGCCCGCCGTTACGAAAGGCAATACGATTACCCAAAACGCAGTTGGACCAGGATCCAGCAAGCCAAATCCATAAGACAATGAAAAGCAAGACCAGCCCAATATGGATTCCGATCTCAATCCTTGCGATTGTGATTGGGAGCTTGGTGCTGATTCGCCCGATTAAATCGAACGGCGTCCTTTCAAATTCATTTGACTTAAAGCCTCAACTCGGCGCGCAAATGCCTGTCGGAGCGAAACTGACCGAGTCAGACGGCAAGGAACACTTATTCGGCGAATACTTCCGCTCTGGGCGACCAGTCATTTTCCTTCCCATTTTCTACAATTGCAACGGGGTTTGCTACGCAGAAACCGAGTCGTTAATGAAAATGTTGATGGTTGAGACTGCACTCAGCGTCAATAAGAAAGCAGTAGACTCCGTCGTTCCGGGCCGAGACTTCGATCTGGTTGTGATGAGCATTCATCCGAAAGAAACGGTTGAACTAGCTGCTTCTAAGCGAGTGGAATTGATGGACGAATTCCACAAGGCTTGGTCAAAGCACACACCCGAAATGCAACAGCAACTCGGCAAGTATCTTGACCAAGGCGTTCACTTTACGGTTGCCACGCCCGAGGAGGCGCACAAGCTGACCGACGTGATGGGATTCTACTACCAGTACGACGAGCGAAAGAATTGGGTTAACCATCCAGCCGCCGCCGCGTTCATCGCGACATCGGGCAAAATTGTTGCCTACAATACAGGTTCTAACTTCCAAACCAAAACCGTCCGCAATAACATCCACGAAGCCTACAAGGGTGCCGTTCAGCCCCTTGGTGACGTGTTCTTGCTGGGCTGTTTTAAGATGGAAGCTTCAAGCCCCCGTACCCGGTCGATTGTTCAGATCTTGAATCTATCGGCCATCGCTACTTTACTCTGCGTTTCCTTTGCCATTTGGCGCTGGAACAAGCACTTCCCTAGTAACACACTTTCCAGTGGTCTTCAGGACTCAACCGGAGAATCAAAGCAGTCATGAACTTAGCTAACTTTCCTTTCTCACCTCCCGCGGCATCAAATTTTGCTGGGGAAATGGACACCTTGTTCTATGCGATCTTGGCACTCTCCACGGTCTTTGCGGTTGTAACCTTTGCTTATGTAATTTTTTACGCGATTAAGTATCGAGCAGGTTCATCGGCTGATCGTTCGAGCCCAGTATATGAGAACATGAAGCTGGAGCTCATTTGGATCGGATTTCCAACGATTCTCGCCATTATCTTCTTTGTTTGGGGAGCTAAAGTTTATGCCGATCTGAGAATCCCGCCTAAAGATGCGAAAGAGATTTACGTCGTTGGCAAGCAATGGATGTGGCATATTCAGCATCCGAACGGAGTGCGCGAAAACAACACGCTTCACGTTCCGATTGACACCGATATTAAGCTGACTATGATTGCTCAAGATGTTATCCACGCATTCTATATTCCCGCGTTTAGAACCCAGTTCATGGTCGTTCCTGGTCGATATACGCAGATGTGGTTCCGACCGACGATGATCGGTAAGTTTCACCTCTTCTGCAACATGTATTGCGGCGCGCAACACTCCGAAATGGGTGGCTCGGTCATCGTCATGAGCAAGCGAGATTATGCAGAGTGGCTAGCGAACAACGGTTCCATGCGACAAAACTTGACTCCGATCCAAGCGGGAGAGAAGTTGTTCAGCAAGATTGGCTGTGGCAACTGTCATGGACCTGCTGATCTTCCTCCTCGTTCGCCATCGCTCTTCGGCCTCTACAACAAGACCCGAGAAATGGACAATGGACAAAAGTTTGTTGCCGACGAAACGTACATCCGAGAGTCGATTCTTCGACCCGGAGAGAAGCTATTGAAGGGCTACGCAAACACGATGCCAATGTATGACAAACAGCTGACCGAAGATGAAGTCATGGCGCTGATTGCATTCATCAAGGGTGGCGCAGTGCCGTCCTTGCCAGCTTCAAACATTGCTGCGAGCGTTCCAGGGCATGAGGCTCAGGTTAATGGCAAAGCAGGACTTAATTCAAATGCCCTCGAGTTTAACGCCGAGGGTGCCGACGCAACACCAACGAGCCGTGGCAAGGACCTCTCGGTAGGAGCGATGGCGGCAGAAAAAGGAGATCAAAAAAGATGAGCACAACGGTAACGACCCCAATTGGTAGCGGCGAAGCAGCGCCAGGGCCAAGACTGAATTACCTGACAAACGGGCACTCGCTGAAGTCTTGGCTGTTGACTGAAGACCATAAGCGAATTGCGATCTTGTATCTCATTTCAGTCAGCTTCTTCTTTATGCTCGGCGGTGCGTTTGCGGGCATGATTCGATACGAATTAACGTCGCCAGCGGGCAACGTTTTTGAGTCGGATGCTTACAATCGAATCTTTACGGCGCACGGCGCGATCATGGTCTTCTTGTTCCTGTTGGTAGCGGTACCCGCGGTTCTCGGAAACTTCTTAGTTCCGCTCATGATCGGAGCTCGTGACCTTGCGTTCCCGCGAATCAACCTGCTGAGTTGGTATCTCTATACTGCGGCAGGCTCGCTCATTCTCATCTCCTGTATTTCGGGTGGTGTTGACGCGGGTTGGACGTTCTATACGCCTTATTCAAGTTTGTATTCGAACAGTAATGTTTCGTTATGTTTGGTGGGCGTCTTTTTAGGAGGCTTCAGTTCGATTACGACGGGTGTCAACTTTATCGCCACGGTCCATAGGATGCGTGCGCCAGGTATGACCTGGTTTAGACTTCCGCTCTTCGTATGGGCCCAATATGCAACTGGCATCATCATGATGCTCGGAACCCCAGTCGTTGCCATCACGCTCCTTTGCGTCATCTTCGAGCGAACGTTCCAGCTACCTATCTTTAGCCCCGAGCTTGGCGGAGACCCAGTTCTCTTCCAACACATGTTCTGGTTCTATAGCCACCCGGCGGTTTACATCATGGTTCTGCCGAGCTTTGGTGTCATCTCCGAAGTTATCTCTGCCTTCTCTCGAAAGCGAGTGTTTGGCTACCACTTCGTTGCGTTCTCGTCCTTGGCGATCGCCTTCCTTGGCTTCTTGGTATGGGGACACCACATGTTCGTCACCAGTCAGTCGATGTATCAAGGTGTGGCGTTCTCGCTGGTTACGTTCTTGCTCGCGGTACCTTCCGCCATCAAGATCTTTAACTGGACGGCAACCATGGCTAAGGGCAACATCCACCTGAACTCACCAATGATCTATGCAATCGGCTTTATGGGATTGTTCCTTATTGGTGGTCTAACTGGACTGTTCCTTGCCGCGATGGGAATGGACGTTCACCTCACCGCGACCTACTTCATCGTGGCCCACTTCCACTACGTCATGGTCGGTGGTACGGTTATGGGCTTCCTCGCTGGTCTCCACTTCTGGTGGCCCAAGATGACTGGAAAGCTATTTAACGATAACATCGCGAAATGGAATGCAATCGTCGTCTTCCTTGGCTTTAACCTCACCTTCTTCCCGCAGTTCATTGCTGGTTGGATGGGAATGCCGCGACGATATCACTACTACTACTTCGCACCGGAGTTCCAGATCTATAACATCCTCTCAACGATGGGTGCCACGGTTCTGGGAATTGGATTTGTCATTCCAGTTATCTATCTGATCAAGTCACTCTTCACCGGAGCGCAAGCCGGAGACAACCCTTGGGGTGCTCACGGACTGGAGTGGCAGACCACTTCTCCTCCTCCAACAGAGAACTTTTACTATTCGCCAATCATCACGGACGATGTGTACGACTACGACCCCGTAGCCGAGCACGAAGCCATTCGAGAATTAGGAGCCAATAGGCAGCACTAGACATGTCAGCACACGGACACGCAGATAGCCCGGTCAAGTTTCAGTACGAAGACATTGACCAACAAAACGACACTTATGTGATCGGCATGTGGTCGTTCATGGTCACCGAGATTATGTTCTTCGGTGGCTTGTTCCTGATCTACACGCTGTATCGAATGAACTACCAGGGTGATTGGTGGAAGGCGCACGAGCACCTTGACTGGCGTCTTGGAGGCATCAACACCGCAAACCTTCTGGTGAGTTCTATGTTGATGGCTCTGGCCGTTCGCGCAGCACAGCTCAAAGATCGAATCAAGGTTATGACTTTGCTATCGATGGTTGTTGCTTGTGGCGGATTGTTTATGGCGATCAAATACGTTGAGTATTCCGGCAAGATCGTTGATCACCTTTATCCAGGACCCAGCTTCACGACGAACCCAGAGATTCTTCACGGCGCTAACTTGAACCACGCCCAGTTGTTTTACGGGCTGTACTTCGGTATGACTGGTCTCCATGGAGTACACGTCATCGTGGGGATGTTGATCATCAGCTTCCTCATCAAGTTCTGGTATCAAAAGAAGAAAGTCGTTACCGAGGATTACATTCCAACTGAATTGATCGGGTTGTACTGGCACTTCGTCGATATCGTCTGGATCTTCCTTTACCCATTGTTCTATCTCATGCCAAAACCGTTTACGGTTCTTGGAGGTCACTAAGTTATGGCAAAATCACCGCTTCATGCTGCCGAAGGTCATGCTCACGAGATTCATCCGGTTTCGATGTACGTTCGAACTGCATTAATCCTCGCCTTCTTTATGGTTCTAACAATTGTTGCCGCTCAGGTCAACTTTGGCGAGATTCTTACTGGCCACAACCGTCAGTACGGCTACTACGTTAACAACCTCGTTGCGGTCGGAATTGCGGCAATCAAGGCATTCATCGTTGTCATGTTCTTCATGCACCTCAAGTGGGCATCGAGCACGGCAAAGGTTTGGGCTCTGATGGGCTTCTTCTTCCTTCCCGTTCTGTTCTCGGTATTTTGTGACTACGGTACACGAACGCACGAGCAGGTCGATGGTTGGATTCCTGGTCAAAGCGAGACCGCTCTTCCAAGAGTCATTGGTTCACGCGATCAAGAGCACCTTGATCCACGATTTGCCAATGACCAGAATCGAAATCCGAAAAGCAGTCTGTATTAAGGAGCCTTCAGGCTTCAGCTTTCAGCCTCAATCCCTTAAAGGATTGGGGCTGTTTTGTATTTAGAAGACCACAAGTCTCAGTAAGGCCATTTCAGAAAATGCAACTTTGTCGAACGGAATCTTAGCTACTTGGCTCCCCAATCAGCCGTCGCAAATCCGCTTCTGCCCACGCTATGATGTCTTCGTTCGTAGCGTCGTCGCCGAAGGTCTTCGCTTCGCCCCACGTGGCGGTCACCCAACCAAACGCAGGGCGCGGAACCAAGTTTGCGTATGGCATGACTTTATCGTTGCCGGTCATGCCACAACAAATCACGGGTACTCCCGCCATGCGGACGATGAGCGCAGCGCCCGCTTTGAGCGGCTGTAGTTTGCCGTCCTCGCTGATTTGGCCTTCGGGATAGATGCACACGACTGCGCCAGACTTGGCGAGCTCCGATGCAATTCGCAACGAAGTGCGATCCGGCTCCCCGCGTTTGACCGAGAAATTCCCCCACCACGACATGAATTTGCCGAGCCATTTGATTTCCCATAATTCGCTTTTGCTCATAAACTGCATGCCGCGCGGGCAAGCGAGTTGAGAAACGAGGGGGTCACAGTCGGAAATGTGGTTTGAAAGGACAATGAGTCCTCCGGCGCGAGGCACATTCTTTTTATTGCGAATACGGATTGGGCCGAGAACAGTAAAAAGTGGAAAGCCAATGAACCATCGAAGGAGAGAGATGGAGATTTGCCGCGGGGGCTTTGGCAAATCAACTTCGCGAGCGATGGGCAACCTCCTTCAACGCAGCAAAATAGGCGCGGTGCTCGAGGATGAGGACCCGATCGGCGAGCGTTTCCGCTGTATCGTTAGGGAGGACGGGGCATCGTTCTTGCCGAATGATTGCCCCTTCGTCATACTCTTTGGTGACGTAGTGGACCGAGCAACCCGATTCAGTCTCCCCGGCGGCAATAACGGCATCGTGAACGAAATGACCGTACATGCCTTTGCCGCCAAATTTCGGGAGCAAAGCCGGGTGAATATTGAGGATTCGATGATCCCATCGGTTAACAATGGATTCGGGAAGAAGGCGAAGAAATCCCGCGAGACAAATCCAATTGGTCTCATCGAGGGCAGCTGCTAAATCTTTCTCAAAAGATTCGCCGAGGGGAACAATCGCCGTTTTGAACCCAAGCTCCTTGGCCTTCTCGATGGCCGGAGCGTCCGCCTTGGTGCCGATGACTCGGTGAATGACGAAACCGGGATCGGCGGTGATATGCTGAGCCAAAGCAACCATGTTGCTCCCCCTTCCTTTCGTTCCAACAATGATGCTAACTCGCGTCACAGATTCTGTGTTCAAGCCTACCAGCATGACACTGGTTTCATGAATTCTTCGCCCGCCGCGCGTCACAATATTTGCAATGTCGAAAAATCTTCGCGTCCTTGTTTGGGATGAAAATCCGTCCCATCGTTCCATGGAAATCTATCCCGATAGTCTTCGTGCCGCGATTGCCTCCGGACTATCCGAAGCGGACTCTAAGGGCGAACTCGAGGTCAAGACGGCGTGCCTCGATGACGAGAATCAAGGCGTCACCCAAGCTGTACTGGATAACACTGACGTGCTTATCTGGTGGGGGCATGCGCGCCATGGCGAAGTGAAGGACGAAATCGCCGCAATGGTGAAGAAGCAGGTTCACACGAAGGGGATGGGGTTCATCTGCCTCCATTCGGGACACTATAGCAAGACGTTTCAGGCCGTATTGGGCTGCACTGGCCACCTCAAAGGTGGGTGGCGCGAATCGGACGACGTGGAAACGATTCAGGTTTGCGCGCCTTGGCACCCAATCTGCGAGGGGGTAAAGAGTTTTGTGATTGATGCGGAAGAAATGTACGGCTCACCATTCGAGACTCCGGCGCCGTTGACGAATATTTTCCAATCGCACTTCAGCATCGGCAACGAGACATTCCCAAGCGGCATGGTTTGGACTGTTGGCGAGGGCATCGACCCTGAATTCACTTCGGGGCCGGGCAACGGCGTGAACCAAGGTTACGGCGTAGGACGAGTGTTCTACTTCCGACCCGGCCACGAGACCTATCCAACTTATTTCAATACAGATGTACGCAAGGTTATTTATAACGCGGTGCGATGGGTCGGAAAGTTGTCGGGCTAGTTTTTTAGGTAACGTGCAGGAATGAAGTCGCTGCTCCTTATTGTCGGTTTGGGATTCTGTTTGGCTGGTTGCAAGCCACCCGTTGAATCCACTTCGAATAACACGGCGCCTCCGTTTGGGATCACTAAGAGCGCATCGGGTTCATCTGGCACGACTGGAGCGGTTAACGGTGGTACTGCTTCGGGGACAACTGGTTCAAACGGCGGGGTTGCGCCGATGGCATCTGGCGCGGCTGGCGGCATGACGCCGATGACGGGGACCGACTCGGTCGAGGGTTCTGGTGCCGGAAGTGTTGGACAATCGGCGAAGAATTTAGCGAAAGATAAGGCCAATAAGGTGAGCAGCGGAAGCTTGGATCAAGGTGGAAAAGACGAGTCTGGACAATAGTCATTGGACCTTGGAACCTAAGATCGTTAGCGAATCGGTCATTTTGAGTCTGGATTATTCTCGAAACTTGCGCATAATTTTATTATGCAATTCGCAACAAAGGCCCTGAGAGTCGGTCAAGATCCGGATCCAAAGTTCCGAGCGGTCGTACCACCGATTTACCAATCTTCCACTTTTGCCTGGGAAGACTTGGACCATATTCCGCCGATCGACTACTCCCGTTGTCAAAACCCGACTCGCGAAATGTTTGAGAAGGTAGTTGCTGCTTTAGAAAATGGCGAGCATTGTACGGCCTTTAGTTCAGGAATGGCGGCGGTTGCGGCCACGCTTGCTTTGTTGCAGCAGGGCGACCATCTGTTGATGGCGAATGATATTTATGGCGGCACCTTCCGATTGGCCGAGAAATATTTGCCGCGAAATGGCGTTTCCTATTCGGGCTTTGATGCTCAAAATCCTGAGTCCATTCGATCAGTGATCCAAGCTACATCTAAGTTGCTGATTTTTGAAGGTCCAACAAACCCAACAATGCGGGTGCCCGACATCAAGAAGATTTGTGACATTGCTCACGAATACGGCCTGACGGTCGTATTTGACAACACGTTTGCCTCCCCCGCCCTCCAGACGCCGTTGGACTACGGAGTTGACGTCGTACTTCACTCGACCACGAAGTATATTTCGGGCCACTCAGACGTCGTTGGTGGGGCCACGATTACGAATAATTCAGACTTGGCTTACTTCATTTATGAGTGGAACAAGGCGTTTGGCTCCAACCCGTCGCCGTTTGATAATTGGCTGTCGCTGCGGGGAGTTCGAACGCTTTCGTGTCGAATGGAACGGCACTGTAAGAACGCGATGGTCATTGCCGAGTACTTGGAAGCTCACTCACAAGTGACCAAGGTGCATTATCCGGGCTTGAAATCACACCCTGACCACGAAGTGGCAAAAAAGCAGATGTCCGATTTTGGTGGAATGGTTTCGATCGAATTCGTCACGGTTGCCGAAGCGCGCTGGGTTGCTGAGCATGTTGGCATTTTCTTGCTGGCTGAATCCCTTGGTGGCGTGGAAAGCCTTATTGCGTACCCACCGCTCATGTCACACGCGACAATGACCGAAGAGCAGCGCGTTGAGCGAGGTATTCCACCGACGATGCTTCGGTTGAGCATTGGCATTGAAGATGCCCAAGATTTGATCGAGGACCTCGGTCAGGCCATCGCTAGCTACCCCGCAAAAGTACCCGCAACGGTTTGAACTTTTAGGGGACAGGCGAATTTATAGACTGAGCCAGTTAAAGGTTCTAACCGACCTCTAACTGGTGTCTGAAATCGATAACTCAATGAATTCGAGCCCTTCGGCGGTTATGAGTTTGGTCAATGCAAGCCAACAGCGTTTCGAAACGGTGTTCGATGCTCTTGGCGAAGGCGTGGTTTACCAAAACCCTAAAGGCGAAATTGTGATTCACAATGCCGCTGCAGCCGAAATTCTTGGGTTGACTTCAGATGAACTTGAAGGACGCACATCGGTTGATCCACGGTGGCAAGCCCTTCGTAGAGATGGATCGCCATTTCCGGGCGACCAACATCCGGCGATGGTGGCGTTGCGAACGGGAGAGCGTCAAACGGACGTTTTGATGAACGTCTTAAAGCCAAACGGGACCCGAACCTGGATCAAAATTAACTCGATTCCACTTTTTGATAATTCCAGTTCACAGCCGATTGCCGCGGTTACTAGTTTTTCGGATGTTTCGGCCATCATGGTGTTCAACGAGGCACTGAATTCCAAATTAGACGAATTGCGCGAACGGGAATAGCCCAACGCAAATTGAATGTCTGAAAAGACAGGTTCTTCCCCGCAGCTTCGCCTGTCGCGGGGAATTTTTTGACTACTTGCCGCAACAGCAATTAGTGCATGTACAGTTTTCGCAATTACAAGTTTCGCAACAGTTGTTCATTTGATTCCTCCCGAGCGCAGCAAATTTCGTGAGACGAAAAGTATTGGGCGAGTTCTGACTGGGCCTCGCGATTGACCGAGCAGAGCACGTTCTTACCGCGTTTCTCCATCTTGATCAGGCCTGCATTCCGCAGTTCTTTCAGATGGAAGCTCAGGGAAGACGGAATCTTCTCCAAGCCCATGACACAGCAACAAACTTCGCTAACAGTTGGACCCAAGGGACCAAGAACGTCTTCTTCATCCTTTACTTTGATTCCACAACAACTTTCGCGCAAGAAGTTGTAGATTCGCAGGCGGGTTGGGTCCGCCAATGCTTTCATCATCAAAACGATCGATTCTGCACTCACAGGTTTATTTTACTCCAATAGTTCTATATTTATAGAAATATGGAAATAATTTCAAATCTACTGGGGCTTTAGCTTGTCGGGTAGCGGAACCCCGAGGGCTTTCAGGATGTTGTTTGCCATTAGCGTGTTGCCCTGATCGTTGAGGTGGACTCCATCGGTGGTGAGTAGAAGTTGGGTAGCTCCGGCTTCTCGCTGGAACGAACTGATGACTGATCGAAACGATTTATTAAGGTTTACAAATGATACTTGCTCTTTTTGGGCCAGTCTTCGTTGTGCATCGACGTAGGTCGACAATCGCTTGTTCTCGTCGCAATTGAGGTCCTCATAGACGACGGTGGGCGAAAGCATGATGACCTTAATGCCCGCGGCTTTGGCTTCGGTGACCATTGCGTCGACCTCGGCAAGGTGGACATCAAGCTTAATTCCCATCCCGCTGTCGCCAGTTGCGAGACGAGTTGAGAAGTTATTGGTTCGAAAGTCGTGCCATACATCGTTGACGCCTACGCTGATCATCACCATATCTGGATGCTTGTCGAGAACATCGCGCTTGAATCGGTGGTGCATGTCCGGAGCCTTTTGCCCACCGATGCCGACATTGACCACCTCGATTGGGTTCGACGGATAGGTGTCTTTCAGGGCCCGGTCGATCAAGGTCACAAAGCCGTGGGGCGAGGCTCCCATTTGGGTGATACTGTCGCCCATCATGACGATCTTGTGAACCCCAACAAGCATACGAGGAAGGTCAAGCGGTTTTGGCATAAGATTGAGAGAAATGGCAACCAGCGGAATGAATGAAAGCATTACCGGATGTTACCAATTTCGAAAACGAAATCAGAACGTTACGTAAGTGGTTTGGACATAATCACGCTGACGTAATTGGTGGAGTCCCAGTTAGCAGAATCGACGATCTCAAACCCCCAGCGGCGATACATGGCTATCAAATCGTGGGCGGTCTCGGCGGTATCCAAAGCGATCTCGGTCGCGCCCATTTGTCGGGCATGGTCTTCAACGATTTGGTATAGCTTCTTTGCGACCCCGTAGCCTTGGTAGTCGGGATGAACCGCGAACTGTCCAAAATACATCAACCCTGGTCGGCAATAGTAGTCATGCCAATTCTCCGGTGTGGACTTGTACGCCGATATGGTTCCGATAATTTTGCCCGACCCCTCATCAACTGCGAGAAAGGAATCTCCTCTTGACAATCGATCCAAAGTTTGTGAGGGTGGTTGATGGCTTGCGTTGTAATGCATACCTTGGCGAGCCAATGCGCCGTAGGCAAGATGCAATAACTCGGTGATCTCTTCGACCGAATCGGTTGGCTCCCACGGTCGAATAGCGCACTCAATCATGGTTCATTTTTTCCAGAATTGACGTTATGCTCTTTCGAACGCCCGGATATTTCTTTGCATCCGATTCCAGCGGGAAGTAGATTTGCGAAATGATGTAGATTTTGCCGACAAGAATGACTCCGTCAAATGTTTCACGGTGATAATTCTCTTCCCTGTAGGAAAAGCCGTAAAAGGCATTGTTACCAAAGGTCTGAGTGACCTCCTTAATCTCTTTTCGGCCTTCGCGCTCAAGGTCCTTTTTTAAGATGGGTAGCATGTGTTCAACATTTTCGGCTGGCCCCTTAGATTTGTCGAAACCAACTCGCGGTACGTCAAGATGGATGCCAAAATCGCGGCTTTCCTTGTATACAACCGTGACTTCATCGTTTTTGTCGTGGAAGGCTCGAAATTGATTTGGCACTTCGTAATTAATGTGGCGATGATGGTAAATCGATGTGTTTGCGGGTGCCGAACTTGACGTTCGAATGTAAGGCTTGACGTGTAACCCACAGCCAACCGCAAAGAGAAATAACAGGGGCAAAGACGTTCGGAGACATGCCAGAAAAGCTTTCATACAATTGAATGCTTAGATTATGCTCTCATCTGAGTTCCTGCACCGTTCCCCGAGCTTTGAGCTATGATAATCCCATGATCAGGCAAGCTACCCGGGAAGACGTTCCGGCTTTGGTGGAAATGATGGACGAGTTCTATGCGGAGAGCAACTATTCGCTCGACCATGATGCCGCGACCACTTCATTCAACTCCCTTCTTGCGCACCCTGACTTTGGTTCGATTTACATCGTCAATGACGGCCTTGTCGAAGCTGGCTATGTCATTCTGACTGTCTGCTTTAGCATGGAGTTTGGGGCATTTGACGGCCACATCGATGATCTGTATGTTCGGCCAGCTGCGAGAAGAAAGGGCTTTGGTCGTGACCTTCTTCATGCACTGATGGCCGACTGTGAAGATCGAAAACTATCCGCTCTCAGCGTTGAAGTTGCCCCAGATAATGTCGCAGCCAAGACTCTGTATAGGCAAATTGGATTGCAATCGCGGACTGACGAACGGCATGTGATGACCGCTGGGCTTACTGGCGATTTTTAACGGGCTAAGGTATGGCTCAAAATGAAGTCGACAATCGGAGTCGGGTCATCGAGACTATGCGGATGGTGTTTGCCGCCCGGCTTACTGATGACTTGAATGAATCCGCCGAGTTTCTTATATCGCTCTTCGATTACCTTTGAGTTTTCATCAACTGGTACAACTTCGTCGGCACCGCCAATCACGTGTATGATGGGAATCCGAGCCTTCGCGAGGACGGCTAAATTGTCAACCGGATTCAGCTTGTAATCCAATGCCGTTTGCTCATTCGCAAACTCATAACAGGTCAACAAACTTTTCCAGTCATCTTTGCTACCGGGTCCCTTACCTTTGCCTCCTGGCCAACTCTTAAAATCGCAAACTGGGGCGTCGCCATAGATGGCCGCGACTCGACCTGGATATTTTGCCGCGAAATTGTATGCGTAAAGTCCACCTCGGCTAAACCCCTCAAGGACGACCTTTCGGTTGAGGTGGATTTGGCGCGTCACCATTTGAAAAAATTTGTCGAGGTGGGCGATCGCGCTCGGCGCTCCAAAAGTGTTTCCAACATTCATATACGCAACGTAATATCCACGTTCGAGCAAGGCAAGATCGGCCATCGGTCGATGGTCAAAAAATTCCATTCGCCAGATCCAAGGGTTACCCTTGGCAGTTGTTTTGGGCTCTACAAGGCTACATTCACAGCCATCGACGGTAAACCGATGGAGATTGAATCCGTGATAATCCTGGGTGATTCCAGGGAGCTGAGTTGTTCCTTGAGCTGTCGATGCAAAAAGAATTCCTGCCGCCATTGTGGTGAACATGTTTGAATTATAGTTGAGAATCTCGTCGTGCTCATGACCTCTCTTATGTGGACAGAGAATTGTGATGCGAACTAATAGCGGGAATTCACTATAATGAAGTGGGAGTGAATGAGTGCTGGTGTGCTCCGCGGTCTTCAAAACCGTAGTGGCGTCTTTGGGCGTTGGGTGGGTTCGATTCCTACACATTCCCGCCAAAGATATTGGGAGCTTTGGACCCATTGCCATATTTATGTGCTGAATTCGCGTGACATTGCATAGTGTCCGGACGTTGAATTCATTGTATTTCAAGGGAACTTGGATGTTTCTTTAGGACTGCCGTTTCTTGAATGTCGCACAGTACCAGTAATTGCCTGCGCGGCAATTGGGCAAACCACGGAAGGAGAATATTAATGGACACACCCTCGGTTTTGAACCGCGGAAACAAACTCATTGCGTCGCTCGGTGCGCTCATTGTCGTGATTGGCTTTTGCGCCAGCGTGGTACTTAGCGGGCTCGCCACGAGTTCGGACAAAGTTCGAGTAGACCAGTTGCGCCTCTCCGAGTTCAAGTCTCAATTTACTCAAATTCCCGCTTTGGTCGATACGATGCTCTTGGGCACGCAATTGAATGGATTTGACTCCAACAAAGTTCGGGTTGCCGAGCAAGTCAATGCACTCGGGTCGGGCTCGGTTGACCGCACGTTGCCGATCGATTGGGCAACCGTTGATCGCTTTTTGGCGGGAACGAAGCAAGAGATCAAAGCAATATCTGTGAATCAATTTGATGAGGCTGCTCACATTCGTCAGGTTCAAAGTGAACCTGCATTCAATACCGCGATGAGGAGCATGGAAGCGCGAAACCTTAGCCTCAATTCAGAAGCAAAACAGTTACGGCAACGAAGCCAAACGGTGAGAAATACAACGCTTCTCGGAGCGGGACTCTTGGTTTTACTTCTCGTGATTGGTTCCTATCGAAGCTACGAAATCGTCGCCCACCGGGAGCAAGCCCAACACGCCCGCGATATTAGCGGTCTTCGGTTCGCGGCTCTCGTCCAAGACAGTACCGATATTATCCTTGTGACCTCACGTAAAGGGATAGTGACCCTCGCCAATAATGCATGTAAAGAGACTTGGAATATTAGTCCTCGGGAGTGTATTGGTAAGCCAATTCTGGACCTTTTGACGACCTCGGATCAACAAGAATTGTCGGACGCAATATCTGCGACCATCGCAAGTCCGGATCATGGCTTAGATGCGTCGATTCGGCTCGAACTGAAAGCTGGTTCGAAGCACACCTATCAAGTTCATATCCGAAATCAACTCAATAATGTTCACATTGGTGGGCTGGTCTTTACGTTTCACGACGTGACTGAGCGGGCCGCGGTTCAAGAAGCCCTTTCTTATGAGGCGTCCCATGATCGGCTGACCGGACTCCCCAATCGATCCCTGATCCAAGTTCGAATCACAGAAGCTCTTAAGCGAGCAAAATCCAATCATTCGCTCATTGGGGCCCTCTTTATTGATCTTGACAACTTTAAGACCATCAACGATACGCTTGGACACGAGATGGGCGACGCCCTTTTGGTTGAAGTCGCCAAACGGATCCAGCGGACGATCCGACCAAGCGATACGGCAGCAAGACTTGGCGGCGACGAGTTTGTCGTCATCCTAGAAAACACTCAAGATTCGGCGGCCAGTATAGCTATCGCTCAGCGATTATCGGAGCAGTTTGCGCGACCATTTCAACTGGGCGACGAACTTCGAATCATCACAGCAAGCATTGGAATCGCCATCAGCGACGAAGGTGATACGGAGCCGAGCGACATTCTCCGAAAAGCCGATGTGGCGATGTATCAAGCGAAGAAAGATGGCAAAGCTGGATACTCAACTTTTGATCCTTCGATGTCCATGAAGTAGAGTTTTCGAACCATGTCATCGTCCCCGGCGTCCTATCTATGAGAATCTTTTTGGAGCCCATGGCTTCTTACGATTTTCTACCGATATAAATAACGCGTGTGCGAGTCCAGAGAACCTGAATTCGCGTAATATGTACAGAGAGGCACTATGAATTGTCCACGATGTCGCGGGGTTGCCCCGGCCGGAGTTTCGTTCTGCCCGCACTGCGGGAACGATCTTCGTATTTTCCAGCAGGCGCAATCGCCCAAAGCCCCAGATGCCGGAAAAGCCCCAAGTGCGGCAAAGGCTCAGGCCCCGACTAAAGAACAACTTCGCAAAGCTGCAGCCGTAGCCCCTGGTGGTTATTACCAAGCCGCTGGAGCGGCAGCGATACCTGCGGTTGCAAAGAAGTCGAAACTTGGATGGATTCTTGCGGCAGCGGCCTTATTGGTTTTAGTTGGTTCAGGATTTTTGGTCATGAACATGCTCCGAAAGTCGGGATCCGAAGCCACCATGCTCCAAAAAAACGGAAGCCTTCCCGGCTCTTTCTTGCAACGAACTGGCGAAGAAACCCCATTTCTGGGCAAGTCGGATAAGAATCCGCCTCCACCACCTGAGCCTGATTTGAGATGGCTTTACCACTTAGAGAAAATTGAAAAGAGGCGAGGGGAACTTGCCAGAAAAGGACTTTCTAAATTCATGGTTATGGCTCAACCAGGACAATTTGGGACCGATATGAATGGCCTCAATCAGCTGACGACTGGCGATCCCGAGGCCAATATGCCCGATTCAGCGGTCGACAAAATTGCCGACGAAAGCGCTGCTTCTAAAAAGGAGTGGGCCGATTTGCGAAAAGATTTTGATAGCTTCCCCCCTCCACCCGACTGTGTAAAAATTGCCGAGCCATACGGGCACGCGTTCGATGAAACTCGAGCATCGATGAGTGACGTCATGGAATACATTGAACTCTCGAAACAAGATCCGCAAAAGGCGCTTGAGAAACTGTATGGCATGCAAAACAAGTCGAAATCGATTGACGAATATGGCAATCTGGCCGACGAGCGGGTTCAAGCATTGTGCAGCAAATACAATAAGCGGAAATGGTTTAGCGTGAACAGCGACTTTGGCAACAGCAGCATTTTTGGTTCGCTGGGAATCAAATAGCGTTCGGTACACTACGCTGAATGTTCTCGATTTTGCGGAGAAAAGAGCCAGTTAAGGCACCCCGCAAACGCTCAACCGTTGTGGTTAGCGATGAGCATATTTCGTCGGCTCAGATCGCCTTGGACGAAGCGATTGGTCGATTTCCAATGTCATATGTTCCGGGTCTCGAATGGCGTCGCTATAGCGTCACTGCCGGAATGGCCCATTACCAGCACGGTTTGATCTCGCTGTCGGCAGTGGTGCTGAAGGACCCTGAGCATATTCGTGAAACCCTGCTGCACGAATACGCCCATTTGCTGGCGTACGACCGGCATGGCCGAAAAGGAACGGGGCATGGCAAACACTGGAAACAAGCGATGATTGACCTTGGGTTAGAACCCAAAGTTCACCATCACTATGAAGTGGTTCGCAATCAGTCGAGGCAGGTTGTGGTGTATCGATGCAAAAAATGCGGGATTTCCTTCGAGAGAAAACGCCAATTTCAGCGTCGACGCAAGTATTTCCATCGGCAATGTGGCGGACAAATCACCTTGGTTGAGGTTCAACGGGCGACATTCCCGCCAGAGACGACGTAGACTCAAATAGTTCCATGTGGATTGCCAACGTCGAAAGGACTCGGACTCTCGAGCAGAAAACAGAGTGTGAGTTCGGAATATGTGCATCCGTTCTGATGGAGCGTGCAGGTCTTGCCGTGTTTGATGCCCTTCGGAATTTGGTTCCCAGCGGTGGACGAGTCCTGGTTGTTGCTGGCAAAGGCAACAATGGCGGCGATGGCTTAGTCGTTGCACGTGTAGCCCTTCAGCACGGTTATCGCGTAGAAATTTTGGTGACTTGTCTCGAGGAAGAGATGACTCCGCTGTGTAAACACCAGCTGGATGCCGCGGTTGTCGCCGGTCTCGATCCAGTATTCCCAAACTCAACGTGCTGGAATAAGAAGATTGATCAGATCGGAGCTAAGGACGTCATTATTGACGCGATCCTCGGCATTGGAGCCAAAAAAGAAGTTTATGGATGCGTTCGGGAATGCATTCAGGCAATTAATCGGAGCGGTGTTCCGGTTATCTCAGTTGATGTTCCGAGCGGCATCTGTTGCGACACGGGAGAGGAACTAGGCGAAAGCGTTTGGGCCCTGCGAACCATTACGTTCGGAATGGCCAAACCGTACTTATTCCAAGGAATAGGATTAGAGCACGCAGGCTTCTGGTCAGTTTCCGAAATTGGCTTTCCTCAAGTTTTGTTAACCGAGCCCTCGGAGGCTCGAGTTTTGGATGGCGAATGGGTTGCGTCCCTTTTGCCAGAGCGCCTAAAGTCGAGCCACAAAGGGGATAATGGCCACGTTTTAATTATTGCAGGCAGCCAGTGGATGCGTGGTGCAGCTTCCCTGGCGGCTCTGTCGGCGCTTTCGGCTGGTGCAGGTCTGGTAACGGTGGCCTCAATTCCGAGCGTTTGCGATGCGGTGGCCGCCCATGTACCCGAGGCATTGTTGCTTCCCCTCGAAGAAGAAGGCGGCGCGATTAGTCCCAAGTCGGTAATGAAGTTGCTGGATCTGGAGCATAAATTTGAATCGACGCTTGTGGGCCCAGGGATGAGCACGGAACAACCCGCGAAGGACTTTCTTCATGAGTTTTTCGCTCATTGGACCACTCCTTGTGTCGTTGACGCGGACGCTCTGAACTGCGTTGCCGCAGGGGTGAAGCTCCCTAACACCGACTGCGTCTTGACTCCACATCCTGGCGAGATGAGCCGGTTGCTTCATTCGAGCATTGCCGAAATTCAGTGCGATCGGTTTCGTACCGTCCGAAGCGCCGTCGACGATATTAAGCACTGTGTGTTGCTCAAGGGCCCATACAGCATTGTGGGAGAGCCTGGACAGCCCCTATTGGTTAATTGCACGGGCAACCCCGGCCAAGCTAGCGCAGGAATGGGAGATGTTCTCGGTGGCATGATCGCTACACTAATTGGCCAAGATCTTCCGGGCTACTACGCTGCAGGCTGTGGCATGTTTTGGCATGGCGCTGCGGCCGACATCTGCGCCGAAGAAATCGGCCAGGTTGGATATCGAGCATCGGATGTGGCAAAAGCACTCCCTGCGGCTCGTTCGCGCATCGTTTCGGCGACGATGGAGCGGTGAAGAGTCTGGAGAAGATTCGGCCCAAATATGAAACCCATTGGGTTCCTTGAACGATAATATAGGGATATGTTCGACCTATTGCCCGGTTTAAAGACTGGACTGCCACTTGCGTTCAATCCAGACGATATGATTCCTGTTTTTTCGATTTTGGTCGTGTTTGGAATTCCTATTATTGCGATCCTGACGCACCATCAACGGAAAATGGCGGAAATCATGCACCGGAACCAGCCGCAAATGATGGATCCAACGGTCCAAAATCAGCTAAATCACATGCAGAACCAGATTTCGGAAATGCGATCAATGATGCAGGATCACATCATCAACAATGATCGAACGTCAGCATCTTCAGTTGAACAACGCCTCAATCAGTAGTTATCCCTTCGTTCTTGCCAAATACGCGTACGCGTTGTGGTCATGAATAGACTCGTGGTTTTCGACTTCGATTTCGTAAGCGAGAATTCGATCGTTGGCATCAAAAGCGAGAGCGACCTCTCGAACCATATCTTCGACGAAGCGTGGATTGAGGTAAGCCATTTCGGTCACATATTTTTCATCTGGCCGCTTCAGCACCGGATACAGCTCACATGACCCTGCTTTCTCAATCATATCGATGACGTCTTCGAGCCAGAGCATGCCATCGGGGCGAACTTTTACCGTAACGTAGCCTCGTTGGTTGTGGGCGCCAAAGTCCGAAATCTCCTTGCTGCACGGGCAAAGAGTCGTTACGGGTACCACCAAGTAAAGCCAAAGATCATCGATCTTTCCACCCGAAGCGATAAATCCGCACTCGTAGCCCATCATGCCCTCTTTGCCCGTAACAGGTGCGGCTTTGGAGCGGAAAAACGTGAACTTGACTTCGAGGTGGGCGGTTTCGGCATTGAGCTTGTCGCGAAGTTTGGCGAGGATCTCGGGAATGGTTTCTCCGCTGACAACACATTTGTGCTCGCCGAGGATTTCGAGAAATCGACTCATGTGCGTTCCCTTAAATTCTTTGGGCAGGTCTACAGTAAGCGTGAATTCACCGACGGTTTGTTGCTTGCCGTTATCTCGCTCACTCACCATCATCGGATACTTAACTTTTTTGACTCCGACTTTATCGATGGCAATGTTGCGGATATCTTCCGAACTTTGAATATCTACAAGTCCAACGGCTAATTTCTCGGTATTCACGGGGATCACAATGAGCGGCAAGCCGCTATTGACCTTCTACGCTCTCTCGTTCCGATTTGTTTTTCATCAATGGCGTTCAACCCGTTTGAACCTGAGAATCTAAGGCGTTAACACTCTCTTAATTGTTTCTTAACAATTCGTCGGTACCTTTTGAAATGACATGAGCAACAAGAGCACATGGGTTTTACCAACCTACATTTTGGGAGCCGCATTGGCTCTCGTCCTTATTGGCTGCAGCGGCGGCAGTACGAACAACGATCCAGCCACGGGTAGCACGACTGGCGGATCAGCAACAACGGCAAAGCTTTCGGGCGATCTGAAGATCGACGGCAGTTCCACGGTTTATCCAATCGTTTCCCTCCTCAGCGAAGACTTCAAGAAAGATAATCCAGGTGTCGCACAGACAGTTGGAAAGGCTGGAACCGGTAGCGGAATGAAGAAGTTCATTGCTGGCGAAATCGACATCGCCACCGCTTCTCGATCGATCAAGGATGACGAAGTGAAAGCACTTGCCGAGAAGAAAATCGAATTCGTCGAAATCCCCGTCGCCTACGACGGTGTCTCGATCATCGTCAATCCTGCCAACACGTGGGCGACCGACATCACTCCGGCTGAACTCAAGACCGCTTGGGGCAAAGATAGCACTATCACGACTTGGGACCAAATTAATGCCAAATTCCCGAAAGAGAAGATTACATTCTACGGTCCAACCGATAACCACGGAACCTACGAATACTTCACCGAAGCCATCAACGGCAAGAAGAATGAAATTCGAAAGGAATACCAGCCGATGCAGGAATACACTCCGATCGTTACGGCTGTCGCTGGTGACAAAGGCGGAATGGCATTCGTTGGCTACAACTACTACGCCGATGCTAAAGATAAGATCAAGGCGCTCACCGTTTCTGGCGTTGGCCCCGAAGAAAAGACAATCGCAGACGGGACGTACAGTCCACTATCACGACCCTTGTTCATCTATGTCAACAAGAATGCGATGAACACCAAACCACAGGTCAAAGCGTTCGTCGAATTCGCCCTCGGAGAAAAAGGAAAGGCCGCCGTTACCGAAGCTCACTATGTATTACTTGGTGAAGATGTAATGGCCCAAATCAAAGCACACGTAGCCGCTGGTACCGCTGGTACCATGATGAAAGACTTCAAACCAGGCATGAAGCTTTCAGACGTCTACGCCAAGAAATGACCTCGACACAAACCGACCAGGCTGTAATTGCCGGATCCCCAAAGGGGTCCGGCAATTTGCCGCATAAGAGAGTAAGCGTCCACCTGCAACGCCAAATTAGGGAAGGGGCGATCAAAGCCTTTTGTGCTTTATGCGCGCTTCTATCGGTCATTACGACGATCACAATCGTGTACGTCCTGCTTACAGAAGCACTGCCATTTTTTACGAAAGTTGACTTCAAGGAGTTCGCTACTGGCACCGAATGGAAGCCAACCCCCGAGCCTGGCCACTACGGAATGTTGCCGCTCATCACGGGAACGCTCATGATTACAATTGGGGCGGGCCTATTTGCCGTTCCCCTTGGGTTGCTCAGTGCGATTTACTTGGCCGAATATGCCAAACCTAGGGCCAAAGCCATCCTTAAGCCCGCTCTAGAACTTTTAGCGGGAATTCCCACCGTCGTCTACGGCTATTTCGGTTTGTTCTTTGTTACTCCCGCGCTCAAGCACGTCTTCCCATCTATCCAATCGTCCAATGCGCTTGCGGGCGCAATCGTGGTTGGAATCATGATTTTGCCCTTGGTGTCTTCGCTTTGTGAAGACGCAATTTCATCGGTGCCAGTTGCACTGAAAGAGGGTGCTCAGGGGCTCGGGGCCACCAAAGCGGAGACAACGATGAAGATCGTCGTTCCCGCCGCGTTATCTGGAATCGTCGCTTCCTTTATCCTCGCGTTGTCTCGTGCCCTTGGTGAAACCATGGCCGTGACGCTCGCCGCTGGTTCGAATCCAATTCTGACCCTCAATCCACTCAAGGGAATTCAGACGATGACGGCCTACATGGTTTCCACTTCGAAAGGCGACCTTGAGCATGGAACGATGAAATATTGGTCCATTTTTGCAGTGGGACTTGTCCTCTTTGCCTTCACGTTCTCGATGAATCTTATTGCCCGCAAATTGGTGGCCAAATTTAAGCTGAATTACCAATGATTCTTGACCCTAGCACTCATCACAATCTTCGAAGCCGCAAACGGCTTGACGTGCTATTCGGTCGTCTTTGTCAACTTGCGGCTGGGCTCGGCATCCTGATTCTGATTATTTTCCTCGTCAAGATTATTGTTGACGGGGTCCAAAATATCAGTTGGGCATTCATTGTCGGCGATCTTTCTCAACGTCCTTCACGAACTGGAATTTGGCCCGCAATTGTTGGCAGCCTTTATGTGATGGTCTTGACCGCGCTTTTCTCAGTTCCGGTCGGCGTTGCCGCCGCGATCTACCTTGAAGAATTTAATCGTCGGAAGAGCCGCCTAAGTAGTATCATTCAACTCAACATCGCCAACCTCTCTGGCGTCCCGTCGATCGTCTACGGTTTGCTCGGACGATTCTTGTTCGTTTACTTCTTTGGGTTCAAGACGAGCATTATTGCCGGAGCCCTGACGATGACGCTGCTGATCCTTCCAACCGTTATCATCGTGACCCAGGAAGCTCTCAAAGCCGTGCCGCAATCCTACCGTGAAGGATCGATGGCACTCGGTTCGACTCAATGGCAGTCCATTCGCCTTCAAGTGCTTCCCAATGCCCTATCGGGAATCCTCACTGGCATCATTCTTTCGATCTCTCGGGCCATTGGCGAGACAGCACCACTCATTGTGGTTGGTGCCGTAAGTTACGTTTCGAATCTCCCCAAGGGCCTTGGCGACAGCTATACCGTTCTCCCCATCAAGATTTTTGACTGGGCCAATGAATCACAAGAGAAGTTCCACCAAGTCGCTGCAAGCGCAATCCTTGTTCTCATGGTCGGACTACTTTTCATCAACTCATTCGCAATCTATTTCCGAGCGCGAGCCAAGGCCAAGAAATAGGTAACATCAGCCTCAATGCGAGCTGAATCCCTTGAGTTTCTGAAGGCAATTGTTAACGTTCCGAGTCCGTCCGGATTTGAAGAACGCGCTGCCGAAGTCTATCGAAACTACACCAAATCATTTGCCGACGAAGTCAAAACCGATGTTCACGGGAACGTCGCCGCAATCATCAATCCTAAAGCCGAGATGAAAATTATGTTGGCGGGACACATGGATGAAATCGGGTTCCTGATCCACTACATCAGCGATGATGGGCTACTGTATTTCAGCACGATTGGCGGACACGATACAACGGTTCCCATCGGGCAGCAAGTTTGGATTCACGGCAAACAGCGAATTCCCGGCATCATCGGGCGAAAGGCAATTCACCTTCTCAAAGACGAGGAGCGAAAAAAGAAGCCTGAAATCGAAGACATGTGGATCGATATCGGTGCTTCTAGTCGCGAAGAAGTTGAAAAGCTTGTTGAACTCGGTGATCCTGTCACTTATCAATACGAGTTCCAAATGCTTCAGGGCGATCGAGCGTCTGCCCGTGGCTTTGACAACAAAATGGGTAGTTTTGTCGTTGCCGAAGCTCTTCGGCTTCTTAAAGAGGACGGCGGTCTCGACCCTAATGTTGGCGTCTATGCTGTCGCCACCGTTCAAGAAGAAATTGGTCTGCGCGGAGCAAAAACCAGCAGCTACTGGATCAACGCACAATCGGGCCTCGCGGTCGATGTGAATCACTCGATTGATTATCCTGGCGTCAGTAAGACCAAATATGGACAACTCGACATCGGAAAAGGACCATCGGTCACTCGAGGTGCAAACGCCAACCCGATCGTTCTCAAGATGATTCGGGAAGCATGTGAAGCTGAAGGAATTCCGTATCAAATGGACGTGGCTGGGGGTGGCACCAGTATGGACGGAAACGCCATGCAACTAAACCGAGCAGGAATGGCCGTCGGAATCACTGGGGTTCCGCTTCGGTACATGCACACTCCAGTAGAGCTAATCAGCCTTACCGATATTGAGAACTGCGCGAAACTTATGGCCGCTTACTGTCGGTCGGTGCGACCCGATACGGACTTTACACCTCGAGTACTTTTATAGGTTTTCAGGTTCAAGACTTAACACATCCCGGTATTTGTACCGGGATGATTTTACAATTCTTTAACGGTTTTGACGCATAATTGTATTTGGAGCAGGGCTTTGCTCCACTTTTTGAGTTGATTATGAAGGGTTTATTGTTTTGTGGGCTAATTGCGCTTGCGTCAGGTGCGCAGGCGACCGTCGTCGATGACTTTATGACGGGCAGCTATAACAGCGGGGGAATCACGTCGGGAACAGTCAATAACTGGTCTACGGCAGCTTCTGTATTTGGTGGTCTTCGATATTCGTCGTTGACGGTTATATCAAATCCATTGGTGGGCGATGCAAAGTGCCGAGTCATTACAACTCCCGGTGTGCTCGACGTCAGCACCGATACCGACGTTGATATCAATTTTACGTTGGGTTATGGCTTTGCCAATTCGTCGACCACTCCGGCCTCAAACCAACTGAACCAGAATATGATGTCCATGCCGATCATCGACATCAATTTTCGGACAAACGATCTTGCGATGCCCGTCACCGTAACTCTTTTCACCAATGGCGGCGCCAACAGCTATTCTCGATCCGCAACCATTGCCGCCGGAATCTTTTCGGCTAGTCCAACATCCTACCAATTTGACTTTTCGGCAAATGCGGCTAGTCTTGGCGATGTCGATGGAATTCAAATTTATTTTGACCCTGCTGCCAGTGGAGATTTTTCCCTAAATGGAGTTCAGGCCGTACCAGAACCAATGAGTCTTACTGCTCTTTCGCTCGGTGCATTGGTTCTGTTGAGACGTCGCAAGAAATAGCCCCACGCGGCATTGTGAATCCAAAAAATTAAGCCCTTAACATTCGGGCCAAGCAATTCAACATCAATTTTCAGGTTAAAATGATGGACATGCGAAGGAGCATTTTTGCGTTAGCCTTACTTGCGATCGGACTCGCTGGTTGCAGTCCCGACAAAGTAGAAACGAACAACCCCAGTGGCAACAGTGTTGCCAACAACGATTCGTCCGAAGCGTCGACTTTGAACTTAAAGATGGCGCCAACCGATGCGCCAAAGCCCGGCGGTACCGCTGAGATTCAGGCGTTTAAGGGCGGATACGGCATCGACTTTTTCCAGAAGTGCGCCAAAGATTACGAAACAGCCCACCCAGGCTCGAAGGTGACTGTTGACGGAAACCCAGAAGTTTGGAAGCAGTTGAAACCCCGACTTGCTAACGGTACTCCTCCTGACCTAATGTTTCCTGGCTGGGGAATGGACCACTGGGGCTTGGCCGAAGAAGGACAAGTTTTTGACCTTGGCGACGTGCTAAAAACGCCAAGTGCTGATGGCAAAACACCGTGGGGAGAAACATTTAACCCAGATTTGCTCAAACTTGGTCAACTCGATGGCAAACAAGTTGCCCTCCCGTTGTACTTAATGATGTATGGCTGGTGGTATGACCCTGACGTATTCGCCAAAAACGGCTGGACCCCGCCCAAAACTTGGTCAGAGCTGATGATCCTCGCGCCAAAGATCAAAGCGAAAGGAATGGCTCCGATTACCTTCCAAGGTCAATATCCCTATTACATGGTTTATGGAATGTTGATGCCATGGACTCAAGGCAACGGCGGAATGGCGGCGATCAATGCTTGCCAAAACATGATGCCCGGTGCCTGGAAATCTTCATCAGTGCTGAAAGCCGCCCAAATGATCGAAGAATTACGCGACAAAGGCTTCTTCGAAGATGGAGCCGTTTCATTGACCCACACTCAAGCTCAAACGGACTTCTTGAATGGGAAGGCGGCAATGGTCGCTTGCGGAACGTGGATCAAGTCGGAGATGAAGGATATTCTCAAACCGGGCCAAAAATTGATGTTCTTCCTGCCACCAACGGTTGATGGCGGAAAGGGAGAGCCCACCGCCCTTCAGGTCGATATTGAGCCATGGCTCGTACCAGTGAAAGCTAAAAACCCTCAGCTGGCCATCGACTATTACAAGTTCATGACCTCCCTCGACAATGCCAAAGCATTTGTGAAGGAAAAAGCAACCTTCATGTCGATCAAAGGAAGCAATGACATCGAACTTCCAGAAGAACTAAAGGCGCCAGCCGCGGCATTTAAAGATAGCAAAGCGGTTTGGTCGATCAAATTCCGACAATGGTATCCAACTTTTGAAAAGGAATTGGAAAACAGCATGACCGCGCTCGTTACCAAGAAGGCGACCGCACAAGAGTTCTGCGATCGAGTCGAAAAAGCCGCTCAAGCAGTTCGCGAAGACGACTCGATTAAAAAGCACAGGGCTTAGTCGAGTAAAAAAAGAAGCCGGGTGTCGATTCGACACCCGGCTTCTTTCTGCTTTAGACCTTTGGTCGCTCGATAATGACAATATGTCCGTGCTCCTCGGTAAGGGTCAAGAGCACTCGGCGAATCTGGTCTTGCATCTCAGCGTGAACTTCGGGGTCCCAAACCGTGTCTTCGTGAACTCGAATTTCTTCTGGATAGGATAGTGGTGGAATCGTGGCGTATTCGGGAACTTCCCAATCGTATCGTGGCCACACATGAGCGTGCAAAAATGGATCGAGATTGCCATACATCGCATAATTGACGCGGATGCAGTCGGTAACTCGATGGATCGCTTCACCTAACAATGCCATGTCTTCGAGAAAGAGAAATCGCCGCTTCGAATCAAGATCATTAAGCTGTTCAACTTGGGGATAGGCGAGCAAAAGCGCGTAGCCCGGCAGAAACTGATTGTCGGCAAAAACCGCAAATCCACTCCGCATTCTCAGAATCAGTTTTGGATTCTTTCCGTCGACAAGGTCCTGTAATCGTTCCGCTGGCGTCATTCCGCTATTATCCCCCAATGGGCAGGTTTACGGAAGATGTCGATGAAAGTTCGGCAAATCATCAGTGAATATGACGACATTAGATTCTCATAAGAGAGGGGTTACCCTATAAAGATTACTGGGAATCAGGCTAGAATGAACTTAGAGTGCAACGAATCTTCGCCGCTTTGTTTCTAGTCATTCTTTCGTCTGCGACGTTTGCGTCCTCGAAAGTATCGCTCATCTTTCCGGATGCCGCCGAAAAATCGGTCTTCGTATCTGGTCCTTGGCCAGTAAAAGATCCGAGCCAATCCACCCGGATTTCTGCACAAAAACTCGATTACACCATCGAATCAAGCGTGACAACTGACAAACTTTTTGTGGTCGACATCCCTACCGGGAAAGTAGCGGTTAAGCCAATCGGCGAAATCAAAAATAACACCTGGACAATTGGCAAAGAAGAGTTCAGTACGTTATATAAAGTACGCGTCGAAGTGTCGACTCCAAAGGGTCCAGTTGCGGCCGCAACTGTCGATTTTGAATCTGGCGCCGACAAGCGCAACGAGCTCATTGATCCATCCTCGGCTGGCGCAGCAACATTCTATTTTGTTAAAGCTGGAGAGGTTAAGGTTGCCGTTAACTACAAAGCGGGTGGCAAATCGAAAGACCCGGTTCGTCAGAACTTTACCGTCGGTGGGGACAAGGAAGCAACCCTCAAAATCGCCCTTCCTGAAGGCGAAGCCATCGCTCCACCAACAGGAGCCGTAGCTGCCACTAACGAACCTGCAAAGAGTTCGAAAGACAAAGACGCCACTAATGACGAAAAGCCGAAGGACCCCGGTTCACCACTAGGCGGACTCCTCAGTTCTCTTTTTGGGCTAGCGATTATGGGTGGCGTCATTTACTTTATCGCCATGTATATTCGCAAAAATCCCGACCGAGTGAAGGCAACCTTGACCAAACTGGGTGCGGATATTCCGGTTCCGGGTGACCCTCTTAGCCACGCTGCAGAGCCGAACCCGGTGACCCCGATTGCTCCTCAACCGATGCAGCAAATCATCTTAGATGGTGGGGCACCAAGCCCGATTGCCATGCCCGCCGCACCAGTTTCGCAAATTCAAATGTCAACCGCCGCCGCCGCCTCGACCGGAGTTCCAAGATTGGTGGCTTCCGATGGGAGCGCGTTTAACTTGCCCGACGGAGAAACCGTCGTTGGTCGTGAGTTTGGCGCTGGACTGGTCGTGCCGAACGACAGCGTGAGCCGAAAGCATGCTAGCTTGACAAAAAACGGAATGACAATTGAACTGACCGATCATGGCAGCACGAACGGCACTTGGATCAACGGCGGCAAGCTCACAGGATCTCAAATGTTGCGGCCCGGTGATTCAGTTCGATTTGGAAGTATTGAATACCGATTTGAGGGTTAATGGGCAGCATCCTTTTTAAAGCAATCGCGGGAATGGTGGTCGGAGCCGCCGTATGGGCGGTTTTCGAACCTTCAAACCCTGGTTTCTTTGCCGATGGATATGAATCATGGGAAAAGTGGCTAGCGATTTGTTGGGCCTTATTCCTCGGTGCAACGATCGGCTTTATGAATGGCTACACTCGCGGAAGCAAAACTCATGCGTGGAAGGAGTGCGGACTCTGCGCCATGTTTGCCGTGATTGGACTGCTCACCGCTCGACCAATCGCCTCTCCATTTGCTCACTTTATTAATCCCCACGGTTCGATCATTGCCAACATTGTTCCTAGGACGATTTCAATTGCAATTATCGGTGCAGGAATGGGATTTGGAATCGGCATGGGCACCTTCGTTACTCGCCGAGGAGTCCAGGGCCTGATTGGCGGGGTAATTGGCGGCGCGATTGCGGGCCTACTTTTTGACTTTGTTGCCACATCAACTGCTGGGATCTTGCTGACCGCCAACAACGTAAAAACAGGAGTCGAAGGCGATGTCGGAGCCGTGGCCCGAGCTTTGACCGGCGTCATATTATGTGGAGCCATTGCGCTCATGATCGGCATTATTGAGGCCCTTAGCCGTTCTGCTTGGCTTCGACTGGAGCTTGGTCGAAACGAGGGCAAAGAGTGGGTCCTCGATAAAGCAACGATGCTACTCGGTCGATTTGAGCGAGCAGATATTCCGTTGTTTGGCGACCAACACGTCGTTCCTCAACACGCGATTATCCAAAAGCAGGGCAGTCAGTATGTTGTCATGGATCAAGGCAGTCCCATCGGAATCGCGGTCAACGGAAATCGCGTTCAGCAAGCCGTCCTCAGTCCCGGAGATGTCCTCCAAATCGGATCGTTCAATCTACGATTCCTTGTGCGAAATATGAAAGCGCCGAATCGAGGACCAGAGCCAAACCGCAATAACGCTTACGCGATGGGCTCGGTGCCAACCCAATATCCGCAGCATCCCCAACAGCCAGCCGCTTCTTCGCAACTGATGACGCCGAGCCAAATGGCGATGCAACAGCAGCAGATGGGGCAGCAGCATTTGCAGCCCACTATGATGAACCCACCAATGGGTCAACCCCAAATGCAGCCGACCATGATGAATCCAACCGTGATGAATCAACCGTACGGCCAACTAGACCCAACCGTGGCCGTTCCTGCCCAAGGCGGATTCCAACCAACCATGGCGGTCCAAACGGGCATGACAACCCTCGTCGCGACCGACGGACCGCTCGCTGGACAACGTTTCCCTCTCAATATGCCGATCGAACTCGGCCGTGAATGCCAACAAGTCCCGATGGGATTTGATTCAAGCGCGAGTAGGAAACACGCAAGAATCGAACCCGCAGGCATGTTTGTCAACGTCTCTGACTTAGGAAGTACCAACGGAACTTTCGTAAATGGTCAAAGAGTGACTAATGCAACGGCAAATAATGGCGATATTGTAAAGGTAGGCGCAACAAATTTTCGTATTGAATCCTCATAGGTAAACCACATGGACCTGACGCAAAAAATAGACATCAACCGAACTGTAATGGCCGGTGCGCCAACCGCCGGAGGGCAACGAACCGTTGCTATGGCTCCGATGAACGACATGAACCGAACCTCGGTCATGGCACCGATGAAAGCCCTCGAAATTGAAGTGATCGCCGGGCGAACCGCGACGATGGCCAACGGCCCAGCGCGGGAGCAGTTCCTTCTCGAACTACGAGCGGGTGGCGGTGGAGAAACCTTTGGTGGCGTGGTCAGCGGTGGACGAACGCCAATGAACCTCTGCCTCGTCATCGACCGTTCGGGTTCGATGGAAGGGCAGCCGCTTGAATATGTGAAGCAAGCGTGTTCCCACGTGGTCGACATGCTCGCGCCAACCGACGTTCTCAGCATCGTCACCTTTGAGGAAATGGTTGAAGTTCTCATGCCGCCCCAGCAAGTGACCAACAAAGACATGGTCAAAGCGGGAATTGCTCGACTTCAGGCTGGAAATACGACGAATCTTTACGACGGTATTTCCCTGGCAATGCAGCAAGTGGTGCAGTTCATCGAAACCAACCGGGCCACGCGAATGATCGTTCTCACCGACGGTGACCCAACCGCCGGAATCAAGGACTACACTGCCCTTGTCAACCATGCGGGTGAGCTTAAGGCTCGCGGCGTTTCGGTTACCTTCCTCGGTTTTGGCCCAGATTATAACGAAGAGCTTTTGGCGGGAATGGCCAAGCGAGCAGGTGGTAATTATTACTTCATCCCGCAACCGCAAATGATTCCGGAGATTTTCCGTAGCGAGCTTGAAAAGCTGATGACGACTGTCACTCGGAACATGTCGCTGGAACTGAAATTGGCGCGATGGGTTCAGATGCGAGCTCCGCAAATGCAAACCGAAGGAACGGTCAAGATTTCGCTGGCTGACATGGAGCGCGGTAGCGTCATCCAACAGGTCATCGACCTGGAGTTCTCAAACCATCCGCTCGGTCATTACCGCGTGCTTGGCGGCAAGCTCACCTATGAGGATTTGATGTCGGGACAGACCACGACGCTGGACCTTGATTTTGAAATGGAGTTCACATCCGACTCGGCTCGATATTCGGTGCCAGTCAATCCGAGAGTCGCCCAGGCGTCACAAATTATTGCGTCAAGTAAAGCAATCGAGAAGACGGTTATGGGCCTCAAGACGGGAGCAATCACCCAAATGGGTGCTATCCAAGAGCTTCAAAAAACTCAAGCCCTGTTGCTCAGCGACGGAAAAATTGTCGAGGCTCAAGAAGTCACAATGGCTCTGCGAGCGCTGCAAAGCGGCGACAATAGCTCCGCTGAAAAGACGCTCATGGGCACCTTCGTCAACCTCGACACTGGCAAGTCGAGCAAATAGGATATAGGGCGGAGGAACGAAGTGAGATGAGCCCTCATATTAAGACACTCTCTTTTGAAGGTGTTCGGCGATTAGCCCTTCAAATTGTCTTGGGGAAGTGTTCCCGAGTGACGAGTGGTCTCTTGAACTGTTGTATTCCTCGATATAGTTTGTAACAGCGAGG